>NZ_CP015381.1:150000-1355000 GCF_001854245.1 Desulfococcus multivorans | reverse complement strand
GCGCAAAATTCCTCACTGCTGCCTCCCGTAGGAGTCTGGACCGTGTGTCAGTTCCAGTGTGGCTGATCATCCTCTCAGACCAGCTAACCATCGTCGCCTTGGTAGGCCGTTACCCCACCAACAAGCTAATGGTACGCGGGCTCATCCCCAAACGGTAGCTTCCTCGGAGAGGCCACCTTTCATCATCTAAACCACAGCCTAAATGACTTCATCCGGTATTAGCACTCCTTTCGAAGGGTTATCCCGAATCCAAGGGTAGATTACCCACGCGTTACTCACCCGTGCGCCACTTTACTAGCCCCTGCAAGCAGAAGCGTTCTCGTGCGACTTGCATGTGTTAAGCACGCCGCCAGCGTTCATTCTGAGCCAGGATCAAACTCGCCAATTAAACTTCTAAAAGCCAATCGGCTACTCAATATCCTTGACAAAGAGCTTAACTTGTTCATTACTGTCTGGTTTTCAAAGATCAATAACGCCCCCCTGAGAAAAACTCCCGCTCCCCTCAAGCGAACTCGGCCAAACTACAAGAACCCGGCCGCTTTGTCAAGCACTTTTTTACCCGCTGCCCTAAAAAAACTCAAACCCGCTTCAAGTGCCCGACACCATCGTAAAAGAACCCAAGCCTTCTATCCTCAACAGCAGATCCTGTCAAGAACTTTCCGGCTCCCCCGCCGCAAATTACTACCACGGCATTCGACCTCTTACAATATCACCATCTTAAAAGAACAAAAAATCTGCTGACACCGTAAACCACCACAGGTCAGCAGACCCATACCCAAACGAATTCCGCTTCTACAAAAAAAACGGCCCCGTGTCAACACCTTTTTGATCTCCTACACACAAAAATCCGATCACCCCGCACTAAAATCGCCTCAATCTCCGGATATCCAAAATCGCCAGGCACAATACCAGTTCCCAGGATGGTCATCCGTTATGAGATGAGGCGATATCAAATCGAACTGCTTCTGCTGACGGTTTCGCCTGTTCAACTCACCTCCAGGTGTTCGTCACGGCGGGTTGAATTCTCAATTTGTCAGCATCAATCTGTGATAACGTTTCTTTCCTGCTCGAAGTAAGATATTTGACGCGTTAAAGTCATCCTTCGTAACCATGTATTCAGGCGACTGAATCCGCTCTCCGTTGATATATCCCCCGCCCTGATCTATCAGCCGCCTTGCCGCCCCACCGGAGTTTGCAAGCCCTGTCATATGCAATATTTTAAAAGCCGGAATTCCGTCTCCGATCTCCGCCTCGCTGATCGTCGTGCAAGGAACAGAATCCTCACCACCTTTCTCTTTTCGCGGTATGGCGCTTGATGGAAGAAGGTCGTGTGGAACGACCCGGAATCCAAACATGGACCCGGCAGCATTGTAAGCTTTAACCGCCGCTTCGGTACCGTGTGCCAGAGCGGTGGTTTCGAAAGCGAGAACCGTCTTGACCGCATTCAGTTCCTCTCCCGCCAATCCCTCTACAGCGCGAATCTCCTCCATCGGAAGAAACGTAAAAAGCGACAGGAAGCGCGTCACATCCCTATCGTCCGTATTGATCCAGAACTGATAATAATCATACGGAGATGTTCGCGTTGAATCGAGCCAAACCGCGCCCTGGTGCGTCTTCCCCATTTTGATGCCGCTGCTGGTCGTGATGAGCGGAAATGTGATGCCGAAAGCTGTTTTCTGATGCGTCCGCCGAATCAGTTCGATGCCTGCAAGAATATTTCCCCACTGATCGCTGCCCCCCATCTGGAGGCCGCAATCATATTTATCGTAGAGAACCATAAAATCATATGCTTGCAGAATCATATAATTGAATTCAATGAAACTTAACCCCTCTTCGGATTCAAGGCGCATACGGTAGCTTTCAGCTTTGATCATGCGGTTCACACTGAAGTGACGTCCGATATCTCTCAACAAGGGGATATAGGCCAGTTTCGTCAACCAATCGGCATTGTTCAACATCAAGGCCTTCCCATTCGAGAAATCTATAAATTTAGAGAGTTGCCTCTGTATTCCGATCACGTTTTCATTAATGGATTCAGGGGTGAGAAGCTGTCTCATTTCGGTTTTTCCGCTGGGATCGCCAATCAGACCGGTACCGCCGCCAACCAGCGCTATGGGCCGATGGCCGTGACGCTGCATATGTGCCAGCGCCATGATAGGTACTAAACTCCCTACATGAAGGCTGGATGCCGTTGGATCAAATCCAATATAGCAGGTTCGGCTGCCGGTTTCGAGATATTCATGCAGTTCCGCATCATGGGTCGTCTGTTCAATAAACCCCCGTTCCTTGAGCGCATCCACTATCTTTGCCATGTCTTCTCACCTTATTTGTTCGCGAATTCAACAGCTCGGGTTTCCCGGATAACCATCACCTTGATCTGCCCTGGAAACGTTAGTGACTCTTCAATCTTCTTGACAATATCCTTGCTCATGAGAATCGTCTCCTCATCGGACACCATACTGCTCTCCACCATAACGCGAATCTCCCGACCCGCTTGTATTGCATAAGAATTGACGACCCCCTGAAATGAATTGGCGATGTTCTCGAGATCCTCCAACCGCTTGACATAATTTTCAAGCAGTTCTTTACGAGCCCCTGGCCGAGCGCCGGACAAACCGTCGGCAGCCTGGACCAGAAGCGCGTAAACCGATGCCGGCGGAACATCCTCATGGTGGGCGGCAACAGCATGAACGATTTTCGGAGACTCACCAAATTTTTTCAATAATTTTGAGCCGATAATTGCATGAGGACCTTCCACTTCATGGTCAATGGCTTTTCCGATATCGTGAAGCAGCCCCATGCGTCTCGCGAGTTTTTCATTCAGGCCGAGCTCCGCCGCCATGATACCGCACAAAAATCCCACCTCTACGGAATGCTGAAGAACATTCTGAGCATAGCTGGTACGGAATTTAAGTTGACCGATATACTTGATCAATTCATTGTGAATTCCGTGAACCCCCAAATCGAAGGCAGCTTGCTCGCCGGCCTCCTTGATGGTAACATCAATTTCTTTTCCCACTTTTTTGACGATATCCTCAATGCGGGCGGGATGTATTCTGCCATCGGATATCAAACGCGTCAAAGCAATTCTCGCCACCTCCCTCCGGACAGGGTTGAATCCAGATAAAATAACGGCTTCAGGCGTATCATCTATTATCAGATCAATACCGGTTGCCGCTTCAAGCGCTCGAATATTTCGGCCTTCCCTGCCAATAATCCGTCCCTTCATTTCATCGTTGGGAAGTTGTACGACGGAAACGGTGCGTTCGGCCACGAAGTCAGCTGCATAGCGTTGAATGGCCGTGGCAATGATCCTTTTTGACTTCTTGTCCGCCTCCTCCTTAGCCTCGCTCTCTATCCGTTTTATGAGCTTCGCCCCCTCGTAACGTGCCTCATTTTCCATTGCTCTGATCAGAAGTTCTTTGGCCTGTTCGGCGGTCAGTCCGGAAATCCGTTCAAGCTGATCCTTCTGCGCTTCAATCAGCTCGTGATAGCGTCGATCCTCGGCGAGAAGCGCTTCCTCTTTGTCGGCAATACCGACTTCTCTGTCGCTGAGCTCTTGTTCCTTTAATTGAAGTTGGTCGTTCTTCCGATCGATATTCTCTTCTTTCTGAATCAAACGGTTCTCTTGCTTTTTTAACTCTGCACGGGTCTCTCTCGTTTCAGCATCAAACTCGCTTTTCATTAAAAAAAGTTTGTCTTTTGCCTCGAGCATCGCCTCTTTCAGCAACGTTTCCGATCTTCGTTTTGCATCGTCTACAATGCGCTGGGCCTCTTCATCAGCAGCTTTAATTTTCTGTGTCTGAAGTTGCCCTTTTACCCAGTAGGCAACCCCAAAGCCGATGCCTGCGCCGATAAGGCCCATTAACAAGCTATATTCACTCATATAACATTCTCCCCAATATCATCCACGGCCTGTTTTGGAACGGTACCTATCCATACGCTGTCGTTCAGCCGTCATACCTGTCGGCGAGTGTGCAACACCCCTGCGGCGGCTTGAGGGCACAGACCTTCCTGAATGACACGCCATCTTCATTCCGGCGATCCTCGATTGATGTTGGTCTTTTATAAAGAGGTTTTTTTGCTGGAAACTCTTCAAGATAGCGCATCAATCCGTTGTTTGTTTTGAATAACAGCGACATCTATTATCAGGAAAGATTGAGGCGTCGATCGGATAAACCAGAGGGCAGGAAAAGAGCAATACTCTCAGTTTTGGGCAATTGGGCCCAATCGGTATCGCGGCGGCAAAAATATGGTTATCCCCCACCATTGTGCCGTGTTGGCAGGCCTTTGAACCTATAGTTCAAAGTGGGCACCTTGTGGCTTCTTTAGGCTTTTCTGTATCAACAGAACATGCTCACCAAAGCCAAGTAAGGCTCCCTTCGTGTTATCTGTTGGATCAAAGCGCTTCTTCCAATCACGAACACGGCAGGGGAATACTCATTGTTTTTGTTTTCGTCAAAACGGTAATCTTCGACAGGCGTACAGGAATCAGCCACGCCTCCACGCTGTCGCATCGCTCGCCTTTATCTGGATTGCAAGCGAGGTTCAAAGATCCAACCTCATATCGAAGGATCTTTCTTTTTTAAGGTGATTACGGAGACACACATTCCCTTGGCTGCAGAATTCAACATCCCGCTTTCGGAAAAAATCAGCGCGGATTGAAAACGTGAATCCCCATTTTCAGGGGATACCTTTCGATGATCAAGAGCGCTCAAAATGCCTACCGTAACACATCCATATTCCATGGTGCGGCAATATCTTAAAAAGCCAAATAAAAACCCCTGCCTCTCTGCTTAAACTACTAATGACCGATTTGGCCGTATTATATTTGAATCGGTTGAGACAAGGTATACGCCATCGTCGAATATTCCACACGAGACACATCTTTATGTAATGCTGTATTGGCGAGAAAATGCCCAATTTATCCGGTTTTTCATCTCAAATTCCTATTTTCAATATAATCTTTCAAGCCAACGAAAGTCAAGATTTTTTACTGCACCCGCACATAGCATGCTGAATTCGGTAAATGTCTACGCAAAAAGGCAAGCCGTTGATCAACGACCTGCCTTTTTTTCGCGATTGCTGTACCGATATATTACGATATGTCTTTTATTGCCCCTTGGACGAGGCGACCTTGATGCGATGAAGTGCCCGGTCCAGTGCGGCCTTGGCCCTCGCGTAGTCGAGCTTTTCTTTTTGGGCCTCTTCCAGGCGCTTTTGTGCCCTGGCCAAAGCTGACCGGGCACGATCGATATCAATATCCCTCCGGCGTTCAGCCGACTCTGCCAATATTGTCACCTTATCCGGCAAAGCTTCGGCGAAACCTCCACTGATAAAAATTTGTCGCTCAGCGCCACCGGCATCCTTGTACCGAACGGTGCCCATGTTGAGTGTGGTCAAAAACGGCGTGTGTCCACGCAATATGCCGAATTCCCCCAGGGTACCAGGCCCCACAACGATCTGAACATCTTCGCTAACGACAGATTTATCAGGGGTAACAATCTCCAATCTAATATTTTCTGCCATATTTTTCCCCTCGCAACCGTCGGCTGCTTATGCCTCAGACATATCTTTGGCCTTTTCGAGAACCTCTTCAATACCGCCCACCATATAGAACGCCTGCTCGGGAATTTCATCATGTTTGCCTTCGACAATTTCCTTGAAGGCCCTGATGGTATCCTCGATTTTGACATATTTCCCGGCTTTGCCGGTGAAGGTTTCCGCTACATGGAACGGTTGAGACAGAAAGCGCTGCATTTTACGGGCTCTTGCAACGGTGAGACGGTCTTCCTCCGATAGTTCCTCAATGCCAAGAATTGCGATAATATCCTGCAATTCTTTGTATTTTTGGAGAATTTGCTGAACTTGACGAGCAACATTATAGTGTTCTTCACCAATATAGTTGGCGTCAAGAATTCGGGAGGTCGAATCCAATGGATCCACGGCAGGATAAATCCCCAACTCTGCGATCTGACGAGAAAGAACGACGGTACCGTCTAGATGCGCAAAAGTGGTTGCCGGTGCCGGGTCGGTCAAGTCATCGGCGGGAACGTAGACACACTGAACAGCCGTGATCGACCCCTTGTCTGTAGAGGTGATCCGCTCTTGAAGGGCACCAAGGTCGACGGCCAGCGTCGGCTGGTATCCAACGGCGGAAGGCATGCGTCCGAGAAGCGCCGAAACCTCTGAACCGGCTTGGGTAAAGCGGAAGATATTGTCGATAAAAATGAGCACGTCCTGACCTTCCACATCTCTGAAATATTCCGCAGCGGTAAGGGCTGACAGGGCAACACGTGCGCGGGCCCCGGGAGGCTCCGTCATCTGGCCGTAGATCAGAGCAGCTTTCGGAAGAACGCCGGAGTCTTTCATTTCATGGTAAAGATCGTTCCCCTCACGGGTCCGCTCGCCCACACCTGCAAAGACGGAAATGCCGCCGTGCTGCATAGCGATGTTGTGAACCATTTCCATCATAATAACGGTTTTCCCCACGCCGGCGCCGCCAAACATGCCCATCTTTCCACCGCGAGGGAACGGTACCAACAAATCAATGACCTTTACGCCTGTTTCGAGAACCCGGACAGTAGTATCCTGCTCTGTAAAAGCTGGCGCCAGACGATGGATGGGCATCATTTTTTCCTGGCTGACAGGACCCAGACCGTCAACAGGGCGTCCGACGACGTTCAATACACGACCAAGTCCGGCTTCGCCGACAGGCATCATGATGGGTGCGCCCGTATCCTTGACACGCATGCCGCGGACCAAGCCGTCGGTGACATCCATGGCGATAGTGCGGACAACATTGTCTCCCAAGTGCTGAGCCACCTCGACGACCAGATTGTCCTCTTCGTCGCTGATCGCGGGGTTCGAAATCAAAAGTGCAGTCAGAATCGTGGGGAGTTTTCCCTGCTCGAACTCCACATCGACAACAGGCCCCATTACCTGTGTGATTTTACCAATATTTTCTCCCATTTAAAAACCTCCCATAAACACTTATGTCCGTATTGTGTAGTTTATCCCTTAAGGGCCTCAGCACCACCGACAATATCCATCAAATCCGAAGTAATGGCCGCCTGACGCGCCTTGTTATACGCCAGGGTCAGGTTTTCTATCATGTCGTTGCAGGCTTTGGTTGCATTGTCCATTGCCGTCATACGTGCGGCATGCTCACTGGTCGATGTTTCGAGCAAAGCGCTATACAACTGAACGAATACGTTTTTTGGCAGCATATCGCCAAGCAACTCGGCAGGCGACGGCTCGCAGATGTGCTCCGCAATATACGACGGTTCTTCATCGGCCTCTTCGATATCGGCAGTTTCGATCGGCGGTATCGGCAGGAGTTGTTTGATCACGGGCACCTGTCTCGCCATACTGACAAATTCGGAATAGATCAGATATACCTCGTCATATTCTCCATCTAAAAAGCTGCCGATCAACTTCCGTCCGGCATTGACGGCAACGCTGAAATCAAACTTGCCGCCAACGACGCCCAAATACACGTCTGCGATCGCCTTTTTGTTGTTTCGAGCCCAATCCCTTCCTTTTTTGCCGAAATTTGTATAGGCTACATCAATATCATGTTCCGCCTTTTCCTTAAAAAACGATTCGGCCCGGTTGATGAGATTGGCGTTGAAACCACCGCAGAGACCGCGGTCGGACGTACACAATACGACACCTATCTTCTTGACTTCCTCACGCGGAATCAGCAAAGGGCTGGCTTCTTCCCCGGCATTTTCCGCAAGACTTCCCAGAACTTCGGAAAATTTCGACGCATACGGTCGAAACCCCTCCATTTTGTTCTGAGCGCCGCGAAGTTTGGAAGCGGCCACCATGTTCATGGCCTTGGTAATCTGCTTCGTCTTTTTGACCGCGGCGATCTTAAGCTGGACATCTTTTAGTGTTGCCATAAAATTGCGCCCTCTTTATTTGATTGTGTCTTTGAACTCCGCTCCGTATTCAGTCAAGGCCTTCGTCATCTCATTGCTGAGATCTTCGGTGATCTCCTTCTTTTCGGCCAGACCTTTGAAAATCTGAGGATACCTTTCTTCGATGAAGGTGTGGAGGCCTGCTTCATATTTGGCCAGAGCGTCAACGGGCAACGGATCCAGAAAGCCTTTGGTACCGGCGAAAAGAATGATAACCTGTTTTTCTAAAGGCAGCGGATTGTACTGGGGCTGTTTCAGAATCTCAACCAGACGTGCTCCTCGGGTCAACTGCCGCTGTGTCGAGGCATCCAGATCGCTTCCGAAAGCCGCAAAAGCCTCGAGTTCCCGATACTGAGCCAAATCAAGACGAAGGGTACCTGCCACCTGTTTCATGGCTTTTACTTGTGCGGCACCGCCGACGCGGGATACCGACAGGCCGACGTTGATGGCTGGACGCACACCCGCATAAAACAGGTTCGGTTCGAGGTAGATCTGACCGTCGGTGATGGAAATAACATTGGTCGGAATATAGGCCGAGACGTCACCCGCCTGGGTTTCGATGATGGGAAGCGCGGTCAGTGAGCCGGCACCAAGTTCGTCGCTCAATTTCGCAGAACGTTCGAGGAGACGAGAATGGTTGTAAAAAATATCACCGGGATAGGCCTCACGTCCCGGCGGACGTCTGAGAAGGAGCGAAACCTGGCGATAGGCAGCGGCTTGTTTCGACAAGTCGTCATAAATGATGAGAGCATGTTTCCCACTATCCCGGAAATACTCACCCATGGCGCACCCGGCATAGGGAGCGACAAACTGAAGGGTTGCCGGATCGCTGGCACAGGCGGCGACGACGGTGGTGTATTCCATGGCACCGTGCTTTTCGAGAACCGCAACGACCTGGGCGACCGTCGACTTTTTCTGGCCGCAGGCGACGTAAATGCAATAAACGTCCGTATCCTTCTGGGCAAGAATGGCGTCGACCGCTACAGCCGTCTTACCGATCTGACGGTCGCCGATGATGAGTTCCCGTTGACCGCGTCCCACAGGCGTCATGGCATCAATCGCCTTCAGACCGGTGTAGCAAGGCTCATGAACGCTTTTTCTGGCGATAACACCCGGAGCGACCATTTCGACCCGACGGAAATCCTTGGAATCGATCGGCCCCTTGCCATCGATGGGTTCCCCGGTGGCCGTCACGACGCGGCCCAGAACCGCCTCGCCGACCGGTACCTCGGCAATACGACCGGTTCGCTTGACGATATCCCCCTCTTTGATTTGGGTATCCTCTCCCATAATGGCAATACCCACGTTGTCTTCCTCAAGGTTCAGGACCAGCCCCAGAACACCCCCGCCAAACTCGACCAACTCCAGGGCCATCACTTTTTCAAGACCGTAAACACGGGCGATACCATCCCCCACGGACAGGACAACGCCGGTTTCGCTCAGTTCGACTTTTTTGTCATAATCCGTGATCTGCTCTTTGATAATCTGACTAATTTCTTCAGCTCTTAGTTCCATTAGACACTCTCACCCCTTTTTAAAGATTCTCTCATATTAAGCAACTGTGTCCTGACACTGCCGTCTAAAACAAGATCCCCGATCCTGGTGACAACGCCACCTATAAGCTCGGGGTCTTGTTTTACTTCAAGCTTAACCTCTTTACCGGTCACCTTGGACAGAGATTCGCGAATTTTTTCAATCGCTTCGGATGAAAGCTCCGCCGCTGAAACCAAACTGGCCAACGCAATACCCTTATGCTCATCCACCAATTTTTGATAAAAATCATTTATGACGTCGATGAATCCGATCCGACCTTTATCGAACAGCAAGAGCAGAAACGCCTTTACAACCCCTGACAGACCCAGCAACTCGATCACTGAGAGAAGCACATTTTTTCGGCCCGCGGCATCATAGAGGGGATTCGTGAACGCCTGCCCGAGTTCTTTGTTATCGGAGATCAAACTTGAGAATTCACCAAGCTGCTCCCGGTACAACTCAGCCTGACCGTCTTCTTTACCTATCAGCAGAAGTGCCTTGGCATAACGCCGTGCTACAGCCAAATTTTTCACTATGCCACCACCTTCTCTAAGTATTCGTCAACAAGTCTTTCCTGGTCTTGATCCGTTATTTTCGCTTTCAACAGACCTTCCGCCTTGGCCAGCGCTTTTTCCAGTATCTCATTCTGCAGTCGCTGTTGTGCCTGCTTGAACTCATGCTCAATATTCCGTTTTGCCTGTTCCTCGAGCTTTTCGGCGGCGGATTCGGCCTCTTTCAAAATGCGAGCCTTCGCTTCCATGCCTTGTTTTTCGTATTGAGCGATGATGTTTTCCGATTCTCGCTCAAGTTCCGCAATTTTCGCATTGTATGTCGCCAACTCTTCAAGCGCTTTCTGTTTTTTGACCTCGAGTTCATTCAACTGCTCTTTGATACCGTCGATCCGAGCATTCAAGGCCTTGGCGACAGGCTTCCGCAGCAAAAAAAAGAGGGCTATCGCCAATACGGCGAAATTCATAACACGATACGTATCCGTTGCAACCCAGGTCTTGACCGCCCCCCCATGCCCATCGGCATCGGCACCGTGTCCGGCCCCCTCCGCCGCTTCATGGGTCGCCTGCCCGCTATCACCATGCTCACCCGTTGCGGCAAAAGTTCCAGCACCATAACAAAACACCAGAAGCGCCGCCAGGGAAAGCATGACAACTCTCCTCCCCCAGATCCACCGGCACTTTCCGAACATACCAGGATTTTTCATTAAACAGCCCTCCCTAAAATCTTTTCGCCAATGTCGTTTGCAAATTTATCAACCTCTTGCAGAAGGGATTGCCGAACCTCTTCCGCATCTTTCGCAATCTTTTCCCGAATCTTCGCGAGTTCCGCCTGGGCCTTTTCGTTGATCTGCCTGACAATCGCCTTTTCTTCGTTCTCGGCTTCCTGGATCAGCTTTTCTTTTTGCTTGGCGCCTGTCGACCTTGCCGCACGAATGCCCTCAGAGAACTGGGTGTTTTTTTCCTCAGCTTCTTTGAGGCAGGTCTGTATACCGTCCTCCATTCCTGCAACGCGGTCTTTTCGTTTTGCTAAAATATCCCGGATGGGGCGATATAGAATCTTATTGAGTATCCAGATCAGAAACAGAAAATTGACGATTTGTATGAAGACCGAACTATCTACACTTATCATTTCCACTCCCCCATCAAAATACTGTTTACAAATTACTATTAAAATTAAAATATTCCGACCCGACCCAAAATTGCGGGTTTTGTAACATCAGGCCGATGAATTTGTCAAAGGTTTTTTGCAAAATGCTTCTTAATAAAGGCTGCATTCGACGGGCGTCTTATCGCCTTTAAAAACAAGCATTCCATCAACTATCGCACTCGAATTTTCTGATGGCGATACTGTCCGGCATCAATCCGGAGAGAATTGTCTCATACTGACATTCATCAGCATGCCGATGCAGATCATTATCGTAATAACCGATGATCCACCGTAACTGATGAGGGGAAGCGGCATGCCGACCACCGGCAGGAGGCCCATTACCATTCCCAGATTGATAAACGTCTGCCAAAAAATGAGCGCCACGATGCCGAAAGAGAGGATCGTTCCAAAAGGATCTTTACATCGATAGGCGATGTTGAGTCCTAAAATGACTAATGTCAGATAGACAAGGACGGTCATGGATGCACCGATGAACCCCCACTCCTCAGCCAAAACCGAAAAGATAAAGTCAGTGTGTTGCTCGGGTAGAAAAGATAGGGTATTCTGGGTTCCTTTTAAAAATCCTTTTCCCAGCATCATTCCCGATCCGATGGCTATCTTGGACTGTATGATATGGTATCCCGCACCCAGCGGATCACGGTTCGGGTTTAAAAAAGTTAATATTCGCTGCTGCTGGTATTCCTTCAGAAAAAACCAGACCATCGGCATGGCAATCGAACCGAGTAGGCCCAAAAATATGAATGTGCGTCTTTCAATCTTAACAAAAAGGGTCATTGACCCTGAAATGAGTATAACCGTAAGCCCCGTTCCGAGGTCGGGCTGATTGACGATGAGGAGAAACGGAAGGAGAATTAATATGGAAGGGTAAATCAGTTCCCGGAGGGAAAACCCCTGCGGTTTAACCCGCCGGGAGAAATACCTCGCCAGAATGATAATAACGGCGAGTTTGGCCATCTCCGACGGTTGTATGGAAACCGGTCCCAAAACCAACCACCGCCTTGAGCCGCCGGCAAGTTTTCCGAACCCCAACACACCGATAAGCATTACGATGATTCCACCGTAGATGATATACGACCACCGATCGATGTTCCGGTAGTCGACCACCATGACGAACCCTATGGTGACAAAGCCGGCACCGTACCAGACCATCTGCTTTAAAAAAAAAGAGCGGTCCGCGCCGTCAAGACCGGCCGAGACGGCGCTGTGCAGCGATAGAAGCCCCATGGTGCAAATGATCACCGTAAGCAACAGCAGACCCCAATCAAAATGCTGAATCAATCGGCGATCAACCATCACGGGTTGCAATGGACATTCCTTCCCTGAAGTTTGGTTCATCTTTCCGAAGAAGCGGAATTGCCCTTCGAGGCCTGATTGAAATAGGCCCGTATAACTTCCCTTGCGATCGGTGCCGCCGTGCCCGATCCATGTTCTCCATGCTCTACGATAACGGAAACCGCAATTTTATCCGGATGTCGTGCACCATAGGCGATAAACCAGGCATGGGGTTTAAGATGATCCAGAGTGATCTCTTTCCATGAGGTATCCTCATTTTTCCGGCTGAATACCTGGGCAGTTCCGGTTTTGCCGCTGACGTCGATCCCATCTATGCGCGCAAGTCGCGCCGTTCCATGAGAGCTGTTTACCACATCCCATAGGCCTTTTTTTAAAATTTCAAGCGTCCCGGCACTGACAGGCAACTGTCTGATCGCTTCTTTTTTGCATTCATAGACAATCTCGCCAAGAGCATTCTCCCGCTTTTTGATGATTTCAGGGCGGTACAACGTTCCTCCATTGGCGATCGCCGCCGCCAAAACCGCCATTTGCAAGGGTGTGGCGAGATTATACCCCTGCCCAATGGCGATGGACAAGGTTTCTCCCTTTTGCCATGGGATGCCGAACCGTTTCTTTTTCCAGGCCGACGTAGGAATCAGCCCCGATGACTCATGACTCAAAGCCACTCCAGTGGGTTGACCGAGTCCGCAACTCCCGGCATGGCGGGCGAGACGATCGACGCCAAGCCTCTGCCCCGTTTGATAAAAAAAGACGTCGCAGGAGACGGCCAGAGCCTTCTGAACATTGACGGCGCCGTGCCCTCCTTTTCGCCAGCATCGGAAAATCCGGTCTCCAAATGGGTAGTATCCCGGGCAGAAGAATGTGGTATGAGCGTCAATAACACCTTCTTCCAAACCAGCCATCGCAGTGACGATCTTGTAGGTAGACGCCGGCGGATATTCACCGTTGATCGCCTTGTTCTGCAGAGGGTGGAAGGGATTGGAAACCAAATCCCGCCACTCTTCGCGGGACATACCGTCCACAAAACCGCTCTGATTGAAGGACGGGCTGCTGACCATGGCCAGAATTTCCCCGGAATCCGGACGGATCGCCACAACGGCGCCCACCAGACCGTCCATAAGGACCTCGGCCTTTTTTTGGAGTTCGATGTCAATGGTCAGCCAGAGGTTATCCCCCGAAACCGGATCGACAGTCAGCAGCGTTCGGACCACCTGGCCTCTGGCATTGACCTCGACCTGCTTACCGCCGGCCTTTCCTTTGAGGTATGTCTCGGCAGTTCTTTCGACACCGTACTTGCCGACGTAATCCCCGCTCTTGCTGCCCGGGAACCTGCCGCTTTTCAGTTCGTCAAGGCTTATTTCGCCCAAATATCCAATCAAATGTGCGGCATGTCGAGATATATAATGGCGCTTCGGCTGAATATCCACGACTATTCCGGGCAGGTCAAACTTGTGAACCTCGACCGCTGCGAGTTCATCGCGGTTCATATCCTTTTTGAGGAGAACAGGGTCATAAGTCTTCGCTCCGTTTTGTCGGTCGAGGACGGCCGCAATTCTCTCCTCCGGTATATGCACATACTGCAGAAGTCTTTCCAGTGTTTCCGCCACCGGTTTAGCATCCCGGGAAATGATGCTCAGGTTGAAGGAAGGTCTATTGTCTACGAGAATCGATCCATTGCGGTCAAGAATAATCCCCCTTGACGGGCTGATCCCGCGCAGACGGATGCAATTGTTTTGAGACAATCGTCTAAACTCCTCGCCTTCGACCACCTGAAGATAAAACAGGCGAACGAAAAGAATCATAAATGCGAAAAGTATCATTGTGGCGGCAAAGGTCAAACGATGCTTGTACCACTCGCTGCCAACGGCTTTAAGCGATAATCTCATGAATCGGATCTGAAAGTCGTGAGGTCGTGGGATGCCTAACTTTTTTTGTCAAAGGACACATTTCCAAACCACTCCCGCCACTGTCTGTGCGCGATTTTGATCCCCGCGAAAATGAAACCACCGCTGACAGCGGCCCAACCCACCTGTTCGGCAACGATTCGAACCGACGTTCTGGGCACTTGAAATTTTCGATCCAGAAAAACACAGGCACCCAGGATAACGAAATTTTCGATTAAAACCCCGGTTGCCGCTGCAAACGGAAGGCACATCCAGTGCCCCACCACGAGCACACCGCTGACATATCGTGTCAGGGCAAATATCCAAAGATAACTGGTGACATACAAACCCAACGGTCCTGCTGACAGGCTGTCCACGATCAACCCGCTCAGGATAACAAAAGGGATTACCTCGAAAAACGGTCGCATCATCCCGAGGTAAATAATAAAAGGAATAAACAGGTCGTACCATTGATAGGAGGGCAGCACTTCTAAGATGACGACCGTCTGGAAGATCGTCAAAAACAGGCAGACAAACAGATAAAAGCCGTAATTCATTTGCCATAAAACGATTCGTATGAAGGCGCGGACAAAATGACCAGTACTTCCTCGATGGTTTCAAAATCTACAAAGGGAACAACGGCGACCTCTTGAAAAATTCCTGAATTCTGCTTGATCACCTGGGAAATGGTACCGATCCGAAGTCCTTTGGGAAATACGCCGTCCAGTCCGGATGTCACCACGATGTCGCCTTCCCTGAGATCATGGCGATACAGCACATACTCCAGAGAACATATGTCCTTTGCCTCTCCCCTGACCAAACCTCGTACACGATTACGCTGGACAAGGGCGTCAACCGCGCTGTTCTGGTCGATCAGCATCAGGATCTTGGCATACCGTTCGGAAACATCGGCAACGATCCCCACGACACCTTCGGGAACGATTACCGGCAGGGAAGTCCGCAATCCGTCCCGTTTTCCTTTGTTAATAATGATACTCCGAAACCAGGGGGACGGATCTTTGCCGATGATCTCACCCGCCACAACCTTCTGAGACAGGGTTTCCTGAAAGTCCAGCAGCGTGCGAAGACGGTCATTGGCCAACTCTACTTCCTCGCATCGGTTGGACCTCTCGATCGCACGACCCAAGGCCGCTTTGAGACGCTCATTTTCCTCCGCGACTGAAATCAAGGCAAAATAATGCGACCAGATCTGTTTTATGAAGCGAATGGCAAAACTGATAACATTCTGAAACGGTCCGGTAATCGAGATGGTGGTCTGTTCCGTCCCATAGGAGGAATGCCGGTTGCGCATCGAAAAGGAGAGCAGCAATACATTGAGGATGAAAAAGAGAGCGACGCCGCTAATGACCACGGTTTTTCTGGAAAACATATCATTAGATAATAACGACTTGTTTAAGAATCTCGATGCTGTCGAGAGCCTTCCCCGAACCGAGGGCCACGGTGGAGAGGGGGTCGTCGGTGATAGTAATGGGGAGTCCCGTTTCTTCCCGGAGGAGTTTGTCGAGATGCTTCAACTGTGCGCCTCCCCCTGTCAAGACAATCCCCCTGTCGACAATATCGGCCGAGAGTTCCGGAGGTGTCTGTTCCAAAGCGATCTTGACCGTTTCGACAATTGCGTCGATCTGCTCGGAAATAGCCGCCCGAATCTCTTCCGCGTTGAGGGTCAGAATCTTCGGGACGCCGGTCACAAGGTCCCGCCCCTTGATTTCCATTGTTTCAATGTCATTGGGATCCGGATATGCGTTTCCGATGGTCGTCTTGACGGTTTCAGCAGTCTGTTCTCCGATAAGCAAATTGTATTTGCGTTTGATGTACTGAATAATGGCGGCGTCCATCTTGTCTCCCGCCACCCGTATGGAACGGCTGTAAACAATTCCGGCCAGAGAAATCACGGCCACCTCTGTGGTGCCGCCGCCGATGTCGACCACCATATTACAGGTCGGCTCAGTGATGGGCAGTCCCGCTCCAATAGCGGCCGCCATGGGCTCCTCGATGAGAAATACTTCACGGGCGCCGGCAGACTCTGCGGATTCTTTCACGGCACGCTTTTCCACCTGAGTGATACCCGAGGGAACGGCAATAATGATCCTGGGTCTGACAAAAGTTCGCCGGTTGTGAACCTTGTGAATGAAATGGCGGATCATGGCCTCGGCCACCTCGAAATCGGCAATCACCCCGTCCCGCATAGGTCGGATCGCCACGATGTTGCCCGGAGTCCGACCCAGCATATTTTTTGCTTCGAGACCCACAGCCAGAACACGGTTTTTCATCCGGTTGTCTGTTCGCACGGCAACCACGGACGGTTCGCTCAGCACGATACCCTTACCCTTAACATAAACCAGTGTATTAGCGGTTCCCAAGTCGATGGCAAGATCACTCGAGAAAATGCCCAGCAGAGAATCGAAAAAAAGACCCATATTACCCCGTATCCGACGCGATATTAGCTTTCGGTGAATCCGTAAACTTCAAATTTTGTATTGCTATCAAAATTGTATCACCATTACAAGCTTATTTTTGGAGTGATCTTACGTGTCGCCGCAACGAAAAAACGTATTCATCACGACGTCGTGCAACAGTGGTCTGAATGCTCTGATGCCCAGATTGTCGCGGGAAGGATGCACGCGATTGGTCAGAAGGACGACGATTGCTCGGCGGTCCAGATCCATCCAGAAGGAGGTGCCCGTGAACCCGAGGTGCCCAATGGTATTCGGTGAAAAATATCGGCCGGCACTGGAATACGGACCTTGAGGACGATCAAACCCCGGTGGTCGCCCCGAAAACCTGCAGGGCGAAAAGAACGGTTCTACCAGGTCCCTTCGAAACACCCCATCCCCTCCCTGGTAAACGCAAAGCATATGGCAGAGAAGTTGATGGACCCCCTGGGCCGTGCCGAAAAGCCCGGCATGGCCGCATAAGCCCCCGACCAGGTCGGCGTTGTCATCATGAACCCGCCCCACGAGAAGGACGTTCCGCCACGGGCAGAATTCCGTAGCCGCAACAGTTTTCGGGAACGAAATCCCGTCCTTCCCCGGAAAAAAAAGGCTGTCGACGGCCAAGGGCCCATAAATCGCTGTCTTGAGATAGTCGTCCAGAGAGGTTTGTGCAAATCGTTCGATCAACCACTCCAGAATCATATATCCGATATCACTGTAGACCGTGTTCCGTCCAGGCCTGTCGGCCAGAGGCTGGGCTTGCAGAAGATGTCTCAAGGCGGATTTGCGGCCGTTCTGCGGTATATGCCGCAACATCCGATAATAGGGCCGATAAGCCGGCAGGCCGGAGGTATGGGTCAGTAATTGGAAAATGGTAATCCCATCTTTGTCCGTGTGCGCAAATTCGGGTAAAATTTTTATTATGGGATCGTGAAAGGCCAGGCCGCGTTTTTCCAGAAGCTTCATAACGGCAGCGGCTGTTGCAAGGGGTTTGGTCAGGGAAGCCAGATCGAAAAGCGTATCGGTTCTTACCGGACCGCCCGAAAAGATACTTGCCACGCCATAGGCGCGATGAAATAAAATGCGTTCTCCCTCGGCTACCAGGAGAACCGCTCCGGGGAAAATCCCGGCTTCCAAACCGGCTGTCATCCGGCGATGCACGGGATTCACTTTCCGACCTCCTCATCCGCAGGCAACGTGGCCGAGCCGCAAAACGACAGGCGCCCGTGCCGGGTGTCGAGAATCGCCTCGATGCCGATGGGAAGGATTCGGTTTCGACGCCCATGGCCGATCTCAAACCCCCCCATGACCGGAAAGGCGGCGTTCGCCACCGTCTCCTCGACAATTTGGCGAATGATTTCCTCGTTGTCGCACCGATCGAAGGTGCCGAGCATGAACCCTTCTAGGGCGTCAAACCAACCACACATTTTCAAATGGTTCAACATGCGGTCGATTTTGTAAGGCGGCTCCCCACATTCTTCCAGAAACAGAATTCGGCCTGCCGTATCGGGTGAAAAGGCGGTTCCGGCGAGGTGGCACAGGGTACAGAGGTTGCCGCCCACAACCCCCCCTTTTGCAATCCCCGATCGGATCACAATCGGACGGGGGGGTTCATGGATTACCGGGGCACCGGATGATATGACAGCTTTCAGCATGATTTTTGTCTCTTGGTCGGCATCGGCCAAAGACGTAACCACCGGACCGTGAAAAGTCGCCAGGCCGCACCGGGTGTAGAATGCCGAGAGCAGCACAGAGACATCGCTGAACCCCACGAAAATTTTTGGATGGGTACAAATGGTCTCCCAGTCGAGATAGGGCAGGAGACGGCTCGCACCGTATCCCCCTCTGGCGCAGAAAATCGCCTTGATGTCGTCATCGGCGAACATCCTGTTGATCAACCGTGCCCGGTGGTCATCCGTACCTGCAAGATACCTTTTTTTGAGGAACAGCTCTTCCGGAATTACGGGTAAAAAGCCCATCTCGCGAATCGTTTCAATTCCCTGCCGGAACTTTTCCTCCTCAAAAGCGCTCGAGGGCGCAACGATACCGACGGCGTCGCCCTGCACGAGACGCCGCGGCACTACGGTCCGCCGCTGAACAACATCTGTCATAAAATTCACATTTCCTATTGACACTCATCATCATCCATAGTAATTACCCCAACGCGTCGGGGCGTAGCGCAGACTGGTAGCGCACTTGAATGGGGTTCAAGGGGTCGGAGGTTCAAATCCTCTCGCCCCGACCAACACGGATTACACAAAAAGAGGGCCGCAGTGACGGCCCTTTTTTATTTATGTACCGTGTTTGGCATTCAACTCGCAAGATTTTTATCACCGCCGTCATCGCTCTCCAGCCCGGTTCCGGTCGGACGGCTGTCAAACACGTCTCAAACCATTCCCGGTGACAAAATTCCTTGAAAAGCGGCTTCAACACAGATATGGTATATCATTTTCAACTTTCGGTATTCAATCGTCATCGTTCTTTGAGGGATATCCAACATGCCGGTTTATGAATACACGGCCTTAAACATCAAAGGCAAAACAATTTCAGGTATCGTTGACGCTGAAAGCGTTCAATCCGCCCGGCACAAGCTGCGAGGGTCCAGAATATATCCCGTATCCATCAAGGAAACCCATGAGATACCTGTTGAAAAAGCATCCTGGTTTTCCGGTCTTTCCAGATCTTTCGTCCGGGTAAAACCCTCCGAAATCTGCATGATGACCCGACAGTTGTCAACCCTTGTCGGCGCCGGTTTTCCACTGGTTTCCGCTCTGGACACCCTGATCCCGTATACCAAGTCCCAGGGCTTCAAGCGCGTTCTCGCCCAGATCAAGGACGCCATTGTTGAGGGGAACAGTTTTGCCGCCGCGCTTTCCACCTACTCAGGTATATTTTCTCCGGTTTATATCAATATGGTTCGGGCGGGAGAGTCTTCAGGCACGCTCGAGATCGTATTGGATCGTCTGGCCGACATCACCGAAAAACAACAGGCCCTGAACAGTCGTATCAAGTCCGCTTTGGCGTATCCGATCCTCATGGCCGTTATCGGAGTGCTGGTCCTGTTCTTTCTTCTGACCTTTATCGTGCCGAGTATCGCCTCCATTTTTTCAGACATGGGCAAGACCCTGCCGGCCCCGACTCAGGTCTTGATCGCCATCAGTAAATTCTGCACCGCCTACTGGTGGGTCATCGGTGCCCTGGTCCTGGGCACCGTCGCGGCGATCCTCCGGATCAAAAAGACCGAAAAAGGTCGCTACCATTGGGATCGTATCCTTCTGAACATGCCCGCCTTCGGAATCCTCCTCAAGAAAATGGCCGTGGCCCGGTTCGCAAGGACCATGGGCTCGCTTCTCGAGAATGGCGTCACCATGCTGGCCGCACTGGGTATTGTCCAGAATATCGTTGGCAACGTTCTGCTCTCTCAAGCCATATCCAGTTCCGCGGAAGAGGTCGGAAAGGGACAGGGGCTCGGTGCATCTCTCGCCGCCACCAGCCTTTTCCCAGGCCTTTCCGTCCAGATGATCATGGTGGGCGAGCAAAGCGGCGAATTGGAAAACATGCTGAACAAGGTCGCCGACGTCTACGAAAACGAGGTTGAGGCCACGGTCATGAGTTTGACTGCTCTTCTGGAACCTGTCATGATCCTTTTCATGGCTGTGATCGTGGGATTTATCGTCCTGTCAATATGCCTGCCGATTTTTGAAATGAACGAGTTGATCCGATAGGCGAATCATAATGAACCCATTGTGAATCAAAGCCCCTTAACGACGACGCGATCAGGATATCTTATCGCTTCTAAAACGACTTCTCGAACCGGATCTGTAAAAACGGAGGACGAATGCACAAACGTTTCTTTAAAAAAACAACTGAAATTAACGGATTCACACTTATTGAGCTGATGGTCGTCATTGTTATTCTGGGTATTCTGGCCGGACTGATCGTACCCAGGATCATGAGTCGGCCGGGGGAGGCCAAACAGATGAAGGCCCGAATTCAGATCGAAAGCCTCGAAACAGCCTTGAAGCTCTATAAACTGGATAACGGTTTTTATCCCACGACGGAACAGGGATTGCAAGCGCTGGTGGAGCCGCCGGAAACCGGCAACATACCGAAGAACTGGAAAAGCGGCGGATATCTTGAAAAAGGAAAAGTCCCCCTCGATCCGTGGGGAAACGATTTCATCTATCTCAGCCCTGGGATCAACGGTGAGTACGACATTACCTCTTACGGAGCCGACGGCGTGCCCGAAGGCGAGGGCGAGGATAAGGACATCAACAATTGGGAGATCGAATAGCTTCGATGTCCGAAAGGCGTCGTCCTGCTGAGCCTGTGCCTTCAGAACAAGGTTTCACGCTCATTGAACTGATCGTGGTCATTGCCCTTATCAGCATCCTTCTCTTTTTCTCCTTTCCGCGATTCCAAGGATCTGTTCTGCGCGACGACAGCGAGAAATCGATGCGGTGGGTGATTTATACAGTTAAAATGCTCCGCCAGGATGCCGTCAAGCATCGGAAGATCCACACCCTCCATGTAGAGATGAGGACCGGGACCATGTGGTCTACCAATGAAAGCATGAGTGAGGAGGATCTGGAGAACGCCCGGCAACAAGGATATGAATTCCCCGAAGGGATGGAAATATTGGACGTTGAATTTCCGGACGGTGAAAAAATTTCGTTTGGCCAGGCGGAGGTGCGGTTTTATCCTAAAGGCTATTCAGACAGGGTCATGATTCATCTCCAGGAGAAAGACGATCGACAGTTGACCCTGCTGATCGAGCCGTTTCTTGCGGATCTCAAGATTTACGACACCTATGTGGAATTTAAAAACTGAACACTCAAATCTATTGGGATCGGAACCCACCCGAGGATTCACACTTCTGGAGGTCATTGCAGCCATGGCGATCATGGCCATCGTGCTGGTCGCCGTGTACCGGCTGCACGCGCAGACCATATCCATGAACAACGCCGTTCGATTTCACACCCTCGCGCCGCTGCTGGCTCAGGCTCGTTTGACTGCCGTCGCCATCGATCCGGATAGTCGGGATTCCGGAAACGGCGATTTCGGCACGGATTATCCCGGATATACCTGGGAGGTAACGATTGAGGATGTCGTATCGGAATACCTGGGAGAATCCGGAAAAAATCTCAAAATGATCGAAATCACTATTTCGCTCAACGAAAACGAGTCGAACTATCGCATCAGGACCTATCGAATGATACCGGACAGAGAGTAGCCCGATGGCCGAAACCATTAAAAATCGGTTTCACCACGCCGGTTTTACACTTTTCGAAATTCTGATAGCCATCTTTATATTCAGCATTATCGTCACGACCGTTTTCGGTTCCTACCGCGTTGTCTTTTCCACAACCGACAGGATTCATTCCGATATGACATCTTACGAGATGATCGGCGGCGCTATCGAGCGAATGACCGCCGACATCACATCCGCATGCATAACGCTCCCGCCTGGATATCAGCCTCCGAAAGGGGACGATCCGCCCGACCCTTACCGGATCGTCGGAGATCAAGACGCCCTGGGAAGCGACGGCTTCGCGCGGCTCCGTTTTGCATCATTCGCCCACATGCCCATGGGAAAGGACCGCACCCCGGGCATCGCTCAGATCGTCTATTATGTCCAACATATAGAGAACGATCGTTATGTGCTCAAGCGAGCGGATCATCTGTCACCCTATCCGGATACAGAGAATACCGGAAATGATCCCATTTTGGTCGAGAACCTGAAATCGATCAAATTTCTTTACTACGATCATGAAGGAACCGAGCATGATACATGGGACTCCGAGTCTCGACAATTTAAGTATGCTACCCCGGCGGCAGTGAAGATACAGGGCGAGATCGGTGATGATAGCGTTTCCTTTTTTTTCGAAACAATGGTAAGCTTTCCCGTCGTCAGGGAGCCGCGGGATTGACGATGGCACCTCCGACAGATGGTTGGCGTCATCGATCAGGCAGATCCGACCCAAGGAAGTCAATGGAAGACAATATTCTCAAAAACAGCCAGGGCATGGCACTTTTAATAACGATTTCGGTCATCACCGTTCTGATAGCCGGAGGACTGGAACTCAACCGGCGAGTACGGGCGGCGGTCGTTTCCGCTGCTGCGACCCGAGACCGAACAACCCTCTCCCTCATGGCATCATCGGGAATCCACGCCGCCATGGCCATGCTCGTCAAGGACAAAGGGGAATCCACAATCGACTCCATTCAAGAGGATTGGGCCAATCCGGAAAAAATCAACGAGGTAATCGCGGAGATCCCTTTTGACGACGGCGGGATCACCGTCACCATCGCCGACGAGCTTGGAAAAATACAGGTAAACGCACTGGTCGACTTCCCGAAGGGACGACACTTCAACGAATCCCAGAAGATCATGTGGGACCGTTTCACCCGGCTTCTGATCGCCCGGGACGAAGACACGTTCAAAGATATAGAGGCAACGGACATCATCAATTCAATCAAAGATTGGCTCGACTCGGGAGACGATGATGCTACAACCGGTCTAAACGGAGCTGAGGCGGAGTATTATCAGGCGCTTGATCCACCCTACAAACCCGCCAACGGGCCTTTCATGGATACAAACGAACTTACCCGGGTCAAGGGAATCACGCCGGAGCTGTTTCGTGGGACAGACCTGTCCGGGCTGGAAACCTTCGTGACCGTTTACGGCATGACCCAGTCTTCCCAGGAGGTCGATGGAAAAGACTTTGCCTATGAAGGGGGCATCAATCTCAACACCGCTGATCTTCCCGTGCTGATCGCCATGATGCCCTCGGAAAACGCCGACTATGCCCAGGCTGTGTTTGACTATCGCAGTGAAAAGGACGGGGAGACCTTTGTCCATGATCTCTCTGGAGACGGTTGGTACAAAAACGTCCCGGAAATTCCCAGCGATTTCACCATCGATCCCAAGCTTATCCGGAATTCCAGCGACTTTTTTCGTATTCAATCCACTGCGGAATTGAACGGCACCCAGGAGACCGTGATCGCCGTCGTTCACCGAGAACAAGAAAAAAAGACCGGAAAATGGACCTGCAGGGTCCTGCGGTGGCAGGTATCAAAAGATGAGTAGAAAATTCCTCGGACTTGACGTCCGATATGACAATGTAACCGCTGTTCTCGTCTCCAGCACGCTTCGGGAAATCCAGCTGGAGCGTTTTTTAAGCGTCCCCATACCCGATACCGTCGATCGGGCCGCCGGCCTCAAAGCGGCCATGGAAGCTATCCAGAACGGTATGGAGATTGACCAGGTCTATTGCGTTGCCGCCATCCCGGCCGACGAATTCTCTTTCAGAAATCTCAAAGTGCCCTTCAAAGGCGATAGAAAAATCGACCAGGTCCTGCCCTTCGAGCTGGAGCCGACGATCCCTTATCCCCTCGAAAACCTGGTGATCGACTTTCAGACGATCCAGGTCCCCGGGCAAAAAGGAGAAACAAATCTCATTGCCGCCGCCGCCCTCAAGTCGACCCTTAAAGTCTATCTTGACATCTTCGCGAGCGTCGGTATCGATCCTCAGATTCTCACCCCGGGTGGTTATTCAACGGTCTCCTGCATAAACCGTTTTGCCGACCCACCTCAGGATTGGATTCTCATCGACATCGGACGGGATCGGGAAACGCTTTTTTTCATCACCTCCGGAGAAATCAGCCTGATTCGATCCATTCCATCCTTCACTTCCCAAAACGGCGACAACGGACTTGGTGCAAAAATCAGACAAACCCTGCTGGCATTCGAAAACACCGCCCAACAACCGCTTATGCCTGAACAGGCCTTCTTGACGGGCCGGGGTCTGAACGGCCAGGCAGAACACATTAAAAGCGCTTTGGAAAAAACGCTTTCGCTCTCGGTGACGTCCGTGGACCTGATCCGGCAAGCCAATGGAAAAGTCAAGATCGCGACGGAAGAGAACTGGAAATCGGGGGAAATCGACAATGCCCTGGCCTTGACCCTGGCCCAGATCGAGGGGAAAAAATTCCTCAATTTCCGCAGAGGCCCCTTTGCCGCAAAACGAAACTGGGCCGCTTACAAAAGCAACCTGATCCGGCTGGGGGTGTTTACGGCAATCCTTCTTTGCCTTCTCGGCCTCAACGTCTTCATCGACACTCACGCACTCAATCGAAAAGCCGAACGAATCGATCGGCAGATCACCGCCATATTTCAATCCACTTTCCCTGAAATTCAGAGGGTCGTGGATCCAGTTCACCAAATGAAAATCGCCATGGAGGACCTCCGTCGGGACACCTTCATTCCGGGAGATTCCGGCGCTCATGTTCTGACTATCCAAATTCTCGAAGAGATCAGCAAACAGATTCCGGAGGAGATTGATGTGGAATTCACACGCATGGTGATCAACCAGGGAGATGTCCTGATCTCCGGAAACACGGACACATTCAATTCCGTCGACGATATCCAGACGCGACTGGAGAAAATCGATCTATTCAAAAAAGTGACCATCAACTCGACCAATAAAGATCAAAACGAAAACCGGATACGTTTTAAAATGAAGGTGGATCTATGAATCTGAACCGACTCAGCAAACGCGAACGATATGCCGTTTATGCAGCCGCGGTCTTTTTGATCGTGTTTGTCGCCATAGAATTCATCATCGCACCTATCGTGGCGCATCGAACGCGTCTTGAAACGACCCTGCGTCAGAAGCAGGCGGCGCTTGCGGACATGAAGGCCATGAAGCTGGAATACGAGTCCTTGAAGAATGAAAACGAACGCTTCAAGCAGAACTTTTCCAATCGTCCCCAGGGCTTCACCTTGTTTTCCTTCCTGGACCAACTGGCCGGTGAAGCCCGGGTCAAGGACAACATTGCTTACATGAAGCCATCCAAGTCGCGGCCGAAAAACAGTCCTTACAACCTCTCCATGGTGGAACTTAAGCTTCAGGGGATCGGTATGAAGCAGCTGACCCCCTATCTTCACATGGTGGAAACCTCCAAAAATATGGTCTTTATTCGACGGATTTCCATCACCAAGGCCGGAACGGAAGGAATGATCGATGTCATTCTCCAGGTCGAAACCTTCGAAGCATAAAAGAAAGCCTTACAATTCCGATGTTCAAAAAGCACAAAGCATGGATGTGTTACGGCCTTTACACAGCGGTCGTTCTGATTTTTTTCCTTTATCACCTTTTTCCGTCAAAGACGATTGAAGCCAATGTCATTTCCGTCTTCCATCAGGTCCACCCCGGAACAGCGCTCACCATCGAACGCATATCCCCGGTTTTCCCACCGGGAATCAAAGCATCGGGAGTGGTATTCGGCCAGGGAGACCCGCTGCAGATATCTTTGGAACAGCTGAGGATCACCCCCGAAATACGGACATTATTCGGATCTTCGCCTGCATTCGCCATATTCGGTCTATGCTATGACGGACATGTGAAAGGGAGGATGATTCTGGATCGAAACGGCGAGCTGACGGCGCTGCACACGGACCTCGCCGAGATTCAGATCGGTCGCATGGCGGCCGTCGAGCATCTTTCACGAACCCCTGTTGATGGAACGCTCTCCGGGTTGATCGACTTCGAACGGTCCGATGCCGCCGGTCAATTCACGGCCAGTCTTACGGCCTCGACTTGTCGCATGGATATTGAAATACCTGGCGCAAGCCTGAAGGATTTGACTTTTGCCGAGGTAAATGCCAAATTGGCGGCGGACGATGCCGCTACGCTTCGCATCGAAGCCCTGTCGGCAAAGGGTAGCCAGATAAACGGGAATTTGTCGGGAACAATCCGGATAAAGACGCCCTATCCTGAGAGCGGACTCGACCTTGTCGGATCCATTAAACCCCATCCGTCGTTTATTTCGGGTTTGGACAGTTCCATATCGATACTTTTTCAGAATCGCGGCGGGAATAATACCTTCCCTTTCATCATCAAAGGTACTATAGCCTCGCCTGAGTTTTTACTGCAGTGAAAAGAGTACATCTATCCGAATGAATATCACGTTGACTGAAAAAACCTATGCCGTGCTGATCAACCTCTTTTTCGTGACAATGGCGGCCTACCTCGGGGTCAGCGCATTCTACAAAGGTGTTACTTCCGGGATAGATGTGGCCGATACCCCGTTATCGGCCAAAAGTTCAAAGTCCCGTCAGGAATCCGTTCCTTTCCGTCCGTTGAGCGACTACAGTGTTATTGAACAACGCAACCTTTTCAAAACCGGGGATCTTGTCAGGGTTTCGTCCGCTTCCTCTCCAGAGCAGACCGACATTTCGGAATTAAAGGAGACCGAGCTAAAACTGAAGCTCTGGGGAACCGTAAGCGGCGAAGGAGAAAAGACCTATGCGGTCATCGAGGATCAGCAAAAACGCCTTCAAAACCTCTACCGGGAAAACGATTCGATCATGAATGCAACCATCAAACGCATTCTTCGGGAAAAGGTGGTGTTGACAGTGAACGGCAAGGACGAGGTGCTGGCCATGGAAAAGACGGGATCAGGCGAATTCCCGGCAGGAAATACATCTCTCCGAGCCCCGGCGATTCCAGGAATTGCCGGCATGTTAACAAGTGAATCCCAGCAGATATCCTTGAATCGCCAGACGATCAGCGAGGCCATGAACGATCTCAACGGCCTGATGAATCAAGCCAAGATCCGGCCTCATTTTCGAAACGGCAAACCGGACGGTCTCACCATCTCCCGTATCCAGGGAGACTCCATTTTCGCCCGGTTGGGGCTTCGCAGCGGTGATATCATTACCAGTGTGGACGGCCAGAATATCGAATCCGTCGACGATGCCATGAAATTTTACAACCAATTGAAGTCCTCTTCAAATGTCACTCTTCAGGTTAGGCGGAGAGGTAGGCCGAGACAGATTGAATACACGATCGAATAATTTCCCGAGCGATCTTTGATTCGCTTGTCATGACCACCCACGGGAAGGGGAGCCCAACAAGTTGACCATGAAATCTTACGACACGCTTAATAGGCGATGGATACGGATCTGTACCATCAGTTTCGTATTGATGTTTCTGGCATGTCCGATGTTCGTATTCGCGCAAAGTGGAAATGAGAACGGCAAGGAACGCTTTGTTTCCATCGATTTCAACGATGTGGATATCAATGTATTTATCAAATTCATCAGCGAATTGACCCATCGCAATTTCATCATCGATCGACGCGTCAAAGGCAAGGTCACCATCATTTCCCCCTCAAAAATTTCCGTCAAGGAGGCTTACAGGGTTTTCGAATCGGTCTTGGAGGTTCACGGATACACAACGGTTGAATCCGGCGAAATCACCAAGGTTATCCCGTCCCCCGATGCCCGCACTCGCGATATCGAAACCCTGTTCCGAGACGATGTCCGCTCACCGGATGACAAAGTCGTGACCCAACTGATCCCCCTGCGATATGCCGATCCGGAAGATATCAAGCGTCTTTTCGCGCCGCTGGTATCCAAGAGCAGCGTCATCCTGGCCTATCAACCCACCAACACACTGATCATCACGGATGTCTACTCGAACATCATCCGGCTTATCAATATTCTCAAAACCATCGACGTCGTCGGCGTAGGCCAGGAAATTTCCGTTATCCCCCTCGAAAATGCCGATGCCGAAAAGATGGTCCGAACGTTGTCGACCGTCTTTCAAGCCCAGAAGACCGCCAGAAAGCCGTCTTCACCGGATGACGGCGCAAAATTCGTATCGGATGAACGCACCAACTCGGTGATTATTCTGGCGAGCGAAGATGACAGCGTTAAAATCCGGCGTCTGATCAGTCGACTGGACAGGGAACTCCCTCGGGGCAGCGAAGGCATTCACGTCTATTATCTGGAACACGCCACCGCAGAGGATCTGGCCAAAACCCTGCAATCCCTGTCTGACAAGGGCGGCGGACAAAAAGATACGGGTAAGAAGGACGTTCCGCTTGTACCGGAAACCGTTCAGATCACCTCGGACAAGCCGACCAATTCTCTCATCATTTCCGCCGAAAAAGACGAATATGCGGTCATCGAGGATATCATCAAACGCCTCGACATTCCCAGGGCAATGGTCTATATTGAGGCACTCATCATGGAAGTGGACGTAACCAAAGGATTCGGTATCGGCACCGAGTGGATCGCCGGCGGCAAAGTGGGATACGGCAGCGGCAAGGATGCCTGGGTGGGCGGCGGCTGGTCCGGCGGCGGCGACAGCCCCTATTCCATTCTGGGAGGTATCGCCGGCGCCGCTGCGACAGGAGCCGTAGGGTTGCCTCAGGGATTCAGCATGGGGGTTTTCGGGGAAACCATCGAAATCGGCGGTCTCACCTTCCAGAATATCGGGGCGGTTGCGCAGTTTTTCCGAAAAGACACGTCCACCCATATCCTTTCAACGCCTCAATTGCTGACCACAGACAATGAGGAAGCCTTTATCAACGTCGGGAAAAACGTGCCCTACCAGACCAAAACCGGTACCACATCCACTTCGGAAACCTATAATACCTATGAATATCGAGATGTTGGAATTACACTCAAGGTGACGCCCCAGATCAGCAAGGACCGGCTCATTCGCATGAAAATCGAACAGACCCTCACCAAGCTGGACCAGGCCGCAAACACCTCCAGCGACGAGCGCCCCACCACCTTCAAACGGGAGGTCAACACCACGGTCATTGTCCACGACACGAACACCATCGTCATTGGGGGCCTTATCGACGATACCTTTTCGGAATCCCAAAGCAAGATTCCATGTCTCGGGGATGTTCCCGGCCTGGGATGGGCATTCAAATCCATGAACCGGGGCAGGGAAAAAACCAATCTTTTCATCTTTCTCACCCCCCATGTCGTCAAAAATCGGGAGGAAGCGGCGGTTATTTTGGAGAGGAAGCAAAACGAGGTCAACGCAGCGGACAAGGAGGGCGGCATTAAACTCTATAATGAAAGAAAAACAGGTGACTACGATACCGTCCCCTCAATTCCGGAGCTGCTCGACCAACCCTGACGGGCTTGTGCGACCAAGCATTCCAAAGACCCATCAACCCATGCAACAAACATTACTTGACGTTCTTCATGAGAAAACAGGCCTCTCCCGAGAGACTCTTGAAGAGGTGCGCCTGATCCAATCGGAGAAAGGCGGCAGTCTTGGAGAGATTCTCATCAAAAAGAAAATGTTGACGGAGGCCCAGTGGCTCGAAACCTTAAGCGGCGTCTACGATCTTCCGGTGATAGAGCGGCTTCCCGTCGGCAACTCACGCAGTACGGTCATCCAGAACATTCCCATACAGTTTCTTAAAAAATACGTCATGGTGCCCCTGGAAAACGAAGGGCCGGAGGGATTGACCGACAAGGCAATCATCGACGCCGGAAATCATCGTCCATCGGTGATCATCGCAGTGAACGATCCCACATCTTTCCAACCCATAGACGACGTCATACGGATTATTGGAAAACAGTCTGTTCAGGTGGTCCTCTCCACTCGAGAGGCTATTTTTTCGGCCATCAACATTTCCTACGACCTGAACCGGGACTCCGCCGAGCAGTTGGTACAGGACATGGAGGAAAATGAATCCCTCATTCTTTCGGACATCGAAGATACCGCAGACCTTCTGGACGATACCAGCGACGCCCCCATCATCAAGCTCGTCAACCACGTCATCTCTCAGGCTGCCAAAGCCCGCGCCAGCGATATTCATATCGAGCCATACCAGGACAGTTTCAAGATCCGGTATCGGGTCGACGGCATTCTTTACGACCTGCTGACTCCCCCCAAAGGCATTCAGGCAGCGCTGATCTCACGGATCAAGGTCATGTCCAACATGAATATCGCCGAAAAACGACTGCCTCAGGATGGCCGCCTCCAAGTCAAAATCGGCGACCAGGATATCGATGTTCGGATCTCGACGCTCCCCACAGCCTTTGGCGAACGCGTCGTTATGCGCCTGCTCAACAAGTCGTCATCCTTACTCGAATTGACGGAACTGGGGTTGTCCCCCGAGCGGCTCGATCTTCTGAAGAAACTGATGTCGGCGCCCAACGGCATTATTCTCGTTACCGGACCCACCGGCAGCGGCAAGACCACCACCCTCTACGCAGTGCTTTCTTCCATCAACAAGCCTGAAATCAATATCATCACCATCGAGGATCCTATCGAGTACCAGTTGAAAGGAATCAGCCAGATCCAGGTCAACCCGAAAATCGATCTGACCTTTGCGCGAGGCCTCCGCTCCATCGTCCGACAGGATCCGGACGTGATTCTCGTAGGGGAGATCCGGGACCGGGAAACGGCCAATATCGCCGTACAGTCGGCCCTGACCGGCCACCTCGTCTTTTCGACCCTTCACACCAACGACTCGGCCAGCGCCATTACCCGCCTCGTGGATATCGGTGTGGAGCCTTTTCTGATCTCGTCATCGGTTATCGCCGTCGCGGCCCAGCGACTGGTTCGCGTCCTGTGTCCTGAATGCAAGGAGCCTTATACCCCCAGTGACATCATGTTGGAAGGGATCGGTATCGACAAATCCCTTCTGAAGCATCATACCATTTACCAGGCCAAAGGATGCCCCAATTGCTTCCATACGGGGTATAAGGGACGCGTGGCCATCATTGAGATCATGCTGATGGATGAAAATCTCAAAAGCGTGGTTCTGACGACCTTTGATTCCAATGTTATCAAAAGCCATGCCAAGGATATGATCACGCTTCGGCAGGACGGCATCCAGAAGGTGCTCAAAGGATTGACCACCATTGAGGAGGTCGTCCGGGTGACGCAACAGTAAATGAGGCCGTCTTTCTTCAATCCTGGGTACACCGTTCCTATCCTTCTGATGTGCGGTTTCCTGCTGGTTCAGTCCGGCCCCGCCTCGGCCGGTCGGATATTGGAGGTAGACGCCGACCGTCAGTTCGATTTTGCCGGACACCTGTTTGACAAGGCGGATTATGATCGCGCCGTCACCGAATATGAGCGCTTTATTTTCCTCTTCCCAGACAACGACCGCGTAGTGGATGCGATGTATCAGATCGGGACGGCTTATTTCCGATCCGGAAGATACCCGGATGCCGTCGAGGCCTTTTCCCGGATTGCAGATCGACACGGGACTCGGCCGATATCCGAATCCGACACCGTTCTCCGGGCATACTACCGCATCAGCGAATGCTATGTTCGCATGGGTGCAACGGGACAAGCCGTCAACACGCTCAACAATCTTGCCGCCCTGACCGATTCCCACCAGATCAGAGACGAGGTTCGATACCGAATGGGATGGGTTCTTTTGGAAGCCGGACTCTGGAAGAATGCCGCCCTCGCCTTCAATGAGATCGACACTGAACGACAAGAGCGTTACGGCCTCCCCGAGCTCTTCGATGCCATGGGGGAATATCAGAATATTTCCCGGAAAAAACCCGGCTTCGCAGGCGCTCTCGCCGTAATTCCGGGTTTGGGATACCTTTACTGCGAACGGTACCGGGATGCATTGGTATCGTTTTTTCTGAACAGCGGAATGATGCTGGCAACCTACACGGCCTTCCGAAACGACAATCCCGCACTGGGCGGACTTCTGGCGCTTGTGGAATCTGGGTTTTACAGTGGAAACATTTACGGTTCGATCACGAGCGCCCACAAGTACAACCAGGATCAGACCGAACGATTCATTTCCGATATCCGTACCCGTTACAAGCTCGATCTGTCACTTTCCCCTACCCGGGGAGGCGCATTACTTTCGTTGCGTTATTCTTTCTAGATCCGGCGCTGTCGCGGGTAACTGCAAAATCCATTCACTATACCACCGAGGATATCGATCATGACATTGAGCGGCGCAGGGGGGACCAACGGCGATATCGGCATGATCTTTTACAACGCCAAAAATCCCCTGGGTTGGATTCTGGTCGCAACCACCCTGGCTATGCTTCTCTTCGGCATCGTCTCAAGCATTCAATTCAGGCTGCGTGACATGTCGTCGTTCGAGTTGATCATGATCCTGGGGTTATGGATGGGCGGCATCGGCCTGTTCCTGAATTCGCTGAAAACCGAAAATAAATAGAGGAGCCGCCTTTTCTTTACCCGTTATGATGCTTAGCGTTTCAGGAGACGCATGAAAGGACGCCGGATCGTGAAACATCCCAGACTTATCGACTCGTTCAACCGTAATCTCACCTATCTTCGGGTATCAATCACCGACCGATGCAATTTGCGGTGCATGTACTGTGTGCCCCCTCGGGCGCTCATTCCAAGACTCGCTCACAGCGAAGTTCTGCGTTATGAAGAGATCCTCCGCATCGTTCGGATTGGTGTTCAACTCGGCATCACCAAAATCCGCGTGACCGGTGGGGAGCCTCTGGTGCGGAAAGGGGTCTATGATTTTCTCGCGGAATTGGGAAGAATTGAAGGGTTGAAAGATATTTCTCTGACGACCAACGGCGTTCTTCTGAAGGACAATCTTGCCCGGATTCAAAATGCGGGCATCAAGAGATTGAACGTCAGCCTTGACAGCCTGTATCCCGAACGCTTCGAGAGAATCACGGGATACGATTGTTTTTCTCGGGTATGGGAAGGCATCGAGGCCGCCCATTCAATGGGATTTTCCCCCATCAAAATCAATACCGTGGCCATGAAAGGCATCAACGATGATGAACTCATCAACATCGCCAAACTTTCGTTTACCTATCCCTTCCATATGAGATTCATTGAATACATGCCCATTGGAGACCATCATCTTGACAGGAACGTCCGCATTTTGGCTCCGGAGATCATCGAACGCATCAGCCCTCTAGGTGAACTGGTACCGATCCGCAGGGATATTGACGGCGGTCCGGCCGAACGATACCGATTCAGGGACGCCCAAGGAGAAATCGGTATCATCCAACCGCTCAGCAACCATTTCTGCCACCTCTGTAATCGACTTCGGCTCACGGCCGGCGGACAGTTGCGTCCATGCCTCCTCTCAGATCGCCAGGAGGATCTCAAAGGCATCATTCGAAAAGGATGTCTTGACGGCGATATTGTCAAGCTGTTCCTTCAGGCCGTCCGATTCAAACCCATGGAGCATCACGTCGACACCGGCGAGCCCGAAGAGATCAGGGCCACTATGTCCTCCATCGGCGGATAGGGCGCTTGTTACGGCTTTCCTCCGCCGTCACCTCAACAAGCGGGGAAGCACGGTGACCACCTCGGGGACGACCATCAGAAGCAGGATGCAGATCAGATACGCGGGAAGAAAATAGACAATGCCCCGGAAGACATCCTCCAGATAAACGCCGTCCGCCATTCCCGCCACCACGTAAGTCGTCGCTCCCACGGGAGGCGTCACGGCGCCCAATGTGGTCACTACGGTGATGGTGACGCCGAACCAGATGGGATCATAGCCCAGTTCGACGGCCACCGGGAAAAATATCGGAATCGTGATGAGCAGAAGGGCCAAGGCGTCCATGACCGCTCCCCCAAGGATATAGATGAAAAAGATAATCATCATGACACCTGCCTTGGGTACGGGAAGGGATACCACCCATCCGGCGATGTCGTAAGGAATGCGCGTCACCGCCAGGAATCGGCCGAAAATCACGGCACCCATGACGATGGTAATGACCATGCACGAGATCCCGAGGGTGTCCGTCACCGAAGCGAGAAATTTTCGCCACGTCAAAGTACCCTGGAAAAGACTGATGACGAGAGCGAAAAACGATCCTGCGGCCCCGGCTTCCGCGGGTGTAAAGACACCCAGATAAAGTCCGACCATGACCAGGAGAAACAGCACCAGCATCTCCAGCGCGCCGGCAAGCGATCTTATTTTTTCCCGCCATCCGGTAGCCGGCCCCACCGGCCCCCAGTCGGGATGACGCCGGCAGATCAATGCCACCGTTCCCAACATCAGCAAGGCCAGAACCACTCCGGCACCAATGCTCCCGTAAAAGAGTTTGGCAATGGATTGTTCAGTGGAAAGTCCGATTACGATCAGGACCACGCTGGGTGGAATCACCACCCCAAGGGTGGATCCGCACGCCACGGCGCCGGTGCTCAATTGGGGATGATATCGATATTTTTTCATCTGTGGCAAGGCCACGGTGCTCATGGTGGCCGCCGTCGCCACATTGGAGCCGCAGATGGCCGAAAAAGCGGAACAGGCCATGATGGTCGACATGGCGATGCCTCCGCGGATATGGCCGAACCACGCATAGGCGGCTTTGTAAAGTTTCTCGTTGACGCCGCAATGAAAAGCGATCTGACCCATGAAAATGAAAAGTGGAATCACCGTGAGCCCATATTTGGAAAAGGTGTCCCATACCACGGATCCCAGCATATTCAGTCCGGCTTGAAGGGAAATCACATGACAAAACCCTAAAAAGCCGACAACCCCCATGGCAAAGCCCACCGGCATGCCCAGAAAAAAAAGAATGCCCAACAGCAGAACTATGCCGACGACGCCCGTCATTGCAAGGCTCATGCTCCGTCTCCCATCTTCGGCATCAACACCCTGATCAGCTGCCCAATCAAAATGAGCGATAAAACGCCGCACCCCAACGCCGTACCAAAAGTGAAGGGATAATAGATGATACGCAAGGTTTCCGTCACCTCCCCCGTACGGAAGAGGACCTGGCCCTTTTCAAATAACTGCCAGGCCGCGACACCGAAAAAGAGGGCGCAGACCAGATGGTTGATGCCATCCAGCCGTCGGGCGATCCGGGTCGGAAATCGCCGGACCAGCACATCCACCGCAATATGCCCTTTACGCATCTGGGTGTATCCCAGGGCACAACTGACGGTGACAGCCCCGAAAAAGCCCATCAGCTCGAAGGTGCCGCGTATGGGTACCCATATGATACGGAGCAGGATGTTTCCGCAGGTCAGCAGAACCATCGCCAAAAGAAAGATCCCGCCCAGAGCGACCAATACCCGATTGATTCTCGTTGAGAGTTTATCGATCATGTCCCGATACCCGAGAGGCGGTGTCACCCCCCGTCCTTTCATCGAACCGCGGTCGACCTATCGGCCGCCGCGCACGGCCAACCGCGTTCGGATATCCTTGATAATGGCCTCGGCCGGGAGTCCCTTAGCCTTTGCCTCTTCGATCCATTTGTCGATGATCGGCGTCAGGAGCGCGTCCCACCGAACCTTTTCCTCCGAGGACAGCCGAATCACCTCGACGCCGTGCTCCGCCTTGGACCACTTGAGAGCCGCCTCGACATGCTGATCCATATACTCGCCGGTCCATTGGGCCTGCTCAACCCGCAGATCGTCCATCACATTCCGGACCGATTCGGGCAGACCGTTCCACGCATCCAGGTTCATGACCACGGCAAATGGATAGATCACGGTATCCGTCATGGTGACATACCGACAGATCTCGGCAAATTTGAGATCCTTCATGACCTCCAGAGAGGAAAACAGCCCTTGCACCACCCCTTTTTGAAGCGCTTCCGGGGTGTCGGACATGGGCATCCCCACCTGATTCGCCCCCCAGGCCTTGAGGATCTGGGCCGCGCCCCCTGAAGCACGAAGGTCAAGCCCTCTCAGGCCCGCAAGGGTCCTGACCGGCGTTTTGGACATGATGTTGGCGGGTGCCGTGGTAAACATCGTCAGCACCTTGACCTTGGCAAAAGATTCAGGTTGGTAGGCCTGGTAGATGTCCCAAAGGACCAGACTCCCTACCTTGGCGCTGGGAATGTCGAGGGGCAGGCTGAGCGCGTTGGTCAGAAAGAAACGTCCCGGCTGGTAGGCCATGGAAAAACATCCGATATCCGCCTGGCCGGCGATGACGCCGTCCATCATGTCCTTGGCATCGAGAAGGGTGCCGCCGGGAAAGGTCTGAATCCGAACCTGGCCGTTCGTCCGTTTTTCCACCTCGGCCTTCCATCGCTCCATCTGGACGCAGGGAAAGGTCGGAGCGGGGGGGAAATTGGCATATCGAAGTTGAATCGTATCGGCCGCCGCATCCTGCACCGGGAAGAATCCGGTCGATAGCAGAAGCGTACATGCCGCTAAAACGTATAACACTTTGGGTCTACTCATCTTCTTGCCCTCCTTGTGTGTGGAATGGATCCTGGACGTTGGATCCGTTTTCGCCGGAAGCCGCCGTGCATCCGGCTTCAAAGGCATCCAAGGCCGCCGTTCGCATGGGGCCGTTCCCTGTCAACCGACGTTCGAGGATCCGCCGCATATCGTCCGCCCGGCAGAACATCTCCGGACTCTGGGCTAAAGCGAACCCCAGCATGACCAGATTGACGGCTTTGGGGTTGTCCAGATGGACCGCAATTCCGTCGGCATCCACCGTGCAGCGGGTCAGATCACAGGCCGTGTGTTTCGGACAGTTGACCACCGCCCATCCGCCAGGTTTCAAAAAATAGCCGTGCAAAGCGGCGTTTTCGGCTTTCATGATGAGAAGACCGTCCGCCGCCCCCGGACGAATGAGAGGGCTCGTAAAGTTACCGACCTTGAGGTGAGAAACCACGGTCCCGCCTCGCTGGGCCATTCCATGGGTTTCGGAGGTCAACACCGGAAGCCCGTTCAGAATGGCCGCCTCCGCCAGAAGACGGGTGACGAAGAGGATGCCCTGGCCGCCTACACCGCTGATCACGATCTGCTGCCTTGTGTTCATCTTATTTTACCTCCTCGATGGCCCCTTTGGGACAAACATGAATACAGACCCCGCAGCCGACACATACCATGGGATCGATATCGACCCGATGGGCCGTGGTATCCAATATCAGCGCCGGGCACTCGAACTGTTCCACACAGTGGGCACACCCGTCACACCGATCGTTGACGGCGACGGAAATCCCCGGTGTCCGCTCGTTCCGACTGCGACGATCCAGGATGCAGGGATAACGGGAGATCACCACGGCAGGTCCGGAATCCCGACTATAGGCGACCGCTTCCTTCAACAGGGGGATAAACGCCTTCAGTTGATAGGGATTGCCTGTCTCGCAGTATTGAACGCCACAAGCCCGCACCACGGCCTCGATGTCGACGCTATTCAGGGTCTCTCCGCACACCCCCACCCCCGTCGACGGCGTGGGCTGACTTCCCGTCATGGCTGTCGTACGGTTGTCCAGGATAACCAGAAGAAACCGGACCTGCTGCACCACCGCATCGATAAGTGCCGGTATACCGGCGTGAAAAAATGTGGAGTCCCCCATGGTGGCGACGATATCCGGACGATTTTCCATATCCCTATAAGCGTGATAAAATCCGGCGGCCTGTGAAATGGCGGCCCCCATACAAAGGACGGTATCCACGACGCCCAGGTTGAGACCCAGTGTATAGCAGCCGATATCCGAGGTATAGATGCCCTTACGCGCCGCCCGCTTGATGGCATAGAAACTGGCTCGGTGGGGACAGCCTGCGCAGAGGGTCGGTCGACGACCCGGGGACGGGGCCGGTATCGAGACGGTTTTTACGGGAAGGTCCGCAAATTCACTGATCAATCGCTCGACATCCTCCGGCAACAGCTCTCCGACTCGCGGCACATCCCGGCTGTTCCGTCCTTTGACACGATAACGGTCGGCGAGCTGCATCTCTATGACGCCGGTGCTCTCCTCTATAACGAGGATGTCGTCGTGATTGGAAAGAAGCTCGGAGATAAAATCGGCATGAAGGGGAAATGGCTGCAGCACCTGGTAAACCGAGATCGTGCCCCAAAGCCCCATCTCCTCGACGATCTCTCGCGTGTGGGCGGCCGCCACGCCCGAGACGACCAGTGCCCGCGAAAACCGCTTCCCGGAATTCAGCCATACCGGCGCCGTCTTTGCATAGCGGCTCATGGCATCCAGCTTTTCCTCGAGCTGCCGGTGTAATTGATGCCTGAACTTGGGTGTTGCGGCCCATCGAACAGGATTCCGCTCAAAATCGGCCGTTCGCGGCTCGACAGAAATCGGCCCAACGGCGATATCCTGTCGACTGTGACAGACCCGGGTCGTCGGACGGATCATAACCGGGATCTCGAAGGCCTCCGACATTTCGTAGCCGAGAGCCGCCATATATCTGGCCTGAGATGGAGAGTCGGGATCCAGAACGGGAATCTTGGCCATAACGGCCATGAGTCGGCTGTCCTGTTCCGTTTGGGAAGAGTGGGGCCCTGGATCGTCGGCGCTGATGAGGATGAAACCGCCTTTAGTTCCCATATAGGCCGCACTCATAAGTGGATCCGAAGCCACGTTCAGCCCCACCTGCTTCATGCTGACAGCCGTACGAAGCCCCGTAATGGCTGCGGCATAGGCGATCTCAAAGGCAATTTTTTCGTTGACCGCCCATTGAACGTGCATAGAGAGCCCGTGAATCTTTTTCAAGGAAGCCGCCGAAGCGAGTATCTCCGACGCCGGAGTACCGGGATAGGACGTCGCTACCGAGCATCCGTTTTCCAGTAGTCCCAATGCCATTGCCTCATTGCCCAGCAACAATTTTCGTTCCTTCACCCGATCCCCTTTCTGACACGGAAGGCAGGCTCAAACCGCCAGACCCCGGTCGATATGATCTGCTCTCCCTATAAAACAAAAGCCGAAACTCCGCATGGAAGCTCGGCCTTGCCGCAACAAAAAAAGCCGCAAGCATCTTCCGCGTCTGTCGCTGAAGCCGCTCACGGCCTTAAGTCATCGTCTGGACGTTTGTGTCTCAAACGTCGCGTCAACGGTGGTGAGCAGGCATCATGTTGTCTGCCGCCACCCGCGCCACTGTCGGTGTGTCATGCTCAACCCGTTCCTTTATAAACTGTATATCCTGGATGTGGATCACTACCCAAGTCATTCGCATTTGTCAAGCCCCGAATTGCTGCCGACCGACGTCGTCGGCCTTTTACAAGGGGCACCCTTCAATGCGGCCATCTCGCTTAAAAGCGTGTCATAACGAGCCGCGGCACGGCTCCAGGCATAGGCGCCCATAGCCCGGACGAGCTGCTCACGCGCCATGGACATCCGGTGGCCGCCGGCAATCAGTCGGGATAGTTTTTCAATGAAATCCTCGGGCCCCTCGTAAAGAAAGTCGCGATGAAACGCGGGGGGAAGAATCTCAGGATAAGAAAGCCGTCGCGGCAGCAGGGGCAGGCATCCCGCCGCAACGGCTTCCACCACCGATATCCCGAAATTTTCCTGAAAGGCCGTGCTGACAACAATATCACCTCTGCGGAGCATGCCATGGTAGGCGTCCTTATCCGTGATATAAGCGTCGTGGACGATTCGATCCCCGAGAATCGTTCCGGCGCGGTCAAAGGCAGGAGGGATGCGCCGATACCGTTCTCCCATCAGCGCCACGCGAAAGTCGTCTCCCCGATCCAGCAGCGCGTACAATCCCTCGAAAAAGGCTTCCGGGTTCTTGTCGAACTCCCACCGATGATTCCAAACGATGAGCGGCGGACCGGTCCCTCTGGATTGAACCGGCTTTTCATACAGGGGCAGAGAGCAGCCGGGGTGGAGCACACACGCCTTTCGTCGAATCTCGCCCATCACCCAATTGGGCCGGTAGTCGGGCATCATGCCCAGAAAACCGGGAAGCCGGTCGAAAAAGGAATCGAAATGCGTCTGGGAATTGAACACCACCCGATCGGCCGCGAGGGCAGTGGTGATGTCCGTAAACCCGAACTGAGCATCAAAGGCCTCATCCGTCGCAAGGGGGTAGGTCAACTGACTTTCATGGAAATAGACCATGGCGGGGGGACAAGCGGCGCCCGCCATGGATTTGAAGTCCGCAAGGCTCATGAGTCCGCTGACGATCAACCCGTCATAAGATCCCGGCCACACGCCGCCTTTGGATGCCGGGTTGCGGAGCTTTCCCCAGAAATGGAGAGCGGCACCCCGCATACGCCATTTCCAGAACCGGGGGGGAAGCGTCACAAGATCGATCTCGTGACGGGAATGCTTGACGAGCCCCTCGGCAAAATCCCGGTGGGATCCTCCGAAAAACGGTTCCAGAAGCAGAAACCTCAAGGTGTTATAACCGCCAATATTCAATGCCCTGGGCCATTGCGTCCGAAACGCTGAAAGCGCTTTTGATATCGACGACCAGGGGCCTTCTCCCACCGCAGAGAGCCGCGATTCGGGCAAGGCCCATCTCCCGATAGGTACGGTGCATAACAGCCAGAATGACACCGTCCACCCCCGACAGGTCCTCAAGGGAAACCAGGTCCAGACCGTAGTACCGCAGGGCCTCATCGGGATCCGCCATGGGATCGTGAATTCCGACCTCGATGCCGTAGTCCCGAAGTTCGGAAACGATGTCCACCACACGGGTGTTCCGCAGGTCAGGAACGTCCTCCTTGAATGTCAGTCCGAGGACGGCGATTTTAGCCCCCCGAATGGGCTTACCCGTTTTGATGAGCATCTTGACCGTGCGCTCCGCCACGAATTTTCCCATGCCGTCGTTGATACGCCGGCCGGCGAGTATCATATCGGGGTGATATCCTATGGACTCCGCCTTGAACGTCAGATAGTAAGGATCGACGCCGATGCAGTGGCCGCCCACAAGCCCGGGTTTGAAAGGAAGAAAGTTCCACTTGGTCCCGGCCGCTTCGAGAACCTCTGTGGTGTCGATGTGCATCTTGTCGAAGATCATGGCCAGTTCGTTCATCAGCGCGATGTTGAGATCCCGCTGGGTATTTTCGATCACCTTGGCGGCTTCGGCAACCTTGATGGAGGACGCCTGATGAAGGCCGGCCTTGACCACCCGTCCGTAAATCTGAGTCAAAAGATGGAGGGTCGCTTCGTCGGATCCCGACACAATCTTCAAAATCTTGTCGAAAGTATGCTCCCTATCACCTGGATTGATGCGCTCCGGAGAGTAGCCCACCGTGAAATCACGGCCAAAGACAAGCCCCGATTCCTCCTCGAGGATGGGAACGCAGACCTCCTCCGTCGCGCCGGGGTAGACCGTAGACTCGAAGACCACGCAGCTGCCCGCCGACATGTGCCGCCCAACGATGCGGGAGGCGCCGCGAAGGGGGGATAAATCCGGAATCCGGTAGACATCAATGGGCGTCGGTACAGCTACGATGATAAAACGGCACGCAGAGAGCTCGGTCGGATCGTCCGTAAAGACAACGGTCGCGGAGGCCAATGCTTCACGAGTCACCTCCAGGGTTCGGTCGTACCCGGACGCCAGTTCCCGAATCCGCTCCGTCTTCAGATCATAACCCACCACATTAAAATGTCCGGCCAGGTGTATCGCCAGGGGAAGGCCGACATAGCCCAAACCCACAACGGCAATCTTCTCGGTTTTGTTGAATACGCCTTCTGATGTAATCATGTTGGTCTCCACATCCTGATGAAAAATAATGATGCAGTCGCAAGTCGATTTCCGAACGGTTTCGCAGAAAGTTCAACATGCCGCCTTTCCTCCAAAACCATCAATCACCGATCTCAACTTATGGTATTCAAGAATCGGCATCTTGAATGCCTCGACGGCCTTCAGTCGTCTGGATATTCCAGCCGTTGTCTGCTATAGCAGGGTCGAACTCGAGCCTCAATAAGGTTGCGGAACTTCGGTCCCATGACATACGGTGACTCGAAATCGACAAGGGGCGGCTGTCGCCCCTATTGATTTTTCCACCCGTTATCCAGGCAGTTTACATCTTATGCGCAAAACCCACTGGTGCGTCATCACCGGTGCGCCCTGTTCGGGAAAAACCACGGTTATCCTCAGCCTCGAGCGACAGGGATACAGGGTGGTGCACGAAGCCGCCCGAAAGGCTGTCGAGGAGGGGATTGCAGCAGGAATGTCCCTCAGGGAGATCCGTGAAAGCCCCCTTGACTTTCAGCGACGCATTCTGCAAGCGAAGCTCACCCTGGAGCGTAAGTTACCGACAAGGGCGACGATCTTCATCGACCGCGGCATTCCCGACAGCATTGCCTATTTTCAATTCTTCGGTCTCGACCCGGAGGAGCCCCTGGCCCACGCCCGTCACGTCCGGTATCGGCGAATCTTTTTTTTCGAACGCCTGCCCTGGATTCGGGACGGCATCCGAAACGAGAATCCCGAAACCGTTGCCCGTCTGGACACGCTCCTCCAATCGGCCTATCAAACACTGGGTTATCCGATCATCCGGGTCCCGGTCCTTCCGGCAGCGGCGCGCACTGATTATGTTCTGAATCACCTATGACCCTTGTGTCGAGGGTTTCCTCCGCGCTTCCGCCTCGGACGGCACCGGCACCCCCAGGGTGGAAATCTCGGCCGCTGTCAGATATCGCCAGGTGCCTTCGGCCAGGTTTCCCAATCGGATGCCGGCAACGCGGATTCGCTTCAGCGTCGCCACATGCCCGCCCACCTTTCGGACCATTCGTCGAACCTGGCGGTTTCGGCCTTCCTTCAGAACAATGCGAAACCGCGTCGATGAAACCCGCCGGACTCGGGCGGTCCGGGTGAGGCTTCCCATGAGCGGCACACCCTCCGCCATTTTCCTGAGAGCGCCTTCGGGCATGGGGTGGGTCGTACTGACTTCGTATTCCTTTTCATGGTCAAAGGAGGGGTGGGACAGTTGATGATGAAGACGGCCGTCGTTGGTCAGCAGCAACAGGCCCGTCGAATCCTTGTCCAGGCGACCAACGGGATAAACCCTCTGGGGGATGTCGATCAGATCCACGACGATCCGCTCACCGGGCTGATCACAGCTGGTCACATATCCCACCGGTTTGTTCAAGGCGATATAGATGAGTTGCGCCTCGAGAGACACCGGGCTGCCGTCCACGAGGACGCTGTCTTTTTCGGGATCCACTTTCACGCCGAGAACACGAACCACCGTCCCGTTGACCCGGACTCGTCCGGCCTGGATGTATGCTTCTCCCCGCCGTCTCGAGCAGACACCTGCGGCGGACAGGAATTTCTGAAGGCGCATCAATCCCATCGTTCAGCCTTCTCCATGAGGATCAGGAACGATAATCCGCATTGATTTTGACATAATCAATGGAAAAATCACAGGTCAACACCGACGCCGACGCCGGCCCCATATGGAGATCGATGGTGATGCGATATTCGTTTTTTTTCAGCACGGCCGTGGCCGCACTCTCCGCCTCGGGACCACAGCTCATTCCGTTGCGGCACATGGTCACGTCGTCAAAACGGATGTCGATGGCATCCGGCACCACCGGCACCCCCGATCGCCCGGCAGCAGCGATGATTCGGCCCCAGTTGGCATCTTCGCCGAAAAGCGCGGTCTTGACAAGATTGGAATGGGCCACGGTATCCGCCACCTGTCGGGCATCCCCTTCGGAGGCCGCCCCGACTACAGAGATATCAACCAGTTTCGTGGCCCCCTCGCCGTCTTTGACGACCATGCGGGCCAGCCCTGTCAGAACCTGATCCAGATGTCTCTGGAATGCGGCCAGGGCCTCGGGAGTCTCTATGGTCGCACCGGAGCGGCCGCCGGCCATCAACAACACGGTGTCGTTGGTGCTGGTGTCGCCGTCGACGGTGATACGGTTGAAGGATCGATCAACGCCGGCCACAAGGCTTTCCTGAAGAATCTTCGGCGGAACCGACAGATCCGTGACCACGAAACAGAGCATGGTGGCCATGTCCGGCCGGATCATGCCCGACCCTTTGGCGACCCCTGTCACGGTGTAAGGGGTTTCATCAATCTCTCCTTGAACCGTGACGACCTTGGGGACAAGATCGGTGGTCATGATCGCCTCGGCAAAATCGTCGAGACCTTCAGATGAAAGGGCTCCCGCCAGTTCGGGAACAGCGGCGAGGACGGTTTCGATGGGCATGGGCTGTCCAATGACGCCGGTCGACGCGACGCAGACGAGTTCCTCTGAAATACCCAGAGCCTCCGCCGCACGACGACACATGGCTTCGGCATCCCGAAGGCCTGCATCACCCGTGCAACAGTTGGCGTTTCCGCTATTGACAATCACGGCCTGACATCGCCCGGTTCGTATGCGATGCCGGTCCAACAATACCGGAGCAGCCTGGATCCGGTTCCGCGTGAACACTCCGGCAACGGATGCCGGGACTTCCGAAACGATCAGCCCCAGATCCTTGCCCCCTTTTTTCTTGATGCCCGCGGCAATCCCTGAAAATCTAAACCCCGCACATCTCGGTTTTTCCATATCCACCATCTCTATATTTTGACTTTCACGACGAATTGATTTAGTATTGTGAGTTTAATAAAAAGTTAATTCATCCAAAGCTTCTCATTTGACAGAATCGTATGCGCTTGTCAATCGCTTTGGCGCTTTGGATTTTGATGCACCATTGAGGCCCCAACACAGGAGGATCACTCCATGTACCGTGGTATTACACGTCGAAACAGCATGCGCTGCCCCGAATGCGGGGGGGCGCTGGACATCGGAAGAACATGACGGCAAACCTTTTTTTGCTGCAGGTTCTGCAGCCGCCGCTTCACTCTCGATCAACTCGCCGATACCATGGATGACGACCTGGAGGAACAATTGGCTGACATCCCCTGCAACCGGCTGTAACATCAGGTCCTTATACTGATGATCGTATTAAACGGCCTTTTTCCGGTCTTTGCACTTCTGGTTCTCGGAGGCGGGCTTAAGAAATTTCGTCTGACCAATGACACGTTTCTGAATACCTCGGACAGGCTGGTCTATTATATTTTTTTCCCGGTCATGCTCTTTTGGAAGATCGCCGGAGCCCGATCTGACGGCGGTATCGACTGGAACTTATGTCTGGCGGTTCTGACGACCGTATGTGTCATCTACATCCTGAGCGCCGTCTACATCCGTTTCACCGTGCCCCAATTCGAAGCCGGCTCTTTTTCCCAGAGTTGCTATCGCTTCAACACTTATATCGGCATGGCCATCATCCTCAACGCAATAGGCGAGGAAGGTGCCCGGCACTTCAGTATCATGGTGGGTTTTGCCATTCCTTTCATCAATGTCCTGGCGGTCTCCACCCTGATCTGGTATTCCGGAAAAAATTTTTCCCCGGGGAAGCGTGTTCGAATGACCGCCCGGGCATTGATTCATAACCCGCTGATTCTCGCCTGCGTCGCCGGCATTCTTTATGCCAGACTTGTCGGATACTTTCCCGTGTTCATCAACAACACCTTTAAACTGGCTGCTTCGGTCACCCTGCCTCTGGCACTCATTTCCATCGGCGGTGCACTGAACCTTGAAACCCTCAAAGGACACCTGAAATTGTCTCTGGTTGCAGCGTTCGCCAAACTCCTTATCTTTCCGATAGTCGGCTATATTTGCCTGAAGTATTACGGCGTTTCAGACATTCCTTTCAAAGTGGGGATGATCTTCTTCGCACTGCCGACCTCCACGGCCATTTACGTGTTGTCCTCACAGCTCAACAGCAGCACGGATCTGGCATCGGCAACCATCGCGATGTCGACGGTTCTGTCGTTCATGTCCCTGTCCATTGTGCTGCTGTTGCCGTGAGGGGTAAGGTGAAGAATTTCAGAATGACCATTGAATACGACGGCGGCGGTTTCGCCGGCTGGCAATACCAACCTCGCCGGAGGACCGTCCAGGGCGAAATCGAGTCGGCCTTGGAGACCATGGTCGGAGTACCGGTTCGCCTTGCCGCCTCCGGAAGAACCGACGCCGGCGTCCATGCCTTGGGACAGGTTGCCGGTTTTCGCTGTGAAACCCGACTTTCACCGGAAATTATCCAGAAAGGACTGAACAGCATGCTGGACGGTGACATCGTGATTCGGGACTGCCGTGAAGCCCCCGACGGTTTTCACGCTCGTTTCGATGCAAAGGGCAAGACCTACCATTACCACATCCTGAACCATGCACTACCCTCTGCCATCCACAGACGACATGTCTGGTTCATCCGTCGACCGCTGGACACGACCGCCATGCAGGAGGCCGCCGACCACCTCCTGGGAGAACATGATTTCAGCGCGTTCGAGGGTGCCGGAAGTCCTCGATCCCATTCGATCCGGTGCATCACTGAGGCGAATCTCATGAAAAGTGTCGAGGGGATCATCGTTTTCCAGATTTCCGCCAACGGCTTCCTGCGCTTCATGGTAAGAAATATCGTCGGAAGCCTGGTGGATGTCGGGCACCGCAAGACGACCCCGGCCCGGTTCAAAAAAATACTGGATTCCCGGGATCGACGATGTGCCGGCGCCACGGCCCCGCCCCAAGGGCTTTTCCTTATGCAGGTCTGGTATGCCGGCGAGGAGGTTCAGCCGTCATGGCGACAAAAAAATCATCTGCCGACATGAGTTTCATTCGTACCGCCGTCATCGAAAATGCTATCGAAGCCCAGGTCGTTAGCAACGTCCTCCGACAGGAGGACATCCCCCATGAATTGCGAAGCTATCACGACACCGCCTACGACGGCCTTTTCCAGATGCAACTGGGGTGGGGAGAGCTCCGCACGCCGGAAGTTTTCAGAGAACAAGTCCTTGACATTCTGAGGGAAATCCGGGGGGAGAATTAGAACGTCATTTTTTTTCGTGAGATGTCATAAGCACTACCCATCCACAGACGTCGTACGTTTTTTTCCGCTGATCTCATTGAATTTGCCTGAAGATGCGCTACTATATTTGATATGTTTCATAATAGATGCCTTTGCAATGACCGCGAAACCGTCACAATTATCTTTTAACGCCATAAAGGAGGTTCACCAATGACAGATTTTGAACGCGCCCTGGACATCGGTCGCCCCCCCAACGTCAAAAAAATTTTTCCCCACTCCAAAGCGCTGCTCGTCAGCGGCAAATTCATCGATCTGGCGATGATCCAAAAGGGCCACGCCATCTGTATGGCGGCCAACGGCCGGAATCATTTTATCATCCGCGGCGTCCTGGCTGCGGCTCAGCGGGCCAACAGCGCGGTGATCATCGAAATCGCCCGCTCCGAAGGCGGTGCCTCCGCCTATTGCGGAGTCAACTTCTGGAACATCGCCCGACAGGTTGATGCTGTCTGCAACGAACTCGGCATCACTATCCCCGTGGCGGTTCATGCAGATCATTACGGCATTAAAAAAACCGCCGATATCACTCCGGCCAGGATCGAAATTCCCTCCATTTTCGACGCCGGGATCACTTCCATCGCCATTGACGCCTCCCACATGCCCGATGACGAAAACCTTCTGGCCAGCATCGACATCATCAAAAGCGTCGTGCCGGCCTGGGCCGGTCTGGAAACCGAGGTGGGTGAGATCAAGGGCAAGGAAGGGCTTTCCACCGTAGACGAGGCCCGCTTTCTTATCCAGGGGCTCAACGCCCATGATATTTTCCCCAACTGGATCGCTCTTAACAACGGCACAACCCACGGTATCCAGGCAAGCGATCAGGGCATCCAAGTGGAACTGACCGCAGAGATCCATGCCGCACTGGAAAAATATCGGGTTTCCGGAGCCCAGCACGGCACCTCCGGCAATGATTCCGAGAGACTTCGTGAGATCGCCCAGAAGACCCGGACTACCAAGGCAAATGTCGCCACGGCCCTGCAGATGATCTCCTGGGGCGTGTCGGTAAACGATTACGGCAACGCCATCATGGACGCCGATGGTAATTTTATTAAGGTGAAGGACGAAGGGGTTTCCGAGGAGATGTGGGCCGATATGATCGCCTATGCCGCCGCTCAAGGCTGGAAGGGCGGCAATTTCAAAAAGCTGAATTTGCCTTTTGAAAACAAGCTGCTGGGACAACCTCGTGAAATTCGTGAACGCATGTCCCGTCGCGTGGAGGACTTCGCCTACACCATGATGACCCGCGTCTTCAACGCCGGGGATACGGCGGATATCGCCATCGAAACCATACTGAAGACCGGCAGCCATGATCCAGGTCCCAAGGCTGAACGGATCGAGGACCCCGCCGCGTGGACCCCCGAGAGCATCCATGAACGCGGTGCCCTGCTGACCGGCAGCAAGGGACCTAAAGGAGATTTCGACGATTAACGGCATCCTTGAAAAAATATACTGTCCCTTCTGTCGTCATCCACTGATCCGGAAGGATTGGGAGGGACGTCGGCGCCTCTTCTGCATTCGATGCGACGCGCCCCTCTATGAGAATCCCATCCCCGCCGCCTGCGTCATCACCGTCGACGGCGAGGGCCGTCTTCTTTTGGTTCGGCGCGGGGTTGAACCCAAACGGGGCCTTTGGTGCCTTCCCGGGGGATATATGGAACTGGGAGAGACACCAGAGGAGACGGCTTTGAGGGAACTCAGGGAGGAAACGGGCCTTGTCGGCCGCATCGACCGCATCCTGGACGCCGACGCCAATCCCAGCAGAATCTATCACACAGTGGCCCTGGTATGTTACCTGGTGAAGGAATTCCACGGCAGGCCGGTCCCGGGCGACGATGCAGACGATGTCGGTTTCTTTCTTCCCGCAGCGTTGCCGGAACTGGCCTTCAGCAGCCACCGGAAATTCATTCGTCGATACCATGCACGGGAGGGACAATCGCCGCTTTACCCCCCTGGCGGATGACACTTTTGGCGACAGCATCAAGCCATCCGGTAGAGTTTGCCCGGCAAGTCACGACCCAAAAAGGCGGACAGGCGCCGCGTGCAGGACGCCACCGCCTTCCAGTCTACACCCGTTTCGACGCCCATTGCCGACATCAGGTAAGCGGTGTCCTCCGTCGCAATGTTTCCGGCAGCCCCGGGGACAAAAGGGCAGCCACCCATTCCCCCCAGGGCGGTGTCAAAGAAAGAGACACCGCACCGAAGCCCGACGGCCGCATTGACCAGGCCCAGACCCCGGGTGTCATGGAGATGGAGGCCGACGGGAAGATCGAGGTTCGCCGTGTCGAATTCACGAAGCATTCGTTCCACCGCAGGCGGCGTTCCCATTCCCGTTGTGTCGGCCAGCGTCAGCCGCGCCACACCGGCAGCCGTGAACATTCGGGCGGCGTCCAGGACACGCGACATCGAAATCTCACCTTCGAAAACGCACCCAAAGGCGCACTGAACGCTGGCCGTTACCGTCATGCCAGCGGCGGCCGCAATGGAAGCCATATTTTCTCCCTCCCGTAAGGCCGATGCGTAGGACAGACCCGCATTCCTTCGACTGTGGGCATCACTTGCGGAAATCGACACCTCGATACACTTCAGACCGGACAGCCAAGCGCGTTCCACCCCAACCGCATTCAACGCCAAACCGAAAAATGTCACCGAAGGCATCTGTGGGAGTCGCCGGACAAGATCATCGGCATCAGCCATCTGGGGCACCCGCCGGGGATTGACGAAAGACGCCACTTGAATGTATTTGAGTCCGGATGCCGCCAGGCGGGTGATCATCTCAAGCTTGAGGTCCGTAGGAATAATTTTGGGTTCCAGCTGGAAGCCGTCGCGAGGGCCCACTTCCACCAGGGTGACCTTTTCGGGGATCGCCATAAGCCTCTTCCATTGAGTCGCTTTTACAATAGATATAAGATGCAAACCATTCCAGATCAACATCACGGAAAACGAAAAAAATCCAGGCGCGCAGTTCATGCGCTCGGGAAGCCGCTCTATGAATCACGCCTGTTTTAGGAAACGACGGCATGACCGGTCAAGAAAAAACAGCGCCGCTATCCCCCATTATCCATGAAAAAGCACTTGACGAAAACGAAAGGAGCGCTGTAAGACCCTCGCCAATCGCCATTCCCTCTGGGAAGGTTCAATACCTTTGAAAGGAAAAAGGATGTCATGCCGGAACGTCACCGGAGGCCGCTGAGAGTCTGCCTGCTCAGTTATCGGAGCAACCCTCATTGCGGCGGGCAAGGGGTTTATATCCGACATCTGAGCAAGGCGCTCACGAATCTCGGGCATCAAGTGGATGTCATTTCCGGACCGCCGCTGCCGATCCTGGATAAAAGAGTCCGTATTATCTACCTGCCCGGTCTGGATCTCTACAACCCTGAAAATCTGTTCAGAACGCCTTCCCTCCGAGAACTCCGGGATCCGATCAACCTGCTGGAATGGACCGGCGTCTCCACCATGGGGTTTCCCGAACCCATGACCTTTGGCATTCGCGCCTTTCAGTTTCTACGAAACCGGCTGGACCGATATGACATTATCCATGACAACCAGAGCCTTTCTTACGGGGTGTGGGCACTCAAAAACCGAATACCCGCCATTGTCACGATCCATCATCCCATCACCGTTGACCGGGATGTGGCGGTCCGATCGGTTCGATCATGGTGGAAAAAATTGAAGCACCGACGATGGTATTCATTCATCGGGATGCAAATCCGGGTAGCCCGGAAATTCTCCCGCATCATCACCGTATCCGAGCGAACCAGAGCAGACATCAGCCGGGAGTTTTCCATCCCCGACCACCGCTTCAGGGTTATTCCCAACGGTATTGACACCGACGTGTTCCACCCCGTTCCTGAAATCCGTCGGGATCCCCGTCGGATCATCGTGACCAACAGCGCCGACATGCCCTTGAAAGGACTCTATTATCTCCTTCAAGCCATCGCAGATATCGCTGGGAAAACCCCGGATCTGAAACTCATCGTCGTCGGAACGCCCAAAAGGAACGGCGGTGTCGTCAAGCTTATCCGCAGACTCGGCATCGGAGATCACATCCGCTTCACCGGAAGAATCACCGACGCGGCGTTTGTTATTGAGTATGCAAAAGCCGGAATGGCCGTCGTACCCTCCGTATATGAAGGATTTGGTCTTCCGGCGGGAGAGGCGATGGCCTGTGGTGTCCCTGTCATTTCGACCACCGGCGGTGCTCTGCCGGAAGTGGTTGGGGATGCCGGCATACTGGTACCTCCGGCCGATCCCGATGCCCTCGGCCTGGCGATTCAGCGGCTGATGGACAATCCTGACCACGCGTGGGAACTGGGGATGAAAGGACGCAAACGGGTTCAGGAAAATTTTACGTGGCAGGAAGCCGCCGTCAAAACGGCGATCGCTTATCAGGAGGTGATTGATGATTACCGTTGATTTCAGACGGATTCCCATCAAACCCGGTCATCGGATTCTGGATGTCGGTTGTGGCACGGGCCGCCACATGGCGGAAACCGTCCGCCGTCCGGATACGATGACCGTGGGAACCGACATCAACGGAAAGGATCTTCTGGACGCCAGAAACCGTTTGGCCGAGCTGGACAAAATCGGAGAGATTCGAGGTTTGTGGCGGCTGGGAATAGCCGATATCACTGCCCTGCCCTTCGCCGACGCCGCCTTCGATCTCGTGATCTGCTCCGAAGTATTGGAACACATCCCTGCTCACCGGGCCGCCGTCACCGAACTCGTTCGCGTCCTGAAACCCGGCGGCGATCTCGTTATCAGCGTACCCTGCTATCTTCCTGAAAAAATATGCTGGACACTCTCAAAAACCTATCGATCAACCCCCGGAGGCCATATCCGGATTTACAGCCGCGAAGCGATACAGCACCTCATCACCGCATCGAAGGTCCAGCTGCAAGGATGTCATCGCGCCCATAGCCTCCATGTTCCCTACTGGTGGTTGAAATGCCTTCTGGGTCTTCATCGGACCGACCGGCTTCTTGTCAATACGTATCATCGCTTCCTGGTGTGGGACATGATGCGGCATCCCAAGGTCACCCGCTTTCTGGAACAGTTGTTGAATGTCGTGATGGGGAAAAGCCTCGTGGTTTACGGCAGGAAAAGCACCCTTCATCCGCCGTCGCGCCAACCGTCCATTCCTCGACACAGGTTGCCGTCACATCTAATAGGATGAGGTGTTCTGACACTCCGAAATGCCGAATTCCTCCCGCTCTTCCTCCATCTCCACCGAATGATGGCTGACCCGGTGATGGCAGGAGGGGCAGTAAAAATAATTCGGAGAGGGATCCTTTCCGCAAATCTTGCATTTGCGCGCCGATTTTTTCCTGGGCTTCAGTCCGCGGACAGGTTCATCGGCATATGCCAAAGGACCCGATTTTTTCTTTTGTTCTTTTCGTATCACTCTCATATCTCCCTTCCTCTCAAATCAAATCCTGTCGCCGGACGGCATAAACAAGCATCCAATCAAAAAATATACCCACAGCATCACGTCAAGAAATCGATTGACGTCTTGGAAGCGCTGACATCATAACAGCTTAATTGTCAGGACATCGATGGTGGATACATCGTTCCATCCTGTAGCGTCAAACTACAGCAACGAACGTGCCAACGGTTTAATAGATTGGTGATTGCCGGACATTTGACTTATGAAAGGCGCGTCACACCGATGAAACCATCTATCACGAGAACAAATCCAGGAGGATCGCTTAAAAAAAATCCTGTGCTGTTGGGATGAAATTTGCCTTTGACTTCGAAGATATCATCGCAGGAGTGCCCCTTGGACCGTCGTTCCTGTTGTCGAGGAGCTTTCGCTTGTTTATGCGCTGGGAGTTGTCGGCGGGAATGTCATCGGGATAATTGTCGAACGAAAGCCGGCATTCGGGAAGATCGTGCCTGGAATTACTTCGACCAAGCGGAGAAATGTCTTAGCCAATAAATTGATATTCCGACTGAAAGTTGCCATGGAACGATAGCTATTTGAAAACCTCTTTTCTAAGAGCGTATTTCAACATCAGTTTGCTTAACTGCCGTGTGCTGACGCCGGCATCCGCAGCGGCACTTTTAACCCTTCCCCTGTGCCGTGCCAAAAGCTCCGTCAGGTACTGCTTTTCAAAAACCTCGACAGCCCGACGCCGCCCCTCAGCCAGGGAGGCACCCGAATGGATTGTCTTTGTCGCCGCTTCAGCCTCAATCAATTCCACCGAAAAACTTTCAGGTGTCAGCAACCTGGAGGTTTCCACGATATAGGCTCGCTCGATCAGATTTTCGAGTTCCCGGATGTTTCCAGGCCAGCTGTAATGCATCAATGCATCAATGACCGACGGATGCGCTCCCTTGATCTCCTTGCAATAGAGCCGATTCAATTTTTTAAGGAACATTTCCACGAAAAAAGGAATGTCCTCGAGCCGCTTTCGTAACGGGGGAATCTCGATGGGGAAAACATTGAGGCGATAGTACAGATCTTTCCGAAACTGTCCCTCCTGGCTCATCTGTTTCAGATCGGCGTTCGTAGCGGCGATCACCCTGGCCTGGGTCTTCAGTTCCTCCTCTCCACCCAGTCTGCTGAAGGTTCCGTCCTGGAGAACCTGAAGCAGTTTGATTTGAATGAGAGGCGTGACGGTACCGATCTCATCCAGAAAAATCGTACCTTCACTTGCGATTTCGAACTTTCCGAGTTTCCTGTGACCAGCGCCGGTGAATGCGCCTTTCTCATGGCCAAACAGTTCATTTTCCACCAGGGTTTCCGGAATTGCACCGCAATGGACACTGATAAACTGCGCATTCTTACGATGACTCTGGCGATGGATCAATCTCGCCAGAACCCCTTTCCCGACACCGGTCTCTCCCACCAACAGTATGGGGGTCCGTGTCGGAGCAACCATCCGGATGCTGTTAAACACCTTGATCATGGCCGTATTTTGAGAATCGATGAGCTCATAGGCCGCCTCCTGGAAATGACGCTCTCTTAGATAAGCCAATTCGGAGGCAAGCATCATCGACTCCCGAAGGTTTTTCAGCACCAGGGCGACCTCCTCCGGTTCAACGGGATAGGTAAGATAGTCGGCGGCCCCGAATTTCAATGCCTTGACCATCTGTCGGATTTGGCTTTTGGAAGACATAACGATAAATTCAGAGGCCTCATGCCCCTTGCGAAAGACGGTCAGCGCTTCATCGATCGGTAAATCCGGATAGGACGCCTGAAGGATATCGATATCGATGAACACGAATTCATAGGAATTTTTCTTTAAGAAGGTCATCGCACGGGATGGGTTTGCAGCCCTATCGACCCGGCTATCCTTCGGAAAAGCGGATATGATGGCCTGAAGGGCTTCCTTGTTCCGGCAAATCACAAGAACGGACTCCATTGATACTCCCAAATCCTATCGATCCACCTGTAAACCGGGTCTTTTTGAACACTCCGGAATTTAAAGTTCCTCTTTTATGTTGCTTTCACGCCAAATTCAACTGCAATCCAGCGGCATCTCAATTTTTTATCAGACCATACCCCTGATTCGTCGGCAGCAAGCGCCGCCCGACCCCGACGTCATCTGATTCGATGATCTCACAGGCCTTGGAGACCGGAACTTCCAGTTCACATGCCATGGCAATTCGGAATTCCGGGTTCCTGTAACACCATCAAATTCAGGCGCCTTCAGACGGGGCTTCAAAACGGGGATGAATCGGATCATGGGCAGAATCTTTTTATAAGATTTGTTTCACTTAAATCTCTTTTTGACTTTTGATTTAATTTGTCGGCATATTATTTGCTGTGCCCTTTTTAAGGATTCGATTCGGCTTGAAACCAACGCTGCAATGATAAAAAGGGTTGATGATGAAGAACAAAAATAGAAGAGAAACACATACGGTAGAAGGCATATTGATCCCCTGTGCGTGGGACGATGAGGGCATTGTCCTTGAGATGGAGATCCAGACCACAAACGAAGAGACTTACAGCATTGAAAACAGCGAATTTTTTCTGAACATGGTGGGGAAATGCATCCAGGCGTCAGGGCCGATTATCACCAGCAAAAAGGGGGACAAACGTATTTTCATAAAAAAAATCGCCGTTACGGAAAATGACGGCAGAGAAGCGGCGCCGACGGCCCCTCTGTGAATTTCATTCTTTTTTGGAATTGGGCCGCTCAGGAGATGCTATCACTTTTGCCGGTTTGTTCCGGCAATTGCATAACGGCTTGTTTTTTTAGCCACAACAAGATATATTCTTTATGTATATTCCAGACACTCGCTTGCTTCGGCACTGGCATAGAGAGCAGAATGGTCTCGGATACAGCTGGAGCGGCACTGTCTGAAATTTCTCGGAAATTTTTACGGAACGGTAGATAAATGAAGTGTCGCCCACTTAGGAAAATGTTGCGTTTCTACTTCATTACGGACGACAACGCACCGAGCTGTCCCCCCATACAACAGACCCGGATCGCTCTTGGTGCAGGGGCAACGATGATCCAATACCGCAACAAGTCATTTTCCGACGCTTTTTTGCCCGAAATCCTTCAAATCCGATGGCTCTGCAGCGAGTGGGGCATCCCATTAGTCATCAACGACGACATAGGCTTGGCCGAACGCGTGGGGGCCGACGGTATTCACGTCGGCCAGGAGGATATATCCCCCACTGTCGCGCGCCAACGGTTGGGCGGGGAGGCCATTATCGGTGTCTCCGTCTCAAATCTCGATGAGCTGCGTAACACCGACCTGTCGTCATGCGATTACATCGGCACCGGCCCGATCTTTCCCACCGGCACCAAAACCGATGCCAAGGCGGTCAAAGGGCTTTCAGGGCTCAAGGCCATCGTCGATGCCGCTCCTCTCCCTGTAGTAGCCATTGGGGGCATCACCGCTCACAACACCCGCGCCTGTCTCGATACCGGTGCAGCCGGGATCGCGGTCATCAGCTTCATTTCGAGGGCCCCGGACCCGAAAGCCAACGCCGTTGTTTTGGGTCAAGCCTGCGGTATTTTCGAATCTCATCAGTCTCAAAATCCGTGACGTCCTTTCCACCATGCCGGCCGATTCCGTCACAAAGCCGAATCAACCCGAAAGGCGCTCCCATATGTTTTCAGGCTCCTTCACGGTGCCGCGTTTTCCGTTGCCCCCAACCGATCGCTTTCGAAGCCTTGCAATTCGATCCGCCAGAGGTGGATGGGTGGAAAACAAGTGCATCAAGCCACGTCCCGAAAGCGGATTGACAATGAACATGTGTGCGGTTTCGGGCCGTGCAGGCATGGGCAGTTGCCCGGCATAAGCGCCCAGTTTCTCCAGTGCCCGGCTCAGGCCGTCAGGGCTGCCGACCAGTTGCGCTGCGGTTTCATCCGCCAGATATTCCCGGGACCGGCTGATCCCCATCTGAATGAGGAGGGCCGCAACGGGTGCCAGAATCGACATCACGATCAAGCCGACGCCGCCAAGACCGCCGCCCTTTTCGTTGTCTCTGAACCCGCCGAAAACGGCAGACCATCGGGCCATGTCGGCCAGCAGCATCACAGCACCGGCCATGGTCGCCGCAATGGATCCGATGAGGATGTCCCTGTTCCGAACATGACCCAGTTCATGGGCGAGGACCCCCATGATCTCTTCTCGATCCATGAGGTGAATGAGCCCCTCGGTCACCGCTACCACTGCGTTATCGGGATTCCGGCCTGTTGCGAAGGCGTTTGGCGCCTCCGCCGGGATAACGTAGATACGGGGCATAGGCAATCCCGCCCGTTCGGCCAGGATCCGCACGATATCGTAAAGCTCCGGAGCTTCCCCCGGGGTGATCTCCCTGGCCCGGTACATGCCCAGAACGATCCGGTCGGAAAACCAGTAACTGAAAAAATTCATGCCGGCTGCCAGAATCAGGGCCGTTATCATGCCGCCTCGACCGCCGATCAGCCCCCCGATTCCCACCAAAAAGGCCGTCATGACCCCCAAAAGTATGGTCGTCCGTATCTGGTTCCCCATCGTTTTTCGCTCCTCCAATGACGCTGAAGGCCGCACTGTATGGGTGCGGCCTTTGTCAAAGTTGTTGATCAGGATATTATCGACTGTCCGGCAGTGGATCCCCCGGTAAAGATACAATCGGCATGCATGGTGCTGTTTTCGGAATCCCGGCTGTAAGCACAGGATTGCACGCACCAATTCTCCGAGCGCTTCCGGTTCAGGTACTGCGTGAATTCCGTCTCGAACTCATCGCTTCCGCTGCTGAATTTTTCGTAATGATAACGGCAGTCCATACAGACCTCCTTTGTTTTGAGGTTTAGCCTTAATTTTAAGACGATTACCTCAAAAATCAAGGCGGCTCGACGGAAATTGGCGAGGCGGACCGAATTCGGAAGGTTCCGCGTGCGGTGTCACTGAGGCAACGATCCGGCGTCTTCGGATTCGGAATCCTTCCGACGGTTCAGCCCTTTGGGGGAATAGGGCTTGAATGCCGTTTCCGGAAAAAAACAGTAGGGACACTCCTGAGGCGGCTTATCCCCATAATGAACATAACCGCACATCCGGCAACGCCAGATCCCCTGGCCTTCGACCTCGGCCTGGAAAGGCGTTTTCGCCCGCATAACGGGCAGATCCTCAAGTAGGGGCATGACCGGTGAATAAACCTTCATGGCATGGCCGGCCACGATCGTTCGCTGTACTTCGCTCGTGCCCTCGTAAATCCGGTACAATCGGATATCCCGAAGAAACTTTTCGATGGGAAACATTTGCGTATAACCGTATCCGCCAAAGACCTGGAGCGCCTCGTTAGCCACATCGAGGGCTGACTCTGTGGCGTAAAATTTGGCGATGGAGGCGGATAGGGTCGGATCCATCCCGTTGTCAGCCTCCCAGGCCGATTTCCAGACCAGAAGCCGCGACGTTTCGATCTTCTGGTACATCTCCGCTATTTTGAACTGAAGCGACTGAAAATCGCCAATCGGTACGCCGAACGCCTTTCTCCCCTTGACGTAGTCAATGGCAAATTCCATACATGATCGAGCGGCTCCGACTGCGAAAGCACCAATGATGGGGCGGGTTCTTGAAAATGTCTTCATCGCCAGAGTAAATCCTTCACCCGGCTCGGCAATGACGTTTTCCTTCGGCACCCGAACCGCCTTCAGATTCAGCGCGGTGGTGTTCGAACACCGCTGGCCCATCTTGGGGATCGGGCGTCCGACGGAAACCCCCGCCCATTCTTTCTCGACGACAAAGGCACAGATACCGTCGTGCTTGCGTTTGGGGTCCACGGTAGCGAAGATGGTCATATAGTCGGCGACACCGCCGTTGGTAATCCAATACTTCGTTCCATTCAAGATGTAGTCTTCCCCGTCTTTTTGGGCGCGACACCGGATTCCCGACACGTCACTCCCCATGGTCGGCTCAGATGTGGCGAAGCATATCAGTTTGAACTCATTTGCAATCCTGGGAAGATACTTTGCCTTCACCTTTTCATTTTTCGATAGGAATAAGGGTTCCATGCCCAAGGAATTGTCAAAAAGAGAGGTTGCCACCCCCGGGCAGGCTGCCGCGATCTCCTCGGTAATCAGGGCTGCTTCAATGAGACCCAGTCCCTTTCCGCCATATTCCCGCGGGATGTCGGTATTCATGATTCCCCGTTCAAAGGCCTTTTTAAGGACATCGATGGGGATGCCGTCCTTTTCGTCGTAATGCCATGCAACCGGCAGCACTTCCTCCAGAGAAAAACGCCTCGCCGATTGTCTCAGCCTTTCCTGTTCCTCGCTTAAGCGAAAATTCAACACGGGTGATCTCCTTGATAACGGCACAGTTGTGAGAAAAAACAAAAAAGGCATCCAAGCGAGGAAGCCGGGATGCCTGATAAACGGATATGGTTATGGATGGCTATATCTTGACGACATTTGCTGCCGCAGGCCCTTTATCGCCGTTTTCAATCTCAAAGGAAACCCGATCTCCTTCATTCAAGGATTTGTAGCCGCCCATGTTGATCGCAGAGTAGTGAACGAAGACGTCGCCCCCCTCGTCCTTCTCGATAAAGCCGTAGCCTTTTTTATCATTGAACCATTTCACGACGCCGTTTGCCATAAGTCTACCTCCATGATTATGAATCCCCTGATAGCTGAACCGTTCCCGGAAAACGGATGATTCTGGAGCGGTCCATATGGACATAAGAGGCTTTCGCTCGAAGAACCTCCTAATTCAAAGCGTAGATCCGTTTATCCTTTTCTCCCTTTCTTCGACGAATGACGTTGCACGGCACCTTGGGTGCCGAAATTTTCCGGGCATCGTCTTTCTTTAACTCGTCTTCAATCAGCTTCCGCAGTTTTTCTTCAATTTCAGTTCGTTTCACAATATCCATTCGTTCCTCAATTCTTTCTTTTGAATACGCTGCAACACCATACAAATCAGACCACGATAAATCGATTTATCGATACAATCATCAGGGAGAATGCAACATTACAATAAAGGGGCAGGTGGTACATATAGGCATATATCCGGCAGGACGGTCCAGCCCGTAGACGGCGGTTTCATTTATGCGGGAATCACTCCAGGAATCTTCATTGAAAAATTTGGCTTTGGATGTTCTATCACTTACCATTTGATAAAACGAAGGAAAACTGAGGCAAACGCTTCCTCTTGAACGGGGATGGTCATGCGTTGCGCATATTTACATCACCTTCAACACGTGTAAATGGTCGGAATGTTGATACAGACCATCAGCACCAGCGGCAACGATGATCTCGACGATTTCTGCCTTGATAGTCCAAAGGCGATCGTTTGTCAAATATTTATTTGACACGCAGTGGAAATTTTCGTGGAGATACACATCGTGCAAACCGCTAAAGAGGCCTCACCCTTTTTTTTTATTTTCAAGAATCGCCCGAAGGCGATTTCGCTCGGCTCTCGCTTTACGAAGTCGATCCTCTATCTCCGCCCGCTTCTCCAAGGGTGCATTCCGGAGAGCCCGTTCCAGTTCTTCCACGTTCTTGATGAGGCGATAAAGCTCTTCCGCAATCATCCGGATGGTCATGAACGCCTCCAACATTATCGGGAGAGAGGGGTGGGCGATATCGACCCCATCCCCTCTTCACGGGTGGATGAGATGCGCGAAAGAATCAATGTTTTCTCTTGTCTTTCAGTATATTGTTCGATATTACAACCCGCTGGATCTCCGAAGTTCCCTCATAGATCGTGAATACGCGGGCATCCCTGTATAGGCGCTCAATGACGTAATCCTTGGTAAAGCCGTAACCACCATGAATCTGGAGACATTTTCCCGTAATGCGATTGACCATCTCCGAAGCGAACAGCTTGGCCATGGAGGCCTGCTGGGTATATTTTTCACCGCGATCCTTCATCGCAGCAGCAGAAAACATCAACTGGCGGGCGGCTTCGATTTCCGTAGCCATGTCGGCGATATACCACCGAATGCCTTGGAATTTTGAAATCTTCTGGCCGAACTGATCCCTTCCCTTGGCATATTTGACAGCGTTGTCCAGGGCGGCCTGAGCCACGCCGACGGACTGGGCTGCGATGCCGATCCGCCCGCCGTCCAACCCTTTCATGGCGATTTTGAATCCATCGCCTTCCCGTCCCAGGAGGTTCTCCGCCGGAACGCGACAATCCTCGAAGATGAGGTCCGTGGTATCAGAGGCCCGCAGTCCCATCTTGTCCTCAACATTTCCAACGATCAGTCCGGGAGTTCCCTTTTCAACGATAAACGCACTGATGCCTCTGTGTTTTTCCGCCTCATCCGTTTTGGCCGTGACGATCACCAACCCACAGTTCTTCCCCGTTGTAATGAAGCGTTTAGTGCCGTTGATGACATAATGATCCCCGTCCTTGACGGCTGTAGTCAACTGAGAGACTGGATCGGAACCGGCATGAGGTTCGGTCAGTGCAAAAGCGCCGATAATTTCGGCATCCGTCATGCGCGGCAAAAATCGCTTTTTCTGTGCTTCCGAGCCAAAATTAAGAATGCTCTCACACACAATGGAGTTGTGAACGGACATGACGACCGCCGTGGAGGCGCAAGAATAGGCGATTTCGGAAAGAGCAAGAACGTAGCTGATGGTGTCTGCCCCTTCGCCGCCGTATTCCACGGGGACCATCATTCCCATGAGACCAAGCTCGCCCATCTGCTTCAGGTTCTCCGCGGGAAATTCCTTGGATTTATCACGTTCGGCCGCCGTCGCTGCGACAACTTTCCGCGAAAACTCCCGAACCATGCTTTGAATCATCAATTGCTCGTCTGTCAGTTTAAAAAAAGCCATACATCACTCTCCGGTTTCCCATTTTCTTTAAGTCAGTGCCTTTTGCGCCATATGTCTCTGTGATTGCCGACAGCCGTTCATGGGGTATAAATGATCACCAATAATTCCGCCGTCTCCTGGCCGATATTCTTCAACTGGTGTTTGATGGCGGAATTGAAGTGAAGATAGTCTCCCTGGTTCAAGGTGTTGATATGGTCGCCCACCATGACCTGAACCTTTCCCTTCAGCACATAATTAAATTCCTCACCTTCATGCTGGTATCCCACGCCGGTATGCTCCTCCATAGGATCAATGGTCACCCGGAATGCCTTCAAATGTTTGTTTTCGGCCCCAGGCGTCAATGTCTCGTAGGCATAGTCGTCAGTGCGCTTTGTGTATTCCCTGACCCGATCCTTCATGCTGGCTTCCTGCTCTCTCAGAAAAAATCCCGAGTCGATCTGCAGCGCCCGGGCAAGCTGGAGCAGTGCACCCACGGGCGGCATCTCCTCTCCCGCTTCGATGCGTTTCAGGTAATCGATGGAATAACCTGTCTCGTTGGCAATGCGGTCGAGCGTAAACCCCTTATCGAGCCTTGCCTGCCTGATTTTTTTTCCGATCGGCATCAATTGTGACGTCATTATTATCTCCACTATCTCCTTGTTTTTGAATGACGCAGGGGCAGGTCGATACCCTGCCCCTGCAAGGTGAGCCGGCAAACCGTTCACCGTTCTCCTTGTCGGATCCGATAGCCCCATGCCCCCAACCGGAATTGTCTTGTGTTGAGACATCCGCTTCAAGACAAAAAGCATCAGACCGCACGTCTATTCATAGACGTAAAATCCTCGACCGGTCTTCCGACCCAACCACCCCGCCTCGACATATTTTCGAAGCAGCGGACAGGGACGGTATTTCGAATCCTTGAAACCGTTGTAAAGGGTCTCCATGATGGCCAGGCAGGTATCCAGTCCGATCAAGTCGGCCAGAGCCAAAGGTCCCATCGGATGATTCATCCCGAGTTTCATGACCGTATCGATGGCTTCGGGCGTGCCGACATGGTGATAGAGGCAATAAACCGCCTCGTTGATCATCGGCAGGAGGATCCGATTGGCGATAAAGCCGGGAAAGTCATTGGCCTCCGCAGGCGTTTTGCCGAATTTAACCGAAAGATCCCAGGTGGTCTTGAAGGTTTCCTCCGATGTGGCGAGCCCTCGGATCACCTCCACCAAACGCATCACGGGAACGGGATTCATGAAGTGCATACCGATGACCTTGTCCGGCCGACGGGTCTGGGCGGCGATTCGCCCAATAGGAATGGATGAGGTGTTGCTCGAAAGAATCACATGCGGTTTGCAGACGTCATCCAACTCTTTAAAAATATTGAACTTAAGAGTTTCGTTTTCAGTGGCTGCCTCCACGACAAAGTCTGCGTCGGCCATGTCCTTCAGGGATACGCTGGTGCGGATGCGGGCAATCACGGCGTCCTTTTCCGCTGCATCCATTTTCCCTTTTTCGACGCTTTTCCCGAGCAATTTTGTAATGTTGGCCAGTCCTCTCTGAACGAATTCCTCCTTGATATCATTCATGATGACGTTGAGGCCGCTCATGGCCGCCACTTGGGCAATACCGTTTCCCATCTGTCCGGCGCCGACGACGCCAAATGTTTTGATCTCCATTATGTTATGTCCCTTCTTCCAATGGAATTGATTTAAAATCGTCCCACATTACCACGACTATCGCTTTACAATCATGGCTACGGCTTCTCCGCCGCCCAGACAGAGGGATGCCAGCCCGATTTTCTTGTCCTGCCGGGCCATTTCGTAAAGCAGGGTCACGAGCACCCGGCAACCGCTGGCGCCAATGGGATGTCCCAGGGCCACCGCGCCACCGTTTACGTTGACCTTGGCGGCATCTATCTTGAGTTCTTTCAGGATGGCCACACTGGATCCGCTGAAGGCCTCGTTAATCTCGAAAAGATCAACCTCATCCATGGAGATGCCTTCTTTCGCGAGGCACTTGGGGATGGCCCATATGGGAGCCACGAGGACATACTTCATATCGATGCCGTAGGATGCCTGAGCACCGATGGTCGCCAGAACACGACACCCCAGGGTCTCGGCCTTTTCCCTCGCCATGACGACCACGGCCGCCGCACCGTCGCTGATGATAGAGGCGTTTCCGGCAGTGCCGAGCCCGCCTTTTTTGAAGGCGCCGCTCATTCGGGAAAGGGCCTCGTAGGACGTCTCTCGGGCACATTCATCCTGATCGAAAATCTTCGGTGCGCCTTTCCGTTGGGGAATCTCCACCGGAAGAATCTCATCCTTAAAGCGTCCGGAGGAGATGGCGGCTACGGCACGACGGTAGGACTCCGCGGCATACCGATCCTGATCTTCTCGAGTCACACCGTATTTTTCGGAGCAGAGTTCATTGGACATCCCCATGTGAAAATCATTGACGATGTCCCACAGGCCGTCATGAATCATGGAATCCTGAAGTTTTCCAGGTCCCATCCGGTAGCCGAAGCGGGCCTTTTCAAGATAATAGGGTGCCAGGCTCATATTTTCCATGCCGCCGGCCACGACGATATCCGCATCCCCAACCTGGACAGCCTGAGCAGCCAACATGACGGTTTTGAGAGCCGAACCGCACACCTTGTTTACAGTGATGCATTCGGCCTCCCACGGCAGACCGGCCTTGACCGCCGCCTGTTTGGCGGGATTCTGTCCATATCCGCAAGGCAAAACCTGTCCCATCAACACCTCGTCCACCGCCTCCTTGGCGATTCCAGCTCGCTTGACGGCCTCGGCGATGACCATCCCGCCCAGATCCGTGGCGCCGATGTTGCCGAGGGCGCCATTGAAGGCGCCTAAGGGGGTTCTCACCGCACTCACAATTACCGCTTCTCTCATATCTACTCCCTGGTTTGGTATTCCTGTCCTGTGGGCCGGCTATCGTAGACCCCGTCCCGATAGCCGGCGAAAAAATCCTTGCCGGCCCGGTGTTACATATTCCGTCTGTATTTCCCACCGACATCGTAAAGGGCTTGTGTGATCTGCCCCAGGGAACAGCACCGGACCGCGTTCATCATCTCGGCAAAAACGTTTTGGCCGGACAACGCCGCCTCTTGAAGTCGCTTCAAAGCACCAGGCGCTTCCGTCTCGTGGGCTTTTTGAAATCCCGAAAGGCGTTGCAGTTGAGATTCTTTCTCCTCGGGTGTTGCCCGTGCCAGTTCGAGACAACCGCCCCCTTCGACCAGGTCCTGGTTGTCGGCGTGCGGATCCCTGAACGTGTTGACGCCGATGATAGGCATCTCTCCCGTGTGCTTGAGGGTCTCATAGTAGATGGATTCCTCCTGGATCTTGCTTCGCTGATATCCGGTTTCCATGGCCCCCAGTACGCCGCCCCGTGCTGTTATCCGGTCGAACTCCGCCAGTACGGCCTCTTCCACCAAATCCGTCAGTGCCTCGACAATAAAGCTTCCCTGAAGCGGATTCTCGTTTTTGGCAAGCCCCCATTCCCGGTTGATAATCAGCTGAATCGCCAGGGCGCGACGGACCGACTCGGTGCTGGGCGTGGTAATGGCCTCATCGAAAGCATTGGTATGGAGGCTGTTGCAATTGTCGTAGATAGCACAGAGAGCCTGAAGCGTCGTTCGGATGTCATTGAACTGAATGTCCTGACTATGAAGCGAACGGCCTGAGGTTTGGATATGATATTTCAGCTTCTGGGATCTCTCCGAGGCACCGTATTTTTCCCTCATGGCAACCGCCCATATCCTTCGGGCTACCCGGCCGATCACCGTGTATTCGGGCTCCATCCCGTTTGAAAAGAAAAACGAGAGGTTGGGGCCAAAACTATCCAGATCCATGCCTCGGGACAGGTAGTACTCCACATACGTAAATCCGTTGGCAAGGGTGAATGTCAGCTGTGAAATGGGGTTGGCTCCCGCCTCGGCGATGTGGTAACCGGAAATTGAAACGGAATAGAAATTCCGGACATTGTTTTGCATGAAGAACTCCTGGATATCCCCCATCATCTTCAGGGCGAATTCGATGGAGAAAATGCAGGTGTTCTGGCCCTGGTCCTCCTTAAGGATATCCGCCTGAACCGTCCCTCGAACATTGGACAGAACCATGGAACGAATCTCCTCGTACTCCTCGGAAAACGGCTCTCGACCGTGTTTTGCCTTGAAGGCGTCAACCTGCTGGTCAATCGCCGTATTGAGGAACATGGCAAGCATGATCGGCGCCGGGCCGTTGATGGTCATCGATACGGAGGTGTTCGGCGCACAGAGCTCGAATCCGTCGTAAAGGACCTTAACGTCATCCAGGGTGCAGATGCTGACGCCCGAGTTCCCGACCTTGCCATAGATATCCGGACGTCGATCCGGATCGTAACCATAAAGCGTTACGGAATCGAAGGCCGTGGAAAGGCGCTTGGCCTCATATTCGCCGGATAGCAGTTTGAAGCGGCGGTTGGTTCGGGCCGGATCCCCCTCACCGGCGAACATCCGGGTCGGATCTTCCCCCACGCGCTTAAGGGGGAACACCCCTGCAGTATACGGAAAATAGCCGGGCAGGTTTTCACGTCGCATCCATCGATAGATCTCCCCGGGGTCGGTATAGCCCGGCAGAGCCACCTTCGGAATTTTCTTATGGCATAGGGACTCGGTATAAAGAGGAACCCGGATTTCCCTGTCCCGAACCGTATACACCAACTCGTCCTGAGTGTAACTCTCCTTGAAACGCTTCCATTGGGCGAGAAGGTCCCGGGTCTCGTTTTCCAGGGCGGCTTCGGCCGCCGCCAACTCCTTGCGAAAGCGGTTCAGAAGGGTCGGCGCATCCCCTTCGAGCCCACCGCCCAGGGCGGCCATGGCCTCCTTGAGGTGCCATGACTTCCGAACCGCCTGAGCTTGCCGTTCGGTTTTTTTGTGATAGTCTCGGATGGCTTCGGCGATTTCTGACAGGTAGCGGGTCCGCTCCGGTGGGATGATGATGGTTTTGGAGCTCGATGTCTTGGCCTCCGGCCGGGGCAGACAGGTTTCAAAACCGACACCGGTTTTCTCTTCAACGGCATCAATCAGTGCATGGTAAAATGCTGTAACGCCGTCGTCGTTGAATTTGGAGGCGATGGTGCCGAAAACGGGCAAATCCTCCGGTTTCACGCTCCAGGCTTGCCGGTTTCGCTGGACTTGCTTTCGCACGTCCCGAACAGCATCTTCTCCGCCGCGCTTTTCAAATTTATTGACCACCACCAGGTCGGCATAATCGAGCATGTCGATCTTTTCCAATTGAGAGGCGGCACCGAATTCACTGGTCATAACATAAACCGAAACGTCGACGAGATCGCTTATTTTGGAATCCCCCTGGCCGATACCGGCGGTTTCCACAATGACGAGATCGAACCCTGCGGCCTTGATCACGTTAACGGCATCGCCTAAAAACTCGGGTATCTCGGAATTGGATTGGCGAGTCGCCACTGAACGCATATACACCCGAGGGCTGTTGATGGCGTTCATACGGATGCGGTCTCCCAACAAAGCGCCGCCGGTCTTGCGCCGGGAGGGATCCGAACTGATGATCGCCACATGGATCTCGCCGATATCGTGGAGAATCCGTACTATCAACTCGTCGGTCAGGGATGATTTGCCGGCGCCGCCGGTGCCGGTGATACCGATCACGGGTACTTTTCGGTCCCCAATCATTTTTTCGATGTCGGACCTGAGCTTGGCAAGGTTTCCATTGTTTCGGACGGCGGTCTCCTCGACAATGGAAATCATTCGGGCCACCTTGAGCTTGTTTTCGGTATTCAGATCCGACAGGTCCACGGGCATTTCGTCGTACACGGGGTAATCCATGGATTCTATCATATGGTTAATAATGCCCTGCAGTCCCATGCGTGCACCGTCCTCGGGCGAGTAGATCTTGGTAACGCCGTAGCTTTCGAGTTCCCGAATCTCATCGGGTACGATGACGCCGCCGCCGCCGCCGAACACTTTGATATGCCCGGCACCCCGATCATTCAACAGGTCAATCATGTACTTGAAGAATTCCACATGCCCGCCTTGATAACTCGATACGGCGATACCTTGAACATCTTCCTCCACCGCAGCATCTACGATCTCCTGCACGGAACGGTTGTGGCCGAGGTGGATGACTTCCGCGCCAGTGCTCTGCAGTATTCTGCGAAAAATATTGATGGATGCATCATGACCGTCAAAAAGGGAGGTCGCCGTAACGACCCGGACGTGATGCCTGGGTTTGTAAGGTTGAACTTCCATGTTCATTTGCCTCTCCTTGATTATGGTAGGTGTTCGGTTTCGGGTAACCGGTCTCCGGCGCCGGCTCAACGACAGGGTTACTGCCGACCGAACGCCTGAAACACGAAACCTCCGGCATTGATCGACAACCCTTTTGTCGGCCATCGATCGCCTCTCGTTTACTGACCTGTAGATATTCCCAGGATAAAGTCTGTCTGGAACTCGATATAATCTTCGATACTGTAGTGTCGTGCCAAAAACCACCGTCGAAAGGTCCACATATGTCCCAAGACTGAAATGTTGTGGGCGACCAGCTCAATTGAGCGGTCGTTGAGCTGTCTGAAATGGCCGGCTTCGATCAGGCGGGCCAAGACCTTGACGAATATCCCGGTGATTCGAATTTCGTTTTCCAGTACCTTTTTCCGCCATTGGGGTGGAAGGGACTGGGTCTCCTGATAGATGAGAAGAATGTGATCGGACATGCGGTGGCAAACCAGAAAATACTCCCGGATCACCTCGGCAAGGGCTTCCCGCCCCCGAGTCGTTCGTTCCAGTGCCTGGGAGACGCCGCGCTCCACCTCAGCGTGGATGGCATCGCAGACCAGATAAAGAACATCCTCCTTGGAGGCCACATACTCATACAAAGAACCTATGGAAAACCCCGCGGCCTTGGCAATCTGGCGCGTAGTCGTCTTATGAAAGCCCTTTTCAATAAAAAGCTGCACTGCGGCATCCACGATTTGACGCCGCCTGCGTTTCACCAGTTCGGGATTCTTTATTTGAGTGGGGATTTCTTTCATCTTGCCGCCTTGTCCCGTCATATCCGCAATCCTGTTCTCCAATCCTCGCGATAGGTAAGTCACAATATCTGAACGAGCGCTCAGTCATGCGTTATCATATCCTATCGCCCCATGTCAAGTATTTAAGAAAAAAAATCAGCCGCGAGGATAGGCGTGTCTTTCACCACTGCTCACCACAATCTATTCCGGCTGACGACGGGCACTATGGGTAAGGCCTTTGGAGATGTAATCAGGAAAGAATCCAGCACAAAAAAAGCGATTCGGCCGATTTATGTCTCCGCTTCGCTTCAGCGCCTGACCGGGTGACAAGGATTACCAGACACCGGCCGCCTCGAAACGACTGCCTTCGATTTTCAAGATCTGAAGTTTTTTCACGGCATCGCCTGTATCATCGAACCGGGTTTCGCCGGTTGCACCCGTGAAGTGCCGAATTTGGGAGATCGACCTTCGAACAGCCGGGCCCCCGCCACCTTTCGCGGCATGAAGCGCCTCGATAATCATCAGGGTGGTATCGTAGGCCAGTGCCTCAATAAAACCAGGCGATTCTCCAAAACGGGTCCTGAAGTTTCGAACGAAGACCTGGACCTCGGGTGATGGGCTTGCCGAATAAAAAATATCCGTAAAAATAGCGCCCTGAGCGAATCGTCCTGCAGTTCGAATGAGTTTTTCGGAATGCCATAGGTTCGTTCCGAGAAGTTGGACGTTCGAAAACCCATGATATGTCAGCTGTGGAATGATAAGTCCGGCCTTGTCGGCGCCATCAGGTATGAATAATGCTTCAATATCGCCGTGACGGCGCAGCCGACCGATGACGGCGCTGAAATCCGAATCCTTCACGCCATAGGATTGCACCGTCACCAGTTTACCGGCATACGCCTGTAACTCCCGTTGAAACGCCTCCAGAAACACCTGCCCATATTTTTCCCTGGGGTGCAAAATCGCAAATTTCTGGATGCCCATCATCTGCATCGCATAGGTGACCAGTGCTTGAACCTGCATTTGCGGCGTCATAAAATTTCGGAAAACATAGTCTCCGATTTTCGTGATATCCGGCTTCTGCGTCAGCACGACAATGGGGATTTGGGCGTCCTGAGCTTTCAGCGCCGCCGCCTTCGCAGTGTTGATGGGTCCGATGATGGCTGTCACGTTTTCACGGGCCATTTCAAGGACGGCGTCGGCAGCCCGATTTGAATCCGAAGCCGTATCCTCGATCCGAATGTCAATCGCTTCCCCGAGGCCGGCATGGTTCAGGGCAAGTTCGATCCCCTGCAGCGCCTTGTTTCCGTAGTGGGCATAGGCTCCGGTAAGGGGTAACAGGCACCCAAGGGTATGTCGGCCGCTCATGACGCCGGTAACGCCTTCAAGATCCTGAAGCATCCGCCTAGCTTCGGCCGCATATTCATGTTCCGGCGCGACAGCAATGAATTGAGACAAGGTTCGCACTGCGTCGTCATATCGTTTTTCGTCGACCGCTTTCATTCCAAGGGCATAGATGAGATATCCCTGGGCGGCAGAATCCGTTACGCGCTCCGAAAGCGCCAGAATCTCCGCAGTGGAAAGCTTATTGACGGCCGCTTTCATGCGTCGGGATAGGCTATCTTGATTTCCGGGGACGGCGGACTGTTCATGGGCTTTGGCATAAAAATAGACGGCGTTGGCCGGGGAATCCAGTGCCGCATATGCGTCCCCCAGTATCGTGAATACCGGTGCAGATCTCTCCAATCCTTCAGAATTCCGCAAAAAGACATCCGCCTTCTGGATTATCTCCCGATACCGTCGCTCGTCATAAAGGGTCTGGAGTATCCCGAGCATGGCCGAGGAGACGAAACGGCTTCGCGCATATTCGTCGACCACACGTTCATAATACTGTCGTGAGGTTGCGTAATCCCGCCAACGGTGGTGAATTTCGCCTTTCCGGAAAATCGCGATCGAAGCTTGAGGTCCGGTTGGAAATTGTGAAAGATAGTCGTCGTATTGGATCATGGCTTTTCGATAGGATCCGGATCGAAAACTTCTTTCGGCGCGAGCAAACAGTTCCGCCCCGGGTTCCGTTCGATCAAGGCCGGGATCGGTCGATACACATGCCGTCAAAAGCAGTACGGCAGCCACAATGGAAATTTTTCTAAGATTCATAACGATATCTCGGTCTGATGGGTTTTATCCGTTCGGCACGATGTTGAAGGATGCACCCAGAACATTACTTATAAAATTTTTTATGAGGGCCAATTTCCGTGTTGAGATCAAGACAAAACCTCGGTATATTGATCACTCCTCTGTCGACTTCCATAGGCCGATGCCGGTCATCATTATGAAAGTCGAAAGTTGAATTGATCAAAAACGCAACGGCGCATTGTAACCGACCTCAGGAAATGCAAGGAGAACGCGGATGAAAACGCTCAGATGCCTGATTCCCGTATCGTTGTGCTGGATGCTGTGGATATCCGTTCTGCCCGTGGCGGCCGAGATTTATCGATACGCGGACGAAAACGGGAAGATCCGATACACGGACGATCTCACCAGGGTGCCTGAACGCCGGCGGGAAAAAGCGGATGAATACATTGAGTTCCAGGCGTCGAAACCGGCATCGGGAGCCGTATCCGATACCAAACCCGACGCGTCGTTCCGGGATCTGAAGACCGAGGCCGATCTCAATGCTGCCGGCCTGCGGCTCGAAGAAATCCGGGAGACGCTCGAAAAAGAGCGGACCCGCCTGATTGAGGAACAGCAGAGGCTCGACAAGGTCCGCCGGGTTTCAAACAGCAAAATCGGATCCCGGTCCTACAGGAAGCAATTGGGTCAATTTCAGAAAGACACCGAGGCTTACCGGGCAAAACGACAAGCCTTCGAGGCGGATTTGACGCGGTATAATGCCCAGGTCGAGACCTTCAATCGAGACCAGACCGAAAAAGATGTCGAACCCGAAAGCGATTAGATCTCTTTCTTTTTATAAAGTATCCATCGACAGTGCCCTGTTGACGGTATCATCGGGGCCGAACGCCTTTCTTGAGCAATTCTTTCAACCCCGTGAGGGTTCCTTTCCAGACGGCATCCTCGCCTGCCATCAGCGCGACGATCACATCCTTCTCCACACTGACTTCAAGTACAATCTCTTCCTCTCCCACCCTGAATACGGCTTCTCCCCATCGTTCGGCCGGGAGATCGGTTACCTCGCATTCATAGTCGGTCCTGAGTTCCCCTTTCATACGGATGTCATTCATATAACACCTTCCTCTCCCGCGTCGGCGGTATCATGCGCCATATCTTCCAGGCGGTCACGAAGAACCCGAACGGCATCTTGTGCCGCTTCCTTCACCTCCATCGAATAAGATCCGGCCAAAACCGACCCCAGGCGAGCCGGAAGTCTCTCGTCGCCCACCATGCCCAACACATAAAGAATATCGCCTTTCACCGTGTCGTCGACATCATTAAATCGCGCCCATAAGGGCTCGATCAGGGCTCGGCATAGCATGTCGCCGCCGTCGGCAAGGGATTCGACAACCACCATGGCTCCCAGACGCACAGGCCATTTCTCATGGGTCAGAAGGTCGACAAATCCCGGAAATATCATTTGCTTTTCCAGCATCATTCGGGCAAGCAGCGGCGCGTTTCCCTCCTGAAGCATCTGTTCCATGGATTTGCCCCCCATCCGGTAAGGATCACCGGTCGCAATGGAAGCCAGCACCTCGGAAAGATTCGGGACTCCCGTCCATCGAAGCATATCCGTCCCCGCGGAATCGCGGCAAACCAATGTGGGCACCGACTGAATACCGTCGGTATCCGCATCTTCAGGGAACATGCCCGCATCGATGACGGTCAGCACAACGGGCACCTCTTTTCCGGCCAACGGCAAAATCTGCCGAACCGCGCTCGGACAAAATGGACAGCCATCGGCAATATAAAGCTTGATGGAAACGGGCGACCGGATCTTGTCCAAAAGAACCGCTTCTATTGTGGCCGGCCACTGCGATGCCCCGGAAAGCGCTTCCAGGAAAGGGCTCAGTTCGGATCCGGTGGGAATAGCGCGGTATATCAGGTTTGGTCTAACCTTGATGGCCGGCGCCCGTTCAGGAACGTCGGCCACCCGGATGACATCAACCCTGGGAGCCCATTTTGAAAATTCGGCACAAAACATCATGAAGGCGTCGTCACCGGCATCCTGGGTGCATAATAGCGTTATCACCGCCCTTACCTTTAGGGCGGCGTTCCAGTCTGCAATGACGCGGCAATCTTCTGAAGACAGGTTCGGCCGTCGATTTTCAGGAGAAGCGACATCCACCAAAGGGACCTCCCGGATTCCCAACACGTCGTATCGTCTTGTTTCGACGGGCTCTTTCGTAAAATCGGCATGAAAGATTGCCGGGACGACCCATCCCATGAAATCGGGGCCTCCGGTCTGGAAAGATCCGGACCGATCTGGAGGTGATGGCGGAATTCAATCCCGAAGCTCCTCGAAGAACTCTTTTTCGGCGCCGCATTTAGGGCATGTCCAATCATCCGGGAGATCATCGAACGAGGTACCCACAAGGATGTTGTTCTCTGCGTCACCTTCAGCCGGATCGTAAATATATCCGCAGGGACATTCCCACCGGTTCATATTCTTTTCTGCCATGTTCTCTCCTCATTTAATAAAGGGTTGATGGAGACGACGTCACCGGCCAATCCGTATTCGTCGGTCATCCCGTTTTGATCACATGAAATTCTCACGCTGCTGAACATACGACTCAAAATCCTTCTCGAATAGAAATCGAGAGATCATCTCTCCCACCTTGTCCGCCGTATCCACATGATATCGCCCCTTTTCATCGCATCCGGCGATCTGTTTCGCGTTTTCCACGATGGCTTCCAGCGCCCGGGCGGTAATCTCCACGGTAGCATTGATCATCAAAGTGGGTCGGGGATCTTCCATGGGCCGTCCTTTCTGTTTCTTCTCTGTTTTTCGATCCGACCGAATCATCGCCGGCACATCAAGACATAGTCCTCAAAAGCCCCGGCATGTCGTTTCTAATGATATCCCTCGCCATCCGCAACCTTGCCGCGGAAAACCCGGTAACTGTACAGGGTATAGCTCAACACCACCGGCAGTACCACCGCAACCCCCCAGAGCGTGAATATCTGGGTCTCCCGCTGGGCCGCGGCCTCATAGATAGTAAGAGCCGGTGGAATCGCCATGGGATAGACTGCCGCCTCCAACCCCAGGTATGCCGATATGAACAACAAAATGCTGCTGAAGAAGGGAAGGATTTCCTTTCGACGCTTCAGGCTCCATAACAGCATAACAAAGGCGATGATACCCAGCAATGGGAAATTCCACACAAAATAGACCCGCGGCGCTGTGAACCAGCGTGCCGTTAAATCGGGAGCATGGTGAGGTGTCCAGACACTCACCAGAAACATGAAACCGGCCGTGATCACCGCCGCCTGGAACGCTTGTCGGTAGGCCCGATCCTGAACGGCCCCATCGGTTTTGATGATCAGGAAAGTTGCTCCCAGAAGCATATAGCCGACCACCAGAGCCAGCCCCACGGCAAGGGTAAAAGGATTCAGCCAGTCAAGGGGGCCCCCGGCAAAAGCGCCGTCAACGACCTGAACGCCCGAAATATATCCGCCCAGGGTAAATCCCTGGCCAAGTGCGGCCACCAGACTACCAAAGAAGAAAGCACGGTTCCATGCCGTCTTGCGCCGGCTATTGGCCCGGAATTCGAACGCAACGCCCCGAAAGATCAAACCAAACAGAAACGTCAAAATCGGGATATAGAGCGCACTGAACAGCACCGTGTAAATTTTCGGAAACGCTGCAAACAGCGCTCCCCCGCCAAAGACGATCCATGTCTGATTGGCATCCCATATGGGTGCGATGGTGTTCATGAGCGTATCGCGCTCCGCCTCATTTTTGGCGGTAGGAAACAACATCCCGATCCCGAGTCCGAAACCGTCCAGAATCACGTAGAGAATGACCACCAGTCCGACCAGGGCCATCCATAGCTGAACCAGGTCCACCATATCCTTTATGCCTCCTTTAGGGCCTCCTCTACAGGCCGCATACCCGACGGAATCTGAACAGGCGGGATGGGGCTGGTGAGGTCCGGCCCATTCCGCAGGATCCTGAAGATATAATGAAAATAGCTCGATCCGATGATGACGAAAAATGCGATGAACATCCCCAGCGACCAGAGCACGTTTCCGGCATGAATGGGCGACACGCCATCTGTCGTGCGCATCAGACCATATACCGCCCAGGGTTGTCTGCCGACCTCGGTGGTTATCCAACCCATAACAACAGCCAAAAATCCCATCGGCTGGATGAAGATCAGCGTTTTCAAAAACCGGGTGGATTCATACACACGCTTTCGAAACGCGAGGATCGCCGCCCAGATCATCACCCCGATGAACAGGAAACCGATGCCAACCATAATCCGAAATGACCAGTAGGTGATCAGGGCGTTGGGTCTGTCTTCCCTGGGAAAGTCCTTGAGTCCCTGGACCTGTCCGTCCCTGGAGTGGGTGATGAGCAGACTCAGACCGTTGGGGATTGAAAGTTCCAGACGATTACGCTCCGCAGCCATGTCGGGGACGGCAAAAAGATTGAAAGCGGCCCCTCCTTCGGTATTGGTCTCCCAATGCCCCTCCATAGCAGCCAATTTTGCCGGCTGATGACGTGCAGTGACCAAGCCCTTCATGTCTCCGATGAATACCTGGGCCGGCGCAACCACAACCGCCATCATCAGGGCGATCTTAAGGGACCGCCGATAGAAGGCGACATGCTCATTTTTCAGTAGAAACCATGCGGAAATCCCGGCAACGGCGAACGCGGTGGTCTCGTAAGCCGCCAGAACCATGTGGCCGAGATGGGTGGGGAAGGCCGGGTTGAAGATGACTTCCCTGAAACTTCTCACCATCAGCTCACCATCGACAATATCAAATCCCGACGGGGTCTGCATCCAGGCGTTGGCAGCCATAATCCAGAAAGATGAAAGCGTCGCTCCCAGGGCCACGAGACAGGTTGAAAGGAAATGAATCCCCGGCGACACTCGGTTCCACCCGAAGAGCATGATTCCCAGAAAACCGGCCTCCAGAAAAAAGGCGGTCATGCCTTCGAAAGCCAAAAGGGGCGCCATGACATTCGCCACATACTGTGAAAACAGGGCGAAGTTGGTGCCGAATTCAAATTCCAGGGTAATGCCGCTTACCACTCCTACGGCAAAATGGAGTGCAAATATTTTTACCCAGAAACGGTACATGCGGTAGAACATTTCGTCCTTGCTTCTGAGCCATAGAATTTCCAGGATCACCAGAAAAAACGCAAGTCCGATGGTGAATGTCGGGAATAAAATATGGAACGCCGTTGTAAAAGCAAACTGCAGACGGGAAAGGGATACAAGGTCCATCACGATCTCCGTGGCGGCAGATATGTCAAACCTGCCCCAAAATGTTCGAATCTTTCATGATACCCATGATCTCACGTCAGCATCTATAGGCCATTTATCCGGGAATGTAAAACAAAATTCCGTGATTCGATTCCGGATCTTCCCGCATTGAGCCGTGGATGTTCGGTTGACAGCTCACCAGGAGATTATCATACTAATATTTAACTCAACTTCCGAATTTCATGATGATGACCGGAAAGCGGTGCCGGGAGGAAATGACCCGCGCCGTTGCATCAGGAAAACGGGTGAAGGGATATTTCTGCAAACAAGACGCTATTCCCCTTCAGTCTCAAACGCCAGCGCTTTCCGGTAAAGACGAAAGCCGCGTTGAGTTTGTATTCATGATTTCGGATTACATATCGGCTCTGAAGCGATCTTGGACATGACATTAACCAGAATCATCAAGACAAGCCTTATCATCATAATCGGGGCGGTAATCATCTGCACACCGCAGGCGGCGTCCGAGGATCCCGCTCTCTCGGACGCGGACAAGAAAAAGATCGTCTATGAGATGTACGAACGCTACAAAAAAGGATTCCCGACCGTCCAGGACATCTCCGCACCCCGGATTATGGCGCTGATGAACACCGGCAAGGTCGTTTTCGTAGATACGCGCACCCCTGAGGAGATGGCTGTATCGATGCTGCCCGGCGCCTTGCCGAAAACAGTCTTCTTGAAGCAGCCAAAGGCCTATCGGAACGATCTTGTCGTCGGATACTGTACCATCAGTTACCGCAGCGGAAAATTTGCGGAGAAAATGGCCGAAGAGGGTGTAAGAATGTACAATCTAACCGGCGGACTGCTGGCATGGGTTCTAGAGGGAGGAAAGATTTATGATGCCGGCGGCGAAACCCGACGGATCCATGTTTATGGCGAAGAGTGGAATTATCCACCGGCGGGCTATACCAGCGTTATGTTCAATCGTTTTGATCGGATTTTTATGAAGCGGTAATGGAAGCATAAAAAAGGCGGCACTCCCGATCCATCGAAAAATGCCGCCTCGCTCCCTGGGATTTCACAGGGTCGGTCTGGATTCTAGTCGTTGATCTTCCGCGCGGCATAACACTTGCGCTCGATGTAGCTTTGCGTGGCTTTGTCGTAGACGGCTTCCCTTTCATGGATATATCGAGGGCCGCCTTCCCATCCGCCGCAGGCCAGAACTACCGTATCGCCCAGGCAGAATTTTCCGGCATACCCTTTTGAGTTGAGTTCATTGAGCTTTTGAAGATCCAATATGATTTTTTGGGGGGGTGTAGCCAATGCTTGCATCTTAACCTCCCTTTCCTGACGTTTGAGTTGGATATCTCTGTCAAATAACCTAACATCCCTTCGACGAATGTCAATCGCACCCGGGAAGGATCACGCCACATAGTTGCGGACAAAGTTGAGTTCGTCGCTTCGCGTCTTGATCCGTCCGTTCAGCTTGGCATTCAATGCGGCATCGAGAATTTCGCGATAGACCGGCCCCGGTTTGACGCCGATCCGCTGAAGGTCCTTCCCCCGGATCGAGATAGCGACCTGCCGAAGTTGAGTGAAATAGTTGGAGATGGCCTTCCGTACCGCTTCGTTTCGGGTTACCGCCATCATATATAACAGCACCTCCACCCGAAATTCCGAAAGTTCCCGGTATATTTTGCTGTTTTCGATGGGCAGGTTCCGCCGCAGCCAGAAAAGGCATTGGTCTCCCCGGTATCGCTCCTCGCAGAATATAACCTGGTACCGAGACGCCATTTCGAACCTTTCACAGATCGCCCGCGTGGTATCCGGCTTGAACTGTCGAAGCATCACCATGAGATAGACCGCCCATTGAAGGTATTCTTCGTCCAGAAAGAGCAGATCATGCCAGTCCAGAACCTTTTTGACAGCCTGAAAATTGGACAGAAGCTTTGCGGAAGGTTTCAGCTCTGGGTGAATGTACTTGAGCAGGTCAAAGTCATGCATCCGCTGAACAGCCGGTGTCGGATCCGCCTCTTCAAGAATCTGGCGGAGTTCATTGAAGATCCTCCGGCCGCTGAGCTTGTTGAAAAGATCCATTTTTACCGCATTCTTGATGAGCCCCGCGGTCAGCTTGCCGATACTGAAGCCGAAGCGCTGCTCAAACCGGATCGCTCTGAAAATTCGCGTCGGGTCCTCCACAAAACTGAGGTTGTGAAGAATGCGGATGACCTTTTCCTTGAGATCCTTCTGTGCAGCAAAAAAATCGATCAGAATACCGAATTTGACAGCATTCAGCTGGACGGCCAGGGTATTGATGGTAAAGTCTCTTCTGAACAGGTCCAGCTTTATGGAGCTCATCTCCACATTGGGCAAATCCGCAGGAAATCGGTAATACTCCATCCGCGCCGTAGCGATGTCGATCTTGAAACCGTCGGGAAAAATCACGACGGCGGTACCGAATTTCTCATAGGTATGGATGCGGGCCTTTTTGAGCCGCGCGTAGGTTTTGGCAAACTCGATCCCGTTGCCTTCGATAACGATGTCAATGTCCTCGTTGACCCGGTAAAGAAATAGATCGCGGACAAACCCGCCAACGGCGTAGGCCCCGAATCCCAGCTGATCCGCCACCTGGCCGGCGCTGACAAGAATCTCCATGATGTAGTCCGACAGCCGTTCCTTCATCAGTCGAAGAATGCTTCGGGTCCGGGCGTTCACCATTTCCATGAAGGGGTCCGGCTGTTTCTTCTCGGCATAATCGGTCTGTTGGATCAGGATGTTGAGCAGATCGGTCCGGGTGATGACCCCCAGGATTTTACCGTTCTCCATAACCGGGAGAATTCGCTGTTTGTTTTCGATGATCTGTTCCTGGATGTCCGGAAGCTCGGCGTCCGGCCCCACAGTCCCCAACTCCGTCGACATATACTCCCGCACCACGGCCTTGTCCAACTTGAGATAGAGCGCCTTGGCGATGATCTGCCTGGAGATGTATCCCAGAAGAGCCTCCTGATCCCTTTGGGATTCGGTCACCAGAAGCGCGTTGACATTATAGCGGGTCATGAGGTTGCGCGCCTCCTCCAGTGGTATGTCGGCATCGACTCGAATCGCCGGGGAGGACATCAGATCCCGGGCCTGCTTGCTCGAGTTGATCTCCCGATATAGAATGTCAAGCAGTTCCTGTTCCACCTGGACGAGCGTCTTGTCCTTAATGGATGCCGATGCAGCGAATGCGTGCCCTCCGCCGCCCATTTTGCCGATAATGACGCCGACATCCACATCCGAAATCCGACTCCTGGCCACGACGTAGATTTTGCTGTCCATGCGGCCGATGGCGAAAATGACGGGAATGTTTTCCATTTTGACCATCTTGTGAACCAGAAAAGCGAAGTCCGGCACGTAATGTTCGGTGCTGACGATGGTCATGGCGATCTCGACGCCCTTGATATGACGACGGACGAGGGCCTGGACCATATCGTTCAGCAACCCCACCTGCTCGAAACTCATCTCTCGAGCGGTGAGATTGGAAATGATGTCGAGCTTGGCGCCTTGGCCCAGCAGAAACGCCGCCGCGAGAAAATCGGCCTCCGTCGTCGAGGAAAAGGTGAATGAGCCGGTGTCTTCATATATACCCAAACACATGATCGTAGCCTCGTCGGGGGACAAGGGAATTTCCCGCTCTCGGATGATGCGTGTGAGAATGCTGATGGCCGCACCGGTAGGCTCAACGACCTCCACATGGCCTTTAATGTCATTTTTGAAAGCGGAATGGTGATCGTAGATGTGAATCTCGAGGTCTTCCTTCCCCAGGATCTCCGCGAACCGGCCGATTCGCGCGGGCTGCCGAGTGTCGACCAGCACCAGCCGTCGGATTTTCTGAAAATCGATGTCCCGGATATCGGCCATGTTGAACAGGTAAACCATTGATTGGACAAAAAAATTTCGAAGCGTCTTTTCATGGGATCCGGGAAAAACGACAATGCTGTCGGGATAGAGTTTCTGCGCCGCAAGCATGCACGCCATGGCGTCAAAATCGGCATTCATATGGGTCGTGATCACCGTCAGGTCCTCTGCCGTCTCAATATCGGTCGCCTCCCCCATAACCCTCCATTCCCAGGTCGATTCCGTGTATAGGATGCGAACCCTCTGCAACCAATCGTGCAGAAGCTTACAACGGTCGCTCAATCAAGTTTCAATAAATGCCGGGGCAAGTTTCCCGCGGTAAAAACAGTATCGATTCAAAAGTGATTCCGATGTCTCAGCTTTCGACTGTCATAGGCCGGTGCCGGGAGAATACAATACGCGATATTCACTGTCAGCCGGCCTGGACCGATTTCCAGAACGGCGACATCTGCCTGAGCCGCTCTATAATCGGCGGAAGCTTCTCGATGACGTAATCGATTTCCTGCCGGGTGTTGTACACGCTGAGGCTGAACCTCACGGACCCATGGGCGGCGGTATAAGGCACGCCCATGGCCCGAAGCACATGGGACGGTTCCAAAGAACCCGAGGTGCATGCGGACCCCGACGAGGCACAGATACCGATCTCATCCATCATCAGCAGAATCGATTCACCCTCGATGAACTCAAAAGAGATATTGGTCGTATTAGGGAGCCGCCGATCCGTATCGCCGTTAACGTCGGCATGGGGGACGGCCGCCAGAATACCGGTCTCCAGGCGATCCCTGAGCGCTTTCACCCGGGTATTTTCCTCCGCCATGAGATTGCCGGCGAGTTCCGCAGCCTTTCCCAACGCCACGATGGATGCCACATTTTCCGTCCCGCCTCTCCGATTCTGCTCCTGGTGGCCGCCGACAAGGAAGGGGGTGAACTTGGTGCCTTTCCGCACATAGAGCGCCCCCACGCCTTTGGGGGCGTGCAGCTTGTGCCCGGACAGCGAAAGCATATCGATGCCGGTTCGACCGATATCCATGGGGACCTTCCCAACAGCCTGGACCGCATCCGTATGAAACACCACCCCTTTATTCTTGACCTCCCGGGCAATCTCTTCCACTGGAAACATGACGCCGGTTTCGTTGTTGGCCCACATCAGGCTGACCACGGCGGTATCTTCGCTGAGATGATCGTAAAGGTAATCGAGATCAAGCCGGCCTTTGCCGTCCACCGGCACAAAGGTTACCTGATACCCGTTGTGACTGAGATACTCGCAAAGATTCTTCACAGCGGAATGTTCCACGCGGCTGGTGATGATATGCCGCTTGAGGGGATTCGACCGGATAGCGGCCCAGATGGCGGCATTATCGCTCTCCGTGCCGCAACTCGTAAAAACAATCTCCTCCGGAGACGCACCAAGGATCCGGGCCGTCTGCGTGCGTGCCTGGTTGAGGGCCGTCGACACTCGTCTGGCCATGCCGTACATGCTTGAAGGGTTTCCATAATGATCTTTGAGGTATGGGAGCATCGCCTCCAGCACTTCCGGCGCTACGGCGGTCGTGGCGTTGTTGTCGAGATAGACCGTTTTCATCATTACACCTCCTCTACAACGAGTTCCGGCAGAACGAATTCCCGAAGCTTTTTTTCCACGAAGTCCTTGAGGGTTATCTGGGCGGCGCTGCAACTGGAGCAGGAGCCATGGAGCTTCACCTGAACCCGCGTGCCTTCAACATCAACCAGCTCGATATCGCCCCCATCCTGTTTGAGGGCGGGTTTGATCTCTCGTTCCAAGGTCTCTTCGATCAGTCGAATCTTCTGGATATTGGTCATCTTGGGGGGTAGGGTCCGGACCGATGGTGCTTGCCCCGTCACCTCGTTGATGAGTTCCTGGATTCGATCGTGGCAGTTCCCGCACCCACCGCCGGCCTTGATGTAGTGGGTTACGTCCTCAACGGCCGAAAGACGATGCTCCGTCAAGGCGCGTCGAATTTCGACATCGGTCACACCGAAGCACTCACAGACGATCTCCCCTTCCTTTTCCGAGAGAGGTTTACCCCGGTAACATGCAATGGCTTTTTCCAGGGCCTCCTGTCCCATGACCGAACAATGCATTTTCTCCTTGGGGAGGCCTCCCAAATAATTGGCGATATCGTCGTTGGTGATCTTTTCGGCCTCCTCAATCGTTTTTCCTTTCAGCATCTCTGTCAAGGCGGATGACGACGCGATGGCGCTGGCGCACCCAAAGGTCTGGAACTTGACATCGACGATCCGTTCATTCTCATCCACCTTGAAGGTCAACTTCAATGCATCTCCACAGGATATGGAGCCGACCTCCCCCACTCCGTCGGCGTCCTCGATAACCCCAACGTTTCGGGGATTCAGAAAATGCTCTTTTACTTTATCAGAATATTCCCACATTATGCCCTCCCGGCTTAAACGCGATTCACAGTGTTGTCCTATACATCGTTTTCCCATTTAACATTTTGATTTTAATCTAACAACTAATAATAATCATCGAGAAGAAAAATAAAACCCACATCCATGGAATTTCACAACGGCAACTTTCCAGTTTCTTGACATGTCAAGCGCTTTTTTTTTGCAATTTTTTATTTTTGACTTTCATAGGCCGGTATAGGGAGGATACGGCCCGCGCCCCGCTATCCGATCACCATCATGAAAGTCGAAAGTTGAGTATAGTTATCATTTATGTTATCTAGGAATTCTATGCGAACCTCTTCCAGGAATTTTCTCTTATTTTTCAGGAGATGGGAAGTACTGAACATCGGGGAACCGTGTGAGGATCAACTTCAATCGGATTGAAGACCGAAGAAAGAATCTTATGTCGCGCAAGTTATTGATATCCAAAAAAGCCACGACCATTTTGATCTACAGTCGTCCCCTTCTCGTTTTCGGAGGCATGCTCTGTGCCGTCGGCGTCATATGGAACCGCAGCCCCGCCCTATACACGCTGGGTGTCACCCTGCTTTTCATTTCCATGACCTTTGATCTGGTGGACGGCTGGTTCGCCGCTCGCTTTCAACCCCACCCGACATTGGCGCAACTTGCCGACCGCATCATGGACAAAATCGTCTACTCAATCATATTCCCGTTGATCGCAGTGGGCATGATGTGGCGACTGGTCAACTTTTCATCGGATTTCAATCGCATCGAACTTCTCCACGCCATCTTCGTATTGTTCATGTGCATTGCCGTTTTAATACGAGATAATTTTGCCAGTTTCATGCGGAATTTTGCCATCCGCCAGGGGCAGGAACCGGAACCCAGCGAGTTCACGCGCCTCAGGACCATTGTAGCGGCACCCGTCAGTGCGCTGCTTTACGCCCATGCCTTTTATGTCCCCGAGGTTCCTTTGGGCTCGGCCGCGTCCCGCTTGTATGCCTGGATCTCATGGTTGGGGAGTCTGCCGGTTCGCGGACTCTTTTTCATCGAAATTCTGTTTCTTATCATTACCTTTGGGTCCATTGCGGCCTACTGTCGGAAATACGGCAGTTATTGTCTGGACGACCTCTGTCTGGATGACGACGTCCTGCGCCGGCAGATTCTATCGCTTTTGCCCAACGCACTTACGGTGATGAATGCAATGATGGGACTCCTGGGGGTATTTTTCGCGAATCAGGGGCGGTTTCGAGAGGCTTACCTGCTATTGATCGGCGCTGCCATCTTTGATAAACTCGACGGCGCGATGGCACGGCGACTTGGACTTACGACGCCGCTGCCGAAAGCCGAAAACAAATCCAAGCCCAAAATCAACCTGGGAAGCATCATGGACGACCTGGCGGACGGGGTCAGTTTCTGCATCGTCCCCGCATGGATGTTTTACATCGCGTTCTCCGGCATCGAAGATCCTTTCGTTCAAAAGCTTGCCGCTGGTCCTATCGCCATTTTTTACGCGCTCATGGGGATCATCCGGCTCATCTACTTCACCCTTGATAAATCCCCGATTCCAGGATTTTTCAAGGGAATGCCCACGCCGGCGGCCGCTCTCTTTGTGACGGCGCCTCTCATCATGCTTAGCCAGGCAGCAGCGCAGGGATCGACGGACTGGGTCCGATTCTGGGCCGTATTCTGCGCCGTCCTCATGGTCCTGAACGGCGTTATCATGAATATCTATCCGATCCGCTATCTTCACCTGGGCCGTTTCATGAGCCGACGGCCCTGGTTTGCCCGTGGGAGCATGCTGCTGTTGTTGACGTTTGTTTTCACCCCGTACCTGGGACACATGGCCGTTTGCTATCTTTTCCTGTATCTATTGTCACCGCTTGTCACCTGGCGCATCGATCCCGAGGTTGCCGCCAAAGAAAATCATTCGGACATACAGACCCGATGATTGCGTCCGCCGCCGTTCACGGCCGATGCTTTTTATTTTCAATCGCGAATACATGGAAGGCAAGCCTCGGCACAACGATATCATTCAACTTTCGACTTTCATGATGGCGACTGGATAGAGGCTGAACGTCGAAGGCTGAAGGCTGAAGGGGGATAGGCAATCCCGTTTGTTACGGGTCCATTTCTCTAACCTTCAGCCTTAACTTTCGGCTTTCATGATGGTGACCGGATAGCTGTGCCGGGAGGATACGGCCTATGAAAGTCGAAAGTTGCGGATATCAGAAAAGACTCTTGTTGCGAATGAGGGTATATCTCAATTCCATTCGACCGTTCCTATCGGCGGGTTTGGCGTCCACGATGAGTTTCCAGGCTGAATGGGATTCCATCAGGTCCGCCGCCTGCATAATCTTCAGCATGACCAACGGCGATTCATCGGGCTTGACGATGATGGATTCATGTTCATTGATAGAGATCTCGTCGTTTTCGTTTTTTCCATGACCGACGCCGACCAACGCACTGCCGTCTCCGTAATAGAGCAAGGCCTTGTTGACGGCCGCCGACAGTTTCGGTGTGTAAGTCGAAATTTCCTTGTTAATAGTGTTGACCAACTCAAACGGTGTCATCATCTCTCCTTTATAGAGGTCATGGCGGCCGCCCGACCCTGGCGGCGTGCGGCGGAATACAGGCACTACTTACCAGATCCGATATAAAAAAAAAAGCACCCGCGCAACAAAAAGCAGGTGCTTTCAGGACGGCGTCAGGCCGCGCCGTCGGTCATGTCGAAAAAGTTAAGCCGTTTCGATCTTGGCAGCCTCCTCACGTCCCAGAGCCTTGGTCGCCTCTTCTCTCAGCTTGTATTTCTGAATCTTGCCGCTGGCGGTGGTGGGATACTCCGTCACAAAAAGGAAGAATGCCGGAATCTTGTGAAAGGCGATCTTGTCTTTACAAAAGGCCCGCATCTCATTTTCATCTGCCGTATACCCCTCTTTGAGTTTGATGAAAGCGGCCACCTCTTCCCCGTATTTGGTGCTCGGAACGCCCACAACCTGAACATCCAGGACCTTGGGATGGGTGTAGAGGAACTCCTCGATCTCCCTGGGATAGATGTTTTCACCGCCGCGTATGATCATATCCTTGATGCGTCCCGTGATCTTGCAATATCCGTTGGCATCCATGATCGCCAGGTCTCCCGTGTGCAGCCACCCATCGGCATCGACGGCCTCGGCTGTGGCCTCGGGGTTCTTGTAGTACCCCTTCATGACATGATATCCTCGCGAGCACAGCTCGCCCGGAACACCCGGCGCCACCGTCTCTCCCGTGGCCGGATCGACGATTTTGACCTCGACATTGGGCAGGGCCCGCCCGACGGTGCTCACCCGGAGTTCCAGCGAATCCTCGCGACGCGTCTGCGTGATCCCGGGGGAAGCCTCGGTTTGCCCGTAAACAATGGTCATTTCCTTGGCCCCCATGACGTCCACAACCTTTTTCATCACCTCGATGGGGCATGGCGACCCCGCCATGACACCGGTCCTCAATGAAGAGGTATCGTAGGATCGCTTTTCCATCTCCTCGAGTTCTGCGATAAACATGGTCGGAACACCGTGAAGCGCCGTACATTTGTTGCGCTCGACAACCTCCAACACCGCCTTGGCTGAAAATGACGGCACCGGCGACATGCAGGTGGCCGAAACAACGGAACACAATGTACCGATAACGCAGCCGAAACAATGGAAAAAAGGAACCGTTATACAAAGGTTGTCTTTCGATGACAACGCCATGCACTCAGCCATGCTCTTTGCGTTGCCGATCAAGTTGGTGTGGGTCAACATAACGCCTTTGGGATATCCGGTGGTCCCCGAGGTATACTGCATATTGATCACGTCATGAGGATCCATCGAATCCTGCCGCGCTTTGAGCTCGGCATCGGAAATGGAACGCCCCATTTCAATAACGTCGTCCCAGATAAACATTCCCGGCTGGCGCTCCTTGGACAGGAGGACCACATTTTTCAACTTCGGGAGTCTGGCGCTTTCGAGCTTCCCGGGCTCGCAATCCTTCAGCTCGGGACAGACATCGTAGACAACCTTGAGGTACTCGTCAGGCTCCCGAAGCCCGCTGATCAGCACAAGCGTCGTAGCATCGGACTGTTTCATCAGATACTCCAGCTCAAAACTGCGATAGCTGGTGTTGACGGTGACCAGGACAGCGCCCATTTTTCCGGTACCGAACTGGGACAGCACCCATTCCGGAACGTTGTTGGCCCATATGGCGATGTGCTCTCCCTTTTCTACCCCGAGGGCCATGAACCCTTTTGCAACATCGTTACAGACCTTTTGAAAATCCCGATAGGTATAGTCGATCCCGTAGTCGTGATACATCAATGCCTTGCTGTCGCCAAACTGGTCCGCAACCAGATCGACCAATTGACCGATGGTGGTTTTACCGACTTCAAACTGTGGTAGCTGCATAACACTTCTCCCTCAATTTCGTGGGTCCGAGCAGGATATTGTCGTTGCTTTTTTCGATGCGAAGGACAACGATCCGTTTTCGTTCCGTTAAATATAAAATCGGACGCGAATTCCCGGAGATACGGCAAACTTCACGTCCATTTCATCCCTCGTATTATTCAAACGTGACCACGAAAGCAAAATCAGTTCACCTTCCGCTTTCGTCCTGCCCACTCCTTGTCCCTCAGCTTGAATTTCTGAATTTTGCCGGTGGCGGTTTTGGGAAGTTCTCCAAATTCCACGGATTTCGGGGCTTTGAACCGCGCAAGGTTCTCTTTGCAGAAACTGATGATGTCTTCAGCGGAAGGATTGCTGCCGGGCTTCGGAACGACGAATGCCTTGGGAACCTCGCCCCATTTTTCATCGGGGATGGGAATGACGGCCACCTCCATGACATCGGGATGCTTGTAAATGATGTTTTCCACCTCCACCGTCGAGATATTCTCGCCGCCGCTGATGATAATGTCCTTTTTCCGGTCCATGATCTGGGCGTAATTGTTCGGATGCATGACAGCCAGGTCGCCGCTGTGGAACCACCCGCCCTTGAAGGCTTCCGCAGTCGCCTCCGGGTCCTTGTAATATCCGAGCATCACGTTGTTGCCCCGCATGACGATCTCGCCGATGGTCTGTCCGTCCCTGGGGACCGGCTGCATGGTAATGGGATCCACGACATCCATGTACATGGCGACAATATAGGGAACGCCCTGCCGAGCCTTGATCTGCGCTCTCTCTTCAAGGGGGAGGTCATCCCATTTTGCCTGCCACTGGCATACGCTGTGGGGGCCGAAAACTTCGGTCAGTCCATACGTCTGGGTAATATTGGCGCCGATGTCCTCCATGTTCTGGATAACCGTCGGTGCCGGGGGCGCTCCGGCCGTCATGATCTCAAGGCGATGATCCAATTTTATATTGTGCTGAGTGGCATAGGTGGACATGCCGATCAGAATCGTCGGCGCAGCGCAGAGGTGCGTCACCCCTTTTTCCCGGATCAGTCGATAGATCTCTTCCGGTACCACCTTACGAAGGCACAGGTGGGTAGCGCCCATGGCGGTAATCCCCCAGGTGAAGCACCAGCCGTTGCAATGAAACATGGGAAGGGTCCAGAGATAGATCGATCGGCTGTTGGTCCCGAACTCCAGTTGTTCGCCCAGAGCGTTGAGATAAGCCCCCCGATGGTGGTACATCACCCCTTTAGGCCGACCCGTGGTGCCGGAGGTATAATTGATGGTGCTCACCTGATATTCGTCATCGATATCCGGCACGATGGGGTCGGGGGATCCGGTGTTCAGAAATTCCTCGTATTCCATGCCGTCCAGGGGTCGATCCCGGCTGATATCGCAGATATTGACATAGGTCTTGACCTTGGGCAGTTCACCGGTAACAGGCGCAACGAGTTCGGCGAATTCATTGTCCGCAAACACGGCCTTGGCGTCCGAGTGATCGATGATATAAGCGATCTCTCCTGCAGACAGGCGGATGTTGATACTGACCAGGGCCGCGCCGATCATGGGAACGGCATAATGGGCTTCCAGCATGGGTGGGGTGTTGGGGCAGATGAACGCCACCTTGTCCCCTTTACCGATGCCGATCTTCTTAAGCGCGCTGGCCAAACGGTTCACGCGTTGATAGAACTCCGTGTAGGAATAACTTTTGTCCCCATAAATGACGGCGATTTTATCATCATACACAGCGGCAGACCGGCTGATGAAATGAACAGGTGTCAGGATATCATAATAGACGCTTTTGTCGGACATGCGGATTTTCCTCTCCCCTAGATGCCATTCATGTGCTGCTGGCGATATTTTTTGACCGTATCCTCGTCCACCAGACTGCGAATTTTGAGCACACACGCTTCATCTTTACAGGCCTCGCCCCAAATCTCGGGAACGACCTCAAGAATCAACCGCTTCTGGTCTGCCGGACTCAACTTCAGCACCGCTTGCTTGATCTCTTCCAGTGTCATCTCATTCCTCCTTCGTTCATTGCCGTTGGATCAAACTTCTCAGAAAAACCGCCGGCGGTAACGTCCCCGCCGGCGCTGAATTATGCCTTCAATCAATGACCTTCATGGGTATAAAACGGCCACTTATGGAAGAACCATTCGTTCCAGAGCAGGGGAATGATCCACCAGAAGTTCCAGATGAGGGACTCGCCGTGAACGAATTTGTGATCCCAGTGAGGATTCCCGAGAGCCCAATCTCCCCAGCCGATATAATAGAAAATGATGTAGCCGATGGCGCAGAATACCAGAACGCCCACGGTCCTGAACCAGAAGGCCGCCCAGGAATCCTTGTCCGCCATGGGAACCATGTCGTCAAAATAATGATGCCACGCCAGAAACGGGATCAGGGTAAATCCGGCGATTTCCGCGGCGTGATACCAAAGGAACCGAAGCAGTTCGGCATTCTCGGGTTTCGCCTCTTGCAGGTGATGGATAACGTCATGGGGCAGCCACAACGGGGCGATCTTGACACAGAACAGGGCGATGAGGTACGCTAAACAAACATTGATTACAAATGAAATCAAACCTTTCCATGGTTGCGGCAGGCTGATGAGGCTCCAGGGCTTCATACGCCAGACATTGGGCGTCATGAACAGGATGATGATCATCCATTCCCACCAGCCGAAGACCCAATGGACATGGGTGATCCCGGATATACCACCCCACCAGGGCGTATTCAGGCCGTAAGAACTTCCAAACGCTACACCGAAGACCTGACCCCAGAAAGGCACGATCAAGACCGCATAAAAGAACATAGTCCACATGGAGCACCATGCGATTTCCGCCAGACCGGCCTGGGGCTGGGGAAGGTCGCTGGGCCGAATGGGCCATTTGCCGAACAGGATGGTGACAAAGGGGTAACTGTAGAAACCGATCAACACGAAACAAACAACGGCGCTCTCTGCAAAGTGGTTGGCCTGCATGGCGGCCAGATCCAAAGCGCCGGTCTGTCCCGCAGCCGCGAGTGTCTCGAGGTTGCTCTGACTTAGAAAATTGAACCCGAGCCCCAGGACCCGGTAGAAAACGACATGAATCATGAACCATACGATGATGAGGTTCAGGATCGTCTGGACGATTCCCCGGGTGGGTTGAGGCAGCTTCTCAAAGGGCCAGTCGCCGAGAAACATATGCTGGTAGAGGCCTACCAGGATCATCATGGCCAGATACATGACAAACGGATACGGGAATAAACCCACCGGTCCCCGGGGATCGCTGAAGATGTACCAGAGAACCCAGGCGATAGCCGTAAACGAAGCCAGGGAAATGATGCCGGTGAGGGGCTGCCCCCAGCGGGCGGTCAGTTCCCCGTGGGCGGCCGCTTGTTTTGCTTCGGTTTTGATTGAACTTCCAGGTTGAACAACATCTGCTTGTGCCATACGTTCCTCCCTTGGATGTAGGTGGGGATACGCCGGTCTCCCCAACCGGACCCATACCCCTCAAATTGATGAAAAACTCCTCTACTGAATTACGCCTTTCCCCACTCCATGCTTCTCAGTTCGACCCTTCGGATCTTGCCGCTGATCGTCTTGGGAAGCGATTCGACAAACGTTATTTTCCGGGGGTATTTATAGGGTGCGGTGACCTTCTTGACATGGTCCTGCAACTCCTTTACCAGTACGTCATTTCCGGTGTATCCGGGTGCCAGAATGACGAAAGCTTTCACCACCGCACCGCGGGTTTCGTCGGGACTGGATACAACCGCCGACTCCGCGACGGCGGGGTGCTCAATCAGGGCGCTTTCCACCTCAAACGGACCAATGCGATATCCGGAGGTCAAAATGACATCATCAGACCTGCCTACGAACCAGAAATATCCGTCATCATCCTTGTAGGCCCGGTCTCCCGTCAAATACCAGTCACCCTCGAAGGCCGATGCGGTTCTTTCCGACTCTTTCCAGTACTCTCTGAACAATCCCAGCGGCCGATGGGGCGCTACGCGAATGGCGATATCTCCTTCGGTATTGGGTGGTACGACATGTCCTTCACCATCTATGACATCGAGATCGATGCCGGGCGAAGGTTTACCCATGGACCCGAATCTCGGTTCGATGCAGGGAAACATGCCGCACAACAGAACGGTTTCCGTCTGGCCGTACCCGTCTCGTATGGTACAGCCGGTGGCCGTCTTCCATGCCTCGATGATCTCGGGATTCAAAGGTTCGCCGGCGGCGACACAATGGCGAAGGTTCGGAAACGTGAAACGACTCAGATCCTGCAACACGAACATTCGGTATACGGTCGGCGCGCCGCAGAGCGTCGTCACCGGATACCGAGACAGAAATTCCAGGGTTTTCAAGGGATCAAACCGATTGGTATGATGAATGAACAAAGCAGAACCGCAAATCCATGGGCCAAAATAGCTGCTCCAGGCAGCCTTTGCCCATCCGGTGTCGCTGATGTTCCAGTGGAGGTCGTCCTCGCGAAGATCCAGCCAATATTTCCCCGTGGTGAAATGGCCGATGGGATAGGATGCGTGGGTGTGAAGCGCCATTTTGGGAAGCCCCGTGGTTCCCGAGGTAAAATAGAGGATACAGCCGTCCCGACTCGACGTTTCGGCGGTGAGAAACACATCGGATCCCCGGGCTACGATATCGTCGTAAAACGACCATCCCTCCACGGTATTGGATATAACGATCCTGGATACGACGGAAGGGCACTCATCCGCAATCGAGTCGAATCTCTCGGCAACCTCCGGATTTGTGATGATACAGACAGCCTCGGCTTTCTGAGCGCGGAACTTGAGATCTTTGGCGGTCAGCTGCGTGGTCCCGGGCGCCACCACGGCCCCCATTCGAATGCACGCCGTAACCGCTTCCCACCACTCGATGTTTCTTTGAAGAATCAGCATGACTACGTCGCCCGGTTTGACGCCCTGGTCCGTTAAGGCGTTTGCCAGTCTTTTAGAAATGATGCTCAATTCCCGGAAGGTTTTTTTGACTTCGAGACCATTGTCGTCCACCCACCACATGGCCAGCCTATTCGGATGTTCGGCCCATTTGTCGATAACGTCACCGGCAAAATTGTAATGCTCGGGAACCCTGTACCTGAAGGATCGGTAGACCTCGTCATAATCCGCCATGTTGTGCGTCTGGCCCATTCATATCTCCCTGTCGCTTGAACATCTCCAAATACTCCATCCGTCAACCCCGAAAACCAAGGCTCATCGTTTGATAATCTCTTCACCCCCTTTAAGCCAAAATATGAGCGAGCGCTCGGTCTTTTAATCGAGACATAAAAAACACGCTCACTTCTTTTTGAACGAGCGCTCGATCTTATTCTGAAAGCCATTTTACCCGCTCACAGCGTAGGTTGTCAATATGTTTTTTGCCGTTTCTTTACAAACTGAATGGCATTCTATTAAAGAGCAGCCTTCACGGGCGAAAGTCCCACCACAAAGGATCATATCGCCCCCTTGCCGGCATTATTCCTCCCGAAGCATATCCAGGAGAGTCGATACCCCGGCAAGGGCGTCCTTGAGCGCGACCCGCTCCCTTTTTCTCAAGCTGTAAGGATCGATATAATCGTCCGGACGCTTTCCTTGTTTGAGTTCTTTCAGATTTTCCCGGATATTAAGCATCATCAGGTCCTCGAAACTCCTTTGAAAAAATCTGGCGTCCTTTTCCGAAAGCACGTCGGCGTCGGCCAATTGGGCAAGTCGTCCCAACGTTGACGATTCGATAATTCGGTTGGCAAGGGCCTTTCGCCGTATGCCGTTGACCATCGGCAGGATGGCCGACGCCCTGAGGTTCATCTCGTTTTTGTGCGGTCCACCCCTCTCGGTAATGAACGTGCCGAGATAACTGATGGGGAGGTGATACTCGGCGGAATTCCCCTCCCCCAACCGATTTTTGCCGATCCCCGATTCGATCGCCTGGAAAAGCTTTTCCCTGAGGGCTTCCCCCAATGCCATATTTCCCCATACCGGTCGGAAGTCAAAAAGATGTCCGATAATTTTATCCAGTTCTCGGTCGGGCTGCGTCATCCATTGATCGATCAGCATCATCCATTGACCGAGGGAACGTCGCCATTTCGGATTATCTGCCATGACCTCAAGGCCGTATCTTCCAACGCCGCATTGTGCCAACGCCTCAACGATGAACTCGGCAAACGTTTTGAAATAGGCGTCAACGTTGCCTGCATCGGCATCTTCCGGATCGGCATACACGATGGCATTGTCCTGGTCGGTGGGAAGTGCCTGCTCATACCTTGCGGCGCTCCCCATGTTGATAAAGCAATACTCCACCGGCGGCGGCCCCCAGCCATTCAATTTCATGCGTTCCTCGGAAAGTTGGATGACCCTCCGGGTCATGCGCTCATAGAGTTCCGACATCACGTTGAAGATTTCCGCGGCGGAGGCGTTTTCCTCGATCATGACATTCAGAATATTGTCGATTTCCCGGCTGACCATCGCAAGCCCTCTCACATCCGGCTGAGATTCGATGTCCTTCGTCAGAAGGAGCGTTCCGGTGCTCTGTGTTTTAATAAGATCCACCAGCGTGACCACGCCCACGAGGTTTCCCCGTTCCATTACAATGAGGTTTTTGGTTTTGCTGCGCATCATGGCGACCAGAGCCTGACCGATGAAGGCATGAGGGCTGATTTCCACCAGATTGCTGTACATGATGTTGTCAACCCGGCAGGTTTCTACCGGATAAGTCTGCTTGGCAATGAGATACTTGACAAGATTTTTTTCCGTCAGAATCCCGCGCGGTCTGTTTTCGCGATCCAAAGCGACAATGGCACTGATGTCCCTGTCCGCCATAATATTGGAAACCGCCGTGACCCGATCGTCGACGCGACAGGTGATGGGGGGATGTGCCATCACCTCGCTGACCCGCTTCTTGAAAAACTCGGGCTCCATCTGACTGATTCCCGAATACCCTCCTTTGGAGTGCTCCTCCACCAGCACCTCGTAAAGCAACCGCATTCTCTCCGCCAACAAGACGTTGAAAAAACCACAGAACTCAGGATGATCGTAAATCAATTTTTCGAGGTCTTTACGATGGACAAGGCAGCAAACCAGTTTCTCTTTGGCCCGAACGGCCCCTGGATAGCACTGTTGAGAAAGAACGACGGTTTCGCCGAAAAAATCATAGGGGCGCCGGAGACCGATCACCATTTCTGATCCCTTGTCATTGACAACAACCGTTTCGGCAAGCCCCGAATGGATGATGAAAAGCACATCCAGGCTTGGCGTTCCTGTCTTGAAGACATAAGTGTTGGCTGCATAAGTCTTGACCTCCACTTTTTCGGCAAGTGCGGCCAAAACCTCCGGTGCCAGTATTTCGAAAGGATCTGTCTTGACCAATGTCTTGTAGATTTCATCCGTGTTCATTAACCGCACACCCTGTCTCTTCCCACACGGGGCTAAAACTGTTCATCAAAAACGACCGTTTTCAGATCGAAGCCTCCCGTACCCGACAGCCTGTCGTCAAATCGATTACAGATACCTCAAAAAGGGTCTTATGAGGCCGACCGTCAAAACAGTACAGAATAAAATCCTTGAAACAAAGCTGGATATTTGTTAATTAGGAATTGTTCCTATTTAGAGTTCGGCAATAACAGGCGATGCTGCGGAGCGTATCCCTGATCCGCCCTCGCGATAGACAACCGAACCTTAGCATGGTTTCTCCCGACGCGTTGAAAAATTACGCGGAGATGATATAAATGAAGCTTCTCTATTCAACTTTCGACTTTCATGATGGTGACCGGAAAGCGGTGCCGGGAGGATACGGCCTGTGACAGTCGAAAGTCGAGTTCTTTAATATGAAACAAAGCGCTTTACAACGTCAACCAATAAAATGTAAGAAGAGTTGGATATACAGGCGCATCAACAACAATAGCGGGTATGCGCTGTGCGGGCGGAACATTCTGCCGATGTGATCGAGATCGGCGCGCAATGCCGCCTCCGGATATGCGCTTGAGGAGGAGAGTTGTGCATCCCTTGATGGGGATGCCTATCTATTGCCGTAATCAACAGAAAGGAGAACCACTATGGCAAAAAGGCTGGAAGTCTACAAATGTGAGGCATGTGGAAATATTGTAGAGGTCCTGGAAGGCGGTGATGGCGAATTGGTCTGTTGCGGCAAGCCCATGAAATTGATGACTGAAAATACCGTGGATGCCGCCAAGGAAAAACATGTGCCGGTCATCGAAAAGGTTGATAACGGCTTCAAAGTGACCGTGGGAAGCGTCGCACACCCCATGGAGGAGAAGCATTATATCCAATGGATCGAACTCATCGCCGACGGTAAGGCATATCGTGAATTTCTCAAACCCGGAGACGCCCCCGAAGCCGTTTTCCACATTGCCGCGAATCAGGTTTCGGCACGCGAGTACTGCAACCTTCACGGCCTATGGAAAGCCTGATCATTGAGTAATTGAGGCTCAATAAAGGAGGTTGCCATGACCATCGGACGTGTCGGAATTGCGGATGCGTGCTCGGAACCGGACAGCCTCCCGGAAAATGTTCCAGTTGTCATCAACCTTGCGCGTTTATAGATAATACCTGTTACACACCGGATTGTTCCAAGACGGATGTGGACAAAAGGATCCAGTGATTCGAGTCGCCGGCGGCATCGCCTTTGGTTGTAGATGGCGTTTGGTCGCCGGCGGTTTAAATGCATCACCTGAACAACCAAGGAGAACATCATGACCAGCACCCCTCAACACTGCCCGGGATTCGAGCAATTCAAGAACCTTCAGTCCTTCAGCTGCAAATGTCCTGAATGCGGAGAGACCAAGGAAATTTTCTCCGATGAATTCGATCGTCCCCACACCTGTGACAAGTGCGGCAAAACGATCGATTTCACCCAATGCACGCTGGACGGCTCGGCAAAATCGGACACTCCCCGATAACCGGCCGGACTTCATACATAGTTCCATCACTCTGTACCATTCCCCAATCTGCTCCGACAGGGGCGGTTTGGGGAATGGTCGGGGAAGAACCCGATAAGCGGATACCTTTGTAAAACCAACCTCTCGATCTTTCCTAAGGAGAAGCTATGGATGTCGTGCTGCTATCGCGCCTGCAGTTCGCTGCCGCAACCATCTTTCACTTTCTGTTTGTCCCGCTGACAATAGGCCTTTCCACTCTCGTGGCTTATATGGAGACCCAGTACGTCAGAACCGGAGACGAAACCTATCTCGCCATGACCAAGTTCTGGGGAAAGCTTTTTCTGATCAACTTCGCCGTTGGTGTTGTCACAGGAATTACCCTGGAATTTCAATTCGGTACCAACTGGTCCGGATATTCCGCCTATGTTGGTGATGTGTTCGGCTCTCTTCTGGCCATCGAAGCCACCGCAGCCTTTTTTCTGGAGTCCACCATGATCGGCGTCTGGGTCTTCGGATGGCGGAAGCTCTCGAAAAAAGCCCATGCAACCGTCATGTGGCTGATTGCGGGCGCGTCTACTCTTTCCGCGGTATGGATACTGATCGCCAACGGCTGGATGCAGCATCCCGTGGGATTTGACATTCAAAACGGTCGCGCCGAGTTGGTGAGTTTCCTTCAGGTTGTGCTCAACAAGTTTGGGTGGATGATTTTCCTCCACGTCATCGCCGGCGCTTTTGTTCTTACCGCTTTCTTCGTGATGGGCATCAGCGCGTTCCATCTACTGAAAAAACAACAGGTGGAATTCTTCACCCGCTCCTTTAAAATCGCCCTGTTCACCGGCTTCGTCGCTGCCGTCCTCGTGGTCGTTCATGGGGATTTCCATGCCGCTCATGTCGCCGAAGTCCAGCCCGCAAAACTCGCCGCCATGGAAACCCTCTGGGAAACGCAACCCAAGGCCCCCGTCTATCTCTTTTCCATTCCGGACGAAGAGAAAGAAGCCAACCTCATTGAAATTGGAAAGATTCCAGGCCTCCTCAGTTTTCTAGCGTTCAAAAATGTCGACGCGGAAGTGCGGGGTCTCAAGGAATTCCCCAAGGAAGACCGGCCGCCCGTATTCATTTCCTCCCTGGCATTCAAGGGAATGGTGGGACTCGGCACCTACTTTATCTTCATCACGCTGGTGGGGCTGTTCGTGCGCAACCGCCTGACCGAATTCCCTCTTTTCCTCAAAATCATCATGTTTTCCATACCGTTGCCATACGTTGCCAACGAGCTTGGCTGGATTCTGGCCGAAGTGGGTCGCCAGCCGTGGATCGTCTATGGCATGATGAAAACGGCTGATGCCGCTTCTCCCGTGGATCCGGTCCAGGTGGCCATATCTCTTGCGGGTTTTATACTCGTATACGGCCTTCTGGGTGCCGCAGGTTTCTATCTGATGGCGCAAAATGCTAAAAAAGGACCGGTACCGGTCGAAGAGGAGGTGTAAACATGGAATTGCAGATTACATGGTTTTTTCTATGGGGGCTGCTGTGGGCTATTTTTTTCGTCACCGACGGTTTTGATTTCGGCATCGGCACGCTAATGCCGTTTCTCGCTAAAAACGACACCGAAAAAAGAGTCATGCTCAATGCTATGGGACCTCTGTGGGACGGCAACGAGGTCTGGCTGATCGCAGCGGGCGGGGTCACCTTCGCCGCTTTTCCCATTCTTTACGCCACCATGTTTTCCGCGCTCTACTCGGCGCTGATGTTGATTCTCTTTGCACTGATCCTCAGGGGTGTTGCAATGGAGTTCCGTGGGAAAGTGGAAAACGTGATATGGCGCCAGGTATGGGATTTCTGTGTATTTTTCGGGAGTGTTGTCCCTGCGGTTTTATTCGGGGTGGCCTTCGCCAATTTCTTCAAAGGGATCCCCATCGATGCGGAAGGCATTTACCACGGCAACCTTTTCAGCCTCCTGAACGGTTACGGCCTTCTGGGCGGTCTGTTGTTTCTCTTTCTTTTTCTGGAGCACGGCGCTTTGTGGCTATCCATCAAATCCGACGGCGACCTGCATGATCGGGCCGTTCGCACCGCCCACGGCCTCTGGTGGATACTTATAGCGGTTGCACTCCTTTTTTTGACCGCCACCAGGTTCGAAACCCGACTTTACGACAACTATTATGCCAACCCGGTGTTGTTTCTGCTCGTGCTGATCAACCTTGCGGCTTTCCTTCAGGTCAAGTGGTTTTTGATTAAAAAAGCCTATTTCACCGCGTGGTTTTCATCGGCTCTGGCCATCATCTGCTGCACCTTTTTCGGCCTCATCGGGCTGTTTCCGAACATGCTGCCTTCCAGCGTGGACAGGGCGGCCGACATCACAGCCCTGAACGCCTCGTCAAGTCCCCTTACGCTCAAGATCATGCTGACCGTGGTCATCATTTTCATTCCCATCATTTTGGCCTATCAGATCTGGGCCTACAATCTTTTCAAAGGGAAGGTGACAAAGGCGGACCTTGCTGCAGAAGATGCTTACTGAACCAGGATAAAGGAAACCTCAAGATGTTCGTACTTGGACTACAGGGAAGCCCTCGTAAAAAGAGCAACACCGAATTTTTGTTGTCACTGTTCATGACAGAGGCTCAAAAATACGGCGCTCAAACCCACATCGTCGATGTCTGCCGGAAACACATCGAACCTTGCAAGGAGTTCACGACCTGCGAGAGGAAGGGTTTCTGCCCCATCAAGGACGACATGGGTCCCGAGATTTATCCTTTGCTTCGGAAGGCGGATGTGGTGGTACCGGCATCTCCTGTATTTTTTTATAATGTCACCGCTCAGCTCAAGGCCCTGATCGACCGCTCGCAGACCTTGTGGGCGCGGAATTACCGGTTGAAGCTGACCGACCCCAACCGGCGAATGCGTCGCGGGTTCATGCTTTGTCAGGGCGCCACCAAAGGCAAGAACCTGTTCCTGGGCGTCGACCTGACGGCCAAATATTTTTTCGACGCTGTTGGTGCTCAATATTCGGGGAGCCTCTACTACTGGCAGATCGAGCATCGGGGGGACATGGCGCGCCATCCGGGTGTCCGCGATGATGTGGCCGCAGCGGTTGGCGAGCTGCTCAAGCCCTATACGGGCCGCAAGAAAATTCTCTTTGCAAGTCGCCGGAATGCCGCGAGAGGTCAAATCGCCGCCGCGTTCGCCCAATTGATGGGTGGAGACAAAATCGAAGTGATGTGTGGCGGGAAAGACCCTGCCGATAAGGTCGACCCCTTGGTGGAAGACGTCATGGCCGAGAAGGGCATCGACATGGGGTTTCGGATTCCCGCATCCATCGAAGCGGCTGTCGAGGCCGGCTGCCCTGACATGATCGTTACCATGGGATGTGACGATATCGAGACGACACCGGATGCGGCGAGAATCGCGTGGGACCTTCCAGACCCGGAAGGAGAGGATATCGATTCCATAAGAATTCTCCGGGATGAAACCGAAAAGCGTGTCTCGGAGCTGATCGACCAGTTGGACACCTAACCGTAACATTTAACCGTTCAAACAACAAACAGGAGGCATCAGTGAAAAAATACGTATGCACCATTTGCGGCTATGTCTACGATCCCGCGGAAGGCGATCCGGACAACGGCGTCGCCCCCGGAACGGCATTTGAGGACGTGCCGGATGACTGGGAATGTCCGATTTGCGGCGCAGGCAAAAGCGATTTTGAGGTTGAAGAATAGCCTGTAGTCCTTCGGTTTATCACGTTTAAGTGTTATAGATCGATTCAGATGCCCTTTTCGCCAAATCCAACGGTGTCAAGGGCATTGCCTTTTTCCGTTGCACTGTTTCATCAAACCGCATAACACACACAAGGGAAAAGCATGAAACCGGTTCAAATTGCCAAAGGGGTCTATGATGTCGGCGTCATCGACTGGACCATCCGGGATTTTCACGGATACTCGACACACATGGGCACCAGCTACAACGCGTTTCTGGTTCTCGGGGAAAAAACCGTCCTGATCGATACGGTCAAAAAAAACTTCGCCGATCAGTTTCTCAGAAACATCGCCGGCATCGTTGATCCGTCTGAAATCGACGTTGTCATCAGCAACCACACGGAGATGGATCACAGTGGATCCTTGCCTCATGTCATGAATTTGATCGGTCGGGACAAGCCCATATATTGTTCCAACATGGGGAAGAAAAATCTGTCCCGTCACTTCGTGGACGCTTTCAATCTCCAGGAAATCCGGGAGGGAGAAGATCTCGTGCTCGGGGACAAGACATACAGCTTCATCGAGACGAGAATGCTGCACTGGCCGGACAGCATGTTCACCTATCTCAAAGAGGACAAAATTCTATTTTCCAGTGACGCATTTGGCCAACACTATGCCGGCCATGAACAGTTCGACGATAGGGTCGGCGAGAAGATCATGTTTCATGCCAAAAAATATTTCGCCAACATTCTTCTTCTTTACGCGCCGTTGATTCTGAAACTGATTGACAAAGTGATCAAGATGGGTCTGGATATCCGCATGATCTGCCCTGATCACGGCGTGATGTGGCGAAAACCGTCAAGTATCATCGATGCCTACACCCGATGGAGCCGCCAGGAGGAGCTGGATGACAAAGCCGTTGTGGTCTACGACACCATGTGGCACAGCACTGAGCAAATGGGCCTCTCGATCGCCGACGGTCTCCATGCCGAAGGCATCGATGTTCGTCCAATGAAACTGCGGGAGCACGACCGCAGCGACATCATGACGGAGGTCTGTGACGCCAGGGCGATAGTGGTGGGCTCCCCCACCCTGAACAACGGTATTTTTCCGACAGTGGCTGATTTTCTGACCTATATGAAAGGACTCAAACCGCAAAACAGGATTGGAGCAGCCTTCGGCTCCTTCGGATGGAGCGGTGAATCCGTCAAAATTCTGGAAAAGGAATTGGCCGGAATGAAATTCAATATGGTCGCCCCGGGGCTTAAGCATCAATACGTCCCGGATAACGACGCAATAGAAAGATGTGTTGCCTTCGGCCGACAGATTGCGGCGGCCGTCAAGGCTTCCGGAAATCACTCATGAGAAGACCTGAAATAGATTTAAGTGCCTGCAATGGATGTGGGGCATGCATCGCGGTAAGCCCGACCGTTTTCAGTTTTAACGATCTCGGTTTTATTCAGGTGGCGGACCTTGAATTCTATCCCGAAGCCGAGGTGGATGAGGCCATCGCCCTTTGTCCTGAAGACTGCATTTCCTGGACAGAATAATCCGACATTGGGACAGCCTCGTCACTATCGATCAGGAGGTTTTGGCCTATGAAAAAGATTGCTGTTTTCGTATTCAACGGAGACCCCATGTGCTTCACCCACGTCCTTTTGAACGCTCTCGATATGAAATCGGGAGGCGACGACGTCCTGATCATTGTGGAGGGCGCCGCGACGGGCTTGACGCCTGTCCTGGCAGCTGCGGATCATCCTTTGAACGGTCTCTGGGAAAAAGCTCGGACCGCAGGTCTGGTGGGGGGCGTCTGCGAAGCCTGTTCCAGAAAAATGGGCACGTTGAACGCCGCCAAGGCGCAAGATCTCCCCTTGCTCAACGACATGAACGGCCATCCCGGCATGGCCCGTTTCCAAAAAGACGGATATGAGATCATCACCTTTTAAAAGGTGATGATCTCATATCCTATTCCCGGCCGCAGATAGACTCGGGCCGACAAGGCTTTTTAAGGCAGGTTCCATGGCAGCGAAAAAAATCGGTAGTCGAATCGGTAGTCGAACACTCAAAAAGGAGATCTCGGAGCTGTTACGCGAAAAGCGTTTCGATAACGCCGTTGAGGGCATCCGACGCTATCCCCATCGACAGGTCATCGGCCCTCTTTTTTCCTTTTTTTTCGGTAACGATATCGTATTCTGGCGGGCCATATCTGCCATGGGTATCGTGGTATCGGAAATGGCGGACAGCGGGGCCGTCGAATCGGCCAGAGTCGTTATCCGCCGAATGATGTGGCAACTCAATGACGAATCAGGCGGCATCGGATGGGGGTGCCCGGAAGCCATGGGCGACATCACCGCACGAAATCGTCGGCTGGCCGAGGAATATCATCGGATTCTGATTTCCTATGTCATGACGGACGGCAATTTTCTGGAACATCCCATTCTTCAGCGCGGTCTTCTCTGGGGCATCGGTCGACTCGCCCATGCCCGTTCCGGTCTCGTTGAGTACGCCGCACCGTACATTACGCCGTTTCTGGCTTCCGCCGATTCCTTTCATCGGGGTCTTGCCGCATGGGCGTTGACCCCAATTGCCGATGCCCCTACAAAAGCCTTGATAAAACCCCTTGCCGATGATAACGCATCTCTAACAATCTACCTTGACGGCAACATCGTCGATTGCACTGTTGCCGATCTTGCCGACAAAGCGTTATAACCGACACATTCAAGGCATCAACGTTCAGGAGTTGCCACATGAACCCATTCGAGCTCATTCCAACCCCCGACCCAATTCCCGCCCCGGGTATGATGTTTCGGGTGCTGCTGGACATTTTTTTTATGATCCATATTCTGTTGGTGAACATGATGGTCGGTACCGGTGTGATCGCTCTGATATCGGGCTTGAAAAAGAGAGACGCTCTTCCCCTTCAGAAAGATGTCGCACGAAAGCTCCCCGTCATTGTGGCTCTTGCCGTTAACATGGGGGTAGCCCCCCTTCTTGTCATACAGCTCCTTTACGGCCAATTCATTTATGTCAGCTCAACCCTCATGGCGGTTTTCTGGATCCTGGCCGTCGGTCTGCTCATTCTCGCCTACACCAACATCTACTACCACAAAATGAGATTTGATATCCTCTCGACCGGATTCCGGCGTTTTTTCCTTGGTTCCGCGGTATTGATGCTCCTGATCATCGGGTTCACGCTATCCAATAATATGACCTTGATGCTCAATCCAGCCTCATGGCCCAGCTACTTCGACCGTCCCGACGGCTTTCTACTGAATCTAAAGGATAGGACACTTTTTCCTCGCTACCTGCATTTCATGATCGCGTCCATCGCCATTGGCGGGTTGTTTATCGCCATCGTCTGGACGTTCAAGAAAAAAACCGGCCGGACCGAAGACGGCCCATCGACGGTAGACCAAAACATCCGCCTGGGCATGGGATGGTTCACCGGGGCAACCCTGGCACAGATTCTGGTGGGATTCTGGTTTCAAATGAGCCTGCCGGAAGAAATCCTCAATCTTTTTATGGGCAGCAGCCTCCTGCATACGGCCGTCTTTATCTTCGGTATAGGCCTCGTCATCCAGACTGTCTACTACGGCATCACCGTCAATGTTCGGGCTGCTGCGGTAAGCGTCACACTGCTGATCGCCGACATGATCCTCATTCGGGATCTTGTAAGGACCGCCTACCTCAACCCTTACTTCACCATCAGGGACCTCACGGTGATCCAGCAGACCGGCCCGATGCTCATGTTTTGGGTTGTTCTGGCCACGGTTCTGACACTGATTTTTTACCTCCTTCGCCGACTGACATCGGCGAAAAAATCGGCTCCTCCGCCGAAAGGCTGATCATCCGGACTAAAACGCCTCTCAGAAACGCTCTCGAAAGCCCGGGTTCCCTCCTCCTTGGATTGTGTCGTGACGTACGCCGACTTGCCGAAATCTTTCATTCGTGAAAAATGCGACAGCATTCGTCTTGAAAAACACACGCCACATGGCGCCTCAGGGTCTCCATGAGTGGCATAAGTGCGGTACACTTTTGCAGGCCACATGGACATATCCGGGATATCATCCCTCATTGAGCTTTATTGAATACAGACTGATGATAAAAACACAACCTATGGAAAGAAATAGATGAAACGCGAAGCCATCTGTGATTACCATATCGTCGATCATACCTTAATGTCGACGTCAGCCATTGAGGCTTTCCATCACCTGACCGGGGAATCTCTGTATGAAGTCATCAAGATCATCGACGGAGTTCCCATATTTTTTGAAGAACATATGGCCCGTTTGAAGCAATCCATTCATCTCTCCAGGGTCAATGTCGCGCTCTCCGAAACGGAAATCCTGTCGGATATCATCCGATTGATCCGCGCCAACGATTGCGGACAGGTCAACGTCAAAATCGTTCTGACCCGCGAAATGGAAAAGCACCGCCTCCTCATCTATTTTATCCGAACCGAACATCCGGGCGAAGAGGCTTACAGGAAGGGGATCCGAACCATCCTCTTCCCCGGGGAAAGGGAGACGCCCAACGTCAAGACCATCAAGGATTCCTTCAGGGATCGGGTCCGCACCGCTCTCAGGGAGGCGTTCGCCTATGAGGCGCTCCTTCTGGACGACGGCGGCGACATTACCGAAGGAAGCCGATCCAATTTATTTTTCCTGAAAGGACAACACCTCCTGACACCACCGGGTGGTCGCGTCCTGCTGGGGGTGACCCGCCAGAAGGTAATGGCCATCTGTCGGACCAGCGAAATTACCGTGGTCGAGAAGTGCATCAACCAAACCGAGCTTCATGATCTCGAAGGCGCCTTTATCACCGGTACGACCGTCGATGTGCTTCCGGTCGCAGCCATCAACGACATGACTTTCGATTCGGCCCGAAAACCCATCATTAAAAAGATCATTCATGAATTTGCAACCGAAGTGGCACGCTACATCTCGGCCAGGAAACAGTCTCAAAAATAGGAAATCAGGACCTGCGGCGAATTAAAAAGCAGTGATGACCCATGGGGTGGAAAGGATCATAGGATAGGCCTGCTCCCAGGCGTGTCCGCCTGAGAGCAGCTTTTGCAAGGCAAGAAAATGCTTATTTCGTTTTGGGATGGCACGTGGTGCAGCTCGTCGGTGCCGCCTTGGTGTTGTTCTTTTTATTGTGCTCTTTGTGGCAGTCGATGCAATTGGCATGGAGGGCCTCGGCATGGTACTCCATTTTTTCGGAATCCGACAGTTTCGGCTCACCTTTTTTGGGGATCGGGGCTTTGCTGGCCTTGGGATGACATTCGATACATCCTTGGACTGCATCACCTTCCTTCAGGTCGTTCAGCGGCTCGGCATTCTCATCATGATGACATTCCCCACAGCCAATCTTGTAGTCTGTGTAGTGTTTCTTGTGGGTAAACTGGACAATGCCCTTGGTGTGCTTGGCATATGCGGGATTTTCCAAGGGGATGACATCGGCGACCGCGCCTCCGGCAGCCGGGGCCGGGGCTGCAACCTTCTCGGCCGCCTTCTCCTCGCCGGCCGCTTCCTCGGCCGGCTTTTCTTCTTTTGCTTCGGCCTTTTCAGCGGGCGCCGCTTCAGCAGCCTCCTCGGCTTTTGCCACCACGGTTTCGGCAACCGATTCCTCGGTTTTCCCCTCATCCGCATCGGCTGTCGTTGCTTCCTCGGCAACAGGAGCCGTCGCAATTTCGGCCTGGGGTTTTGAATTAAAATCCATCGCAACCACCACAACCAGGGCAACAACCAAAACAACCTCGGTCAATATTAGCGCCAACGTCTTCCTATCCATCTAAAAGCCTCCTCCTTTTTCGTGCGGCCTCTGCCCGGGCTTCCGTCTCGACCGCCATCCTTTGGTTATAAAATTATTCCATACCATCTAGGGGCAAAACTTCTGCTTGTTTGAAGACGTATATCTATTATAAAACCCCTTGTTTGTCAAAAACTTTATCACGCCGCAGCAGGGCCTTTACAGGAGCGAAAAACATGGTGGAAAAGGGCGTCATACCCTGTAGCCGAGGTCCGGGACGACACCGGAAGAAAGCACTTCCGTTAATTGAGGGTACCCGCTCCCCATCACAGAAGCGAAAGCTTCATTTCGAATCACGGAAATTGACTACAGTAATTTTAAATACTTGGCTTGTTCATAAAGCTGACCTGCAAGCCGAGCCGTTGCCTGGTCTACCATTCGGCCTTCGACAGCCACGGCGCCCCGTCCATGAGAGGAAGCGTCGGCAATAGCATCCAAAACCTTCACAGCAAGTTGAATATCCTCCAGGGAAGGCGTAAATACGCGGTTGATTTCTTCAACCTGCCCCGGATGAATTGCCCATTTACCGTTGCATCCAATAGCACAGGCCATGGCGGCCGAACGCGCGAGACCGTCAGGATCCTTGAAATTTCCATAAGGTGCATCGATGACCATGAGACCGTTAGCCTTGGCGGTCATGATGATCCGACTCAAAGCGAAATGCCACCGATGTCCCGGATAAATTTCCGCCTCCTTTTCGCCGTGCCCGGATATCGATACCAATCTGGCACCTACGGAAGCGGAATAGTCGGCAATACCGAACACCAGACTAATCGTTCGCTCACTGGCGGCAGCGATCTCCCGAACGTTCTGCAATCCTTGTGCCGTCTCTATGGAAGCCTCGATCGCGATAGGTCGGGAAAGCATCCCGGCCATTTCGATGCCCGTCATCATCCGATCCACAAAGTGAATGTCGCCCGCCGTGTTCACCTTGGGAACGACCACGGCATCCACCCGATTGCCGGCGTCCTCCAGCACCGACAAAAGGTCACGGTACCCATATGGCGTATCGAGGCCGTTGATGCGAACCGTCACCACTTTCTCTTTCCAATCGTTTGTCCGAAGCGAACGAATCACCTGGGATCGAGCGATTTCCTTCTGGTCCAGGGGAACACTGTCCTCCAGGTCGAGCATAACCACATCGGCATTGCTTTGACCGGCTTTCAGATGCATTTTTTCCACATGGCCCGGAACAGACAAAACGGAACGCCTTGGTTTCATAGATGGCTCCTCTCTCCCAACGCTTCAGTAACGAGACGGTCGGGTATAAACGATTGTAACGGCGGAAACAGGATCGTGAGCAACACATCTGCCTCAACCTTTGCCGATTCGGCATTTTCCATATCAATGCCGCGATACCTGTCAAGGGCCTTTTGCGTCTCCGATGAGACTGTAAATCCGGCGGATAGGCGGTGAGTCCAGAACGATCAGGATGGCGCGGCACACGAAGTTAATAAATAACATGCAGATATCTGTCAAGAACGGGAGCGATCGACAAAAAAGGTCGGCACACCGTGATTTTGTGCCGACCTTCTGATGTTGAACGGGCTTGCCGGAGCGGCTTCCTGCGGCCCGTTCACTGCCATGTCGCCCGGAAAATTTTACGCTTGACGCGCTTTCGCAAGACCAATTTTGGAGAGCGCTTCGGCCATCTCCCCCAGGGTTGTGGGATCGTCGATGGTCGCCGGGACGTTGTAATCCTGGTTATCCGCGATTTTCTGGATGGTCCCCCTCAAAATTTTTCCGGAGCGTGTCTTGGGAAGACGCTTGACCACTGTCGCTTTTTTGAACGCCGCCACGGGCCCGATGCGTTCCCGAACCATCTGAACAACCTCCCGGATAATCTCGTCATGGCTCCTTTCGACACCGGCATTCAGCACCAGAAAGCCGATGGGAATCTGTCCCTTCAGGTTGTCCGCCACCCCCAGGACTGCGCATTCGGCAACCTCCGGATGATCGGCCAGGACCTCTTCCATGGCGCCTGTTGAAAGGCGATGCCCCGCGACATTGATGATATCGTCCGTTCGGGACATGACATACACATATCCCTCATCATCGATATACCCCGCATCAGCGGTCTTGTAATACCCGGGATACTCTTCCATATAAGACTCGACGAAGCGCCTATCGTTCTGCCAAAGCGTCGTAAGCGTGCCCGGAGGCAACGGCAGTTTGACCGACAATGCGCCGATCTCCCCTGGAGCCATCTGGTTGCAGGACTCGTCGAGGGCCTGGACGTCCCAACCCGGAACCCCTTTGGTCGGCGATCCATATTTTACCGGAAAATGGTGCAATCCCATGCAGTTTGCAGCAATGGCCCAACCCGTTTCCGTTTGCCACCAGTGGTCGATGACCGGTACGTTCAAATTTTTTTCAGACCATTGAATGGTATCCGGATCGGATCGCTCTCCAGCCAGGAAAAGAATCTTGAAGGAGGACATGTCGTAGTCTTTCACGAGAAGTCCTTTGGGATCCTCCCGCTTGATGGCACGATAGGCGGTGGGTGCGGTGAACATGCATTTGACCCGATGCTGCGAAATGACCCGCCAGAAAACCCCGGCATCCGGAGTACCGACGGGTTTTCCCTCAAAAAAAACCGATGTACACCCCTTGAACAGCGGCGCATAAACGATGTAGGAGTGACCGACGACCCAGCCGACATCCGATGCCGCCCACCAGACGTCGTCTTCATCGATATCGTAAATCGCCTTCATGGTCCATTTCAAGGCAACCGCATGCCCACCGTTGTCTCGAACGACACCTTTGGGCTGACCCGTAGTGCCGGAGGTGTAAAGGATGTAAAGGGGATCTGTCGCGGCCACGGGGACACAGTCGACGGGCTGGGCATTGGTCATAGCGGCAGCCCAGTCGATATCGCGACCCGGTGTCAAGGCAGCGATTTCCTGGGGACGCTGAAAAATGATGCACTTTTCGGGTTTCACGGCGGAAAGTGAGATGGCTTCGTCCAGAAGCGGCTTGTATTTTATGACGCGAGTGACCTCGATGCCGCAAGAAGCCGACACGATGACCTTGGGGGTCGCATCGTTGATGCGCGTGGCGAGTTCCTTGGCTGCAAATCCTCCAAAGACCACGGAATGAATCGCACCGATACGGGCGCAGGCCAGCATGGCGACAGCCGCTTCAGGGATCATGGGCATGTAGATGACGACGCGATCGCCCTTAACCACTCCCTGCTCAACCAAAACACCGGCGAATTTGGCCACCTCGTCTCTCAGGTCCCTGTAGGTATACTTTTTTATAGTCTGGGTGACCGGACTGTCGTAAATGAGCGCTACCCTGTCTCCTCGACCCCTGTCGATGTGAACATCCAAAGCATTATAGCAGGTGTTCAGTTCTCCGCCCGCAAACCACCGATACATAGGCTTTTTGGAGTCATCCAACACCTTTTCGTATTTTTTGTACCAATGAATGTCCTCTGCCGCGTTACCCCAAAACGTCTCAGGATCTTGAATCGATTGTCGATACGCTTCATCGTACAGATTGGTCATACCTCAGTCTCCCTTTGCTGAATTGCATGAACTGCTGTTTTTGCTGTCACTCACCGGAACGATACTGTTTGAAATTCGCGGAACTTCCGCGCCGGCAATTTGTGCAGCTAAAAAAAAACGAGCGCTCAGTCTTTAATTAAACATCAAAAAATAACGATTTTCTCACTGCTGTTATTCGCCGAAAATCGATATACCGATCACATCTCTCCCTGTGTTGGGCTTTATTCTGAACGAACGCTCAATCATTATTATGGGTCACAATTTAACTAGAAACCGTATTATTTGTCAAATTATTTTTTTGAATGATGTTCATAGAACGATTTGAGCGTTCAGTTATGATAACCCCTTTGCAGGCGCCATTCTGAACGTCTTGGGACGTTCGGGAAGAATCGGCCGCAGCCGCATTCCCCCTGAAAGAAGTGATGTCGGGATAGGAAATTCTTCTGCCGATAGGATCGGCAGGGTGGGATTGCAAAGGAAGGATGCTCTAAAATCGAGATGCCGGAGAAAAACTATTTCTCCGGCATCCATGATGGAATTATTGTCGTGTAAGGGAATGCAAGTTCATTTTACTGCCATGATCGACACCGCGCCGCAAAAGAAACCGCCCGATTCGTTATTTTCGCGCACCGGCGAGACCGATGGATTTCAAAGCCTCTTCCATCTCAGCGAGAATCGACGGATCATCAATCGTCGCAGGGACTTTGTATTCCTGGTTGTCGGCTATCTTCTGAATGGTGCCCCTTAAAATTTTGCCGGAACGGGTTTTGGGTAATCGCTTGACCACGGTTGCAGTTTTGAAGGCAGCCACGGGTCCGATGCGATCCCGCACCATCTGAACCACCTCCTTGACGATGTCGTCATGGGATTTTGACACGCCTGCCTTCAGGACCAGAAATCCCACCGGCACCTGCCCCTTGAGCTTGTCTTCCACGCCCAGAACCGCACACTCCGCCACATCCGGATGGTCGGATAGGACCTCCTCCATGGCCCCGGTGGAAAGGCGATGACCCGCGACGTTGATGATATCGTCGGTTCGGGACATGACGTAGACATAGCCCTCTTCGTCGATATACCCGGCATCGGCAGTTTTGTAATACCCCGGAAATTCATCCAGGTAAGACTCCTTGTAACGCGCATCATTCTGATATAATGTTGGAAGTGCGCCAGGCGGCAAGGGCAGTTTGACGACCAGTGCCCCGATTTCTCCCGGACCGATCTGCTTGCAATCCGGGTCGACGACCTGAACATTCCAGCCCGGCACCGCCTTCGTCGGCGAGCCGTATTTTACGGGAAATCGATGCAGCCCCATGCAATTTGCGCAAATGGCCCAACCGGTTTCAGTTTGCCACCAGTGGTCGATGACCGGAACCTTGAGATTGTCCTCGGACCACTTTATGGTATCCGGATCCGAGCGCTCGCCCGCCAAAAAGAGGATCTTAAAATTGGAAAGATCATATTTTTTGATCAATTCTCCTTTGGGGTCATCCCGCTTGATAGCCCGAAACGCCGTCGGTGCGGTAAAAAGGGACTTGACGCCGTGCTCCGAGATAACCCTCCAGAAGACGCCCGCATCCGGCGTACCAACCGGTTTCCCCTCGAACAGGATGGTCGTGCATCCCTTGAACAGAGGGCCGTAAACGATGTAGGAATGACCTACAACCCATCCGACGTCCGAGGCGGCCCAGTAAACATCACCCGCATCCACATCATAAATGTTTTTCATGGTCCACTTCAGGGCGACCACATGGCCCCCATTGTCCCGCACCACGCCTTTGGGCTGTCCGGTGGTTCCCGAAGTATAAAGAATGTACAAAGGATCCGTAGCGGCTAAGGGAATGCAGTCCACCGGCTTGGCATCCGCCATCGCCGCGTTCCAGTCCAGGTCCCGTCCCTCGATCAGGGAAGCGGTTTCCATCGGACGTTGGAATATGATACATTTCTCCGGCTTGTGGCTGGAGATGTTGATGGCCTCGTCCAGAAGGGGTTTATACTTGATAACCCGCTGAACTTCGATGCCGCATGAGGCCGATACCATGACTTTGGGCTTGGCGTCCTGGATTCGGGTGGCGAGTTCTTTGGATGCAAAGCCCCCGAACACCACGGAATGAACGGCACCGATGCGGGCACAAGCCAGCATGGCAATGGCCGCTTCGGGAATCATCGGCATGTAGATAATGACGCGGTCCCCTTTTATAACGCCCTGCCCCGCCAGAACACCCGCAAACTTCGCTACCTCGTCCCGGAGTTGGCGATAGGTGTATTTCTTGATGGTGTTCGTCACGGGACTGTCATAGATCAGTGCGGGCTGATCCCCCCGTCCGTTGTCGACATGAAAATCGAGTGCATTGTAACAGGTATTGATTTCTCCGCCGACGAACCATCGGTAGAACGGTTTATTGGAGTCGTCCAGGACCTTGTCCCATTTCTTGTACCAATGACAGTCTTCCGCGGCTTTCCCCCAAAACCCTTCAGGATCCTTCAATGATTTCTGGTAGGCCTCATCGTATAAATTGGTCATATTCTCCACTCCTCATCTTGAACGGTTACGTCTTTGGAACCTCTGAACAGAAACACCTCTTTTTGCGCAGACCTTCTCGACATCTCCAACGCGTGCGACCGCAACGCGAATGAACTTTCGGTACGGACACATCTCAACTCGATTCGGTTGGATTTAATTAGAAACAATCTATAATAGAAAATTATTCTATGTGTCAAGCTTAATAAAATGAATGTCATATAGTGCATGAACATAAAAAGGTATCGAAGACGCTGTTGCGATACGACGACAATCAACTGGAATTCTAATAACTCAACTTTCGACTTTCATGATGGTGATCGGATAGAGGTGCCGGGAGCATACGGCTCATGAAAGTGGAAGTTGAGTAATATATTTGACCGACAAAAATATTTGGTAGGGAAATGGCAGAATCCGGTAAGGGCGCTATACCCCTCTGCAATGGATCGCTGGATTGACAGGTTCGATATTTTTCGGATGGAGCCGCTTGCCGTCAGAACCCCAGAGATTCATCGACAAGGATAACCGTCACATCGGTCATCATGGGTTTCCGGTGAAGGATGGTTGTGATACGGCAAATTCGCTGGGGTGAACGGCAGTCGGTGCATCGCCCGGTTTCGGCACAAGGGGTCGGCTTATCCAGGCTCCTCGCCCGCATGGGGGCTGCAACATCGCGAATCCTTGCCAGCGCGGCGTCAAGGGTTGGGGTCACTTTGTTGACACCGGCAATGATCACGACCTTTGGACACCCGAAGGTCATTGCATTGGTTCGGTTTCCCACCCCGTCAACGTTGACGATTTCCCCGGTAACCGAGATCGCGTTGGCACTACAGAAAAAGCAATCGCAACGCCCCTGCTTGAGGCGGATTTCGCGATCGGTCATGTGCTTTGGCGGGTCCCAATGGTCATAAACGGTTTTTCCCAACGCCGCAATGGCCCTGGGCAGGTCCAGCGCCCGGATGGTGGCCGACCCGCCAAACCCGAAGGTTTGAAATCCTGCCGTCAGGTCCAGAGCCAGCTGTCGGGCTGCCATTGTCGAAACTGTCCAGTAGGCGTCAAACCCGTTTTTTTTGAGATTGTGAATGCACCGCTCACCGATCTTTTCATTGAGCCATTTCCGGTATCGGCTTTCCGCTGTCGATCCATCGCTCACTTTTCCGTTCCCCTGTTCTCTTTCATGGTATTGATATTTTCGTTGTAAAACGCGATCACCTCGCGCCGGTTGATCATGCCAACGATGATGCCGTGATCATCATCACTCACCACCGGAAGACTGTCGATGTTCTTTACGGTAAATTTCTGGAGGACGGAATTCAGGTCGTCCGAAGGATACGTCACGATGACGCCCGCCGTGGCCAGATCCTTCATCAGAATCAGGTGCTCAAGCCCCTCCGAGAAGAGTACGCTCCGAATGTCGGTGCTCGAAAAAATGCCGATCAACCGCTTGTTCTCATCCATGACAGGAAAATAATGCTGTTTAGTTTCAGAGAAATAGCGTTTGAACTCCCTGAAGCTCATGTCCTGGGGAATCATATTCACCTTCCGGACCCTCGACATCAAATCCTTGACACGAAATTGCTGCAAAATATCAACGAAAAACTCACCCTGGTGGGCGGGCGATTCGATCCTGCTCTTGACCTGTTTCTCGTATATCGTCCACCGCCTGCAGGCAAGATACGCCACCGAGCATACCAGGAGGCTGGGCATCAACAGGTGGTAGGAATTGGTCATTTCGCTCACAAAAATGATGGTTGAAATGGGTGCGTTGGAAACGGCGGTAAAAAAGCCGGCCATCCCGACAATCACATAAGCACCGGGTTCGGTGACGATGGTGGGCATGACGTCATGAAAGATTTTGCCTACAACCCCGCCCATGGCGCCCCCCACCACGACCGAAGGGCCAAAAACGCCGCCGCTTCCACCCGACCCGATGGAAAAGGATGTGGTCATTATCTTGCCCACGGCCAGAGTCAGCAGAAACCAGATCCCTGTCTCGTGGATGGCGCCAACCGTGTTCAACGTCTCCTGCACATAACCGTAGCCGAAAGCCAGTGTGTAGGGAAAATAAAATCCGATACAACCGGTGCAAAGCCCTCCAATACAGGGCTTCAGGTGGTTGGGAATCCGGATTCGCTTGAACAGCTTCGTAATGCCGTAAAAGGATTTGATGTAAAAAATGCCCGTGGCCGCAAGGACCAGCGCCAACACCACATAGGGGCCGATCTCAAGGGGGTTCCGGAATTGAAAATCGGGCGCGTCGAACAGAGATCCCCAGCCAAAAACGAGACAGAAAAGGCAGTAGGCCACCACTGAAGATATGCCTGCTGGAATAATGACATCCGACTCGAATTCCGGATCCTTGTAGAGAACCTCCGCAGCGAAGAGTGCACCGGCCAGGGGGGCTCTGAAAATGCTGCCGACGCCAGCCCCGATGCCCGCAGCCATCATGATTCGCCGTTCACGGTCCGAGAGCTTCAGAGTGGTTGCCAGAAACGACCCGAAACCCGCACCGATCTGGGCGATTGGGCCTTCGCGGCCGCCGGATCCTCCGGTGGTCAGGGTAATGGCCGAGGCGACGGTTTTGATCACGGGAACACGGCTCCGGATAAACCCGCCTTTGTTGTGGTAAGCGTCGATGGCCGCATCGGTTCCGTGACCTTCGGCTTCGGGAGCAAAGGTATAGACCAGCCAACCGCTCAAAAGTCCGCCGAAAGCGGGGAGGAAAAGGAGCAGCCACCGGTTGAAGGAACGTTCTGTGGGCGAAAATAGAGGATGCTCCCCGGCGGGTTGGGGCGGGCGATAACCGGCGACCATATCCATGAAATAATGAACGCCTATATGGCAGAGATAGTGGAAAACGACAGCGCCCAAGCCGGCGATGATGCCGATCACCATGAAATAAAGCGTCCACTTACCGGCATGGGCGAGTTTGCCGGAATGTTGGTTTATCCTTGAAAATCCCATGTCAGGTGTCCGGTTGCCGAGAACTCGGCAGCGCCGTTTTTCTAGCCGGCCAGATCCTTGGCCGCCCGATAAATAGCGTCGAACAAGGCTTCGATGTTTTCTTCATCCACGGAAGAGAAGGCGATTCTCAGGTCATGCTTCCCGGTAGCGATGGTCCCGACCTGATACCGGTCGAGCAAGTGGCGGCGGAGCGCCTCGGCTTCGACGGTCTTGAGGCGGATACACATGAAATATCCCGAGTTGAATGGATAAACATCCCAGGCATCATTGTATCGGCTCCCAGCAAGAAGTTGCTTGACCCGGTTGGCCCGCCGCTTTAAAATTTCGACTTTGGCATCCCGTTCCTCCCGGAACCGGGGAGAAGACATGGCCTTCAGGACCAATCGCTGTCCAATGTGGCTGGCACTGGAGATCGATCCGCGGACACACCCGGCAGTCTTTTTTTCCAACGCCTCGTAAAACGGCTCCGCCGCCCCCTTCATCACCTTTGTACCATAAGTGATGAATCCGATCCGAAGGCCCCAGACAAACATTTCCTTGGTGGCGCCGTCAAGTTTTACCGCCAGCAGACGGGCGTGCTTTTCGGAGAGTCTCGCGAACAGTGACTCCTTGATGGGTTCTTCCTCGTAGCGAAGACCAAAATAGGCGTCGTCGGTAACGGCGATGATATTGGTGCCCCCCTCGGCGATATCGGTGAGGATATCGACGATAGCGTCCGCCTCCGTCGCATTGATGGTATACCCTGTCGGATTATTGGGGAAATTAAGAAAAACCACAACCTTATAGTTGTTTTCGGCTTCTTCTCGAACACGCGCTTCAAATCCCTTGAGATTGAATCCGCCGCCGTCACCAAACATGGGATAGTTGCAGATAACGGCGTCCCGCCTCACAGCCATGACAAGATGGTTGTTGCCCCACATCTTGTCGGGAAAGATGACGACATCGTCCGGATCGAGAAACATATCAGCGAAAATGCTGATTCCGTGGGTGATACCGTTGGTCACCACGGGCAGACTGATGGTCTTCCCCGCCAGCGAGGGATTCTTTTCGTACATCGCCTCTTTCCAGCGTTGACGTAACTCAGGCAGGCCAAAGGAGGGCGCGTAGGTCAGAGATTCCCGAGCCTTGATCTTCTCGTGGTTGAGATAGTCCATGACCGAAGGCAGGTACATGGTGTCGAGGTGTTCGGTGGCAATGCCGATGGTGGCGTTGAAACGCTGATCGGCTTTCTCCCTGGCTTCGGCGCTCTGGGTCAGAATACCCTTGGGGAAAAAGAGCCGGCGTCCGGTTTTGGACAACATCTCCATCAGGTTGGAGTTGCCGTGTTTGATGGTTGCATTCAATTCTTGTGCGATGGGATTGACGCTCATCTCACCTGTTCCTCCATAATCAAGGATAGCTACTACGTCACTTCATGAGTTTCGTTCGGCACTTCTCATCTCCGTTGAGCGTTTCTTCATCTCATCCGCGACAGGACTATCTGGTGAAGTAGTCTGTGGAATATCGGAAAGAGTGGGACCGAAAACCATTAGGGGCCGGAAAGATTTTGTTTAATGGTTAAAGAGAAAAATATCAAGAATAAAAAGGAATCGGCAGGTATAAAAGCCCCGCCCTTGCTACGGGCGGGGCATGGAGGGCGATATGAAATCGATATCTTATTTCCCGCGACGCGCGCGTTTGGAGGCCTTCAACGGGTTTATCTTTGCCTGAGCGGACATTTCTCCAGCCTTGACATGTGTCGCCATGTTACAGATACCGTTTTTCCACTTCAGCGCCGGTTCCGGAAAAGCGCTGCAGTACCAACCGGTCTCGAGCTCAATAATACGGGAACATCCCTTGCATGCTTCAACAGCTTCTACGCAGGCGCCGCCGTTGTAGGAACATCCCTTTGCAGTCATGAAAGGGCAGTCATACCCTTTTCTTACAGTGGTGCAGATCATCTCTTAATTTCTCCTTATGTACTTGGACTTCAAGAAAAACCCGAAGTGTTTAATTTCAGACTTTTCTTTCGTAATTTGGTACGATAAATCATCCCGAAATTTTTGTCAATTAAAATTTCAGTTTCCCCTCATGCCGTCGGCCATAAGCGACTCGATCTCATCCGCTTCTACAGGTATATCGCTCATCAAGTCGACCGGCCCATCATCGGTGATAAGAATGTCGTTTTCAGTACGAACGCCGATGCCTTCCTCCCGGATATAAATGCCGGGCTCGCAGGTCAACACCATGCCCGGTTCAAAGACACGGGAAGCATCCCCGTAGTCATGGACGTCCAATCCGAGATGATGGGAGGTCCCGTGCATGAAATAGGTACGGTAAAGGGGGGCATTTTCATCCTGGCCTTTGACATCGGCGTCATCGAGGAGACCGAGGCCGATCAACTCCTGCTCCATGAGACCTCCGACGGCCTTGTGATAAGCCTTCAGTGTGTTGCCGGGCGTCAGCATCCGAATCGCCGAGCGTTGAACCCGAAGCACCGCGTCATATACGGCTCGCTGTCTTGGGGTAAAGCGTCCGTTAACCGGAACTGTACGGGTGAGGTCTGCGGCGTAGTTGGCATATTCAGCCCCAAAATCCATCAGCACCAAATCACCGGCCTTACACAATCGGTCGTTTCTGACGTAATGCAGGATGCAGGCATTTTTGCCCGACGCGACGATGGGTTCATAAGCCGGGCCCCGAGACCGGTTTTTCATGAACTCATGATAGATTTCCGCCTCTATCTCGAACTCCCACACACCCGGCCGGATAAATCCCATCACCCGTCTGAACGCCGCCCCCGTAATATCGCAAGCCTTTTGGATCAGCGCTCTCTCAATGGGTGACTTCACCGCTCGCAGTCGATGCATAATGGGTGCGGACCGTTCATAGCGGTGAAGGGGATAGACCGCCTTACACCATTTCAGAAACCGGTCGTCCCGGGTTTCCACCGACACATCGGCCCGAAGATGCTCGTTGGTGTTGAGATAGATACGGTCCGACGACAGCACGAGGTCGCGGAATACCGACTCAAACTGGGATGCCCAGTAAACCGTCCGGATACCCGAAATCTCACGAGCCTCTTCCTGTGTGTGCTTCGGCCCCTCCCAAAGAGCGATCCGTTCATTGGTTTCCCGGATAAAAAGAATCTCCCGATGTTTTTCTTCGGACGCATCCGGACAGATCACCAGGGTAGACGCCTCCTGGTCGATGCCGGACAGGTAAAAGATATCGGTATGCTGGACAAATCGTCGAACGCCGTCGGCACTTTTGGGCGGTACGTCATTTGAATTGAACACCGCAACGGACCTCGGTTTCAACGCCTTTGCAAAAGCGACTCGATTTTGAACAAAAAGATCGCTGTCAATGGGCATATATCGCATGTCTCGTTTTCCTGTCACTGACGTTCCCTACACAATGGGATCCTGAATCCGGGTGTCAAAAACCCTGCAGCTCTTGCGTTCCGATCGAGGAAGCGTCCCATACGCGACAATTTCCACCGACGGCGTCACCAGAACCTTTTTCCTAATTCGCTGCTGCACTTCGACGGCAAGATCCTCGGAACGGCGGTCGTGAACGCCGTCCGCCCGTTCCACGATGAGATGCATCACCCCGCGCTCGGAGGCGTCCCGGGACAGATGGATTTGGTATTCGGACCCCAGTCCTGAAACATCTGAAATGATGGCGTCAATAGTAGAAGGGTAGATGTTGACCGCCCGGAAGATAAACATGTCGTCCGTTCTGCCCGAGATGCGTGAGTGCCGCGGCATTATCGATCCACACGTACACGGCCCGGGAATGATTCGGGTGATATCGTGGGTTCGATATCGGATCAGGGGGACGGCCTCTTTGCAGAGAGTCGTCACCACCATCTCCCCCCATTCGCCGTCGGGAACGGGTGTCAGGGTGTGGGGATCGACGATCTCCAGGATGTAATAATCCGCCCAGTAGTGAATGCAGTCGTGATCCGGGCACTCAATGCCCGTCCCCGGCCCATAGAGCTCCGTCAATCCGGTGATGTCGAAAAGCTCGGCACCGTTGAAAAGTTCGGAAATCTTCTTGCGCATGGAAACCGACGATCGTTCGGAACCATAGATCACCTTCTTGAGATTAATCTTCCGAGCGAGACCCCGACGCTTCGCCTCCTCAGCCATCAAAAGCCCCATGGAAGCCGTGCAGCAAAGTACGGTACTCTGCATGTCCACCAGGAACTGGCACTGGAGATCCACATTACCGGGCCCTACAGGCAACGCCATGGCGCCCAGCTTTTCGCAGGCCAGTTGAAATCCCACACCGGCGGTCCATACGCCGTAACCGACGGCGATCTGAACCCGGTCTTCAGGGGTAACCCCGGCCATCTCGTAAGCTCTGGCAAAAAAATGGACCCAGTCGTCTATATCCTTTTGGGTATAGCAAAGGTTTTTGCGCCGACCGGTGGTGCCGCTGCTCGAGTGAATCCGGACGATTTTTTCGAAGGGCACGGCGCGCAGGGGGAAAGGATAGCCGTCCTTGAGATCCTCCGCATCGGTAAACGGCAGTTTTCGAATATCCGTAAGCGATTGAATGTCCTGCGGTGCCACTCCTGCAGCAGCCAGTTTGGCCCGATAGACTGGTGATCCGCTGTAGGCATGGGCCACGGTCCATTTCAAACCCGAGAGCTGGTGATTCAGAAGCTCCGCTTCAGTATTGAATTTGGGCATAAAGCGTTGTCTCGGCATGATGTCTCCCGTTTCGAGGGGTCTAAAAAAATGTCGTTGTTCTATGGCATCGACGGCGGAAAAGGTCAAGGGGGTTCCGGATGGGACTTGCCCCCACAGAGCCCTCTCTGGATCATCTTCTTCAGAAATCGTCCGGTATGGGAAGCGTCCGCCGTCGCCACGGCCTCCGGTGTTCCGCAAGCAACGATCCGGCCGCCGGCGTCCCCGCCTTCGGGTCCCAGATCAATGATATAGTCGGCGGTTTTGATGACGTCCAAATGGTGTTCGATGACAATCACCGTATTCCCCATGTCCACCAGTCGATTCAGAACGTCAAGCAGCTTGCGGATATCGTCCATATGAAGACCCGTAGTGGGTTCATCCAGAAAATAAACGGTGTTCCCTGTCGCCCGGCGACTGAGTTCCTTTGCCAGTTTCACCCGCTGGGCCTCCCCACCGGACAGGGTGGTGGCCTGTTGCCCGATCTGAAGATACCCAAGCCCCACCGCTGAAAGGGTCTGAAGCTTGTTACGAATGGCCGGAATTCTTTCGAAAAATTCCAAAGCCTGATCAATGGTCATGTTGAGGATTTCGGAGATGGTCTTACCCTTGTAGCGGACCTCGAGAGTCTCTCGGTTATACCGCTTTCCCCGGCAGACGTCACAGACCACGTAAACATCCGGCAAAAAATGCATCTCGATCTTGATGATGCCGTCCCCCTGGCAGGACTCGCACCGACCGCCCTTGACGTTGAAACTGAACCGACCGGCTTTATACCCTCGCATCCGGGCCTCGGGCGTCTCGGCAAATACCTCACGGATGTGGGTGAAGACCCCGGTATAGGTTCCTGGATTGGAACGGGGCGTTCGGCCGATGGGCGACTGGTCGATATGAATCACCCTGTCGACGTATTCAGTCCCGGAGACTGCGTCACAGGCCCCTGCACGAATGCGGTTTCGATGGAGCCTCTGAACGAGAATCCTGTGGAGGGTCTCCAGAACCAGGGTCGATTTGCCGGATCCGGAAACGCCCGTTACACAAATCAAGCATCCCAGGGGAAAGATCGCGTCGATATTTTTGAGATTGCGGGCTCTGGCCCCTTTCACGATAATTTGCCGTCCATCGCCGGCTCGACGAGCCGTCGGCACCTCGATACACTTTTTCCCGGCCAGATATTGACCCGTCAGGGAAGTCTCCGCCTCCACCAAACGGTCGGGGTGACCCGAAAAGACCACCTCGCCGCCCCAGACGCCGGCTCCCGGCCCCATATCCACCACATGATCGGCAGCTCGGATCATCTCCTCGTCATGTTCCACCACCAACACCGTATTTCCCAAATCCCGCATTTGAAGAAGGGTGGCAAGAAGCCGCCGGTTGTCCCGTTGATGAAGTCCGATACTGGGCTCGTCCAACACATAGAGAACCCCCGTAAGCTTGGATCCGATCTGGGTGGCCAGACGGATGCGCTGAGATTCCCCGCCCGACAAACTGCTTGCCGGTCGCTCCAGGGTCAGATAGCCCAGCCCGATATTATTCAGAAACCCAAGCCGGTCCGTAATTTCCTTCAAAATGTTCTGTGCAATGACCGCATCTTTCTCCGTGAGTTCACCGGCCAGGGCCGCAAAATAATCATGCGCCTGGCTGATGGTAAAACGCGTTACTTCAGCGATGTTCCGGCCACCGACCCTGACGGCCAACGAAGCAGGGTTCAACCGGTCTCCTCGGCAGGCTTCGCAAGGCCGGACGTTCATGTACTGTTCAATCTCATCTCTTGACTGCTGAGAATCGGTTTCGATGTATCGGCGGGCCAGTTTGGGAATAATCCCTTCAAAGCGTTTTCGGTAAACGACCCGCCGATTTTTCCGCTCGAAAAAAAAAGGGATCTCCACGTCGCCGGACCCATGCATCAATACCGTTTTAAAGGATTCCGGAAGATCTTTGTAAGGCGTGTAGATATCGACGCCGTAGTATCTCGTCAGCGCCTCCAGAAAATCCATGAATTGTACCGAACTTCGATGGGCCCATACCTTCACCGCGCCTTCCCGCAGATTAAGATCGGGGTTGGGAACGATCAACTCAGGATCCAGTTCACTGGCCACCCCCAGACCGTCGCATTTAGCGCAGGCGCCCTGTGGGGAATTGAAGGAAAAACTGGCGGGAGAGAGCTCCGGAAGGCTGATGTTGCAATAGGTACAGGCCGCATGCTCGCTGAAGAGGATGGTCTCGCCGCCCATGATATCGACAGCCACCCGACCATCGGATTGGGCCATGGCCAGTTCCAGGGAGTCGGCCAGCCGATTGCTGATGCCCGGTTTGATCACCAGGCGATCGACAACGACATCGATGGTATGCCTCTGATGCTGTTCCAACCCATCCGACGCCTCGATATCCATGACTTCACCGTCGATTCGGACCTTGGAAAAGCCCTGCTTTTGAAGTTGCCTCAGGCGTTTTTCGTGACGCCCTTTCTGATTAGACACCAGCGGCCCGAGGATAAGAATCCGCGTCTGTTCCGGAAAAGCCGTCACCTGGTCGACAATCTGGTCTATAGATTGGGCCGAAACAGGGCGCCCGCATCGGTGACAGTAACTCCGTCCGATCCTCGCAAAGAGCAACCTGAGATAATCATGGATTTCGGTGATGGTTCCCACGGTCGATCGAGGGTTATGGCCTGGGGCCTTTTGCTGAATGGCGATGGCGGGGGAAAGACCGTCTATCAGATCCACCTCCGGTTTATCCATACGCTCCAGAAACTGTCGGGCATATGCCGACAGGGACTCCACAAACCGGCGTTGTCCCTCTGCATATAGGGTATCGAAGGCCAGCGTGGACTTTCCCGAGCCGGACAGACCGGTCACCACCACCAATTTGTGTCGCGGGATTTCCACATCGATGTTTTTAAGATTATGATGCCTTGCCCCCTGAATGATGATTTTATCCGATGTCATAAGAAGGTCCGTTGTTCAATGATTTGCGATGATGAGGAGGCAGCCGTTGACGTCCTTTTAAAAAATATTTTAGCCCGCCTGTCATGCTTTTTCAAACGAATTATTCCAGATCGAAATGCGGTTGTTCGCTCATAAAACGATGATATTCAATGAAAACAAAAGATATATTAAAATTGTGAGTTGATGGCGATATGGCTTTTTTCAAAAATTCCTCGCCGATGCCCTTAAAATACTTGAAGATAAATCGGACGGTGAAAAAGGGTGTATTTATGGAGAGTTGCAAACTGAAAAACACATATAACCAATTTATTCAGACTATTACCAAATAAATTTTCCGTACCCTGAAATGTTGATACAGCCCGATTCATCCGATTTGACGCTCTTGGACAAATCGCATATTAGAGGAGTCCATGTTGTTTGATACATCAGACCATCCTCCGGTATTTGGGCCATAATTAGCCTAAACGTACATCCACGACGAATACAACGAATAGTTTAAGGGTTTAAATCGGTTGCGTAAGCAATAAGGAAGCGTATTGTCCAATGGAAGATATCTGGAAAAACGTTAAGGCTGTCGTCAAAAAGGAGATTCCCGCCCACAGCTTTAGAATGTGGATCGAACCCGTCGAATTCGTCAAAGCCGACGGAAACACGATCGTGCTCTCCTGTCCGAATTTTTTTGCCAAAAAGCGTGTCATGGATCACTATGGCGCCATGATCGAAGCCCTCTTCAAGAAAGACACGGGCAAAAACTGCTCCATCAGCATCGAAATTGCTTCCCGACAGAATTCAGTCCGGCGAAGATCCGATGCCAATGAACTGAGGATCGAGCCCCAACTGGAGTTGCCGTCGATGCCGCCGCCCCCTTCCAGCGGGCGGCTCCTCCGGAAAAATTTTACGTTCGACCGTTTCGTTGTTGGCAGCAACAGCAATTTTGCCTATTCAGCAGCACTTTCTTTGGCGTCAAGGCAAGGCATCAACCACAACTCCCTGTTCCTCATGTCTCAGACGGGCCTGGGTAAAAGTCACCTGTCCCAGGCCATCGGGCACCATATTCTATCACACTTTCCAACGGAGAACGTTTATTACATCACAGCCGAGGATTTCACCAATGAGATGATCCGGGCCTTCCGCAACGATGCCATTGAGCAGTTCAAGCTTAAATACCGTAATCAGTGTGACGTGCTGCTCCTGGAGGATGTCCATTTTCTGACCGGAAAAGAGCGAACCCAGATGGAGCTTGCTCAGGCGCTTGACTATCTTATCGATGCAGACAAAAAAATCATCTTTACCAGTTGTCATCTGCCTGCCGAAATTCCAAACATGAGCGAACAACTCAAATCTCGCCTGGCACGGAGCCTTATATCCCACATCGAGATCCCTGATTTTCAGACTCGGATCAAGATTCTCAAAAGAAAGATGGTGGAGCATGGGTGCATGTTGCCGTCGTCGGTCACAGAGTATCTTGCCGGAGAGTTATCTGAAAACGTTCGCCAGCTCGAAAGCGGCCTTATCGGCGTAACCGCCAAGGCATCCCTTCTTGGAGAGCCCATCGATCTGAGGCTTGCAGAGAGCGTGGTTAGAAACATTACCCAAAGAAAACAAGCTATTACTGTAGACTATATCAAAAAACTGGTGTGCAGACAGTTCAAGATCTCTGTAGAGGAAATTGTCTCACCATCGAGAAAGCGGGCCATCGTCCGGCCCCGCCAGGTAGCCATCTACCTTGCGAGAAAATATACCGATCAACCGCTTCAGGCCATCGGAAAAAGCTTCAACCGATACCACGGAACAGCCCTTCACTCTATTGCCGCCGTCGAGAAAGGCATCCGTTCAGACGGCTCTTTGAAAAAGCAGCTGGAATTCCTTTGCGAGCGTATTGAATCCCATTAGGAGCAAAAGCCTACCGTGTAAAGTAAACAGGGGATGACAAACGCTGTGGGAAATGAACGGAAGGGTCAGGAAAATATCAAGCGAAATGTCGGTGCCGGCCCGATGGCCGGCTTCAAGGACTTGACCAAATGAAATTATTGGATCTTGATATACATCATATCAGTCGATATCAGATCCTCCAGCAACTCCAGTTGATCGTTCTGTTCTCGTTCGATGGCACAACGAATGTTCAGGGAACACATCTTCCTGCAAATCGGATCTCCCAGATTGAATTCACCGAAACACCCCAGATGATCATTTAACGAAACCTTTTTACCACTCTGCTTCATAGTTTTTCCTTTAACTCCAATAGTGACATCAGTTCACGGTGAATGCATCCGTTGGTGGCCAGAATTTCCCGGTCGCCAACACCGTATTTCCCCCCTTTGAAATCGGTTACCCGTCCGCCCGCTTCCGTCACGATCAGCATCCCGGCGGCGGTATCCCACGGTTTCAGATTTTCTTCCCAAAAACCGTCGAAGCGGCCGCAGGCAACAAAACAGAGATCCAGAGCTGCAGCCCCCAGACGCCTGACACCTCGTGAAGCCGTCAGGCAGGATCTGAAACGTTCGACAACGGATTCCAGAATGTCACCAAAATTGTACGGAAATCCCGTTACCAGGAGACTCTCCGAAACAGATAGACTATCCGACACGTGTATGGGCCGCCCGTTCAACAAGGCACCCTGCCCTCGGACAGCCGTAAACAGTTCGCCCGATATCGGGTTCACGACGATCCCCACGCTAATCTCATCCCGGTAGGAAAAGGCGATGGAAACCGCAAAAATAGGCAATTGGTGAGCGAAATTGGTTGTACCATCCAGGGGATCGATAATCCATCGGTATTCAGGCATACCAGGATCCGTCCCGCTTTCTTCCGCCAGGATGGCATGATCCGGGAAATGCTGTCGGATAGTCTGAATGATTGTTTTTTCGGAGCCGATATCCGCCTCTGTTACGAGATCGATGGCTCCTTTTTTTTCAATGGCAGAGAGATTTCCGAGGTAGGACCGAAGGACGGCTCCGCCCGATAGGGCTGCAGCAACACCGACTCTTTTAATATTTTCGAGGTCCATAAGAAATCAAAATATATATTTTATAGCGGATGTCAAGTAATAGATGACAGTTTTTCGATTTCTTCCGCCATTTTTTCCGTAAGGGGCACGAGAGTGCTCCGGTTCACGGCGGAAACGGGGAAACCGCCCAACGTCCGGATCCGGCGGTCCAGGTCTTCGGCCGAAATCAGGTCAATCTTGTTGAGAACCCGGAGAACCTTGATATGCTGAAGATCGAGATCCGAAAGGATGCGTTCCACAGAACGGATCTGTTCCTGGCATCTCGGATTGCTGACGTCCACGACATGCAAAAGAAGATCGGCACTTTGAAGTTCCTCAAGGGTCGCCCGGAAGGCGACCATGAGGTCTTTGGGGAGCTCTCGGATGAATCCCACAGTGTCCGTTATGATCACCTCGACGTCTCTTGGAAATCGGAGCCGCCGACTCGAGGGATCAAGAGTGGCGAAAAGGCGGTCTTCCGCCAGAACGTCGCTTTGGGTAAGGGTATTAAGAAGCGTTGACTTTCCAGCATTGGTGTAGCCGATAATGGAGATGACGGGCAGCCCCTTCTTCGTTCTCCGTGCTTTCTGACGTGATCGGTGCCTGATCACCGCCTGCAGAGCTTTTTCGAGTTGGTTGATGCGCTGCCGAACCCGCCTGCGATTGATTTCCAGCTTTGTTTCTCCCGGCCCCCGCCCTCCGATCCCTCCGGTAAGACGGGACATAGCCGTATTTTTGGTCACCAGTCGAGGTAGCAGATACTTGAGTTGAGCCAGCTCCACCTGAAGCTTGCCTTCCCGAGTCTGAGCCCGTTGAGCAAATATATCAAGAATGAGCTGAGTCCGATCGATGACCTTGAGCTCTATTTGGTCCGCAATGGAGCGAATCTGGGAGGCGTTGAGCTCCTGATCGAAGATAATGAGCGAAATACCTTTCTGGAGCGCGAGAAGGTTCAGGTCCTGAAGCTTGCCTCGACCGATGAGAAATCGAGGATCGGCCTTCTTGCGTTGTTGCAGTACGACTTCCACTACCTCTATTCCACTGGATATTGCCAGTTCTTTCAGTTCGGCCAACGAATCTTCCGCGATCTTCCTGGGAGCAGTGGAGACGCTCACCAGAACGGCCCGCTCTTCACCCTTTTCAGCAGTATAAAGGGATCGGATCTGGGCGAGCTCACTTTCCAACGCCCGAATGATCTCGGCGAATCCAACGTCAAGCCGGTGGGGCGGCAAGGGATCGAGAATCCGATATGGCGCATCGGGAGGGCCCTGGGGAAGGATATGGGCGGCATGAACACTTCGAACGCCCCCTTCGGGGGTGAGCGTCACCGCCGCCATCAAGTCGAGCCGCAGCAAAGCAAGGTCCGTGAGGTCATCGGCTGTAAGCGGTTCGTCCTTGAGGTGAGTATGAACGCAACGGAGCCCTTTGAGCCTTCCGGGGAGGGTGTGATAAGCGCCGGTTTCAGGGATAACAATCTTGTGGGCGTCCCCGACGATCACCGCGACGATCTTTCCGGATCGTTCGATAAGAAGGCCGACCTGACGATGAATCTCATGGGACAGACGGGCGATATCTCTAGCCAATTCCGGCGTAATGATAAAGCGATCCGGTACTTTTCGCCGGCAAAGATTTTCCAGCCGGCGAATATGGTCTGCCTTAAGGTCTTCCGTATTGCCGTAAAGGGTTCTCATGGCCTCCCGACCGCCGCGACCTGATCGGGCGCGGGATTTTCAAATCGCGTATAGGAGCCCAGAAAAATCAGGTGTGCCGAACCAATGGGGCCGTTTCGTTGTTTTCCGAGGATAATCTCCGCCTTTCCACGGTTGGGGTTGTTTTCTTCCTTGTTGTAAACCTCGTCCCGGTAGATGAAGGCCACCACATCGGCGTCCTGTTCGATGCTGCCGCTCTCCCGAAGGTCTGAAAGCATAGGCCGTTTGTCCGACCGCTCCTCGAGCTTCCGGTTTAGCTGCGAGAGCGCAATGACCGGAATATCGAGTTCTTTGGCCAGAGCCTTCAGCGACCGTGAGATTTCGGATATTTCAAGGTCCCGCCGCTCCGATGAGACCCGACCCTTCATAAGCTGCAGGTAATCCACAATAACCAAGCCGAGGTTCTTTTCCATTTTAAGTCGACGAGACTTGGCCCGAATCTCAATGGCGGAGATATCCGCGGAATCATCGATGTAGATCGGCGCCTCGGACAAAACCCCTGCAGCTTCGGTCAGCGCGTCCCAGTCGTCCATGCTGAAATAACCTCTGCGGACACGGGATGAATCCACGCGGGCCTCTGCGCAGAGAAGCCGCATGGAGAGCTGTTCTTTTGACATTTCAAGAGAAAATACGGCAACAGGCACATTACTGTCCACCGCCGCATTTCGGGCGACGTTGAGAGCAAAAGCCGTCTTGCCCATGCTGGGCCTGGCCGCCAGAATAATAAGATCCGAAGGCTGGAAACCCGAGGTAAGGTTGTCCAGATGCGTGAAGCCGGTCGCCACGCCGGTAATCATTGTTTTTTTGCCCTGACGCTCTTCCAGGGTGTCAATGCTCGATTCGATCAGCTTGCTGATGGGATGAAAAGAGGGATTGATCTTGTTTTCAGATATTTCAAAAATCGAACGTTCAGCAAAATTGATGACGTCGTCCACGTCGTCATGCGCTTCGTAACAGCGCCGGCTGATCTCGCCGGCTTTCTGAATAAGGCGTCGAAGGCATGCTCTGTCACGAATAATGCGAGCGTAATGCGGGGCATTTACAGCCGCGGGCGCGGCATCTGTCAACCAGGAGATATAGGTGACGCCCCGATGATCCTTGCCCCCGATCTCGTCGATCACCCCTTTTTCAGTAAGCCGGTTCGAGAGGGTAATCAGATCGACCGGTTCGTTTCGCGTGAAAAGGTCGACGACGGCCTCGTAAATCTTCTGGTGGGATGTCGAATAGAAGTCCTCGGGTGACAATATCTCGACAATGTCGATAAGCGTCGAATCATCGAGGAGAATCGCACTCAGAATGGATTCTTCAGCCTCGATGTTCTGGGGAGGAAGTTTATAGATCATATCGGCATCCCGTTGTATGGATTTCAGAGCCATAAACACCCTCCTCGCAAAAAAAGCATCAAAGCATCTTTATCATGCCTTGATGCTCTTTTGAATCTGAATCGGCCGACGCTAATCCGACTGTTCCTCGGGCACGACTTCTACGGTTATCTCAGGTTCAACCCCTTTGTAAACCCGGACAGGCACGTTGTAGGTGCCGAGATTTTTGATGGATTCGGGCAGCAGGACCATCTGCTTGCGGATATCAATCCCTTGTCTGGAAAGGGCATCGACAATGTCCCTCACTGTGACCGACCCATAAAGACGATCTTCGTCGCTGACCTTGGCGGCGATCGTACAAGCAACCCCTTCGAGCCGCTTGGCCATTTCCTCCGCAAATGCCTTTTCTTTGGCGATCTGAATCTCGAAACGCTTTTTTTCGAACTCCAGGCGCTTTCGGTTGGCTGGGGTGGACAGAACGGCCTTTTCCTGCGGTAAAAGATAATTTCTCGCGTACCCTTTGGCAACATTGACCTCGCTGCCGATGATACCCAATGTTTCAATGGTTTCTGTCAGAATGACTTTCATATTAAGCCTCCCTCGGGGGTGGATTCACTCTTTTTGGGTTTCTAACTTTCGAAAATTCAGCCACATGTCGAAAAGACCGATACCGATCACCAGGAAAAACGCAATCTGTTGAAGCGCAATGAAGCTGTAGACGCAAATACGCAAAAACAGGGGAAGTTGTTTTTTCTCCAGGTAATAGGAGACGATTGCAATTCCGACAAAAAAATAGATTGTCATCAGAATGATCAGGCCATTGACGCCTGCCATTCGAAGCCTGCCGTCTGCAAAGAGCAGAATACCGCCGCTTCCGATAACGCCCCAGATCAGAAATTCCGGTGCCCGCCAGAGATTCAGTCTCCCGAAATCCGGATAGGCAAGCCCAAACCGGGGGGCAACGAACTTCGCCATGACAAGGGTCATCCATGTCATGAAAAGAACGGAAGAAATCGCCAATGCCGGCAGGACATGCACCAGAAAAAAACGGATCGTTTCGAGGGATTCCGAAACGGCGTCAATCATCTCTTCGGACATTCCGATGCTTTGATAGAGTGCCATCGTCATCTGGAGATTCCGATCCACATAATCCGAGATCATCTCACCAGTGCCGACGCCGAGAAAGGCGCTGTATACCGTCAGACATACGCCGCCGGAAACCATCACGATCCCGACGGTCAAAAGTACGGTTTTCTCCACCGACAGACGCTGCTCAAGCACCTCCCCCAAAACATATCCCATCACCATCAGTTCGAAAAAGAAGAGTAACTCGAAGGATGCCCCACCCAGATAAAGCGCCATGATGGCACCAAGTACGACGGGGACAATACCACCGATGCGTCGACCCAGCCGAAGTCGATAAAAAAAAATCAGCAACGGGATAAACAGGGAAACAAAAAATCCGATCACTGGTATGTGTGTCGCACTGAATAAAAGCAGGCCGACAACCACTATCCCTATGAGAAGTTCCGTTCCTACACTCGATCTGCCGATTGGCAGCACGTTCAATGTCTCCTCGGATAGGGCAGCAGGGGGCTTACTGCATGCCCCCCTGCCCAGCTCTTTACAGATCGACCGTACCGACGTAAGGCAACAGCGCGATGGAACGCGCCCGTTTAATCGATTCGGTCAATTTGCGTTGATGGGTGGCACAGGTACCTGAAATTCTGCGAGGAATGATCTTCCCACGCTCTGTCGTGAACATTCTGAGCGTCTTCGGTTCCTTGTAATCGATGGCAAGACTGCTGTCAGCGCAAAAACGACAGACTTTGCGGCGATGAAAAATCCGCTTTTTTCTTCGACCACCCTTGGCGTTCCGTTTACGTTGAAAGGCCATTATTCCTCCTCCGCGGTTTCAGGTTTCTCGGCATCCTCTTGGGCAGGTGTCGCCTCGGCGGCATCGGCATCTTCGGCGGCGGACGATGCCTCGGCAGCCTCCGCTTTGGCCATTTCGGCTTTTATGGCCGCCATGTCGGCATCCTTTTCGAGTAAAACCGTCATATATTTCAAAACACGATCGTCGATCCGGCAGAATCGCTCCAGTTCGCTGACCAATCCACCATTCCCGCAGTAGTCGAGCCGCAAATAATAACCCCGTGACTTTTTCTTGATCTCATAGGCAAGCTTGCGCGTCCCCCAATCGTCACGCGCAATCAGCATTCCCCCATGCTGGGAGATGGTCTCTTCCATTCTCTCGAAAAGCGGATCCCGCTTTTCCGAGGGCAGGTCAGATTCAACAATGACCATAGTTTCGTACCGTCTCATAAATCCTCCTTACGGATATGAAGCCCCGACAGAGCGGAGCAAGGATAGAACCTTCTACATCTTACAAATTAAAACTTGAGTTGATAGCATCGCTATCCCTGAAAAGTCAAGCTTATTTCTCGGAATTCAGACAAGATCAGGATTGAGCCATTAAAATTCAGTCGCCCCGCCCCAAAAAAGATAGGGCCGACCCCGAAGGGTGGCCCTATCTTGGACCATAAGGATAACCAACGATATTTACTTGGCAAACAACCCTGCAATAGCAGCAGCCTGCGGATGCGCATAGATCAGGATCAGTGCGATGACCAAAGCATAAATACACAAAGACTCGATCATGGCCAGGCCGATCAGCATGGTAACGGTCACCTTACCGGAAGATTCGGGATTTCTGGCGATACCCTCGACCGCAGCCTTCAAGCCAAGACCCTGGCCGATACCGCAACCAAAAGCTGCTACTGCAATCCCAAAACCCGCCGCAGTCACACATGCGATAAAAAATTGTAATGCCTGAGCTTCCATCTAACGTACCTCCTTCACCTTAAGTAGATTTGATAAGTATTGCGCTTCTTCCACTATCCCATTAATAGCGAAATTAAATCCATATCCGATCTTACGTTTATGTGCGTTCTTAATGTGCGTGCTCCATGGCACCCGTAAAATACATGATCGACAGGAGAAAAAAAACAAATGCCTGAACCAGCGCGACAAATATACCCAGCGCCATGATCGGTAGAGGGGCAAAAAAAGCACCTGCCAACGCGAAAAGAATCCCCAGCACCAGTTCATGCCCCATCATGTTTCCAAAAAGTCGGAAGGAAAGCGATAGGATTCTGGCAAGGTGCCCAATAAGCTCGATAGGGAAAATGATGGGAATCATCCACCATACCGGCCCCATAAAATGTTTGATATAACCGACGCCGTGATATTTTACACCGATGATGTGGGTGAAAACAACAACCACCAGTGCGCAGGAGAGAGTGGTGTTCAGGCTGGCCGTCGGGGGAAAGAAACCGGGGACAAGACCGATGAGGTTTCCGATAAAGATGTAGAGGAAGATCGTTGCGACCAATGGAAAAAGCCAACGCCCCTCTTCCCCGGTAATATCGACCATGAAGTCTTCAATGCCGGCCACGATGATTTCAAAAAAGTTTTGCATTTTGTTGGGGACCATGGCGATACCTTTGGCACTCAGAAGGCCCAGGACGACCAGCAGAAGCATCACCACCCAGGAATAGATCACATGGGGATACGCATGGGCAAAATGGCCCAGACCGACGAACTCGAACAACTTGACAAAGAATAGATAGGGATGTTCCACCTTACACAGCCTCCTTCAACAAAAGGTTTTTAAATTCAAGCAAGGTTGCCAGGGTGATACTGACAACGACGACCGACAGCCCGATAAAAAGCCCAATGGGGTTCACGATGTGCTTGAAAATGAGCACAAAAATGAGCAGCCCGCTCACGAGAAAACGGACATAATATTTGGCTAAAATGACATGATGTGACGTCAAACTGTTGGGAACGAAGGCTTTTTTGAGTGTTCGGTAAAGAAGGTGGAAATTGACGGTGACGATCAGACCGCCGCAGATAATCCCGCCGGCGAATGCAGGGGATGTCCAGAAAAACCCTGCGGCACCCGAAAGAACTAATAGTATCCAATTCATGCGGGTCACAAATTTTAACAGACGCTCTTGGATTTTCAAAACCGTTTACGCTTTCCCGTTAGAATTTCCGACTCTTCTTGATAGCCAACCCGATGTTTCGATAGCCTGCTGCGATGCCCAACCCCAAGCATATCAACGTTAGCCAGGGATTCGTGCTGTATCGGCCGTCAAGGTAGACGCCGATTCCCAATCCGATAAAGATGGAGAGAGCGACCGACAGACCAATGCTGCTGTAATATGCGAGTTCTCTGAGGTACCGTAAATTTTTCTTATCCATTTATGGGAAAACCCGCCTTTATTTTAGGGTTTTTCGTTTAGCACAGCTCGCTCATCAAGTCAACGAAAATTCAGCATTGCAAGCGGCAGCGTCGGTTTCATATGATGATGTCCAACGCATTAAAAACCGGCCCATCGATACAGGCATGGAAATATGTTCCGGAATCGCCCGACGATTCCACCGCACAGCCCAGACAGGCGCCTATGCCACAGCCCATCATGGTTTCAATGGAAATTTCGCAGGAGACGCCGTATTGCCGCGATATACGGCTCGTCGTCCTCAGCATCGCGAGCGGTCCACAGGCATAGATCATGTCAGGACGTTGCGCCAGAATCGCTCGCTCGAGGGGTCCGGTCACCATCTCCTTTCCTCCGGCCGTGCCGTCATCGGTTGTGATGGTGACCGTTTGAACCCCAATGGAGAAGAAATCGTTCATGCAGAGCAAATCGTCCTTGGAGCGCCCCCCGATAAATACTACACAACGGGAAATGTCAATCCCCTTTTTTTTGAGGGTTTCCGTCAAAAAGTACATCGGCGCGACACCGATCCCTCCGCATACGATAAAAATGTGCCCGGATCTTTCGGGAAGGCTGAAATGACGGCCCAGGGGCCCCAGAAGATTCAGTCCGTCGCCCTCCTTGAGCGTCGAGAGATGCGCCGTTCCTGTCCCGACCACCTTGTACAGGATTTCGATTCCCTCAACCGTCCCCGCATCAGAAGTGATCAGGCGGTGTATGGAAAAGGGTCGTCGGAGCATGGGATCCATCCGCTCCGCCACCCGAACCATGACGAACTGTCCGGGCCTGGCCCGTTCGTAGTCGGGTGGACACGTCATCCCCATCCGGTAGTACCCGGAACATTCGATCTTATTCCACAGTACCCGAACATATTCCTGGTTCATTTCTTACCTCTTCGTCACCTATTGAATCCAGTCGGAATCGGTTTCAGTCGAATCGGACATGAGTTCCGCTACGAAACGGCCCACCGCCACCCTGCTCCTGATCCGGACAGGGATATGCCGACGATCGGCGGACACCCACAACTCGATCTTGGCATCCGGGCTCTTTTCGAAGACACCGCCCACGTGTCTCAGCTCGGGTTCCAGCCGAAGGGTTTCGTAAGTCCTCCCATTCACCCGTATGGTTTCCCGTTCAAGCACCTCGGCGCTGCCGCGAACGCATTTCTTGCCGTCGCTCACCGGACGCTCGATAATCCTTCCGGGCGACAGATCGGATGCACGGACAAAATAAAACGCGGACAACGGGTCGAAGGTACCGGGCATCAACGCCACAGGCGCCTTCGAACGACCGGAATTGGTATAAACCGCCGTCTGATTTTCCCAGTCAAAACGAACAACGATATCCCGCTCGCGTCGTCCCTCCTTCTGTTTCTTTCGATACAGAACCGACCGGCTCAACCTCAGGTCGGTATAGGCATCGATACGATCGCGGACTTTGTAGATCTTATCCAGAACGGCGTTGGACCTGACAGTCAGAGCGAAATGACGCACAGGTCGATCGTCTACGACATCATTGGGCAGAACTTCCAGCGTGGCTTCACCGGCGAGGATAAATTCCCATCTGAGCGCGTAACTGAGACGTTCACCCGGAAAAAACGATATTGTTTCCGTTATGGCTGAATCGTACCCAACGGCCGTATCCGGCGGCATCGCTCCTGCCGTAAGCGGAACGACGATCAGGATGACGAGGACAACGGCTCCCCGAAAGAGAATCCCCATGGGTTACAAACCCGCGTTACGGATCAACGTATCGCCGCCGATATCCTGAAACGGACCGAGGGGTTTTTTCTCATCGATCAGTTCGTCTATATTAGGTCTGCCGCTGCTGTTCTTGTAGACTACAAGTCCGTTTTTCATGATGATGAAGGCGTTAAACTCCCATCCGGTCACTTTCGTTTTACGTCTGAAACTGAAAAGATCCAGAAAGACGTTTCCAAATCGGTCTTCGTGCCTGCGCCACAATGCAACCTCATACCCCGTGCAGGCATCCTTTGCAAGAAGGCAGTCCTGAATTCCCTCGTCCAAATCTGCCTTGGTGATGGAGTTGTTGGGTAAAAACCTGTAAAGAAGTTCGATATATGTCAACACCTTGATGTTGGCGGCGACAAAAGGATCGTACCCGAGTCGTCTCAGATCCTCCGTCGTTGTCTTGTAGGGGACAATTTCATCAAACGATTTTTTGGCGGCATCGTATGAAGCCCATATCGTTTTCGTGTCACGTTTGGAGCTGGGAAGCAATCCGCTGCAACCGACACCGAAACAGCCGATCGCCAGCACCCCGATTACCCACCACTTTTTTGTTGGCCGCGAACAGATTCTCATGAGCATCACGGTCGTTCCCACGATATTTTTGTTGGCTACGTCGAACTTGACGTATCTTGACCACGTCGGAAACAACGCTGTTTTATACATCGGCAGAATTCAGAAAAACAAGCGCTTCCCTTCGTTTTCCCGGCTTTGATGCCGGAACACGGCAGGCATGGCATGCGGTTTTTGATGTCTCGGCAAAGCAGTTCCGGCCGTTGATACCGACAGTCTTTTCGATATCGTTACCGTACCCGTGTTTGAACTCCTACCTCAAATTTTCAGCTTCGTCAAATATTCCCCTCCAAATCCAGCTCTTTTCCCAGGCCGCTTTGCGGCGCCTTTCCTGACGCCCTGTTTTCCAATCCGATCCTTTTCATAAGTTGTTCATCCGGCAGCAACGAGAGCTTTTTATTGACAGATATCATTAAATAGGATTATTAGATACGCCTTGAGCATCAGGCTATATATTGATGCCAAACCCCTATGGAAAAGCGATGAACGCAAAAAGCAAACAGATGCGGCCGCCGCCCCCAACATGTCCTTACCGTTCCAGCAATGGCTGGATCAGCATCTCCCGCTCGCCTGAAACGGCACGATCCGGAGGCCTCAAAAATGGACCGCACCTTTCAAACTGATAAAGCCGGGTTATCGGTCATGACGGAGAACCGTGACCCACAACAATAAACGAGAGGTAATTGAATATGAAATCAGGAAGTAATTTGGAGAAGGTACTGAGAGCCGGGCATTTTGCTTTTACGGGCGAACTCGGACCTCCGCGCGGTGCAAATGCCGATGCCGTCAGAGAAAAAGCCCGTTACCTGAAGGGTCTGGTCGATTCCGTCAATATCACGGACAATCAGACAGCCATGGTTCGGATGTCCAGTTGGGCCGCGTCGCTGATCGCCATAGAGGAAGGTCTCGAACCCAATTACCAGATGGTCTGTCGCGACCGAAACCGGCTCGCCATGCAGGCGGATGTTCTGGGTGCTTCGGCTCACGGCATCCGAAATCTGCTCTGCCTTTCCGGAGATCATCAGCAGTTTGGGGATCATCCCAATGCCAAAGGCGTCTTCGATATCGATTCGACCCAGTTGATTTCAACCATAAAAAAAATGCGCGATGAATCCAAGTTCCTGAGCGGCGCAAAAATTGACGGCGCTCCCAAGATTTTCATCGGAGCCGCAGCAAACCCTTTTGCCGAGCCTTTTGAGTGGAGAGTACATCGACTGGCCAAAAAGATCGAAGCCGGTGCGGATTTTATTCAGACCCAGTGCATTTATAACATGAAAAAAATGCGGGAATGGGTCAAGATGGCCAACGACATGGGATTGACGGAGAAGGTCGCCATCCTCGCGGGGGTTACGCCCATGAAGAGCCTTGGTATGGCCCGATACATGAAAAACAACGTTCCCGGCATGGACGTCCCCGACGAAATCATCGACCGTTTGAAGGGTTGCGCGAAAGGCAAGCACGCCGAAGAGGGCATTAAAATGGCCTGCGAACAGATCGAGGAGTTCAAGGAGATGAAGGGCATCGCCGGTGTCCATCTCATGGCCATCGAATGGGAACACAAGGTTCCAGAAATCGCCGAGAGGGCTGGTGTACTCCCCAGGCCCACCTTTAACGAGGAACCGGCAGAATAGCGTCAACCGATATTTAACGTAAAACCGGCCGTCCTTCTGCAACGGTCTCAAATCAAAGAGCCGCTTGTCCATGCCGCACGTCGTGCAATTATGGCAGGCGGCTTTTTGGGTATCACGAGATCATGCATTTGTTCGTACCGGCCGAACCCATTTGCTATATCGTGCAAAAAAGCTCAGAAAACGATAGGTGTAAACCATCTTTTGAGTTCCGCGCGAAGTGTTTTGATCTCCGTCACAGCCGCCGCCCAATCCTCGCGAGCCGGTCCCTCCGATCGTCGCAGCAAGGCCGTCTGGGCCGGGCAGAGATACCATGTACAGATCCATGGACGGTCCCGGCGCTCAAGCCGGCAGCCATGGCACCCTGCGTATCGACACACTGCCGTCCATTGGGAAATGGGCTGAGCTTCCGGCATGGGCATCCCGTTCAGGTAAATCGTCAAAAGATCCGTCATATCGAACCACACCTTGGCGCTCAGACAGCAAGGGTCGGGACAATGAGGGCAGGTTCGCCGGCAGAGACCGTCCAAGAGGAGCGCCACCGAGGCCGTACGCAACCGGATCGATCGCGCCGTCACAACCGCCTGATGGAGTTCGCCGGGATGATAGACCCCGTAGTCGGCGATACGTCCGCTGATCTCGATCCAGTATTCCGGTAGCTGCAACGGCGGCGGTTTCAGATTCATCGGCATATGGATCCTCTCTGCAGAAAAAGTCAGGTTCGGGTTTTCCCCCGATCAAGACTTCGATACTGGATGGCTTCTGAAAGATGATCGAGCCGTATCATCTCCGATCCATCCAGATCGGCGATGGTTCGACTGATCTTGAGGATACGGTTGTAGGCCCGGGCTGAAAGGCCCAATCGACGCATAGCCGTTTCCAGGAGGGTTTCGGAATCTTCGTCGACGGTACAATACCGGCGGATCTGCCGGCTGCCCATCTGGGCGTTGCAATGGATGCCGGTCCGCTTGAATCGCCGCGTCTGCATGGCGCGCGCCATGGAAACCCGCCGTCGTATGACGGCCGAAGACTCGCCTGAAGTGCCGCCGGTGAGGTCTTTGTAAGCCACGGCAGGCACCTCCACGTGAATATCGATCCGGTCCAGGAGAGGTCCTGAAATCCGCGACCGATAACGTTCGACGGAAATCGGAGAGCAATGGCATTCATGGGCATCATCCCCCTTGTATCCGCACGGGCAAGGATTCATGGCCGATATGAGCATGAAGCTTGCGGGGTACGTCAGGGTCGAATTCACCCTCGAGATGGTGACCGAAAGATCTTCCATGGGCTGGCGAAGCACTTCCAGCACATTTTTCTTGAATTCCGGTAATTCGTCGAGAAACAGAACGCCGTTGTGGGCCAGGCTTACCTCGCCCGGTCGAGGAAAACGCCCCCCACCAATCAAGCCGGCATCGGATATCGTATGGTGGGGCGCCCGAAAAGGTCGACGGACAACCAGGGCCTGTCCTCTATCCAGCCCACCGATGACACTGAATATCCGGGTAGTCTCAAGGGATTCTTCAAAGGTCATGGGCGGCAATATAGACGGAATCCGGCGGGCCAGCATGGTCTTTCCCGATCCGGGGGGGCCGATCATCAGAAGGTTGTGAGATCCGGCCGCAGCCACCTCCAGCGCCCGCTTGACATGCTCCTGCCCCATGACGTCGGAAAAATCATCCGGGTAATGCTCCGAATTCGAAAACAGCGTATCAAGACACGTCTTCACGGGCGGGATGGAAGCCAATCCCCGACAGAAATCCACCACTTGGGACAGATCCGTGACGGGCAGAACCGATATTTCCTGAACTACCGCGGCTTCAAGACTGTTCTCCCTGGGAACCATAATTCCGGCATATCCGGCTCGCAAGGCGGTCAGGGCCGTGGGCAGTGACCCCCGAACGGGTTTGACCCGGCCGTCCAGGGAGAGTTCGCCCAGGATCATGTAGTCAGTCAAAACGTCTTTTGGGATCAGACCGACAGCGGCCAGGATGCCTATAGCGATGGGAAGGTCGAGACCCGTACCTTCTTTTTTGATGTCGGCGGGAGCGAGATTGATGGTGATCCGATCGTCCGGAAAGGCATACCCGGAGTTCTGAATGGCGGCTTTGACCCGCTCCTTACTTTCCTTGACCGAGGCTTCGGGCAGTCCGACCGTCGTAAAAGACGGCAGGCCCGCCGAGATATCCACTTCCACATCCACTATGAATGCATCAATGCCGATCACCGCACTGCTCAACACTTTGGCAAGCACACCATCTCCTTCCTTTCAGACGGCCGGCTGGAAGACCGGAGGACGAAAGTCCGTCCGCGACCATTGCGTTTCGGTTCCGGTATTCCCGAATGGACCACTATCCCCTTTTCAAGACGCTTCGTTCTCAAGCTTCTGTTCTCCGCCTTTCAACATCACTCCATGATTCGGGGTTGAAGCCGACTTCAGCGATATTGATTGGAAAGGGCCGGTTCCCGGAAGTTTCAAGTTGAATTTTTAAATTATAACAAAGCGCTAAAATGAGCACAATTATTTTATCCTCTTCAAACCGCTCAAAGTTTTTCCGGAAATTGTTGTCAAATCCTTGAACACTAGGCTAAAAGTGTTTAAAAATACCTTTATTCCTTTCAAACGCAAGGGAAAAGCAACGGCGACGCCTCGAAGCAAAAACGTATTTCATCGCCGTGGCGACGGGATGTGTCGGGTCAGACAGCGGTGGACGACCCAAATAATAAATGGATTGACAGCCCTGAACGGAGAGGCACCGTCAACAGCAAGGTGGAGGCATTCTTGATACAAACCCGTCAGCAAACGCTGGCCAAAATGGTTTTCTGTTCCGGGATGGGCGTACATTCCGGAAAAATCGTCAACATGACCATTCATCCGGCTCCGATCAACCACGGTATTCAATTCGTTCGAAAAGACTTGACAGGCAGTCCAAGGATATCAGCCCATTTCAATCAGGTCGTGGATACCAGTCTGGCCACGGTCATCGGCTCGGAGGGATGCATCGTCTCCACCATCGAACACCTCATGGCGACATTTGCGGGGCTCTCCATCGACAACGCCCTGGTTGAGCTCGATTCCTATGAAGTCCCCATCATGGACGGCAGCGCCGGGCCTTTTACCCGGCTCGTACGTTCGGCAGGAACAACGGCCCAGTCCGGTCCCAAGTGCTATTTCGTCATCAAAAAGCCGATAGCGATTGAATCGGAGGGGAAATCCGTCTCGGTTTACCCCGAACCCACAACCCGAATTACCTGTACCATCGAATTTCCGCACCCCATGATCAAGCGACAGACCTACTCCATCGAGGTGACGCCGGATCGCTTCGAAAAAGAAATCAGTCCGGCCCGAACCTTCGGTTTTCTGCATGAAGTCGAATATATGAAACGATATGGCCTCGCTCGGGGGGGATCTCTCGACAATGCCGTCGTCATCGGCGATAACGGCGTCGTCAACGAAGGCGGTCTGCGATTTCCAGACGAGTTCGTGCGGCACAAAATTCTTGACTGTATCGGCGATTTCTCTCTTCTGGGGCTTCCCATCATAGGCCACATCGTGACCCATCGGTCCGGCCATGCTTTCAACCACGCCTTTCTCAAAACTCTTTTCAGTCGGAAGGAATCCTGGGAAACGATCACCATCAACAACGCCGACGACATCACCCGGCTTCAGGGTCCCATTGGTTTCCGGAGTGAGCCGATCTGACGTTATGGGGCAGTCGCGATATCGGCACATCGGCGTCGCCTGCCTGATGGCCATCATGCTTCAGGCCTCGCCGGGCCTCGCCCTCGGTGCGAGCATTGCGGATATTTCCGTGACCAACAGCCAAAAGGATCTTCTCCTCTACCTGAAAGTCAAGGACGCTTTTACGGAACCGATCCATGAGGCCGTTTCGAGCGGTGTCCCCACCACCTTTTCGTTTTTTATCGTTCTGGAGGAAATTCGTTATTTTTGGGCCAACCGAACCTTGTCTGAAATGACCCTTACCCACACCATCAAGTATTACAACCTCAAGAAAGAATTTACCGTCACACGCTCCTGGGAAGCGGACCCTTCCGTCCCACTCATGTCGTTTGACGAGGCCAAGGGGCGGATGACCCGGATCGACGGCGTCAAGGTCATTCCCCTGGATCGGCTCAGGAAGGGCAATGCTTACCGCATTCGCGTCAAAGCCAAACTCAGCAAAATGACATTGCCGTTCTATTTGAGATACATCATGGTAATGGCATCCATGTGGGAATTTGAAACCGACTGGCACGCCGTCGACTTTACGTATTAAACGGTCGATATACGGCCGGTGCCGCTTTTGCCTCAATATCGACCCGTTTTTAACCTTATCTTGAATTCGTTTTTCAATCCGCCATGCGAAAAAACCGAATCAAAAGCCGCGCCACTTTTCTGACCGACGAGGATCGGCGACGACGCAGGCGAGAAATCATTTTGATTGTCCTGATTGCCGTCGTCGTAGTCGTGCTGACCTACGTCGAGAATCGCCTTTTCGATTCGGTTTCGGATTTTCCCATATCCAACACCATCTTGATGTTCATCCTCATCAACATCAACCTGTTGCTGCTGCTCCTGCTGGCCTTTCTCGTTTTCAGAAACCTCGTCAAGCTCCTTTACGACCGAAAACGGAAGGTTATGGGTGCCAGCCTGCGAACCCGCCTCGTTGTGGCATTCATCGGATTGGCCCTGCTGCCGACAACGGTCCTCTTTTTTTTCTCCATCCATTTCATCACTACCAGCGTCGAGTTCTGGTTTAACGTTCCCATAGAGCAGGCCCTCGACAACTCCCTCCGGGTCGGCCGCCAACTGTATCGATACGTGGAAGACCATAATCGCTTCTTTCTGGAACGTATCGTTTATCAGGTCGACGCCCGAAACTACATTGACGCCCCTCAACAGGATGCGCTCAGAAAATATACACAGGTCGTTCAGCGGGAGTTCAATATCGAAGGCGTCGAGATTTACGACGCCGAAGCACGACGGTTGTCCATCTCAATCAGCAAATCATTTCCGGAACCCCCTCCGGCCCTTTCCAGATCCAACTTCGAACAGTATCTCGGCGATCAATCGATTCGGGCCGTATCCGAAGAAATCCCCATCGGCGAACTGAACCGGGTGATCGGCGCCATCCCCCTGGGAGCCCATCCCCGAAACGCACGGGGCTTCATCATTCTCTCAACCCTCATTCCGCCGAACCTCACGGAAAACCTGGCGGCCATTTCTCGGGGATACGAAGAGTATCAACAGATCAAACTGTTCAAACAGCCCATCCAATCGACGTATTACATCACCCTGTCCATCGTCGCGCTGCTGGTGGTTTTTTCGGCTATATGGCTCGGGTTTTACCTGGCGAAATCCATCAGCATCCCCATCAAGGAATTGGCCGAAGGCACCCGACGAGTGGCAGGGGGCGATCTCAGTTTCAGCATCGCCATGGTTGGGGACGACGAAATCGGAAGCCTTGTGGATTCATTCAACCGAATGACGCGGGATCTCAGGACCAACCGGGAGCAGTTGGAATTGTCGGCCCGAAAGCTCCGCGAACAGAACGAAGAAATCGAGGAAAGCCGCCAATATATGGAGATCGTTCTCCGAAATGTCTCCACCGGCGTTATCAGCATCGATGCCCAGGGCATCATCCGGACCGCCAACAAGTCGGCGGAACGCATGCTCAACCTCAAATCCGAAGAAATTCTTCACAAAAACTACCGACGGCTCTTCGAAGGCCAGGACCCGGACCTCGATCGTGATATCATGGACAAATTCGTGGAATCCGGGAAGCGTACCCTGGCGATGCCCCTTCGACTTATCATCAATGAACGGCCCCGCAGCTTCATGATCCACGTCAATGCGCTTCAGGACGACAAAAAGCGTCACATTGGACTGGTCGTGGTCTTCGACGACCTGACGGACCAGGAAAAGGCCCAACGGATGGCGGCGTGGCGCGAAGTCGCCCGGAGAATCGCCCATGAGGTCAAAAACCCCCTGACCCCCATATCCCTATCGGCCCAGCGCCTCCGACGAAAATATTTTCAGACGATCCAGGATCCTGTATTTGACGAATGCACCCAGATGATCATCGATCATGTCGAGTTGATCCGCAACCTCGTGAATGAATTTTCGAAATTCGCTCGATTCCCGGCCGCCAATCCGGAGCAGGTCAGGCTGCCCCCCATCATTGAAGAGAGCGTGGCCTTATTCAGGGAGGGACACCCCGACATTCATTTCGACGTACAAGTCCAGACGAATCTGCCCTTGCTCAACCTGGATCGTTTCCAGATGAAACAGGCCGTCATCAACCTGCTGGATAACGCGATCAGCGCCATGGGTGGAAACGGGACGATCACCATCACCGCGACCCTGGTCCCCTCCAAAAGGATCGTACAACTCGATATCGCCGATACGGGTCCCGGCATCGCCCGGTCAGACAAAACAAGGCTTTTCGAGCCCTACTTTTCAACAAAGAAGACCGGCATGGGTCTCGGACTCACCATCGTGAGCACCATCATAGCGGATCACAAGGGCACCATCCGCGTCCAGGACAATCATCCGATGGGAACGGTATTCATCATAGAACTCCCGGTATAGCAACGTACGCCGCAACACCATCAAAGGAGAAGGCATGTTTCCAACCATCATGATCATCGACGACGAACCCAACATCCTGAAATCTCTGGGCGGACTTCTTTCCGACGAAGGCTTCGAGGTCATCACCGCAAACAACGGGTACGAGGGCTTGAAATTGATAGAAGACAAATCCCCCGACCTCGTCCTGCTGGATATCTGGATGCCGGGCATCGACGGCATCGAAACTCTCAAAGAGATCAAGAAGCATCATCCCGCCCTTCAAGTCATCATCATCACGGGTCACGGCAATATCGAGACCGCGGTGAAAGCCACAAAACTGGGTGCCTTCGACCTGATTGAAAAACCCCTCTCCATCGACAAGGTCATCGTTGACATCAACAACGCCCTCAATTTCAGAAGACTCGAGGAGGAAAACCGCTACCTTCGGAAAAAAACACTCGAAAAGCACGCCATCAACGGTAAAAGTCCGGCTATCGTCGAACTCAAGAAACAGATTGTCGTTGTCGCCCCCACCGACTCGTGGATCCTTATCACCGGTGAAAACGGCACCGGCAAGGAGTTGGTGGCACGGACGATCCACCAGTTCAGCAAACGGGCGGAGCAACCCCTGATCGACATCAATTGTGCCGCGATTCCCGAAGAGCGTCTGGAAAGCGAGCTGTTCGGCCATGAAAAAGGCGCGGTCTCCTGGTCGGACACACGAAAACGAGGACGGTTCGAAATCGCCAACGATGGAACCCTCTTTCTCGATGAGATCGGAGACATGAGCCTTCAAACCCAGGCCAAGCTCTTGAGGGTGCTTCAGGAACAAACCTTTCAGCGCGTCGGGGGCGGCAGAGACATTCGCGTCGACGTCAGGATCATCGCGGCATCCAACAAGGACCTGGAAACAGAAATCGAGAAGGGCAATTTCCGGGAGGATCTGTATCATCGCCTCAATCAAATACCGCTCCATGTCCCATCCCTGAAAGACCGCATCGAAGACATTCCCGTCCTGATGAACATCTTTCTCGAGGATCGCGGCAAAAAAACCGGGCCGTCACCCACTCATATCACGCCTGAAGCCATGGAGATGCTCATGTCGTATCCCTGGCCCGGCAATGTCCGGGAACTGAAAAATCTTATCGGACGGCTCGTAATCATCTTGAACAAGACGACAATCGAGGTTGAAGATATCCCTTTTCCTTACAACCCGTCGGCCGGCAGAAGCGGCAAATCCGAAGAAGAGCTGTTCAGCATTGATCAGCTTTCCACCGCAAAGGAGATGTTCGAAATGGCGTTCATCCGAAGAAAGTTCTCTCAGTACGGCAACAACCTCACCAAAACCGCCGGCGTTATCGGCATCGATCCGGCCGAACTGCGTCGGAAGCTCGAACAATTCGGGGTATCGGTTTGAGAATTATCAGCGGCCGTTTGCGGGGTCGAAAGCTTCTGCCTATCCGGGGTAACGCCGTTCGCCCGACTTCGGATCGAGTGCGGGAGGCGATTTTCAACATTATCGGCAGGAATATTGCGGAGGCTCGGGTACTCGATCTTTTCGCCGGCACCGGCGCCATGGGAATCGAGGCCCTCAGCCGGGACGCTCGGTCGGCAATTTTCATCGACAACCGAAAAGCCTCGGTCGCCGCTGTACGGAAAAATCTTGAACACCTGGGCCTCACGGAACGCTCCCGGGTGGTCCTGTGGGACATTGATAGAAACCTAAACTGTCTCACCCCTCATGAACCGGATATTCATCTTGTTTTCATGGATCCCCCCTACCACAAAAATTTGATCGGCCCGGCGCTTTTTCATTTGCGGCAGCGCCGAATTCTCGCACCCGGAGCGCTGGTGGTCGTCGAGCACGCCGCAAGCGAACCTCTGCCTGAACAGTTGTCGGGATATGATCTGTCAGATCAGAGAAAATACGGAAAGACCTTGGTGTCCTTTTTAAATTATGCTATGAACGCACCAAATAAATCATGAGGAACTCGAACGCATGCCTAAAATCGCCATCTATCCCGGATCCTTCGATCCCGTCACCAACGGTCATCTCGACATCATTCATCGCGGACTCGAAATCTTCGACCGAATCATCGTAACCATCCTGTGCAACCCGGCAAAAAAAAGCCTGTTTACGGTGGAGGAGCGGGTGGAGATGCTGAAGGAAAGCCTGGCGGGTCAGACCAGCGTCGAGGTGGATGTTTTCCACGGCCTCCTGGTGGACTATGCACGCCAACGGGAGGCGGATGCGATTCTGAGGGGCATGCGAGCCGTATCGGATTTCGAATATGAATTTCAGATGGCCCTGATGAATCGAAAACTGAACCGGGATATCCAGACGGTTTTTATGATGACGGGTCTCCGGTGGATCTTTACCAGCTCGACCATCATCAAGGAGGCCGCCAAATTCGGCGGAGACATCGAAGATATGGTGCCCCCTTTGGTTAACCGGAAGCTGAAGGAAAAAAACGGGTTTCTCCACACCCCCTGATTGATCCGACGAAACTGAAAAAATATATCCCGGGGAAAAAGGCGTCTACAGCCGTTGACGCCTCACTTTAACCTTTCAAGATTACCCCATGGATCTCTGGCAGCTCAACATCTTTTGCAAGGTCATCGAATCCGAAAGCTTTTCAAAAGCCGGAAACATCGTTCATCTCTCCCAACCGACGATCAGCAGTCATATCAAAGATCTCGAAGCCCATTTCGAGTGCCGTCTGATCGATCGCCTGGCCAAAAAGGCGATCCCCACGAAGGCAGGGGAACTGCTGTATGAATACGCCAGAAAACTGATCGCCCTGAAGGAGGAGGCCGAGGCGGCCATGGCGGCGTTCCACGGCAACCTGAAAGGACGCCTGGTCATCGGAGGCTCCACCATTCCCGGCGTTTATATTCTCCCTCGAATGGTGGGTCTTTTCGTCGAAACCTATCCGGATGTCACCACCGCCATCCGCATCGGGGATACGGAAGAGATCGTCGCAGATGTTGCCGCAGGTCTTCTGGAGGTCGGTGTCGTGGGCGCCAGGACCGGTCTGAAGCAGATTCATCAGGAACCGCTTCTGGCGGACGAGCTCTGCCTCATCGTTCCGGTGGATCACCCGTGGGCCAAAAGGGGAGAGATCACGCTGTCCATGCTCAAGACAGCGCCGTTTATCATCAGAGAGGCTGGATCGGGCACACTGAAATCCATCGAGAAGCATCTGAGTCAGGTGTCGATGAGCGTCGCCCAACTCAACATCGTCGCCGAGATGGGCAGCACCGCGGCCGTTATACAGGGCATCAAAGGACGAATAGGCATATCAATCCTCTCAAGGATTGCGGTAGCCGAGGAGTTGGCTGGGGGAATCCTGGCCGTCGTCGCTGTAAGAGGCCTCTCTCTGAAACGTCATTTTTACCTGACCAGTCATCGCCGAAAGACCCTCTCTCCCCTGTCTCTGGCGTTCATCGAATTCCTGAAAGGGCGAATCACCCTTTGGCCCGATCTATCCGTCGATTGATGACCGCAGTCAAGGGTGGCCGCAAGGAGAGCTTCTCGATAACATAGACCAGAGAGAAGCCGGCGACGGCAAGCAGCAACGCTTCCGTCAGGTAAGGGGATGCACCGGTTGCATCGAGGTAAGCCGTGGGAAGAATGTTTTTTTCCACCACTGATCTCACCTCTCCTTCCGAGGACACAACAGTTTCGACAACAACCTTCCAGGGCCATACCTTGTTGAGGGATCCCACCATAAGCCCCGTTAGCATAGCGATGGTCGGTGCGTAATAGCGCCGGAGAGTCCAGCTTAAAAAATGGGAGAACGAGAGAATCCCGACGACGCAACCCGATCCGAAAACGGCGATGATCACGAGATTGAAATCCCGGATCGCGGTGAATATATACTCATATTTCGACAACAGCACCAGAATGAAGCTTCCGGAGATTCCCGGCAGGATCATGGCACACACGGCGATCATACCGGAAAGAAAGACAAAACTCAGGGTTTCAGGGGTTTCAGCGGGAACGGCGACCGTAACGGCATACCCCAGAATCACCCCTCCCAGACCGAACCCCAGAATCATCGGGTTCCGGCTATTGATTTTTCGCGCCACCATCAGAATGGAGGCGATGATCAACCCAAAAAAAAATGCCCAGACCAACACGGGAAAATCTTCAAGCCAGTAGAGAACAAAACGGGAAAAGATGAAAAGCGATGTCCCGATTCCCGTCAGAAGTACGGCTAAAAACGTCCCGTGAATATGGTGCCAGAAGCCTCGAAGATCTCTCTGCCGGAGAAATTTCAATGCCCGACCGTCAAAGGATCGAATCGCCAGGATCAGTTCCTCGTAAATGCCTGAAATGAAAGCGACCGTCCCACCTGAAACCCCGGGAACCGCATCCGCGGCTCCCATGGCAAGCCCCTTGAGATACAATAGAATAAATGAATGCATAGCGCCGTTTTCTATAACGTGTTTTTCGGCTATTCCTTTTTCCAACCATATTCGCCGACAAGTTTGACGAAGCGGCATCCGCCGAGGCTGGTTTGGTGAACGCCGCGTTCATCCTTTTCGATCCGAACCAAATCCTGAATATACTGATCCCCTACGGGAATGACCAGCCGCCCTCCCGGCGTCAGTTGATCGATCAGCGGTTGCGGGACGATCGGTGCACCCGCAGTCACGATAATTGCGTCAAAGGGACTCTCTTCCCGCCACCCGCTGGTTCCGTCGGCATAGCGAGTGACGATGTTGTGATATTTGAGATTATCGAACAGCCGGCGGGTTTTGATGTAGAGTGCGTGAATCCGCTCAATGGTGTAGACACGGTAAACGATCTGAGCCAGGACCGCAGCCTGGTATCCGGATCCTGTTCCGATTTCGAGGACGCGGTCCTTTTCGCCCACCTTGAGAGCCTGTGTCATTTCGGCGACAATGTAGGGTTGAGAGATGGTCTGTCCGTCGCCGATGGGGAGGGGGAAATCGCCGTAAGCCTGATCTTCCAGCGCTTCGCTCACAAACAGGTGTCTTGGAACCCTCCTCATGGCATCCAGCACCCGCGGATCGCTCACACCTCGCGCTTCAATCTGTCGCTTGACCATCTCCTCGCGACGACGAAGGTATTTTGATATCTCTTTTTCCATAATTTTATTTTATATCAACTCTGCGGATGCACGTCAATAAACATATCTGTTTTCAGTCACATAAACACGTCATCAAGCTGAATCCCACAGGCCTGGACACACCGGGGACCGGGACGATACAAGATGACGGCGATATGCAGAGACTCCTTTTCTATTTTCTTTGACGGCCGGATAATATACATCATCTTCTACAGCAAACATATGGAGGGAAGTGTAAAGTCACCTCATGAACAGAACAAAACATCTCGTGATTGTCTGCTGCCTGTCCATCCTCATGATCATTGCGGGCACCCTTGGTTATATGCTGATTGAGGGTTGGGATGTTTTGGACGCTCTTTACATGACGGTTATCACCGTCGCCTCGGTGGGGTATTCGGAAGTCCAGTCGTTAAGTTCCATGGGTCGTATCTATACCATGGTTCTCATCTTCTCAGGACTGGGGCTGTTCGTTTACGTCGCCGGCGCCGTGGTTCAATTCATGGTGGAGGGACAGATTCGTGAAACATTGGGGAGACGAAGATTGGACAAGAAAATCAGCCAACTCGAAAACCACTATATTATCTGCGGGTATGGCCGCATTGGCCGGGTTTTGTGCAACAAACTGAAAAGCAAACCCATAGACCTGGTCGTCATCGAAAAGGATTCGGAGTTGATCCCCGTAATGGAGGCCGACAATGTGCTCCACCTTTCCGGAGACGCAACCAACGAAATGCTGCTGCTGAAAGCCGGTATCGAGCACGCCAAAGGGCTCGTAGCTGTCCTGGCCACGGACACGGAAAACGTTTTCCTGGTTCTGACAGCCCGCCAACTCAACAAGAACATTGAAATCATCGCCAGAGCGGGCAGCGATCGGTCCGCGGCGAAACTTACGGCAGCAGGCGCAGATCGGGTTGAGTCACCATACGCCATGGGGGCGTCAAACATGGCCAATCGGATTCTCAGACCGACGGTGACCACTTTTCTGGATCTGGCCTTTACGCATCGCCGCAAGGATATTCAAATGGAGGAGATTCCCGTCGGAAAGGCATCCGCCCTCGTCGGCAAGATGCTCAAGGATTCGGGCATCCGCCAGAATTACAACCTCATCATTATCGCCATCAAAAAGTCGGACGGCGGCATGCTGTTCAACCCATCCTTCGAAGCGACCATCAACAGCGGGGACACCCTGATCGCCGTAGGCGAATCGGGGAACCTTGAAAAATTGGAAAACGTCCTGAACCCCTGATCACAGACCGTGACCGACCGCTATATCTTGTAAATAATCCGCCGGTCAGTGATGACAATATCGACATATTTATCATGAGGCTCCATGGGGACCTGGGGTATGACCTGATCTTCAAAAATCAGTGCGACCTTTCGGGTTGTGACGGACAACTTGGGAATCAGACGATCGTAATAACCCATTCCCGATCCGATCCGACCGCCCTTTTCATCAAATGCAATCCCTGGGATGATGGCGATGTCAACCTGATCGACAGGCACTCGCTTGCATCTCTCCGGATCCGGCTCCAACACACCACGAGGACCCGGTTTCAGATCTTTCTCGATATCGTCGACCTTCATCAGCGTCATGGTTCGCTTTTCTTTGCCAAAAGCGGGCAAAACAACTATTTTGTTATGTTCGAAGCACCATTGCAAAATCCGCTTCGTCGGAATCTCGTGCTTGAGGTTCACGTACAGGAGGGAAATCTTGGCTTCTATGAAATTAGCGAAATCGAAAAGCCTTTCCTCCAAGTTTTTAGTCTTTTTCCTGAAAACATCATCGGAAAGGGCGTCCATCATCGTGATCATGTCAGTCCGGATACTGCTCTTCTTCTCTCTGATCTCATCCATACACTGCTCTCCTATCCGCTGAGCTCCAAGACATTTTTTTGATATATTATAGTAATATAATTAATTTTTCCGATTAGAGTCAACTGATATTATCCATTGACTCCCCTCTCTGCCCATGATAACTTTTTAACAATTATCCTGGAGTTGCCGAGCAATCGTTTTGCCGGGACCCGGTTCAGCGATAACGATCTCAACTTTATATACAACCGACTTTTGAGATTATAGGAATTATTATGCTGGAAATCAAGTTTGTGAGACAAAATTTAGCGGAAGTACAAAAAGCGCTGACCACACGGAACGACAAAGCCGACCTCGGTGGTTTTCGTGATGCGGATGAAAAACGACGGGAGATCCTCCAGGAAATCGAGATATTGAGGCATCGAAGAAATGTGGTTTCAGAACAGATCGCCGATATGAAGAAAAATGGTGAAAACGCCGAAAGCCTCGTGACGGAAATGCGGGACGTCTCCTCTCGGATCAAAGCGCTGGACATCCGGTTGGCGCGTTATGATGAAACGCTTCAGGGTATCCTGATGACGCTCCCCAATATACCGCATGCTTCGGTTCCCATTGGACGCGACGAGTCGGAAAATATCCTGTTGAAACAGGTTGGCACTCCCACCCGATTTGATTTCACGCCCAAAGCCCATTGGGATATCGGTGAAAATCTGGGAATCCTCGATTTGGAACGGGCCGCCAAAATCACCGGCGCCAGGTTTCCACTTTATATCGGTGCGGGCGCACGGTTGGAGAGGGCGCTTATCAACTTCATGCTCGATATCCACACCACCGAACACGGATACACGGAAACCCTGCCGCCGTTCATCGTCAACCGCGCCGCCATGACCGGCACCGGTCAACTCCCTAAATTCGAGGCCGATCTTTTCAAGCTGGAAAACTGGGATTATTTTCTGATCCCCACCGCCGAGGTTCCCGTAACCAACATTTACGGCGGCGACATCCTCGCCGAAGAAGACCTCCCGATTTACCACACGGCCTACACCCCGTGCTTCCGCTCCGAGGCCGGTTCCTACGGCAAAGACACCCGAGGATTGATCCGCCAGCACCAGTTCAACAAGGTCGAACTCGTCAAGTTTGTCCATCCCGATCATTCTTATACCGAACTGGAATCCTTGCTCGAACACGCCGAAACCATTCTGAAGCGCCTGGAGTTGCCTTATCAAGTCATCACCCTGTGTACCGGAGATTTGGGATTTTCATCCGCCAAGACCTATGACATCGAGGTCTGGCTTCCGGCTCAAAACAAGTATCGGGAAATCTCGTCCTGCAGCAATTTCGAGGATTTTCAGGCACGACGCGCCAACATCCGGTTCAAGCAAAAGGGCAGGAAAGGAACGGAATGGATTCATACCCTTAACGGTTCGGGCCTTGCCGTTGGGCGGACCTTTGCCGCCATCCTTGAAAACTATCAGCAGGCCGACGGATCAGTGCTTATCCCTGAAGCACTGAAACCCTATATGGGCGGCCTCGAAAAAATAGACCATAAAAAATAGAGAGATATCAAGTTGAAGCCACAAGACTTTCCGAAAGAAATCCGCTCTTATCTGATTCCCGAAAAAGCAGGCCGGCTCGCCTACCACTGTCTCGGCTGCGGTACGGTGCACGGAATTGACAAGCTGCTCTACACCTGCCCGGATTGCGGCCAGGTGCTGCTCATTCAGGATGAGCAGTTCGATCGGCTCAGACAAATCCCGGGTCCGCTCTGGCGCCGTATTTTCGACTATCGACGGATGCTCAAGATCCCGGCCCTGAAAGGCATCTATCTCTACCACGAATTTATCGGCTCCGTCATTCCCCTGTCGGATATTGTCTACCTGGGCGAAGGGCACACCCCCATCGTTTCAGCCAATAACACGCTGCAGGAGTTGGCGGGCATGGCCTTCTTTTTCAAAAACGACGGCCAGAACCCCAGCGCCTCGTTCAAAGACCGCGGCATGGCCAGCGCTTTCAGCTATATCAACTACCTGATCAAAAGCGGCAAGATCAAGAATGTCCTGGCCGTTTGCGCCTCGACGGGCGACACTTCGGCAGCGGCCGCCCTCTATGCGGCTTATCTCAAGCCCCATGTCAAATCGGCCGTGCTGTTGCCTCACAAGAAGGTCACTCCCCAACAACTCTCCCAACCCCTGGGCAGCGGTGCGCGGGTCTTCGAAATTCCCGGGGTTTTTGACGACTGCATGAAGGTGGTGGAGCACCTCGCCGAACACTACCCGGTAGCGCTTCTCAACTCGAAAAACGCCTGGCGCATACTGGGGCAGGAATCCTATTCCTATGAAATCGCTCAAGACTTCGAGTACGACATGGCCGGAAAGGTGATTGTCGTTCCCATCGGCAACGCCGGAAACATCACCGCCGTCATGAGCGGGTTCCTGAAATTCTACGATATCGGAATTATCGACGTTCTGCCTAAAATCATCGGGGTCCAGTCGGCCCATGCCAATCCCGTCTACCGCTACTACATGGAGCCGGACCCCGCCAAACGTCGATTTGTCCCCATGGCCGTCAAACCCAGCGTCGCCCAGGCCGCCATGATCGGAAACCCCGTCTCCATGCCCAGGGTCATTCATCTGGCGGAAAAATACAACCAAATCGCCGGTGAACAGCGGGTTTTTTTCGTTGAGGTCACCGAGCAGGAGATCATGGATTGGGAGTTGACGGCCAACCATAACGGTCACATCGCCTGCACCCACGGCGGAGAATCCTTAGCCGGACTCGTTCGGGCTCGACAGACGGGATTGGTCGATACTGATGAAACAGCTGTGGTGGACTCCACGGCTCACGCCCTCAAATTCGCTGGTTTTCAGGAAATGTACTTCGAAAATCGGTTCCCCGATGAGTTCGGAATCCATCCTGATCCGAGGCTGATGAACCGACCCGTTTATATGCGGCCGGACGATCTGGAGAAGGTCCCGGCACCGGGAAATCCCATTGACGGCGAGGATTTCGAAAAATTTGTCCGCAGGGTATCCGAGGAGATCGCCAGGACGCTGGATCTTGTCGCATTATGATGGACCATGGCACCGGCTATCGCCGGTGCGCCTTTCAATTCTTCGCCTGATTCTCCAATGCAGCTGCGCAGGACGTAAGCCGCCTTCGAACCACGCCAGCATCCCGAAAGTCGAAAATGAAATAACACTAGTGGATCATCAGATCTCCGAAATAGGCAACATTCTGGAGGTTCACAACAGGCTCGATCCCGAGATGCCGTTTTCCGGCCCATGACACCTTCTCCCAATGGAGGGGAATAAAGGCCGCCTCGTCATAGAGAATCTGCTCGACCTTCTGGAGCAATACCCGGCGTCGGGCGTTGCCGGTTTCCATCCGGGAGGCGAGGATGAGCTCATCCACTTTCGCGTTACAGTAATTTCCGCTGTTGTAGCGGCCATATCCGGTTTCCGTATCAGGACACATCAGGAGGTTTTCCGTGTAATTGGCGGAATCCTCCATTTCCGGATGCCATCCGATCATCTGGATATCAGCGGTTTGGGCGTCGAAGCGATCCCAGTAATGAATCCTGGGCAGCGTCTTGAGGTCCACCGTGATATTGATTCTGGAAAGCATGACGGCAACCGCTTCAGCCACCTTGGCATCGTTGACGTAGCGGTTGTTGGGAGCGATCATGGTACATTCGAACCCGTTTTCATATCCGGCCGATTTCATCAGTGCCTTGGCCTTGGCCGGATCAAAACGGGGCGTCAGGCGCGGGGTATATCCCGAAAAGCCTTTGGGCCCTTGTTGACCCGCTGCCGTGGCAGCCCCTTTCATGATCTTCTCTACGATATCCGCTTTGTTTACTGCCCAATTCATGGCCAGTCGAACCTGAGGGTTTCTGAACTCGGGACGACGCTTCTGATTCAGTTGAAGCGTGATGATACGGCTTCCCGTTATCGCAATCAGCCGAAGATTCTCATCCGCCTCGATACGCCCGTAATCCTGGGGCGGCACCGGCGTGATCATATCGACATTTCCCGACCTCAGCGCGCTTACCCGAGCGGCATCGTTTTTAATGGGAATCAGGATGATCCTGTCGATATTGCCAAGGGATTTGTCGTCCCAATATCCCGGAAATTTTTGAAAAACAGTTTTTAGACCCGGATCCCGCATTGTGACGTGATACTTTCCGGTTCCGGAAGCGTGGGTGGCGGCAAAAGAAGGACCGGCCGTAACAACGGCATCCTTGTAGCGTCCGTTTTCATCCATCCCCCTGTAAAATCGACGGTCCATGGGAAAAATCAAGGCCGCCATGTTGAGGATGAGGGCGCAGGGTTTTTGCGTCACAAGATCGACCGTTTGGTCATCAATGATCTTGACGTCTTCAAGATCCTTGAAAAGCCTATTGTAATCCGGGCTTTTCATCAGACGATGCACAGTCCATTTCACGTCTTCCACGGTAAACGGATTACCGCTGTGAAACGTCACGCCCCGCTTCAGATAAAACCGCATGGCCCTGTCGCTGATACGCTCCCATCGTTCCGCCAGACGCGGCTCGAATGTCATGTCGGCGGTCCGACGCACCAGCGGATCAAAGACCATGTGAGCATACTGAAGGGTTTCGGCAGACAACTGTGCGTGAGGGTCCAGTGAGACGGGATCTCTTTCGGCACCAAGCTTCAGGATCTGTTCTTCGGATGCCCCCGAGAGCGCTGCCAGCCACCCCATTCCCACCAAAATGATCACTGTCCATCCGGATCTGTTCATGGCCTGTTTCCCGGCCTTTCACAATTTTTCCAGGAGGTCCAGCAGGAGTCGAACACCGAACCCCGTTCCCCCGGGGGTACAATAGGCGCCGCTTTTCTTGGCATAGGCGGGACCGGCGATATCGATATGGACCCATTGGGTATCTTTTACAAATGCCGACAAAAACAGGGCAGCCGTAATGGCGCCTCCCCACTTGGAGCTGCTCATATTGCTGATGTCGGCAAAATCGCTTTTGAGCAGTTCCTTGTAATCCTCGGGCATGGGCATTCGCCAGCATCGTTCGAAGGTGCGCCTTCCCGATGCGATAATCGCCTCGGCCAGGGCGTCCTCCTCTGTAAAAACCGCTGCAATTTTTTCTCCAAGGGCCACTACGCAGGCACCGGTCAGGGTCGCCATGTCAATGAGGATATGGGGCTTGTAAACCTCGACGGCATAGGCGATGGCATCGGCCAGAATGAGCCGCCCCTCGGCATCCGTATTGCCGACCTCCACCGTCTTGCCGGAGTATGTATGGATGATATCCCCGGGTCTGATCGCTTTACCTGAAGGCATATTTTCGACCAGGGGCAGCACCCCCACCACGTTGAGCTTCGGTTTGAGCCTGGCCACGCTGATGAGCGTCGCCGCCACTGCGGCTGAACCGGCCATGTCCATCTTCATACCTTCCATGGCCCCTCCGATCTTCAGATTCAGACCGCCGGAATCAAACGTAACCCCCTTGCCCACGAGACAGACGGTCTTTTCGGCGCCTTCGGTCCGATATTCGAGGAACACCAGCCGGGGTGCGGCATGACTCCCTTGCCCGACGGCCAGAAGAGCACCAAATCCATTTTCCGCAAGGATCTTTTCATCCCATATCACGGCATCAAGCCCTTCTGCCCGGGCAAGAGCGGCAATCGATTCAGCATAGGCATCCGGTCGCTTATCGACGGCGGGAACGGAAACCCATTCCCGCGCCTGGAGGGTACCCCTGCAGGCCGCCGTCACCCGGGTCGGAAGCCTTGAAAAGCGTCTGACATCCTGAGCCTTGGCCCAGAATCCGATCTTTTTCAAGGGGATCTGTTTTTTCTCGCTCTTGTATTGGTCAAAACGATAGTTGCCCAGAAAAGCGCCCTCCATCATTGCCTCAAGCAGGTCGGCGGCGTCCAGACCGCATTTGGCCGCCGAAGGAACGGCCAGCAAAACGTCGTCAAGCCCTCGAGTGATGCATCTGTTGACCGCTCGGCCGGTCAAAGCGCGAAACACCTCGGTATCCGCGGTGGCCTTCGGTCCCGCCCCCATGAAAATTACGCGGTCTGCCGACACCTCCGCAGGATGATGAAAAACCACTTCCTCTTCGATTTTACCGTTGAACTCTTCCAGAGCCATCGCTTTTTTCACCAGCAGGCCAACGCTTCGGTTGTCATGGATATCGGTGTCTTCACACACCGGAATGATGAGGGTTTTAAGGGGGTCTTTCTTGGGATTGACCACTTTGAGTTCCAGCACGGTGGAGATCTCCTTTTCTCTGTTCGTCGTTTAAGGGTTATGGGGACCGTTTCAACGCCCGCCGGGACGTCCCGCAGCCGGCTGAAAAATTATGATCGCAGGGTTGCTACCAGCCTGAGGGGATGGGACAGGAGCGCCAACGCCGAAAGGATATCGGTACACACGACATCCGCAGCCGTGAGCGTTTCCACGGCAACGCCCTCCTCGAGAATGACGGCGATCCCCAAAACAGCCGCGGCCAGCATCCGGCGATCATTTCTGCCGTTGCCGATGCAGACGGTCTCTTCACATCCGAGTCGTTGGACATAGGCCAACTTTTCCTCGTCCTGCCTGTCCGGAGGCAGAACGGCAAGACGGCAGGAAATCCCCTCCAGGGCCGCTTCGGCCTTTCCAAACGTGTCGGCGGTGAGAACGTGGACACCGACATGACCCGCAAGGGCATTCAGAGCCGTGTCCACGCCGTCGACCAAACGGCCGTCAACGGCAAGGGTCCCATTGTAATCCAGCACCAGGTGCGCCATCCGCAATCTTCCGTATCCGGGAACATCGATCTCGATCATTCAGCACCTCCTTCGTGGAAAGGTATCGCAGTTTTGACAGTTCGTGCCGCACATGCCATTCAATGAAATCCAACCGGGCGGGAACATACCGGATCAAACAGAATCGATCAATCCACCGGCGCCGACAGCGTTGGATCGAACCGATAAAACCCGTCCAGATGGACCCGCCAGTAAACCTCGTATACAAGGTTGCGGCTGTTAAAAGCCACAACCTTACCACGCTTGAGGGACGCATAGATCAAATCGAAATTTTCGGCATCCTCCACATGGTAGATCATGGCCGCGTGCCCATCTTTGAGCACCATCAGATCGCCGGGTTCAACCATGTCCGGATGGATCCTGATCGTCCGGGCCAGCAGCATCTTCATGGGCATGTAGCCGGGGAAGGCAAAACCCGCATTCCTTGCCGCTTCGCCGTAAATGGCGCAAATGAGATGAGAGTTGTCCGCAGCTCCGTGATGCTCGGGGTCCGCGCCAAAGGCGTACGGCATCCCAACATATCGTTCGGCAATACCGGGAATGCCGTTTCTAACTGCTGCAAGTGACGCCTCGGGTAGCGCCGCCACCGCCGGCGTCATCCATATGACCCCCAGGGAAAAGGCTATTGCGCATTTCAGGAGGATTTTCCATCGCCTTTGTTTGTTCATGCACCTTGAAATTTTCACTGAAATTCAACTCCTGTAGGGATTATACGACCGACCTCCGATCTCCTGCGATTGAAGGTTTGTATCGGCTGTTGATATCTGAACCATGCAATTTTCGGCTTTTGTGATGGTAAAGAAAAGCGGCTGGAATATATCATAACAAAGCGATGGTTCATACCGATAACCTCGAGCATCATACGCTTTTTCATCGGCCATTTAAGTCATGACTTAAAACCTGTTTTTTGATATCAACACGAAAGTCAAAAGTCGTGTTCCAAACGTCAAGAAAGGATCCATCAGAGCATACCATGAAAAAGGACTCTGTTCAAAATCAGTGCATTTTTCATGTATTTGACGGTCTGCGTGAGGGACTCTCCCATTTTTCACCGCCGAGTCGGGTGGCCCTGATTTATGCCATTCATGCCGATGATCCCATTCGCATCTATGATCCGCAGCTGCTTTTGCACGGTCACGAACCCAAGCTGAAAGAGCTTTACCTGGACAGCCATGCCTGGCGAAAAGCTGATTTCGACTTGACTAAAATGAAGAAATTCGAGGTGCAACACGAGGAAAACCTTCAATTGGCCGGCCTCATCTCTTTCGGCGGCAGGTCCCGATCAATCGCCTATCAGATGTGGTTCACGGAGCACCATCCGGACATGTGCTCCACGGGTCCGACAGAGCGATGGCTTGAGCATGCCGTCTGGCTGCTTTCCCAGGACATGGCCAATGCGGACGCCCCGTGCATCGGCACGTCGGGATACGTTCTTCGTGAATATGCCGGCCACGCCGTCAGGGACTACATCGTCGACAAACGGATCTCCCTCATCGGGTGGGATACCCACATTCGGGTCTATCCGACCCTCGACGCCGTGCTGGGGATCTCCGAAACCTTCGAAGAGGGCGTCTGGCCCAGGGGCATTCTCGCCTTTGTAGAACCCTGCGCCGTTGAAGAGATCCGCTTCATCGCCCGATTTCCCGAGTTGGAGCGCCCTCAACTCAAAAACTATAAGCACGTCCGGAAACTGCTCTTATCTGTGCAGAACTCCATAAGACGGCTTGTTTCCGACGGCAAGAGCATCATCGGCATCGCCGTGGGAAAGATGCCCCGGGGATGTATTATCGCCGATTTCCGGTCCGGCCATGGTTTTCTCCGCCTGAACGGTGATTTGATCTGCAGCTTTTTCGATGGGAGGTTCCATTCCTCGACCCGGAAAGCAAAGCTGGTGCAGGTCGAGGAAATATTGCTGGAGTGGCAGAACGAATCGAATGACGGCAACGACTTGTTCAAAATCATCTCAAACATCGTCCACAACGCTCAGGAAGAGCGGTATGGGTGCACCATCGTCATCGATCTCAACCCCGCCCCCATCAATATCTCCGGCCAGCACCTGGAACATCCCCTCGACCTGAGGCGGGAATCCCAACTGGCGTTGGCCAAAGCTCTGGCTCGTGTGGACGGCGCCCTTCACATCGGCAAAGACCTTCACCTCCACGGATTTGCCTGTCTTCTGGATGGTTATGCCGTACCGGGTGAAGACCGATCAAGGGGCGCCCGTTACAATTCGGCCCTCAGATTTACCAATCACCACGACCATATCATGGCCGTAGTGGTTTCGGCGGATCGACCCGTTTCCGTCATTCAGGGCGGTGTCGAGCTCACGGCGAGATGCGAATGGAAACCGCTCTATGGTTATATCGCTACGCCGCCCACTCTCGACACCTACATCCGGCGGTCGGAGTAAAAAGAATCAGGCGGTCCGGCATCCCGGGCCCCCCTCAAGCCGCTTTCCAATTCGCCGACCGGTCATCAAGGGTCCGGAAAGGTGCCGCCGATCCTGTCGATCCTGATATCGTATTTCTGGACCTTGTGTCTGAGCGTCCGGGGACTGATTCCAAGCATCCTGGACGCCTTTTCCCGGTCGCCCCGGGCACGGTGCAGCGCCTCCAGAATCGCCCCGGTCTCCGCCTTCTTTCGAACCTCGGCCAGGTCCATCGTTTCCGTCGATTCTCGGAAATGCCACAAAAAATCAGGGGGAAGATCATCAACGTGGATGGTCTTGTTGGTGCTGATGATAAAGATCCGCTCCATCATATTCTTGAGTTCCCGGACATTTCCGGGCCAGTCATACCGTACGAAAAGATCGATGACCTCGGGATGAAGCACGGGTTTGGGCTTGTTGTAAAGGGCTTCGAACTGGTTGAGGAAATGGGAGACCATCCCGGGGATGGCGTTTCTGCGATCGCGCAGGGGGGGCAGGTAGATGGGAATCACCTGCAGGCGATAAAAGAGATCTTCCCGGAAAAGTCCTTTTTTGATCTCTCCCTTGAGATCCTTGTTGGTCGCGGAAATCACGCGGACGTCCACCTCGATCATCTCGTTGCCGCCGATCCGCATGAAACGAAAATCCTCGAGAACGCGAAGAAAATCGATCTGATTGTCGAGGGGCAGTTCCGCGACTTCATCCAGAAAAAGGGTTCCCCGGTGCGCCGATTCGAAACAACCGATCTTCTGTTCGACCGCTCCGGTGAACGCCCCTTTTTCATGGCCAAAAAGCTTGTCCTCGAACATCATACCGGAAAGGATGCCGCAGTTGACGGGAATAAACGGATGCTCCGCCCGGGGGCTCTGAAGGTGAATGATCTTCGCCAACATCTCCTTCCCCGTACCGCTCTCGCCTGCCAACAGGACATTGACATCATAGAGGGCCACCTGCCGGATCACGGCCATGATCTCCGCCATGATATCACAACCGAGGATAAATTCATCTAAAACCGATCGCTCGGCGCATTCGGGGAAAGTGTAACGGGTTTTCATATTGTCACCACCACAACGGTATCTATCTCCGTTGTGCGGATTAGCTCAATCCCAGGTCATTGTCAACGGCAAATCGGCAACCTTCTGCCTCAAGCGGCAAGACTTTGCCTGAATCACGTCCGCCCGAAAACGGTCTTTTACGGCCATATCTTCATATTTCAGCATTATTTCAACAGATTGATAGAAATCAACCTCTTGGTTTATATTATGGTATTATGTTTGCAGTGCTATAACACCTTTTCAACAAAAACGAGCGGAGAATGCTCACGGATGCGTTCCAATCGAACTATCGAGAACTTTATGCATCCCCTGCATCATTACTACGCGATCCAAGGGGATGAAAATGTCGGAGACGCCCTTCACTTGATCGCAAAGGCTGCATCGAAGGGTAAGATGCCCTGCCTCCTCGTAATCGGAAAAAACCGGCAAGCCAGGGAAACCGTGATCGGATCCCTGTCGTCCCGAGAGATCGTCTTCGGAATCATGGGTCATTTTCTGAAAAGCGCCGGAAAAATCGGCCCGATTCTCTGGGAGGGTCGCCTGGAAACAGAAATGCCGACAGCGGCTTCAAGACGAGTGGCCGACATTATGACCCCCGTTTCGGCCTGCATCGGCGGTTCCCAGGACATTATGGAGGCCGTCTTTCTGCTGAACAAGCACCGAGCCACTTTTCTGCCCGTAATCCGGCAACAGGAGGTCGTTGGGGGCATCCATCTGGATGATATCCTGAATCGATTTATTCAGATGGTGTCCCTTTAACCCTGGAAAGCATATACACAGTAATTGATGGATGCCCCACTGGGACGGCAGGTATCCGCCAATGTGAGATAAGAGTGCTGTCCCCGAAACGCCGGTCGCCCCGGAAAGCCGCTGGTCAAACATTTTGAAAACACTCACCAAGGAGGTTTATTGTGAAAACCCAATTCGTTAAAGACTTGATGGTTCCGCTTTCGGAATATGCCACCGTATCCAAAGACGCAACGTTGGCCGAGGCCGTGAAAGCGTTGAGAGACGCCCAGAAGGTATTCGACCCAAACAAATACCGCCATAGAGCTATCCTGGTGTTGGACGAAAAGAAAAACGTCATTGGAAAACTCAGCCTGATCTGCATCCTTCGGGCCCTCGAACCCAAATATGATGAAATGATATCAGACAAGCGGCCGATGCACCTCGGCTTCACACGCCAGTTCCAAAAAGCCATGCTGGAACAGCTGCGGCTTTGGGAAGCACCGCTCAAGGACATCTGCAAGAAAGCGGCGGATATCAAGGTTGAAAATTTTATGGTGAGGCCCGACGAAGGGGAATGTGTCGAAAAGGACGCCTCTCTGAACGAAGCCATCCATCAGTTTGTCATGGGACACCATCAATCCCTTCTGGTAACGGAGGACAAACGCATCATCGGCATTTTACGACTGACGGACGTATTTACAAAGATCAGCGACATGATCATCGCCTGCAACATTTAGGTCTGAACCCATTGTATTGACAGACAAGGCATATTGCTAAAACAGGAGGAATATTTATGGCAAGCGACGCTGCGGCAGTACCAAATGCAAACAGCACCAACTGGAAAAAGATTCTGTTCATTCTGCTCGGTGTATTTCTGTTCATGATCGTTTATTACTCCCCCATGTGGCCCGATGCCGTCGATCCCACCGGCAAGGCGTTTTCCCTCAGCAAGGAAGGCAAGGGCGCCATCGCCGTATTCCTGCTGGCCGGCACCTGGTGGGTGTTCGAAGTGGTTCCCATCGGCGTCACGAGCCTTGCCATCGGCGTTCTCCAGGTGCTGTTCATGATCCGGCCGGCCAACGTCGCATTCAAGGATTTCATGGACCCGTCGGTTCTCTTCATCTTCGGGTCCATCGTCATCGGTCTGGTTTTCACCAAAACCGGGCTGACCCGCAGGCTTGCCTATAAGATGCTGATGATTGTCGGCGAAAAGACAAGCATGATCTACCTGGGATGCTTTTTCGTCACGGCCGCCTTGACGCACATCATGGCCCATACGGCGGTGGCGGCCACCATCTATCCCCTTCTCGTGGCCATATACTCCCTCTACGGCGAAGGCGACAAACCGACCAAGTTCGGCAAAGGGCTTTTTATGGGCATGGCCTATGTCGCCGGCGCCGGTTCCGTCGTTACCCTCCTGGGCGCGGCGCGAGGGGCCGTGGCGTTGGGATTTTTCAAGGATATCATGAAGCAGGAGATCGGATTTTTCGAGCTCTCCTACTACATGTTTCCAGTGGGATGGCTCATGGTTGCGCTGCTCTGGGGATTTTTCATGATCGTTTGCAAGCCCGAGAAGAAAACCATCCCAGGGCTCAAGGATCGGGCCAGGAAGCTGAACGCCGATTTGGGGAAAATCACGAAAAAAGAGATTGTCGCCGCCGTTATCGTCGGCTCCGTTATCCTGATATTGGGGGCTTCGGCCGTCATGAAAAGCGCCATTCCCGGATTTGTTCCGCCCGACAAAACCGGCATCATCCTGATCTCCACCATTCTTTTCTTCGTCTTCGGCATTCTCGACATCAACGACCTGGAGGAGATCCCCTGGAACATCATTCTCCTCTTCGCCGGCGCCATGAGCATCGGTTTCTGCCTCTGGGAGACGGGCGCCGCCGAATGGCTGGCCATCAACTGGCTGACCATCTTCAAGGAGTCCAACTGGTTCGTCTTCGTGATGGGAATCGCCTTCTTCGTCATGATTATGACGAACTTCATTATGAACGTGGCCGCCATCGCCATCTCGCTGCCGGTGGCTCTGGTCATCGCGCCCTATCTCAACGTGGCCGGCGAGGTGATCCTTTTCGCCTCACTGGTCGTGGCCGGCATGCCGTTTCTGCTTCTGGTGGGTGCGGCCCCCAACGCCATCGCCTACGACTCCAAGCAGTTCACAACGGGCGAATTCTTCCTTTACGGCATTCCGGCGAGCATCCTGCTGATGCTGTTGACGGGTTTTGCGGTATATATCCTGTGGCCTATCATGGGGATGTCGATCCGGCTGGGATAGCCGGCGCTCTCCCGGGGATTGTCTTTACGAATTCACTTTAGAAAATCGATAAGGGCTTTGCCGAATGTCATTCGACAGGCCCTTATTGACGTCTGTTCCGGATGTATGCGATCAAACCTGAAACAGGACACACCCATCCCTCTCATGCCGGATTTCCAACCGGACATCAGGTACGGCGGCTTGTAATCTCCTTAACCCGGGCCTCCAGGATCTTTTCCTCATGCTTGCGCTTCTTGGTCGCAGCTTCATCCACCTTGGCAATCAGCACATCCATGTCGCAGGGCTTCATAAGATAATCGAACGCTCCCAATTTCATACCGTCAAGCCCGGATTCAACGGTGGCGTGGCCCGTCAGCATGATGACTTCCACCAGCGGGAATTTCATCTTGATCTGCCGTAGCGTTTCGATACCGTCCATTTCGGGCATCTTTACGTCGAGGATGACGACCTCGATCTTGCTGTTCTGATCCAGTTTCTCGAGCGCCTCCTTTCCGCTGAACGCAGTGGTGATATCGATCCCTCTTTTTTCCAGGCGTTTGGTCATAGTTTCCACAAACGGGACTTCGTCGTCCACAAGCATCACAAATGCCATTGTCATCACCCTATCCTCCTGGTTGCTGTTAAGATTGAGATTGATATTTTTAGATTTATCTCTTTATTTTAAGGCGGATAACTTTCAGGAAAACAAAAAGCAATTCTCACGCCAAACGGACAATTTTCGGGACAACGTCCAACTGTCTGAAATAAAATAGCATCAAAACAGAGTTTTAACCATGGTCACGATAACGACCACCGTGGGTGTCGATTTTTTTTACAGGGTGTAAAAGAGACCCAAAACCGCCACAAGTCCATGCTATTCGACCACCTGGACGTTTTCAATGAATCAAGGCTCGATATCGATGGTCGGAAAGAGCCCTCGGGCTTCTCCACGGGGATAGGGCTGTATGATGTTGAACGAAATATTCTGTCCGGTCTGGGCATGTCCCTTGCCGTATTCGCCGTCAAAGAAAGCGCCGTTGGCTTCCAGTATATGCTGAATTCGATGCCGGAATGCGGCAACAAAGGCCTCGCCCGATCCTCGGAATTGCATGTTGCCGATGGAGATCTCATCCTTGATCTTCGAAAGCCGCTCCAGTGGAATGCTGTGGTCTTCAAGATCTTCCTGGGTCCGGATATATCCCCATACCAGGTGGTTTCCCGGAACGGTGACGGATTCGGTCAAATCCATAATCGTATGGGGCATGATGATGCTCTCGTCGCCGACGATCAGGGGAGCATCGGCTTTTCCCTGGAGGAACGAGTTGAAGCCCACGAAAACCTTTCTTCCCAGTTGGGCGTAGATAATGGTGGCGCCGTGGGCGGTCACGTTGAATCCCTCGAGACGTGAATAGCTGATATAACAGTTCTCCTGCGCATTGGCGCCCTCACCCAGCCACGCCTCCTCCAGAAACGCCCGCTGGGAAACCAGTACATTCCGGCTGATGTGATTTTTCCCTTTCCAGACACTGTACCGATTGATGGATGCCCCTTGGGGGATCTCCTTGATGGGAGAATCGAGGTGCACGACATCATAGAGTCGCTGAAAATCCATTTTGCGGTCTTCAGCGAAATCCATGAACATGCCCATGGCACCCTTTCCGGGAACAAAGGCGATATAACGGGTGCGTAACACATCCTGGGGAAAACGATAATTGAAATCGAAGATATCCTTGTTTCTGATCCAGACACGGCCCGATTCCACCTCGATATGGGACAACTCTCCGACTTGGACATAAGTATAGGTTCCCACCCGGCAGTCGTGAAGACTCGTGAGGTCGACCGTAGAGAAAGGTTCCAGAAAGCACCCCTCGATGGGCGACCCGTGAATGTTGGCGTAAGGCGCCGATGCGGAGTTCTTGATCAGGAACAATTCCAGTTTTTCGGGATTGTGGGAATAGTTGTGGACCAGTGTTTTGATGAGGAGGCTGTCCTTGATCCAGATGACCTCGTCGTCCTCGACGGTAACGGCGGTGCCGTTCACATCGAAGACATCCCCCTTCATTTTCAACTCATCACCACGGATGTCGCACTTGTACAGGATTGAGTTGTCGACCTTGCAACGCCCCAGAAAATAACTTCCGGCAAGGCTGGAATTGCTGAAATGGAAATGGATCGGATGATTGGACCAGATGCCGTAAAAGGCATAGAATTTAACCAGTTGATTTTCAGGAACCAGGTCACGGAGAAGTGCCCCGACCTCAATGGAAAATTCTCTCAGATTGATGTTCACACGATTGATGACACGATCCATCAGGTTTTCAAGCTTTTTCATGGCATCTCCTTCTGTTGTTCCAACAAACCTTTTGTCGCCTGGGGTATCGGATCGGTCCTGATCGGGAAAAAATCGGCTGAAGTCGCTCCAATGACAGGATCGGATTTGGCTGGATCGAAAACGATCTTCGGGATCATATCCGGGATTTCAGTTTAACCCGGGTGGCTCCCCAACCGCCGCTGTCCAGAGCCGCATCGCCGTACCATTCGACCATGGGATGCCGTTCCAGTATGGAGCGAACCCGCTGTCTGAGAATACCGCGGCCCTTCCCGTGAATGACCCTGACCGAAAAAATACCGTTCTGAATACAGGCCTCGAAATAGTCCTCCAGTAAATTAAAAACTTCTTTGGGCTGAAACGTATGCAGGTCCAGAACATCCTCTATGGGCATTGAAATGATACGGTCTTTCACGATTCGACCTTTTTTGCACAATTTTGTTGAATCCCCGCCTCGAATATCCTAAACAAATCCCATAATGTCGAAGGCGCTCTTCAATCCGAAATATCCGAAAAGAGGTTTTGCATGTCCATCGCCGATACCGTCTGTTTTCTGGTACTGCCGCTCTTCGCCTATGCCCTGGGGTCTGTTCCCTGGGGAGTCGTCTTGACCCGGACGTTCACCGCCGTGGATATCCGGACGTCGGGCAGCGGCAATATCGGCGCCACCAACGTGCGTCGAACCGCCGGAACAGCCTGGGGTATACTGACACTGGTCCTCGATGTCCTGAAAGGCTGGGTGCCCACATTTCTGGCCGTATACTTTGTCGGAACGGGCGGGATTTCCAAAGATCTCTATGTCGCCGTTGTGCTTCTCGCCGCTTTTACAGGGCATCTTTTCCCTCTTTACACGAAAGGCAAAGGCGGTGGAAAAGGCGTGGCCACCGCAGGCGGATGCTTTCTGGCGGTCTCGCCGGCGGCCGTCGCTGCGGCCGTTTCAATTTTTCTGCTGCTGATCTTCCTGACACGACGGGTATCGGCAGGATCTCTGGCTGCTGCGGCGCTGATTCCCGCAGTTCTCTGGAAATTCAACCACTCCCTCGTTTTCACCGCTGCCGGCGTCTTGGTTGCCGCAGGCATATTTATCCGTCACCGGGAAAATATCCGTCGCCTGGCGGCAGGTAAAGAGCCTCCCTTGTAATTGGGAAGCGTCAGCCGCGAAATCCGATACGCCATATCAGGGTGATCAGGCCTGCCAGGAGGAATTGTGACTCGGTTAAAAACTCCAGCCGAATCCCCGGGCGAATGTACGCCCGCCGATGAAACGCCATGACCACCGCCAGATAGATGGGGCAAAGAATCAGGGCCAGCGCCAAACCCGGCAGAACACCGAAGACCACCGACAGGAACAACATAACGAAGACAAAGAGCAGGATCAACCGCAGCAGAGCCAAGGTCTGCTTCTTTCCCAGCAGAATCGGTATGGTATTCTTTCCGACGATCTGGTCGCCCTGCATGTCCAGCACCTCGAAAAATGCCGTTCGAACGAAGACCATGGCTACGGACCAGATAAATGTAAAAATAGTGGCCCATGCGACGGTTCCGGTGGCGGCTAAAATGGGAAACAGGGCCGTCACCATGCCCCAGGCAAGCGAGATAAGAAGGGTTTTGGAGCCGGGAATGTCACGAATGGACCGATATCTGGCGTTGGGGACGCTGTCCGGGACGATCTGAAGATTGTAAGAAAGACCCATGAGCGTCATGATCAGCAGGAGAACGAAAGGCAATATCCCCATGCCGGCCGCCACGAAAAGCCCGATAGCCCCCGACGAAAGGGCCAGAAGAATCATCTTCGACTTGTGGGTTTCGAAAAAGACGGCCAGGTCGGGATTGTTGTATCGCGCCTCCCTCAATCCCGTGAGATTGTTCAGGGTGTGCATGGAAAGAACATAAAGGCTTGAAATCAGGATATATGGAAATGGGGTGCGGACATTTTGAAGCACCGAACAGGCATAACAAAGGGCACCGGCGCCGACGGCGATGTAAAGGTTGGTAGCGAGGGCGAAACGCTGAGCCATGAAGAGGCGACGCTTCCAGACTTTTTCATTTTCCAGGGGAAGGGCCTCGATAATCCGGTAAATCCGCTTGATGATCCAGTTGGGTGTGGAGGCTCCGGCGGTAATACCGATGTGTTTTACAGACCGCAGGAGTTCCATATCCAGATCGCTCTCGGTTTCGATATGGCACACCGGCTTACCCGCATCCTTTACGATCTCGACCAACCGCTGAGTGTTCCCGCTATTCCGGCCACCCACAACGATCACCGCATCGACCTCTTTGGCCAGTCGTTGGGTTTCATTCTGGCGCTGTTCCGTCGAGCCGCAGATGGTTTCAAAAACCTTGTAACCGGGATGATGCTTTTGGGCCCACTTTTTGACGGCCTCGAAGAAATGAACGTTCTGAGTGGTCTGGGCCACGATGATGGCCTTGTCGAACGCAGGCAGGGTATCCAGGTCGTGGAGCCTTCCCACCACGTGGCCGTTCGATCCGGCATATCCCAAAAGACCGATAACCTCGGGGTGATCCCGATCTCCGACGATAATCGAGGCGAAACCTTCCCGGGCATGCTTCTGAATGATGGCCTGGACCTTGATGACCCTCGGGCAGGTGGCATCGATAACCGTATAGCCGGCGGATTCGAGTCGTGTCTTGGTATCGGGTGGAACACCGTGGGCCCGGATCAGGACCGTCCCGGATCCTTTTTCGGGAATTTCATTCATAACCGAAATTCCCTTTTCATCCAGCAGCTTCAAAACCTGAGGATTATGGATCAGAGGACCGTAGGTATAGATCGGAGGGGGATAACGATGGGAGGCATCCAGCGCCATCTCGACGGCCCGTTGAACCCCCATACAGAACCCCGCGTTTCTGGCGACGGATATTTTCATCGATCAATCACCACCAAAAATTTCAAGAAGACGATCAAGATCTTCATCCGTATAGAACTCGATCATCATTTTGCCTCGACGTCCGCGACGTTTGATCTGGACCTTAGTGCCCAGTCTTCGGGAAAGGTCCTCCGCGACACTGGCGAAATAGATATCCTCGGAACTCGGTTCAGGGGATTCCGGATCTTTTTGAACCGCCTTCAGCCGATTGACCAAGATTTCCGTTTCCCGGACCGACAGGTCTTTTGTGATCACCAACTGAAATATATCCCGCTGATGGGCGGGGTTATCAAGACCTAAAACGGCTTTGGCATGTCCCATGCTGAACCGCCCCTCCACCATCGCCGATCGAATCTCCTCGGGGAGTTGCCGGAGTCTCAGAAAATTGGCCACGGCGGGTCGGCTCTTTCCCACGCGCACGGCCACCTGCTCCTGGTTGAGTCCGAATTCCGTCATCAAGCGGTGATAGGCGTCCGATTCTTCAATGGGGTTGAGATTCTCTCGCTGGATGTTTTCCACAAGGGACATCTCCAGAAGCCCTTCCGACGGCAGGCTTTTCACCACCACCGGTACCTGGGCCAGGCCCGCCATTTTCGCAGCCCGAAATCGTCGCTCACCGGCAATCAGTTCATACCCGCCCCCGCTCTCGCGAACCACCAGCGGTTGAATGATGCCCTGTTCCTTGATAGAAGCAGAGAGTTCCCTGAGGTCCTCTTCGGAGAACCGTCGGCGAGGTTGATACCGGTTGGGCAGAATCCGGTGGAGGTCACATTTGAAATATTTCCCGTCAACAGAGGGCGGTGATGAGGCCTCCATTTTGGGAATCAGCGCCCCCAGACCCTTGCCGAGTGCCATCTTTTTACGCTTCTTTGAAGATGTTTCGGATTGTCCCTCTGATTTATCTCCCAGCACGTCGCCGTTCTCAACCATCGATAATCTCTTTCGCCAAGGCAAGATAGCTTTTTGCACCCATGGAAGCAGCGTCGTATAGCAGAATGGGCTTCCCGAAGCTGGGCGCCTCCCCCAGCCGTACATTTCGGGGAATGCTGGTATTGAAAACGCGCTCTTTCCCTTTAAAATATTTCATCGCCTCCTCGGCGACCTGGTGGGAAAGATTGGTCCTTTTGTCGAGCATGGTCAGCAGAATGCCTAATATAGACAGGCCGGGATTGATGCCGGCGTTTATCAATTCCTTGGTCTGCAGGAGCTGCCCCAGACCCTCCAAGGCATAGAACTCACACTGCAGCGGAATCAGAAGCGTGTCGGCCGCCGCCATGGCGTTGAGGGTCAGGAGGCTGAGGGAAGGCGGGCAATCGATGATGATGTAATCATACCTGTCGGCAACGCTTCGGATGAGCTTTTTGAGGGAATGTTCACGCTCACGCTCGTTCATCATCTCCACTTCGAAGCCGATCAGCTCCACACGGGACGGCAGGAGGCTCAGGTTATCGATCTCGGAGCCAATGATGAGGCTCTCGGCATCCGCTTCGCCGATCAAACCATGATAGAGGGTTTTTGTCAGATCATTTTTGTCGATCCCCAGGCCCGTGGTGGCATTGGCCTGGGGATCGCAGTCTATCAAAAGCGTCCGTTTCTCCGACAAAGCCAAGGCTGCCGACAAATTGACGGCGGTGGTGGTTTTGCCGACCCCGCCTTTTTGATTGGCGATGCATATTATCTGTGTCATAATTATTTTATCCTACCATAATTGTTTATTTTTGGAAAGAAATGAGTTTAAAATGCCTAACGCTTTGATATTTAGGAAAAACAATTTGTTATCCAATCTTTTTCCTTTTTCCCAGCCCTTCTTTTCCGATGCCGGCAACCGTTTAGCGACCAGGAGCGACTCACGGCGCACCCCCTTGATTCGACGAATGCAGCCTTTCAGGGGACACATAAATGCGTTCAAAAAACAACTGGCGATTCTGACGGTTGTCATTATCGGCATTCAGAGCATTCATATCGGTTCCGCCGCCGGCATCACGATCCAGGAGGAGGAGACCCTCGGTAAGGAGTTCATGAAATTGGCCGTCCGACAATACCGACTCATCGATGATCCCGCCGTTGCAAGGTACGTCAACCGGGTCGGCCGAAAAATTCTGGCCCAGCTTCCACCCCAGCCGTTCCAGTACCGTTTTTACGTTATCCGGGAGGATGTCTACAACGCCTTTGCCGGACCGGCCGGCAATATTTTTATCAACAGCGGCCTGATCGAGGCTATGGACAATGAGGATGAACTCGCCGGTATTCTGGCCCACGAGATTACCCACGTCAAGGCGCGCCACATTAGCCAGAGAATCGAGCGGGCATCCCGGATTCAGTGGGCCACCTTGGCAGGCATGGTAGCCGGTATCTTCCTGGGCGTCGGGGGCGGCGCGGAAGCGGGCGGCGCGCTCACCATCGGATCGGCGGCCGCCACCCAGTCGGCATTTCTGGCCTACAGTCGCCAGGATGAAATTCAGGCGGACGAATTGGGTATCGATATCTTGACGGCCGCCGGCTACAGCGGTTTCGGTATGATGACCATGCTCAAGAAAATACGGGACAAGCAGTGGTTTGGTGCGTCGGACGTTCCCTCTTACCTGATGACGCACCCGGCTGTTGACGATCGCCTCGCCTATCTGGATACGTGGATCCAGGGCCATCCCGAGGCGCTGACGATCATAAAGCGACGCGACAACTCCGAATTCCGCCGGGTGCGAACCCGCTTGATCGCCGCTTACGGGAACCCTGCCCTGGCCCTGAAACAAATGGCCGCATCTCTTAAAATACATCCGGATGATGCGATGGTCCTCCACGGCTACGGCATTGCCCTGGCCCGAAACGATCGCCCCGGAGAAGGTATCGGTTTCGTCAGAAAAGCCCTGGAGAAAAAACCCTTTGACGCCGTCATGTTGAAGGATCTGGGGGAAATCGCCTTCATGGACGGACAGTACGACGCCGCCCGAAAGGCATTGGAAGGCAGCAAGGGTATCGATCCCAACGATTTTGAGACGTTCTTCCTGTTGGGACGAACGCAACTCGAACAAGGGGAGTATCTCCAGTCGTCGGAATCCTTTAAAACCGTTCTCGAAAAACAGCCCAACTCCATTCGGGCGCTCTTTTATCTGGGAGAGGCTTACGGAAAAGCAGGCAGAATGGGCGATGCCCATTATTATCTTGGACGCTACCACCATGCGCGGCGCGATTTCAAAAACGCCGCCTTCCATCTCCGTCAGGTGATCAAGCATTCCGAGGATCCCATCCAGAAAGCCGAGGCCGAAGAGTTGTTGTCCCAGGCAAAAAAGGAGCAGACCGAGGAGGAGAAGTCGAAGGAGGAGGCTCCCGCCGACAAGAATTCAAGAATCCGACGAAACCAGCGAAATCGGGAGACGCCCTTCAATTCCGATCAAAATGGGAGAACTGCATGGTAAAGGTGCCTCGACCCTGCGTCGCAGACCGGAGACTGGTGGAATATCCAAACATTCGCGCCAACGGCACGACGGCCTTGATAACCTGAACACCCCGCTGAACGTCAATGGCTTCGATCTTTCCCTTTCGGGCATTGAGATCACCGATGACCTCCCCCATGAAGGCTTCGGGGACAAGAATCTCCACCCTCATGATGGGATCTAACAGATAGGGAGAAGCTTTTGACATGGCCTCCTTGGTCGCCATGCTGGCACTGACCCGATAGGCCAGTTCGGTGCCCTGGGACTCCTTGTAGCCGCCGCCCAGAAGCACCGCTTCCACGTCCATGACGGGGTATCCCATCAACGAACCGCTTCCCAGCGATTCCATCACCCCGGCACGTACGGCCGGAATGAATATCTCGGGAATCTCTCCCCCGGTCATTTCCGATACGAACCGTACCCCGGCCCCTCGTTCCAGAGGCCGCAATTCGAGAAGGACCTCTCCGTAGTGATGCTGGCCGGCGATATCCTTGTCGAACACCACGGCGGCCCGGGCGGTCTCGGCGATGGTCTCCCGATAAACGACCTGGGGTTTGCCGACATTGACACTGGTGCTGAACTCCCGCATCATCCGGCTGATAATGATCTCCAGGTGGAGTTCTCCCATTCCCGACAGAATGGTCTGACCGGTGTCTTCATCCATCCGAACCCTGAGGGTCGGATCCTCGGCGACGAATTTGGCCAGAACCTGATCCAGTTTTTCCTGGTCCGAATGGGTTTTAGGCTCGATGGCAATGGAGATGACCGGTTCGTAAAATTCCATCTTTTCCAGAAGAATCGGATGATCGGGATGACAGAGGGTGTCGCCCGTCCCCGAATCCTTCAGTCCGACAACCCCGACGATGCTCCCCGGGCCGGCGGTGTCGACTCGCTCCCGCTTGTTGGCGTGCATCTTGAGAATGCGGGACAGTTTTTCCTTTTTGTTGAGGCTCGTGTTGAACACGTCGTCGCCGGACTTCAATTTCCCGCTGTAGACCCTCACATAGGTGAGCTTTCGTCCCTCCATCATGGATACCTTGAAGATCAGGGCTGCCAACGGTCTGTTTTCAAAGGGCAGACATTTCAACTCGTCGCCCGTCTGGGGGTTTGTACCGTGAATCGGCGGAACGTCCTCGGGGCTGGGCATGAAATTGACGATGGCGTCGAGAAGGGGTTGAATACCTTTATTTCTCAAGGCGGAGCCGCAAAGCACCGGCACCAGCGTCAGCGATGCGGTGGCTTTTCGGATCGCCGCCACCAGCTGGGCCTCGGTGATCTCCTGCTCCGACAGGTAGGCCTCCATGAGGGCATCATCGGTTTCAGCCAATGTTTCAAGCAGTTTTTCCCGATAGGCCTGCGCCGTTTCCAGAAGATCGGAGCTCACCTCGCCCTCATCGAACGTGGCGCCCAGATCATCGTTTCTCCATGTGATCTGCTTCATGCGAATCAGATCGACGACGCCGGAAAAGGTGTCTTCAAGACCGACCGGCAGTTGGAGCAACAGCGGTCGGGCGTGCAATCGCTCCTTCATCATCTCCACGGTACCGAAAAAATCAGCGCCGATCCGGTCCATTTTGTTGATAAAGGCCATCTTGGGCACATGATATTTATCGGCCTGGCGCCATACGGTCTCCGACTGGGGTTCGACCCCGCCGACGGCACAGAAGACCCCGACGGCACCGTCCAGCACCCGAAGGGATCGTTCCACCTCGATGGTGAAATCGACATGTCCCGGCGTGTCGATGATCTGGATATCCCGCCCTTTCCAGGGACAGGTCGTCACGGCCGACGTGATGGTGATCCCCCGCTCCTGTTCGTCGGTCATCCAGTCCATAACGGCCTCGCCGTCGTGGACCTCACCGATCTTGTGGGATCTTCCGGTATAATAAAGGATCCGCTCGGTGACGGTCGTCTTTCCGGCATCGATATGCGCGATGATGCCGATATTTCTGATATGCTCTATGCCGCTCTTCTTTTTCATCGTCTTCACTATCTGCCCGTTGGCATATGGATTCAGGGTCGAGAGGGACGCCGCCGAATAAGGAATTTTTAATAAACCAAACCCCCGGTGATGTCAAGGAGAGAGGCATCAGAACCATCACCGCGACGATTTCAGAAAGTCATCGTAAACCCTGCGGACATCTTCTGAAAAAAGTACAAAGATCACCCGCTTTGGATACGCGTTTCGCTCCAGAAAGCCCGCGACGGTCTCGACGGCAACCCGGCAGGCCGCCTCCAGGGGATAGCCGTATACCCCGCAGCTGACGGCAGGAAAAGCAACGGTGTCAAAACGTCGATCGGCCGCAATGGCGAGGGAATTCTCATAGCATCGTGATAGCAGCAGGGGATCCTCGGGGGATCCTTTGTAAACGGGCCCGACGGTGTGAATCACATACCTGGCCGGCAGGCGATACCCCTTGGTGATCCGGGCCTCCCCCGTGGGGCAGCCCCCCAGAGTACGGCATTCCGCCAGGAGTTCCGGTCCGGCAGCCCTGTGGATGGCACCGTCCACCCCGCCGCCCCCCAGAAGCGACCGATTGGCCGCATTGACAATGGCATCCACCGCCAGTTGGGCAATGTCGCCCGTCCGGACCTCCAGACGTTTCATAATTTCCGGTTTTATCATAGGACGCTCCTGATTAATCCGCCTTGAGATCATAAAGGGTCTCGTCCCGCCTGGGAGCGGTTCTGCGCCCTGCGGAGCCAACAATTTTCCTGCCTGTTGGAAGGAACGGCGCCTCATCTCCCAACAGGTCTCCCATTTCCGATTCGATGGCGTCCGGATCTTCGCCGCGCGCCATGCGCGCCAAGGCCTCTTCCATGCCCTGACCCAGTTGAAGACCGGTCATGTCGCTCAGTCGGCGCATCAGATCGGCTGCCTGCCGCGGATCGTTTTCATCGATTTTATCGGCTTCCTTTTCCAATGTCGCCAAGGCCTTGGCCATCCTGGCATCGTCAACGGGAAGGTCGTCCGTTTCATCTGTCTCCCTGGCCCTTCCCGTGAACGCGAACAGGGATACCTGACGCGTCAGCCGCCGGTTCTTGCAGTTGGGACAGGTCGGGCAGGTGGTGGTATCGATGGTTCTGCTGAAAAAACTGTAAATCGTGTGGCAGTCGCTGCAGTAGAATTCGTAAATCGGCATGTCAACCTCATCTTGCGGCATACATTGACGATATATTTCCCAACACTCCGGCAGCACGGATTCGCTCACAGCCGCGGGGGAAAAGATTCCTATGCCGGCCTCGGGCGGATCACAGCTTTTCTTTGAATCCCGCTCGAAGCACGGCTTCCCGATTGATCATCCCCCGGTAGATCCCCTCTTCATCCACCACGGGGAGACGTCTGATCTCTTTTTCGGTCATGATCTGGATGGCGTCTTCGATAAAGGCGTCCTCGCGGACAGTGATGATCTCTTTTTTCATCACATCCTTCGCCTTTCGTCGTCGGAGGCGATCCTGCAGGGCTTTCCCGTGCTTCCCTTTCTCGGTAAAACCGGCAAATCGGGTCAAATACTGCCACATACCCGGTTGGTCGTCGGAAAATGCCGACAGGAGATTCCGATCGGAGATCAAACCCTGCAGGTGTCCCGCCTCATCCACAACAGCTACCCGCTGGATATCGTCGTCATCGATCATGTGCAGCACCGCTTCCACCGAGGTGTCCGGCATTACAGTGTGGGTGTCCCGTCGCATGATATCGGAAACGAAATGGGCGTCGGTCAAAGTGATCTCGCTCTTCCGGATAGTTCCCCAGTCGGGGGATTCCCGGGCAATGGTCCGAAAGACATCCATTCGCGACACGATCCCGGTCAGCTTTCCCCAGGCATCGACGACCAGAAGACGTTTGACGTTTTTATCGAGCATCAGATTGACGCCGTCCGTCAGAAGCGCATCCTCCTGAATATGGACATCCGGCCGGGTCATGATGGCTTCGGCCGTCGTCTCCGAAAGGGATTTCAGGATCATGTCGACGATATCCGGTTCGGAACCGGCGATGAGAGCGAGCCGCATGGGCATACCCGCTCGGTAGATCAGGTCGGTCTGGGAGATAACGCCTACCGGGCGATCCTGGGCGTCAACCACCGGAAGACCGGTGAATGTTTCAGACAAAAGCAACCGGACCACCTGGTCCACCGGTGTTGTCGTGCGAACCCGTTTCGGGAAAGGGGTCATGACGTCCCGGATCTTGATCCGAGGCGGCAACAGTCGCTTTCTGGTCTTGTGCCAGTGGACATTGAGTTCCCGCACACCCACAATACCTTCGCAAACCATCTGCTCGAGCACATCCATGACCGGACTCAGCTCGGAGGCCGGCAGAATGATCTCGATTTTGAGCGGCAGGTTATGGGAAGGATCAACGCTGCTCTGACTTGCCGTCTCGCCGTCCTCGTAGCAGGCATCGGTACCCTTGGTGACCGTGCACCGAGCTGCTATTTTCAGGCTTCTGACATAGGCGAGAATTTCCTCATAAAGGATTTGACTGCGGCATCTTGCATTCTCACGGGTAAAGATTTCAATAACACGGTATCGAATGGTCATGTCATCTGCCTCCTTCCAAGCGAGTTGAGCCGCCGCCTACCCCGTCGGCATCATCCATCCCACCGGCCGTCACCCACCCGATCTTTGCCGTAATTCCCATTGGGCTTCGCCCTCTATCGCCTCTGGACCGCTGTCACCTGGATCCATGAGAGCTGAAACAGCCAATGGCGACGCCGTCTGCACGTCACCATTCCGACATGATGCGGATCGGCCGGAAAAGAATCTTTTGGATGACGACGACATTGAAACAGAAAAAAGAACGCTTCCACGCATGCCGTTCCCGATTCTTAACATAATGCAGGAAAGGGGCGGATTGAAGCATTCCCGGGTTGTGTTCTTCAGAAGATTCGCAGTTCACCTGAAGATAAATGCCGCCGGATTCCAACTCAGGGCTGCTCTATGCAATATGCCTGATGAGGTACGGGCATATTGTGCGATCGATGAATCGCCCGTTATGGGCCGCCACAGTCGACCGACGCATCAGACAAGGGTATATCCCGGCCCCTCGCCGCCTTCGGGACAGGTCCAGGTGATATTCTTATAAGGATCCTTGATATCACAGGTTTTGCAATGAAAACAATTTGAAGGATTCAGCTTGAGCTGCATTTTTCCGGTTTTCTCATCGGCCGCCATCTCGTAGACATTGCCTGGACAGAACCGGGTGCAGGGGCTCCCGTAGGTCGGGTAGCAGACCCGGACGCAAAGTTCCCGGTCATGAACGATCAGGTGGGACGGCTGATCCTCACGATGAAGTGTTTTGGAGAGATAGACGCCCGTCAGTTTGTCGACGTGCAGGGTCCCATCCAGGGATTTGGGGTCGACGCGCTCCGGAACGTCAACGCGATCCGCCGGTTGAAGGGTCCGAAAGTCCTCCTCCAGCGGCATAAAATCGCGAACGCCACGGCCGTGGGTAAGATATTGGGACCCCAGATATATCAGCTTCAAAAGCCCTTTTTTAGCCAGCCCCTGGGCGAAATTTCTCCCCTCGTACATTTCCTGTTCGGCCCAACTGCTCTTGAATCGTTGATGGTAGACCTGAAGGGTCTCAGCATCGAACCGTCCCTGCTGCAGGGCTGTCAGGCAGGCTTCAGCCGCCAGCATGCCGGATTTCATGGAAAGATGAATGCCCTTGAGCCCCGGGGTGTTGTGCATGGCCGCAGCACCGCCGATGAACAGGCCGCCGTCCGCAAACAGCCGGGGTATGGAGAAGTAACCGCCGGTGGAAACCGTACGGGCGCCCTGTTCAAGCACTTTCCCGCCCTTGATGATCTTCGCCACAAAAGGATGCTGCTTGAATTTGAGGAACTCTTCATAGGGATCGAGGAGTGGATTTTCATAGCAAAGCGCCGTCAAGTACCCCAAGGCGGCCCGATTATCCTTCATTTCATATATGAATCCACCCCCCGGAGGATTCAATCCCAGGGGATAACCCATCAGATGAATAGCGTTGGCCCGGCTCGTTTTGAAAAAATGGTCCTCGGGAAGCTGAATCACCTCTTTGATTCCGGTTTCATAGACCTGCGGCTCCCGATCCGAAAAAATACCCGGTCGCGCCGCGATATCCTGCATCAGGCTGCCCCGGGCCCCTTCTCCGAATACGGTCACCCTGGCCGTGAGATCGATGCCCGGTTCGAAATTGCTTTTGGGCTCCCCATTCTTGTCAAGCCCCTTGTCGCCGGTACGAATCCCTCTGATACAGCGACCGTCGGCGGTGTAAAGCACTTCCTTACCGGTAAAGCCTGGAAAAATGTTAACCCCCAGTTCTTCCGCAATCTCGCCCATCCATCGGGTGAAACGTGACAAACTGATGATATAATGCCCCTTGTTGTGCATCTGCCTCGGCACGAACGGGATTTGAAAGAGTCTGTCCGATGTCAGAAAACAGAATGCGTCATCCCGGACCACACCGTCCAAAGGGCAGTCCCGCTCGGCATAATCCGGTATCAATTCCTTCAAAGCGATGGGATTGAGAATCGCCCCGCTCACGGCATGGGCGCCGATTTCAGCCCCTTTTTCAATCAGGGCGACCTCCAGTTCCATATTGTTCTCTCGGGCCAACCGCATCAGTCGGATGGCTCCGGCGAGACTTGCAGGCCCGCCGCCGATAAACACCACGTCAAACGGTATCTCTTCGTGTTCCACGTTCATATCGTTATCACCTTAACTGTTCTATTCGGGTTGGATGGGATACATCAGTCGCCGATGGGGACCGGGAAGGCATTTTTTGATCTCGCATCGGCTCAAAAGATATCACTGCCAAATATCAGCCAAAATATGTTACAAACTCCCACACAAAATACAAGGGAAAATTGACCGGGCCGGCATCTTGACTGTTTGGACGGGAAATCTTCCGCTGAATTCGTCCGGGATCGGAAGTTGACATGTTATCTGCTCAACTGTCGACTTTCATGATGGTGACCGGATAGCGGTGCCGGCACATGAAAGTCGACAGTTGCGGTATCTGATCCGGTTTTCGGTGTTCAGGGTCCGTACCGTCGCCATCGCGAAAGCCGGACGTTGAATGATCTAAATGGGATGGAGGAAAGGATCATGAAAGACAATTACGCCGTCATCGTTCAGACCCATATTGATGCGCTTTTCAAAAATTCCAACGCTGCAAGGGAACTCGCCGAGCAATTGCCCGGCGCTGTCGACGGCACCGGCGTTCGTTTTTCAGCTTTTGGTGAACCCTGCCGCATCGGACCGGAGGGTATTTTCCTGTCGGGCGTCAAACAGGAAGGGCCGCTGGGCATTATTATCGCCCTTTATGCCCGGTCGGCCAATCCCGGCGCCATGGTTATGACGCCCTTCCGGGCCTTCAAGGATTTTCCGGGCAGCATGCCCTATGTGGGCGCCTTCGCGGCCTACACTCAGGAAGCTCTTGTGCCTTTTGTGGAGGCCGTTCGCACCCACATGTCCGACATCGTGGAAGCATTGGGCGGAAGCACCGCCGTGGACGGTGTGGGGGGCGATTTCGCCTTTCAGGTGATGCCGCTGCCGAAAATCGCCCTCTGCTACATCTTCTATGAGGCCGACGAAGACTTTCCAGCCTCCGTCACCTGCCTCTTTTCCGCCAACGCACTTGATTTCATCCCCATGGACGGTCTTGCGGATACGGGAGAATACACCACCCGGAAAATCATCCGCATACTGGGCTGAGAAATATCTTCCGGCAAAATCCCCGCCAATCCGAAAAAGGCGGGCATGTCAAGGCGGAGGAATCACCTCCGCCTGTTCCGCCGCAGAAAGGGTTTTGCCTATCGGTTCAGGAGCGCCAGCGCTTTCTGGACGACGTTTTCCACCGTGAAACCGTAGCGCTCCAACACCAGGCTGCCGGGCGCGGAAGTGCCGAAGGTGTCGATACCGATGACGGCGTCGCGGGCACCGACATACCGTTCCCATCCCATGGGCTGGCCGGCTTCCACCGCCAACCGCGTCTTGACCTCCGGTGGAAGGACCTGATCCTTGTAAGCAGCGTCCTGCTTTTCGAACAACTCCCAACTCGGCAAGCCGACCACCCGGGATTTGACGCCTTTTTCCGCCAGCACCTTTTGGGCTTCAAGGATGAGATGGACCTCGGCGCCGGTGGCGATAAGAATAATATCCGCCCGCCCTTCACAATCCAACAGGATATATCCGCCGGCGGCAAGGCCGGCGGCATTCGCGCAGGTTTTCCGATCGATCACCGGCAGTTTCTGGCGGCTTAGAATCAGCGCTGTGGGACCCGCGCCATGGGTCATGGCAATGCGCCAGGCTTCCCGCGTCTCATTGGCGTCTGCCGGTCGGATCACCGTAAGCCCTGGAATGGCCCGAAGACTCATCAGGTGCTCCACCGGCTGATGGGTCGGGCCGTCTTCACCCACGGCCACACTGTCGTGGGTGAAAACGTAAGTAACCGGTATCTTCATGAGGGACGCCAATCGAATGGACGCCCGCATATAATCGGCGAACACCAGGAAGGTGCCGCCGAAAGGCCGGATGCCGCCGTGAAGCGCCAAACCCGACAGAATCGCGCCCATGGCATGTTCCCGAACTCCGAAACGGATGTTCCTGCCGCTGTAAACGTTTTTCTGGAAGTCTGCGGCGCCGTCGATGTGAGTCTTGTTGGAAGGTCCGAGATCGGCCGAACCGCCGATAAGGTTGAGAATCCGTCCCGCCAGTCCGTTGATAACGCGCCCCGACGCCGAACGGGTCGCCACGGGACCGTCCGCCGCTGAAAAGGCGGGAAGGTCGGCGTCCCATCCTTCAGGCAACGTTCCGGTGATCATTTCGTTCCATTCCCGAGCCGGTTCGGGGTGGGCCGTCGCATAAGCATTGAAGGCTTCGAGCCATTTCATCTGGTGGGCCTGACCCCTGTCGACACATTTCCGAAACACCTTCAACGGATCTTCCAATACGCAGAAGCATTTGTCCTCCGAGCATCCCAGATTGATCTTGGTAAGTCGAACCTCCTCCTCCCCCAGGGGTGCGCCGTGGGCGTCGGCGGTATCCTGCTTGTTGGGGCTGCCGTAGGCGATGTGAGTGCGCAACAGGATCACCGAAGGCTTTTCGGTCTCGTCCTTGGCCGCTGTCAGTGCATTACGGATGGCATCGACATCGTTGCCGTCCGCCACGCGCTGCACATGCCAGTTCATGGCTTCGAACCGGAGTGCCGTATTCTCGGTGAAGGCGAGGTCGGTGCTTCCCTCTATGGAAATCCTGTTGTCGTCATAGATACAGATCAGCTTCCCGAGCCCGAGATGACCGGCCAGGGAGGCGGCCTCATAGCTGATCCCCTCCATCAGATCGCCGTCTCCGCACATGACATAGGTATGGTGATCAACGATGGTATTGCCTTCTCGGTTGAAGCGGTCGGCCAGAAACCGCTCGGCCATGGCCATGCCTACGGCATTGGCAATCCCCTGTCCCAGGGGTCCGGTGGTGGTTTCCACCCCCGGCGTATGGCCGTATTCAGGGTGTCCCGGCGTTTTGCTGCCCCACTGTCGGAAATTCCGGATGTCCTCCAGGGTCACATCGTAGCCCGTCAGGTGCAAAACGCTGTATAGCAGCATGGATGCATGCCCCCCGGAAAGCACGAACCGATCCCGGTCAGGCCATTGTGGGTTTTTGGGGTTGTGCTTCATTACCTGGGTCCACAAAACATAGGCGGCGGGAGCCAAGCCCATAGGCGCTCCAGGATGCCCGGAATTGGCTGCCTGAACAGCATCCATGGAGAGGGTGCGAATGGTGTTGATGCACAGTTGATCGTTGATGGCGCGGCATTCCGCCGATGGTTGGTTCATTTTGATTGTTTCTCCTTGATGTTTCATTTCAGATGTAAGCCCATGAAAATCGGACAAAAACAGGGCAGACAACCGGATCGCGCTTTTCTGTCCCGATCAGATCGGGATCTTGACGACCGATTGTCGTTGATATCGGCCGGCATGACTGATGTTCCGGCTTCGCGCACCCTTTTAGACAGGACCTTTCAAACGATATGATAATGGCCTATAACGCCCGCAGCCATTCAGGTTTCAGTTTGATTCCGCCGGACAGGGCTTCGTCTATCAACTTGAGGACGGTCTCCCGATCCTTGGGAAGCCTGGCCTTGATGGGCAGGTAATTGGAGGCATGGTTGGCATGAAACAGTCCTCGGGATATGTGGGTGTGAGCGATCATGGTTCGCAACTCCATGAGCATCTCCTCAGGCGCCATCAACTCGAAATGCCCCGAGGTATATTCGTCGTGGAGGGGCGTTCCGGGAATCAACATAAGGCTCAAAGCCCCCACGTATTCAGGGTCGATAGCGCTGAGGACCCGGCCGGTGGCCTCCGCATGGATTCGGGAACGCGCTTTTCCGGCCAAGCCTAAAAGCACCGTGAGGGAAAGCTTGATGCCGGCTTTGCGGATCTTTTGTCCCATTCTGATCATTTTATCGGCATCAGCGCCCTTCCGCACCTTGTCGAGAGTGACGTCATCCCCGGACTCCAACCCCATATAGGCAATTTTCAGTCCGTGGGCGTGAAGCGCCGCGAGATCTTCATCGCTTTTCAGATCGATTCCCTTGGTATTGGCGTACAGACCAACCCGCGTAACCCAGGGCAGCCGACGCTGGATCTCCTTGAGAATGTTCAGAAGCCGCTGTTGCGGGATGATCAGGGCATCCCCGTCACAGATGAAGACGCGCCGCACGTCGGCGTAATGTTGGGCGGCATAGGCAATGTCGGCATAAATTCTTTCGTCGGACTTTATCTTGAAGCGAAGTCCCTTGTAAGCGCCGCAGAAGGTACATTTGTTGTGGGAACAGCCGACGGTGGCCTGCAGCAGGATGCTGTAAGCCTCGCTCGGCGGCCGGATAACCCGGTGGGGATGTTCGTAGTGCATCGATATCGCTCCCATTATACTGAAATATTTCTTTTTTGTTTCTCTTCTTCAATCGCCCCCACGTTTACGCAAATTGCGTCGGAGATGCAAGCCTTATTTTGGCGGAAATACAGGGGCATCAACCCCATGAGAGCGGTTCGAAAGCGGCACCCGCATTTACCCGCCGGCTTCCGCTCCTCCGTCCGATCCGACGGAAGCGGAAGCCGGGCGGTATCAATCCTTCATGAGCTTTCTCAGAACATAAGGCAGAATACCCCCATTCTGAAAATAGTCCACCTCGATGTCCGTGTTCAATTTGGATTCAGTCTCGAACTCTCTCACGTCGCCGTCCTTTGTGACGGCCCGGACTTTGATGATGCTTCGGGGTTTCATATCCGCCAGGCCGCTCAGCGTATAGGTTTCCGAACCGTCCAGACCGAGTTGCCGCCATCCCTCGCCTTCCTTGAAAACGAGCGGCAGCACACCCATGCCCACGAGGTTACTCCGATGGATCCTCTCGAAGGATTCGGCGATAACGGCCCGAACGCCCAGGAGAATGGTGCCCTTGGCGGCCCAATCCCGGGAAGAGCCGGTCCCGTACTCCTTGCCGCCCATCACCACCAGGGGAACCCCATCAGCCTTGTATTTCATGGCGGCCTCGTAAATGAATGCCTCCTCGTCCTCTGGAAATTTTCGGGTGTAACTGCCCTCTTTGGGGGCCGTCATCTGATTTTTGATCCGGATGTTGCCGAAGGTGCCCCGCATCATCACCTCGTGGTTGCCCCGACGGGAGCCGTAGGAGTTGAAAGCCTTGACGTCCACACCTTTCTCGACAAGATACCGACCAGCGGGATATTCCGCCGGAATCGCCCCGGCCGGCGAGATATGATCGGTAGTCACCGAATCGCCCAGAAGGAGCAAAGGACGCGCACCGTCGATATCCTCGATTTTTCTTACTTCGAGGTCAAACCCTTCGAAATAAGGAGGATTCTTGATATATGTGGATGCCTCGTCCCATTTGAAGGTGGTGCTCTCAGGGGTGTCCAGCGCCGCCCAGAATTCGTCCCCGTCAAATATTCTGGCGTATTCCTTCCGGTAGAACGTCTGCTTGACATGCCGCTGGATGAAAGACTCGATCTCGCTTCGGCGGGGCCAGACATCCTCGAGATAGACCGGCTCTCCATTCGGATCCAGACCCAGGGGACGCCTGAGGAGATTGACGTCGATCCGTCCGGCGATGGCAAACGCGACCACCAACATCGGTGAGGCCAGGAAATTGCCCTTGACGGCCTGGTGGATCCGCGCCTCGAAATTCCGGTTTCCTGAGAGGACTGAAGCCACCGTCAGATCGTGTTCCCGAATCAGGCGCTCGATCTGAGGATGAAGCGGACCGCTGTTGCCGATGCAGGTGGTGCATCCGAATCCTGCCAAATGGAATCCCAAGGCCTGAAGGTAGGGCATCAGGTCGGCATCCTCAAGGTAATCCACCACGACCTTCGAGCCGGGCACAAGGGAGGTCTTGACGTGAGGCGGCACTTTGAGCCCCTTCTCAACGGCATTCTTAGCCAAAAGCCCCGCCCCCAGCATGACATAGGGATTGGATGTGTTGGTGCACGAGGTGATGGCGGCGATGACGATGCTCCCGTCCCCCACGCTCACCTCCCTGCCGTTGATGTTCGTAGTGAACCGTCTTCGGCCGCTCGGCGCGCAGTAGGCTTCCCGATGAGTGACGGAACCCGACTCGTCAAGAAATTTTGAGATGTTGTCGATGTCGGCATCTCTTTCGTGACCGCATTTCAGCATATTGTCGAAGTGGCTTTCCAGGTCGTTCAGCACAATGCGGTCCTGAGGCCGCGAAGGTCCGGCCAGGGAAGGTAAGACAGTGGAGAGGTCCAGATCCAGAACGGCCGTGTACTCGGGCGTCTCATCTCCGGTGTAGAAAAGGCCCAGCTCGCGCGTGCATCGCTCCACGACCCGGGCCTGGGCCTCCCGATCGGTTATATCGAGATAGTCGATGGTCTTTTCGTCTACCGGGAAAAACCCCATGGTAGCACCGTACTCCGGGGACATATTGGCGATGGTGGCCCGGTCGGGAACAGTAAGGCCCTTCATTCCCGGACCGAAAAACTCGACAAACTTTTCGACGACATTGTATTCCCTCAACATCTGCGTGACGGTCAGCACCAAATCCGTGGCCGTCACGCCGGCCCTGAGTTCACCGGTCATCCGTACACCGATGACCTCCGGAATGGCCATGAAATACGGCTGGCCAAGCATGACCGCTTCCGCCTCGATGCCGCCGACACCCCACCCCATGACCCCGATGCCGTTAATCATGGTCGTATGGGAGTCCGTTCCGACAAGGGAGTCAGGGAAGGCCGCCATACCGCCGTCCGACGTCGCCGTAATCACAACACGCCCTAGATGTTCCAGGTTGACCTGGTGGCATATGCCCGAATTGGGGGGCACAACCTTGAAATTGTCGAAGCTTTTCTGTGCCCATTTGAGCAAGGCGTACCGCTCGCCGTTACGCTCGTATTCCTTGGCCACGTTTTTTCTGAGAGCGTCGGCGGTGCCATAGTAATCCACTTGAACGGAGTGATCGACGATCAATTCAACGGGAATCATGGGATTGATTTTCCGAGGATCGCCACCCAACGCTTTCATGGCATCTCTCATGGCCGCCAAGTCAACGACGGCGGGAACGCCCGTAAAGTCCTGCATCAGCACCCGAGCCGGATGATATGGAATTTCCACCGGCGCCTCGTACCGTTTCCGCCACCGGGCGATATTCAGCAGGTCTTCTTCCCTGACCACACGACCATCCAGTTTTCTCAGCAGGTTTTCAACCAGAATCCGAATGGAAAAGGGCAACCTTTCAATATCGGCGATGCCTTTTTTTTCCATCAGACGGACGTCCATCACCGTATAGTTCCGGCCGTCCACCTTGACCTGGCGTAAAAATTCCTCTCGGTTAATCATTCCCCCTCCTTGATCACTGTAGGTTATCGTCCCGCAAGCCGTTTGCATGGAGACACGGCCATTTTCGAAAGTCGACATATGAGCGTACTATAGTATCGCTTTACGCCAACAATCAACACCCTTTTCCCGAAAGGGATTCTCCTCACGATGCTCACCGCTCAGCCGTTGACGTTGCATTTTTCCAACCGGAACAGGATTTCCATAAGCCGCGCGGTGTCGGCGACATTGCCTGTGATTTTTTGGCGTGGCTTCCGGAATAACGGCTGATAATCGACAAAGGGACCAAGAGCGGCATGCGTCGACTGGAAAGATTTTTCCGAGGATGTAGAAGGACGTAAAGGTTTTGTGATCGGGGCATTTCGCTGGTTCGGAATGCCCCGAGACGACACTTTTACCGCGCCAGAAAACTCCACATAACACCGGCGCCGATGGCTGAACCGATGACGCCGGATACATTGGGCGCCATGGCGTGCATAAGGAGGAAATTGGTCGGGTCCGCCTCATGGCCGACATGCTGAACCACCCGGGCGGAGTCGGGAACAGCCGAAACCCCCGCGGCACCCAGAAGAGGATTGATCTTTTCCCGCAGAAAAAGATTGATGAACTTCGCGAAAAGAACGCCCGATGCGGTCGCTACGCCAAAAGCAAGGGCGCCCAATATAAATATTCCAACGGATTGAGGCGTCAGAAATACATCCGCCTGGGTGCTGGCGCCCACGGTAATGCCCAACAGAATGGTAACCGTGTCGATCACGACCGTTCGGGCGGCCACGGCCAGTCGTTCCGCCACCACGCACTCCTTGAGGAGGTTGCCGAAAAACAGCATACCCAGAAGCGGCAAGGCTGCCGGGGCCAGAAGACAGCAGAGCAGAAACCCGATGACGGGAAACAGAATTTTCTCTTTCTTGGAAACCTCCCGGGGATCCTCCATTCGAATCAGTCGCTCTCTTCGCGTGGTCAGAAGCTTCATGATCGGCGGCTGGATCACGGGAACCAGGGCCATGTAGGAATAGGCCGCAACTGCGATGGGCCCGATCAGTCTGGGGGCCAGTTGAGCGGTCAGAAAGATGGCCGTCGGACCGTCCGCGCCACCGATGATCCCGATGGAAGCGGCTTCCTTAGGATCGAAGCCCAGGGCAAGAGCACCCAGAAAGGTAAGAAATATCCCCATCTGGGCCGCTGCACCCAGGAGCATGAGCAGAGGCCGGGCCAGCATGGTCGAAAAATCGGTCATCGCCCCGATCCCCAGAAAAATAAGGGGCGGATAGATGCCAAGAGTAACACCCATGTAAAGATAATGCAGGACGCTGTTGTCCTCGTAAATGCCCAGGCCAAGCCCCTGAAAAACCGGAATGTTCCCGACGAGAATGCCAAACCCGATGGGCACCAGAAGCAACGGTTCGTAATTCTTGGCAATGCCGAGATAAATGAAGATGAGCCCGACGCCGATCATGATCAGATATCGGTAATCGAGCATGTAGTATCCTGTATTGTTGATAAATTGTGTAAGCAAATCTAGCAGCTGTTCCATGGATTCCGCTTCCGCTCCTCTTTGTTTCCTGTTGTTTTACGACAATTTCTGCCGCATCGATAAATCATAACCGGGCGTTTTGGTTCCATCGATAATATCCCTCTCCGTCCGGAACGACGATATCGGACAGCAGAAGGGTGTTGAGCGTGGAATGGGGATGCGAAATGCCGCATCGTACGGCATTCTCAAGGAGCTTTGGAAGCGCGAACGGCTCCGCCATGCGGTCCGCCAGCAGCTTGAAATGTCGGGCAGGCTCCTGAATATTCCCCGGAATAACGATGCAGACCTCTTCGGTTGTCGCGTGTTTATCGCGTTTTTTACGAAACTGCTCGTAGAATTGGTCGCGATCCTCCCAGAAGGCCAGTATCTTGTGGAGTTGGGCGATGGCTACGGAGAGCAAGACAAGCCCCGTAAATACGATACTGATCCCCACTGCCGCAATGGACCAACCATTATGAGCGGAAATGGCTTCAAAACCGGTCAATGAATACCTCCTTTATCTGTGCATTTTATCCAGGGATCGTGATGATTAGACGTCAAATAAAGAAAATCGGGCAAATGACAACGACAATCGCCGAAAATGATTTAATTTCATACCAAATCACCCAAAGGTCGATCAAGCCGTATTTCTCTGGACCGAGACGTCAAACCTCCGGAGCGATACTGTCGGCATCCGACGACGCGCCTTCATCATTGAAGAAGGGACGCCGTTGGGCGATCACGTCGTTGAGCCTTCGCATGATCGTTTCACTCAGGCGGGCATTCCCCCGGAGCAGCTCGTTGAATTTATCCCCCGCCGCCATAAGAACCTCGCCGTCCGTCAGCGCCAGTGTCGTCCCGCGATAATCGAACGGCTCGAGCATGGTGGACATCCCGATCACGTCGCCCTTTTCATGAAGGGTGAAGGCTTTTCCATCCTTGAAGGAGATCATAAAATTGCCGGAAAGAATGATGTAGAAATTCTGCGCCGGATCACCGCGGCGGGTCAGCAATTCTCCCTCTCTGACCCGAATGGAATTGAAAAGCGCCTTCACCATCTCCAGATCCCCATGTTCAAGCCCCTCAAACATCTCAAGCTGTTCAAGAAGGTTGAGATCTACAGCCATAAGATTTCCTTTCTCGTTCAATCCCCGAAACACGGATGCATTTATAGTACGCCCTACTCCCCAAACGGTGTGAGCCCACCCTCGGTCAACCGCTATACAGCTCAGTGCTTCAGTTCAATGGTGTTAGATAACTCGGCGGGACGTAACAGAAAAAACGTAATTTTTCCCTATTCTCTTTATCATCATCAGAGACCATAGTAAAGAGAAGAGACAAATCTATCACCAAGTTTTTTTGATGCTGTTTAAATTTGTTGGGTTTTTGCCGAACATGCTTACTGTAAGGAGAGAAAAAACGGCACACATATGCCGTCTGAATTCGATAAAATGTGAGGTACGCAGAATGAGCCTGGATCAGAATGTCATAGAAGATCAAAACTTTTTGGAAATAACCTACCGCTGGTACGAACCCTACCACAAGGCGGCATGCATATTCTTCGGGGTGTGGAACATCTTGAGCTTTATTCTGTTCTACAATGAGCTGCTCAAACTGGTTTCCGGGCAGATGCCGGCGCTTAAAGCCGCCGTGGCAACACTGCTGTTCGTGCTGTTGTGGCTGGTTCCGGTATATTGGATGCTTGTTCTGGCCTTGAACCGTACAGTCATTCAACTTACCCGGAAAGAAATGGTGGTCCGGCATGGGCCGCTGCCCTATTTCATTTCCAATGAAATTTTTCCAACCCGGGATCTCAGAAACATCTGGCTCGAAAATGCGGATCCGGAGTCGGAAGAAGGAGAAGGGGCAACAGATATCATCGCCGTGCTCAAAAACGGCGAAGAACGCACCGTGATCAAAAACGTAAAGGATACCATGGATTCAGAGATAATCCGGGACCGGATCAATGCATGGCTCGAAAAAGCAGGCGGAACGTCCCGGAGGACCCCGAAGTCGATCTCACCCCCCAACCCAATGGTCAACAAGGCGACGTAGACCGCCACATCCCCTTTCCGCGGCAGGACGCCACAAAGGTAGAGGGGATGTCTATCGTTTTCTGTGAAGGATATATCCGGCGATGGCCCTCAGGGGCTCACTTCGGTCGTCAAACTGCGAAATGGCCGCCAGCGCCTCTTGAATCAGCTCATGCGAAAACCGCCTCGATCCCTCTAAGCCCATAAGGGCCGGGTAGGTACTTTTGCCGCGGTTCCTGTCGGTGCCGACGGCTTTTCCCATCACCAAGGGATCCCCTTCCACGTTGAGGAGGTCGTCCGTTACCTGAAACGCCAGCCCGATACGATCTGCGTAATGCAGGAGCGCGTTAATACGGTCCGCATCCGCACCGCCCGATATTGCACCCGCCGCCACCGATGCCCGGATGAGCGCACCGGTTTTCAGGGAATGCATCGCCTCAAGTGAAGTCGCATCCAAAACCAGTCCCTCGGCGGCGAGATCCCGCATTTGGCCCTCGATCATGCCTTTGCAGCCGGCAGCAACGGCGATCTCGCGGATAACCTTGAGCCTGCGCGTCGGGTCTGGGCCTTCCTGTTCGGCACCTTCCGCGAGAACCTCGAAGGCCATCGTGAGCAGCGCATCCCCCGCCAGCAGCGCCGTAGCCTCATCAAACTGAATATGGTTGGTTGGTCGCCCCCGCCGGAGGTCATCGTTATCCATCGCAGGAAGATCGTCGTGAATGAGCGAATAGGTATGAATCATTTCAAGAGCGCATGCCGGGATCAGCGCATGTGTCTCACCACCGCCCACGGCCTCCGCGGCAGCGATACAAAGAATGGGCCTGAGACGTTTTCCTTCGGCCAGCAGGGAATACCGCATCGCCTGAACGATTCGAAAGGGACTGTCGGCCTCACCGCAGAGGCGGTCAAGTGCCGCATTGACGGTCCGACGCTTTTCAGCGAGATAACGCTTCAAATCAAACATATCTCTATGTCTCTCCTCCGACACCATCTCTTGAAGCGTTTGAATCACACATTTTACCCGATATCTCTCAAACGGTCGACAGCTGCCGCAATATCATCCGGTGAAACGACGTTGACCTCTGTTTTTCGGCCGATCCCCATGGGTAACGTAATCGCCAGGTCGCCGCCAAGGTGCTCTCGGAATTGGGACAGCCCGACCATGATTTCCAGGGACCCGTCGGATACACGCCGATTGAGTCGTTCATCCCATACCGGCAGGCCGCAGGCCTTCAGTCCATCGACAATCCGGCCCCAGTCCGCCTGGGTCATCAACCCGAGGCGTACCGCGATATAGGAATCCAGAGCGATGCCGACGGCCACCGCCTGTCCGTGACCAATGGCATAATCGGACATATTCTCCAATTTGTGAGCGGCCCAGTGACCGAAATCCAGGGGTCGCGCCGAGCCGAATTCAAAGGGATCCCCGTTGCTTCGGATATGATCCAGGTGAAGAAGTGCGCACCTTTCGACGACTGTTGCCATGGCCGTCAGATCACGTGCTTTAAGCGCTGCGGCTGACCGTATCAGAAACTCAAAAAAATCGGCGTCCTTGATGACGGCAACCTTGAACGCCTCGGAAATTCCGCTGATCCATTGTTCAAAACTCAAGGTCGACAGGAACAATACATCGTTCAGCACTGCAAACGGGGGTGAAAATGTACCGATATAATTTTTCTGACCTTGATCATTTATGCCGTTTTTGACGCCAATGCCGGCATCGTTCTGCGCCAGCGTTGTGGTCGGCACCCGCAGAAGTCTCAGCCCACGGTGAACGACGGCCGACGCGAATCCGACCATGTCGAGTACCGCTCCTCCACCAACAGCGACAACGTAACTCTGCCGATCCAGACGACACTCGTTGATTTTATTGATGATATCGTGAACATGACGCCATCCGTTTTTAACCGATTCCCCGCCCGGAACCACGGATGGAGGTGCCACAAGATCGATATCGCCGGAATGATGAGCGAAATACTTTTGGATACGCAACAGCAGGTCTTCCCGGGCGGCGGCGGCGCCTGCATCCACGAAAACCAGGCAACGGTGCCGACGCAGCTCGTTTAGCCGCCCGGTCGCCTTCACCAGAATCGTGTTGTCGGGCGAAAAAAGATCTTCGGTAAAATAGACCGGATATTCAAAAGGGACTGAAAAGGACTGGATGTAGGGTTTCGCATTCATGACGGATCTGTTCCAATTCAACTTTCGACTTTCATGATGGTGACCGGACAGAGGCGCCGGGAGTATACGGCCTATGAAAGTCGAAAGTTGAGTTCCAAGTTATCAAAGTATGACGTCATTCCGGAATTCCTCAATTTTAATTGGAAATTCCGTCGATGTTCAGATCGGCATCCTGAAAAATCGGCGTCAGGTAAGCAAGCCCTTCACGACCGGCCAGTTCCGGCATATCCACGTAGGGATAAAGCTCCAGGCAGATGTCCCCGGCATATCCCAGCCGCTTCATGGCTTTGAACACCGAAATAAAGGAGATTGCACCGCGTCCGGGAACGAGATGGCGGTGGATCCGGGTATCGGCGATATCCTCGATATGGATATGACCAATCCACTCGAAAAGTTCCTCAAAGGCCGCGGCCGGATCTTCGCCGACACAGTAAAAATGACCGACGTCAAAATTTAGGCCGACGATCGGCGATGAAATTTCCTTCATGAATGCCTTGAATTGCGACGTATTTTCAATGAGGAGGTCCGGTTCCGGCTCTATGAGGATATGAATATCCAGTGCCTCGGCTTGAGGGATGACGCGTTCCAGTCCTTTTCGAAATAACACAAAGGCTTCGTGTTCACCAATGCCGTCGACAGGTCCGCCTGGCGGTATGGAAATGCATTTGCATTTCAGCCGTTCAGCGACCTTCAGACATGCCAGAGTGTGACGGATGCGGATCTCCCGTCGGGACTCATCCGGCTCGATCCAGGACGGCAGATAGGTATCTCCCACGGCAAACAGCGTAAAACAATTGAGGTTTGTGGCTTTCAAGCCGCATCGTTCAAGAGCGGCTGCCACGGCAGCCAGATCTTCCGCATTGAAATCAGGCGGATAAAGGTGAGGTTTGTCACACATGATCTCGATTCCCTTGAAGCCTATGCGCGCGATCTTTTCGATGGATTCGACAAGGGGATACTTGACAAATGCGTTGCTGCTGTATGCAAAGACCATACGCTTCCTTTCTCGGGGAATTCTCCGGAACAAAAAAAGCCAAGATGAAGGATCCTAACCGATTTAGATCCATCTCTTGGCTTCAATATCGAAAAATGGTGCCGAAGGCCGGATTTGAACCGGCACGGGCGTAGCCCACTACCCCCTCAAGATAGCGTGTCTACCAAATTCCACCACTTCGGCACAAGAAAAGATCATTCAACCGTATTCCCGGTACTGTTATCCGTCGGTGTGGTTTCCGTGGATTGAGGTGTTTGAACCGATTGGTCGTTCGTGGATGTGGTGTCGCCCTCCACGCTGCCGTCGTCGCCCGCCTCCGTACCCGAATCCACAGGATTCATCGTCTGATTGACCTTGGTGTCGGTCATGACGGAACCTTCCATGCGATGACCGGACATGTAAGCCAAGGTGAGCGAAGTGATCATGAAGATAATGGCTGCTGCCGTAGTAGCCTTACCCAGAAAAGTCGAGGCACCCGTACTGCCGAAGAGCGTGTTGCTCGCTCCGCCACCGAAAGCCGCACCCATATCCGCTCCCTTTCCTGTCTGTAACAAGACGATCATAATGAGAGCGATACAGACGATTACATGTATCACGATCAATAACGCGGACATCGACGATATAGTTTCCTTATTTATTGGAAATGAATGATTTTGCTGAACGTATCCGCATCCAAGCTTGCGCCGCCCACCAATGCCCCATCAACATCCGGCATTTCCATCAACGCCTTTATATTGTTGGGCTTTACGCTGCCACCATACTGTATCCTTATGGAATTGGCAAGCTCATTTCCATATTTTTTTTCGATTAAAGAACGTAGAAAGTTGTGAACTTCCTGAACTTGTTCCCGGCTTGCCGTTTTCCCGGTACCGATAGCCCACACAGGCTCATAGGCAATAACCAACATCGCCACGTCATCTGAGCGGAGGTCTTTTAAACCGTTTTGGACCTGTTTGTCAAGCACAGAAAACGTTTTTTTTGCCTCACGGTCATTCTCCGTCTCACCTACACAAAAAATAGGCGCGAGGCCGTGTTCTACGGCGGCTTTAATCTTTTTGTTCACCGTTTGGTCCGTTTCACCGAAATACTGGCGCCGTTCAGAATGGCCGATAATCACGTAACGACACCCGACATCCCGAAGCATGTTCGGAGATGTCTCTCCGGTAAATGCACCCTCGGCCTCCCAGAACAGATTTTGCGCGCCGAGACGGACGGCGCTTTCCCGAACGACATCATATACGGCGGTAAGCGCCGTAAAATTCGGGGCGATCATCACCTCGACCCCTGTAACGTCCGAAACCCGATTCACCAATGCTGTCGCAGTCTCCATCGCTTCACGAGCGGTTTTGAACATCTTCCAATTTCCGGCGATAAAAGGCTTCCGCTCTCCCATATTCACACTCCTCTCCGGCTTTAGCCGCCTCCCGGACCGTTCATCAAAAATGTCCGTCGGTTTCTTTGATTCAAAAGACCGGTGCGTTCGACCTTTTCATCCCCGCTTATTTCCTCTTAAAATGCCGCTGGCCATGGAAATGCTTCGTTTTCCGAAATTTTCCAGGCATTCGGCAAGCTCTCCAAGATCCATGTTTTCCCTGCTGTTGATCGCTTTGATGACGATCGGCAGATTAACCCCGGAAACGACATCTACATGACCTTCCCGAAGAAAGGAATAGCTGATATTGGACGGTGTGCCGCCGAACATATCGGTCAGTATCAAGGCGCCATGTTTTCGGGTGACTTCTTTCACAGCCCGCGCCACCTTGCCTCGAAGCTTGTCCACATCTTCCGTTATATTAATGGACACCGCTATCATAGCCTCCGGCCGAAATCCGACGATAAGCTCGGCCGTATCAATCAATACCGATCCCAGTTGACCATGTGTGACAATGACAATACCGATCATAATATTCCTAAATCATCTCTCTTACTCAGGGACAGGCGTCTAATTGTCTTTTCCGATATCCCTGTGAACGATGTGGACCCATCCATGCCGACCTTTAATGTGCTCATAAATCGAGCATGCGATGGCGACCGATCGATGTCTCCCCCCGGTGCAGCCAATAGCGATCGTCAGGTATGCCTTTCCCTCCTTTTCATACAAAGGTATCAGGAAATCAAGCAGGTCGGTGTATTTCTCGATGAATCGATGTGTTATGTCCCGATTTATCACATAGTTTTGAATTTCCGGTGCCCTGCCGTCGAGAGGTTTCAGTTCAGGCACAAAATATGGATTAGCGACAAACCGGACGTCCATTACCAGATCCGCATCGTTCGGCAGCCCGTACTTGAAGCCGAAGGTCAGAATGGTGATCCTCAGCGGAATCCGCTTTTCCTTCTCCCGGGCGATATCGAAAATACGAGATTTAAGTTCGTGTATCGTATAATTCGACGTATCGATCACTTGACCCGCTATGCGTCTCAAAGGCATCATCTTCTGCCGTTCGAGGCGTATCCCCTCCAGGACACCGCGAGTCCGGGCGAGGGGATGAAACCTTCGGGTCTGGGAATACCGTCTCAGCAGAACATTTTCATCAGCCTCGAAAAAAATAATCTCGAAACGGTAGCCTGTTTTCCCCAAAGATTCGAATACGCGCTCATATCGATCCAGAAAGTACTTCTCCCGGAGATCCATCACGAACGCCAACCCGGTGTATTCTTTCTTGATGGGCAGATTCAAAAAATCCGGCAGCAGTGAAACGGGCATATTATCGACACAGTAGAATCCCGCATCCTCAAAAGCCGCCATTGCGGTGCTCTTACCGGAGCCGGACAATCCCGTGATGATGATCATTTTCAATTCTTCCGGCATGCATCACCCGGAACCGCTATTAACATCGATTTAGAAGCTTTCATCCTCTTCCCTGATGATATTCAGCACATCCTCGCTGGTCTTCGCATTGCGCAATCGCTGCTTCAGGAGATCGTTTTTCAGGATTCTGGATATCCGGGACAACAGCTTGAGGTGGATGTCAATGGAATTTTCCGGCGTGACCAGCAGAAAAAAGATGTGGGTCGGTCGCCCATCCATGGATTCAAAATTGACCCCTTTGCGACTCAGTCCGAAGCCGACGACAAGGGAATCGAGCCCTTTCAGTTTCCCGTGAGGAATGCCGATCCCCCCGCCGATGCCGGTGCTCCCGAGTCGCTCACGTTCCATGAGAACCTTTACGAGGTCCGCCGGATCAGCACCGGAGGACTGTGCCAGGGGAACGACCAGTTCTTCGATAACGCCCTTCTTCTCAGTGGATTTCAGGTCGACGATAATCGCATCTTTTCGTAAGACATCAAGAATTTTCATGCTAAAACTGTATCCAGAAAAGCGACCTTTGTCTCAAGGCCTATTTGAGAAGTACGTCTTTGATCACTGACGCCGACACGGAGCAGGAAATTATCGATATTTGACCCGTGTTCCTTCGAAAATCTTTCCCCCGAATGAAAACGTCAGGACTCAGGGAGGCCCTCGGGGCTGCAATTATTCCGGCCCCGACCTTTTCAAGTGGGGCCTTTGCCGTGCCGACAGATGCCGATAAGGCATCATCGAGGTTTACTGGGGTTGAATCAGGCCGTAATGGCCATCATTCCGGCGGTATACGACATTGATCCGATCTGTTCTGGCGTTGGTGAACACGATAAAATTGTCATCGGCAAGATCCAGTTGCATCACGGCCTCTTCGGCATCCATGGGCTTATATTCCAGGGTCTTGACAATGATTTCAGCCTCGTCGTCCAAAGGACGCACATAATCAAATCCTTCGGGAGCCGTATCGACCTTCGCGCCGCCTCTGCCCCTCCGGTCTCGGATCTTCTGTTTGCTTCTCTTGATCTGTTTTTCAAGTTTGTCCATGACCATATCGATCGCGGAATACATATCGTTGGTCTCTTCTTTTCCGTTAATCTTAAGCCGGTCTCCGGTAATGTTTATTTCAGCAATATGGCGGAACTTTTCGACGGAAAGGACCACGCTCGCTTCGGCAGGATTGTCGAGAAAACGGTCGAATCGGTTCAGTTTGTCTCCTACATAGGCTTTAAGGTGATCTGAGGGATCGATATTTTTGAACGTAACAGATGTCTGCATAGTATAGACCTCCCTTAAAATTGTTTGCGTTTGTTCGATGGCAGTATTTTCATCATTTCTCTGTACTTTGCGACGGTTCTTCTCGCAATGTCGATGTTCGAGGCTTCCAGGATCCGTGAAATTTTCTCATCGCTGTATGGTTTCCTGGGGTCCTCCCCTTCGATAATCTGACGAATCCGATCCTGGACGCTCGCCGACGCGACGGCATCACCGTTTACCCGGTTGATGGAACTGTTGAAAAAGTACTTCAGCTCAAAAATACCTTGGGGGGTGTAGACGTATTTGTTTGTCGTCACCCGGCTGATGGTGGACTCGTGCATATCGATGTCTTCAGCCACATCCTTGAGAATCATGGGCCTTAAATGGGCTATCCCTTTTTCGAAAAAAGCCCTTTGATGTTTTAAAATACTCTCCATCACACGGTAAATCGTTTTCTGACGTTGCTGTATGCTTTTGATGAGCCAAGCGGCCGATCGCATCTTCTCCTGCATATACTCCCGGACCGATCCCGAAAGCGCGCCTCCCCTACCCATGGCATGGTGGTAAAAATGATTGACACGGAGCTTTGGCATACCGTCGTCGTTCAACACAATGACAAAATCGTCTTCCACTTTGTAGACATAAATGTCCGGCGTGATGTAATGGGATTCGTCATCGCTGAACTGACGTCCCGGTCTGGGTTCGAGACCCTTGATGACATTCACGGCGGCGATTACGTGGTCGATGCCGACCTTGAGGGCTCTGGCGATCGCCTTGTAATTCTTGTTTTCCAGGTGATTGATATGATGATTAATGATCTCCGTCACCACCGGATCGTCACATCCATAGTGCCTGGCCTGGATCAGCAGACTCTCCTGAAGATTCCGTGCGCAGACGCCGATCGGATCAAATCCCTGAAGCAGGGTGAGCACCTTTTGGACGCGATCCGTGTTCACACAACCCATCTCGGCAAGTTCCTCCACCGATACCTCCAGGAACCCGTTCCGATTCAAATTGCCAATAATGAGGCTGCCGATCTTTTCTTCCTCCGGTGAAGGCGATGTCATCAAAAACTGCCATAACAGGTGGCCGCTCAGCAGTTCCTTTTGAGCAATAAAGGCCTCGTAACGAGGTGCTTCCTTTTCTTCGGCCTCATAGCTGACCCTGCCTGGAGAATTATATTCCTCGATGTAACTGCTCCAGTCAATGTCCTCGGGGATTTTCTCCTCGATCTTCACTTCGAGGCTTTCCGGCGACGCGTCGTTTTTATCCGCCATGCGGTCGTCGTCCAGACCGTCCGCCGTTCGTTCTTCCAGGCGGATCTCTTCCTGGACCTCCTCCAACGCAGGGTTTTCCTCCAGCTCCTGTCGAATGGTATCCATCAGTTCCAGGCGAGACAACTGCAGGAGCTTGATCGCCATCTGGAGCTGAGGTGTCATCACCAGCTGCTGCGTCAGCTTGAGCTGTTGTCTGAGTTCAATTGCCATTGTTATAACCTGAATTCATCCCCTAAATAAAACCTTCGGGCGGTTTTGCTTGCCGCGATTCTTTCAGGGGGACCCGCCTCGATCACTTCTCCCGCATTCAAAATATAGGCGTAATCACATACCCCCAACGTTTCCCTGACATTATGATCGGATATCAGGATGCCGATACCCCTCCGCTTCAGATGTTCGACGATCTTTTTGATATCGATCACCGCCAGAGGATCGACACCGGCAAAAGGTTCATCCAACAGGATGAACGACGGATTGGTCGCCAGTGCACGACTGATCTCCAACCGCCGCCGCTCTCCTCCGGACAGGACGTTCGCCTTCTGGGTCTTGAGTCGAAGGATGCCCAACTCCTCCAGCAACTGATCCGCTCGCCGCTCCTGCTCCTCCCGGGGAATGGGAAGGAACTCGAGAATGGCCAGAACATTCTGTCGGACCGTCAGCTTCCGAAATATGGAGGTCTCCTGAGGCAGATACCCAACACCTCTCCTGGCTCGTTTGTACATAGGATAATCCGTAATGTCTTCCTCATCAAGATATACCCGCCCGTCATCGGGTTGAATCAGCCCTACGGCCATGTAAAAGGTAGTGGTCTTTCCGGCGCCGTTAGGCCCCAATAACCCAACCACCTGGCCGGATTTCACCGACAGACTTGCTGAAGCGACCACCCGGCGACCGTGATATGCCTTTACGAGGGACCTGAGGCTCAACTCCGCCACGTCAATTCAATCCCTTTTCTCCGGGGAAAAAAACGCCCTGGACATTGCCGTCAAACCGGATCTGACCGCTCTCACGATTGATCGATATCCTGGAACCCGAAATTTCCCCGCTGGAAGATTTGGTCACCCTGGAATTGGGGCCCGAAAGTATCAGAATCCGATCGGCGGTGGTGTAGACCGCCTCCCGGCTCTCCGCCACAGTATCATCGAAAGTAATCCTGACATTGCCGTTAGCAACGATCTTTTGGATGGAATCCCGCCCGGCACCATCTTTCTGATTCGATTTACCCGAACGCGTCCGGGGGTTTCCCTCGTAGTAGATTTTCAGACGATCCGACAGAATCTCCGTATCCCCCTGAAGCGCCTTCACGTTGCCGATGAATTCGGCATATTTTTCGGCGTCATTCACCACAAGACTTTCTGAAGTTATATGGATGTTCTCCTTCCCGGCAGGCCGGTCGGCAGGCGACGTCTCGGCCGAAACCGCCGAGGGGATAACCGTCTCGACCCACATGAGCGACATCAGGCAAAAGGCGCCGAAAAACCGTTTGAGAAGATTACAGTTCAATATCTTCACTCAGGATCCCCTTGACGTTTCCTTCCAGTATGGCTTGCCGTGTCTTCATATCCAGAGACGCCGAATCGGCGGTCAGATCAAATCCCGCCCCTGAAAGCACGACAGGAAGATTGGTGAAAAACCGGTGTTCCGCATTGTCGTAATTAAGGACCTCGGTCCTCAATTCGTATGTCGCGTCCCTCACGACGACGTCACCGCTCACACTGATGTTGTTCGAATCGGTTCGGACGGTTCCCTTTGCGGCGGTCATTACGATCTCCTCCCGTCCCTCCATAAAAAAAGTTACCGACGGCAGGGTAAAAACCGCCTGATTCTCGGCATTGAGATATTCGGCGGAAGCCGCGTTGAGGGACCATTCCAGCATGCCGTTCCGGACTGCGGTCTGCCGGACGGAGGAGATAGCCATTCCCGCACCCTCCTGAACGGTGGAAACCAGGCTTTCTTCCTCGTCCATCAGATGGCGGTATCCCGTAAATACGGCAATTACCGCCACCAACGTGATCGTTATGAAGAGCAGAAGTATGACTTTTATTTTTTTGAAAGTGTTATTTTTCATCATTCACGTATCGATTCATGACATTCCCCCACGCCCCCTGGGCTTTCAGGAGAGCCTCGCACACCTCGCGCACCGCTCCCCGCCCGCCCCGGCGGGTTGTGACCATGTCCGCATGCTCGATAAGAATGTCGTGGGCATCGGCGACGGCAACTGAAAACCCGACGCGCCGCATCAGCGGCAAATCCTGAAGATCGTCTCCCACAAAGGCAATCCGGCATGCCGAAACGCCTGTCGTTTTCACGATGTCATCCAGTACGGCCCGTTTATTCCTGACACCGTCGAACACCAGGTCGATTGCCAGATTTCGGCATCGATGTCGCAGCGCTTCCGATGTCCGCGCAGTGACGACCCCCACCCGGATGCCCGCATCCATTGCCAGGCGAATGCCGAGCCCGTCCTTGACGTCGAAGGATTTAATTTCGGCGCCTGATTCGGTATAGGTAATCCGGCCGTCGGTCATCACGCCGTCTACGTCCAGGAGCAGCAGCCGGATCTCCCTGAGCTTTTCAGTTTTCAGCGGAACATCACGTTCCGCTTCCGGTCCGGAAAGGATCATGCCACCTCCCGGATACGCTTCAGTTTTGACAGCAGCGGTGCCAGAGTGTCGATCTTGAGGGAATTCGGCCCGTCACATAGAGCATTGTCCGGATCGGTATGTACTTCGAGAAAGACCCCGTCCACCCCTGCGGCGACCGCTGCTTTTGCCAATACCGGGGCAAACTCCCGCTGCCCTCCCGACGCCGCTCCAACGCCCCCCGGCAGTTGAACGCTGTGGGTGGCGTCGAAAATGACCGGGCAACCTGTATTCCGCATAATCCCGATACCCCGAAAATCGACGACGAGATTGTTATAGCCGAAAGAAACGCCTCGTTCCGTGATGATCACGCGATCGTTGCCGACGGACCGGATCTTCTCGACGATATTCGACACGTCCCATGGGGCGAGGAACTGCCCTTTTTTAATATTGACCGGCTTTCCGGTCCGGGCAACGGCCAGGATCAAATCGGTCTGTCGACAGAGAAAGGCCGGAATCTGGATGACATCCAAGACTGCCGCAGCGGTATCCACGTCCTGGATGCGATGGACGTCCGAAAGAATGCGCAACCCCAGCTCTTGTTTGATTCTTTCAAGTGTCCTCAGCCCCTTCTCGATCCCCGGCCCCCGGAAGGAGTGAATCGACGTCCGGTTGGCCTTGTCATAGGAAGCCTTGAAAATCAGCGGGATCTGCAAATCCCCGGTCATTTCCTTGAGATACGCGGCAATCTCAAAAGCGCGCGATTCCTCCTCGATGACACAGGGCCCCGCAATCAGGACCAACGGCTGTCCGACGCCCATAAGCAAATTTTCGATATTTACCAAATTATTCATCCTGTTAATTTCCCTTAATAGCTGTTTATCGTGGGTGGGGTGAAAAGTCAAGAAACGAAAAACAGGCCTTGATTACAGCGGTTTTAACTGATATTGTCGCCCACGAAACATTCAGCGGGGAGGGTTGTATAATCCATTGAAAGATAAGATGAAAACATTGAAAAATCGAATTTTCCTTATCACGGGCATCCTGCTCCTTGCAGGACTGGGGGTCTTTCTCTATTTCAAGCTTGAAGGCAGCGGACCGACGGTAACGATCCAGGGATTGGAGGATACCGTCCAAGCCTCGAACGAACTCGACATCAGGATCTCCGATCCCAGGAGCGGTATCCGGAGCATCACCATCACCCTGGAAAAGGACGGCAAAAAGGTGGTGCTCTTTGATGAAACCTATCCGGCCATCAACATAATCGCCGGCGGGAAGGTCTCCGAAAAGGATCTGGCCGTCACCATCGAACCACAGAAACACGGTTTTTCCGACGGCAACGCCACGCTTCATCTGACGGCAAGGGATTATGCATGGCGGAGTTGGTGGCACGGCAATAAGACCGTCCTCGAGAAATCCGTGTTGATCGATTCCCATCCACCGAGAATCGAGGTCCTGAGCCGACAGCACAACATCAACCAGGGAGGCGCGGGCCTGGTGGTCTACAGATTGTCCGAGCCATGCCTTCGGCACGGGGTTCAGGTCGGCGACAACTTCTTCCAGGGGTACCCCTTGGCGGACGACAAAAACAACCGTCTGGTATGTCTGTTCGCGCTCGATTATCGTCAAGGGAAGGAGACACCGGTATCCATCAGCGCAGCGGACCGAGCCGGGAATATTTCCAAGGCCGGATTCTACCACCATATCCGAAGCAAAACTTTCAAAACGGATCTGATTCAACTCTCCGATAATTTTCTGGCTCAGAAAATGCCGGAATTCGACGACAGTCTCTTCAAGACGCCGCCAACGTCGCCGGTGGACAAGTTTCTGGCCATCAACAGGGAGATCCGTTCCGCCAATGCTCAGGAGTTCCAACGCCTGTCATCGATCTCCGATGGTACCATTCGATGGGACAACGCCTTCCTGAGGCTTCCGAACGCCGCCCGAAAGGCCAGCTTTGCCGATCATCGGGATTACCGGTATCAGGGGGAAACCATTGACCGACAAGTGCACCTTGGCATTGATCTGGCTTCCCTCGCCCACGCTCCGGTGCCGGCCGGCAACACGGGAAAGGTCGTTTTTGCCGGGCCCATCGGTATCTACGGCGAAACCGTCGTCATCGATCACGGCATCGGGCTGTTCAGCACTTATTCCCACATGAACAGCATTCAGGTTCAACCGAATCAGATGGTCAACCGGGGAGATATTATCGGCACCACCGGCACGACAGGGCTTGCAGGAGGCGATCATCTTCATTACGGTATGCTCGTCGGCGGCGTTTTTGTCAATCCGGTGGAATGGTGGGACCCGGAGTGGATCAGGAACAACATAACGCTTAGAATCGATACCATCGACTGATATCGTGCGAGAAACGATATCCCGTCGGATTCAGGAGCCATCCATGAAAGATTTCAAGGTCAACAAGACCTATCAAACCATCAACCGAAAAATTCAGAGTGGAGAAGCCGTTGTCGTGACCGCCGAAGAGATGATCGGGATCGTCAGGGAGAACGGTCCGGTGGAGGCGGCACAACAGGTGGATGTGGTCACCACGGGAACATTCGCTCCCATGTGCTCTTCCGGCGCATTTATCAACTTCGGACATTCGGTTCCCACAATCAAGGCGTCCAAGGTATGGCTCAACAACGTCCCCGCCTATGGCGGCATTGCGGCCGTCGATTGCTATATCGGTGCAACGGAGGTTTGCGAAGACGATCCCTTGAACAAGGTTTATCCGGGTGAGTTCAACTACGGCGGAGGTCATGTCATCGAAGACCTTCTTGCCGGAAAGAAGGTTCAGCTCCGAGCCACGGGTTACGGCACCACTTGTTACCCCAATACCCGTTTCGAAAAGAAAGTGAGTCTCGAAACCCTCCCTTACGCAGTGCTGTGCAACCCCCGAAACGGTTATCAGAACTATAACTGTGCCGTCAACCTCACCAACAAGACCGTCTATACGTATATGGGAGCGCTAAAGCCCAAAATCGCCAACGCCAATTACTGCTCCGCCGGACAGCTGAGCCCCCTGTTCAACGATCCCTATTACAAGACTATCGGCCTGGGGACACGAATATTTCTGGGCGGCGGCATCGGGTATGTCACCTGGGCCGGTACTCAGCACAATCCCGCTGTCGACAGGACGCCCCAGGGCACCCCGATGAAACCTGCGGGCACCCTTTTTGTTATGGGAGACATGAAGGGCATGAGTCCGGATTGGATCAAGGGGGTCAGTATTCAGGGATACGGATGCTCCCTTGCCGTAGGGTTAGGGATTCCAATACCCATTTTGAATGAAGAGATGGCTGGATACACCGGCGTTTCCGATGAAGACCTTTTCACCCAAGTGGTCGATTACGGCCATGACTACGGCAACGGCATCGCCAAAACTTACGGCCGGGTGAGTTACGCCGAACTGAAAAGCGGTGTCGTCACCATCGAAGGCGAAACCGTTCAGACCGTTCCCCTGTCGAGTATGGTGAAAGCCCGCCGGATCGCCGACATTCTCAAAGAATGGATCTCCGAGGGGACCTTCCTTCTGGGTGAGCCTCAATTTACGCTGCCGTCCTAGCTTTTCGGCGGCCCCTCTATAAATAAAGAAGGGGGTGCCCCCTCGGACGGGGTTGACGGCATGAGCGGCATGGATCGTATTAGAGCCTTTATCGCGTTTAAAATTCCGGAAAGCGTCTTGTGTCATATCCGGAGCATCCAGGAGACGCTTGCAGCCGGAGGGATCTCCATGCGATGGACTCCCGTCGAAAACGTTCATCTGACATTGAAGTTTCTGGGCGACATCCGACCGACGGCTGTGGAATCGATTTTTGAAGCGATGACGGGTTCGGTCCAAGCCGCATTCCCCCTCCGATTCAGCGCCAAGGGGCTCGGTGTCTTTCCCGGCATCCATCGGCCGCGAGTGCTCTGGATCGGCCTTAAAGGAGATACCGCCCTTCTCATCGATCTTCAGCGCCGACTGGATGTGGCCCTCGAAGCGCTGGGGTTTGCCCCGGAACTCAGATCGTTCAAGGCACATCTCACCATCGGTAGAGCTCGCGGACCGCTGAACCCCCAGAAGCTTGCATTGCTTTTGGCCTCGGCAGGTTCCGCCGAATCCCCCCAATTTTCGGTGGACAAATTGATTTTGTTTCAAAGCGAGCTTTATCCCAGAGGACCGATCTATACGGAATTGAAAACGGCCGTCCTGGCGGGTTGAGACGTTCCGATCAACAGACGGCCGGATACGAACGACTTTCAGAGCATGATGGCACCCGACATGCAGGGTGGTCATGTCGGCCATTGCCCGGCAAACTGAGACGCGGCACCACATTGCGGCCGGAAAGTCCATAACGATATGAAACAAATACAAATGTTCCAGGAGGGAAATATGAATATTTCACCCGATAAACAAAAAGCGGTGGAGTCCGCTATAACCCAGATCGAACGCCAGTTCGGCAAGGGCTCGATCATGAAACTGGGGAGCAAAGAGGTTCAGAATATCCCCGTCATTCCCTCCGGCTCGCTTGCCCTGGACAAGGCTCTGGGCATCGGCGGTTTTCCCAGGGGAAGAGTCATCGAGATTTTCGGTCCGGAATCCTCGGGGAAGACAACGCTGGCCCTTCATGCCGTAGCCGAAGCTCAGAAACAGGGAGGCATCGCCGCCTTTATCGATGCCGAGCACGCTCTGGACACGGTCTACGCCCGAAAGCTCGGGGTCAATTGCGACGAACTGCTGATATCCCAGCCCGACACCGGCGAACAGGCTCTGGAAATTGCAGATATGCTGGTCCGCAGCGGCGCGGTGGACATCGTGGTGATCGACTCGGTAGCCGCCCTGGTTCCCCGCGCGGAAATCGAGGGAGAGATGGGGGACGCCCATATGGGGCTCCAGGCCCGACTGATGTCCCAGGCCCTCAGAAAATTGACCGGCACCATCGGCAAGACGATGACATCGGTGATTTTCATCAACCAGATCCGGATGAAAATCGGCGTGATGTTCGGCAATCCCGAAACCACAACCGGCGGCAACGCCTTGAAATTCTATGCGTCCCTTCGCCTCGACATCCGGCGGATGGGTGCCATCAAAGACGGGCAGGAACAAATCGGCAACCGAACCAAGGTACGGGTGGTCAAAAACAAGATGGCACCGCCCTTTCGGGAGGCTGAATTCGACATTACTTATGGAGAAGGCATTTCGCGTACGGGCGACCTGATCGACATGGGCGTTGAGATGGGAATCGTCGAGAAAAGCGGCTCTTGGTATTCCCATGACGGCGATCGCATCGGCCAGGGTCGTGAAAACGTCAAGAAGTTTTTGGCCGAAAACCCCGAGGTCTACGACGCCATCCTCAAAAAGGTCCGGGTCGGTTTGGGGCTGGTCAAGGAAGACCAACCGCAACCGCCTCCCCAGAAAGATGCGGAGTGAGCGACGAAAGGGTCCGCAAAGCCGACAATCTCAAAGAGGAATGAGTGAGGCCTTAGGTATAGACGACAACATCTTGTGACGGAGAGATCCATGACAGGCAACGAAATCCGACAGAAATTTCTTGATTATTTCCAGAAACATCACCATCAGATAGTACGAAGTTCGTCCCTCATTCCTCAAGACGACCCGACCCTGCTCTTCACCAATGCGGGAATGGTGCAATTCAAGCGCACCTTTCTCGGGGAGGAAAAACGCAGATACGTCCGGGCCGCAACGTCCCAGAAATGCGTAAGGGCCGGCGGGAAACACAACGATCTGGAAAACGTCGGATACACCGCGCGACACCACACGTTTTTCGAGATGTTGGGCAATTTTTCCTTCGGCGACTATTTCAAGGAAAAAGCCATCGAGTTCGCATGGGATCTTCTGACCAACGGTTATGGACTCCCCGAAGATAAGCTGTGGGTCTCCATCTACCTGGACGATGACGAAGCCTTCGACCTCTGGCGGACCGTGGTCGGCGTCCCTGAAGACCGAATCGTCCGTTTCGGTGAAAAGGACAATTTCTGGGCCATGGGCGATACGGGCCCATGCGGTCCATGCTCAGAAATCCACATCGACCGAGGCGCTGAATTCGGGTGCGGACCCGACTGTAGCCTGGGGTGTGAATGCGATCGGTATCTGGAGATCTGGAACCTGGTCTTCATGCAGTTCAATCGGGACCAGTCCGGCAACATGACGCCCCTGCCCAAACCGAGCATCGATACCGGCATGGGCCTCGAACGGATCGTCTCTGTTATCCAGAACGCCGCCACCAACTATGACATAGACCTGATCATGCCCATCATGCGCAAAGCCGAGGGCCTCTCGGGACGCCGGTTGGGCGAATCGGCGGAGACGGACGTGGCCATGAAGGTCATCGCCGACCACAGCCGAGCCATGGCGTTTCTGATCGGCGACGGCGTCCTGCCCTCCAATGAAGGCCGTGGGTACGTGCTTCGCCGCATCATGCGCCGAGCGATCCGATACGGTCGCAACCTGCACCTGATGCGGCCCTTTCTCCACGAAACCGCCAAGGTTGTTTTTGACATCATGAAGCCGGCCTATCCTGAACTCGCCAAAGCGGAGGCCTTTATTACCAACGTTATCCGAAACGAAGAAATCCGCTTCTCCGAAACCCTCGACAAGGGCCTCGCCCTGCTCAACGACACCCTGGCCGAGATGACGGAAAAAAAGCAGACCGAGGTTCCAGGGAACGTCATCTTCAAACTTTACGACACCTTCGGGTTCCCGGTGGATATCGTTCGTGATGTGGTCCGGGATCGCAATATGACGCTCGACATGGCGACTTTTGACCGACAGATGGCCGAACAACGGGAAAAATCCCGCTCGGTGGTTAGTTTCTCCCAGATCAGCGACGCCTACAAAAAACTGTCGGCCGACGGCATCATCCCTGAATTCATAGGGTACGAAACCACTCTCTGCGACAGCACCATACTGTTGCTGGTCAAGGACGGAAAAGCGATCGAATCCGCCGGGGAAAGCGACACTGTCGAAGTGGTCGTAAAGAAAACGCCGTTTTACGGCGCATCGGGTGGACAGGTGGGCGACATCGGAAAAATCACCGGGACGGCCTTCGAGATGACCGTAACCGATACGACCAAAGACCCCACCGGGATGATCATCCACAAAGGCAAGGTGGTCAAGGGGAACATCCACGTGGGGGACACCGTCAGCCTTTCGGTGGATAAAGCCGCCCGACAGGCCACGGCCTGCAATCATACGGCCACCCATATTCTTCACGCGGTCCTGCGGGAAATTCTGGGTGACCACGTCAAGCAGGCGGGTTCTCTTGTCGCCCCCGACCGACTCCGCTTTGACTTCACCCATTTTTCTCAAGTGGATCCCGAAACCCTCGATCGGATCGAAGCTCGGGTCAACGACTACATTCGTCGGAATGCCACGGTGAACATCGTGGAAATGGCGGCCGAGGAGGCCTTTAAAACCGGTGCAATGGCCCTGTTCGAGGAGAAGTATGGTGATCGGGTTCGGGTCATCTCCCTTGACGCCTTCAGCAAAGAACTTTGCGGCGGCACCCACACCCGGCTCACGGGGGACATCGGCTGCTTCAAGATCATCTCGGAATCGAGCATCGCCTCAGGGGTTCGAAGAATCGAGGCCGTGTCGGGCCGAACGGCCGTCGCCGTCGTGCAGAAGATGGCCGCCGCCCTTCGGGATGCCGCGGCCCTTCTCAAAGACAAACCGGACGCCGTCGTTCAAAGAATCGAAAAGACCCTGGCGGAAAACCGTGCCCTGGAACGGGAGGTCGAACAACTCAAATCGAAAATGGCCACCATGTCCGCGGCGGGGATCGACGATGAAATCCGGGAAATCAAGGGTGTCAAGGTATTGGCCAAACGCGTTGCAGCCGACAACCCTGCCGCTCTCAGGGACGCGGCGGATAAATTCAAGGACAAGCTCCAATCCGGTATCGTCGTTCTCGGCGGCGCCGCGAACGACAAGGCCATGCTGATCGTGGTGGTCACAAAGGATCTGACCGGACGATTCCATGCAGGAAACATCGTCAAAGAGACGGCTGCCGTTGTCGGCGGAGGCGGGGGCGGACGGCCGGATATGGCGCAGGCGGGCGGCACCCGGCCCGAAAAACTGGATGAAGCCCTCGAATCGGTTTACGGTATCATCGAAAGGACATGACGGCCATGTGACGCGACGGCAACGCGGTGGAAGCCACAATCACACCCCCAGCACAAAGGAGAATGCTATGAGAATCAGAATACTCGGTATTTCCGGAAGCCCCCGAAAAGAAAAGGTCTCCGGCACCTATAAGCTCGTATCCACCGTCCTCGAAAACACCGGTCTTGATTATGATCTGATTTCCCTTCGCGGCAAAACCATCGGCGGTTGCATCGCCTGCCTCGGATGCGCCCCGGACAATGTCTGCAAGGTCAAGGACGATCTGGAGAGCCTTCGGGAGGAAATCGTCGCCGCGGACGCATACGTCATCGGGGCACCCAACTATTACTCGACACTGAATGCCGGCACCCATGCCTTCCTTGAGCGTTGGTTTCAGTTCCGACACCAGGCGGGGAATCTCCTTTGGGGAAAGCTGGCTGTGGCCGTGGGCGTCGGCGGCATGGACGGCCGCTTTCCTGCAGAAAATATCGAAAAATTTTTCATGTACAACTTCATCGAAACCGTCGCAAAGGTTTCGGGGCAAGGTGCGGCCTCCTGCTACTCCTGCGGCTACGGTGAAACCTGCAAAGTGGGTGTTCCCAGCATGCTGTACGGGGAGAACGTCAAGATCACCCCCGAAATGATTCCCGACGTTTCAAAAGATCCGATTTTGATGCAGGCGGCGGCGGATGCAGGCAAATTGTTGGGATACCGCCTCAAAAACGATCATGATCGCAAAGCGGTCACCCGGAAAATGCAACGTCAGATGATGCAGATGATGAAAACTTCCGCATAACCCTTTCCGACATGAACGTTTAATCCGAAATCAGAGGCGTATCGTGGACCAGAACCCCATCAAAAGGCTCGACGGGATCATCGCATCCCTGAGAAGCGAAAACGGCTGCCCGTGGGACCGGAAGCAGACCCCCGAAAGCATAGCCGTATATCTCATCGAAGAGGCCCATGAACTGCTTGCGGCCATTGAATCCGGCAACACCGAAGATATCTGCGAGGAGCTTGGAGACGTACTGTTTCAGGTACTTTTTATCGCGAAATTTTTCGAAGAAAAAGGGCTTTTCGACATTGAAGCCGCGGCCCGGAAAAGCGCGGAGAAAATGATTCGGCGCCATCCCCATGTCTTCGGCGACGTCACCATCACGGAGACCGAGGCCGTTCGCCGGCAATGGCACGAAATCAAGAAGCAGGAAAAAAACGGGCGCTCCGGTTCCGTCCTGGACTCGGTGCCCCGCAACATGCCTGCCTTGATGCGAGCCTACCGGATTTCAGAGCGGGCCGCCCGCACCGGCTTCGACTGGGACGATATGGGCGGCGTCATGGACAAGGTAGAGGAAGAATGGTCCGAACTCAAGGCCGAGATCGGAAAAAACGGCGTCGAACCATCCCGTTCGGAACAGCGCCGGGAACAGATCGCATTGGAATTCGGTGACGTCCTCTTCACCCTTGTCAACGTCGCTCGGTTTGCTCGAATTCACCCTGAATCCGCCCTGGTCAGCGCCACTCAGAAATTCGAACGGCGATTTCATCATCTGGAGCAAACAGCGGAAGCCACCGGCAGGGACATCGACGCGGTTCCGCGCCAAGAGAAAGAACAGCTCTGGAATCAAGCTAAAAAGATCCCTCCCAAAGACGGCCCGCAATCTTAACGAAAACCGTTCTCATCGGCATCGTCCGACGTCCCGGCCCCAACTTCGTCTGAATACCGGCGCTTTCTGACGATCCCCCGCACAAATGCCACAAGGGTGATGACGGCGGCCGCAAAAAAAAGAAGGTCATAAAGGTAGACCGTCGTCACCCGCCACCAGATATCGGTTTTTTCCAGAGATCCCTGCCAACCGGCCTCGATTTCGCCGAGGGTCACCCCGAGCGCGGCTGGAATCGAGGTTTCAGGAGAACGGCCGCCTTTCAATTCGGATAGCACCCTAAGCAGTCCTGCAACGCCGTACCGCCTGACCACATAGTCGACGATGCTTCTGCTGGCCTCATAAGCCAGTTGAACCGCCGGCTGGTCCAGCATAAAATAGTGGTTGATCTCTGCCATGGAGGGAAGCTTCCCCGACAGAACCGCCCGGCGGAGCGCATCTCCCGACCCGGGTGCCAACAGTTCGGAGATCCCGTCGCTGGCCCACTGTGCAACGCCTTCGTCGAGCCATTTTGGCAGATGGTGCGCCGAAATATGCTGGTGCAACAGGAGGTGGCATAGTTCGTGCTTGAGGATGGTTTCAAGCGTCAGCGGATGAATACGCGTTTTGGTGTTGTCGATAACCATCACCCCGGTTTCCGGCATTACAAAGGCTGCGAAAAAGGGACGGCCGATCATGCGCTGAAACTGCGCTTCATCATCCAAAAGCCAGACGATCGTCTCACCCGTATAGGCCCATCCGAACCGATCGGCCAACTCTTCTCCCAGCCGAGGGAAAAGGTCGGCGATATCTCCCGCCGCAATATTCAGCGCCGGAGGCGAAAAAACCGTTATCCCCGGCCGGTCGGTGCGGTGATAGACCTCGCTCCTTGCCGCGGACGGCAGGGTCCACCAGGCAAGGAGAATCATCAGAACGGCCCACAAAATGTGAAGGGCCATCCCCACGCTCTTTTCAATCTCGAAGCGACACCTATTTTGTCCAAAGTCCATCGACGGTGATGGTCAGGTTGACGTTGACGTTGATATCCTTGAGGAGAGCAATGTCCTTGACCTTGTCAATCAACTCTCCAAGCGCCTTTATTTCTTCCACGCCAAGGCCGCCGGTGAGCTCCCGCAATGTCAGGGTGGACCCGACACCGATGCTTTTTTTATCGACAGACTTCTTCTGGTCCTTTCGCGGCCGGCCGCCTCGCGTTTTCACGGTGACGGCCTTCTTCCCCGGTTTGGGCGCGACGTATTTGCCCAGAACGGGAAAATCCCTGAGCGCCTGTTCCAACGAATATCGCCCCTTGCCGGTTTTGAGGGTCATCCCGTAGGCCTGTTTCGGCGACACGTTCAAAAACTCATCCACCACCCGATAGGTATACCGGTTCCCATCGCGTTTCTTTTGAATAAAAAATCCCAACTCACATTTATTCGCATCGGTAATTCGGGAGAGCATACTCGCGACATCCTGCACTTTCACAACCTTTCCGGAGGTCCCCGATATGATGTCGGTGATATCTTTTGAGCGAAGTGGATCCCCGCTCATCAGGGTTTCGATGATCAGGTGGACCGTACTTTTTTTTTCCTTGGCTGTCATTTATTGGTTCCTCTGTAATTCTTATCTTTTTATTGATGTCTTCTATGGTTTCGCCTTAATCTCCAAATGATTTCGACAACCCGGACAATGGTAGATATTGTCGACGACGGCCTGGAGATCTTTTAAATTTTATAAGTATTATTATGAGTTTTGTCAAAAAAATATATTCTAATATGGCCGATACGCTGAAGATAGAAACAGATCTGATTCTATCCTGTTTATTTTTATTGGAAACAAAAACTTCTATATCACTTTTGGATCCATGATGAAGATTTTCGCGACGAAAATCATGAGGCAAATCTTCCCGGTTTTCAACGGACTTCTCATGCATCATTGCTGAAAGGTCCAACAAAAAGCGGTTACGCCGAAATGCTGGTGGGCGTCCCCCGACGGCGGGATTCCTGATAATCCGTTTGTGTGGGTTGGTTGTGAAGATGGGAAAAAGGATTGTATGAGGGATCAGGCCATTAACCGGTCATATGTGTCGCTCTGAATTCCGGTCGGCGAAAGTGCATAAAATGAGTAACCCGGCCTGGGTTCGCCATGGCACCCAGGACCGGGGCGGCCCTAAAATACTGACCGGATCCAAGGCCGCGCAGAAAGCCGGTCAGTGAAGAGGTCTTATACGCCTTTACCGGTATGAGCGCCGCCCCTTTCAATGATTACAGTATAATCGATTCCTTCGAAGATTTCAACCGCCTTCATACAAGGTGCGCATTTATATGGCGCTCGGCATGCGATTGTTGACAGTGTCGTCGGCATCGGCGTAACATTATGATATCTTTTTTGGGGATTCTTACCGGATTGCCGGGATTTTTCTGGAATTCAGACGGATGGCCTGCATGATGACATCACGACGAAAACAAGGAACACCCAACCAGACGAAACCCTCCGAACACACCGGTGGGGCGAAGCTTTCGAGGAAGGTGCTCCGTCGGGTTGACGCCGTGCTCCGTAAAGCCGACGGGGACCATCGTAACAGCCTGTACGAGCATGAGGTCTACGATATTCTCGGTCACATCGGTTTGGCAGCCCCGAAATACGTCTTTGCGGCGTCCCCGGATCAGATCGATGAGGCCCTGCTGCGCCGGTTCAACCACGACCTGGTGCTCAAGGTCGTCTCGCCGTCCATCGCCCACAAACAGCAGTTGGGTGGGGTGAAAACAGTGCGGAATTCAGACCCGCTTTATATTCGGTTCGTTCTCGAACAGATGAGAAACGAGGTCCTGTCTCATTTCAACAGCGCGGATTCCCCCGAAATTCGCGGTTTCCTTATCGAGGAATACATTCCACACACCCAGGCCCTGGGCTATGAAGTTTTACTGGGATTCAAAGCCGATCCTGCCTTTGGTCCGGTGCTGAATCTCAGCAAGGGCGGAGACGACGCCGAATTTTTCGCCAGACATTATGAACCGGCCAATCTCTCTCTGGCTCCCCTGACGCGGAATGAGGCCCTCAAAATGATCGCTGCGCTCAAGATCCGGTATAAATTCGAAGCGATCGGCCATCCCGAATACCTCGTCTATCTCGCGGACGCCGCCAGAAAGTTGAGCCTTCTGGCCTACCATTACTCCTTTATCGCCGATCCGCAGCCCGAATTCATCATTACAGCCCTGGATGTGAACCCATTTGTATTCGCCAGGGATCACCGATTCGTAGCGGTAGACGGCTTTGCTGAATTCCACACGTTCCAATGCGAGCGATACCCGGCATCGAGGATCAACACCCACCATCTGGACGGTTTTTTCGATCCCCAGGGCATCGCCGTCATCGGTGTTTCCGTCAACCCGGAAAAACACAGCATCGGACGAAATATCGCACAGCAGCTCCACGACATGGGACGCCGGGATATTTTCCTCGTCAATCCCAAAGGGGGGTGTCTTCGCCTGGACAGCGTCGATTACCCCCTCTATCCCTCTCTCGAGGCATTGCCGCATCCCGTGGATCTGGCCGTGTATGCAGCCCCGGCTCGGCTGGCACCGGAAATCATCCGCACCATGAACGACCGGATCAAAAAGGCCCTCATCCTGATCCCCGGCATCCCTTCGGAGGTCGACTATGCCGCGTACACCCGCCTGCTGGACGCGGCGGTGCCGCCAAGGCTGCGCGTCATCGGCCCCAACTGCATGGGCGTGTTCCATGCCCCCGGCCCGGAAAGCCAGGGGCTCAACACCCTGTTCATCGAGGAGGAAAGACTCGATCTGGAATTTTCCGACGCCGGCAACACGGTCATGCTCACCCAGAGCGGTGCGTTTTCAGTGACGGCCATCGACAAGCTTCAGCGCTCGCGGGTCTTCAAGGCAATCGTCAGTTTCGGCAACAAATACGATGTCGACATCCCGGATCTCATCGCTTATTTTTCAAAAAAGTCCGGCGTCGAAGTCATATCACTTTATATAGAAGGCCTCGATCCGGGAGAAGGGCGGCGTTTTTTTGAGCTGGTTCAACATCTCACCCAGCCCGTCATTGTTTATAAATCGGGAAAAACCGACGCCGGCGCACGGATCACCGCATCCCATACAGCCTCGATGTCGGGCAGCTACGATGTCTTCCGGGCGGCCTGCCGCCAGGCAGGGGTTTTGCTGGTGGAGCATATCGAAGACCATTACGATGCCGTCAGGATCTTCTCCCTGCTTTCCCGAAAGCGCCCCGCAGGAAACCGAGTGGCCGGGGTCGTGAACGCCGGTTTCGAGTCGGCCGTAAGCGCCGACGAGTTGGCCTGTCTGACACCGGCCGGGCTTTCATCCGCCACCGTCGAGGCGCTGCGTCGGCTCGATAGCGCTGGACTGGTCGACACCCGCTCCTCCTTTCTGGACATCACGCCCATGGCCGACGATCACATGTACGGAGAATTTGTCCGACGGGTTTTGGCAGACGAAAATGTGGATTGTGTCTTCGTTTCCGTCATTCCCCACACCGGTGCGCTGAAAACCCTGCCGGAAAACTGCCGTGAGCCCGGCAGCCTGGCCAACCGCTTGATCGCTCTGGGAAAATCCTCCCCCAAGCCCATGGTCGTCTCGGTGAACGCAGGCCGCTATTATCAGGATTTCGTGAACATCCTGGCGGAAAACGGCCTGCCGGTATACACCGATATCCGCTCCGCCATCCGGTCCCTGGACCGGTTTGCGGCCTTCCACCTCGGGCGAAGTTCACAACGACGCCGACCACATCGGTGTTGACTAATCCGATCTCTCTCTGTAATATAAGCAGCTTGTGCAAATTTTGAGAAATCAATATTAATTAAGGAAATCCCAAACGTTATGATTCAGCTGATCAGAGGTTTTAAGGATATTTTGCCCGGCGAGGTGGAGATCTGGCAGGAGATCGAGCGGGTCGCCCGCACACTTTTCGAGGACTTCGGATTCAAGGAGATCCGCATCCCCATTATGGAGAGCACCGAACTCTTCGCGCGCAGCATCGGCGAACACACGGACATCGTGGAAAAGGAGATGTACACCTTTCCCGATCGTAAGGGGGATCTCATCACCCTGCGTCCCGAAGCCACCGCCTCGGTCGTCCGCGCTTACATACAGCACAAGATGTACGCCGCCGATCCGGTCCGGAAGTTTTACACCATCGGCCCCATGTTCCGGCGCGAGCGGCCCCAGAAAGGCCGGTACCGCCAGTTTTATCAGATCAACGCCGAGGTCATCGGCGTCGACGCCCCTTATATCGACGCCCAGTTGATCTTTCTCCTGACCACCCTCCTTGACCGCCTGAAGGTCACCGACGTGGCGGTGCACATCAACTCCCTGGGGTGCCCTGAATGCCGTCCCGCCTTCCGGGAGGCGCTGACCGTGCTTTTAGACGGCAAGAAGGAGAATCTCTGCGCCGACTGCCTCCGCCGCAGCAGCACAAATCCGCTCCGGGTTCTGGACTGCAAAGTCCCCGCCTGCCGCGAGGCCATGGCCGACGCGCCATCCCTTCTCGACTACCTCTGCGACGGCTGTGCCAAGCATTTTGCATCGGTTCAGGGATCCCTCAATGAACTGGGCGTGCCCTTCGTCATCGACAAGCAGCTGGTGCGGGGACTTGACTACTATACCCGGACCACCTTCGAGATTCAGACCGGGGCACTGGGCGCTCAGAGCGCCGTCGCAGGCGGCGGCCGATACGACGGGCTGGTCAAAATGCTGGACGGACCCGACACGCCGGCCATCGGCTTCGCCGTCGGGTTCGACCGCCTTGTGGAGATCGTGGGTCTTCGGCAGGCTGATTTCGAAAAAACGCCGCAACTCTTTATCGCGGCCCTGGGCGAGACCTGCGCCGAGAAAGCTTTTGATTGGGTGTGCCGGCTGGGGCTCGCCGGGGTTCACACGGAGATGGACATGGCAGGCCGAAGCCTCAAAAGCCAGATGAAACAGGCCGACCGGTCCGGCGCCGCCTTCGTGCTGATCATCGGAGAGAGTGAACTGGCATCCGGAACCGCCATACTGAGGAACATGCGAACGAAAGCACAGTCCCCGGTCCCCATAGACGCCAACACCGTGAAAGCCATCATCGCCCACATTCGCCCCCTTGAAACATGATCTGAAAGGAGACCATTCAGTGTCGGATAAACTTGGTGATATGCGCCGCACCCATCAATGCGGCGAGTTGAGCGCGGGAGACATCGGAAAGAGCGTCGTGCTGATGGGATGGGTTCAGCGCCGCCGGGATCACGGCGGCGTCATCTTCATCGACCTCAGGGATCGACAGGGGATCACCCAGGTGGTGTTCAATCCCGAGGTAAACCCCGCCCTGCATGACAAGGCCCACGGCCTCAGAAACGAATACGTCATCGGTGTCCGGGGGCATGTCGACGCCCGTCCGGAGGGCATGATCAACCCGAATCTCACCACCGGGGAGATCGAGGTCACCGCAGGGGAGCTTCAGATCTTCAATGCTGCGGAAACCCCGCCCTTCATGATCGAAGATCGAATCGAGGTGTCGGAGAATATCCGTCTCAAGCACCGGCACATCGACCTTCGCCGCCCGAGCATCCAGCGGAACATCATCACGCGGCACCGGGCATCGGCCACTGTCCGGAACTACCTCAACGGCCTCGGGTTTCTCGATCTGGAAACGCCCATCCTCACCCGGAGCACGCCCGAGGGCGCGCGGGACTATCTGGTCCCGAGCCGGGTCAACCCCGGGCAGTTCTACGCCCTGCCCCAGTCGCCGCAGCTCTTCAAGCAACTCTTCATGATCGCCGGATTCGACCGCTATTACCAGATCGTCCGCTGTTTCCGGGACGAAGACCTCCGCGCCGACCGCCAGCCCGAATTCACCCAGATCGACATGGAGATGTCCTTCGTGGGCGAGGAAGACATCATGGCCGTCTCCGAGGGCATGATCCGCCTCCTGTTCAAGGAAATCCTCGACCGCGATCTTGAACTCCCTTTCCAGCGGCTCACCTACGCCGAGGCGGTTTCACGCTACGGCCTCGACAAGCCGGACATCCGTTTCGGCCTGGAGCTGACGGACCTTACGGACATCGTGGCCGGATCCGGCTTCAAGCTCTTCGCTTCGGCGGCAGCGGGCGGCGGCGTCGTCAAGGCCATCAACGTCAAGGGCGGCGGCGACTTCACCCGGAAGGAGCTGGACGACCTGGCCGATTTCGTCACCGTCTACCGGGCCAAAGGCCTGGCCTGGATCAAGGTGAAGCCTGACGGATGGCAGTCGCCCATCGCCAAGTTTTTCACCGACGCGGAAAAACAGGCCTTGATCGAACGACTCGATATGGCACCCGGGGATTTGATCCTTTTCGGCGCCGACGACGCCCGTATCGTCAACGACAGCCTGGGCAACCTGCGGAACCACCTGGGCCGGAGGCTCGGCCTCATCGACGACGCCACCTACGCCTTCACCTGGGTCACCGATTTTCCCATGTTCGAATACGACGAGACGGAAAAACGCTACCAGGCCCTCCACCACCCCTTCACGGCGCCCCTGGAGGATGACTGCGACAAACTGGAAAGCGATCCTTTGTCCGTCCGGTCCCGGGCCTACGATCTCGTCCTGAACGGCTTCGAGATCGGCGGCGGCAGCATCCGCATCCATCAGATCGATCTCCAGCAGCGGATTTTCAAGGCACTGGGCATGGCGTCCGCGGAATACGAGGAGAAATTCGGGTTCCTCCTTTCGGCCCTGGCCTCGGGCGCACCGCCCCACGGCGGCATCGCCTTCGGGTTCGACCGCCTGGTGATGCTCCTCTGCGGGGAGCAGTCCATCCGGGACGTCATCGCCTTCCCCAAGACCCAGCGGGCCGCCTGCCTCCTGACCGGCGCCCCGTCGGAGCCCGCCAAGGCCCAGCTGGACGAGTTGGCCATCAAGGTGAGGAAGATCCAGATGGAGGGCTGATCGGCACACGAATATTTTTCCCGGGGAACGCATTTTTCCCTTGACTTCGCCCCGGGTTTTCCACTATATAGGCTTTCGTTTCAACCGATCCCCAGTAGCTCAGTCGGCAGAGCAGGTGGCTGTTAACCACCGTGTCCGTGGTTCGAGTCCGCGCTGGGGAGCCAGCCACGAATGCAACCCTATTTGCACCGGTTGCTTAACGAATAGAGCCTCGCATCCATGATGCGAGGCTTCGTTGTTATTAGAGCAGTAATTTCATAATGTTATGTCATCATCGACATCCCCGGCTGTATTTTCCCTTCTCCGCCAAACCGCCTGTTTCATGTCCAGCGCTGAATATTTAACCGGAAAAGTTCGCCGCCAGGCTCGGCGTGACATTCCCCACCATCAACCGCTGGGAGAACGGCCGCGCCCGGCCGTCGCCGCTGGCCATGGAAAAAATAGAGGCGCTGCTGCGCAGCATGGGAGAGCGGGGCAGCGATCTACTCGCTGAACTCCTCGGCGATGAGCCGGTTTAGCAAGGATAGATTACGGCAGTGAAACATGCGCGTTGGGAGCAAACACGATGAGCAAGAACACGACCAAGGAAATAAGGCGCATGCGATTATCGGGCGATCCATAATGTGGATATCCAGAAGATCCGCCGGCAGCGTCCCATTGGCTGCGGGCCGGGCGGCACGGTGCACGATTATGTGGCCTTTTATTTCGGGCCACGCTCGCCAATGCTCCTTCAATTGCACACGGGCAGAGTGGAAGATTACGATGAAGGCCAGGAACCCTTGATCTATGCGGTTTCAACGGTTGGAATCATTACTCAGAGAGGGCTTGGTTTTATTTTTCCGATGGCCACGGTATTGCCGCCTTTACGCAATGGTTCGACGATCTCAATGATATTGAACCAACCCGCGGAAATATTCTTACGGACGATGCGGAAGCCCTGGTCAACACAGTCAACTGTGTCGGTGTAATGGGCAAGGGGATCGCCTTGCAGTTCAAGAAGGCGTTTCCGGAGAATTTCAAGGCCTACGAAGCCGCCTGCCGAAGGGAAGAGGTTAAACCGGGCCGTATGTTCGTGTTCGAAACCGGCCAGATGTTCAATCCGCGCTATATCATCAACTTTCCAGCCAAGCGCCATTGGCGCGGCAAAAGCCGCTATGAGGATATCGAAAGCGGCCTGAAAGCCCTGGTGCGGAAGTGCGGCAGCGAAAGATCCGATCCATTGCCGTTCCTCCTTTGGGTTCCGGATTGGACGGACTGCAGTGGAGCCGGGTCAAGGCGACGATCGAAGCGGCGTTTGAAGACATGCCGGACGTTCTGCTGGCGCTTTACGAACCCAAAGGAAGCCCGGAGGCCAAGGATATGCCGGTGGGCACCGCCAAACCGAAGATGACCTTGGCCCGGGCCTTGCTCATCAAACTCATGAAGCAGTATGCGCGATTCGCATACCGGATGACGCTGCTGGAGATACAGAAGCTCGCCTATTTTTTGCAGGAATCGGGCATGGATCTGAAGCTGCGGTATGTCAAGCACCTGTATGGCCCCTATGCCCATAACCTCAACAACGTGCTGGAAATCCTCGAGGAGCACCATATCCGGGGATATGGTGATACCCAGAAACCGGATGTGGAAGTCACGCTGCTTCCGGATGCCGATAAAGTCGCCGACCATTTCCTTCAGAAAAATCAAAGCGCCGCAGGGCACCTCGAACGGGTGGCGGATCTCGTGGATGGGTTTGAAACGCCTTACGGCATGGAGCTGCTGGCCTCGGTTCACTGGTCGCTTATTCATGACGGCGAGGTGTCGGATGCAGAAAGCGCCGTCGCTGCCATGGCCCTCTGGAACGATCGCAAACGGCGCTTGTTCAAGCCGGCGCATATCCGGCTGGCCTGGGAGAGGCTTTCAGGCCGAGGGATGGATAAAAGTGGACCAATGCCGGCGGATAAAGGCTGAACTGAGACCATGAGCGAATATCAGTATTACGAATTTCTGGCCATTGACCGGCCTCTGACGACAGATGAGATGGACGAGCTGCGGGCGCTCTCGACGCGGGCCACGATCACGCCGGTAAGCTTTACCAATGAATACCATTGGGGCGATTTCAAGGGCAACCCCGACAAGCTGATTCAGCACTATTTCGATGCCCATGTCTATGTGGCCAACTGGATGACGGCCATATTCACGGTGCGGCTGCCCATCGAAGCTTTGACTCATGAGACGGCCAAGGACGTGGCCGTACCTTATCTGTTGGATATCCGGCCCACCAAGACCCATTGGATCATTACCTGGAGTTTGGAGGAATCGGAAAACTACGACCGCTTCGGCATGGAGGACGGCCGCGGCTGGATGGCACGTCTGGCCCCGGTGCGGGATGAACTGCTGCGCGGGGATCTGCGCAGCCTTTATATCGGATGGCTGGCGGCCGTAACCGGGGAAATTATGGATGATGATGAGATGGAGCCGCTGTCCGTGAGCGGATTGGGAGACCTGACAGCAGCTCAGCAGGCGCTCGCCGAATTTCTGGAGGTGGACCCGGACCTTCTGGCCGGTGCCGGCATGGGCAGCCCGGCCGCTCCGGAAGCGGAAATTTCGGCACAGGAAATGGACAAGTGGATCGATGCCCTGCCAAGGGAAGAAGTCAATTCGATCCTGAAACAATTGCTGGAGGGCAAGGGACAGAAGGCCGAACGGTCCATCAGGAACCGGTTCGCATCATGGCGACGCGGCTTACAGACAGGCGATACCGACGCACCCCGGCGTACGGTGGGCGAATTGCGGCAGAACACCGAAAAGGCGCGTCTAATCCGGATGGAAAAACAAAAACGGGACCGAAAGCAATGGGAGACCAAGCGACGTGAGAAACGCGAGGCGTATCTGAAGAATCTGTCCAGCGATTTTCCCAAGGCCTGGGCGTTGGTTAAAGAACCCGTCGAGCGCCGATCGGGACGAGGGTATGATGAAGCATGCCGTATGCTTGTCGACATCGCCGAAGCCTATGCCTTGTTTGCGAGCCAGAAGCAATTTCAAAAAGAGTTGAAAAAGTTCATGGCCGGCCACCTGCGGCGCAAGGCGCTGATTCAACGTCTGGTGAAGGCCGGTATCTGGAAGGGTCAATAAAGGATGAGCACGCGAAGCCCCAAAGAGGGGAAGAAACTCGAAGCCTTGGACAGACTTATTGAGGAAATCATCGTCGACGCATACGGCGATGATGAGCAGCTCTGGGCTTTTCGGCAGGCCTTTGAGGATGACGTTGCCCTCCCTGCCGACGGTTTCGTTATCGGGGAACCGGTTTCGGTGATCGCAATAGACTATGATGGTAACGAACGGCGCGGTCTGACGGCAAAGTGCCGTCGCGAGGACGGGTCCGAATATGTGGTGGCGGTCTCCGATGTCGTGTTGCCGCAGATATCGGTTGGGACTCGCTACATTGCTGCCTACCGGAGGTGGCTCAACCTCGATCCTTACCCTGCCGGGACGCAAAAAACCTCCCGACGACGCAGGCAGGACAAAGCTACAGACGATGACATCGACCTGAGCAAACCGGTCGAATTGGTCGCCCTAGCGGTCATGGAGCGGGCCGCCCGGTGCCGTTTGCGGGGAAGCGACCAGATCATTACCTTGCGTGCAAGCCGCCTCTGGGAGGTGGTGCCTGGCGCCATCGTCACGGTAACGCCCCGGAAGCAGTGGCGTTACGGTGGTCATCCGTATCTTTCCGGCGAGATTCAATCGACCCGGATCGACGTAAAGGCCCTCGATCTGGCGGCTTTGGGGCTCGAAGAGATGGGCAAGTGGGACCCTGAGGAAGAGTACTGGGGAGAAGAAGACGACCCCATCGAAGATTGGGCCAAGCCGATCATCGCCCATGGCCCCCGCCCCATGTTCGAGATGGAGCAGGTGCTGCCCGGCGAGGACACTGACGATCCTTTCAATGACCCCATCACCCGGTCCAATGATCTCAATGATGCCGGCGAGCGGGCAGAGGCGGAAAAGATCTTGATGGAGCTGTGCCAGGCGGACCTGCGCTGCCTCGATGCCCATTCGCATCTGGGCAATTTCGTTTTTGATCACTGGCCGCAAAATGCCATCCGGCATTACGAAGTCGGCCTGCGTATCGGCGAGCTGTCTTTGGGTGACGACTTTGCCGGCGTCTTAGCGTGGGGCCTGATCGACAACCGTCCGTTTCTGCGCTGTATGCACGGTTATGGATTGTGTCTCTGGCGGCTTGGGCGCTTTGACGAGGCGGAGCACATATTTGAGAAGATGCTCTGGCTGAACCCGTATGACAACCAGGGCGTGCGGTTTCTCATCGATGAGGTGAAGGCAAAAACAGCCTGGGAGGATCGAGAAATCGAGTGACCATCAAAGGAACACCATGAGCCCCGCGAAGCGAAAACAGACCGATCCTCTGGAAAAGGCCATCGAAGCGGCACTGTCTCCCGGCCGTTTCATTTCCTATAATGCCGCCTGGTCGTTCGTGGAGGATGTTCAGGGTGTTGCTGATGACATCGGTAAAATTTGCCGGAAAGAGCCGGAACGCGCAGCGCGTCTATACGAAATCTTTATTGCCGCCTGCCATGAAAAGGCCGATGAGATCGACGACTCGAGCGGTGATTTCGGGATGCTGGTTGAGGAACTGTTTCAAGGTTGGATCAAAGCACGTCAGTGTGCAAATTTTGATCCGGACGAGACCGCAATATCGCTGATATCCTGGATGGAAGACGACCCCTACGGATTCTGTCACGACCTTGAGCGTGGGGTTGTGGAAGTGCTTGACAAGAAGGGGCTGGCGGCATTCATCCAGCAGATTCGCGCCAAGTTCGAATCCGCTCCGATCCGAGATGACGAGGAAAAGCGCTTTTCCGGCTACGAACGCCGACGCTGGGACGGCGTACTGAAGACGTTGCTGGCCGCCCAGCAAAATGTTGACGATTACATCGCGCTTTGCGATCAGACCGGGTTTGAAGCAAAGGACTGCATTGCCATCGCGAAAATATACAAAAGCCGGAGACGCCCTGAAGATGCGCTTTCCTGGGTCGAAAGAGGCTTGAAGATCGCGCGGGCGGACATCCGAACATCACATGAAGAACACGAATTAGGTGAGCTAAAGCGGGTGATGCTGGCCAGGATTGGGCGGACGGAAGATGCCCTTCAATCCGCCTGGTCCGAGTTTGAGGCACACCCCTCCACGTTTACATACAAGGAATTGATGCGCTATGTGCCGGGAGAAGAGAGAACGGATTGGCACCAAAAGGCCATGTCGTCAGCGGAGAAAGGCGATTTGTCCTCTTTGATTGAACTATGGCTCGTTCATAAAGAGTTCGATCGCCTTGTATCGTACCTGCACCGGATCACAGACGACGAATTGGAAGATCTCAGCCATTACCGGACCGAGCCGCTGGCGCGCAAACTGGAGCGCTCTCACCCTAATGTATCCGCTAGGGTTTACCGTGCGCTCTGCATGCGGATCGTCAACGCTGACAAAAGCAAATATTACGATGCAGCGCTCGGCCATATCGAGCGCGCCAAAAAATGCTACACCAAAGCGAATCTCGATGCCGACTGGCAGGCGGTGGTTGCCGATGTGCGCAAAAGGCACTTTCGCAAGAAAGGATTTATGGCCGGGTTCGAGGATATCGTCACCGGCGCACCTAAAAAAGTTGAGCCTTCTTTTCTGGAACGTGCAAAGGCACGTTGGCCAAGAAAACCGAAGAGGAGCTGAATCAGGTTTTGAAGAGCAGGTTCGGGAAAGAAAATCATCATGAAATCAAGATCGACAACCAAAACGGCCAAAATTGAATGGTCGGGACGCATTCAGGCCGTGCAGCCCCGTATTCGGCTGATGCGGTCTTTCGACGAGCGGAGCCACAGCTATCTGGGGTATGTACTTCGGTTTGAAGGGACAATCGATGATGAACCGGGCGAATACATAATTGCTCTCGGGAAGGCCGCACAAGCGAAGCATCGATTTCGAGTCGGCATGGAGGTGAGCGGCCTGGCGGTTCCCGTTCCTGATACTCGGCTTGAGACGGCCGGGTTCTACAAGGCAAGCGGTCTGAAGATAATAAATGATGCCGAAGGTGATTTCCTGGCTGATCCACCGTTTCACGGCGTGCCGCCCGACCTTGAAACCTATCGCAGCCGTGGGCATCGGCGTCTGGACACCCGGACGTATGACGCCAAGTGCATGACCTGTATCTGGGGCTGTCGCATGCCGGTGGAGATGATCATCGACCACTGGAATCCGTCCAAGAAACGGTACCGGTTCGAGACCTTCTGTTACGGACCGAAAAGCTGCGCTCTTTACAAGGCCGGACCGACGCGCAAGGTGCCGGGGCGAAAGGGCATGTCCTACACCGAGGAAGATTGGGTCGACGAAGACACAACCGCCCACCGGGGGCCGGATGATTGAGGGTTCATGCTCCCGGTGGCAAAAATCCGCTGTATGGCAATTGGATAATGTCGAATGAATTGGGTCGCGAATTGGGCAGCGAAATAAATGTTGTCTAAGAAAATTATGTTCCGAGAACGGATTGATGGCAAAAAAAATGATAAAACAGCAAGTTCCGATAAAGGCGAAATCATTCTATATCGGTCGCCGGACGGCAAGGCTGCGCTGGATGTGCGCCTGGAACAGGAAACGGTCTGGCTCAATCAACGTCAGATGGCCGAACTCTTTGATAAGGATACGGACACCATCGGCCTGCACGTCCGTAACATATACAAAGAAGGCGAGTTGACCCGGAAGGGAACTACCGAGCAATCCTCGGTAGTTCAAAATGAAGGTGGCCGGCAGGTTCGCCGTAAGGTCAATTTTTACAATCTTGATGTTATCATATCGGTTGGCTACCGGGTCAAGTCCAGGCGCGGCACCCAATTTCGAATCTGGGCCACCAATGTGCTGCGGGAGCACCTGATCAGGGGATTTACCCTCAACGAAAAGCGGCTGCGGGAACAGGAACAAAAACTGGTTGATTTACGGCGCACTGTCGGCCTTTTAGAACAAACGTTGGCTCACCAAACCATCGGTCTGGATGAAGCCAGTTGTCTTGAGGATATTGAATTGCTCAGGAATGACGAGGCCTGGCTCAATGCGCTGGGCGCTGAGCTCATCTCCGATCCAACAACCGCCGGCGATTTTCTGAGACGCTTTGATGAAGATCAGATCATCGAGCTGATGGAAGCCAAAAACGAGATCCGGAAGAAGATATGGCGCCGACAGCCCCGGTGTTTCAGGAAAGAAGCCGTTATCAATGTCGACGGTACGATTTCCGAAACATCGGGGGAATGCAAGGAAGGCATGGACATCTCCTGCCACAGGGGAAATCTGGTGAAGCTTGCAAAAAGCCTGACGGAATGGGATCTGCTTGAGCGGAAACCCGGGCATACGGTAAAAACCCGAAAGCGTCGAAAAGCGGAAAACATCAAAAAGGCGGTGGTAAAAAAGAGAAAGTTCAAGACGATTCAAACCGTATCCGAATATCTGAGCGAGTTTTCCTACAAGCCGGGAAAATGCAAAAAACCCTATCGGATGATCGTGTTGAAAAAGATCCTCAAGGTGACAAAAGTTGAGCTGAAACTATTCGATAATGTACGCTATTTTTTCTATATAACCAATGATGCCAAAAACTCAAAAGAGCAGATTCTTGAATTCTATCGGAAGCGGGCTGATCACGAAAACGACATCGAGCAGCTGAAAAACGGGGCCTGCGCCCTCAAGGCGCCGTCAAACACGCTGCTTTCCAACTGGGCCTACATGGCCATTGCTTCGACGGCATGGGATTTGAAGGCATGGTACGGATTGCTGATACCGTATCGGCACTTGGGAAAACGGATCGTACGCATGGAATTCAAAAGGTTCATCCATACCTTTATCCGGATCCCGTGCCTGATCATCAGAACCGGCAGGAAAATTGTCTATCGGCTCGTGGGATATAATCATTCCCTGAAACACGCTCTGAATTGTTTCCACGCCTTGAAACAGTTCAACTTTCCATAGCGGTAATTCCTTGGGGCAGGAATTGCATAACGCAATTGTGAGCCCGCTTTCAAACCACGGAAAGGAGAGCGCTATGCAACAACACGACAATCCGGCCTGAACATGAAATACACGGTGAGCTGCGCCCTGATGACGGCCCGATTCGACTTTCAGAAGTTAGAAATTTCGCAGGCTCTGGAGACAAACCTGATTTTTCTCATTTGAGTTAGTCGTATTGTAAACGCGCTTGTTTTAGAGGCGCGATCTCGGATAGGAGAATCCTCGCCGCCGCTATGGAATAAGGCGAATAGCCGAACTTCCGATTTTAGACAGAGGCAGCTCCACGACGTAGCCAAGTCATGCGGTAACCAACCCGCGAATATCAGAGAGATCAGCCGTCGTTTCAAAGATCCCGCCTCTACCAATGGCCTGGAGAGACGCTTGTAATAATCCTTTTCCCGCGGGAAAAGGAAGGTCGGTGAACTTTTTTTTCTTGACAACTGTCAATCATATCAGTGGACGGGTCTGTCTTTTTGAAATGGTGGAGCAAACAGCTCTCGACCGCAACTCAGCCTCCGACCCCGATCTGCACCGTAACACATTGAAAACAAAGGGCTTCGCATAGGAAGCTGAGTCACGCCCCAAGTTCCCACCGGGGAAGCAACTTTTCTCTCCCGATTTCCAAGCTCCGGACGAGGATGCTGGGTTTGCAACGCGAGCGGATACCAAGAACAATCTCCCAACGAATCTGATTCGATTCCGAAAATGGGAATCGAACCGACCTACCTGCCCGGCAGCTCCGTGCCACGACTCATGATCTCGATATAGCCCGCGTAACTGAACAGGCGGTTACGCTTCTGGGCAGTCAGCTCCTTGACGATGCCGAGCTGTTCCAGGTGGCCGAGTGCCTTGTTGACCGTGGCCGGGGTGATGCCGGTCTTCTCAACCAACGAGCCCGAGGTGGCGATGGGATGCTCCATAAGCGCCCGGTGGACCTGCAGGGTGGATGCCGCCGCCCGTCCCAGGCCGCTGATCTTGTCACGGTCCTGGTTCGACAGGTCCAGGAGCTGCTGCGCCGTTTCCACCGCCTGGGTGGCAGTGACAATGACCGCCTCGGCGAAGAAATCGAGCCAGGCTTCCCAGTCGCCAGTCATCCGTACGTTGTTGAGCAGCTCGTAATAATACTGACGATGCGTCTTGAAATAGAGGCTGAGGTAAAGCATCGGCTCCCGCAGCACCTTCTGCTCGCACAGGAGCAGCGCGATCAGCAGACGTCCCAAACGGCCATTACCGTCGAGGAACGGGTGGATCGTTTCGAACTGCACATGGGCCAGCGCGGCCTTGAGCAGCACCGGGGTCGGCTCCGGCTGGTCATGGAGGAAGAGCTCCAGCTTGCTCATGCACTCCAGTACCTCTTCGGCCGGAGGCGGAACGAAGGCCGCATTGCCCGGCCGGGTGCCGCCGATCCAGTTCTGGCTGCGACGAAACTCCCCCGGGGTCTGATTGCTGCCACGCCCCTTGGTCAGCAGCACGCCATGAATCTCGCGGAACAGCCGCAGCGACAGTGGCAGCCCTTCCTCCAGCAGGCGCAGACCATGGTCGAGGGCCGCAACATAGTTGCTGACCTCCCGCACGTCATCCAGCGGGACGCCGGGCTCCTGATCTAGCTCGAAGAGCAGCAGATCCGACAGGGATGACTGGGTTCCCTCGATCATGGAGGAGAGCACGGCCTCCTTGCGCACGTACATGTAGAGGAACAGCGAGGTATCCGGCAGCAAGGTCGAGACGCTGTCCAGCCGACCGAGGGCCAGCAACGCCTGGTCGAACTTGCTGCGCAGTTCCGGCGTCCAGTCGATGGGTGGACGTGGCGGCAGCGGCGCGGGCACGAAGGCCTGGGCCTTCTCACCCACCGTCGATATGGTCACGTATCTGCCTTGGAGTTCTCGCTTCATCCTGCCTGCCTCGAACCTAAAATAAGGTTCGTCTTTATTTTATTTTAACTGCATATCCTAAAATAAAGAACCGGGAAGGAAAAATCAAGCGGATTTCCCGATTGGCCGTTTCGATTTCCTCAGACGAGCGTTCGACGCTGCAACGCATCGCTAAAGCGAAAAAAAGTTACAACCACGACTCCGATTTTTCGGTTATCGGAAAGCCCCTGTTATCAAAGGGTTCCAGTCTGATGCCAGGAATGGGCATTCTCCGGAGCCGGGAAGCACCGTTTCAACCCCATTTCCTTTTAGGGGTCGCTTTCGGACCCGCGTTTTCTCCGTTCCACCGAAAAATCTCTCGAACTCGTCTTGAACCGTTCTTGAAGCTCAACCCATTGAAAATTTAGTGTTTCGATAAGAGACGGCTTCGGCGGAAGGTCGGAAGCGCGGGAAATCTGGGTGAATAATTTTTGCGGTTTCGAGGTGAGTCCGATTTGCGTTAGCTCTCAGACCGGCAAAATCGGAGGGAACGCCGACCTACCGCAAAACAGTCTCAAAGCCCGCGCTCATCGTAACTCCTTGATAATAAAAGCCGAAGTCATTTCACACAACCACTTCCCGCCAACCCGACCAGAGAAACGATTTTCTCCCCTGATTTCCCGGCACCGGACGAGGGTGACGGGTTTGCAGTAAAACCTGATACCTGGCGCAGAACCGCAACAACTTCGAATCCGGTTTTCGGACGCCGGTTCGGTTCCCAAAACGGGAATCGAATTGGCCTACGCCTGCCCGCCGAAAACCGTGCTGATCAGGTAGGCCGTATAGCCCATGTAACAGACCAGCAGCACCGCGCCCTCGATGCGGTTGATACGTCCTCCAGGTCCCCGGAATCCATAGCCGATCACGAACAGCGACAGGGTCAGTGCGGCCATGACCAGCATGTCCCGATTGAAGACTTCCGGCCCGACGGCCAGCGGGTGAATCGTACCGGCGATCCACACCACCGCCAGGGTGTTGAACAGGTTGGAGCCCAGGATGTTGCCGAAAGCGATATCGTGTTCGCCCTTCCTGGCTGCAATGATTGATTAAGCCAGTTCCGGTAGCGAGGTGCCGACCGCGACGACGGTCAAGCCGAAGATCAGATCGCTGACCCCGAATCCATGAGCGATCTCCACCGCGCCCCAGACCAGGATGCGGGAACTGACAATGAGCAGCGCCAAACCCACCACCAGCCAAAAGACCGCACGGCGGATGGGCATGGCGCGGACGTCCAGTTCCTGCTCCATCTCGCTTCCCAGCGCATCCTCTTTTTTCCGCAGCCCCTGCCGGATGGAGATGGCTACGATCTGTTGTGCAAGGTCATTTCGCCTACTTTGGTGTGCCCGGCAGTCGGGTTTCAAAAAGACCAGGCAGGATAGTGAAGTAACCAACTGATCTACTACGCGTAACGCGCACTATCAAAGTTGTAGTGAAAGACTGATCGCCCCAAAATCATCGCGGCGGCCGCCCTGGCCTTTGAACTCCCGTTTCCTGAGCACATGGGTATAGCCCAAACGCAGGTTCCGCCAGGTAATAGCGATACCGAACTGGAGGTCTCCTACCAGCGGTTCTTTGTCTACGTTGCGGCTGTCGCGAAAGGTGTTGCCGTCAAGAAAGATGTTGCGGGCGACGGCCCGGCCCTCAATGCCGGCAAACAGATACCAGCCGAAACCGTGCCGAGGAATAAAAAAGCCTGAGCCAGGTACGCTGGGCTGGATTCGGGGAGGGCCATAGTCGTGCGGCAGTTTTTTGCCTAGCGCAGCATTAGGCCGGCATTGGCGTAGGTGAATATGTTGCCCAAGGTGACACCCGCATGCGGAGTCAGGTCGAAGGGAATGCCCAGCAGTGATTCCGCTGCCAAACTACGCCAACTGCGACTATAGGCCAGGATGAACCCGGGTTCGTTCTTGAGTTGGGTGTCCCAGCCTCGCGGCTCATCCGCGTTCACGAATGAATGAACGCGCTTCTGGGTCTGTTCCGCAAGCGAGGCGGGGCCTACCACGCCCACGGTCAATTCAAGTTGATCAAGACGTTGCCCGGTTTCGGCGATTAAGCCAACGGAACCATAGAGCCAGCCGCCATAAGGGCGGTCATCGAGCGGGGGGTCCCGCAAAGTGATGTCCTCCGGGGTATAAATGTTCTGGCCGACTGCGTAGCTCGCCCGCACGGCTCTGTCAACAGGGAACAAAGGGAACTTGTCGGCCATGCGCAACACCCACTCCGGAGTTTTGTCTTTGGCAGACAACCAGGATACACGTACCCCGTTGGTGTAATTCCGGTCACTGTTGTAGAACAGGTCGTTTTCCAGGACCAGGGTGAGGGTGTCCTTCTCTGCCTTCTCGGCGGTGAAGGCCGCCGTGGGCGCGAGCAAAAGCATGCCGATCAGAATGGCGGCGATACCCCTTCCCGCATGGATCACTCCGGGATTTATGATGAGCATCGGGGTTACTGTCATTCTGCTCATCCCATGGTCTCGATGGTTTTCCGAAATCGCGCAAGCGCGTAACCAAACAATGCCGTCCCGATCAGGGCCAGGCTGACGAACTGCGGCCAGACCGCCGTGAGGCCAGCGCCCCGGTACAGGATCGACTGAGCCAACATCACAAAATGCGTGTTGGGCGCGGCGAGCATGATGTACTGGACGGCCTCCGGCATGCTCTCGCGCGGCGTCGAAGCGCCGGAGAGAATTTGTAGCGGAAGCAGCACCAGCAACAGCAACAAGGCGAACTGCGGCATGGAGCGGGCGACGGTGCCGAGGAAAATGCCCATCGAGGTGGTCGCGAACAGATGCAGCGCCGTGCCGGCCAGGAACAGCGCGAGCGAGCCCTGGATCGGCACGGAAAGCCAGCCCTGCACGACGATGGTGAGTGCCGTGGCAGTGGCGGTAAGCACGACCAGCCCCATCGCCCACACCTTGCTCGTCATGATCTCGAATGGCGTGACCGGCATGACCAGCAAATGCTCGACCGTGCCGTGCTCGCGCTCGCGGATCAGCGCCGCGCCGGTCAGCACGATGGAGAGCATGGTCACGTTGTTGATGACCTGCATGACGGCGCCAAACCATGACTTGTTGAGCTGGGGATTGAAGCGCGCGCGCAGCACCAGATCGACCGGCAGAGCCGGCACCTTGCGATAACGCTGCACGAAAGCGCGCACCTCGTCGCTCACGATGGTCTGGATATATCCACTGCCGGTGAACGCCTGGCTCATCCGTGTAGCGTCCACATTGAGCTGAATCGTGGGTTGGCGCCCGGCGAGAAGATCACGCTGGAAGTTGGGCGGAATATCCAGGGCGAAGGTGGCCAGGCCGGCATCCATGCGGGCATCCATCTCCGCGTGGTCGATGATTTCGGGGGTCACGAAATAAGGCGGGTAAAAGGCGCTGACGATGCGCCACGACAGCGGTGAGCGATCCTCGTTGACGACCGCGATCGGCGCCTTGTTGAGGGTCTCCGGCATGGCCGTTGCCGCTGTGTAGACCGAAATGGTGAAGGCATAGACGATCAGCACCAGCATGCTCGGGTCGCGCATCAGGCTACGCAACTCCTTGATTCCGAGATGAAGGATGTTGGCCGGGCGCATGGACTATCGCTCCTGCTTCTTGAGCAGCGCGGCGGCGAGCGCGATCAGGATCGGCACGGCCAGCGCCAGCGGGACGAAGGCCGCCTGCAGATCGGAGAAGTCGAGCGCCTTCGAGAAGGTGCCGCGTGCAATGGTAAGGAAATGGGCGGTCGGGTAGAGCTGGCCGATCAGCCGGCCCGCTCCTTCCAGCGATGAGACTGGATCGATCATGCCGGAGAAGTTGACCGCCGGCAGGATGGTGAGTACCGCCGTGCCGAAGATCGCCGCGATCTGGCTGCGCATGAAGGTGGAAATCAGCAGCCCCACGGCCGTGGCGGCGCCGACATAGAGCAACGCACCCGCCGCCAGGGTCAGGAAGCTGCCCTTCAGCGGCACGCCGAAGACGGTCACAGCGAGCAGAGTGAGCAACAGGAAGCTCAGGAAGGACAGCACTACATAGGGTAACTGCTTGCCGAGCAGGAACTCGAGCCGCGTGGTGGGCGTGACGTAGAAGTTGGTGATCGAGCCGAGCTCCTTCTCGCGCACCACGCTGAGCGCCGTGAGCATGGCCGGGATCAGCATGAGCAGCAGCGGGATCACCGCCGGCACCATCGCCACCAGGCTCTTGACATCCGGGTTGTAGCGGAACCGGGTCTCGATATTCACGAGCCCCGCCAAAGCCTCGCCGTGCCCAGCCTCGCGCGCCTTGGTCGCCAGCCAATGGGCATGAATCCCCTGCACATAGCCCCGGACGGTCTCTCCCCGTGTCGGCATGGCGCCGTCGATCCAGGCGCCGATCTCGACCCGCCGGCCCCGTGCGATGTCGCGCGCGAAGTCCGGCGGGATCTCGATCGCCAGACTGATGTCGCCTTCGCGCATTCGCCGGTCGAGATCAGCATAACCGGTAATCGGAGCCCGCTCGACGAAGTACCGGGAGCCAGCGAGGTTGAGCGTATAGTCGCGGCTGACGGTGGTCTGGTCGCGATCCAGCACCGCGAAGGTGAGATCCTCCACATCGTGGCTGATTCCATAGCCCATCACGAACATCAGGATGACGCTGCCGAGCATCGCCAACGTCAGCCGGATGGGATCGCGGCGCAGCTCCAGCCCTTCGCGTCGGGCATAGCTGATCATGCGCCGGGGGTCGAATCGGCGCCGCCAGCCCTGTGGTTCGACATGACTTGGCGAGGCATCGACTGAATCGAGCGAAGTGCTTGCGTTCGGTTGGCGTGCCTCGCCAGCGCCCTCCGCTTCGGCATCCTCCAGATAAGTGACAAAAGCCTCTTCCAGGCTGTCCTCGCCGCGTTTGCTTGCCAGGGCGGCGGGCGCGTCAGTCACCAGCACCCGACCCGCATGCATCAGCGATATTCGGTCGCAGCGCTCGGCCTCGTTCATGAAGTGGGTGGAGATGAAGATGGTCACCCCGTCGCGGCGAGACAGTTCAACCAGCATGCGCCAGAAGGCGTCGCGCGCCACCGGGTCGACACCCGAGGTGGGCTCGTCGAGAATCAGCATCTCGGGCTTGTGGATCATGGCGACCGCCAACGACAGGCGTTGCCGGTGGCCGAGGGGCAGCCGTCCCGGCAGACTGTCGATCACCGCGGCCAGATCGAATCGCTCAACCATTTCGTCCACGCGCCCTGAAATCTCGGCAGCGGGCATGTGGAACAGTCGGGCATGCAGCGCCAGGTTCTGCCGCACCGTCAGCTCGGTGTAGAGCGAGAAGAACTGCGACATGTAGCCGACGCGGCGCCGGGTCGCGAGGTCGTGCGGGTCCACCTCGTGTCCGAACAGCCAGGCCCGGCCTTCGCTCGGCGGCAGGAGGCCGGTCAGCATCTTCATCGTCGTGGTCTTGCCGCAGCCGTTGGAGCCGAGAAAACCGAAGATCTCACCCCGTGGGACACGCAGGCTGACATGATCGACCGCGGTGAACTCGCCGAAGCGCATGGTCAGATCCCGGGCCTCGATCGCGGTATCGCCATCGTCTTCCGGCCGCGGCGGAATCTCGACCGCCTGATAATCCCGGCGCTTGTCTTCCGGCAGCAGCCGGATGAAGGCCGCCTCCAGCGAAGCCGCCCCCGTGCTTTGCAGCAGGCCTTCGGGCGTGTCGCTGGCCAGCACCCGCCCACCGTCCATCGCCGCCAGCCAGTCGAAGCGGGCCGCCTCCTCCATATAGGCCGTAGCCACCAGCACGCTCATGCCGGGCCGGGAACGACGGATGCCAGCGATCAACTCCCAGAACTGGCGTCGCGAGAGGGGATCGACGCCGGTGGTCGGCTCGTCGAGGATGAGCAGGTCCGGATCGTGGATCAGCGCACAGCAGAGGCCGAGCTTCTGTTTCATGCCGCCGGAGAGCTTGCCCGCCGGGCGAGCGAGAAACGGCCTAAGCCCGGTGGCCTCGGTCAGGGCCTCGATGCGGCGCGTCCGTTCGCCACGATCCTGCCCGAACAGCCGTCCGAAGAAGTCGAGGTTCTCGGCTACCGAGAGTGTCGGATAGAGGTTTCCTCCCAGGCCCTGGGGCATATAGGCGATACGCGGGCCGAGTGCGCGCCGATGGCGCGCATCGGCCATATCGCCGCCGAGCACCTCGACCTGTCCCGTCTGGACCGCGCGGGCGCCCGCGATCAGCGCCAGCAGGCTCGACTTGCCGACCCCGTCCGGGCCGATCAGCCCGGCCATGCAGGCCGCAGGGAAATCGAAGCTGACCTCGTCGAGCGCACGCACCTTGCCGTAGCGCAGGGACACATCCCGCAGGCGGGCAACCGGCGCGGCAGCACTCCCGCCATCCTTGATCTGTGCATGTATGTCCCGGCTCATTGCGGCAGCCTCGTCTGCAGTTCAGGCGGCCAATCCACCCGCGGGTCGAGCCGCACATAGGCCATGCCCGGCAGGCCAGTTTTGACCTGGAGGAGGTGCTCTCTGAGCAGGTCCGGGGCGATCCGCGCATTGACCCGGAACATCAGCTTCAGGCGTTCTTCCGTTGTCTCCACCGTTTTCGGGGTGAACTGGGCCTCGTCGGCGACGAACGAGATCTCGGCCGGGATGACGTATTGCGGGGCGGCATCGAGCACGAGCCGCGCTTCGGTAGCCAGCGCGACCCGTCCGGCCGCTTTCGTCGGCAGAAAGAAGGTCATGTAGACATCGGTGAGGTCGATCATGTTCAGGACAGTGCCACCGGAGGCCAGCACCTCGCCGGGCTGGGCCACCCGGTATTGCACCCGTCCCTTCCGCGGCGCCTTCAGCACGCTGTCATCAAGGTCAGCCTGGATTCGCTCAAGCATCGCCCGGGTCGCCTCCACATCGGCTTGCGCGCCAAGCACTTGCGATCTGGCCGTGGCAATGGCCGCGGCCGCCCTTGCGACATCAGCCTCGGCAGCGCGCAACGTAGCTTCGGCGCTGAGAAAAGCGGCTCGATCGTCGTCGAATTTCTGCTGAGAAACGGCCTTGTCGGCGACCAGCGATCGCGACCGCTCAAGCCGTATCCGTGCCACCTCGGCCTCGGCCACGCGTTGCAAGACCACTGCCTGCGCTGCCGTTTTCTCGCATTGGCGCTGCACGACCTGGCTGTTGGCGATCCGCACCGAGTTCTCAGCCTGGCGCAAGCGGGCCAGCCCTTCTCTCAGCTGAGCTTCCAATACGGCGGTGTCCATCTTCGCCAGAACTTGTCCGGCCGTGATGAAATCGCCTTCGTCCACCAGGATATCCTTGAGCCGCCCCGCCGTCTTGGCGGCTATGTCGATCTCCACCGCTTCAATGCGGCCGTTGCCGCTGGTGAAGCCGTCGGGAAGCCCCTTTTTCTGCAAGGATTGCCAAGCAAAGAGTGCGGCCCCGATAACAACCACCCCTATGGCGATGGCCAGCAACCGTCCTTTATTAAGCTTCGACATTTTTTGACCTCCGCTTTGCCCCGTTCATAGAGAACAGGCGGCCATTTCGGAACAGATTCCAGTGAGCCGAAATATCTCTTAAAAACGGCTGCCCGGAATCCTTGTATTCTGGATAAGGGGCCAGCTTCATCACTCAGCCTCCCCGACAATCTGTTCCATAAAGCCTTCGGTCTCCTGCTCCAGGGCGTAGATATCGGCCATGATCTTATTTAAACCCTGCAGTTGCATAAACTTGTGAGGAAGAAAGGAAGAAGAAACTTGCGGAGGCCCGAGAATAGTGGATATAAATTGTTTGCGACGACAATAAAAAACACTATTCAGGAGGCCACCGCAAGTGAAATCCAGCAAATCACAAATTCATGCAAAGTTCCACAAAATTCCGATGATCCGGTTCGAGGATCAGCAACTCACTTCCTTCTCCGGTTTGCTGGTTTTTCAGATGCTCTTCAAGCGCCTCGACTTGAAGAGAAAGCTCAAAGGTTGCTTCGATCATTTGAAGGTTTCTCCCATTTTCGGATACCATTTGGTTGTGATGCTGCTCATCGTCCATCTATTGTTGGGTTTCCGGCGTTTAAGGGAGATCGACTATTACCGTGATGATCCTCTTGTTCTTCGGATAATGGGGTTGCGAAAAATCCCGGATGTTTCAACGATTTCACGCAATCTTGCCAAAATGGAAACACAAAGTGCTGAAAATTATCGAGGATTATCCCGCTCTTTGGTAATTGCAGGCCTTCAACGTGAAGGTTTTTCACGCCTGACCTTCGATTTCGATGGCTCTGTCCTATCCACTAAGGGCCATGCAGAAGGCACGGCAGTCGGATTCAACAAAGCAAAAAAGGCGCTCGAAGTTACTATCCTTTGTTCTGCACCGTGGCACAGACCGGCCAGTTTTTCGACGTTTTCCATCGCCCCGGCAATGTCCACGACTCGAATGGGGCGTCCGAATTCATGCTGAACTGTTTTGAAAAGGCCAAAACCAAAATCAAAAACACGATCTTTGAATCTCGCATGGATTCCGCATTTTTCAATCAGGACATCCTTTCGATGCTGAGCGGCAACAAAATCAAATTCACAGCATCTGTTCCCTTCGAACGATTCACCGAACTCAAAAAGATGATCGAAGAATGCAAATGCTGGCTCACCCTGCTGCTGCTCGCACACGTGCAAAAAGGCCGCCCGCCTGGAAATTCCAAAAACTGGACTCGATACGGCACAGATTGATTCAAAGAGCAGGACGCCTCATCCGCCCGCAAGGAAAATTGACGCTTGTCATGAGCGCCAACAAAGCCGTGCGAAAGGATCTCTTACACTTCATTGATGTGTTGCAAAATGCGGCGTAGAGCAAGCAAGTACGGAACATTTATGCAACGTTAGGCGTTAGTTAGATCTATATAGCATTTATGCTCCACCATGAGGGCTTGCTTGCGTCTGATCAGCCACCACCTCTTGATAGAGTTCCTCAATCTGGATTTTTAAGAAGGCAAGCGTGTCCCGACCCGCCTCGGTTAATGAATACTCTTTTCTGGCACGTGGACCGCCCTCGGGATCTTTCTTACAGACGAGCCATCCATGCGCCTCGAGCCTTGAAAGTATCGGATAAAGCGTTCCGGGACTGACATCGTAACCGTGATGACGCAACTCTTGGATCATCCACTGTCCCACAACGGGACTTTGGGCGGCATGGTGAAGGATATGGATCTTCCAAAATCCAAGCAGGATTTCCCGTTGAAGCGCTTTCGTGTCAATTGTGCTCATATATTCCCCCTTAATTACGATAATCGTAAACGACTATCGTAAAAATGCCAAGCCGAAAATTTCATTTCGCATCTGTTCGGTTAATTACCAGCCTGGTCTTTTACGGGTGTCCGCGCAGACATCAAACGCCATCCTCCGGTAGGTATCAGCCGGACCAGGGGGGTCCGGCGGAAAGTTGATCACCAGACAGCAGATACGACTGTGAGAACGGAAACCGTTGTGGGTGCCGGCGATATTGCTCTCGTGACGTGGCGAACGGGCTCCAACGGTTCTCGACCGAGATCATTTATCCCGCAGCATCCACGACAGCCCTTCCAGCGGCCTTCCGCGACGGAGAACCGAATGCAGGCCGAAATCAACATCCCCAACACGCTTGATGAGGTGACCGGCCGAGTCGTCTCAATCGTGGCCCAGAGCTACATGCGTTACCGAAAAGGCCGACAGCTCCCCCCGATTCCCAGAATTCGGATGGAAACGATCACTTATCAAGAAATCCAGGAGGGAGCTATGCGGCACCGGCATTTTCCATACCAATACACTCAACGCCCATAAAATCGAGAAGACGGTGGTTGAACACATCGAGGGGCGGCGGCGGGTTGCTTTTCAACACTCATCGTGCCGGTGTTTGAAACGACCATACGTATCAGTGCCGGTTGATGGGCACCCGGCCGGGATCACCTACGAACGGAAGGATCAGGAGACGCGGCAGGGTAAGCCTTTTGGGATCGCGGAATTGGGATAGCCCTATCACCATATCCGTGTGCCCCTTGGCGGGCTGCGCTTTGTAGGTGCCCAAAAGTCGGTCCCACCAAGGCAGGTTAAAGCCATAGTTGCTGTTGGTCTCACGGATGATGACCGAATGGTGGACCCGATGCATGTCCGGTGTGACCACGATCAATCGGAGCACCCAGTCCACTTTTCCCGGAATGCGGATGTTGCTGTGGTTGAACATGGAAGTAGCGTTCAGGGCCACTTCGAAAATCAGCACCGCTAAAGGTGGTGCACCGAGCGCGACAACAATCGACAACTTAACGGCCATGGATACAATAATTTCAATGGGGTGGAACCGCAAACCAGTGGTCAAATCGAAATCAAGGTCCGCGTGATGTATCAGGTGCAGCCGCCAGAGCATCGGAATGGCGTGATGCAAGACGTGCTGGGCATACACAGCGAAATCCAGCGCAGCCACGCCCATGAGCACCTCAAGTCCATAGGGCAAGGCCCATTGGTTGAGTAGCCCCCAACCTTGCTCCGAGGCGAGCAGGGCTACCTCAATGGGTAGAACGGGATAGACCAACGCGACCGACAGCGGGTTCAACGCGACGATGGTCAGATTGGCGAACCAGCGCCGGCTTCTGGAAGTTGTCAGCCGTCTTCGGGGTGTGAAAAACTCCGCCGTGGATAGAATGGCGAAAACGCATAGGAATGCGCTCAGCCGAATGATTGTGTCGGTTCCCATTACGTTGCTCTTGAGGCGGCCATCGATTAAATTATTTGGGTCGTGCCGGGCCCCCTTGCCTTTTTCAGGAGTTTCGGGATAAAAAACGATAAAATGAAAAGGGCGATGGAAAGAAAGACCTTCCAGCTCAACAATTCCGCCCATCGACCGCCGGCCCAGACATCCTTGATCGTTCCGATGAAGAACGTGAAAATGAACGTGCCCACCATGATCCCAAGTCCTGTCCCTGCAACGTAGTCCCGAAAGCGCACCTTGGTCAGCCCCATGCCGAAGTTCATGGGCGTAAAGGGGAAATACACCAGCCGAAGGTAGAGGACCGTGGCAAAGCCGTTGCGTTCAATGGCGTCGTCGAAGCGCTTCAGGCGGTCTCCGACTAGGGAGGCGGCAAAATCCCGGCCCAGGTAACGCCCGATCAGAAAGGCGAGGCTCGCGCCTATCATGGCCGCTATCCAAACATATACAAATCCCCAATAAGGGCCGAAGATAGCGGCGCCCAGGGCCGTCAGAAGCGTGCCGGGGATGAACAGGCAGACGCCGGCGGCGTAGATGAACACGAACAGCAACGGCGCCCAGAAGCCTGCCGCCTCCAGGATCAGCCCCAGTTGTTCGGTCGTGAAATACTGCCTGGCCGGTGAAAACCGGACCAGGTAGATCGACACGCCGATGAACAGGATCAGGAGGGATACTTTCACCAGTGCGGTTTTTTGATTTTTCTGCATGATGACGGCTCATATTCACTGCCGACCGCTGTTCGCCTTTCAGCGCTTGAAAAGGCGGTTCAGGATTCCTTTTGTCGGCGGCTCGGGTTTGGGCAGTCCCAGGTGGCGACAGATGCAGGCCTCCACCTCGTGATCGGACACGTCAGCCCCTTCCACGACGATTTCCTCCCCCACCATGACCGCCGGCGCGATGGGCAGGTCGAGTTCAAAGTATTCGTCGGTCTGGTAGTCGGCCTTGGGCTTTGAGATGACCTCGATATCGATAGCGTATTTTTCGCCCAACCTGGGCATCATCTGTTTGAAATGCTTTCAAGGCTTGCCGTTGGGCTCATTGAGAAAAAAACGGACGTTGAGCATGTTCTTCTCCTTCAGGGTTGTGGTGTTCACTTGGTAGGAAGAGACTTCTTCAAATCAGCCATGCGATTTAAAAAGGGTCCGGGCGGCAGAAAATCCACCAGACGCAATTCGGTGCGTTCCTCGCCTCGTGCATCTAGAAAAACAACCGTGGGGACGCCCTTGACGCCGTATTGGGCCAACAATTTTTCGTGGAGCGGATCACCGCCCTTGGTTACATCGACTTTGATCATAACGAATCCCTGCTCGGCCTGCCGGACCACGTCGGCATGGTGGAAGGTCACCTCCTCCAGTTCCCGGCAGGGTGTGCACCAATCTGCGTAAAAATCGATGATGACCGGTTTGCCCTGTTCGGTCGCCTGGCTCAGCGTCTGCTCCGAATAGGCGCGCCAATCGATTCCCGGCCCGCGCATGGCCCAGGCGGTGATCCACATGGCCGCCAGGACCAAACATAGGGTACCCACGATGGCTTTCAGCCAGGGAAAAGCCTTAGAAGAAGCCTGGCTTCTATCCAGCCATCCCAAGTGCAATCCCGCGGCCAGGGCCACGGCGACAGGTAACACTATTTTCAGGGTCTCGGGCAAAACCGGCCGGATAAAATAGGCGGCCATGCCCACCAGGACCCAGCCCATCAGCTTGCGCACCCATATCATCCAGCCCCCGGCCTTCGGCAGCCGCTGCAGTTGGCCGGAAAAAAGCGCCAACACGAAAAAGGGCAATCCCAGACCCAGGCTGAGAATGAAGAAAATCAGGAAGCCAAGCCATGGGTTGCCCATGCCGGCCACCCAGGTGAGCAGACCCAGGACGAAGGGGCCGATGCAGGGCGCGGCCACAACCCCTAACGTGAGGCCCATGAACAGGCTGCCAAAGTACCCGGAATAGGATTTGCCGGCGGCCTGGGTGAGAAAGCCCGGCATGCGCAGCTCCCAGAACCCGAAAAGACTGGTGGCGAACAGGACCAGGACGCCGGCTACCAAGGTCAGAACGATGGGGTTTTGCAGCATGGCTCCCATCAACCCGCCGGTGAGCGCGGCCACAACGCCCAGCGTCGAATTGGTCAGGGCAAGCCCCATCAAATAGCAGATGCCATGGAAAACCAGTCTGATCTGGCTGGGTTTGTCCCGGCCTGCCCGCCCACCGAAAAACGAAACCGTGATGGGGATCATGGGATAGACACAGGGTGTCAGGTTCAGGGCCAGTCCGCCGACGAAAATGCCCAACAGCGTCCAGAGCATGGTCCACCCTTGCAGGGAGCGGTCCCCTGATGGATTCAGGCCCGCCTGCATCGGTTCCGCCGGTTCCGCGGGGCTGCTGGCGATGGGCAACCCCTGCTCCTGCCATTTCGGGAAGCCGTAGGGGTCGCGGTAGACGTTTTTGTAACCCAGCGATACGGCCACCCGGGCCGCCGAGTCACTGCGGACTCATGTCAAACCCGCTCAGTAGAAGACCAGGACCCGATCCTTGTCCGGCCCCAGAAAATTTTCCAGTTCACCGGCCTTTCGCCATCTCGACCACCATGTAGGTTCCATGGAAAAATTGAGCGCGCCCTCGATATGTCCGGTGCGGTATTCCCACTCCTGGCGGGTGTCCACCAGCAAAAGATCCGAAGATGCTTCGCGATAACGGTCGGCGAGTTCTTCGGTGGAGATGATGGCGTAACCACCGGCTTCGGCCTCGGCGACCACGTCGTCCCAGGTGGTCTGCCCGGAGGTGACAGGGCGCTGGATGTACCATACGGAGACGACGGTAATCAGCACGGCCGAAAGTGCCAGGAATGCAGATGTTCTCTTTTTCAGGCTCAACTTGACGGGCCTCCGTTAAATTTTTCCAGATAGAAATGTTTCCATCTGGTTCTTGTCTGTCGCTACCTTTAAAGGCACCCACTCCTTATCCAGAAGGACATTGGTCGATCCTTTGAATTCAAGAGCGTATGGTTTCGCCGCTTCCGAATCCATCGTGTATATTTTCACGTCCAGTTTTTCACCGAATTTGTCCTTCATGTCGTTGGCTACGCCTATAGCCTTTCTGCATGAAACTCAACCGGGGTTGCCGCTGTGAAATACGATCAACTCAGCCATTTAAACTTCCTCCTTAAATCCATTTGAGTAAACAGTGAAAGTTCACCAACCTATTTATTGATATTTCATCAAAATCGCTCATTTTCAACTGAATCGGCTCCTCTTTCTTTCCAGCTTTGAAAGCAGAAACGCAGCCCCTCTGCGGGACAAACCCAGCTGGTCGGCCAGCGACTTCTCATCCAATGGGCCGTGCGTTTGGATCAGCGTTTGCGCTTCCGACTCCAGCTCCTCCAGCCAGTCTTCGAAAAGCACCAGCACGTCGGGATCGGCAATCGCCAAAAGCTGTTCGGACCGCGCGACTTTATCCACCAGGCTTTGGCACATCTGCGTTGGGTCGACACCTTCGCCCATGCATTCGGCCAGTCACAAATGCACCATGCCTGAAACCTTGTCGCCTTCGGATTGCCCGATGAGCGACATCAAAAACCGTTCGCGTGCGTCATTATCCAGGTCCTGCAACAGCCTTCCCAGGACCCTGGTGATTTCCGACAGGGCCTCTTCAGGCGCCATGTGGGAAATGATTTGAAAAAGTTTGTCCATACGGCCGATCCATCCCCCTTTTCCTTCAAAACAGTTTTCTGCCGGACAAAAGGTCCGTTGCCACATCGCTCAGGATTTGCAGTACATTCAGGATCCTTGAATCCGCTAATTCGTAATAGACGAAGGGGCCCTCTCGCTCTACTTTGACCATCAAGGAGCGCTTCAACTCTTTCAGGTGATGCGACACCAGCGGTTGAGACAATTCAAGCGCCTCGACGATTGCGGATACCGATTTCCTGCCGTTGCTGATGAGGACCAGTATCCTCAGTCGGTTCCCGTCCGACAGACTTTTAGCCAGAAAGGCGGCACGTTGGAGATGATCGTTCGTCAACTCGCATCCTGCCGCAGATCCGCCGCTGCCTACTGCCAGGTCCCGGCCCACATCGTCATTGGACGACTTGTTTTGCATTCTGTTCATCGGTGAAAACATCATTTTGGCACGTGATATGAAACTCAACTGCATTACCGTAAACACATAAGCAAATATTTATGTATTTATTAGATGGCTTTGTCAATAGTATTTTCTTCAGGCTTGGGTTTGATTTTTTCGCCGTTTCACCCATGCCCTTATATTCCATCGCGGCGCATGGTACTCCGCCGGCATTAGCGATAACATTTTGAACACATATCATATTCATGTCATAGATATATTTTTCCGCGCCTCTGCTCAGCGGAATGTTTGCGCTATCCACCACGAGCCGTGTGTCCATCTTGTGAACATTGTCATCATCGACGATGTCCGGGCGGGCAGCAGGAATCCAGGTATCGCACCTACGGTCTGGCTGACCCAGGAGCAGCCGGCCGAATGCGCGCATCCAGCGGTCTCCGACGAATTGTGGATTCAGGACCTGCTCACCAATCAACTGGAAGTCCTGGCCTTGGGATTACAAAGGATTTGATAGTTTCTTGAAAGCCGATTATAAATCATTTCAGGCTGAAGATCTGACAGCGTCGGGACAACCGGTGCCGATTGCCTGACGCAATTGAAGCTAACCTCTATTGAGAGCCGAAGATGCAACGTCGTACTGTCAGCAAAATAGTCCTGTTGGTCTTGATCCTATTGATTTCCGCGCTTTTCATCAGCATGATACGCAATTTCCTGATGGCGCTTTTGCTGGCCGGCATCTTTTCCGCAATGGCACAGCCGGGCTACCGTAAGATTGTTCAACTTTTCGGCGGCCGTCGAAGAGCGGCTTCTCTGACTACACTGCTGTTGTTCGTTATAATCATTTTAGTGCCGGTTTCGGGACTGATCAGCATTGTAACCGCCCAAGCCATTAAGGTGGGGCAATCGATCACGCCCTGGGTACAGCGGCAGATTGAACAACCGGCTGCCTTTTCCGAGTATTTGCAACGCATTCCCTTTTATGAAGAGATTCTTCCCTATCACGGCCAGATCATCAGCAAGGCCGGCGAATTAGCCAGCAGGATCAGTGTGTTCCTTGTCAACAGCCTCTCCGCAGGGGCTGTCGGCACGGTCAATTTCATCTTCATGTTCTTTGTTTTTCTGTATATCAGCTATTTTTTTCTGGTAGACGGAAAAGTCCTTCTCGATCGTATGTTATTGTATCTGCCGCTTGAGGACAGGGATGAACAACGCCTGCTGGACAGATTCACATCGGTGACCCGGGCAACGTTGAAGGGAACGGCACTGATCGGTGTGTTGCAGGGCGGCCTGGCAGGGGTCGCTTTCGCCGTAGCGGGCATCGAGGCGGCGGTTTTCTGGGGAACGGTCATGGCGGCGCTGTCCATCATTCCCGCCCTCGGTTCCGCCCTGATCTGGGTGCCGGCGGCAATCATTCTGGCGGCCGGCGGCAGCTATCTCAAGGCGATCGGATTGATCCTTTTTTGCGGATTGATCGTCGGCAGCCTCGATAACGTGCTGCGCCCACGACTGGTCGGCAAAGATACCCAGATGCACGATCTGATGATTTTTTTCGGGACACTCGGAGGCATCGCTCTGTTCGGCCTGATCGGCTTTATCATCGGTCCGATCATCGCTGCACTGTTTGTGACGATCTGGGATATATACGGGGAAGTTTTCAAAGAATTTCTTCCAGGGACAAGGACTTCACAAAAGCTCGGGGAAACGGATTCAACTGACTGACCCATAAACCTGCCGTTTGCAGGCAACCAGACCCCACAGGCTTACGGAATCGATATGATCGGTCTCTCAGAGATTGCCTGGGCGAACAAAAAACGTTTGCAATAAAAGCTTCGACACCGGCACAGGTCGAAGGCCCATCGCTCTTGAACCGGATTGTGGATTGGCCGAATAACCATTGGCCGTTTATAGAATGCGGAAAGGAAAACCATGAGTGAACAAGGACACGGAACGGTCAACTGGCACCGGCTTGATCCAACCGGGGTCGTACAGAAACTGCAATCGTCCGATACGGGCCTCGCTTCCGAGGAAGCGCGCCGCCGCTATGCGCAATACGGCCCCAACGAACTGATCGAAAAGGGAAAGAGAAAGGCCTGGCGGATTCTGTTGGCCCAGGTGAAGGAAGTGATGATCCTGATTCTGCTGGCCGCCGTGGTTATTTCGGCGGCGCTGCAGGAATATATCGATGCCGTCGTGATTTTCGTCATTGTGGTGCTCAATACGATTCTGGGGTTTTGGCAGGAATTCAAGGCCGAAAACGCCATGGCGGCCCTCAAGAAAATGACGGTGCCCAATGTGCGGGTGCGGCGCGACGGCGCAGAGCAGCAGATTTCGGCCAAGGAATTGGTGCCGGGAGACATCCTGCTCATTGAAGCCGGAAACATTGTGCCGGCGGATGCCCGACTCATCGCAGCCGCGAACCTCAAAGTCCAGGAAGCGGCCCTGACCGGCGAATCAGAATCGGTGGACAAGGATACCGGCGCACTGCCGGATGGCGAGCTTGCCCTGGCCGACCGCAGGAACATGATTTACAGGGGCACGGTGGTGACCTACGGGCGCGGCGAGGCCGTCGTCACCGGCACCGCCATGCAGACCGAATTGGGTAAGATCGCCACCATGCTTCAGGACGTTGAGGATGAGCGAACCCCGCTGCAACGCCGGTTGGCGAAGCTCGGCAGATCGTTGGCCATGGCCGCCGGGGTGCTGATCATCATGGTGGCCGGCATGATCTATCTGCAGGGCGCGGGCTTCAAGGAAATGTTCATGACCGCCATCAGCATGGCGGTGGCGGCCGTCCCCGAAGGCCTGCCGGCTGTCGTCACCATCGCCCTGGCCCTGGGGGCGCAGCAGATGTTGAAGAAAAATGCGTTGATCCGGCAGCTTCCGGCCGTGGAAACCCTGGGCGGGGTGACCGTGATTTGTTCCGACAAAACCGGCACCCTGACGCAGAACAGAATGACGGTATCGGACGTGGTGCTGCCGGTTCGCCGCTATTCCCTCGATGAAGCCGTGGCGGAACACGGCGAGGATGCCGATCTCGGCCTGCTGCTGCTGGCCGGGATGCTGTGCAACGATGCCGTCATCGACGAAAATGCGCAAAACGGTATTCTCGGCGATCCCACCGAAGGCGCACTGGTGCTTGCCGCCCAACAGGCCGGATTGGTGCAGCGCGATCTGCAGGCTATGTTGCCGCGTGTTCGCGAACTGCCCTTTGACTCCGAGCGTAAACGGATGTCCACCGTTCACGCCCTGCCGTCGCCTTCCCAAGGAACGACTTTGCACCCTGTTCTTACCGCCGCCGGAAACCAGGGGCACGCCGATCACCTGGTGTTGGCCAAAGGGGCGACCGACGGCTTGATCGAGGTATGCAGCAGGATTCTGATAAACGGCGTTGTTCAACCTTTGGGCCAAAAGAGAAAAGAGGAGATTTCAGCCGAAAACACCGCGATGGCGAAAAAAGGCATTCGGGTGCTGGGCTTGGCTTATCGGTTGATGGATGTCGACGAACTCGACCAACCGGCGCGCTACGAGGAGGATCTGGTATTTCTGGGTATGGCCTGCATGCTCGATCCGGTGCGGCCCGAAGCGATCGAGTCGGTCCGGCTGTGCAAGCAGGCCGGAATTCGTCCGATTATGATCACCGGCGATCATCCCCTGACGGCTGTCGCCATCGCCAAGAATTTGGGGCTGACCACCTCCGATACGGTTCTGACCGGTCAGGATCTGGACAAGATGACCGTAGACGCGCTCAGCGCTCGGATCAAGGAGGTTTCCGTCTTTGCGCGCGTCTCGCCCAAGCACAAGATGGTCATCATCGACGCGCTGCAAGCACAGCATGAGATCGTCTCGATGACGGGCGACGGGGTCAACGATGCACCGGCGCTGAAATCAGCCGACATTGGTGTGGCCATGGGGATCACGGGTACCGACGTCAGCAAAGAATCCTCCGATATGGTCCTGCTGGATGATAATTTCGCCACCATCGTCGCCGCCGTCAAAGAAGGTCGCCGCATTTACGACAATATCCGCAAATTCGTCAGATACATCCTCACCGGCAATGCCGGTGAAATCGTTGTCATGCTCACCGGCCCGCTGATGGGTATGCCGCTGCCGCTGCTGCCGATTCAAATTTTATGGATCAATCTGGTGACCGATGGCGTACCGGCCGTTGCTCTGGGTTTCGAAGAAGCCGAGCGCGATGTCATGAACCGGCCGCCGTACAATCCGCGGGAAGGCATTTTCGCACGCGGGCTGGGCTGGCAGATTCTCGTCATGGGCCTGATCATCGGCCTGATCTCGGTGGGGACCGGGTATTGGTTCTGGGACGGGGGAACAGGTTCGAACGCCTGGCAGACCATGGTGTTCACTATGCTGACATTCTGCCAGATGGCCTATGCCCTGTGTGTGCGCAAACAGACACAATCGCTGTTTACGCAATCCTGGCTCAGCAACCCGATGCTGCTGCTGGCCATTGGCGTCACACTGGCCCTTCAGTTGATCCTGATTTATGTGCCGTTTTTTAACACCGTGTTTCGCACCACACCGCTGCGTCCGGGGGAACTGGGTATCTGCGCCGTTGGAGCTGTAGTGGTTTTACTGATTACAGAATCGAGAAAACTGTTCCTGCGCAGCAAGCGCATTGAATACCACGCATAATTCCATCGACGGCGCCAGGTTGCAATGGTATGAGTGCCAATGGGCACGCCAACCGTCAATACCGCCAAAATCGCTGTCGGCTAAAGATATTGAACGTTCGGCGGGCTGTCGGGCAAGGCCTTTTTCATCACGTCGATCAGGTGCCGGTGGTGGGTGAAAAAGACGATCTGGGTGTCCCGGGCCAGATCGGCCATGGCTTTCAGGGCGGCGGCGGAGCGCTCGTCGTCGAAATGGACCAGGACGTCGTCCACCACCAACGGCATGGGACCGTTGTTTTTCACGTAATTGAACAATCCTCCGAACCGCAGGGCGAGAAACAATTGGTCGCGGCTGCCGTCGCTCAACTCGGTGATTTCCAGCAGCGCGCCGTCGGGCCGAACGGCTTTGATCACCGGGTTTCCCTTTTCATCGTAATCGGCGCGCAGGCCCTCGAAGGCGTTTCGGGTGATGGTTTTGAAATAGCCGCCCGCCGCTTCCAGGACGGGGCTCTGATGGGTTTGGCGGTAGCGTTCCATGGCTTTGGCCAGAATCGCCGACCCCAGTCGCAATTTCACGTATCGCTCCACGTCCGCCTGGGTTTTGGCGATCTGCCCTTCGGCTTTCACGGCGATCATCGACGCGTCCGACTCTTCGCCTATGGCGTTCAATTCCTTCCCCGCTAAAGCCAGTTCCGCAACGATCCGCTTTCGCTCCTGTTCCAGTTGCTTCCTTTTTGACGCCAGTGCCTCGATTCCGGCCGACAGTTCGTCAGGGTCGCAGGATTTCACACGCTCTGCGAAAGCATCCAGATCTTCGCCGACCGAAAGCTCTTCCAGTCTTTCGTCCACTTTGGCCAGATCGCGTTCGACCCGGATCCTGTCGGCAGACCGCTTTTCCATGTCGGGCAAAGCTTCCGGATCGTCCGTTTCGCCCTCCAGGCAAAGGAGTCGCATCCTTTCCTCCAGAGCAGCCTTGTTTTCCTGTATTTTGGCAAGTTCCGCGGCTTTTTTGCGTTTGTCCAGTTCCAGCGTCTTGCGTTCTTTCAGCCGTTCCTGCTCCTTTTTCAGACGATCGTTCAGCCTGAAGGCAACCGTCTCCGGATCCGAAGCGGACAATTCGGGCGCCAACTCGTCGGCGGCCGCCTTCACTTTGGCCTTGTACTTCTCATAATCACTGCTGATGGCGTCTTGCCGCACCTGGTAGTCCTTCGCCTTTTCCAGGATTCGGAAAACGTCTTCCAGGGCCGAAACGAATTCCAGCACGTCCTCGTGGCCGGCGTCGGCTTCGAGCCCGAGCCGCGATACGACTGCGGCCCATTGTTCCTTCCACCGGCTGAGTTCCAGTTCGATTTCCGCCGACCGCTCCCGGTGACCGTCGATCTCCGCCTGCAAGGCCGATATGCTGCCCTCGAGGTTCCGGCGGTCCCTGTCGACTTTTTCTAATTTGGCCAGTGCCCGTCGTGCCAGGGACAGCAGGGTGGAAAAGCCCGCGTTTTCGGGCGCTTTCGCGTTTGCAGTCGAAAGCGCGGACGCCAGTTCAGACGCCGCCGCCGCCATACTTTTCCGTACGACCTCGGCCTCGGCTTCGTTTTTTCGAAAGGCCTCGGCTTTGCGCTTCAACTCCTTTGTCCTGCCGGACCATTCCAGCATTTCCGCAGGGGGAAGAGGATCGACGCCGAGCGGGGACCACAGTTTGCGCCATTGGTCCCAAAGCTTGTCTCGTTTCCCCTGAAGATCATCTCGCCTGATTTTTCCGGCGGACAATTCGACGTCTATTTCCCGAATCTCTTCCCTCAGATTGTCGGCCTGCGCCACCGCCTCGGCTTCCTGGCGCAAAATATCCGACGTCCTGTCGGCCCGCTCCACGCTTTTCTCGTACAGATCGGCCAAATGGCCGTCCGACGCGAAGGCCTCCATGAATTCGGGATCGGGATCCTCGCCGCGCAGCCAGGCGGCCCGGACCGAACGCCAGCCCTTGTCCCTCAACGTCCGGTGTGTATGCAGGTCTTTCAGGGAAGGCAATTCCCGGGACCGGGTCATCCTGTCGAACCGCCTTTGGCTATCCGCGCGTTTCTTTTCTTCTTTTTTCAGTTCCCTTCGCACGTCGTCCAGGTCGCGTTCGACATTCTCGATCCGCTTGCCGTATTCCCGCATGGTTTCGTCCGTGGGTATCGCCAGCCGCTCCAGCACGGAAAGCTCTCCTTTCCACAAACCCAGCGCGGCCAGATCGGCGTCGATTCGGCCGCGAAGCAGCAGGGTTTCGTTTTCGAACTTTTCCAGCTGATCTTCGATCTTTCCCAACTCGGATGCCCGGGAAACGGCGTCTTCCAGGATATCGGCGCTTTCGGGCCGTTCGGGCTTTTCAAAGGCATCCAATCGGCGCTGCAATTTCTCCAGGTTGGCGGCAGCCGACTTGAGAGCTTTTTCCGCGGAAATCCGAGATTCTTCCAGCTTGACCCCCGCCGAAGCCAGTCTCTGGATTCTCGACTGCTCGGGCCTGGACAGGCGCAATTTTTCCGCGTCCTCGGACGTCAATCCGGGACGGAGACGCTCCAGGGCGTCTTTGGCGGAATCCCGCTGCTGATGGATTCTCGCCCGCAACGATTTGGCGTCGACCCTGGCCTTGGCGTGCACGTTTGCCTCACCCGCAAGCGCCTCGATGCGCTTACCGTTATCGACGATCCGTTCGTCCACCGAGAGGTTCTCCAGCCTGTTGTCGATCTCCCCCAAATCCCGCTTGAGATGCTTTTCCGCCTGCGCGGCCTGCTCGACCCCCATCCGCGTCTCGACCCTTTCCTGGCGAAAATTCTCCCGAAGACGCGGTGCCGGCCCGATCTTCTCCAATTCCTTTTCCAGCCTCGCCCGGGCGGCGACATGCTTTACGGCGTCGCGATGCCTGGACAACGAGCCGATTCGCGCCGAAAGTTCCTCCAGCTCGAGTTCGTTGGTTTTTTCCGATTGTTGCAGCCTGTCCACCTGCTTTTTCGTTTTGAGCCATTGGATGTGGCTGGAGGAGGCATCCTTCTGCGCTTTCCGCAATCTTTTGATTTCAGAAATCCCCGTGATCACAAGGGCCTTTCTGGACCTGGGAGTGAACAGCTCGGCCATTTTTTCGTCCAGGCGGGCCATCGCCAGTTTCAAGGTGTTCAGACCCGAGGTGGCCGCAAACAACGCGTGCCCCAGATCGCCGCCGGCGGCCAGGACGCTCTCCACGCCCAGGCGGAGCGATTCGTGGGAGACGCCGAACGCATGCGTGAACGCCTCACGGCCCATCCGGCCCAGATGTTCGTCCAGGAGCGCCTGGCCGACCGGCTCTCCGGTATCGTCGTCGATCAGGTCGTTTTTCCGCCTTTTGAACCGTGTCAGATTGAGGGTGCGGCCATCGGAGAGCACAAACACGCCGCCGACAGCCAAATCCCTGGGCTGGTGCTTCCAGGCGTCTCCGACGATGTGGCCGAACCCGTAGAGCAGTCCCGTGAGGGCGCGCAGGGCCGTGGTTTTTCCCGCCTCGTTGGGGCCGAACAAGACGTGCAGGCCGAACCGTTCGCCCGAAAAGTCGAGTATCCTGTCTGTAAACGGTCCGAATGCGATCAGCTTGATCGCCTCGAATTTCATGATCGTTCCTCTCGGCTTTCCATGTCCGCCAGCATGGTCAGCAAAATATCCCTGGCGTCCCGAAGCAGTTGCGCGGCGTCGTCCTCGGGCACAGAGACGTCCGTCCCTGCCAGCTTGGCCTTGAGCGATGAAAAATCCGCGTTTAAGAGCTCGAACGGATTTTCGCAGGATTCGATCTCGCCCATGTACCGGAGCAATTCCCCCTGGGGCGTGTCGCTTTCGGCCAACTGCGCAAGATCGATCTCCGGGGCGGTCCTGATTTCCACCTTTTCGATCCAGGCCCTGCCCCCCGACACTTCCGCAGCCATGGCTTTGATATTGGCGACGACGGTATCGGGGTCAGCCAGAAGACGCCCGTGAACCGGGCAACATCCGGTGATCTTCACGCGAGCGCAACAAAGGCGGCCGTCCAGGTCCGCGATCCGTCCCTCGAACACATCGCCGAAAATCGAGACGACACGGTCGACGCTCTCGGCGCCGGCGGCGTCCGTTTCCACCGCCATCCAGCGCAGCACGTCCAGGGGAACGAATTCCACGCTTAAACCGTCTTCTTCCCGTTCCACCAGCGCGCATCCCTTCTCGCCCGTTTCCCGGATGTGGCGTCCCTGGATGCAGCCGGGATAGACGATGGGAGGCGTTTTTCTGACTACCGCGAGTTCGTGGACATGGCCGAGTGCCCAATAATCGTAGCCTTTGGCGGCCAATTGGTCGGACGTGCAGGGAGCGTAGGGAAGATGGCCCTCTGCGCCGGAAATCAGGCAGTGCAGAATGCCGATGTTGAGCATGCCCGGCACCGGTTCCGGATAGTCGAGAGCCAGGTTTTCGGTCACGTCCCGCCGGGGATAGCTCTGGCCGTGCAGGGCCATGTTCAGGTCTTCCAGAATCCAGGTTTCCGGCTTTCGGGACGAAAAAATTTTGACGTTCTCCGGCATGACCAGGGATTTGGTCATCCTGTTTTCCGCGTCGTGATTTCCCCGAACCACTGCCACGCGGACGCCTTCTTCGGCCAGCTTGCGCATCCGGCTCGCGAAATACAAGCCCGTGCTGAAATCCTTCCAGCCACCGTCGTACAGGTCTCCGGCGATAATCAGCAGGGGCGCGCCCTCGGACAGAACCAGGTCCACGAGTTTGTCGAAGGCCGCCCGGGCGGCGCTCCGGATTTCTTCGGCGTCCGGCGCGGATTCGTCCTGGTAAAGGCCCTTCAAGGGCGAATCCAGGTGAATATCCGCGGCATGAACGAACAACGTCATAATATGGCCTCCGTCTTTGCGCGAAAGCTCGCGAAGATTTGCCGAAAATCGGGGAACACCGATCCACATTCCCGAAATCGACAATCGGGAATGTCGGTGCTCAAAACATCATCTCCGAATCCTTCAGTGTCGGAACATGATCTTTACCGATTCCCGATCCGGAGTTCGGGAACGGGAAGAACGGTGGGTATCTTAAAACAAACATCATTGCATCTCAATCGTATTTTTTCCAGCGATATGGTTCTCGATTTGACTTCGGCGCTCACGGACATAAGTTGGTAGTTACCCTGTTGAAATGAAAGGGAGCGGGAAAGCAAAGGCCGGGTTCGGGTTCGGAGGCTGCGGGCGCGGCGTCTGCGCGGTATCGGTTTCCGAACTTCTTTTTGCGGCCGACCCGTTTGATATGTATTTTTTAAGGGGAGAAAAAATGTTTAATTTCGACAATACATATTCCCGGTTGCCGGAACAATTTTATGCCCGGGTGGCCCCGGCAAAGGTTCCCGAACCGGCTCTGATAAAATGGAACGAGGATTTGGCGCGTGAACTGGGCATTCAATCCGAACAGCTTACGGACAGGGAATTGGCGGAAATATTCGCAGGCCGGAAACTGCTTCCCGGTTCGGAACCGATTGCTCTTGCGTATGCCGGTCACCAATTCGGTCAATTCGTCCCCAGGCTGGGAGACGGTCGTGCCTTGCTCCTGGGCGAGATTCTGGATCCTTCGGGAAAACGTTTCGATATCCAGCTCAAAGGCTCCGGCCGGACACCCTTCTCGCGCCAGGGCGACGGAAAGGCGCCGCTCGGTCCGGTCCTTCGGGAATATATCGTCAGCGAGGGCCTTCACCATCTGGGACTGCCGACAACCCGTTCCCTGGCCGCAGTCCGGACAGGAGAGACGGTCTACCGGGAAAAAGCGCTTCCCGGGGCGATATTGACCCGAGTGGCCGCCAGTCACATTCGTATTGGAACTTTCGAATATTTCGCCGCCCGAAACGATCGGGAAAATTTAAAAACGTTGGCAGACTACGCGATCCAAAGGCACTATCCGGAGATTCGGGACGAGGCAGATCCGTATTTTCATTTTTTCCGTAAAGTGGGTCGCGCGCAGATCGAACTTGTGACCGGGTGGATGGCGCTCGGCTTCATTCACGGGGTGATGAACACGGACAACATGTCCGTCACCGGAGAATCGATCGACTTCGGGCCGTGCGCTTTCATGGATCAGTTCCGATCCGATCGGGTCTTCAGCTCGATCGATCGATTCGGCCGCTATTCCTATTCCAACCAGGTGCAAATCACTCTCTGGAACCTGTCCCGGCTGGGGTCATGCCTGATCCATCTGGCCGATAGCGGCACGGAGGATACGATAGAATCGTACAACACGGAACTGGAATCCCTCGGCACGCTTTTCAATCGGCGGCTGACTTCTAAAATGCTTAAAAAAATCGGAATCCTGGACGACGAAAAGCCGGAAGACCAGGGTCTCCTGCGCCAATGGCTCGGTTATCTGGAAAAGCATGCGCTGGATTTTACGCTCAGTTTTCGGAATCTGGCGGAACTGGTCAAAAACGACTCCGATTCCGGTTTTTTTGAAAAGACGGGGGACTTCCAGGCCTTTTATGAAAACTGGAAAAAACGGATCCGGGCTCAGGACCGGCATGCGGATGCAATCCGGGAAGGCATGAACAGCATCAACCCGCTTTACATTCCCAGAAATCACATGGTCGAACGCGTGATTGCCGCCGCGCTGGGAGGAGACTTCGGTCTTTTCCATGAAATGAACGCAGTCCTCGAAAAACCATACGAAGAGCAGGAGCGTTTCAACGAATATCTGTCACCGCCCGAGCCCCATGAAGTGGTCCGGACCACGTTTTGCGGGACCTGATGGATGCGCGTCCACCCGCAGCCCGGTTCGAGGCCGTCAACAACTGCAACAGAAGCGGTTTTCGTACGCAACAGCAACCCCATCCCGGTCAAACCATGCAGGGCAAGACCGGTTTACCGATAATATAAGCCGATCTGCTCAGCAGGCCCTGAATAGGGATGCGAACGAGGAGCCCGGATGTACCGAGGTCGCTTTTCTCGGAAAAGCGACCTCGGTTTTTGGTGAGCGCGCTTGAATCCCGCACGCCTGTCGAATGGAATCGGCGAATATGTTCGGCAGACCCTATTCGCCTTTTTGGGCCGCGGGTGCAAGCAAAGGATTCGCCTGGCTTTTCAGGTCCCGCGTCAGCCAACCCGTCCGGTGGGGCGTGAACAAGGCATACAGACTGATCCAGGACAGGCCGATGAGCCAGAAAAGGCTGTAGGGGATCGCCCACAGGAAATTGCTGTCCTTGTGCCGAGAAAGGTAGAACAGCCCGGGGATCATGGAAAAAAGAATCGCACCCGTAACCATGTTGAAGAAAAACAACGTGGGAAATGCAGCCAGAATGGTCAGAGACCAGATCTTGAGGATTTCACCGATGGTCATCCGATGCAGATGAAGGAGCAGGTTGATGCGCGCCCCGAGAGCCGGCGTCCTGCGAAACCTTTTGAAGATAAATTTTGCCATGACGATCGTCTCGCGCACATTGGAGCGGGCCCATCGCAGAAACATCTTGGCGAGCCCCATGTAAGCGGTGGGCACCTCGGTATACACCACGGCATTTTTGGCAAAATGGACATGGTAGCCGTTCTTGAGGATCAGGTTGGTCAAAGCGCGGTCCTCTCCGATATTGGCGGGTTGTCCAAAAAAAGTCTGGTGGAGCCATTGTTTGAGTACGGGGCCGACGACGCTCCGCCGATAGGCGGACAATGCCCCTGGAGTGGTCATTACCGTGTTGACCCGGCTCTGGGAGGCCCGGATGAAATCAAAGCTGAAGGTGAAGCTGACATCCAGCATCTTGGGAATGATGCCTGCCGCGGTGTTGAGCACCCGAACGTTGCCGGCGACGCCCCCTACCATGGGGTCGCGAACGAAGGGGCTGACGAGATGGCGAAGGGTCGAGGCATCCACCTCGGAATCGCTGTCGATGGTCACCAAAATATCCCCCCGGCTGCGCTGAAACCCCTCATAAAGGGCACGGCGCTTTCCGCTGTTTTCAGCCAGGCGGATCAATTCCACCCGATCTCCCAGCTCTCTTTCGGCCTGCTTCATCCAGCGCCAGGTGTCGTCCTTACTGCCGTCGTCAACAGTGATGATCTGCAGTTTCTCGACGGGATAATCACTGGCCGCCACGCTGCGGAGGGTATAGAGCACCTGAGCGCCCTCGTTGTACGCCGGCACGATAACCGAACAGAGGGGCAGCTCCTGATCGGTGCAGGCTGCTGCGGGACGGTAAGTGTAAACGAGATAGACGCGCCACACCAGGGCCGCCAGGGCGATCCAGAGGGAAATCCGGACCACGCCGACCGACCATGAGGTCTCCCGGTGGTAGACGAAAATTTCCAGCATCTCCAGATAGTCGCCCCAGAACACCCCATATGCGACCGGCAAAACCGCCAAAAGTCCAATGATGAGACCTTTGACGGATCGGTCCATCGTCCTCTGATCCAGCCATTTGGACCCGGCCGAGAGAAAAGACGATATTGAAGGACCACCCGGGACTTTAAACAAAGATGTTTTGTTTTTCAATGAAACACCATCCTTAAGCTAATGTTGCAAAGCGTTTTTTCGGATCCTGCGACGTCGAACACCGCACACGCCGGGCGAGAGCGGCCGATTTTTACAGCAGATCGCTTTGTCTGGACAAACCGCCGACGGTCAAATCGAAATCTCGCAGGTCGATTTCAAGTTTCAAAAGCGGAAAGGCGGCGCCGCCGCCTTTCCAGGTGATACATTCCAACGAGATGATGGACTGATATTCTTATTCAAGGATCGTGTAATCGTGCACTTCAACGGATGCCCGTCCCTCTTCTTCCAGGACGGTGCCTTTGATCTGGATTTTCTTGCCGATCATGGACTTCACTTCCGCTCCCTGACCCGTATCGGCCAACTCATAAACATACCCGCTGTCATCGACGAGTTGGCTGCTGTCATTGATCATTCCGGACACCACGATCTGATCACCGCCGGGCGCAACCGCTTCAGCATCGGTCCCGGGGTCCCGGGGTTCCATAACGCCGGACTTCCCGGTTTCAGCCTCGGACTTGTCTTCTCCGGACCAACCGGCATGCCCCGTACCGATCAGGGCCAATGTTATGGCCAATCCAATTGCAAGGACATACCATGCATACTTTTTCTTCATGGTGAGAACCTCCCTGATAAGGGTTCAATGGCTTATCCCCTGGCAAAGGCCGCTTCCGGGAGCTGCCGTAACGCTTCGAGCAGCAAAGCCGTTCGTTGCAACGTTGAGAAGCAACAAGCATGCCATATTTGGAATATATAAAAATAATACAATAAAAACAGTGAGTTTTGACACAATCGAAGGCACAACTCATGGATGCATGTGTAGGCAAAACCCTACAATATTTGCGGACGCTCTTCGCGGAAACACGCTAAGCAGCGGCCATCCCTGCTGAAATTCACTGAAGGGATTTTCCTTCATCGGATTTTCGGGGGGTGTCTGCAGGCGCAATCATGCTGCTTACGGGCTGTGACGGGCGTCGTGAAAGGCGTGATTCCGGCAGAAGCACTCATGCTGGAAGGCTGCCCATGGCTCCAGGATGTGATTTTCGGATGTATAAATAAAGGGGAGCAGTCGCTGAAACGGGTCGGAAAGGTTAACTCGGCTCGGTCAACAAGGTTCGAAATGCCGTCGGATCATGAGCAAACAACTGAATACTCTCCCTGAGACCGCGGCTTTCCACCACTGCAATGCCCTGTTGCAGGAAACGGTACTTGTCAAACCGGGCCTTGGTTTCGAGGTCGGCGTGAACCCACGCCATCGGAAGCGTTGGAATTCGTTTGATCACCACATCCGGGATGAGTTTGTAGACGAGGCCGCCCACAATGGCCTCCTCCACCATAAGCCACTCGTGCATCATCTGTTGAATTTCCGGCAGAGAAGGGCTCTCTTTTTTTCGGACTAACGCATCCATAATGGCCTTTTCCGTGTATTTTCGAAGCGCGATGTGCAGCGTCTCTTCCAAGGGCGTCATCAGCACGGTATATGGGTTGGCCGAAACACTTTTCCAGACGGTATGCCGGTCCCGAACAAATTCCCAGTCATGAGTCTCTTCCGAATACTGAAGATTGCTGGCGTAAGAGCCGACTTCGTTAACCGTCATCCGGCCGGAAAGACTGATCTCGATGCGTTTCCGGTCATTACCGCTGAATTGATACCGGGCGATATATTCCCTGGCAAGATCCTGGACAATAATCGCTTTAACGCCCTGATTGTCAACAAGGTTCGGACGCTCTTCAACAATCGTCGAGATGGAACAATAAGGGTTAACCAGGCCTGTTCGGGCCAACAGATCCTCGATGACTTCTCTGCAGTAGTCGGCGAACAATTCGGCGACGTCCCCTCGATTTTCCGGTGCATAAAGAAGCCTGTGGGACAGTTTCTCCAGGTGCCAACGAATTTTCCGGGTTCCCAGGTCGTCACGAATACGCTGGATCAGTTTCGAATGTGTGTTGAGGTACGCCAGGCTGGCGTTGTGGACGGTTTCTTCATAGTCCTCTTCAAAGTCGGTAAGCGCCATGAAATCAGGAGACTGATCAGATGGACGAAGCAGGTTCGGCAGATGGTGGTAGCTGTTGTCCTCGCCAAGCTGTGTCGCCCGACCTGAGCCCGCAACGAACACACCTGCGAATATCACGATCAACAGGGTTGAAAACACATTCAATCTATGCATCTTTCACACATCCCCGTTTCATTCTCTCCCTGACACATCGTTCTGACTCAACTGTCGACTTTCATGATGGTGAGCGGAAAGATACGGTCTATGAAAGTTGAGGGTCTTATTTCTTTTCGGCGGGATGCCGGATATCCGGAGTTTAGATTCCAATCTCAACGCAACCTCATCGTTTATCCCGGAAATCCATGGGATCCAATCCGTGCTTGCGAAGCAGAACATAAAAATCGGCCCGGTATTTGCCTGCTGTTTTCGCCGCTTGGCTGACGTTTCCCCCGCTTAGCTCCAAAAGCTGTATAAGATATTCTTTTTCAAAGGTTTCCTTGGCATCCCGAAAAGACGGAATGGTGTCTTTCTCATCCATCGGGCCGGTAATCAGGTCCGAAGTGATCGTATCACCTGCAGCCATGGCCACCGCATATTCCATTACGTTTTCCAACTCTCGCACATTGCCCGGCCACTTCGATTCCATCAACTTTCGGACGACGGCCGGCTCAATTGTTTTTATGGATTTGCCCGACCCTTCACTGAATTCGGCAAGAAAATGTTCGGCCAACGGCAGGATATCCTCCTTTCTGTCCCGAAGCGGCGGAAGTAAAATGGGAATCACATGGATCCGGTAAAAAAGATCCTCGCGAAACAATCCTTCCTGTATCCGCTTCTCCAGGTTACGATTCGAGGCCGCGATGATCCTGACATCGACCGTGATCTTTTTGTTGCCGCCCAAAGGATAAAATTCCCGCTCCTCCAGAATACGAAGGATCTTGGCCTGCATGGGAAGGGACAATTCGGATATTTCATCGAAGAAAAAGCTGCCCCCGTCGGCTCTGGCAAACAGTCCTTCCCGCCGCCGATCGGCGCTCGTAAAGGCACCCTTCTCATAGCCCAGCAGTTCGCTTTCAAGCAGATTTTCAGGGATCGCGGCACAGTTGATCGCGATGAACGGACCGGACTTTCTCGTGCTGAGGCCATGAAGACACCGGGCGATCAACTCCTTGCCGGTTCCGCTTTCACCTTCGATGTACACATTGGCATCGGTCACGGCGGCCCGGGCGACCTTGGCCAGCACGGCTTTCATGAGGCTGCTTCTGGCGATAATCCGGGCACAGGCCCCGGGGAGATCTCCAGCATCGGTCTCGAATGGACTTTTTCCGCGATCCGGTACGGCTTTTTCCAGGCAGGCTGCAATCTGTTGAAGCAGTTCTTCGCCGTCAAACGGCTTGGTCAGGTAATTGGATGCACCGCGCTTCACGGCATCCACCGCTTTTGCGATGGTGCCATATGCGGTCAGGATAATCACGGGCAGATCCGGTTGCGCCACCTGCAGTTTTTCCATCAGGGATACGCCGTCTTCGCCGTCCAGCTTGTAATCAATGACGGCAAGATCGATGATGTTGTCTTTTGCCAACGCCAGGGCTTCTCGACCGTTGGCAGCCGGCAGCACGCGGTAGCCGTGGGAACCGAGCCGCATTCTCATCACCTCGAGGATGCTCGGTTCATCATCGACCGTCAATATGGTGGCGGTGTACCGCTGGTCCTTTACATCATTCATGAGGAGATTCGTCACCGAGTTTGGGAGGTTGAAGTTCAAGATCCACAGCCTTCAGTTGCTCGAGCTGTCTTTCCAGCATTCGGATCTCTTTACGCTGGGATTGAATGATTTTCTTCAGGTCTCGGGTCTCGGTTTCGCGGGCCGAGAATTCATTCAAGGCAGCGGCCCAACACCGGGAAGCCGGGCCGTATACCGCATCCGGAAATGAAACCTCCAGCGTTTTGAAACAACGAATCGCGTCGTTACGAATGCCCGCGGGGTTATCCGGAGCCGACAGCACGATACCCAGAAGATGCACGGCCCGATCGGAAAATCGTCCACTGCAGCAGGATATCGCCTCTCTGACGGCATTCATTGCGCCTGAATAGTCTTTTTTATCCAGGAATAATTCCGCCTGATCCAGCAACCGCGATTCCTGTCGATCCTCCGGGCTGTAGGGCTCCGGCACCAAAGGCCTGGGAGCCGTCCGGCATCCGATCGTCATCATCAGAAACATTAAGCATGCGGCAAAGAAAAGTAAAACGTGCTGCCGGTGCCTTTTTTGCTTTCCACCCATATGGTGCCTCCATGGGCCGTCACAATGTGCTTAGCGATCGCTAAACCCAGACCTGAGCCCCTTGGGATATCTTTTCCTTTTTCAATACTTCTGAATTTTTCAAAAATACTTTCAAGATGTTCCGGATCGATTCCACAGCCCGTATCGGCGACGGAAACCAGGATGTTGTCCCGGCCGGACTCCGAAACCAGGATTTCCAGGGCAACGCTGCCTTCGGAATCCGTGAACTTCAAGGCGTTGCCGATCAGGTTTTCAAGCAGTTGATTCAGCTTCTCCGCATCCGCCACGACCGGCGGCAGGTTTGGCCGGGGATTGAAATGCAGGCGAATTTTTCTGGCCTGTGCGATAGGGCTGAGCTTGAAAACAGTGGACTGAATCACATCATTCAGGTCGATTTCCTCAAATTCATAATCCATCATCCCGCTCTCCATCCGGGACAAATCAAGGATGCGGTTGACTGAAACGATGAGCCGCTTGCATTCATCACGAACGATTGTCAGCAGACGGCGACTACTTTCCGGATCATCCTGGAAGGTGCCGGCGATCAGCATCTCAGAGGCTTCCCATATGGCGGTCAGCGGTGTCCTGAGGTCATGGGACACATGACTGACAAAATCCTCCTTCAGTTCATCAAGCGCTTTGAGCCTCTCGCTCATGACGTTGAAGTCTTCAGCCAGGTTACGGATTTCCGGAGGGGCCCGCATCACCTCCACGGTTACGAAGCGGCCGGCGGCAATCTCGCGCGTTGTACGCTGGAGCGCCAGAATGGGGCGGACGATGCGCCTCGTGGTCAGCAGAGAAATCACGAGGCCTGCCAAAATACAAGCTGCCGCGAAACCCACGGTCAATCGGAAAATCCTTGCGCTGATGGTTTGGGATTGACGGATTTTCTCGTTTCTTGCCTTGTTGCCCGCCAAAAAAATCTGATTCAGGGATGCGGTAATCTTATGAATCCGCTTATCTCTTTCAGACACATAGCCCGCGGAAGGCGCGACATCGGACCGGGTTGCCAGGATATCCACCCGCTTGAAGTATTTTTGACTCAATTCCTGGGCATGTTGGAGAAAACGCTTCGATTCGGTTTCGGAAAGAAGTGCGCTCAGTTTTTCCAGCTGTTTCAGAAATTCCTGCCGCCGTTTTAAAAAAAGCGCATAGAAATCCTTGTCTCTGGAGATCCAGTATTTTTTTTCAAGAGCGACCAGACCATAAAGTCCTGTAGACAAGGATTCCGCCATCAAAATAACGTCGCTGTCGACGCCGGCCGCAAGATGAGTGATCCGGGTGAGTTGGTTGAGTTGGAACGCGGTATAACCGCCGAAGGAAAGCACCATGAACATGATCGCCAGGTAGCCTGCCGTCAGGCGTTGAAAAATTGTCAATCTCATAACCTTCGGTTCATCCCCCGCATCTGATATTATATTGATATCACACTGGGCGCGCTCAATAAACACCTATTGAAGTCGGCGGTCCTTGACGACATGAACATCACCAGCGTGCACATCCCCAGGGATGCAGCGGTGAAGGTTAGGGGAAAAGATCATTCAAGACCGAAAATATCGACCGCCAAGGCCGAGTCAATGGCTCGGCCGGTCTCTATACGCCAAAAGGCCAAAACATTTTCAGCCGGCGCCAAATCCGGTCCTTAAGAGACAATTCCGTCGATACACGAGGATCGTACCCGTCCGCCATCAGCCGGTTTGCCCGTGTTCCCGGGGATGGGTGACTCGACAGGAAGGAGTGGCCGTTGCCCAGGGTCGCTAATTTGTTCAGAGCGGAAACAGCAGGCTGTCGGTCATATCCCCGTTTTCTCAAATAGAGCACACCGTAATCATCCGCCTCCCGCTCTTCCTGTTGGGAAAACTGGGCGTTGAGCAACGTTTCGGCAAACGCCCCGACGGCGGATCCGGCGATGGCACCGATCTCGTTTTGCTGAGAGGCGATCGCCTTCCGGACGGCGCTGCCGGCATAGGCCAACATGATCTTTTCCTTGATGTGTTTCGCCGCCACGTGGCCCATCTCGTGACCGATCACAAAAAGCAGTTCGCGATCGTCCAGAAGATCCATCAACCCGCCATAAATCCGGATGGTCCCGTCAGCCATGGCAAAGGCGTTGACCGTGGGCGAGAGATAGACCTTGAAATTGAATCCTTGACCGTCGTATCCGGCATCGTCGCCGACCAACCGGCGAAGCCGTCGCGCAAGAGGATGATCATGCGGCGCCACTGCGTGTTTCAGGTCCGATTCCCGGGCGACGCGAGCGGCCAGGCGCGCCACCTCTTCGTCGTCCAGGGTGACGGCCCGGACGGCATCGGCCCCGGCCTGAATCGCCAGATTGACATCGGTATCCTCGCACCCGACGACAAGCATGCACAGCATGACCAAAACCGATAAAAAGCTTCTATTCGCAGATTCCATATGCGGTGCTCTACATTTTTGAAGATCTGGTCCATCATTACCAGACACCCGTACCGGTTCAATCCACGCGCACCGGCTTTTTCCACTTCTGGATCAGCGGCCCGGACTGTTTGAGGGCAAGCGAGTTTCCGGAAATGTCAACCCCCTCAATTTTTCATTCTCTTTCTCGACATTTTATGCTAATTTGCCCATAATTTCCTCTTATCAAGGATGCGGGCCCCGGATCACCACCGGTTTGTAAAGTCTGAATACCACAAAACTCTCAAGGGAGCAGCCCCTATGTTGTATAAATTTGACGGGAAAACACCAAGGGTTTCCAAAACCGCGTATATCAGTGAAACCGCCACGGTCATCGGGGACGTGACCATCGGTGACAATTGTTACATAGGGCATGGTGCCATCCTGAGAGGCGATTACGGCAGAATTGTCATCGAATACGGAACAGCCGTCGAGGAGGGCGCAATCGTGCATGCGCCCCCCAATGAAGAAAATCGCATCAAGGACCAGGTCACCATCGGACATAATGCCGTTATTCACGGGGCGGTTATTGAAAAAATGGCGGTTGTTGGAATGGGTGCCATTACGAGTTTGTGGTCGGAAATCGGCGAAGGCGCCATTATCGCTGAAGGCGGTGTCGTCAAAGCACGACAGATTGTTCCGCCGATGGTCGTGGCAGCAGGCAATCCGGTGAAAATCGTCCGGGAGGTCAGCGAGAAAGACACTGAATTCTGGCGCTGGGGCAAAAAATTATATATCGAACTGGCTGAACGATATATCCAACATCCAATGGAACCGGTTACGGCGGTGTACCCTCCATCGGATTGAGGTTACCACCGCCGATTGACAAATAATCCTGAATAACATCGGACACAGATGCCTCTCCCCTTTTATCGCCCGGCCGGACGAACGATCCGCCCCTGACGAAAAGGAAACAGCAGCGTTGCGCATCCAGAAGACACTTTTCGATGAGAGAAATCCTGTCTGTCTCAAAACCAATGCTGCCGCACAAATTGTCTTACCGTATATCCCTGCCGGTCCTCGGCATGAAGCGCATCCGGAATTGGACTACTGATGTCACGCAAGAAAAGCATGGAAGAAAATGATGTCGAATCCATCAGATACCATAGAAAAAAATTATCAGCATTACCTGGCGCGCCTATCAGAGATCGACTTCGCCGAGATCGGAAAAAAGCCGGGTATTGAGTATGACGCCGGGGTCATAACCCTGCCTTTTTTCAACACGCGTTTTTTCATTTCCAACGGCGGCATCGTGGATGCATCCGGGAATCGCCCCGAGTATTCGGTCATGGTGATTCTTTCAAAATATCTACTGTCCTATCCGGACGTCCTCCATCATGAGACGGACTGGACGGCCTTCAAGGATTTCAAAAAGATTGCACAGTTTACAAACGTCAACTATTTTGCCAGCGACACCGTAAGGGCCATTGAAAACCATTTTTCGAACCGCCTGAAGGATCTCGAAACGGCGTGTGCCGAACTGAACGGCGTTCACCAGGAAATGGAAACGGCATACGATGTGTCTGTCCGGTTCGATGCATTGCCTCACATCGCGCTGTTGCTGCTGTTCAATGATCGTGATGACGAATTTCCCGCAACATGCACCGTACTGTTTCAGAAACGCGCGGAATATTATCTCGACCCAGAATCGCTGGCGATGACCAGCGCCTATCTGGCTCGACGCTTGAGGCAACAGGCTTGTTGAGTTTTTTTAATGGAAACCTCGACTTTCGGCTTTTGTTAGTTTCGCCCCCTGTTATGAAATCTGATTCTCACCAGTTTTAAGGAGCACTTTTTGTCATTTGACCTCATTGCACTGTTGACGATTGTCTCGACGGCATTCGTATTGTTTATCGGCGGCTGGGTACGGGTCGATGTGGTGGGGCTGCTGGTCCTGGCGGCCCTGGCGTTGACGGGACTGGTCACCACGGCGGAGGCACTGGCCGGCTTCAGCAGCCCGGCGGTGGTCACCGTCTGGGCTTTGTTCATTCTGTCGGCGGGGCTCACACGCACCGGCATCGCCCATCAGCTCGGACAGCCGTTGCAGCGCTTTTCCAAAAAGAGTGAAGCCGTGCTCATCGTGGCCTTGATGACCGCCGCAAGCCTGCTGTCCGCCCTCATCAACACCGTGACGGTGGCCGCCATTCTGCTGCCGTCGACCATGGAGCTGGCAAGGCGGAGCGAGCGGCCGCCCTCCCGACTGCTCATGCCGCTGGCCCTCGGATGTCTCCTTGGCGGTCCGTTTACCGGTATCTCCACACCGCCCAACATTCTAGTAACCGACGCGCTCCGAAATGCCGGCCTGGAACCTTTCGCCATCTTCGATTTCACACCCATCACCGCGGTTATCGTGACGGCCGGCATCGCCTTCATGGTACTCATCGGCCGCCGTCTCCTCCCCCGGCACACTACCGGCGGAGATACCGGCGATCGCCGAACATTGGGGGCCTCCTACCAACTTGATACACATATCTTTACCACACACATTCCAGCGGGATCGCCCCTTGACGGCCGCACCCTCGCCGAGAGCCGACTGGGGTCGGCCCTTTATCTGACGGTGCTGGCGCTCAAACGTAAGGGCATCATGATGCTCGCACCCCGTCCGGAAAGCGTGCTGCAGTCGGGAGACATTCTTATCGTGCACGGTAACCCCGACATGGCGCAACGCTATCATGGCAGTCTGCACCTCCAGGTCGAATCGTTAGACCGGGTTAAAGATTTTTTCCCGAAATGCCTGCAAGCAGCCGAGGTCCTGATCCCCGAAGGATCGCCGCTCATCGGATCCACCCTGGCGGAAAGCGGCCTGCGACGGGAGCATCGCGTTCACGTCATTGCGCTCCACTGTCCCATCGAAGGCGATGTCCAGAACCTGCGACGTCACAAAATCACGGCAGGCGATCGGCTGTTGTTACAGGGGGAACCGGAAGCACTGGAAGCGCTGTCGCGTCAGGAGTTCGTCTCGGCATTACGTTTCGTGGCGGCGGACGACCTGAAATCCCTTGCCGGCGGCCGCACCGAGCTGCTCTCGGTGCGGGTTCCGCAGGGCTCGGTCCTGGCCGATCACGATCTGGTGGAGAGTCGCCTGGGAAACGCATTCGGTCTTACCGTCGTCGGTCTTGTGCGGGATGATTCTCTGTTGTGCATGCCTTCTCCAACCGAAAAGGTGCAGGCGGGCGATCTGCTTGTGCTCCAAGGCTCTGCCAGGGATCTTCAAGTACTTGAATGCCTGCAGGATCTGGAGATCGAAGCCCAGTCCCCGACGCTGATTGCCGAGCTGGAATCCCAGCAGATCGGTGCGACGGAAGTACTGCTCTCCCCAAGGACCACCCTTGCGGGACAAACGCTTGCCGAGTTGCTGTTTCGTGAACGTTACGGCATCAGTGTGCTGGCCGTCTGGCGCAGGGGCCGCGCCTATCGCACCGGGCTTCAGGACATGCCGCTGCAGTTCGGTGACGCCCTACTGGTTTATGGAAACAGACGCAACCTGGAGGCCCTGGCCCGCAACCCCGATTTTCTCGTTCTGGACGAGGCCGCCGCGCGGGCACCCCGTCTGGAAAAAGCGCACATCGCCGTGGCCGTTATGCTGGCCGTCCTCTTGAGCGCCATTCTCGGCTTTGTTCCCATTTCAATTGCCGCCGTCGCCGGGGCGACCGTAATGGTACTTTTCGGATGCCTGAGCATGGAAGAGGCCTATCGGGCCATCGAATGGAAGGTGGTGTTTCTGATCGCCGGCATGTTGCCGTTGGGGGCGGCCATCGAAAATACCGGAGCAGCCCAGATGGGAGCTTCGGCGCTGATCGCCGCAGTCGGGGATTTCGGCCCTCGATGGGTGGTCGCCGCCCTCTTTACCGTGACGGTAATCGGCACGCAGATCATCCCCACGGCGGCGTTGGTCGTGTTGATGACGCCGGTGGCACTCAGCGCCGCCGACACCTTGGGGATCTCGCCGCATCTGTTAATGATGACCGTGGCCATATCGGCTTCCTCGAGCTTTGCCAGCCCCTTGTCACATCCTGCCCATCTGCTGGTTATGAGCCCGGGGGGCTATCGCTTTCTCGATTATGTGAAGGTCGGCGTTCCCATTACGATCATTTCGCTGCTCGTGTCGGTCGGATTGCTTCCCATTCTGTGGCCGCCCCACGGATAGGCAGTCGAATGTTCCGTCCGCGCCAGCACTTCCGGCGTACGAAGAGCTTTACTTTCGAGTTCCGGTTCTGATAATTTATTTTTTCATCTTTCAACTTTCATGATGGTGACCCGATAGCGGTGCCGGGCCCCAAACTTTCCCATTCTTTCGAAAAGGCAATGACCATGGATGCCCAATACAGTGCCACCCTTGAAACCCTCGAAACACTGCGGGCCGAGTCCCTGGCCGCAGGCGGCAAACGAAAAATCAACGCCCAGCACGAAAAGGGCAAGCTCAGCGCGCGGGAGCGGATCGATCTCCTTTTGGACGAAGGCACTTTCGAAGAATTCGATGTGCTCAAAACCGGACGCGGCGGGGCTTTGGAGGCTGAGAAAACCTACGCCGGCGACGGTGTGATCACCGGTCACGGCTCCATAGACGGCCGCGAGATCTTCGTGTTCAGCCAGGATTTTACCGTCATCGGAGGTTCCCTTGGAGAGGCCCATGCACAAAAAATCTGCAAGGTGATGGATCTGGCCGTCAAGGTGGGCGCGCCCATCATCGGCCTGAACGACTCCGGGGGCGCCCGCATCCAGGAAGGCGTAGATGCTCTGGCCGCCTACGGCGAAATCTTTCACAGAAACGTCGAAGCCAGCGGCGTCGTACCCCAGATATCCTGCATCATGGGCCCCTGCGCCGGCGGTGCGGTTTACAGTCCGGCCATCACCGATTTTGTTTTTATGGTGCAGGAATCTTCGTACATGTTCGTCACCGGGCCCAGCGTGGTCAAAACCGTCACCCACCAGGATATCACGGCGGAGGATCTGGGCGGGGCCGGGGTCCATGCCAGGGAAAGCGGCGTTTCCCACTTCACCCTCCCCAACGACGTGCTTTGCCTGCGCGAGGTTCGGCGTCTTATCAGCTATCTGCCTTCCAACAACCGACAAAGGGCACCGCTGTTGGACCTGCGCGATCCGGCGGACCGCACCGACCCGGCCCTTGACTATCTCATTCCCGGAAACCCCAACCAGACTTACGACATGAACGTGCTGATTTTCAGCATCCTCGACGGTGCCGAGTTCATGGAGGTCCACTCGGATTTCGCCCGCAACATCATCTGCGGCTTCGGCCGGTTGGGCGGCCAGACCGTCGGTCTGGTGGCCAACCAACCGGCAGTCCTCGCCGGTGTCCTGGACACCGACGCCTCCTTCAAGGCCGGTCGATTCGTCCGTTTCTGCGACGCCTTCAACATTCCTCTCATCGCCCTGGTGGATGTTCCGGGCTTCATGCCCGGCCCCGATCAGGAGCACGGCGGAATCATCCGCCACGGCGCCAAGCTGCTCTACGCCTTCACCGAAGCCACGGTGCCGCGTATTTCCGTTATCGTCCGAAAAGCATACGGCGGGGCCTATCTCGTCATGAACTCCAAACACATCCACTGCGACGTCAACTATGCCTGGCCGTCGGCGGAGATCGCGGTCATGGGGCCCAAAGGCGCCGCCGAGGTGATCTACCGCAGAGAGATTCAGTCCGCCCAGGACCCGGATGCGGTTCTGAACGAAAAAATGGCCCACTACCGCCGTACCTTCGCCAATCCGTTTCTGGCGGCCCAACGGGGCTATATCGACGACGTGATCTTTCCCCGCGATACTCGCCACCGACTCATCCGCACCCTGCAGGTGTTGGAAGGCAAGGAAGCCAGAAGGCCGAAACGCAAACACGGAAACATTCCCCTGTGAGGCATGCATGTTCGAGAAGATTCTGATCGCCAACCGCGGCGAAATCGCCGTCCGCATCATCCGCACCTGCCGAAAATTGGGCATCGGCACCGTAGCCGTCTATTCCGACGCGGACAGCCGAAGCCTCCATGTGCAAACGGCCGATGAGGCCGTGCACATCGGAAAGCCCCATGCCCAGATGTCCTATCTCAACGCCGACAAGATCATCTCCGTCGCCCAGGCCGCCGGCTGTCAGGCCGTTCACCCGGGCTACGGCTTCCTCTCGGAGAACCCCGCCTTCGCCCAAAGCGTCATGGAGGCCGGGCTCGTCTTCATCGGTCCGCCGGCCGCCGTCATCGCCGCCATGGGCGATAAGATCGCGGCAAAGGCCTTGGCCGTCAAGGCCGGCGTTCCGATCATCCCAGGCCACGCCGATGCGCTGGACACCGAAGACGATGCCCTGGCCGCGGCGGACGCCGTCGGCTATCCGATCCTGCTCAAGCCTGCGGCCGGCGGGGGCGGAAAAGGGATGCGCATCGTCCGAAAACCCGAGGAAATGAAAGCCGCCTTTTCGGCCGGCCGCCAGGAGACCCTGAAGTCCTTCGGGGACAGTCGGATTTTCCTGGAACGGTATATCGAAAAGCCGCGGCATGTGGAGATTCAGATCCTGGCCGATGCCTTCGGTGGTGTCGTCCATCTGGGAGAGCGGGAATGCTCCATCCAGCGCCGCTACCAGAAGATCATCGAGGAGTCGCCGTCCCCGGCCGTCTCCGAGGCCTTGCGCCGGCACATGGGTCAAGCCGCCTGCGACCTGGCCCGACAGGCCGGCTATGTCAATGCCGGAACGGTGGAGTTCGTTCTGGACGAACACGACGAATTTTACTTTCTGGAAATGAACACGCGGCTCCAGGTGGAACATCCGGTCACTGAAATGGTCACAGGACTGGATCTTGTGGCGCTTCAAATGGAAATTGCCGCAGGGGAAAGGCTCCCCTTCGACCAGGAGGGCATCACTTTCACCGGCTGGGCCATGGAGGCGCGCATCTGCGCCGAAGACCCCGATCGGGGATTCATCCCGTCCACCGGCATGATCACCCGTTATGCGGAACCCAGGGGAAGCGCCGTCAGGGTCGACAGCGGCGTCCAGACCGGGAGCTACATCGGCGTCTATTACGACTCCATGATGGCCAAGGCCATCTGCTGCGGCAATGACCGGGAGGAAGCCCGTATTCGGCTGGTGGAAGCCCTGAACGGCTATCACATCGAGGGCGTGGTCACCAACATCGATTTCGTCAACAGCATCCTGTGCCATCCGGCATTCGTCCGGGGAAACCTGGCCACGGACTTCATCGATCGGCACTTCGAAGGCAGCCGACCGAAAATTTCCGAGGACCGCAGGGCGTTGGAATTAGCGGCTCTGACGGCGGCATTGATCTACCATGTCCGCACAGTTGCCGTCCGCGATTCCCTCCGGCCCATGGTGTCGCGGATCGGCGGGAAAAAAGCCGTGGAGAGCGCCCACCGTTACACTGTCCGGTCTGGAAACGAGGTGATGGACATCCTTCTCGAGGGCGTAACGGCCGGCCGCCACTGGACCGTCCATGTGGGATCCACGGTCTACGCGGTCGAAACGCCCGAGTTCGAGTTCTATCGTCGCCGTCTCAACCTCACTATCGACGGCAGGATACACCGCTTTCGGCTGCGGGTTGAGCAGTCCTTCATTCACGTCGCATTCAGCGGCATCACCCGCGTCTTCGAAATTTATACGCCCCGGGAGTGGGATCTCATGAAATACATGCCCACCCGAATCGAACGACCCGCAGACAACGTTCTCGTCTGCCCCATGCCCGGGCTGGTAGTGGGAATTCCCGTCCAGCCGGGAGACCGGGTATTCCGCGGACAGTCCCTGGTAGTACTCGAATCCATGAAGATGGAAAGCGATGTGGCCTCCCCGGTGGACGGCATCGTCTCGGAGGTCGTCAGCGCCGTCGGTCAGGCGGTGGAGGCCGGCGACGTGTTGATTCGGTTTCAGGCCTGAGGTAGCAAGCAATCCATCAATTTATACGGATAACGACGTGCCGCAGCCTTCATCGAAGGCGGGGCATGAAGAATTGGCACGAAACACGCGATGAAATCCAAGGGCCGCGGGCTTTTCAGCAACGAAAAACCGCGGCCCTTATGAACACGGGAAAGGTCCGTGCGAGAGGGTCAGTGCAGACCAAATCCCATGGATGCGTATTCACGAATGCTTTGACGGGCTTCGGTCAGGGTCTTTCCCAGATTCCAGGGTTCCATGAAGCCCTCCAGGTTCAATTTCCAACCGTCCTCATCCTGAAAAATATCGGCGTCCTCGCAGGACATGCCACAACCTTCCTCGCCGAGGACTTCATAAAGCGTTTTCAGGAGTTCGGTTTTATCGTTCATAAAAACCTCCTATCAAATGCCGCAAATTCCCATTTTGCAGTCTCGCCCCCTGGCCCGGCTGATCACGCCGCAGGCAAAGCCCAAAGGGACAATGGCCGCAAGAGCGATAAGCGCGTAGGGCAGAAAAAGATTGAACATCGTAAAGACAATCAATATCGCCACGGCGAGACCGGCGCATATGTTCAACATAATCCACCTCCTTGGGTGTCGGATTTTTGCGATCGCCTTTTCCGTCAATTCCCGGTTGAGAGCCGTCGTCATTCCGAATCGTATAATAAAAACCTAATCACGACCCCACCGCCGTCAAGCCGATTAAACGCCGACATCGATTCCGGCGGCCGCCTTCCCGAACTCACGAGCGCTTCGATATGTTGACGAGCATGTCATGGGTCATGGCGGCCAGATCATACCGCGGGGCCCACCCCCATTCCTCGCGGGCAGCGCGGTCATCCAGGCTGTTGGGCCAGGAGTCGGCGATCCCCTGGCGAAGAGGATCGACGTCGACATCGAGGCAGAATTCGGGGATGAACCGTCGGATCACGGCAGCGATACTCTCCGGAGAAACGGTCATGGCCGTGATGTTGAAGGCATTGCGGTGTTTGAGCCGTCGGGGGTCCGCCGCCATGATCTCGACGGCCGCCCGAAGCGCATCGGGCATGTACATCATGTCCAGTCGCGTGTCGGCTCTGAGGTAGCAGGTATAGCGTCCGCGGCGAACCGCCTCGACATAGATCTCCACGGCATAATCGGTGGTTCCTCCTCCGGGAGGCGTTTTGTATGAAACCAGTCCGGGATAACGGACCCCGCGGGTATCCACCCCATACCGCTTGAAGTAATAGTCGCAAAGCAGCTCGCCGCTCACCTTGGTGACGCCGTAAAGGGTCGACGGCCGCTGAATGGTCACCTGAGGCGTCTTGTCGAGGGGGGTGCCGGGGCCGAAGGTAGCGATGGAACTGGGGGTGAATACAGCGCATTGATGTTCCCGCGCCACCTCGAGGACGTTATAAAGACCGCCCATGTTGACCTGCCAGGCACGTTGAGGATCTTTTTCCGCGCTGGCCGACAGCACCGCCGCCAGGTGATAGATCGTATCGATCCTGTAACGTTTCACCAGATCGGCGACGGATTCAATCCGGGTGCATTCGATGAAATGAAAGGGTCCGGATTCCCTGAAGGACGGATCGGGCGGCTTCGTGTGGCCGGCGGCCACGACATTGTCGTTTCCGAGAATCCCTCTGAGATACACGACCAGTTCCGATCCGATCTGTCCGACAGCTCCGGTGACCAGAACTCTTTTCATCAGTCCTCCTTCCGGTTTTGCCCTGACGACGGCGGTTGACGGATCAACCGTCGCTCCTGGGCGTGAACCTGCCGCCCCCTTTCGGGAAATGCTTTCCGACCTCGACGAGGGACGAATCATTCCGTGTTTTATGGGAAGATTCCATAATATACTCTAGTGCACGTTCAATTTCATGTCGACCACAAAACCAACACGATGTAACACTTCCCTCTCGCGCCTCCCAAATCAAAGCATATTTCCATTCTGCCTGTCATAACATATGGCCTATGTTGAAATATGAAGCAAGTAATCGGCGATCATGGCCTTGCCCGCACCGAAAAAAAAACTGGCGTGACGCCCGGAGAATATGCCATGATGGCGGTCATCGACACGGGTTGCGGCATGGGCAAGAATGCAACGATCCTGATCGTGAAAGACGACATGGCGGTGCACCGCCTGACTATGAGGCTGCCTCACCATGTCTGAGCAATGTCAACCCATTTAAGACGAGGATTATCATTATGGCTATCATCACTATTTCCAGAGGATCATACAGCCGCGGAAAGGACGTCGCGGAAATGCTGGCCCGCAAGTTGGGGTATGCATGTCTATCCCGCGACATCCTCCTTGAGGCTTCCGATGAATTCGATATCCCTGAAATAAAGCTCGTGAGAGCGCTTCATGACGCTCCTACGGTATTGGAACGTTTTTCACACGGCAAGGAGCGATATGTCAACTACATCCGATCCGCCCTCCTCCTGCATGTTCTGAAGGACAATGTCGTCTATCACGGCCTGGCGGGTCACTATCTTCTTTCAGACATCCCCAATGTTCTCAAGGTCAGAATTATCGCCGACATGGAGGATCGGGTTCGAGAGGAGATGAAAAGAGAGAACATCTCAGCCGAAAAAGCTCGGTATATCTTAAAAAAAGATGACGAGGAGCGAAGGAAATGGAGCCTTCAGCTTTACGGCACGGATACCTGGGACAGCCGGTTGTATGACATGGTCTTGAACATCAAAAATCTGACCGTGGATGACGCCGTCGACATATTGGCCGAAACCGCCCAAAAGCCTATTTTCCAAACCACGTCGGAATCGAAACAGATTCTCGAAAACCTGGCGCTGGCGGCCAGAGTTCAGATGAAATTGACAAAACTCGACCCGACGATCAGCGTCTCAGCCGAGAATGGGATGGTAAACATTGCAAACATCAACAGGACGTCGGCCGACAATAGCGCCGCTCTGGCCGAAATTAAGCGGCTTGCCGAAAGCGTTCCGGGTGTGAAGGAGGTCGTCTTACAGCACTTCCCCACACAAAAGCAGGAAAAGAACATCAATCCGTTCCACAACGTCGGGTGAAACGATACAGCGGAGCGTCTCGATTCGATCGACGCTCCGGACGACTTTCGGTGCCGGCCTGGTCACGTCGCCGGAGCACTTTGGGTTGAAGAATTGACAGCGTTGCTTTAGGGTCTTGGCATATTTAAGATGTTCTGATAAAAACAACTCATCGTTTTCAATCCTGCTTCCACAACGCCACGATGCCGCGCCTTTCTATAGCATCGGCGACGAAAACCGACGGAGGACGCATATGCCCCGAACATGGAGAGTCTTTCTGTTTTGCCTCGTCATCACCTTCTGGGCTGCGTCTTTGTTATCCGCAGCTATCGCTCAAGAGCCCGCATTTCCGCGTAATCTCACAAGCTACGACGATCCCGTCCACGACGGCATCACGGCGGTCTTGAAACACCGCATCGCAATGGAGCCGTTCAACCTGGCGGCTACCTTGATCTTCTTCGCCGCCATCATTCATACCTTTCTGGCAAGCAAATTCACAGCCATTGCCCACCAGTGGGAGCGTGAACACGATCTTCGGATCAAAAACGGCCAGGCACCGCGAAATTCGGTTCACCACGGCGCCGAACTCTTTCATTTCCTCGGCGAGGTCGAGGTGATCTTCGGGGTCTGGGTCGTGATTCTCGTGGCCGCCATCACCTACTTTCACGACTGGGGAACCGTTGTCAATTATATCAGCTCCACCGTCAATTTCACCGAACCGGTCTTTGTCGTGGTCATTATGATCCTGGCGGCCACTCGCCCCATTCTGAAGCTTTCCGAAACGATCATGCTGAAGGTCGCCAATCTGTTCGGCGGGACTCTCAAATCCTGGTGGTTTACCATTCTCACACTGGGACCGCTTCTGGGCTCCTTTATCACCGAACCGGCCGCCATGACCATTTCGGCCCTTCTGCTGGCGCGTAAATTTTATGAACTCGAGCCAAGCGAACCGCTCAAGTACGCGACCCTGGGGCTCTTGTTCGTCAACATCTCGGTAGGGGGAACACTCACCCATTTCGCCGCTCCGCCCGTTCTGATGGTAGCGAATGTCTGGCACTGGGACACGTCATTCATGATGCTTACCTTCGGATGGAAGGCCGCCACAGGCATCCTGATCGTCAACAGCGTCTATTTTCTGATCTTCAAGGATCAAATGGCGGAGTTGGAAGACAAGTTCGCGGTTCGAAGCCTCCGGGACCATATCCGCGCCACCTATCTGAGCAGAGACATGGTGGAGGCCGAATTCGACAAGGTCGGCGGCCTCATCAACGCACAGCGCCAGATCTTCGCCACCGTCCAGCAGCAGGTCAGCACCGTCGCCCAGGAAATTCGAAGCCGCCTCCTCACTACCTATCTGACCGAGGGCCTGCCGCAAGGAGTGGATCGCGCATTGGCCTGCGAGGCGTTCGATCAGCGCTTCAATGAAATTCTCCTCAATCGCATGCGAGAGAACCTCCCGGGACTTTTGCCGGAGGAAGACCGCGCAGAATTCATCGATCCTGACTGGGATGAACGGGAAGACCCGGTACCCTTCTGGATCATGGTGATCCATGTCCTCTTCATGGGCTGGACCATCCTCAACGCCCACCATCCCGAACTCTTCATTCCAGGGCTTCTCTTTTTCCTGGGGTTTGCCTCGGTCACCGCACCATTCCAGAATCGGATCGAACTCAAACCGGCCATTCTCGTCGGTTTTTTTCTCGGCGGTCTCGTTATCCACGGCGGTGTTCAGGGGTGGTGGATTCAGCCCGTACTGTCAAACCTGTCCGAGATTCCCCTGATGCTCGGGGCGGCCGTGCTGACGGCCTTCAACGACAATGCCGCCATCACCTTTCTCAGTACCCTGGTGCCCGACTTCACCGGCTCGCTCAAATACGCCGTCGTCGCCGGCGCCGTCAGCGGTGGCGGACTGACCATCATCGCCAACGCGCCCAACCCGGCCGGGCAATCATTGTTAAAGAAATATTTCGAAAACGGCATATCTGCGGTGGGATTGTTGAAGGCCGCCCTCCTCCCGACAGTGATCATCCTGCACATTTTCATGGTCTTCCTCGCCGTCTATCGATAGGGGGACGCAAAAATGGCAAACAGACGAGCACACCTGGGCATGATCATCCACACGCTGATTGTCGCGGGATCTTTTCCGGTAGTGGCGGCTATCACTCCCGGGATCGACTCCACCGTCCTCACCTTCTGGCGATTCCTGTCGGCCACGCTGGTGTTCTCTTTCATGCTGCTGTTTCTCAAGGAAGCACGGCGCAGACCGAAGCTCCGGGACCTGGGACGATATGCCGTCGTCGGCGGCAGCTACGGTTTTTTCTTCATCCTGATGTTCGAGGCCCTCAAATCGACGACTCCCATCAACACCAGTACCATCTATACCACGGTGCCTCTGATGACGGCGCTCCTGGGCGGACTCCTGGGGGAGCCGGTCCGACGCCTTCAATTGGGAGTCCTGGGGCTGTCCATGGCCGCCGCCGTATGGGTTATTTTCCGAGGCGACTGGGAGCGGATGGCGACTCTGGAACTGTCCCGGGGAGATATGCTCTTCTTCCTCGGCACCCTCAACCTTGCCGTCCATGTGCTCGCCCTCAAAAAACTCCAGCGGAATGAATCCAAGGTACGATTTACCTTCTACAGCCTGTTGACCGCCACCCTGGCCCTTTTGGTTGCGACCCTCGTTAAAACCGGATTTCCTGCGTTTCCAAACGCCTCGGTTTGGCTGGGACTTGCCTATCTTGCGGTACTTTCCACGGCCGTAACCTTCTGGATAATTCAGTTTGCCGCCGTGAGGCTCGGGCCCAATCGTGTTGTTGCCTATACCTTCCTGACGCCGTCGGTCGTAGCCGGCATGGAATGGGCCATGGGAAGCACGGATATCGGGTGGGCCGTTCTGCCGGGTATCGCCCTTACGTTGATCGCCGTATGTTTCCTTCAGATGTCCGCCGTCTCGGGGGAAAACCCTTCGCGGTAAACCGCGCCGCGGTTATCGTTTAAAATCCTCTTTGCGAATGCCAAAGGTCTTCATCTTGTCATACAGCCCCCGAGGGTGAATGCCGGCAATACGTGCGGCCTTCCCGACACGGCCCCCGGTCTTCCGGAGTACCATTTCGATGTAGCGCCGCTCGAGGTGACTCACCATCTCGTCCCGGACCTCGGGCAGCGTTCTGCCTTTCCACGCAGTCTCCAGGTTCGGCAAACCGCCGTCCAGGATCCGGGTCGACAAGACACCGTTGTCGTGGAATACCGAGGGTAAATCCCGCACTGAAATTTCACTGTCGTGGCAGATGAGAATGGCCCGTTCAATGACGTTCATCAGTTCCCTGACGTTTCCGGGCCATTCATAATGACTCAACGCCTTCATGGCCGCGTCGGATATCCCTTCCACGTCCCGACCGATCTTGTATCGGTAAAGATCGAGAAAATGACGGGCCATGTGAGGGATATCCTCCTTGCGTTTCCGAAGGGGCGGTATCGTCAGGGTCACCACGCTCAGCCGATAGTAGAGGTCCTTCCGGAAATTTTTCCGGGTCACCTCCTTTTCCAGATCGCGATTGGTGGCGGCGATCACCCGGACATCCACCCAAATGGGACTCTCGCTGCCGATGGGCTTCACCTCGTAATCCTGCAGAACCCGAAGCAGTTTCGCCTGAAGGTGGAGCGGCATCTCACCGATCTCATCCAAAAAAATCGTTCCGTTGTGGGCCAGCTCAAAGGTTCCCCGCCGGGATCTGACAGCGCCGGTGAATGCCCCCTCCGCATGCCCGAAAAGCTCGCTTTCCAGTATCTGTTCGGGCAGAGCGGCCGTGTTGACGGCAATGAAGGGGCCTGTAGCGCGGGGGCTTTCAGCGTGGATAGCCTTGGCCAGGTGCTCCTTGCCGACACCCGTCTCCCCCATGATCAACAGCGGTGAATTGCTTGTGCTCACCTGCCGAACCTCGTCGATGAAGATCCGCATGCTGTCGCTTTCCAGGACAAAATCCGACAACTGCGGCTTTGTCGGATGCTTCGGATGAAAGCGATTCAGTTGGATCAACTGTCGCCGGGATTCCAGGGTCGTCTCGATGGCCTCGAGGAGTCGCTTCTTCGAAACCCCGGAAAAAAGCACCACGTCGGCGCCGGCGGCCACGAGTTGAGCGTGTTCCTCGGAGGAATCCCCATCGTGGAGGATGACCGTCGTCGGGTTTTCCGGCAGATCATTCAGCATGGCAATACCGGATTCCGAAGGTCGGGGGATGATCGACTCGCTGATGACGATGATGTCTCCGCAGCTGCGCATGACCTTCTGCCAGGGAGAAACGAGGTTCCCAAAGGATTCCACGCGGATATCCGAGAGGGAAAAGCTCTGGGCCAGATATTTCTGAAGCCGTTTGTCCTGGACGGCCAGGACCAGTTTAATCAACATACGCGCTCCTCAAATACGGTATGATCATACCGATAATATCCTGAAATACGTGTTCCGAGCCACATATCACGTCCGATCATCATGAATATTTTAATCTTGTTATCAAATTGTTACAATCGACCTTTTCCCTGATCCTCTGCCGAACCTGCGCCGTGTCGGCAATGCCTGTCCATGATCCGACAATATCAGCACCTATATACCATTTTCAAAAAATAATAGTATATAAATACTTTTTTCTTTGCCGGCGGCAACGGTGCTGAAATCTTTCCTTTCATGATCTATTGTCATATCAAAAGGATATCTTATTTATAATCCCTGGCATGTTTTGTGCCTAACCGATTGTCGGACATTCCTGAACGTCTTCTATCCGGACGTTTCAGGTTGAAAGCCCTGGCCGATCGAACCCGTTTGGATCGTTGTCCATATCGGAAAATCGAATTTTACGAATGCATCATCCCAAGGTGTTGACATGCTGAATATCCGAAAGCTTGAAGACTTCGACCTATGCAGAAGAATCTGGGAGAACGCCCGTCCGGTGGAAAATATCTTCGATTTATGGCCGGTACGGACCTGTTTTGCCGCCGCCTTCGATCGGGAGCCTTTTTTCATCGTGGCCGAGGAAAACGGTCACACCGTTGGATTGCTGCCTCTCAGCCGGATGGACGACCCGGAAAGCTTCGGTTTTTTTCCGGGAGAGTTGTGGGCGGGCAAAACCTGGCTGGAACAGAACCGGATCACCGCAGCCGATACAGGCGTCGCGAGGGCTCTCCTGGACCGTGTTCCCGGCAGCGTGCATCTGCGCTACATGTCCCACGCCGCCCTGGTTTCCGAAATTCAGCCCCTGGAGCTGGATGAGGTCGGCTACCTTTTTTTCCCCGGACGATACCAGTATCGGTTCGATGCCTATCTGCAAGAATTCAAAGGAAAATCTCGCAAAAAGATCGGTCGGGAGATGGCCGCCGTAACAGCGCCCGGAATCGCCTACCGCTACAACGACCTTAGCGATGTCGATCCTTTTTTTCGAATGAATCTCGAGGCCTTCGGCAGTCGTTCCTATTTCAGCGACCCTCGGTTTCTCAAGTCTTTCGAAAAAATGATGGCGTGGCTCTACGCCCAGGGGATGCTTCGAATTACCACGATACTGATCGGCGGAAGGATTGCAGCCGTGGACGTCGGGGCCGTCCTGGATGTACCCCGAAAGGGTTCGAACTACACGGTGCTGGCCGGCGGCACCAACCCCGAATTCCCCGGCATCGCCAAGCTGATCAATTTCCATCATCTGGAATGGGCCTGCCGGATGAGATTGGACTCGGTCGACTTTCTGTGTGGGGATTTCGGTTGGAAAGAGCGTTTCCACCTCACCCCACGGCCGCTTTATCAACTCCGGATTTCCGTTCAGCAGGAAGCAAAACAGCTGCAGATTTGCCCGAGGATGCGCTTCCCGTCCCGGATAACCACGCCTGCCGATATGCATCGACGCCCCCAGGCGATCGGATCCCGAACCCGGAGCGCCGAAAGTGTCTGCTGATCCCCGGGTGCTCGTCGTGGGTACCACCACCGATTACATCGATTGGATTCGCCGCACCTCACCCGGGAGGGCTTTTTTCCTTACCGACCCCGGCGTCCGGCATCAGGCGACGGAACCTTCTCCGCCTTCCGACGAGGAGATTCTCTGTGACCTGACGAATACGCCTCAGGTACTGAACGCCCTGGAACGCCACCTGGAGGACCGGCGACTGCAACTTTCCGGCATTGCCTGCTTCGACTGTGAATCCATGATCCTGGCCGCTGTCGTCGCGAGTATCCACAACCTGCCCTACCCGTCCGTCGAGGCGGTGCGACGGTGTCGGGATAAGGCCGCGACAAAAGCGGCCTGGAAGGTACGAGGGATTCCTTGTCCCCAGGCCCGTCGCATATCCTCGATCGAGGCCGCTGAGGCCTTCAGCCAGGAAACGAAAGGAACGATCGTTCTGAAGCCCGCCACCGGCAGCGGCAGCGAGTTGGTCTTCGCTTGCCGAGGGCCGGAGGAGAGCCGGACGGCATTCACGGAAATCGAAAGAGGACTCCGCCGCAGGCAACACAGTCGGATGTACAGGGTCGATCCGGCCGAAGGTCCCGTCATCATCGCGGAGGAATTCATTGAAGGGGAGGAGTTCAGCTGCGACTTCATCATTGAAAACCGTCAAATCCGGATTATCCGCCTGACCCGAAAGATTCGCTCTCCCAAGGGTCCCTTCGGCACCATCCGGGGGTATGTCCTGATCGACGATCTTCCAGGCGACATTCCGGCGACGAATCTCCGTCGTCGACTTCGGGAAGGCGCCGAAGCGCTGGGGATCTACAAGGGAGTCTGTATGGTGGATCTGATCGTCAGGAATGGTGACATCCGGCTTCTGGAGTTGAGCCCGCGGCCGGGGGGAGACTGCCTTCCCTTTCTGATCCGGGAATCCATGGGTATCGACATGCTGAAGCTCTCTCTCGATGTTGCAGAAAATCGGCAGATCGCATTGAAGTCGCATAACCCGCTGAAATCGTACGTCGGCCTCCGTCTTTTTGCCGATAGGCCGGGGGTGGTGGAGGAGATCGACTGGCGCCGCCTGGCCGCAGATCCCCGGGTTTCCCAGGTCACCATCATCCGGAAGCCTTCGGATACGATCCGGATGCCTCCCGAGGACTACGACTCATGGCTCCTTGGCCACGTCATTTTCACCCCGTCTGAAAACGGGACGGAACTAACGCGCCAGTGCGACGACCTGGCCGGTCGGATAGCGTTGAGAATGGCGCCATGCTGAACGACGCCCACGTTCCCATCAAACCGGCGGACCTCGACCGGATCATTGAACAGTCCCTGCCGCCCTTTCCCGAAGCATCCCTCGCGGCCTTCGTGCGCCGTCATTTTGACCGACGCACTTTTTATCTGGACGTCATCCGGCACCATCCTTCTCCCATCTACCTCCTTGAAACCTCGGTGTTGAAGGAACGCGCACGCCGCTTCATCCAGGCCTTTCAGGACGTTTTGCCGGAGACGGGGTTTTATTACGCCATGAAGAGCAACAATCACCCGGCGGTTGCCGCGACATTGATGTCACAGGGATTCGGACTGGATGTGTCAGGCGGTCCGGAATTAGCCGCAGCCATAGATCTGGGGGCAAAAGACATCATTTTCAGCGGACCGGGAAAGACGACGGCAGAGCTTGACATGGCGATCGATCACGCCGACAGCGTAACGATCCTCCTGGACAGTTTCGGTGAGTTGTCACGTCTGGAGGCGGCAGCCGCATCACGAGGACGCCGGATTCGTGCGGGTGTCCGCCTGACCACCAACGCCGACGGACTCTGGCGCAAATTCGGGATCGCACCGGAACGTCTCGTCGCCTTTTTCGACACCGCCCGGAACTGTCCTCATGTACGACTTCAAGGACTTCAGTTCCACACTAGCTGGAATCTCTCTCCCGACGCCCAGACCGCCTTTATCGAGCTGCTGAGCAGGATTCTGCGGAAAATGCCGGAAGCCTTTCTTGCGCAGATCGCCTTTATCGACATCGGCGGGGGCTATTGGCCTGAACAGGGCGAATGGCTCCACTCCGGCGGAACACCCGAAGGGTTGATCCGAAAAGCCATGGGACAGACCGTTGCAACCGCCTCGCCTCGATACCGGATACCGTCCCTTCCCATCGAAAAATTTGCCGAGACATTGGGACCGGTCGTCCAAAGCCGGCTCCGGTCCCTTACCCCCTGCCGGATCTGTTTCGAGCCCGGCCGCTGGCTCGTCAATGACGCCATGCACATCCTCGTTTCGGTGGTCGACCGGAAGGCGCCCGACCTCGTCATCACCGACGCCGGTACCAATGCGGTGGGCTGGGAGCGTTACGAAACCGATTATTTTCCCGTGCTCAATCTCTCCCGGCCGGCAATGACCGAGCACCATTGCCATATCCTGGGGGCACTCTGCACCCCCCACGATGTCTGGGGTTATGCTTACTGGGGAGAGGCCATCATGCCCGGCGATCTTCTGCTGATCCCCACCCAGGGTGCTTATACTTACAGTCTCCGGCAGGAATTCATCAAGCCCTTGCCGACGATGGTGGTAATATGAGGGCGGCAGGCCAAAGATCGATAGTTGAAACTCAAGTTTCGGCCGCGGCCGTGTGTTCGGCGATGGCGGCAACCATCTGTTCCCACAAATCGGGAAAGGCCGTGCCGTGGCCAAGTCCGGAGATCACTTCGAGGCGAGCCCCGGGAATGATGTCGGCCGTATCCCGGCCGTGGGCCAGGGGCACCACCGGATCGCAGTCGCCGTGAATGACCAGGGTGGGAATATCGAGATGTTCAAGGCGGTGGCGTCTACCCCCCGCACCGATGATGGCCGCCATCTGGCGGAGGAATCCGGGTGCGTATATGCCCCGATCGAAGGACTTGGCCGACAGCTCCCGTTGGAGCTTTTCGTCGTAAAACGTGGATCCGCCCGCAAAAATCCGGTAGATCCCGGCCATGTGATCGATGTAAGCGGCCCGCTTGGCCGGCGGAGCGGACATCATGGCCGCCAGGGCCTCGTCCGTCGGTGGCGGCAAATCGGGCTCACCGGTGGTGGACATGATGGTGATGAGGCTTTTGAGCCTTTCGGGATATTCGACGGCAATCACCTGAGCGATCATCCCGCCCATGGAAAGTCCGCAAACATGGGCATGATCAATCTCCAGCGCATCCATCAGGCCGACGGTGTCGTCGGCCATGTCGAGCAGGGTGTAGGGCACCCATACCTGCCGCCCCGCAGCGGTCTCGGCCATCAGGGCTTCGACATCAGGCACGTAGAGGCGCTTCATGCGTGTGGATTGGCCGACGTCCCGGTTGTCGAAACGGACCACGAAATGACCGGCCTCGGCCAGCATCCGGCAGAAAGGCTCCGGCCAGGCGACCATCTGGGTGGCCAGGCCCATGATGAGGATCAGCGGTCGGTTGTTCTTCTTGCCGAAGGTGTCATAACAGATCTCGATACCATTGCTGGATACCTTTCGCGCCATTCCCTTCCCCTTCCGTTTTGACCGCCCGCACGTGTGGTACGAACGCCGTTTTCGCCGAGGTTGCCACCTCATGAGGATAGGTAGTATACCCGGCACCTTGGGAATTGACAAGCAGATTCTGGAGTAGCCCCGGAGTCCTTTCCAGGCAATGCCGACATGCATCGAAAGGACCCTTTTGATTTTTCCAAGAACAAAAATCGTTAAAAATTGATAAAACCCCTTGCGTCATCATAAAATTGCTTTAATATAGCATAGAATCACCCTGCCGGTGTGCGGCGGGGTGATTTCTTTTTATGGAGGGAAATCCCATTTTCAACGCTACCACGATACGAAAGGAAACGATAAAAATGACGGAACGTTCACAAGTAACACTTTACAGCGGGGGCCACAAGGGGGCCGAAACGGCATTCGGCAGAAATGCCGAGTCCTGGGGCATTCGGGAAGTCAACTACACCTTCGAAGGACATACAGTGGAACGGAACAAGAACTGTACGGTCCTGAGCACGGAGGAACTGAAAAAGGGCGATATCAGCATGGAGATCGTCTCCAAGCGCATGGGGCGGACCTATGCCAGGGCGGACAAGATCCGAAAGGTGATTCAGTCCATCTTTCACATGGTCAACAAAGGGTACCATGTATTTGCCGTCGGTTGGATACAGCCCGACGACACGGTCAAGGGCGGAACGGGCTGGGGCGTGGAACTGGCCAAACTCTTCAATCGTCCCGTCAGCGTTTACGATCAGGATCGAAAAGCCTGGTTTTCCTGGAAAGACAACCAATGGGTCGCCGACAGCCCTGTAGTGGCTGCCGACAGCTTTGTGGGCACCGGCACACGAAACCTGACCGAAGATGGTGCCAGGGCTATCGAAGACCTCTTCAAACGCTCTTTCGGAACTCTGGAATAATCCCTGTTTCGAGCACCCGATAAAAGGTTCAAGCCCTCAAAAAGCTTGGACCTGTTATATACGCCGCTCCATCCGATTACAGGCGATGATATGCCCGATACCATGACACAAACCGCTCGATGCCGATTTCAATGGGTGTGTCGGGCCTGAACCCGACATCGACCATCAGATCGTCGACGTCGGCCGCAGTGGCGGGAACATCGCCGGGCTGGAGGTCCAGATACTCCTTTTTCGCCGTTTTCCCCAACGCCTTCTCAATAGCGGCGATAAAGTCGTTCAACGCCACCGGCGCGTTGTTTCCGATATTGTAGATCCGATACGGCGCATAGGAGGTGCCGGGGTCCGGATGCTCCCCGTTCCATTGCGGATTTGGCTGGGGCAGCCTTCCCATGACCCGGACGACCCCCTCGACGATATCGTCGATATAGGTAAAATCCCGCTGCATTTTCCCATGGTTGAACACCTTTATGGGCCTGTTTTCCAAAATCGCCTTTGTAAACAGAAAAAGCGCCATATCCGGCCGGCCCCAGGGACCGTACACCGTGAAAAACCGGAGCCCCGTACAGTGAAGACCGTAGAGATGACTGTAGGTGTGAGCCATGAGTTCGTTGGCTTTCTTGGAGGCCGCATACAGGGACACCGGATGGTCGACGTTGTCATGGACCGAGAAAGGCATGCGGGTATTGGCGCCATAGACGGAGCTGGACGAGGCGAAGACCAGATGCCCCACCCGGCTGTGACGGCAACACTCCAGAAGATTGACAAATCCCACCAGATTGGAGGAGACATAGGCATGAGGGTTGATGAGGGAATATCGGACCCCGGCCTGAGCCGCCATATTGACCGCCACGTCGAAAGCGGTCGCTTCGAAAAGACGTGCCATGGCTTCCCGATCGGCGAGATCGCCTTTTACAAAGTTAAAGTCGGAATAGGACGAAAGCTGGTCCAGCCGCCCGGTCTTATATCCGACGTCGTAATAATCGTTCAGATTGTCGAGCCCCACCACCCGGCAGCCCTGCTCCAAGAGCCGTTTGGCCAGATGAAACCCGATGAACCCCGCGGCGCCGGTCACCAGAACCGTATGATATTTGAATGTCATGATATTTTTCTTTCCGCCCGGCGATGATGCCGGGCCATGGTTGATGCAGGGCAGAGATTCGCGAATGTCGCCCGTCTCAAACCTCAGACAATATGCAGCCACAGGGTGAAAGTGACCGCCGAAAACGCCGTGCTGGCGGAAATGGCCGCCGCGGCGAACTCCGTATCTCCGTTCATTTCCGCAGCCATGACATAAGCAATGGTGGCGGTGGGGCATGCCAGAAGAATTATTGCGGGAAGATATCCTCCGGCGGGAACTCCAAAAAAGCGATACAGGAAATACCCGAGGCCGGGCAGCAGGCCCAGCTTGACCACGCTCGATGAAATCAGCGCCATCGGCCGGGATCGCATGAGATGAAAGGTCAGGCCGGCGCCGATCAGCAGCAGTGCCAGCGGCAATGCCAGATCTCCCAGAATCTTGAAAGCCCGTTCCAAAATGATGGGCAACGGCATCCCTGTCGCGGAAAAAAGAATACCTGCCATGGCCGACACGATAACCGGATTCCCGGCAACCCCCATAATCACCCGTCTTGCGCCGATACCCCCGGATTCGGCATCGCCGTACCACTGAAGCACGATGACGGCAAGGAGATTCTGAAGAATCATGATGAACCCGGCCAGAATGCTCGCACGGGCCAGCCCCTCGTCGCCAAGGTAATAATAGGCCACGGCCAGTCCGATATACCCCAGATTGCCGTGAAACGCGCTCTGAATGACCGTGGCGAATCGGCGCCGCTCGAGCCTGACGGCCCATCCAGCGATCCAGAGAAAGCAAAACACCGTCAGCACCGAAGCGAGGGTGATCAGAACCACCGAGGGATTGAAATCCCGAGTGAAATTTCCCTGGGAGATGGCCCTGAAGATCATGGCCGGGATGGCCAGGTGGAACACCAGCCGATTGGCCGGCCCCAGAAAGGCCGTCGATATCAACCCTTTCCTTCGGGCGATCCAGCCGATGAAGATCACGGTAAACATGGGAATGATGGTATTCAGAATGTCCATGGCCGCCGCAGGTGTTACCTTCTATATGCCGCCCCCGTAGGGATCCATTCCGGACTCACCGCTTCTCACCGCCTGTCGTCGGCATAGCAGCGCCTAGCCGCCTCGATTGGCTGTTCGTTCAGGAATCCGGCTATGGCCTGGTCGTAGTGAGCCGTATGGTCAAAAGCCTTTCGGGCGAGAGCAAACCGCATCTCCAGTGTCGTCTGTCCCGAACGGGATCGCATGACGTCGAGGATCGATGCATAATCGCCCGGGTCGACCACCGAAGCGACGCGAATGAAATTCTTCGCAGCCGCCCGTATCATGCAGGGCCCCCCGATGTCGATGTTACCCCGGGCGGCCTCCAGCGTCACATCCGGCTTGGCGATGGTTGCCTGGAAAGGATAGAGGTTGACCACCACCATGTCGATGGGCACTCCCCCGGTCCGTTTCAAGTCCGCCTGGTGAGACGGGTTGTAGGTCTCGGTCAGAAGTCCCAGATAGATCTTGAAATCGAGAGTCTTCACAAGACCCCCTTGCGTTTCTGGTTGACCCGTATAATCGGATACTGGTGTGAGATGTTTATCGGCGTCCCCCCCCAGGATCTCCCTGATTCGTCCGAAGGTCCCGCCCGTGGACAGGATCCGAATCTCGGGATTGATCTCGATCAGGCCGGGGATGAAGGCCGCCAGGCCGCTTTTATCGGACACGCTCACCAGGACGTGGTTGACCTTGACGAGGTCATCAATTTTATCTACGACATTCATGCTCATGGTTTTTCCGTGCCGGCATCCCCTCGGGCCGGCACGCCCTCCTTTCTGTTGGATGTTTTGGGGTGCGCTTCGGTTTTTAGAATAAGAGCCGACGGGCGTCAACCCCATTCACGGGGTCCGGGTTCATGAACCCGGCGGTGGGTTCATTTGACGATAGAGCCCCCGGGCCATGACACCCAGAAGCACCACCGATATACTCAGAACGCCCCAGAGAATCCATTTTTTCCAGGGGAACGGCTTTTTTGGAACCCGGGCCGATTCGCCCTGCAGGGAGAATGGAGGACCCGCCGCAATCTGTCGGATCAGGACGTCATTTTTTTCACGCATCAACAAATGAACGAGCGGATGGCGATCCAGGTCAAAAGGCGCCACTGCCGCATGGCCGTAGGCCAGGGTAAACGGTCCATCTCCCCGAGCCAGAAAAACCAACTCCATGGGGACCCATCCCACCGACAGCACCGGCGGCCTTTCGCCCATGCCGCCGTTCCGGGAAACCGCCTCGAACCGCCACCACCGGTCCATAACGCTGCCGACGACGGCGGCGTCATTGACAAAGCGGGTACCGTCGATGCTGAGGTCGTAGAAAAGTCCTTCGAAACGCTGCTGCCATGCGCCATGGGTGTCGCTCCGGGAACAAAACCGACCGGCGGTCAGGCTGTTGGGCTCGCCGAACAGCAGATTCAGGCGGTCAACCAAAAAAAATCCGCCAAGGTCGGCTACATAAGCGCCGGAGTCCCCGGCTGCGACGGAAAAGGGCACCTTGAGATGCCGACGGGGTGCTGTCGTGGAAGCCTTTGGAACAAGCGCCTCCACCCGGGTCAGAATTGTTTCCCGAGCGTTCCGGGGCCACAGGATGGTGATAAAACGCCCCGGCGGTTCGGGAATGAAGATGGTGTCCCGCCTGAGGAGATGCTTCCCGTGTCTGAGAGCCGCCAGGGTAACCCCGGAGGCCAGCATCCGCCAATGATCCAGATCGTCGCTCGACAGAAGCGACACCTTTCCCACAAAACTGTCGTCCGGCCCTTGCCAGTCCAGTCTCAACCGATCCGGCGGGCGGTCCAATTTCCCGGCATCGATGAGGTAAGCCGCTTTTTCCAAACCATCCCCCGTCACGCCGCGGGTCCGGGCATTCAGGACAGCGCCCTTGGCGTCCGTTGTGATATCGATGGAAAATCCGACCCCCATCTCCTTTTCCGGTCCATCCACCGGGAAAAAAGGCAGGGCCAGAACGTCTGTTTCCATCAGGCCACTCTCCTCCGGGCGCCGAAGGATATGAGGGATGATCTCGCCCCGTTCGTTGAAAACCCGAAGGTCCCCCAGATCCTGCCGAACGACGCTACGGTGAACGGCCTCGGGCAGGTAAAGGCGATAAACAGCCCCGCCTGTGACGGGATCGAGGCGAATGCCGTAGGCAAAATCGGCGGCTTTCAGGGGGGCCGATACGGCGGGAATGGGCAACAGCACGAAAAACAGGACCAGGCCGCAGAGACGGATCGTAACGATGGATCGCATATCAAACACTCCGTGTCGTAGGGGATTCATCCGGTTGCCTGACCCGGGATTTCCCTCGGGGCGGCAGAGGGGATATGTAGCCGATGAACAGCATCAGCACACCGACGGCGATGAACGACACGATCCGGGCAACGGTTCCGCTGCCGCCCAGATCGATGAAGAACAGTTTGAGAACCACCATCCCCAGCAGAACTGCCCCGGTAAACCATATCGCGCGCTGTTTCCGGCGAGCTCCCACAACCATGGCCCCCAGGGCAAATAGGGTCCACAGGATCGCGACGGCAGCCTGGAACGGCATCGATCGATAAAGAGCTGATACCGTAAACGGCACCCCCGCAAAATAGTGTATCGTCCGAGCGGTCATCCCGTTGAGCCAGACAAATACCCCGAGAGATACGGCTCCATGGATTATCCGGAGGATTGACGCCGACGGCCCCGCCGAATCGGACAGCGCCGTTTGGGGGTTATCCTGCGAGTTCCGGGCCCATTTGAGGATCATGGTCAAGGCGAAGGTCTGCGATATCTCCAGGGGATTCAGGACGGGAAGATAGGCGAGAGGCGCCGGATCGCCCGTGACGACGGTGGTCGAAAGGGACCATAGGAGAAGGAAAACCGCGAGAAGCGACGGTCCGGCTTTGAGATAGGCCCATGGGAACCGACGGATCGGCCAGGGCGGCTTTCGGCAACGGGCGGACAGGCTCCAGACAGCCGCGCCGGGAGTGATGCCCCACATGATCGTCCACCACACCCGTCCGCCTTCCACAACCCGATGAACAGCCCAGGCGCTCTCCCATGTCAGCACGAAGGCCGTCAGCAGGAGACCGGCCAGATGCCACAGCGTCAGGAAGCCGCTTCGCCATTCCCCTTCAAAACATCGAAGGAGATACAGGTGGACCGACAGGGCGAGAACCCAGGGCAACCCGAAACCGTCTGCGAAGAGATGCCGGTTCGGAGATCCGGTCCATCGAAGTCCGACGAGAAGCCCAAGAAGCGGAAGCCAGAACATCGCCGGGTACCTGAGAGACGGCCAGGCGACGCGACGGCATAAGATACCCATTCCGCCGAAGCTGAAGGCGGCAAAGGTGAGTGATGCCCACCGTTCGTGCTTCCAGGACAGACGGCGCGAGATCTCGTTCAGGCCGCTCCCGAACCACCAGGCGAGGCCCCAGATCAGCATGGGAAAATGCAACCAGCGTTCCCATCTCCGAAGACGGCCTTGGTGGCGTTCGAGAAACGCGGCGGAAAACAGGCCTGCGAGGCTGATGAGAAGACCGCCTGAACAAACGCCGTTCAATACCGGGATCCGTCCTGTCGGCTGTCCGAGAGCATGGAAAAAAGCCGCCCCGGCGCCCAGTTGCAGCAGCAGTCCGAAACAGCGGACGGGAGTACGGTTCTGCCGCACGCCGATCCAGACGAGGGCTGCGCCTTCGAGCGCCCATGCCGCCGCTGTCCATCGGCCGTCCAGGGCCAAGGGGACGGCCAGGCTCATGAACACCACCCCGAGGGCGAGAAACGCTTCGGTTAAAAGCCGCATGCCGATGATTGCCCGACGCCACAGCAGTGCAGCAAGGCCGATATAAAATCCGCCCATGGTGAGCGCACTGTAGGCGAGGCCCCAGTCCATCCCGCGCACCATGCGAGCCTGGAGGGCAAAGACAACGATGGGGACGCCGAAGGTCAGGGTACCGTCCACGTATCCTCTCAGCCGGAGCGGCTGACGATGGGCAAAAAGCACCGTGATGGCGACATAGAACAGAAAAAAAAGGATGAGAAAGGGCTCTGTGGATCCGAAATAAGCGGGATGATAGTTCTCGCGGCCCCAGATTGATCCGATGGTGAAGGTAAAGACAAATCCGATGAGATTGAGGGCCCGCCAGGCCTTGAACCAGGCAATCCCCAGGATTCCGGCGTTAAGGATCAGGTAATAGGAGAAGAGCATGACGTGACTGCCGCCGCCCGAAGAGACCAGAATCGGCGCCAGGAATCCGCCGACGGCTCCGAAAGCGGCCAGGGATGGCGCGTCCTGCAATACGGCAAGCCAACCGGAGAGCGCAACCACGGCCACCATGAACCCCAGGGCCAGGGGGAACGGAATAAGATGATAGAGCTTGGCGGCGACAAAGAGAGTGACGTAGAGAATCCCCACCGCCGCACCCTGAAGAATCAAGGCGTACCCGGACCGTCGCAGACGAAGCCGCCACCCCAGGGCGAGAAGCGCAATGGCGCCGACGGCGACGACGGCCAGACGGAACTCCACGGGAAAGGCGTTCCGCTCCGCCGCATACTTCAGGAGAAACGCCACGCCGAAAAAGAGCACGATGACCCCGATGCGGACGACGACATTGCCTTCGGTGAAAAACGCCCTGATCCTTACCGACCATACTTCGACCGTGGAGGGAACGGCCGAGGACGAGGGCGTCCCGCCAATCCGAGGGAACTCCTCCGGAAAGACCTTCGCGAACGTTCCCGCCGCACCGTCTTCCGCCTGTATTTCCCTCTCATCCGCTTCATGTTCGGATTTCCCGGGCATCGGTGTCGAAAGACCGTCCCCGGCCGGAAACCCGGCGTCAGCGGTAGACGGAGAAGGCTCATTCAGACGCTCCAGCAGGGCGATACGCCGCTCCAGATCCCCCATACGCCGCCTCAGTCGAAGCGTCACGGCCAGGAGGCAACCCGCGGCAAAGCCCATGACCGCCCCTCCGGGACCACTCAGAAGCGCCGCTCCCCAAAAAGCGCCCATCGCCCCCAGAACAATATTGAACAGCACACTCCCCCCGCGTCAAGTTCTCTTCGAAATGTCGGTTTCCCCGACTCACCTACGCCTGAAATCAAATTGAATCTGTAAAACAATATCAAAAGTTCAATAAAATAACCCATAACAGAATTCGTCAGACAGGTACAAGGCAATTGACGCGAAAGTCTCGGCCTTTACAATCGCGAAGAATTCAAATATGACAGTGATAAACGAAGTTTTTCTCGAATGGAGCGACCTCGCATTAGACGGCATCGGCTCCACCCTGAAAAAAGGAGATTTTCATGATGCGGACGGTAACACCGATTCATCGGAAAAGAGCCTTCAATGGTTTCCTTGCGATCCTTCTCTTCATCGCGCTCACGGCCTGTCAATCCGCCTATTATGCCGCGTGGGAGTCCCTGGGAAAAGAAAAGCGGCATCTCTTGAAAGACGAGGTTGAAAACGTCCGGGCCGATCAGAAAAAAACCTCCGAGGAGTTCAAGGACGTCCTCACCCGGATCAAGGCGCTCTATGGATTTGACGGTGGAGATCTCGAAGACGCCTATGAAAAATTAAAGGACGACTACGATGACTGCCGCATTCGTGCCAACGCCCTGAGTAACCGTATCGACCAGGTCGAACGCATCGCGGGCGACCTTTTCGACGAATGGAAAACAGAAATCGAGGAGATCGAGAACCCGAAATTCAGACGGGAGAGCCGGGAAAAGCTGGCGGCTTCCCAGCGCCGATACAAAACGCTACGCACCGCCATGCGCCGGTCCGAATCCAGCATGACACCCGTTCTCAAAAGCCTGAACGACTATGTCCTCTATCTGAAACACAACCTGAACGCCATGGCCGTCGGCGCCCTGAAAAGCGAAGTGGACAGCATCGAACTGGATGTTCATCGCCTCGTTGCCGATATGAACCGGTCCATCGAGGAGGCCGACGCCTTTCTGAAAACCCTCTGACACGAGAGCGCAAGCCGGGTTCTTAACCCAACTTTCGACTTTCACAGAGTGTTGCCGGGAGGATACGGCCCGCTTCCCCGTCACCATCACGGAAGTCGAGTTGACCGATATATTTTCACCTGCAGCACCGTCATTGACGGTGAAAACCGACATTTAAGGAGTAATACAATGAAATCATTACGAAACACGATTGTCGTTTTGGGAATCCTACTTTGCGGCGTCACCGGGGCAAATGCCGAAGACAGCGCTCTCGTCGATCTGTTGACCCGTCAACTCGGCGTCTCGACCGTTCAGGCCGAAGGAGGCGCCGGAGCCATTTTCAAGGCTGCCAAAGAAAGACTCAGCCCCACCGAATACACCCAGGTGAGCGATGCGATACCCGAGGCGACAAGCCTTCTGGACGCGGCACCCAAGCCCAGAACCGACAACGGCATAGGTGGGTCGATGGGCGGCGTCACTTCCGCCTTGGGTGGAAAGGGATCGAGCCTCGGCGGCACTGCCAAAGCCGTGGGGAGCATGGGTGCGCTTTCCGAAAGCTTCTCGAGTCTGGGCATGACTCCGGACATGGCCGGTAAATTCATACCTGTCGTTCTCGATTACGCCAAATCCAAGGGCGGCAGTACGGTGATGAACCTGCTGAAAAACGCCCTGATGTAATCAGGAGGGGATTTCTCCGCTGTTTTTCGTTTTCAGGCGGCATCGGCCGTCAGCCAAATACCCCCGGGCCAGGTCTTCGAAGGCCGTCGTCTGATCGTCGGCCCAGCGGCTGTCACGCCCCAGCTCCCGAGCCATCAAGGTTGCGACCGCGGGCGCCATCTCGATGCTCGCCCGGGCGTCGGTGGGAAGCACCCGGCGGCGGCGCGAGAGGAAATCCTCCACCGTTCGCGCCATTTCACGACGGACCGCCCAGACGACCTCTCCGGCCAGGTAAGGATGGTCGGGGTGAAGGGGCTTGGCGTACCGGGTATCCTCTCCCAGCACCTCCCGGACCGACCGGGCGTCGGCGCCATACACGGCCAGATGGCCGAACTGGACAGCATTTTGATGAAATCCGTGGATGTTGAGGTCTCTCGTGACAGAAGGCCGCTCCTGGAGCTGCGCCAGCAGGATCGCCTGGTCCACCGTCTCCTCGGCCATTTTTCTGTAGGTGGTCCATTTGCCGCCGGTGATGGTGAGAAGCCCTGACCGGGATATGTTGAGAGTGTGGTCCCGGGAAATGGCGGCGGTGTTCTCGTGGCTCCCCAGGCTCACGAGGGGCCGGAGACCGGCAAAGGTGCTCAGGATGTCCTCCCGAGTCGGGTCCTGGGTCAGATAACGCGCCGCATGGGCTAACAGAAAATCGATCTCCTCCGGCAAGGGGCAGGGATCCAGGGTCGCCTCGGTCATCTCGGTATCCGTAGTGCCCACCACGACGCGGTGCTTCCATGGAATGGCGAAAAGGACGCGACCATCGTCGGTGTGGGGCACCATGATGGCCGTATCCCCCGGCAGAAACGATCTGTCCAGAACGATATGGACGCCCTGACTGGGGGTGATGATGTCAGGGGCCTCAGGATCGTCCATTTTTCTCAGACCGTCGGAGAAGACGCCGGTGGCGTTGATGACGACCTTTGCCGTCAGTTCGTAAAGTTCCCCGGTCTCCAGATCCCGGGCACGTACCCCTCGCACCATTTCGCCCGATTTGACAAGGGACTCCACCCGCATATAGTTGACCACCGTACCACCCTGTTCCACCGCGGTCTGGGCCATGTTGACGGCCAGTCGGGCATCGTCGAACTGGCCGTCATAGTAGATAACGCCTCCCCGCAAGCCCTTGGGTTCCAGTGTGGGGATGAATTCAAGGGTTTTCTCCTTGGAAAGACCTTTGGAATGGCCGAAACCGTGTCGACCGGCCAGCATGTCGTAAACCTTGAGACCGATGCCGTAAAAAGGCCCCTCCCACCAGTCATAGTTGGGCACGACAAAAGGCAGGTTATGGACGAGATGGGGAGCGTTCCGCCGCATCAGTCCCCGCTCCTTCAAGGCCTCCAGAACGAGAGAGATATTTCCCTGCTGAAGGTAGCGAACCCCTCCATGGACCAGCTTGGTGCTCCGACTGGAGGTTCCCTTGGCAAAATCGCTCTGTTCGATCAGCAGGACCTGATATCCCCGGGACGCCCCGTCAATGGCGGTTCCCAGACCAGTGGCGCCTCCGCCGACAATGATGAAGTCCCATTCCGTTTCCCGCCGCCGAATTCTTTTCAGCATGTCGTCCCGGTTCATTTCGTCACCTTTCTATGCGCTTTTCTCAGCTTTCGGCTGCCATGTTTCAGTCTACAGCCTATTTACCCGAAGTTGCGTTAAAAAGCGTCCTTGCGCGAGGCGGATTTTCTTTCGGAAGGCGCTTGAAAAAGATGTTCTCACGCAAAGGCGCAAAGAACGCTGAAGAACGTTCCTATTCGATCCAGTTAAACGTTCGCTCAACGGCTTTTTTCCACTGCCGGTACAACCGCTCTCGGGTAGGCTCATCCATGGCGGGCCGCCATCGCCGATCCTCGGCCCAATTGCGTCGAAGGCTTTCCAGGTCCGGCCAGAAACCGACGGCCAGCCCCGCCGCATAGGCGGCACCCAGAGCAGTGGTTTCCGAAATCCTCGGGCGGATGACCGGAACGTTCAGGATGTCGGCCTGAAACGCCATCAAAAGTTCGTTGGCCACCATCCCGCCGTCCACCTTGAGATGGGAGAGGGCAATTCCGGAATCCCGGGCCATGGCCTCGACAATGTCCCGGGTCTGGTATGCGTTGGCCTCGAGCACCGCCCGGGCGATGTGCCCCTTGTTGGCATACCGGGTCAGGCCCACCATGGCGCCCCGGGCATCGGCTCGCCAGTAAGGCGCGAAAAGGCCGGAGAAAGCCGGGACGAAATAGACCCCTCCGTTGTCGGCAACGGTACCGGCCAGAGACTCGATCTCCGCCGCCGTCGTAATCAGACCCAGGTTGTCCCGAATCCATTGGACCAGGGCACCGGCAACGGCGATGGAGCCCTCAAGGCAGTAGACAGGACGCGATTTACCGAACTGGTAGGCAAGGGTCGTGATCAGTCCCTGACGGGAAGGCACCGGCGTATGGCCGGTGTTCATCAAAAGAAAACAGCCGGTGCCGTATGTGTTCTTGGCTTCGCCCGTCTCGAAGCAGGTCTGCCCCACCAGAGCCGCCTGCTGATCCCCCAGGGCACCGCATACAGGCACCGACGCGCCCAGGGGCCCGTCCGGCCGGGTCCACCCCCAGATCCCGGGATCACTGGACGATACGATCCGAGGCAGCATTGCGTCGGGAATCCGCATGATCTCCAGAATCGCGGGGTCCCATTTTAGGGTGTAGAGATCCATGAGCAAGGTACGGCTCGCGTTGGTCACGTCGGTTACATGGGCACCGCCGGCCGGGCCCCCGGTCAGGTGCCAGATCAGCCAGGTCTCCATGGTTCCGAAAAGCGCGTCACCGGCCTCCGCGGCGATCCTGGCCTCGGGCACGTTGTCGAGAATCCACTGTATCTTGGGTCCGGAAAAATAGGTGGCTACGGGAAGACCCGTCCTGTCGCGGAACCGGTTCTGTCCCTGGTTCCGCATGAGGGCTTTGCAGATCTCGTGAGTTCGGGTGCACTGCCATACCACGGCATTGCCGTAGGGTATGCCGGTATGGCGGTTCCACACCATCGTGGTTTCCCGCTGGTTGGTGATACCGATGGCTGCAAGGGCTTCGCCCGACAGTCCGGCCGCGGAAAGAGCGCCACGGATTACGATCTGCGTGTTTTCCCAGATTTCCAGCGGATCATGCTCCACCCAACCGGGTCGGGGAAAAATCTGCTTGTGTTCTTTTTGATGAATGCCGACGATGCGACCATCACGGTCGAAGATGATACATCGCGTGCTGGTAGTGCCTTGGTCCACGGATCCGATATACCGCGTCATCTCCCCTCCTTCCTCCGGCTCAAGGTACGCGTCGGCGCTTGACCCGGTGGGCTTTTTTGTTTACGGTGACATGACGGCCTCATCCACGACCTCAACCTGCCAGGGGGGTGCCCCATCGGATGCTTTACAAAACCATGATATCATCAGTCTTGTGGATTTTTTCTCTATATCTCGTTTACTGCGTCATGCTGTTCCTTTTCCAGCGCCAGATCATATTTCCGGCAGGAATGGCAGGTCCGGCACCCGGCCCCGCGGCCGTTCCCGGCCTCGACATCGTCTGGTTCGACCTCGACGGCAACCGGGTCGGGGCATGGTACCTGCCCCCGGCGGACGACCCGAAACAGAAGCGCCGACCCGTCGTGATCTTCGCCCACGGCAATGCGGAGCTGATCGATGGGTGTCTGGAGGAGTTCAGTGCCTTCACACAATTGGGACTGGGACTTTTGCTGGTGGAATACCCGGGATATGGACGGTCCCGCGGCAGGCCCTCCCAGGCCGGCATCGATGCGGTTTACACGGCGGCCTACGATTGGCTCGCAGCGCGGCCCGACGTCGATCCCCACCGAATCGTCCTCGCCGGTCGTTCCCTGGGAAGCGGTGTCGCCTGTCAATTGGCGGCAAAGCGGTCGTCGGCCGCCATGATCCTCATATCCAGCTTCACCAGCGTCCGCTCTTTTGCCGGAAGATATGGCGTGCCGGCATTCCTGGTCCGGGATCCTTTTGACAATCTGGCGGCAATCCGTACCTACCCCAAACCGCTGCTCGTCTTCCACGGCCTCCGGGATGACGTCATCCCCTTTGTCCACGGCCTGGATATCGCCGCTGCAGCTCCCCTGGGACGGATCATCCGATGGGAATGCGCCCACAACGACTGCCCCCCGGACCGTCGGGCCTTTTTCAAAGATATAGCCGTCTTTCTTCGAGATGCGGGCGTTCTCACGACATCCCGGGGACGGACGATACGTCAGGGATTCTTGAGGGAACCCTGACCTGTCGCCTCCAGAACACTCTGCCAGAGACGGCCGTTGGGATCGATCTGCTTCCGTCGCCCGGCGGAGGCCGACATGGGGATATGGACGAAATGGTTGTTCCAGTGGCCGATCAGGAGCCGGGTTTTGCCGGCCATGGCCGCATGCACCGCGTTCCGCCCCAGGAAGCTGCAGAAGACATGATCGTTGGCGTTGGCCGGCAGGCTCCGAATGATGTAGCTGGGATCGATGTACTTCAGGGAAACGGATATCTTGAGTTCGTCGAAATATCTGACAATCCGCTCCTTCAAAAACATACCGATATCCTGAAGCTTGGTATTCCCCGAAGGGTCTTTCCGGTCGGAAGCGTCGAAGAATTTCTGCCCGGCACCCTCAGCCACGACGATAACCGCATGGCTCCTGTCGAAGAGTCGCCGTTCAAGGGCTGCCAGCAGCCCCTCAGAGCCGTCCAGATCGAAGTCGACCTCGGGGACCAGGACAAAATTGACATCCTGCTGGGCCAGGGCGGCCGTGGCCGCGATAAAGCCCGAGTGGCGGCCCATCAGCTTGATCAATCCAATACCGTTGGGATAACCGCGGGCCTCGTTATGAGCGGCTCTGATCGATTGGGTGGCCAGACCGACGGCGGTGTCGAACCCGAAGGAGCGGGAGACCATATGGATGTCGTTGTCGATGGTTTTGGGAATCCCCACCACGCTGATCTTGAGTCTCCGTCGGGTGATGACGTCACTGATCTTCGTTGCCGCCATCAACGTCCCGTCCCCCCCCACCATGAACAGAATGCCGACGTTCATCCGCTCGAGGCAGTCGACAATGGCCTCCACATCCTGGGGTCCCCGGGAAGAGCCCAGAAAAGATCCGCCGTTGCCGATGATGTCGCCGACCATGTCCGGGGTGAGTTCCAGGATGTCATGGCCGTATTCGGAAATAAAGCCCTGAAGCCCATAGCGGATGCCGTAGATATTGCGGACCTCGTATCCATAATACAGTTCCAGGACCACCGACCGGATGATGCCGTTCAATCCCGGACAGAGCCCCCCGCAGGTCACCAAGGCGCAACGCAGTTTGCTGGGGTCGAAATAGATTTTCCGACGGGGACCCGCCATCTCGAACGCGGATACCGTCTTGCCGGCCGAGACCGTCTCGACAAGGCGTCCGGCATCGACCTCGATGACCACCCGGTCCTCATCGCTCACAAAAAGGCGACTACCGTCCAGCTTGCGTGACTCGAGGGGTGTGAGAAGTTTTGGCTCTCCCAGGATCGGCACAACGGCGTCCACCGTATCGAAATCGCTCATCTTAAGTCCTGTTCTTTTGGAAAAACAAATTTGTGATCCATGGGGGGATCAGTTTCCGTTGAACTTGAAACTGCCCTTGCCCAGGATATCATGGAGGTGCACCACGCCCAGAACGACGCCGTTGATGTCGGTGACCGGAAGCACGGTAATCTCAAAGGACTCCATAATATTGAGGGCGTCATAGGCCGGTGACGTCTGACGTACGGTCTTTGGTTTGGGCGTCATGACATCCCGGGCCGACAGGTCGAAAACAGCCTCACCTCTCGCCAAAAGACGCCGGATATCCCCGTCGGTGATGATGCCCGAAAGGGTCAGATCCGGTTTGGTCACCAGGGCGACGCCGATGCCGGCCCGATCGATAACGGCAATGACATCCCCCATTCCCTCGTTTTCAAGGACGGTAGGGAGCGATCGGGTCATCATGAAATCCGATACCCGCATGGAAAGCCGCTGTCCCAGTGCTCCCCCGGGATGAAATCGCTTGAAATCCGAAGATTCGAAGTGTTTCTCGCTGATGAGCACCACCGCCAGGGCATCCCCCATGGCCAAAAGTGCCGTCGTACTGGTTGTCGGGGCCAGGCCCATGGGACAGGCCTCCTTCTCCACCCCGACGTCGATCACCACGTCGCTGTGTCTGGCCAGGGTCGAATGGCGGTTTCCGGTGAATGCGACGATCTTGCAGCCGATGGAGCGAATACTGGGGATGAGAATGTTGAGCTCATCGGTCTCGCCGCTGTTGGACAGAGCGAGAAGGATATCATCCGGACAGACCATTCCCAGATCGCCGTGCATGGCCTCCACCGGATGAAGAAACATGGCCCGTGTTCCCGTACTGTTAAAGGTGGCCACAAACTTGCGGCCGATAATGCCCGACTTGCCGATTCCCGCTACGATCAGCCGCCCGGTGGATCCGCAGACCAGATCCACCAGGCGAACAAAGCTATCGTCAATACGGTCGACCAGGTTCAGGATGCCGTCGGCCTCCATCCGGAGGACGTTTTTTGCCTGTTCAAGAATATTCATATCACTTCACTCCCCATGCCTTCCCAGGTCGGAAGCAGTTTCCACGACTACCATTCGTCCTGCAACGACTCCTCCCGGTGAAACGAGGCCACAAGCGCCTCGACGGCAGCCGCCAACTGGGGCCGAATCGCCTCCATGTCGTCCTTCCGTATATTTTCGAACCCGTGAAAGCCCACCAGGGCCATATCCGAGAAGGTGGTTCGAATCCTGTGGTCCCTGGTTTCGACCATGACCGTGAATCGAAAATCGAAACGTTCCGTTTGTCCCCATCGGGACGGTCTTGAATAAGGAAAGGAGGTTTTTCCAATGATGGTTCCCTGGTCCCGATTCGCGTATTGAATGACATCCAGGTCCGAAGAAAAGCCGGCGGCAAGCCAAAGCTTCGCCCCTTCAAACAGCGCCTGTTTTGGATACCCTGGAATTTCGGAAACCTGACGAATAAAAAGGTCCTCGGAAGCGGCAGGCTCCGCAGGCGGTGCGCTCTTGCAACCGGTTATCGTCCAGAACGACAGGAGGATCACCCCCAAAATCACCCGAAATCCGACTTTCCGACAATCCGAGTCACTGGCTCCCCCGTGATCCGCTTTCCAAACCGATTTCGCGGAATACCCCGACATTCGGTAGCCCTTCAAAATGATTCCCAATGAACGAATTCATTCCGCTCTTTGCGTTTGGGCATACTCGGGCGTTTGGCGGGATACCCCATGGGAATCAGCACCACCAGGTCGTGGGTCTCTGGAACATTCAGAACGGCGGCGGCCCGGTCGTGATCCATCAGCCCCACCACAACGGTGCCGAGCCCTTTCCCGTGAGCGGCGAGGCAAAGGGTTTGGGTTGCGATCCCGAGGTCGAACAGGTACCAGTCACCAAACTTGGTGGATGCCTTACCGTCGTAGTATCCGGACACCCCTTTCCGGCCGCAGACAGCCAGCACCACGGGTGCGGCGCCGACGGCTTTCACGGCGGGGTTCTTCGGAGCGACGGCCTCTTGAAGCCGACCCTTGACGGCGTCGTCTCTGACCACGACGATATCCCAACACTGGCAGTTTGTCCAGGAAGGTGCATACCGCACGGCTTCCAGTATATCGTTCAGGGCTTCATCCGGCACCGGTCGATCTTCGTATTTTCGAATGCTTCTCCGTGAAACCACGGCATCCATCAAGTCCGTCATCGCCGACTCCTTCTTTTCGCTTCAGGGCGCAACAGCTGAAACCGGCGCCCCATCGTTTCCAAGATGATGTCATTTATGCACAATATAATTGGATTACGCAACGCTCGACTTCCATAACGTTGACCGGAAAGATACGGCCTATGAAAGTCGAAAATTGAATTTCATATATTATGCCATGAGAAAGAACTCAATAGCAACGGGGAAAATCGAGGCCGCAATTCTTCCCGGCAAGGGGTGGATTCACCAGAGCATCACCCCTCGACCAGATGCTTGAGGGCGGGATAGATTTCCGGGTATGCGAACCGGAAACCGGCGTCCAGCAGTTTCACGGGAAGGACCCTTTGGCTGGAAAGGAGAACCCCGCCGAATTCGCCCATGACGGTCTTCAGCACGCATCCCGGAACCGGTATGAGCGCAGGCCGCCGAACCGCCCGGCCGAGAGCTTTGACGAAGGTTCGGTTTTGAACCGGGTTCGGAGCCGTCATGTTGACAGGTCCCGTAATCCCTTTTTCGTTCAGGACAAACAGGATGGCCGAAATGAGATCGTCTTCGTGGATCCAGGGGAACCAGTGGCGCCCGTCTCCCAGTGGTCCCCCCAGTCCGAGCCGGAAAGGAAGGCGCATCTGTTTCAGTGCGCCGCCGTTCCTTCCCAAAATGATGCCAAACCGGGAAATGACGACCCGAACCCCTTTGTCGGCTGCTGCCAGGGCCTCATGCTCCCAGTCCTTCGAGACATCCGCAAGAAACCCTTCCCCCCGGGGCGAGGCCTCAGTGAGAATGCCATCCCCGCCGTCACCGTAATATCCCACCGCCGAGGTGCTGACCAGAACCTTATCCCGACCGGGGTCCGCTTGGAAAGCCGCCACGATGTTGTGGGTTGTGGCCACGCGACTGTGATATATGGCCTTTTTGACGGCATCGGTCCAGTACTTGAAAATCGATCGCCCCGTCAGGTTGACCACTGCATCGGCATCCCGAAGCCCCTCCTGCCATGCCCCTTCCCGGGTGGTATCGGCGGAAACATACTGAAAATTTTCATGCCGAACACCATCGAACTTCGCCCGGGTGCCAACGGCGACCACCGTGTGCCCTTCATTCAGGAGTCGTTCCGACAGTTGCGTCCCTACAAAACCCGTACCACCGGTTATCCATATTCTCATGTTTCACCTCCGGAAAAACGGATGCGGTCAATCCTGCGGCCTGAAAAGTGTTTCGAGGTTTTACCTCATGCGATATTGAATCGTTCCGATTCAATGTAGGGAATATCCTCGACATCCAGAGCATGAATGATGTCCCGGTAAAGCCGGGCCTTCATTTCCCGGACAATCTCCCGTCGCTTGCCGATTCCCTGGGAAAAGGCCATCGCTTCCTCCAGGAGCGTCTCCATGGGACAGGCTTTTCTGATGATGTGATGCCGTTCGCATTCCTCGGCCGTCAGGCGAACGCCCGTATGATGCATCTCCTCCAATTTATACATGGGAATGGCTTTTTTCAACAATGCCAACATCCCCGGTAAAAACGGAATGCCCAGGTCGACCTCCGGGAAACAGAAAAAGCCTCTACCCGATCGCATGAACCGAAAGTCGAAGGCGCAGGACCATATGGCACCCCCGGCAAAGGAATGGCCGGTAATGGCCGCCACGGTAATCATGGGGTAGGTCAGGGTTCGTTTGAGAAGCCGGTTCAGGAGATAAAAGAAATCCTTGGCCGTCCCCATGTCCTGCCCCTGAATGACGGGTGTAAGCCATGCCAGATCGATTCCATTGCAGAAGATTTTCTCGTGGGAGGATCGAACCACCAGTGTGGCCGCTTCGGTTTCGTTTTCGATCCGGTCTAAAACCGTCAGGACCGCATTCAAAAAATCCGGGTTGAAACGATTCTCGCCGTCACCCAGCGTCACCAACGCCGTCGAATCGTTGAGAACATAGTCCACCTTCGCCATAATGCCCACCTCCCCAGCATGATATACAGACCGGACACAATTGTCGGACCGTATCATAATCAGATGATCGCCTTTCCCATCCCGAAAGCCTGATCCGAGAGCCATAGGCGCCGGGCGCACAAAAAAAGGGCGACCGATCACGACCGCCCTTTTTAAAATCGTCGAATGGAGGAGCTTACGAACAGCAGTTGCTGGTAGTCCCGCATCCTGAACATCCCCCGCTGCCGGTGTTGAAATCGACACCGCAGGAGAGTCTGAAACCGATATCAACGAAATCCACCTTGATGGGCTTGACTTTTTCCATGAAATCCTCATTGACGAGGTAGGTAAATCCATCAATTTCTTTAGTCATATCGCCGTCTCTTGGCTCATCCAGAGCCATCGCCAAAGACGGGCCGCCTCAGCCGCCCTCGTTCAGAAAAATCCGAATGGGTTCGATCTTTCTGCCCTTGAAATATTCCTTCAGTTGCGTCGTCGCCGACGATGTTACCTCAAGCATGCTTTTTTCCTCCTTGGATTTGGATTCATGAGAAGACTTCTCATAAATTTGAAATTTCAATTAAATTATTCACAAGAATTGAGTTTGTCAATTAAAAACGCAACCATTCCCGCAACAGAATGATCACGGCCAAAACCGACGCCAGCGCCATCACCGCGAGCAACTGGTCGGGTATGAAACGCCGCACCCGTTAGAGATCGCTGTCCAGCCCGAATGCCGTGTGAAGGGCGCGGACCGCCAGTTCGGCGTATTTTTCCACTATCACGCAGGAGATATGGATCTCGGATGTACTGATCATGCGGATGTTGATATTCTCGGCAGCCAACGTCGAAAACATCTTTGCCGCTACCCCCGAATGGCTTTTCATCCCGATGCCCACCACCGAAACCTTGGCGATGCTCTCGTCTCCGTAGACACCCTCGGCGCCGATGGCCTCGACTACACGCTGTTCGATTTCCATAGCGGCCTTGTATTCCGTACGGGGCACGGTAAACGCGATGTCATTGGTGCCGTTCTTGGGAGAGGATTGGATGATCATGTCCACAACGATGCCGGCCTCGGCAATGGGGGCCAGCACTTTGGCGGCCATTCCGGGCTGATCCGGCACCCCTTTGACCATGATCCTGGCATCGTTTTTGCTGCAGGTGATTCCGGACACTAAAAGGCGCTCCATGTCGGCTTCCTCACTCCAAACCATCGTACCCTCCTCTTGCGAAAATGATGAACGAACATGTATGGGGACATTGTATTTCTTAGCAAATTCCACAGAGCGAATCTGAAGGACCTTTGCCCCGAGGCTGGCCATCTCGAGCATTTCATCATAGGCGATGCTCTTGATTTTCCGAGCCTTGCTGCAGATGTTCGGATCCGTCGTATATACCCCATCCACATCCGTGTAGATCTCGCAGACATCCGCCTTGATAGCGGCGGCTATAGCCACCGCGGATGTATCGCTGCCGCCCCGACCCAGAGTCGTGATGTTTCCCTCGCAATCGTGCCCCTGAAAACCGGCGATGACGACGATATTTCGCTGTCGAAGCAACACCTCGATGCGATCGGCATGGATATCCAGAATCCTGGCATTACCGAAGGCGCAGTCCGTCCGGACCTCGGCCTGAAACCCCATCAGGGATCGGGCCGGATATTTCATGGAAATCAATGTCATGGCGAGGAGAGCTGCGGTTGTCTGTTCGCCGGTGGCGAGGAGCACGTCCATTTCTCGTTTTTCCGGCCGCTCGCAAATCGTCGAGGCCATGGAGATGAGCTGATCCGTCACGCCCGCCATGGCAGAAAGGATGACAACCACATCGTGGCCCGCGTCATAGGTTTTGGCGACCCGCTTTGCGACGTTTCGAATGCGCTCGGTGTCCGCAACCGATGTCCCCCCGAATTTCTGTACAATTACCCCCATTATTTCTCCTTCAAAATATTTTTCAGATCTCTTAACAAGTTGACCGTTTCAGACCCGTAGGCCATCAGCCGGATCCTACGCCGATCAGGGTCGGCGGAATCCAGGTAAAGGTGAACGTCGAGGTGCTCCGAAAGAGCTTCATTATGGAGCCGCTCCGCCCACTCGACTGCCGCGACGCCTTCTCCGTAAAGGGCTTCTTCGAGACCGATCTCCTCGAAATCCACCGTGCTGTCCAGACGATAGAGATCGATGTGATAGAAGGGGTGCCGTCCCGAATATTCATTGATCAGCGTATAGGTGGGGCTGGTGACGACCTCGTCCTCGGGTACGCCTATCCCGCGAGCCAATCCCTGAACCAGGGCCGTTTTCCCACTGCCCAGATCGCCGAAGAGGGCGATGACTGTGCCGGGGCGGACCCTCAAACCGATCTCTCGGCCCAGGGTTTGGGTTTCTTCGGGAGAGTGGGATATCAGGATGACCTCAAACCGACTCATTCGTTCCCCGCTTTCCGGAGCAGAGATGCCAGAACCGCGCTTTTCTCTGCCATGCGGCGCTCCTCCGCTTCGCTCCGCTCATGGTCGTATCCCACCAAGTGGAGAATCCCATGGATCAGGAGTTCGTCAAACCGCTCCATCACATGGATACCCATCTCCGCAGCCTCCCGGTTGGCGGTATCCAGGGAGATGACGACATCCCCGAGCAGATAGGGCGCCACGTGAGCGAATTCCCCCTCCTGCATGGCGAAAGCAATGACGTTGGTGGGACCTTCCCGGTTGAGGTAGTCGCGGTGGTATTCGGCCATCTGGATATCGTCAACGATCAGAATCGAAAGTTCGGCATTCTCACAGCCCAAGGCGTTTAAGATGGTCTGCGCCGTCTTCCTTAGGTTTTCCCGGGAAACGTTGAACCGACTTTGGTTGTTGGTGATCAGTACGCTCATGGTTTTCCTTATCGTCTTTTGCAGCGCTTTTTTCGGGATATTCGATGCGATGGTGATGAATCCCGTTGAGAATCTTGTTGAAGCTTTTGGCAATGCTGTGAAGATCCTTCAGTGTCAGTTCACAGTAATCCAACTGACCGTCTGAAAAAATCTTGTTGATGAGACTCTGGACAAGACCTTGGATTCGCGATGGATTAGGATTCTCCAGGGTTCTGGAGGCCGCTTCAACCACATCGGCCAGCATCACCAGGCCAATCTCCCGCGTTTCGGGCTTGGGCCCCGGGTATCGGAAATTTTCCATCTTGACCGCTTGTTCGCCCCGCAACTTGACGGCCTTGTCATAGAAAAAGCGGATCAGGCTGGTGCCGTGATGCTGCTGGATGGCGGTCATGATTTCCCGTCCCAGTTTGTGTTTTTTAGCCAGTTCGACCCCTTCCTTGACATGAGAGATCAGGATCAGGCTCGACATGGACGGTGCGAGCTTATCGTGCCGATTTTCACAGCGCATTTGATTTTCTATGAAATATAATGGCTTGTTGATTTTGCCGATATCATGATAATAACCGCAGACCTTGGCCAGAATCGGATTGGCGCCGATTTCCGCCGCCGCCGCCTCGACCATGGAACCCACGACCACCGAGTGGTGATAGGTTCCCGGGGCTTCCATCATCAAGCGCCGGAGGATGGGTTGCTCCAGATTCGCCAATTCCATCAGCGTGATATCCGTCGTGTAACCGAAGGCCATCTCCAGCATGGGGACAATACCGGCGGTGATAATGCCCGCCGCTATACCGGAAAGAAGGGCCAGAACCCAATCCCACAGAATATCAAAACCGGGCACGCCCCGAATGTAAACGGCCGCTCCGGTGACAAGAAGCACGTTCAAAAATCCCAGCCGGATACCCGCCTTGATGAACACCTTTCGCTCCCGGCAGTTCTGCATCCAGTAGGCGCCCATGACGCCGCTCAGAAAGAAATAGAGGAACACCTCGAACCGCCCTTGGAACATAACCGCAGCACAGGCCGACAGCACCGCGGCAAAGGAGATGGCCGTCCCGAACCGCAAAAAGAGGCAAACCGTCATGGCGCCCGCCGCCATGGGGATCCCGGCGAAAAGAGTGTCGTCGGAAATCAGGATCGGGGTGTTCCGGGTCACGGCCTTGAACAGAATCTCGGAGACATTGGGCAATAAAAAGAAAATGATCAGCATCACCGACAGAAACAAGATCGCCTTGTTACTGGACAACATCCCGTTTCCAGGATGCCGGGTCTGGATGAAATAGACAATGATCAGCATGGACAGGATCAGAATCAGCCCGCCGAGGCTGCGGACATATCCCTTCTCGAGACGACTCTGCTGCCGTAGGTTTTTCAGCTTCAGCAGTTGCATCTCGGTCACCCGCTCTCCTTCGCGCAGCAACATCTCCCCGGCCTTGATCTTGTAAAAAATCGGTTTCACGGCCGCCGCCGCCGCCGCTTTCCGATCTTCAGTTTCCCGTCGGTTCAGAGTGATATTAGGCTGAATCAGCCGTTGGGTGAAATCGACGACAAGATTGGCGGAGGTGTAGTTGAGACTCTCCATCAACGGTTTGCCCACGATTCTGACCATGGCCTTGGCCTGGTCCAGTCCATAGAATTGATCCAGATTGTGGATGGTCTTTTCCTCATGCGAGTCGACAACCCGCAGGCGGATGCCCCGCTCGGCATCCTTGAGAAGCAACTCCTTGTTCGAAACCACCCCTTTTGCGAGAATCCGTTCAAGAATCCCCAGGATCAACGTCGGTATTTCCAAAGAGAACGCCTCTTTTTCGAGAATGGTGAACGCTCCGGCACTGACACTGATACCGAGTTTTTTTTCGAAAGCATCCCTCCGGGCCCGAACCCGGCGATGATCACCTCCTGTCGATGCCCCATCGATGTCGACACCGCTTGCATCTTCATCGGACACGTCGGTCGCATCGGCATCCGCCCCGGAGGTATGCATCATGGAGAAGGCACCTGTCACATTGTCCCGAAGGGTGTCGATCAGTATGGTGTTATGATCATATACCGTCAGTACGGACTCCTCGGCCTGCCGTCGTTTCTTTTCCGTACCGGACAGGTCCTCGATGAGAAAATCACGCGGGGCCTTGATATCCCGTTCGGCCACGTCTCCCAGGGCATAGTCATGTCTTCGGATGATGGTGTTGGGGTAGAGAACCAGGGTGAAAACCGTTGTCACCAAAACCAAAAGGAGCCACTTGACAGGTCCGGTGTTCTCCAATATCGATAACAACCGAATCTTGCCTTTTTCGATATTCATTTTTCCTTCCGTTTCATCTCGTCCAGCTTTTCATAGGCATCGATGACGTCCTGCACCAGGCGGTGCCGCACCACGTCGGCCTTGGAAAAAAATACAAACTGGATGCCCTTGATGTCCTGGAGAATATCCCGGGCCTCAATCAGTCCCGATGTCCGGTTAGGCGGCAGATCTACCTGGGTGACGTCTCCGGTTATCACCGCTTTCGAACTGAATCCGATGCGGGTCAGAAACATTTTCATTTGCTCGGAGGTCGTGTTTTGAGCCTCGTCGAGAATAATAAAGGAATCGTTGAGAGTTCGGCCGCGCATGAAGGCGATAGGGGCCACCTCGATGACGCCTTGTTCCATCAGTTTGGAGGCCTTTTCAAATCGCATCATATCATGAAGGGCATCATAAAGCGGGCGGAGGTAAGGGTCCACCTTGTCTGTAAGATCTCCCGGAAGAAACCCTAAAGTCTCCCCGGCCTCGACGGCGGGGCGGGTGAGAATGATCCGGTTGACGGTACCTTTTGACAGGGCCGCCACCGCCATGGCCATGGCGAGATAGGTTTTTCCGGTACCGGCGGGTCCGATGCCGAAAACAATGTCGAACTGTCGCATAGCATCGATATAAGCTTTCTGAGACGGACTCTTCGGCGTGATGGAACGCTTCTTGGAAGTGACATAGACCGTATCCATGAAGATATCCTTCAGGCGGGTCCGGTCGTCACGACTCAGCAGACTGACGGCGTAATCGATATCGTTGGCATAAACGGGGTATCCGTTTTTCAGAAGATCGTAGAGTTGCTGGAGGATGTTCCGGGCGAGATCCGTCGATATTGGATCCCCCTCGATGAAAACCGTGTTCCCCCTGGCATGAATACGGCAGTCCGTTCCGGCCGCGACCCTCAGAAGATTTCGGTTGTGCTCCCCGAAAAGTTGACGGGACGTCTCAATATCCGAAAAGGTTATCTTATCAATATGACCTTCAGGCGAGACATCCTCGGCATGATTTTTCGTTATATCCTGCATAATTGTTATCCGACGATTCTCACGGTTCTACCGCGGCGCCCAATGCGACCGTATCGGATCGAACCGAGAAGTGATGTTTTCAGACCGGATGATAGACTTTCCGACCGTTTTCAGGCAGGGCGGTGCGTGGGGCGTTGGTTCCATCATACGCAGGCAAGTGATATTACCGTCCAAAATCATGATCCGGCGTTAAAAAAGTTTCTATCACAATTGTCTCAGGCAATGCAAACGGCATTTTAATACCGCCCCAAGTCGTTCGTTATTTTGATCCAAAATCTTGTTATCATATAGGAAACTTGTCAAATTATAACGCTATCTTTTCACGACGGCCGTTTTCAGATGCCGCCCTGGGGCTTCCCTCCCATCCGGGACTTAACATAACATCTTGATTTTTATATAAAGTAAAAGCTTTTGTTGTCGGTTGACTTGCCATCCGCCTTCTGATATGGGACCATGGAACTTACAACCCATGAAAGGAATCGCTACGTCATGACTGAAAGAACTTTATCCATCATCAAGCCCGACGGAGTGGCCAGGGGACTGATCGGAGAGGTCGTCAAGCGCTTTGAATCGGCGGGCATCCGCATCGTCGCCATGAAGATGGTTCATATGACCCGGACGCAGGCCGAAGGATTTTACGCTGTTCACCGGGAACGCCCGTTTTTCGACAGCCTCACGACGTTTATGAGTTCGGGGCCGGCCGTGGTCATGGTCCTCGAGGGCGACAACGTCATTGCCAGAAACCGCGAACTGATGGGCGCCACCAACTTCAAGGATGCCGCGGAAGGGACCATCCGAAGGGATTTTGCCACGGACATCGAGAAAAACGTGGTTCACGGATCCGACGCCCCCGAAACAGCCGCTTTCGAGATCGCTTATTTTTTCAACCAATTCGAAATCGTCGGCGGATGACCGAAACCGTCAAGCTGAAAAACATCACCATCGTCCTGAACCAGCCCCGGTATCCCGAAAATATCGGGGCTGCGGTCCGGGCTATGAGAAACATGGGCATCGACAGGCTTATCGTCGTTGACCCCCGGGATTACGATCTCGAAAAAATTCGGAAAATGGCCACCCACGGCTGTCTGGATACCGTAGCGGCCATCCAGCGCCAAACCGATCTGAAGGCGGCTCTCGAATCGTTTCATTACGTTATCGGCACCACCGCACGCCTGGGAGGGCAACGTCGCACCGGAAAACCCGACGCCACGGCCGAGAAAATCGTCTCGATTTCCCAGGAGAACCAGGTGGCCGTCGTCTTCGGGCGAGAGGACCGAGGGTTGTCCAACGAGGAGCTTCGGCTGTGCCACGAACTCGTTCATATCCCCACTGCCGAGTTTTCTTCCCTGAATCTGGCCCAGGCGGTCATGATCATGTGTTACGAGCTTTTCAACGCCTGTGTCCCGTCAAAACCGGCCTTCACCCCGCGCATGGCCCAGCGGCGCGAGTTGGACGCCATGCTCGACCAGCTCAGGGATATCCTCATCCGGATCAGCTACATCAACCCCGAAAACCCGGACTACTGGATGCACCATCTGCGCCAGTTCTTTACGCGTATCCAGGCGCGGGCCCGGGAGGTCAGCATCATTCGGGGTCTGATCCGACAGGTTGATTGGTATGCCGAAAAGCGCTACCGGGACGGCCGCCGTGACGAACGGAACCGGATTATGGGTAAAGGAGCAGCGGAATGCGACTGATACGCTTTGGCGATGCCGGAATGGAAAGACCCGGTCTTCTGAAGGCCGGAAGGATCGTCGACCTGCGTAAACACTTCCCGGATATCCCCGACATCGGGGAAGAATTTTTTGTCGGGGGTTGGCTCAAGAAGGCAGCAGCCCTCTCGGCGCCCGGCGAGACGATGGCGGTCCGACTCGGCCCACCGGTTCATCGTCCGTCAAAGATCATCTGTCTGGGCAAAAATTACCTTGAACACGCCCGGGAAGGCGGATTCGAGCCCCCTACCGCACCACTCCTGTTCGCCAAGGCCCCGAGCAGCCTTACCGGACCGGCCGACGTCATCCTTCTGCCGGCCTCCAGCGGTCAGATTGACTGGGAGGTAGAATTGGCCGTCATCATCGGGAAGACCGGAAAACGGATCGATCGGCGTCGCGCCTTCGAGCATATCGCGGGGTTCGCCGTGATGAACGACATTTCAGGACGGGAGGCACAATTCGGAGACGGGCAGTGGTTCCGCGGGAAATCCTTCGATACCTTCGCCCCCCTGGGCCCGGCTGTCGTGACGCCCGACGAGCTTTCGGACGTCAACGATCTTCGACTCGAAACATGGGTAAACGGTCGCGTTATGCAGACCGGAACCACCCGGGACATGATCTTCGATATTCCTTCAATCATCGATTACGTCAGCCGGGACATCACCCTCATTCCCGGAGACATCGTCTCGACGGGCACCCCTTCCGGTGTCGGCATTTTCAGAGATCCGCCGATAACCCTTGCGGACGGCGACATCGTGGAATGCAGCATCGAGGGTATCGGCACCATCAGAAATCGCGTGACGGCCCAATAGGCAACATCGCTTCCAGGTCCGCGGGATCATAACCCTCAAATCGAACGGCCCAGGAACAGAAGATCGCCGTCTTTTCAGCCCCGAATCGGGCCAGATCCCCAAGAATCGTCGTCATCGGCTTTTCAGCGGCGTTCCCTTTGCTGTAAAATTTGTCGGCATAGGCGATGATCTGTTCTTCAAGGGTAATAGGGCGCATATCCCTTCGGGGAAGGGGAAGGAACTGCCGGATAATGTCGTCAACAGTGATGCCCACCCCGACATGACGCTCGCATACCCCGGCATGGCGGAAGAGCCCCTTGTGTTCAAGGAGTTCCCGACCCAAAACCCCATGACAGACATAGGGGTGGATCCCCCGACAACCGATTCCGGGAGCCCAGGTCATGAAAATGCCGATATCGTGGAGCAGGGCCGCTGCTTCGATGAAGGCCGTGTCGGGACGCTGGTCGGTCAGGCCTCGGGCCACGGTCACGGCCTTGGCGGCGACCTGTTCACCGTGGCGGACCAGGGTCCGGTAGAGCCCCGATCCCGGCCTGTAAAACTCGGAGATCACATCATAAGGATTCATGGTTCCCGGGAGACTTGCTTCAGTCGGTTCACCCCGCCGAAATTTACGGCGAGGTGCACCTCCCTCAGGATTTACGGGCCAGGAGGACGCCTTCGATGAACTCGTCGATATCCCCATCGAGGACGCTGTTCACGTTACCGACATCCAGTCCGATTCGGTGATCCTTCACCATCTGGTAGGGATGGAGTACATAGGAACGAATCTGGTTGCCCCATGCGATGTCGTCCTTTCCGGCGGTCATCTCCTGGATTTTTTCATCCTGTTTCCGTTTTTCGAACTCATAGAGGCGGGAGCGCAGGACCTTCATGGCCAGATCCTTATTGCGATGCTGGGATTTTTCCTGCTGACACTGCACCACGATCCCCGTGGGCAGGTGTGTCAGCCTGACGGCGCTGCTGGTCTTGTTGACATGCTGTCCTCCGGCGCCGCTCGCCCGGTAGACATCCACCCGGAGATCCTTCTCATCGATATCGACGACAATCTCATTGTCCAGTTCCGGAAAAACAAATACCGAGGCAAACGAGGTATGTCGCTTTCCCCCGGCATTGAAAGGTGAAATCCTCACCAATCGATGGATCCCCTTTTCGGACCTGAGATACCCATAAGCATAGCGCCCCTCGGCCGTAAACGTGACACTTTTGATGCCGGCTTCGTCTCCGGGTTGCAGATCGATGATTTCACTCTTGTAGCCTTTCCGCTCCACCCACCTGGCGTACATTCGAAACAGCATCTCCGCCCAATCCTGAGCTTCGGTTCCGCCGGCGCCGGCATTGATGGAAACGATGGCGCTGTTCTCATCGTTCTCACCGTCAAGCATGAGGTCCAGGGAAAATCTTTTGATCCGATTTTCAAGGGCGAGGATGTCCCGCGCCGCTTCGGCCTCGACCCCCGCATCGTTTTCTTCCAGAGCCATGTCCAGGAGCAACTCCCCGTCCTCCAAATCCTGAACGAGCTTTCTGTATTCATCGACCTTGTGGGCGATGGAGGTGCGTTCCTTCAAAATCAGCTTGCTTTCCTCGGGATGCTCCCAAAACCCTTGAGCCGCGCTGATCTTTTCAATTTCCGCGAGGCGTCTCTCCTTTCCCGCCAGGTCAAAGATACCCTCTTAACTGTCCGAGTTTGGCGTGCATATCCCTGATCGTCTGTTTCAGTTCAACGTTCATGTTTTTTCCTCCTGAAAATTTCCCTCATTATCGTTATTAAGGTAATCCCGAGACAGGTCGCCGCAAACCAGTCTCCCGTTCGGGTGTAAACAGTTTTTTCGGACAGTACCGGCAGATTCTGCGCCAGAACGGCATCGACAAAGAGCGGCGTCATACCGCCGATCCGCCCCGTAGGATCCACGAATCCGCTGATGCCGGTGTTGGCCGATCGAATCAGCGCCCGTCGGTTTTCCACCGCCCGGAAAACCGCCATGGAAAAATGCTGATAGGGTGCGCTGCTGCGGCCGTACCATGCATCATTGGTGACGTTGACCAGAATCCGCGCATCGTTTTTTGCGGCGGCTCGAGCCAGGTCCGAAAAAATGATTTCGTAACAGATCAGGATTCCGATCCTGATGTCGGATCGATCCGCCGCCGAAAACAGTCTTTCGGAGCCCTCCACAACAAGCGTTTTTCCCATTTCTCCGGTCTTGAAATCACCCACATGAGCCACCAGTTTTCGGACAAACGGCAACCATTGCCTAAGCGGCACATATTCCCCAAAGGGCACGAGATGCACCTTGTCGTATCGCCCCGTCGGCCGACCGTCGGGTGAAATGAGGTAGGCACTGTTGTAATAGGCGATATCACCGTTTATCTGTTCGAAGGCCGGACTGCCGATGACGTAATAAGCGCCGCTCTCCCGGACGCCCCGGACAACGCGTTCGGTCAGCTTCGGCTCGTTCAGAAAATAAAAGGGAACGGCGGTTTCGGGCCAGACCACGAGATCCGCCTTTGGAGTGATGCTTCGGGATAGGATCAGGTATTTCTCGACGGTCTGCTCCTGAAAGGCCGGATCCCATTTAATCATCTGGTCGATGTTGCCCTGAACAACGGCAGCCCGGAGTGTCGGTGCCGCGGCCACGGCCTGTCCTGTGGCCTGAAGGCGAAAAACGCCGTACCCCCACACCCCGACGACGGCTGTGAGAACAGCCGCGAGACCGCTCAGGACATGGCGCCCCCTTATCGGTCGTCCCTGCCATGGACGCCGGGTCAATGCGGCGAACGATAGAAAAAGAACGGCATTCCCCATCACCACCAGGAAAGAGACCCCATACACACCTGATATATCGGAAATCTGGATAAGATGCAAATGCCGATATTGGGAATACCCTAAAAGTTCCCATGGAAACCCGGACAGAAGAGAGGCACGGAGATATTCCAACCCTGTCCAGAGCATCGGAGCCGCCGCCATGGCCGGGGCGACTCCCGGAATCCTCGCTAACGCCGCGGCGAAGACGCCGATATAGAGGGACAGATAGGCGGAAAGAAGGAACAGCGGCGGAACGGCGAGGTACCAGGGCAGCCCGCCGTAGGTCCGCATGGTGTGGACCAACCAGTAAATCAGGGTCAGGTAATGGACCATTCCCGTCACCATTCCTCGACGGAAAGCGGTCCGGACGGAGGCGCCCTTCAGTGCCGTCAGCAACGGCACCAACGCCGCCCATGCGATCCAGTCCAAATCGACATCGGGGTAGGCGGCAGTGAGCAACAATCCCGCCCCTGCGGCAAGAAGGTCGTCGGTCCGTTCGACGAAATATCGGTTCAGCGTTTCCATGGGTTCCCAAATATCCGCACGAGATTGTCGTGGATGTTCCCCTCTGTAAAATTTTGCGATGGGTTATCCAACACATGCCCGGGACTGTCAACCCCAATGCCGAAGGATCGCCACACGTCGGGTCTATCCCGCCTGAATTTTGTTAAAATTTTGATTGACAAGGCCGACGCTTTCCTCTAAATTAATTAGTAACAATTACTATTAAGAATCAAGTGCCTGTAATCATCAAAAATATCCCATATAATCATATAAGTGCGACAATCCCTCCATGGCGTTCAATGCTATGGATGACAGCATCCCGAAAAAGCGCATACACAATGCCGGATTTTGCCTGACAAGTTTAAAAAGCGCGGTTCAGCCCCGCGTATCGGCTTTTCAACCAAACATAATCTTTCCACGAAGGGAGAAAACATGGCAGAGAAAAAAATTTCCAAAACCATCGAGGCACCCGTCAATCTGCGAGACCTCACCATTTGCGACGCTACGGTTCAGATGCTGGAGAAGGCCCGGCGTGACGGCGTCGAGACCGCCTTTGATCGGGCGATATCCATGAAGGCCTGCCCCATCGGTGCGGACTCCGCCTGTTGCAAACACTGTTTCATGGGGCCATGCCGTTTGAACGCCAAGGACCCTTACGGCAAGGTCGGTGTCTGCGGCGCAACCATTGACACCATCATGGCCCGAAACTTCGCCCGGGCGGTGGCTTCCGGATCAGCCGCCCACACCGATCACGGCATGGGCATGCTGGATCTCTTCCGTGAAGTCGTAAAAGGCCACGCACCGGAGTACCGCATCAAGGACGTCCAGAAACTGGAGCAGGTGGCCCAATCCATTGGCATCGAAGTCGAGGGGCGCACGCCCGAGGATATCGCCATGGATCTCTACAAGGAACTTGAGAGAACCTATACCCAGGTCGAGGGAGAAATTCCCTTTGCCCAGCGCGCCCCCAAAAAAACTCAGGAGACATGGCGTAAATACGACATGATTCCAAGGGGTTCCATGCGCGAAATCATGGAGATGATGCACCGGACACATATGGGCGTGGACCAGGATTTTGAAAACCTCACCAAGCAGTTCAGCCGGACAGCCTTGGCCGACGGATGGGGCGGTTCCATGGTGGCCACGGAGATCTCGGACATCCTGTTCGGAACCCCCAAACCGGTGGCGGTTGAGGTCAACATGGGTGTTCTGAAGGAAGATCACGTCAATGTTATCGTCCACGGTCACGAACCCAACATGTTCGAATCCATGCTCGTTTCCGTCAACGAGCCGACCCTGATCCAGGCAGCCAAGGATGCCGGCGCCAAGGGCATCAACCTGGTCGGCATGTGCTGCTCCGGCGCGGAGATGATGTCCCGCCACGGCGTGCCCCATGCCGGCAACTTCATGTCCACCGAAGCCATTCTGGTCACCGGCGCCGTCGACGCCATGGTTGTGGACGTCCAGTGCATCAAACAAGGCTTGGTCAAGGTCGCCGAATGTTATGGCACCCCGCTGCTAACAACCAACTACCGGTGCCATATCGAAGGTGCTCAGCATATTCAGTTCAATGAAACCAAACCCAGCGAATGTACCGATGAGATGGTCATCAAAGCCATTACCCGTTTTAAGAGCCGCAACAAACCCATCGAGATCCCGAAAATGCGCAACATGGGCATCCACGGCTTCTCCCACGAATACATCAACTATATGTTGGGCGGCAGTTTCCGGGGTTCCTACACACCGTTGAACGACAACATCATCAACGGCCGGATCCGCGGTGTCGCCGGCGTGGTGGGCTGCACCAACCCACGCGTCAAACAGGATTGGGTCCATGTGGAGTTGGTCAAAGAGTTGATCCGGAACGATGTCCTCGTCGTCCAGACCGGTTGCTCCCAAGTCGCCCTTGCCAAAGCCGGCCTGCTGACTCCCGAAGCCGCCCATTTGGCTGGCCCCGGACTGAGCGAGGTTTGTGAAACCGTCGGCATGCCCCCCGTTCTCGGTTTGGGTTCCTGCGTAGATAACAGCCGTATCCTCATCGCCTGCACCGAGATGGTGAAAACCGGCGGCCTCGGCGATAGCATCGCCGACCTGCCAGTTGCAGGCGCCGCCCCCGAATACATGAGTGAAAAGGCCATCGCCATTGGGCAGTACTTCGTCGCCTCGGGGGTCTACACAGTCTTCGGCGTCACCTTCCCCATCGTCAAGGATACGAAATTCCATGATATGCTCTTCCGGCGCATGGAAGAGGAATGGGGACTCGGCAAATGGGGTTTCACGCCGGATCCCTACGAGATGGCCCGGTTGATGATCGCCCACATCGACAAGAAGCGCAAGGCCCTGGGCATCGACAAGGCCCGGGAACGCGTCATGATGGACTTCGCCGATCGGCAGAAACTGGAAGCGTAACCGCCTGATCAACGCCGACCCGAGGGGGCTCGATGATCGAGCCCCCTTTTTTCAGGCCTGTCCCCGCAGGAACGGCCATTACTGCGACATCGGCAGTCGAGATTTCGATACTTTTGATTCAATCCGAAACACCTCACAGAAAAGGAAGATCGCCTCATGAAAAAAGTGTTGGTTGCTTATGCAAGCAGAACGGGGAAAACCCAGAAAATGGCTGAGTTTATTGCGGAAGGCGTTCGCATGCTGGGCCATACCGCTGACGTCAAAAAAATCTCCGAATTCAAGAAACCGGAGGAACTGAATCAGTACGACGCATACGTGTTCGGCTGCCCGACCTACCACAGGGATATGACCGCCGGCATGAAAACCTTTCTTTTTCTCGCCGAAAACCTGAATCTCACCGGAAAGATGGGCGGTGCATTCGGTTCCTACACGCACAGCGGCGAGTCCGCACCCATGATTTACGATACCATGGAATTTGTCTACAAGATGGACATGACGGATCTGGGGGCATTGAGCCTGAAAGAGGCGGCGATCGAAACGTCCGACGGCATGAAAGCCTGCCAGGACTACGGAAAAGCGGTGGGATCGAAACTCCCCTCCTGACGGCCTCGCCGGCTTTCCTTAAGTATCCGACAACGACCGGGGCAATGCCCCGGTCGTTGTGTTATGGGGGAAATGTTTCTTGACACACCCACGCCGCTCGATTATATCTCATGGCTCAAAAATCGAATTTTCCCATTTCATTCTAAAAATTTAGGATTGTTCCTATGAACCGGCTTTCGATGCTGACCACATCGCTCACCACGATCGGTGCCAAAATCATCTTTATCGTCCAGGAGTTGGGCCGGCTCGGGATCTTCTTTTTCCGGGGCATCCTCCATATCTTTTCATTTCCGATTCAATTCTCAAAATTCCTTGATCAGCTTTATTTCATCGGCATGAAGTCGGTTCTCGTCATCTGTCTGACAGGCGCCTTCACTGGAATGGTGCTGGGATTTCAAGGCTACTATACCCTCGTCAAATTCGGATCGGAGGGCATCCTGGGCACCATGGTGGCCCTCACCCTCATCCGGGAGCTGGGACCGGTTCTGACGGCCATCATGATCACCGGGAGAGCCGGCTCCGCCATGGCGGCGGAGATCGGCATCATGCGCATCTCCGAACAGATCGACGCTTTGGAGACTATGGGCATCAACTCCATCCGGTTCCTCTACAGCCCGAGACTTGCAGCCGCCCTCGTCTGTTTTCCCCTTCTTACTGCGATTTTCGACGCCGTCGGTATCTTCGGTGGATACCTGACCGGTTCGCTCCTTCTGGGCATCAGTCCGGGCATTTATTTCTATCGGGTGGAATACAGCGTCCAGATGGTGGACATCAACGGCGGATTCATCAAGGCCGTCGTCTTCGGGGCGGTGGTCATTACGATCTGCTGTTTCCAGGGGTACTATACCCATACCCGTAAAGAGGGATTCGGTGCAAAAGGGGTCGGTTTCGCCACGACTTCCGCCGTCGTCATCTCATCGGTTCTGATTCTGGCCACCGATTACGTGCTAACCTCATTCCTGATGTAGGACCACCTATGGTACAGCCTCTGATTCAATTGCAGGACGTCTATAAGGCATTCGGCGACAACGTCGTCCTGAACGGCGTCTCCTTGAGCATCTTCAAAGGGGAGATCACCTCCATCATCGGCAAAAGCGGCGAGGGCAAAAGTGTTCTTCTGAAGCACATCATCGGCCTCATCGAACAGGACCGGGGAACCATCCTTTACGAAGGAAAGTCGATATCCCGAATGAAAAAGGGTGAACGGAACGCCCTGAAAAAAAAATTCAGCTACATGTTCCAGGCAACCGCTCTTTTCGATTCCATGACCGTTTTTGAAAATATCGCCCTGCCCCTCAAGGAGAAAACCCGTATGCCCAAAAAAGAGATTCGGGAACGGGTGCGGAATAAGATGCATCAACTGGACCTTGACGACATCGATCGGGACTACCCTTCCCAGCTGTCCGGGGGTATGAAGAAACGGGTGGCCCTGGCCCGCGCGCTCGTCACTGAGCCCGAGATCATTCTCTTTGACGAGCCCACAACCGGCCTCGACCCCATCCGCAAAAACGCGGTTCACAGCATGATATCCGATTACCAGCATCGATTTGGGTTCACCGGCGTTATCGTCAGCCACGAAATTCCGGATATTTTCTACATTTCCCAGCGTATTGCCATGCTCGACGAAGGTAGAATCATTTTTGAAGGCAGTCTGGAGGAGATGCAATCCTCCGACAATCCCCTTATCCAGCAGTTCATCCAGGGACAGGAGAGCCGTCGCGACGGTTTGACAGGCCTGACGCCCCAACCCCAGGGAGAACGCCGCTACCAGGAGGAGATGGCCCGCATGCGGAACGACAACACCACCTTCACTATTGTCATATTGACGATCGACAACCTGGATATGGTGAAAAAGATGGGTGGATACGAGGCCCGGCAGACGGCTTTCAAACAGTTTGCCAGCCGGGTTCAGCAGTCCCTGAGAATCACGGATATCTGCTCGAGGCTGGGCATGAACAAGATCCTCCTGATCCTGCCCCGAACCCGCAAAGATGAGGCCGAAGAACTCTGTCGACGGATGGCTGAAAAATTCAGATCGGAAGGCCATATGGAGATTCAGGCCTACCCGGGGTTCTGCTTTTCCGTGAGCGCCGGAATGGCGGAGGCGGAGATGGACAAACCCATCGCAAAACTCATTGCTGTGGCGGAATCGGCGAAAAACATCTTTTACGAATTCAAGGTCTGCTAGCGCCATGGAGGCAATATGAAAAAAGGAACCGTTGAAACCGCCGTGGGGATCTTTTTCGTCATCGGCATCATGTGCGTGGGATATCTCACCGTCAAGTTGGGAAAAATGGAATGGATCGGCAGCGACTATTATACGGTCAATGCCCGCTTCCAATCGGTTGCCGGCCTGAAGGAAGGCGCCGAGGTGGTAATCTCCGGCGTGGAGATCGGCAAGGTGGACAACATCAGCCTTGATCTCGACCGGATGGAGGCGCTTGTCCGGATGAAGATCAAGGACGAAGTCCGGCTTTCCGACGACGTCATCGCCTCCGTCAAAACCTCTGGACTCATCGGAGACAAATATATTAGAATGTCGCCGGGCGGTTCGGACGACATCATTCCGCCGGGCGGAATGATCATCGAAACCGAATCCCCCATCGATATCGAAGATCTGATCGGCAAATACGTTTTTGGCGGGGTTTCATCATCCACCGGCCAGGAATAGGTTTGGATTCAATTTCCGGCTTTCGTTATGGTGGCCGGATAGAGACGTTTGAAACCCCATCAGGAAGGGAGGAAATGATGATCAGAGCGATCGCGATTGTCATTATTTTGCTTTTAAACATTCAGATGCCGGTTTACGGCGCTCAGACAAAACCCTTGGACGATATCAGGGAACCCATTGAAAATGGGATCGCCCTGTTGAAAGATCCTCAGTATGCCGTCGCGTCAAAGCGAGATGAACAGCGGGAAAAAATCTGGGAGATCGTTCGGGATATTTTCGACTTCAGGATCATTTCAATGATGGCGCTGGCCCGGGATTGGAAGGCTTTCAACGCCAGACAGCAAAAGGATTTTACCGAGGCCTTTACGGAACTTCTCAAAACCAATTATCTCAACAAGATTCAAGGTCAGTTTCAAGACGAGCGGGTCGTTTTCCTCGGAGAAGACCTTCTTACCGAAAAAAAGGCCGTCGTCAGAAGCAAAATCCTTCGCCAGGACACCGAAATTCCCATGGACTACAAGGTCGTTTTCAGTCATGGGAAATGGCGGATTTACGATATCAACATCGAAGGCATCAGCCTCATCAAGAACTACCGGACCCAGTTCAAGAGCATTCTCGCCAAGGAATCTCCGGATGCGCTCATCGAGCGAATCCGGGAGACAACCCGGGAGGAGAAAAAAAGCGGAAAACCGAGCGCATAGAACGTCGAGCTCGGAAGCCTCCTGCACCGCGATACTGGAAAACCTTAAGCCGACGGAATGCACATGGAATCAAAAAGACAGACCAGGTGGTTTTGGGTGATGATCACGCTGGCGGGCCTATTTTTTGTTGTCACGAGCGCGCCGGCGCAGGAAGTTCCTCAGCAGATCCAAACGCTTTCGGCCGAAGACGAAGCTTTTGCCGTGGCGGAGGCACTGGAAGAGGATGAAGAACCCATGCCCCAGATTGCAGATCCTCTCTATTATTTAAACAAGGGCTTTTTTCATTTCAACGACAAGCTCTATTTCTGGGGCCTGAAGCCCGTTGCCGAAATTTATCGGTCGGTGCTGCCCAGACCCTTTAGAACCGGCATCCGGAATTTTTACGTCAATCTCAAGATGCCGATACGGTTCGTCAACTGCCTGCTCCAGGGCAAGACAGACCGGGCCGGCGTGGAATTGGGGCGGTTCATGGTCAATACCGTTTTCGGTGGTCTGGGGTTTTGGAACGCGGCGGATCTCGAACCCAATCTTTCGGAGCCCCCCGACGAGGATTTAGGGCAGACCTTCGGCTCTTACGGAATCCCCCACGGCTTCTACCTGGTGTGGCCCATTCTTGGCCCGTCGACGTTGAGGGATACCTTTGGAAGGGTCGGCGATATGTTCATCGATCCCGTTACCGTGATGACGCCGGACGCATCCCCTTACCTGAACGGTCATGAACAGGTGAACCGGCTTTCCTTGAACATTGGAGATTATGAATCGATAAAAGAGGCGGCGGTGGATCCATACGAATCCCTCAAAGGAATCTATCTCCAATATCGTGAAAAAGAACTCAAAAAATGATCGTGGTGCCGACAGCCACATGATGAAGAAGCTCCGGCGAATTTTCTATCAACCCTATAAATGGTTGATTCTGTCTCCGGTTTTTGTGGTGACCACCATCTTTTTCGGGGGTCTGGCCGTAGTCCTGTCCTCCTTTCTCAAGCCCCGGATCTCCAGCTATCTGTGCGGCGCCACCTGGGCCAGAATAAATGCCGGGATTACCCCCATGTTCGTCCGCGTCACCGGTCGGAGGTTCATCGACAAGCATCAGTCCTACGTCGTTATTTCCAACCACCAGAGTCAATATGACATATTTGTGCTTTACGGTTGGCTGGGCATAGACTTCAAATGGGTGATGAAGATCGAACTGAGAAGAATACCCTTCATCGGAGTGTCATGTGAAAAATTGGGGCACATCTTCATCGATCGGTCTGACCGGGCTGCCGCCATCCAGACCATCAACGCCGCTAAAAAACGGATTGTCGACGGGACATCGATCCTTTTCTTTCCGGAAGGCACCCGGAGCCGAAGCGGCCACCTCGGTCCCTTCAAAAAGGGTGCCTTCAAAATGGCCCTGGACCTCGGTCTCCCCATCCTTCCCATCACGATCCGCGGCACGCGATCTATTTTGCCGCCCGATACCCTGGACATCTTCCCCGGAAGAGCCGACCTCATCATTCATCCGCCGGTGGATACCCGTGAATACCACGAAGACAACCTGGATATCCTCGTGGAGAAAGTCCGCGACATCGTGAAGGCGCCATTGGCGAAATCTTTATAAGGCGATCCGAATCGAATTCGTCTCGAAAAAACCGAGACCGTTAGCTTCAGAGGTCGTCCATACCAGCCGGATATCACCAGAATCGATATTGAACGATCATTCATTTCTGCCTGAATTCCTATTCGGCATCTTATGGCACTTCTGACACCCGAAATCCGATTATATTTTGTTTAAACAGGCAGTTCTTCTCTTCCGGCCTCTTCAAAATCTGAAATGAAAATTCATTCGCTGTCGAATTGACAGTCACGTGAGGTTATCCGGACCGAATCGATTCATTCGTTTGAATGATATCAATAACATTTTTATTTTATAGAATTAAGACACCGATCCGCTTTCGAATAGTTTTGCTTGACATGGGGATCTTCCCTCTGATAAATGAATGAATATTCATTCATTAATGAAAAGAACTCTCGACTCAGGAGGTCAACATGGTCAGAAAAATCAAAAAAGCAGCCGTTATCGGCTCCGGCGTCATGGGCGGCGGAATTGCAGCACTCCTGGCCGGCGCCGGACTGAAAACCCTGTTGCTGGATATCGTCCCCTTTGATCTCGATGAAACGGAAAAAAAGGATCCCGCAGCCCGAAACCGCATCGTGAAAGCCGGTTTCGATGCCCTCGTCAAATCCCGCCCCGCCCTTTTGATGCAACCCAAAGACGTCGATCGGATCACCATCGGCAACCTCGAAGACGATTTCGATCAACTGAAAGAGTGCGATTGGATCGTCGAGGTCGTCGTTGAAAATCTGAAGATCAAGCAGGCCCTTTTTCAACGCATTGAACCCGTCAGAAAATCGAACGCCATTGTTTCGTCCAATACATCCGGCATCCCCTTGAAAAAAATGACCGAGGGTCTCGGCACGGCATTCAAGCAACATTTTCTGGGCACTCATTTCTTCAATCCAGTCCGTTACATGAAGCTGCTCGAGATCATTCAAGGTGAAGAGACTCTACCCGATATCCTTGAATTCATAGCTGATTTCGGCGAACGTACGCTGGGAAAAGGAATCGTCTGGGCCAAGGACACCCCCAACTTCGTCGGCAATCGCATCGGTGTCCACGGCATCGTCAAAACCATGCAGTTCATGGTTGAAGACGGTCTTACGATTCCCGAGATCGACGCATTGTTTGGCCCGGCACTGGGACGACCCAAAACCGCCATGTTCAAAACCACCGATCTCGTGGGACTCGACACCATGTATCACGTCGCCCAAAATACCTATGATCTGGTACCCGAAGACGAGCAGCGGGAAGCCTTCAAGGTTCCGGAATTCGTAACCCGCATGATCGACAGGAAATTCCTCGGCAAGAAAGCCAAGAGCGGTTTTTACAAGACCGAGGTGACGCCGGAATGGAAAAAGGTCCGAAAGGTCATCAACATCGACACCCTCGAGTATGAAGAATACGAAAATCCCGATTTCCCTTGTCTTGTGGCAGCAAAAAAAGCCAAAACCCTGCCGGAAAAAATGAAGGCCGTCCTTTACGGTGACGACCGCGGCGCCCGATTCGCCTGGAAAGCCATGGCCTGGGCACTGATCTACGCCGCCAACCGTGTCCCCGAGATCTCCGACACCATCGTCGAAATCGACAACGCCATGAAATGGGGCTATAATTTTGAAATGGGCCCCTTTGAAACATGGGAAGCCATCGGCATCAGAAGATCCGTGGAAAAAATGGACGCCGACGGCATACCGGTGCCGGAAAACATTCGGAAAATGCTGGAACAAGGTTATGAGACCTTCTACCGAACGGACAACGGAAAAAGATACTTCTACGATTTTGCATCAGGTGACTACCAGCCCGTAGCCGTCTCCGACAACGTCATCTCTCTTGCGACCCTCAAGGCCGGCGGCAAAACCGTGGATACCTGCAGATCCGCTTCCCTCGTGGATCTTGGAGACGGCGTCTTCTGCTGTGAATTCCATTCCAAGATGAACGCCATCAACGCGGAGATCGTCGACTTCATCAGTGGGGCGCTGGACCATGTGGACACCCACGGCGTCGGCCTCGTGATCGGTAATCAGGCCGGCGGCATGCCTGGTGCCTTTTCGGCCGGCGGGGATCTCTTTTACATGGCCGGCCTGGCCCAGACCGGTAAATACGACGAGATCGACACATTTCTCAAGAAGGCTCAAGACGGTCTTCAGCGCGCGCGGTATGCCGCTTTTCCGGTAGTGGCCGCCCCCTTCGGCCTGACATTGGGGGGCGGATGCGAGGTCTGTCTCGCGGCCGACCGGATCGTTGCCCACGCGGAACTCTACATGGGCCTCGTGGAGATCGGGGTCGGACTTCTTCCCGCCGGCGGCGGATGCACCAATTTCTGGAAGAAAATTGTCGCCTCGATTCCCGACGCCGTAACCGGCGCGGACCTGACAACCTATTTTTTGCCGGTCTTCCAGGCTATTGCCATGGCAAAAGTCTCTTCGTCGGCGGCAGATGCCCGGAATATCGGGTTTCTGGGCCCCAACGACCGCATTGTCTTCAACCGGGACCACCAGATCGGCGAGGCTAAGAAAGAGGTGCTGCGAATGGTCGACGAAGGGTACGCTCCACCCGTCAAACGAAAAATTCCGGTGCCCGGTCAGGCGGCCCAGGGCATGGTCCATGCGGAACTCTTCAACCTGCAGAGTGGTGGATTCGTGAGTGAATACGACGTACTTTTGGCCCGAAGAATCGCCCATGTCATCTCCGGCGGCGACGTGAGGAAGGACAGCCGTGTCGATGAAGAGTTGCTGCTCAAACTCGAACGGGACGCTTTCGTGGATTTCTGGAAAAACGACAAAACCGCAGCCCGGGTCGAACATATGTTGAAAACCGGAAAGCCCTTGCGAAATTAAGATGTTAAAACCCAAGGAGGAACTCAACCATGAGAGATGCATATATCGTGACAGCCATCAGGACCCCCGGCTGCAGGCGCAACAAGGGGGCCTTTAAAGATACCCGGCCCGAGGAATTGCTCTCGTTTATCCTGAGAACCGTCGTTGAAAAGACGCCGGGCCTTGACGTCGGAATGGTGGACGACGTCATGATCGGCTGCGCCTTTCCCGAGGCGGAGCAGGGGCTTAACATCGGCCGAATCGCCGCACAGATCGCGGGGTTTCCCGAGAAGGTCGGCGGTGCGACCGTCAACCGATTCTGCGCCTCGGGTCTGGAGGCCATCGCCCTGTGCGCCATGCGCATCATGGCGGGCTGGTCCGACATCACCCTCGGCGGCGGCGTGGAGTCCATGACCTTTGTCCCCATGCCCGGCAACCTGCCCCGCCCCGATGCCGACTATTCAAGGGAACATCCCGAGCTCTATGTCTCCATGGGCATCACTGCGGAGAATGTGGCCTCCCGCTACGGGATTTCCCGGAAGGACCAGGACGAATTCGCACACCAATCCCAGATGAAAGCGTCGAAAGCCCTCGAAGGAAAATTGTTCAAAGAGATCGTTCCCACGCCGGCCGTTAAATTCGTTAAACGGAACAACGGAATCTTTGCAAAGGAAACCTTCCTCCAGGATTTCGATGACGGCATCCGGCCGGCCACCACCCTGGAAGGCCTGGGTAAGCTGTATCCGGTCTTTCGCGCCAACGGCTCGGTGACCGCCGGAAACTCGTCTCAAATGACGGACGGTGCCGCGGCAACGGTCCTCATGAGCGGTGAGATGGTGAACAAACTCGGCATCACCCCTATCGCCAGGCTCAAACACTACACCACCGTGGGATGCCGCGCCGACGAGATGGGTGTTGGCCCCCGGTACGCCATTCCCAAACTCCTGGATCTGGCAGGACTTTCCATCGAGGACATCGGCTTGTGGGAAATCAACGAGGCCTTCGCCTCCCAGGCCCTCTATTGTATCCGGGAGTTGGGGCTCGATAAATACATGGACCGCATCAATGTCTACGGGGGCGCCATCGCACTGGGGCACCCGCTGGGCTGCACCGGCGCCAAGCTCTGCGCACAACTGGTCCACCGTATGAAGGAACGGGGCGTCAAATACGGCGTGGAATCCATGTGCGTCGGCGGCGGCATGGGCGCCGCGGCCCTGTTCGAGCTGTGCGACTGACCCTATTCCTTGCCCGTAATTGCATCGGAGGGGGCGCGACTCCCCCTCCGAATCCCCTACCCTCTCTGTTTTTGATATTCCCACTTTGATGCATCCGCAAAAAGTCGCTTGAACGACATATTGACACAGTATATAGTGTTTATACGCTTGGACAACTCCAATACCATGTAGCTATAACTATAAATTCTGACTTTTTGCGAAGTCGGCGACTTTGGATTTTCTATTGATTTTTCCCATAAAACAGTTTTATTTTAGCATTCAAGCATCGCTGCATCGGCGCGAATCAGACTGCGTCGCCATATTTCCTGAATTAAAAAGAGCCGGTCATGGAAAAAAACACCCGATTCAACTTCTACTACCTGATCCTGGCGTTCTGGGGCGTTCTCATCCTTCAGAACTTGATTTTCGGACAATTTAAACCCAAGGTTATCCCTTACAGCGAATTTCTCCAGGCCGTCAACGACAACCGGGTCAAAGAGATCGCCGTCGGAAAGGAGCAGATCAAGGGGCGCATGCTGGATGAAAGCGGAAATCCCGAGGTCTTCGTTACGGTGCGGGTCGACACGGACCTCTCCCGGACCTTGGAGCAGCATCAGGTGGAGTTCAGGGGAGAGGTCGAGAACACCTTCCTGAAAACCCTTCTTTCCTGGGTGGTGCCCATTTTTCTGTTCTATCTCATCTGGTTTTTCATGATGCGGAAAATGCAGATGTCCCAGGCCGGAATGATGACTTTCGGCAAGAACAAGGCCAAGCTGGTGGGGGAAAAGGATGTAGAGACACGCTTCGCCGACGTGGCCGGAGCAGATGAAGCCAAGGAAGAGTTGCAGGAGATCGTCTCCTATCTCAGAGAGCCCCACATCTATCAGGAACTGGGGGGCCAGATGCCCAAAGGTGTTCTGCTGGTCGGTCCGCCGGGAACAGGCAAAACATTGATTTCACGAGCCGTTGCCGGAGAAGCCGGGGTCCCGTTCTTCTCCATCAGCGGATCGGATTTCGTCGAGATGTTCGTGGGCATGGGGGCCGCCCGGGTGAGAGACCTTTTCATCCAGGCCCGGGAAAAGGCCCCGTGCATCATCTTTATCGACGAATTGGACGCCATCGGCAAGGCCAGGGGTATCGGAGGGTTCGGCGGTCATGACGAACGGGAGCAAACCCTCAACCAACTCCTGGTGGAAATGGACGGGTTCGACACGCGCAAGGGCGTTGTGATTATGGCGGCCACCAACCGCCCCGAGGTTCTGGACCCGGCGCTTCTGCGGTCGGGCCGGTTCGATCGCCAGGTCCTGGTGGACCGGCCCGACGTCAACGGGAGGGAAGCCATCCTCAAGATACACGCTCGAAAAATCAAACTGGCCGAGGAGGTGGACCTCCATGTGCTCGCCCAGAAAACCGCCGGATTCACAGGTGCGGATTTGGCCAACGTCATCAACGAAGCCGCTCTTCTCGCAGCCCGAAAACGGAAAAAAAGCGTCGGTATGACGGAACTGGATGAGGCTGCCGATCGTCTCATCGGCGGACTGGAAAAGAAAAACAGGGTTATCAATCCCAAAGAAAAGAAAATCGTCGCCTATCACGAAACCGGGCATGCCCTGGTGGCGGCCTTCACGCCCGGCGCCGACAAAGTTCACAAGATTTCCATCATCCCCCGAGGGGTTGCCGCCCTGGGATACACCCAACAGCGCCCCACCGAGGACCGCTACCTCATGAGCCGTGAAGAGCTTCTGGGCAAAATCGACGTCCTTCTGGGGGGCCGGGTGGCCGAAAAGATGGTGTTCGAAGACGTGACCACCGGAGCCGGAAACGACCTGCAGCGGGCAACGGATATCGCTCGTGCCATGATCTCGGAATACGGCATGGGAGAGACCCTCGGCCTGTCCACCTATCCCCGTCGCCAGACGCCGATCTTTCTCGGCAACGATCAAACCGGCATGAGCAGCCGGGATTACAGCGAGGAAACCGCTGCAAAACTGGATGCCGAGGTCAAGGATATCCTTACCCGGCGTGAAAAGCACGTCACCGGATTGCTGACGGCGCACAAGGAGACCCTGGTGACCATTGCCGAAACACTTCTTGAAAAAGAGGTGCTGGACAATGCCGCCTTCGAGGCCCTCATCCTTCGGCATGCGGCAGCTCCCGATCAACCCTCTTCTGAAAAACAGGCAATCCATGAATCCTGAAAGCCATTTAAAATTTTCTTGACAGATCCGGCGGTGCGTATCATTTTTTCGGGTAAATAATCTCGATTTAATGTAAAGGATGCCGCCTGCCTGGAAGGCCGCAGTTCGAAAACGGTTGCCCCCTCAGACCGTACGGCTGCTTTCCTGTTCCATTTATCGACGATGCAACCCGAGGAGGGTATAGTGAAGATCGGTTTTGTCTCTGAGCGCCGTTTCGGTGAGCCCCGCATAGCGGTGATGCCTTCCATGATCGACAGATATCGCAGGATCGGCATCGAAGTCGTCGTGGAGCGGGGGATCGGTGAACATATGGGCCTGGCTGACGGTGCCTTCCAGGAAGCCGGAGCCGAGCCGGCCGATCCGGGGACCGTCCCGGAGGTCTGTCAGGTTCTGGCACGTCTCAGGGCGCCCTCGGATGAAGAGATCTCCGCCATCCCCGCGGGAACCCTCCACATCAGTTTTCTCGATCCTTTCAGCGAAACCGAGCGGATAGCCCGCATGGCGGCCCAGGGAATCACGGCCGTCAGCATGCAGATGATCCCGAGATCGACCTACGCCCAGAAAATGGATGCCTTGAGTTCCCAGGCCAACCTCGGGGGTTACGTCGCGGTCATTCTCGGCGCAGCCCGGTCCGCCAGAATCATGCCGATGATGACCACCCCCGCGGGCACCATCAAGCCCATGGCCGTTCTGGTGATCGGCGTCGGAGTGGCCGGACTCCAGGCCATCGCAACGGCCCGAAGGCTTGGTGCCCGCGTATCCGCCTTTGATACCCGTCCGGTTGTCGAGGAGCAGGTCAAGTCCCTCGGCGCCAAATTCGTCAAAATCGATATCGGAGAAACCGGACAGACCCAGGACGGCTACGCAAAAGAGCTGACCCCGGAGCAACTCCGGATGCAGCGGGAAGGCATGACCAAAGTCTGCGCTCAGTCGGACATGATCATCACAACGGCCCAGGTTTTCGGACGCCCGGCACCCCGCATCATTACCGCCGATATGGTGGCGGCCATGCGCCCGGGCACCGTGGTGGTGGATATGGCGGTCGAGAGCGGCGGCAACGTTGAGGGTTCCCGGAAAGATGCCGAGGTCGACGAGAAGGGCGTCATCATCCTGGGGCATGCCAATCTTCCCGGCAGGGTGCCGGTGGATGCGAGCACCATGTACGCCATGAACGTCTTTCACCTGGTCCAGGAATTCTGGGATGCCGACGCCAAGACAATCCGACTCGATGCCGGAAACAAGATCATCGAGGCCTGCCTCGCGACGCGGGACGGTGCCGTGTTGTCGAAGCGCCCTGAGTGATCCCCGGTACGGCCGTCCGCCGTCGCCCCAACATCAATCGAGAGGATATGCCATGTCATTCGATATGCTTTTCGTGTTCATGTTGACCGTGTTTCTAGGGTTTGAACTGATTTCCAGGGTTCCGTCGACCCTCCACACCCCCCTCATGTCGGGAGCTAACGCCATCTCCGGCATCACCCTGATCGGCGCGATTACAGCGGTGAATCTATCCGACACAGGAGGGGGATTCAGCCACGTACTCGGAATCCTTGCGGTCATCTTCGCCACCATCAACGTCGTTGGCGGCTATGTCGTCACCAACCGAATGCTGGCCATGTTCAGGAAAAAGGACGGTTCCCGATGACCCCAACGACTGCGAATGAAACAATGCTGATCGTCACATCCCTGGCCTACATTCTCTCGGCAATGCTGTTCATCTTCGGTCTCAAGATGTTGAGTTCTCCGGAAACCGCACGACGGGGCAACCTGGTGTCGGCGACAGGGATGTTTATCGCCGTGATCTTCACCCTGATCCGGGCTGGACTGGACTTCAAGTGGATCGCCGTCGGCGTGGCGATCGGAGCGGCCGTCGGCGTCCTGGCGGCCCTCAAGGTAAAGATGACCGGAATGCCTGAAATGGTAGCGCTTTTCAACGGAGGCGGCGGATTGGCGAGCATGCTCGTTGGCTGGTCCGAATTTCATGCCCATCCTGATCAGACCGTCGTCTTCATTCTGGTTTCCGTCTTTCTGGCGGTTCTCATCGGGGGCATGACCTTCACCGGGTCCGTCGTGGCGTGGGGGAAACTGAGCGGAAACATTCCCTCTCGGCCGATCCTGTTTCCCGGTCAGCAGATCATCAACGGAGGGCTCTTCGTCATCACCCTGGGGGTGGGGGTGCTCTTCTGCGGCAGCTTTTATCCGAGCATCTCGGCGGTCTATGTGCCGACTGCGGTCATCCTTTCCCTCGTCATCGGGATCGTCACTGTGATCCCCATCGGCGGCGCCGATATGCCCGTCGTGATCTCCCTGCTCAATTCCTATTCGGGGCTGGCCGCCTGTGCGGCCGGTTTCGCCATCGGCAACAATATCCTCATCGTGGCGGGAGGACTGGTGGGCGCGAGCGGACTGATTCTCACGAACATCATGTGCAAAGCCATGAACCGGTCCCTCACCAACGTCCTCTTCAGCGGATTCGGCTCCCACGAGGCTGCCGGGGGCGCCGGGGGCGCCGAGGGTACCGCCCAGTCCACTTCACCTCAGGATGCCTACTATGTCCTCGAGGCGGCCTCATCGGTGGTGTTCGTTCCCGGCTACGGCATGGCCGTGGCCCAGGCCCAGCACGTCGTCCGGGAATTGGCGGACCTCATCGAGGCCAACGGCGCGGAGGTCTCCTTCGCCATCCATCCGGTGGCCGGCCGCATGCCGGGCCATATGAACGTGCTCCTGGCCGAGGCGAACGTGCCTTACGACAAACTGGTGGAGATGGACGACATCAATCAGACCATAGACACCGTCGACGTCTGCATCGTCATCGGCGCCAACGACGTGGTGAACCCGGCAGCGCGGGAGGACGAAGGCAGCCCCATTTACGGCATGCCCATCATCGACGCCGACAAAGCGAGAAACGTTTTCGTACTGAAGCGGTCCATGGCATCCGGCTTTGCCGGTATTCCCAACCCCCTCTTCTACCGGAGCAACACCCGCATGATCTTCGGCGACGCCAAGGCGACAATCGAAGCCCTGGTGGAGGAATTCAAGAGCTGAGATCCACTCTCAAACCGATTTCCTCTCCGGCCATACTTCAATATCCGCAGGTGCCGTCATCAATCCGCATTATCCCCAGGTCCTTCGGTCTGAATTCCATTGAAAACCCTTTACCCGCCAAACGTCAACGCATGATAAAAATATCGTTATTTGACGCGCCCTTCATCAGGCAACCGGATAGGGACTAAAAGTTGAAAGGGCATAAAAGCGCCAATCGCCAAAGCCACACGCCCCTTCGGCTTCGGCAGAACGCGTCAGATCCGCGGATCATGTATCGGCACATAGGAATTATCGTGATGAGGGACTTGTCGCCAAGGGAATATCCTGCTATGGGGAATGTCTTCAGGGTATTGCCATACAGGCGATACAGGCAAAACCTGCAACCTGAACACCAATATATTGTTATAATTAAGCATTTAATAAATTGAGGAATGAAAAGCAACGCAAGATTTTGGATTCATGCAACCCTGAAGATCAACACGGCAATCGAGAATCAAGATGGCTATACCGCCGGAAATTTCATAAAATACACCTCATCTTAACAGCTATACAATCATTCATCATGAATCTCAAAAAATACACCTATTCTCCCGCATGGAACCTTCTACTGATCACCTTGGGTTCGACATTGTTCTCTCTGGGTGCCAAGGGCATCGTTGTCCACCACAACTTCATTACCGGGGGCATCTACGGCACGAGCCTCCTGCTCTATTACAAAACCGAATGGCTCAGCCCGGGGATCTGGTATTTCCTCTTGAACCTGCCCCTGTTTGTCGTGGGCTGGTTTTATATCAGCCGACGCTTTTTCTTATACAGCCTATACGGGGTCGTGGCGCTCACCCTCACCTCCGAGCTGATCACCCTCGATTTCGGCATCCAGGAGCAGATCTACGCGGCTGTCGCCGGCGGCATCATCTGCGGTGCAGGAAGCGGCATCGTCCTGAGATCCCTGGGCTCAGGCGGGGGCCTCGACATCGTCGCCGTCATCCTCAACCAGAAGTTCAACATGGGGTTCGGCAGGCTCTATCTGATGTTCAACGCCGTGCTGTTCAGCTTCGTCATCACTTACTACAATGCGGATATCTTCATTGCATCGGTTATCCTGGTCTTCATCACCTCCGTATCCCTGGAGCATATCCTGTCGCTGTTCAACCAGCGCAAGGTGATCTTCATTGTGAGCGACAAGAACGAGGAGATTTCAAAGGTCCTCATTCACGATCTCAATCAGGGCGCCACTTTCCTCAAAGGCCGGGGCGTATACAGCGGCAGGGACAAGCTGCTTCTGATGGCCATCACCAACAATATCCAGATGAAGCGCGTCGAGGAGGCGGTATTCAACATTGATCCCAACGCCCTGTTCATCGTCGAGAACAGCTTCACGGTCATCGGTTCCAGCTTCGGGGGACGCAAGATCTACTGATATGGAGGAAAGCCGTCTATGCCCGCCCCGAAGGCTTGTCATATGAATACCGACTCCAGGACCGCAACAGGCAGAGAGCCCCGGCGCCGGATTCACGGCATCGAAACCGGCATCCGCGACAGCGGGAACCATACGCCGTGAAGCGTTTCCATCTTTTCACCGGCAACCGCCTGGAAGCCTTGGCGGCGGCCCTGGCGAATACCCTCCGCCGCCCTTTGGCCGATCCTTTGACACCCGAAATCGTCGTTGTCCAGAGCCTCGGCATGGAGCGATGGCTCTCCATGGTTCTGGCCCGTCGTCACGGCATCTGCGCCAACATGGCCTTCCCTTTCCCCAACACATTTGTCTATTCCGACATCTTTCGGGCGCTCCTGCCCGGTCTGCCCGAACATTCACCTTTCGAGCGCCCGGTGATGACATGGGCCATCATGGCGACGCTCCCCGGCGAACTGGGAAATCCCGATTTCACGCCCTTGAGGCATTACCTTGACGGCGACGCCGGAGATCTCAAATGGTTTCAACTCGCCCAACGGATCGCCGATCTTTACGATCAATACCTGATTTTCCGTCCGGATTGGATTCTTGACTGGGAGGCAGGCGGCGGCGAAGGTTGGCAACCGGCCCTCTGGCGGCGACTTTCCGAAGGCCGGCAAGTCCGCCATCAGGCAGCCTTGGGCAGGTCTCTCGCCGACATTCTCGCCGACGCCCCCCTTCTCTCGGAAATCCTGCCCGAACGCATATCGGTTTTCGGCATTTCGAGTCTGCCGCGTTTTCATATGGAAATTCTGGACATTCTCTCCCTGCACCGGGAGGTCAATCTGTTTCTGATGAATCCCTGCGCCGAGTACTGGGGGGACACCCTCTCCAAGAGCGAACAACGTCGGGTGCTTCGCAAAGGCCGGGAAAAGGCGGTGCCCGAGGCGGACCTCCACATCGGCGAACAGAACAGCCTGTTAGCTTCCCTCGGAATTCTTGGCCGGGATTTCTTCGACATGCTCATCGCCTTCGATCCGGAGGTTGTAAACATCTTCGAGGATCCCGGCCGGGAAACCCTTCTGGCCTGTATCCAATCCGACATCCTGAACCGGGTCGATCGCCCGTCGGAAGACGCTCCCCGACAACGCATCCCTCCCGAGGACCGATCCATCACCTTTCACGTCTGCCACAGCCCCATGAGAGAGATAGAGGTGCTTTTCGATCAGCTCCTGTCTTTCTTTTCGGCAGACGAAACCCTCCGACCCAGCGACATTCTCATCATGATGCCGGATATCGAAACCTATGCCCCTTACATTCATGCCGTCTTCGATCGTCCCGCGGGCGACCCGAAGCGAATTCCTTACAGCATCGCCGACCGAGGCATCCGAAGCGAAAGTCGTCTTATCGAAGCCTTTCTCGATCTGATCGACCCCGGCGACGGCCGCATGGATGCGGCACACGTGACGGCGCTCCTTGAACGCCCCTGGATCCACCGGAAATTCGATCTCGACGAGGCTGAAGTCGACCGCATCCGTCAATGGATCCGGGATGTCCGGATACGCTGGGGTGTCGACGGACCCAGCCGGGCGAAGTTGGGACTGCCCGATATTTCGGAGCACACCTGGCGAGCGGGACTCGACCGCCTTCTCATGGGATACGCCATGGCTGGAAAAGATGAACGTACATTCGCCGACATTCTCCCCTACGATCCCATGGAGGGCTCGGAAACGGCGGCTTTGGGCGGCCTTCTCGAATTCACGGACCGATTGTTCTCTCACACGGAACAATTGTCGATCCCCAGGCCCCCCGCGGAATGGGCACGTTTCCTGAACGAGGTGCTCGATGCTTTTTTCGAAATCGATGCCGCCGCCGAGAGAGACGCCCAACTCATCGGGGATGCCGTCGCCGAACTTCGCCGGACGGCGGACCGGGCACTGTTCGAGCGCCCCGTGGACATCCAGGTGATTCGAGCCTATCTGTCCGGTCGACTCGATCGGGACGCCTTCGGGTTCGGCTTTATCACCGGCGGCGTGACATTCTGTGCCATGCTGCCCATGCGAAGCATCCCGTTCCGGATCATCGGCCTGATGGGCATGAACGCCGCCGACTATCCCCGAAACACCCCGACCCCGGGCTTCGATCTTATGGCTGCGCACCCGAAGCCCGGGGACCGTTCCCGTCGCAAGGACGATCGCTATCTTTTTCTGGAAACCCTCCTTTCAGCCCGGGAGAAGCTTTACGTGAGCTATGTGGGACAGAGCATCCGGGACAACGGGGTCATTCCACCGTCGGTCCTCGTCAGCGAACTCCAGGATGTTATCGAACGGGGATTTATCTTTCACGACGGGACGAACCTCGACACGCCCATCATCACCCGGCATCGGCTTCAAGCCTTCAGTCCCGCCTATTTCACGAAAGCGACGGATCGTGACAATCGGCTCTTCAGCTATTCCGAAACCAATCTGACCACGGCCCGGAAGCTCCTCGCCGAGCGCTCACATCTACCGCCCTTCATTTCTGCAGGGCTTCCGGAACCCGACGATACCTGGCGCACCGTCGACATAGAACATCTCTGCCGCTTTTTCGGAAACCCCCACAAGTATCTTCTGAATCATCGCCTGGGGGTATTCCTTGCGGAGCGGGAGATTACCGTCGAGGAAAAGGAGCCTTTCGACATCGCCGGTCTGGATCGTTACATCCTGGCGGAGAACATGGTCCGGAAACATCTATCGGGACAACCGCCCGAAGCTCTGTTCGCCTTGAAACGGAGCGCCGGAGATCTGCCTCATGGGCGTGTCGGTGAAGCCCTCTATGAAGAACTGTCAGTGGAAACGGCGGCCTTTTTCAAAAAAATCTCAGGCCTGGTAGGCATGGCCGCCGAACCGCCCGCGGCCATCCGCCTGGATCTGGAAGGCTTCAGCCTTTCCGGCCGAATTGGCGAATTCCACGGCGATCGCCGGGTGCAGCATCGGTTTGCGACAGTGAAGGCAGGAGACCAGCTGAACACCTGGATCCGACACCTCGCCCTGAACGCCGCGGAGGGTCCCCATCCCAGGCAGTCGGTGGTCGCCGGAACAGACAAGGTATGGAAATTTTTACCTGTCGAAAACGCCGCGGCTCACCTTGCACGCCTGCTCACACTGTATTGGGAAGGCCTTCAACAGCCCCTACCGTTCTTCCCCCGATCGTCCATGGCCTTTGCCGAACAACGCCGGGAGCGCGGGAAGCCCCTGGAAACCGCCCTGGCGGCCGCCCGGAAATCATGGGTCGGTTACAATGGCAGCGGCGAAGGCGAAGATATCTATTATCAGCGGTGCATCGGCGACGGCGATCCCTTTGATGAAGCCTTCCAGAAGATAGCCCTCGCGGTCTTTGCGCCGCTTTTTGACCACAGACAGGAGATCCGGTAACGCTGTGAACACCGACGAAGCGCCCGAAACCCTTCCACCGCCGTTCGATCTGCCGGAGAGTCCCCTGGTCGGCACCACCCTCATCGAAGCGGGGGCCGGCACCGGCAAGACCTACACCATCACAGGGATTGTTCTCAGGCTTATCGTCGAACAGAAGATACCCATCAGCCGTATCCTTGCAGTCACCTTCACCGAAGCCGCAACCGAGGAGCTCAAGGGTCGGATCCGTGACCGTCTCAAGTTTGCCCTCGGCGTGCTCCGCGGGGAGGCTATGGGAGACCGTCTCCTTGAACGGCTTGCGGAGAAATGGGACCACCGTTCGAAATCCGGTTCGGCAGAAGCGATCCAGGCCCTCAAGGAAGCCGTCCGGGACTTTGATGAAGCGGCCATATTTACCATCCATGGGTTCTGCAATCGAATGCTCCGGGAAAATGCCTTTGAAAGCGGCGCCCTTTTCGATACGGAACTGACGGCCGACCAGGACGGTATTCGACGCGCCGTTGTCGAGGATTTCTGGCGGACCCGCCTCTACACGGCCGATCCAATCTTCGTCCGTTACGTGTTGGCCAAAACCAATCCCGAAGCCTTGTTCGCCCTTCTTTCGAGTCGGCACATCCAGCCGGACATCGCCGTCATCCCTGTCGGAGAAACACCCGATACCCGCATTGCCGAGGCGGCATTCCAAAAGGGCTATGCGTCACTTCAAAAGACATGGGCATCATGTAAAGAAGAAATCGTAGAAATTCTTCTGAATGCGCCGGGGCTGCATCGGGGCATCTATAAAACCGCGCTCATTCCCGTGTGGACGGATATCCTGGAGCGTTATCTCCGCCGGGCAACGCCCCATCCGATACCGCCCGAAAAATTCGATAAATTCACACGGTCGGGGCTGACGAAAGGCACCAAAAAATCCGCCGCCTCTCCAGATCATCCATTCTTTCGCTTGTGCGACGAATTCAAGCAAGCCTGCGACGCTCTCAACGCGCTTTACGCCCAAAAACTCGTTCACCTCAAGCGGGAACTGATTACCTACGCCGGCAAAAGAATCCGGGAGCGAATGCGGGAGAGCAACCGCCAGTCCTTCGACGATCTGCTTCAGAACATGAGTGAAGCCCTCAAAACCCCGGGAGGCAGCCTATTGGCGGAACGCATCCGGGGACGCTACCAGGCTGCTCTCATCGACGAATTCCAGGACACGGATCCGGTTCAATATCATATTTTCAAAACCCTTTTCGACACCCCCGGCCACCGTCTGTTTCTGATCGGCGATCCTAAACAGGCCATTTACAGCTTCCGCGGCGCCGATATCTTTGCCTACATGGCCGCCGCCCGATCCGCTGCAGCCCGATACACGCTTCTCACCAACTGGCGCTCCGATCCCGGCCTCGTTACCGCGGTCAACACTGTGTTCAGCAGCTGCCCACAAGCTTTTGTCTATGGCGAGATCCCTTTTGGCCCTGCCGGAGCCTCCGAGAACAAATCCGGTGCCCCGGGACTCAGCATCGACGGCGAAAAGCTTCCTCCGCTCACTGTTTGGCGTTTGGAGCAGTCCGGAAAAGGCGATGCCCGACAAGAGGTCATCCGGGCGACGGCGACCGAAATTTCCCGACTTCTCGACCTGGGGGGGCAGGGGCGTGCCCGGCTCCAGGGAAACCCGGTCCGGGCAGGAGATATCGCGGTACTGGTCCGGACCAACCGTGAAGCGGCTGCGGTACATGAAAGCTTGACGGCCCTGGGCATTCCTGCCGTCCTCTACAACACCGGGGATATTTTCGATACCCATGAAGCGGCCGAAACGGCACGGATTCTGGCTGCACTGGTCGAGCCTCGAAACGACGCCCGGGTTCGTGCGGCCCTGGTTTCCGACATGATGGGGGTCAACGGGGAGGAACTGGCCGGAGGGGTTCTGGACGAAGACGAATGGGAGACCCGTTTGACGCGGTTTGATCATTATCACCGCCTCTGGCGGGAACGCGGGTTTATTCGGATGTTCAAGGCCTTTCTGGCGGAAGAAGGCGTTTTGTCCCGTTTGATGCGTCTGCCCGACGGCGAAAGGCGCTGCACCAACATCCGCCACCTGAGCGAGCTGCTACACCAGGCAAGCCTTTCGCGGAACATGTCGCCGTCACGGCTTACCGCCTGGCTTTCCGAGCAACGATTCAACGTCGATCACCGATCCGAGGAACACCCGCTTAGACTGGAAAGTGATGAAAACGCCGTAAAACTGGTAACGATCCACAAGAGCAAAGGCCTGGAGTATGGGTTGGTCTTCTGCCCGTTTGTCTGGGTTGGGTCCCGATGGAACGACACGGACCACGGCATTCTGTTCCACAACGAGGACAGCGGGCGGCAACTGACCCTTGACCTGGGCTCCGGCAACATGTCTCGCCACCGCCGGATGGCGGACAAAGAGATTCTGGCCGAAAACCTCCGGTTGCTCTATGTTGCGCTGACACGCGCCAAACACCGTTGCATTTTCGCCTGGGGCCCCGTCAACGCAGCGGAAATTCCGGCCCCGGCCTATCTTCTCCGTGGAGATGCAGGCCCGATCGATACGGACGATCCACTGGAAAGGCTGGAAGAGCGTCTCGCAATAATGGACGATGCCGGGTGGGAAAAAAACCTTACCGACCTTGAACGACGCTCCGGCGGCACCATCCGGATCGAGCGGACGCCCCGACACATCGGGGTGAGACAGCCCTCACGCGACGAAAAAAGCATCCCCCTCGATGCCCGACGGTTCAGTGGACGCATTCCCTTCGACTTCGGCGTATCCAGCTTCTCTTCCATTGTTTCGATCGGCTCGGAACGACCGACCGTTGCCGGCGGTCTGAATGACCCGGCGGAACTGGCCGACCACGACGACTTCACCGCGGTCGATGAGACAGCCGCGGCATCGGCGGTGAATCCGTCAACGATCCATGACGGCAAGGACATCTTTGCCTTCCCTCGAGGCGCCCGGGCCGGCACCTGCCTCCATGAAATTTTCGAGCACCTCGATTTCACCCGCACCGACGAAAGAGACCTGACGCCGCTGATTCACGATATCTTGCGGAAATACCGCTTTGACGCCGCATGGATTCCCGCCGTCGCCGGAATGATCCGAAAGGTAATGAAGGTCGACCTTGACGCGGCGAAGGAAGGGTGTCCCGACGAAGATCATGGAAAGGATGTCATCCTCAGCCTTTCAGCCGTCACTCCGAAGCGCCGCATCAACGAGATGGCTTTTTATTTTCCAGCCCCCGCCCTGAGCGGTCGTCGGCTGGCGGCGGTGTTTGCCGCGCACGGCATCACCGGACCGTCGGGAAATTTCCCCGAACGGATCGGACAGCTTACCGTTTCAAGGACCCGCGGGATGATGAAAGGATTCATCGATCTGGTTTTCGAACACCGCGGCCGCTTCTATATCGTTGACTGGAAATCGAACCACTTGGGAGACCAGCCGAAAGACTACAGCCCTGAGATTCTCGAGACGATCATGACCGATGCCTTTTACACCCTGCAGTACCATCTCTACGCCCTGGCCCTCCACCGGTATTTGAGACATCGGGTACCCGGATACGATCCTGCCGTCCATTTCGGGGGTGTCCGCTACCTGTTCGTGCGGGGTGTCGATCCGGAGGTCAATCCCGCATTCGGAATGTTCAAGGATCGGCCCGCCGCAGCGCTCATCGAGGATCTGGATAGGCTCTTCACGGATATCGCTTCGGATGACGGTTGATTTTACAACACCGTCAAATCTCGATTCCCACTATCATCAGTTCCGCCTCGATCGTGCCGACCCAATCCCGATTCGCCCGAGGGTTGGCGGGGCTGGGATGGGTTATTCTGCCAATGCTCGCCTCAAAACCTGAAAGAGCCGCCCTCGCTCTGGCCTCCGCGAACACGCCGACGCCGATCACCCATCGTGGCCTGAAATGCAGAACAGCGGCACGAAGCGCGGCATCACAGGCTGTAAAAAGCGGGACTCGTTCGCCTTTCTTGAGTTTGTCGGGGGTCCGGTTCCGTCCCTCTGCGTCCAGAAACATGAGCGGGCAATAGTTGACGACAAAAAATCGGGCAAAAAAAGCGGCGGGGTCGCCAAACCGATCTCTGGCCCATCCCCAGAGTCTTCGACCGCTCGCTTCACTTTTTGGGCACGCAAACCCCTCCACCGGCTTTCGGGGGTGAACGGCGACAGGCTTTTTCACCGGCGCTTCGATCCCCATCCATTCCTTCACCGCCGCCACCTCGCCAAAAGGGACACCCGTCTGGGCCATTCCCCAGGGGCCGGGATTCATCCCCACCAACAGAATCTCCCTGGGCGCCCGGCCGAATTTCCGGACATACCGGCGATATCCTTCGCCGGCATAGATGAGAGGGTTGTAAACGTAGGCTACAGGCGGGTCGAACCGGAGCGGTGCCAATGCTGAGACAAGCTCGTCGATCGCACGCTCCAGCATTCCGACGTCGTGAATCACGGATCACACCTGCGCTCTCAGCAAGGGCGCGTCGCAGGCGAAGGCCTCGGATGGGTTGAAGTCAAATTGTGTTTCCGATTGCCGGGAGATGGGCGGACGCACCGGGACAAGTCGGGAAAACATGTAGTCGATGACGTCTTTGGCGCTGTATTCCCGCCCCAGACAACCTGCGATCGTCATTACCGCAGAAAAGTCTTCACCGGCCGTGATAATCGGCAGTTCCCGATCGCTCCCGCGCACCTGCCCAAGTCCGACAGTGGCCATAAGCCCATTGCACAGGCACATCTTACCGACCGTGTCGACCTCGGTGCCCCCTTTACTGATGAAGGCGTTTACCGGCTCCCCGGGACATCGGTATTGGATCCCGTCTTCTCCGTTAAAGACAAGCTGTTGCAGATAACCGAGATCGCAAACACGGTTCCTGCACTTGACGGCGTCAATGGTTGCCGGATACCCTTTTAAATCAAGCAACTTGAATGGATATCCCGTAGGCGAGGCCTGAAAATCGGTCAAAATGTCGACGCCCTCGGTAAGCAGTCTGTCGATGACAGCCTTTCGGATGTCGGGCATGATGCCCGATTCCTCACAATAGGCGAAGACCGTCCCAATCTGGACGCCGTTGGCCCCGGAGTCCAGGGCCGATTTCAATTTTCCCGGAGAGGCGTAACCGCCGGCCAGCCAGAACGGCTTTTCGAGTGCCTTGATCCGATCGATATTGGGAGCGTCCTTTGGGCCGTATGCGGACGCCGTATCACCTTTGGGCTTCGGCGTTCTGCGCGGTGGTGCGTTGTGTCCGCCCGCGGTATGGTTCTCCACGACAAACCCGTCGACCGTTCCGGTGGCTTTTCGAATCATGGTTTTGGCGATGATGTCCGACGAAACAATGGCCAGGAACCGGGGACGCTTCAAAGGGAAAATCGCTCCTTCCCGAAAGGTTTCAGGATCGAATGCATGGGAAAACTGGATGTGTTCGGGGTTGTTTTCGACGTGGAGCTTGAGCGTGGCCGATTGCCACGCCGAAAGTCGATCGAGTATTCCGGGAATGGACAATGGAATGCCGGCCCCCATGAGTACTACGTCGACGCCGGCCAGTATCGCGCCGAACAGGGACGGCAGGGTGGGCAGTTGGACCTTTTCGAGATAGTTGATCCCCACCACCCCGTCATGGTCCTCCTTGGCCAGGAACACCTCGACAAAATTGGCGACGATCATGGTTTCCATCACGAACCGCTCCATTCGAACAGTGGTTCGCGGAAGCAGTTTGAAGGGCTTGCCGGGTGATTTTCCGCCGGCAACGTAAAAAGCATCCAAAAACCGCCGAGCCATATCCGGCCAAGGGAAATGAGACAAAGCCCGCCGAATGTTCCCACCCGTATCGCCCAGTTGAAGGCGCCGCGCCACCACCGTATCGATGGCGGTACCGGAGACGACGCCCATCTGCCCCAGTTTGGAAACGGCTCTGGCCAACCGCCAATCCGACACGGCGATCCCCATCCCGCCTTGAATGATCTTGGGTAATTCTTTAAAATTTTTCATATTTATGTTGTACTGCCCTTGTTAGAGATTGTCGTCCACGATGCATCGACGATCGCCTCCCCGGCGCAGCAGCCGGGAATATCGCCGCATCCTTTATATGTCAAACATGCCGTCCGGCGTAAAGACGAGCTTTCGTGGAGGCCCAGCCTATTCGAAAGAATTTCTTTTTATTTCAATAACTCAAACAAATATGTAAAAGTTTTGTATTCATCTCAAAACCCGTGATGCTCCCGTAAGTCGAATTGTCCGCTCCACATCCCGTTGTCACACATGGTTTTCCTTTCGAACGCCCTATCTCGTCTGGATACCGAAACGGCATCACCGTTTCAGGCCGTATGACAGGGATTTATTCGGATCTCACTTTACATCGAAACAAGAATAGTTACATTTTGGTTATCTTTGTGGCCGCTCAAAATCCCAAAACCATTACCCAAGGAGATATGACCTATGGAGATCAAAAAAATTCTCTGGCCTACCGACTTTTCCAGAAGCGCGGAAAAAGCGCTTCCCCACGTCAAATCCCTCACGCAAAAATATGACGCCGAAATTCACGTGCTCTATGTTATCGAAGACACTGCTCATCATGAGCCATGGTACGGTGTCTTCGAAAAGGAGCACGTTGAAAAATTGATCGACCGCGCTAAAAAATCCGCCAACGAAAGGCTCGAGCAGATCTGCAGCAAATATCTGGAGGGCTGCCCGCTGTACATCCGGCACGTCGACATCGGCGATCCCGCCCGGAAGATCCTTGATTTCATCAAGAAAGAATCGGTAGACATGGTTGTGATGGCGACCCGGGGCACCAAAGGTGATTTTCCCTTCGGCAGCGTCACGGAGAAGGTGGTCAAGAATTCTACCGTACCTGTTGTCAGCATTCCGATTCGTGAGGATGAAGAAGAGGCCTGATCAGTTTACCGTCCGGTTATGCCTTGCCGTTCCAATCGGTTGATGTTTTAATGGGTCCTCCTGTATGGGGGATCAGAACAGGTTTTGAGTTCAATCGGATCTTCTATCTGACGGGATTAATAATGGAGAATAAATTCATCAAATTCAACCCCCGCTTCTGGGGGTATGATTTCACGTGTAAAATATGCGGAAAGATCGGTTCCGCCGACGGGGAGGCACCGGTGAACGCCAGGATCACCATGATCGAGCACGGATGGCGGTTCATTGAAGAGAATGAGGCTTTCATTCCGGTGTGTGCGTCCTGTGAAAAAAAATGTCCGTCGCTTTGTTTTCGCGAGGAGGCTGGATAATATCGCAACTCGTTTTTCAGACGGTTCCGAAAAACGTCATGGATCAGGACATCAGCATCCGCAGGATCTCGGTCTGCCGGCACTCAGCCGTTATACCGGAAGATATCCTCAACAGCCCTGCAGGACTTTTTCGGAACCGTCAACGTTTTCTGAACTCGAACCACAGCATGCCCCCCACCACCAGGAAACAGGCAATCTGAATACAAAGTGCCGGGGTGTTTATTCGCGCCTGCACGCTGCCTTTCTCGGGCAGCCGGGCGATGAAGGCATAGCCGAAATCGTGATGATACTCGGCCCCTGGATATGAAAACATGTAGATATCGTAGGGCGGAAAAAGAATCATGAAGACGATCGCGACCGCGACGATACAGACCAAACGCGTTTGCTTCGCATTCATGCCGAAGCCCTTTCTCACTTCAATCCTGTGATGTCAACACGCCATGCGGCGTCTATAGATGGGAAGTCGAGCCCTCTCCGGCGCCGTCGATTGCTTATCTTTTCCTGTTATACCGCGACGGTGGTTTCCCGATAGATACCAGTGCCGATTTTGACGGGCGTTGGAGCAGTGCCATGGTTCATTGAACCCCTAACACTTTCTTCGGATCGCCGCTGCGAAATATTACCGGAAAAACTGGAAAGCGAATCACATGGAACGCGATCGGGTCTTCCGGAAAGTCTCTCGTCGCGGTTTCGTCAATTAGCAGTTTTGACCCCTCAAAATAACCTTCTTCACCTGTCTTTGTAACAGGGCGATAGCGGTATTATTATTTACTCAAGCGACCAGAATCGCATCCCGGCAATTACGCACAACCTTAAAAAGAGGTGGTCATCATGAACACGGACATCTATAGACCGGTGAAGGATAAAAACGGCGAGGATTACCTATGCCCGGTGTCTCCGGATGCGGCCATACCGCAAAGCCCCGTGGCGGACTGCGTTGAAAAAGACGTGACGGAGCGGTACTCGGGCAACTTTGTCGTCGAGGGAAAAAAACAATCCGCAACAATCACTAAATATTGAAGCGAACCCGTCACGAACCAGAGGAGAAAAACCATGAACAGGCATCTTCAAGAAACGCTGCTGAAAATCGCTGAGGATTTCAAGTCGGATATCGTCGAAGGCTCGCGGTTCTACATCGAGGTCGATATCGGGAAATGGGCTTCACGTCTCGGTTACGACGATATCTATGAGCAGTATGGCCAAAGCCATGTCATCGTACCCATCAAGCGCCCCCAACCGGGAATGAAGGTACGCATCGACGGCCGAACCTTCGTGAACTACGCACAGTTCGAGTCCGGCATTGCAGCCCCGGCCTATATCGCCAGAGAGACGGACCTGCCCTATCGAACCTATATTCCCAATGACAGCATGATCAGAAATTTCACATGATTACCGGCACACCTGTGCCCAATCCCGCCAGAACCCGGGGGAGAAGCCGGATACATCTCTCGCTCCTCCCCTCCGGCTTTTTCATTCGTCTGAAGGGCTGTTCCGATCACGGCCGGGCCGTCCTCACGTCACGATCCGCACAGATATGCGGTTGCGTTTGGGTTCAATATTTGTTAAGTGCCCTGATCCATGACAGTTAAACCACGCCCATATCTCGAAGGGACCGGTCTCTTCTCCCGTCTGGATATTCATTTCGCCCGTTTCATCGGACGAATCGACGACGGCGCTTCTCCGGAGGTTTACCTGGCAGCGGCACTCCTCAGTCGAAACCAACGGATGGGGCACATCTGTCTCGATCTGGCCTCGGCCGCGAAAGAGATTCCCGCAAGCGAACTCGCGGCGGCGGGAATCACCCTTCCCCAACCGCTTTCCTGGGCGGACAAGTTGAGGCAAAGCCCCACCGTCGGCAGCCCCACGGAACTCGCCCCTCTGATCCTGGACGATCGCCTTCGGCTATACCTGCATCGGTACTGGGAATACCAGACTTTGATTGCAAAGGAAATCCGAAAGCGCGTGGAAACCACGCTCACGGATCTCGACATGCCGCGGCTCTCCAAGGGAATGTCACGCCTCTTTCCATCCCCAGCCGGCGCGGAAACAGATGAAACCGACTGGCAGAGAGTGGCCGCCTTCGCGGCCGTCACCCGCCGTTTTTCCGTTATCTCCGGCGGCCCCGGCACAGGAAAAACGACGACGGTAGCTAAAATTTTAGCACTGCTTCTCGAACAGGCGGGCACAGTTTCTTTCAGGATCGCCCTGGCGGCCCCGACGGGAAAAGCGGCCGCCAGGCTCAGGGAGGCCGTCAACCGGGAAAAAGCGCGGATCGACAGCCCGCTTCGGGACGCCATTCCCGAATCGGTCAGTACCCTTCACCGCCTCCTGGGGAGCCTGCCCGACACCCCTTATTTCAGACACAACGCCGACCAGCCCCTTCCGGTGGATCTGGTGGTCGTGGACGAAGCCTCCATGATCGACGTCGCGCTCATGGCCAAACTCATCCAGGCCGTTCCACCCCAAGCCCGCCTCATCCTCCTGGGTGATCGGGATCAGTTGGCATCGGTGGAGGCCGGCGCCGTTCTCGGCGACATCTGCGACACGGGCAATTTTCACCATTTTTCAGAGTCCTTCTGCCGGATCCTGGGTGAGATAACCCAAGAAGCCCTGACCTGCCCCCTTGATGACGGGAACGAATCCGATGCCCCGCAGCTTTCAGACGGCGTCATTCTGCTGCAAAAAAGCTATCGCTTTGATGAAGACAGCGGCATCGGGCGGCTCAGCCGCCGGATCAACGCCGGCGACGGCGATGGTGCCCTTGAAGTGCTGGCATCCGACGCATACCCGGATGTCCAATGGCGGACGATTCCCCGGGCGGAAGACCTGCCCCGTGCCGTCCGCAAGACCGTGGTCTCTCAGTTCGGAGCCTATCTGAAGCACCTCGACGATCCGGCTTCCGCTTTCCAGGCTTTCGATCGTTTCCGGATTCTGGGGGCGCTTCGTCAAGGGCCGTTCGGCGTCGTCCGCCTGAACGAGATCGTCGAGGCCATCCTCGGGTCGGAAGGCCTCATACAATCCTCAGTGCCCTGGTATCCGGGTCGCCCGGTGATGGTCATCCGGAACGACTATGCCCTCCGACTCTATAACGGCGACGTGGGAATCACCATGACGGATTCGGCCGGACGCGTCCGCGTCTGGTTCCCGGACGGCAAGGGGAAATTCCGATCCTTTTCCCCTCTCCGTCTCCCAGAGCATGAAACCGTATATGCCATGACCGTTCACAAAAGCCAGGGATCCGAGTTCAACCAGGTCTTGTTGATCCTGCCAAGCCAGGATTCACCCGTAATGACCCGAGAACTTCTGTACACGGGCGTCACCCGAGCGGTCCACTGCGTGGAGATCTGGGGCTTGCAGCCCATACTGCTCAAGGCGGCGGCCCATCGGATCCAACGCACCTCCGGCCTCCGAGACGCCCTCTGGGAACGGACCGCTCCCTGAACCAATCGGATTGTCCGCGGAGTCCAGGAATGTCGACCGGAAGCAACCTTCTTTTCTGTTTACAAAGGGCAAATACGGCTTTATTATTATTGGTTATCCAACTTTCAGCTTCTGTAGCGGTTACCGACTGAAGACTGAAGGGGGGATAAGCGCCCTTTTGCCGCAGACGTACCCCATCAGCCTTCAGCCGATGTCCCTGCCGGCACCGGCGTATAAACACCGAGAGTTGAGTAGATTACTCAACTCTCGACTATATGATGGTGACCGGATAGAGATGCCGGGCCTATGAAAGTTGAACAGGTTATCTGAAAAGGAAAAGCCTCCGGCTGTCAGGGCCGTAACGGATGGACGGCGGAATCGACGATCTTATCCGGATAAGGCGTTCCGGAAAATGCGTTTGACTGAATGCCTCAGAGCAGAACATTATGATCAGTTTTGAAAATATATCCAAAAGCTTCGGGGCACAGACCCTGTTCGAGGAGGCCGGCGTTAAATTGAATCCGCGGGAACGGGTCGGACTCGTGGGGCGGAACGGCCACGGCAAGACCACCCTTTTCCGTCTCATCATCGGCGAGGAAGTGCCGGACGACGGCGAGATCGTGATCCCCAAGAACTACCGCATCGGCTACGTCGAGCAGCATATCCGGTTCACCGAGGATACCGTTCTCAAGGAAGGGATGCGGGGATTGACCGAATCCGAACGGGATCATCACTGGAAGGTGGAAAAGGTCCTGTCGGGGCTTGGCTTTTCAGAGGCGGATATGCACCGGAACCCGAATGCGTTTTCCGGAGGATATCAGGTACGCCTCAACCTGGCCAAGGTCCTGGTTTCCGATCCGGACCTGCTTTTACTGGACGAGCCGACCAATTATCTCGACATCACATCCATTCGCTGGATCGAGCAATTCCTTCAGGCCTGGCCCCGGGAACTGCTTCTGATCACCCATGATCGGGGATTCATGGACAAGGTGATCACCCACACCATGGCCATCCATCGGAAAAAAATCCGCAAGATTGCCGGAGACACCGGCCAACTCTACGCCCAGATCGCCCAGGATGAAGAGGTCTACGAAAAAACGCGGATCAACGACGAACGCCGCCAGAAGGAAATCGAGCTCTTCATCAGCCGATTCAGGGCCAAGGCCCGACTGGCCAATATGGTCCAGTCCCGTATCAAGACCCTCGAGAAAATGGAAAAACGAAACAGGCTCGAGGAGATCAGGAATCTGGAGTTCTCTTTCAGGAGCAAGCCCTTCCGGGGCAAACACGTCATGACCGTGGAGAACCTCACCTTTTCCTATCCTGGAGGCTCGCCCCTCATCCGCGGCTTGAACTTTCAGGCAGCGCCGGGCGATCGAATCTGTATCGTGGGCAAAAACGGAAAGGGAAAAACCACTCTCATCAAATTGCTCGCAGGCGTGATCGATCCGGATAAAGGCCAGATCGTATACAACCCCAACATTACCAAAGGCTTTTTTGAGCAGACCAATGTCCAGAGCCTGGTGGACAGCCGAACGGTGCTCGAGGAGATTCTTTACGCGGACGAAGGCATAGACCAGCAAAAAGCCCGGAACATCTGCGGCGCCATGATGTTCGAGGGCGATGACGCCCTGAAAAGAGTGGCGGTTCTCTCCGGTGGGGAAAAAAGCCGGGTCATGCTTGGAAAACTGCTGGCCACCCCCGTCAACCTCCTGCTTCTGGACGAACCCACCAACCACCTGGATATGGAGTCCTGCGATTCCCTATTGGCGGCCCTCGACGATTTCGACGGCGTCGTGATCATGGTGACCCACAATGAAATGTTCCTTCATACGCTCGCCCGACGCCTCATCGTTTTTCAGGACGACACGGTCACCCTCTTTGAGGGAAGTTACGCCCGCTTTCTGGAAAAGGGCGGCTGGCGGGAGGAATCCGGCGGCGGCAAGGCATCGGACGTTCCAAGGGACAAGCTGCCGGCCCGGTCGGGCGAATCGAAAGAGGGTAATCCCGGAACCCGTCACGATAAAAAGGCGCTCCGTCGCCTTCGCTCCGAGATTCTGACCGAACGGGGAAAAATACTGAAACCCATCGAGAAACGGATTGCCGATGCCGAGGACGCCATCGACGGCCATGAAAAAGAGTTGGAAACCTTGAACCGGGAAATGCAGTCGGCCTCCGAAAACAGCGACGGCACCCGGATCGTCGCCCTCTCCCAGGCCATCCATGCCGCCGAGACGGCGATTGAAGCCCGCTTCAACGATCTGGAGGTCTTGGCCGCCCACCTCGAGGAGGAGACGGCCCGCTTCGATCGAAAGCTGGCACAAATCGATGAGGGCGTCGAAATTTGACCGCTCAGCATTTGTTTTGCAGGATCAAAGAGAGTTTGCTATAGCATTCTGAACAACAATACTTGAAAGAGGATACCCGCCATGGCGATCAATAAGGAACTGCTCGATATTCTGGCCTGTCCGAAGTGCAAGGGGGACATCCGGCTCACGGAAGCCGAAAACGGTCTCATCTGTGATCACTGCAAACTGCTATACGAGATCAAGGACGACATTCCCATCATGCTCATCGAGGAGGCCAAACCCATTACCGATTGAACAGGCGATATGAGCATACCCCATCCTCCCGCGCCGGCAAAACTGGTCATCGGCCTTTTCATGAAAGAGCGAACCTTGATCCGACCCCTGACGGAAATCCTGGTATCCCGCTTCGGGCCCCTGGATATGGTCAGCCCGTGGCTGGATTTCGACTTCACGGGCTATTATGCGGCGGAGATGGGCGCGCCTCTGTTCCGACGCCTGATGACATTCAAGACCTTGATTTCCCAGGAACGGCTGCCGGAAATCAAGCTCGCCACCAACGACATCGAAAATCGCTTTGCCGAGATCGGACGCCGCCGGGTCAACATCGATCCCGGCTATCTGCTCCTGGAACGATTCGTTTTGGCCACCGGAAAAAATTTTACCCATAGAATTTACATCGGTAGAGGCATCTATGCGGATCTGACGCTGATCTACACCAGGGGAAATTTTCAGACACTACCATGGACGTATCCTGATTACCGGGATTCGAAGATGATTCGCCATCTCCATCAGATCCGCTACCGCTATACCATCGATTTGAAAGCGACTTCGCCATGATCAAAAGCATGACTGCATTTGCAAGGGCCGAACGCTCGGAGGCCGCCCTGACCGTATCCGTTGAACTCCGCTCATACAACAGCCGTTACCAGGATATTCTCCTTAAACTACCCCAAGCCTATCTCCCCCTCGAGGAAAAGGCCAAGGGGCTGATCTCTCAGGCCATGTCCCGAGGTCGAATCGAGGCCAGAATCCAGATCAGAGATAACGACGATGAAGCATGCGCCTTCGAGGTCGATGAAATGATGGCCAAGGCCTACTATCGATCCCTGGTCCGTCTCATCGAACGGTTCCACCTCAAAACGGACATTTCTCTGGAGCACCTGGTCCAGATGCCGGGTCTCGTCAAACCGGCGGAAACCGAAAAAGACGTATCGGTCTGCTGGAGCGTGCTGGGGCCCTGCCTGAGCCAGGCCCTGTCGGATCTGGACGCCATGAAAACCAAGGAGGGCGACTTTCTGGCCGGGGACTTCGGAGCCCGTCTCACCGCCATCGAGGGTGTTCTTGCCGAAATCAAGCAGGACGCGGAAGGGCTTCTCCCCATTTACCGGGATCGCCTCAAAGACCGCATCGAAGCGCTGACCCAAGGCATGGTGGAAATCGATCCTGCGCGGATCGCTCAGGAAGCGGCGTTTCTGGCGGATCGAAGCGACATTTCCGAGGAGATCATCCGGGCCGAAAGCCATATCCGGCAATTCCGGGCCATCATGGCCGGGGATGAGCCCGCGGGGCGGAAGCTCAACTTTCTGCTCCAGGAATTCAACCGTGAATTCAACACCATCGGGTCAAAAACCGGAAACGCCGATGTATCGCATCGCGTCGTCTGGCTGAAATCCGAACTTGAAAAAATCCGGGAACAAGTACAGAATGTGGAATAAATGAACCATCTGTTGAAAACACCCAAAATGAACGCGGGAGGCATGATGGAGCAGACCCTGTTGAACATTGGATTCGGCGGCACCGTCGTGGCGGACCGGGTGGTCGCCATCGTATCCCCCAACTCGGCACCGATGAAGCGCCTCAAGGATGAAGCCAAGGAGGATCGGCGTCTGGTGGACGCCACCCATGGGCGCCGGACCCGCTCCATCATCATCATGGACAGCAATCACATCGTCCTGTCGGCCATCCAGGCGGAAACCGTCTCTCAACGCTACGAGGCCGCCATCCGGGAAGCCAAAGCCAAATCATGACATCATACCGGCCCGGGCGCCGTGTCCGGCGACCGGGCCCAACCCGCCAAGGAAAGCAACAATACCGTGAATGATTCGACCGTTGAAGCGCCGGCTCGGCGACAAGGGAATCTATTTATCGTATCGGCGCCGTCCGGCGCCGGCAAGACCACGCTGTGCCGGGCAGCGCTGTCCCATTTCAGCGACATCTATTACTCCGTGTCCCACACCACCCGTCCTCCCCGGGGAGAGGAGCGGGACGGCATCGACTATTTCTTCATCCCGAAAGCGGAATTTCTCCAGGGCATAGCCGCGGGACGCTGGGTCGAGTGGGCCGAGGTCCACGACAATTTTTACGGAACATCCCGGGAACTTCTGGAAAAACACCTGGCCGAAGGCCGGGACGTCCTCCTCGACATCGATGTCCAGGGAATGACCCAGATCGTCGGGCAGTATCCCGAAAGCGTCACCATTTTCATCATGCCGCCGTCCCTCGAAGCCTTGAGGACCCGGATGGAATCCCGGGGCGCCGATACCGCACCCGTTATTGAAAAACGGCTCAAAAACGCCGAGAAGGAGATCGGCGCCAGGGACCGGTATCAACATGTGATCGTCAACGATCGACTGCCGGAGGCGATCGAGGCGTTGATCGCCCTCATATCAGCCTGCCGAGCCCGCACTCAGGGCCTGGAATCCTGAGTCGTCCATGAAAACGGAAATCCTTTTCGGTATTCATCCCGTCAGGGAGACGCTCCGGGCCGGCCGCCGCGAGTTTGGGATTCTCTATCTCGCCCGCACCCGATCCGGTGATAGAGCGGAGACCCTGGCGGAGACCGCGGCGTCCCATGGAGCATCGGTCCGGAGAGTCGCGCCGGAAAAACTCCGCGCCCTGACCGGCTCGGAATTTCACCAGGGCGTCGCCGCCGAGGTCGGACCTTATCCGCTGGTGCCTGTGTCCGAACTCGCTGACCGCCCCGACCCCTTTCTCCTGGTCATCGACAGCGTGGTGGACCCCCGCAACCTGGGGGCATTGATTCGAACAGCCCTGTGCGCGGGCGTAGACGGCGTGATTCTCCCCAAGGACAGAGCCGCCGCCCCCACACCCGTCGTGTCCAAGGCCTCGGCCGGAGCGATGGAGCACATCCGCATCTCCCTGGCAACCAATCTGGCCCGGACACTTGTGGATCTCAAGGAAATGGGCCTGTGGATTTTCGGGACGGCCGTGGACGGAGCCCGCTCTGTTTTCAAGACAGAGTTCACCGGGCCCATCGCCATCGTCGTCGGTGGAGAAGAAAAAGGCATTCGTCCCCTTGTTCAGCGACAATGCGATCATCTCATCACGATTCCCCAGAAAGGGCCCATCAACTCATTGAACGCCTCCGCCGCCGGAGCGGTGGTGATGTACGAGGCGTTCCGGCAACGCACCACACCGGCCGTCGGCTGCGGTCCCCAAAAAAAGATGTTGTCTCATAACGATTAATGGTTAAAAATGTTAACAGGGATTTCCGGCACGGAATCGGTATGATCCCGTAAAAACAGCTTCAACACGATACGAATCGGAAAGGATGACGGTATGGGAAAGAAGATCACGAAAAACGGCGACGGCAGCTTGAACGTTCCGGACAACCCGGTAATCCCGTTTATCGAGGGTGACGGCATCGGCCCCGATATCTGGCATGCCGCCCGAATGGTCATGGACGGCGCCGTCGCCGTCGCCTACGGGGATAGCCGCGGCATCGACTGGTTGGAGGTGGATGCCGGAGAGAAGGGGTACCGACGGACCGGCGAATGGCTGCCCGACAAAACCCTCGAGACCATCGAGGCTCACGTAGTGGCAATCAAGGGCCCCATGACAACGCCGGTGGGCAAGGGCATCCGCAGTCTGAACGTCGCTATCCGACAGAAGCTCGATCTCTACGCCTGCGTTCGACCGGTAAAATACATCGACCCGGTGCCCAGTCCCATGAAGGACCCGAAGGATGTGAACATGGTGGTCTTCCGGGAGAACACCGAGGACCTCTATGCCGGTATCGAATTCGAGTCCGGTACGGCGGAGGCCCGGGCCCTCATCGACTTCCTCAGGGAAAAGACCGGGGCGGACCTTGCGCCGGATACGGGCATCGGCATCAAACCCATCAGTCCAGGGAACACCAAACGTCTGGTGGCCGCAGCCATCCGATATGCCCTCGACAATCGCCTGCCCAGCGTCACCTTGATGCACAAGGGCAACATCATGAAATACACCGAGGGCGCTTTTCGAAAATGGGGGTACGAAGCGGCACTGGAACAATTCGGCGACCAGACCCTCACCGAGGCCGAACTCTGGGAAAAGTACGACGGCGTTCCGCCCTCAGGTAAGGTCGTCATCAAGGACAGGATCGCGGACATGCTGTTCCAGCAGATTCTTCTCAGGCCGGCCGAATATTCGGTGATCGCCACCCCCAACCTCAACGGGGATTACATCTCCGACGCCCTGGCGGCCCAGGTGGGCGGTCTCGGGATGGCACCGGGCGCCAATATCGGGGATACCTGCGCGGTCTTCGAGGCGACCCACGGCACCGCCCCCAAATACACGGGGCTCGACAAGGTCAATCCCGGATCCCTGATCCTTTCCGGCGCCATGATGCTGGACTACATGGGGTGGAGGGAGGCGGCCGCCCTGATACGGGACGGCATCTCCGCGGCCATCAAGGCCGGCACCGTCACCTACGACCTCGCACGTCAGATCGAGGGAGCCACGGAGGTCAAATGCTCTGAATTCGCCCGGAAAATCATTGAAAAAATGGCGGGGAAGTGACGACGCCCGCAACATTCAAGGTCGGATTCATCCAGTTCGACATCCTGACGGGCGAGGTCTCGGGCAATATGACCGAGGCGGAAAGGCACCTCGAGCATCTGGGCGATGCAGGGGTTGCCATGGCCGTGCTTCCGGAGATGTGGTCCTGCGGGTTCGACAACGCGAACCTTGCCCGCCACGCCGAAAGCACGCCGCGTATCCTCGATCGGTTGTCGAAAACGGCAATTCGTCACCGCATGGTGATCGCCGGGTCTCTGCCCGAAGTCGCCGAGGGCAGGATATACAACACCCTTTACCTGCTGGACGCCGACGGCCGGATCGCCGGAACCTACCGGAAAATTCACCTCTTCTCGGTCGCGGGTGAACACAAGCACTTCAGTGCCGGAACCCGGAGCGTGGTCTGCGACACCGCCCTGGGTCCGGTGGGCCTCATGATCTGCTACGATCTGAGATTTCCGGAACTCTGTCGCGCCCTCGCCCTCAAGGGTGCCCGCATCGTGGTGGTCCCTGCACAGTGGCCCGATATCCGCATCGAGGTATGGGACGTTCTGGCCCGGGCCCGAGCCATGGAAAACCAGATCTATATCATCGGCGCCAATCGGTGCGGCGTTGAAAACGAAACCCGGTTTCCAGGCCATTCCATCATCGTCGACCCCGGCGGAAGCGTTCTGGCCTGGGCTCCCGACGGCGATACCCGGACCGACACGGCGGTTGTGGATCTTCCACACCTTGAACGGATCCGGGAAAAAGTGCCGGCGTTGAATGAAAGAATGCCCGAGGCTTATGTCACCTAAGCTCATGCCGCAAGCCGGATTGGCGCTTTTCCTGAAAGACACCCGGTCTCCGAATCGTCCCGTCGTGTTCACCAACGGCTGTTTCGATCTGCTTCACGTCGGGCATGTCCGGTATCTTACCGCGGCGCGACGCCTCGGCGGACTTTTGGTGGTGGGGCTCAACTCCGACGATTCCGTCCGCCGAATCAAGGGCCCCCTCAGACCCATCATCGGACAAGCCGAGCGGGCCGAGGTCCTGTGCGGGCTTGCGTGCGTCGATTTTGTCACCATTTTCGACGAACCTGATCCCCTCGCGCTTATTCAGGCGATTCAGCCGGACATCCTCGTCAAAGGAGCAGACTGGGCGCTTCAAGACATTATCGGTGCCGACGCCGTTATCTCCAGGGGGGGGCGAGTCGAACGGATATCCATCGTCCCGGGGGCCTCCACCAGTGAAATCATCGAGAGGATCATCGAGCGATATGCCCGGCGCTGAACGAAAAACCACCCATGGGAACCTGCATCCATCATCCTGAACGGGAAACAGCACATCTCTGCATGAAGCATCCGGTTTATCCGTGCGAAGATTGCCTCACCCGCAGGGAACCGGAACGCTACTGCAAATTCCGGCAATCCTGCCCCATCCGAGCGATCAGTAAGGAAGGACGACGCCGGAAAAGGCGTGCCCCCGAGGCGGGGACTGGATATCCGCCCCCTTGACAGACAGCACGACAAATCTTAGCTTTTCTGCTTCCGGGACTGCCGAAATCGGGTCTCTGCAGGGCTGGGAAAGAAGACACCGATCATGCCGTCTGAAAATTCATTGAATCCGGGAGAATGCCGTTGAAATCCATACCGCCGATCATCTCGTTTATAGGACAGTCCGGATCGGGCAAAACCACGCTGCTCGTCAAATTGATCCCGGAACTCAAGCGTCGCGGCTACCGCATCGGGACCATCAAACATACCCATCACGAACCCGAAGCCTGCAATCCGGCAAAAGACAGCGCCCGGCATCTGGCTGCCGGCGCGGAGACAGTGATATTCGCCTCGTCCAGCCGGATTTCAATGGTCAGAACGACTTCCGGAGACGATCCCGAGAGCCTTCTGCCCTATTTCAACGACATGGATCTGGTCATCACTGAGGGATTCAAAAAGAAAACCCCACCCAAGATCGAGGTGTTCCGAACGGCGACACACCCGAACCCGCTTTACCGGGGTCAGCCTGATTACGTAGCCATGGTGACCGACGCCGGAGTCCCCCTCGACATCCCGAAATTTCATCCGGACGACATTGAAGGCCTGGCCGATTTCATCGAGGAGCGCTTTCTGGCCGACGATCGTTCAAAAACATTGCCTTGAGGAGGTAACATGAAAGGAATATTGTTTTTATTGCTGTTCATCGGGATCTGGTTTCTGCTCCAGTCCTATGTCCTGCCCAAGCTTGGCATCTCCACCTGAATGCGGAATGCCTGTCAGGTGACGGGCAAGAAAAAAGCACCTCAGACCAAAACGCAAACCCAAACGCCAAGGATCGATTCCGACGAAAACCATCCCTGAAGCGACCCGACGGTACATGCCGGGCCGCTTCAGGCATCAGTTTTTCAACCCGTGGCGAGCCGCCATCTGGGAAATAACGGCAGGTTGGACGTCTCGATACTGTTTTCTCAAAAGCGGCTTCTCGATCTTGCCCGTAGGATTTCTCGGCACATCTCCGAAAAAGATCCGCCGAGGCCGCTTGTAGCGGGCCAATCCGCGGCAGAATTCATTGATCTCCGCTTCGGTAAGGATCGCTCTCGGCTTGGCCTTGATCACCGCCGCGACAATTTCCCCCAGCCGCTCGTCGGGAACGCCGATCACGCCAACGTCCTGAATCTTTTCGTGCTGCATGAGAAAATCCTCGATCTCCACCGGAAAGATATTCTCACCGCCGGTGATGATGACGTCTTTCTTGCGATCCACGAGCCATATGAAACCGTCATCGTCCATCCGGCAGATATCCCCTGTAAGCAGCCATCCGTCGACAAGGGTTTCCGCGGTGGCCTCCGGGTTCTTGTAGTACTCCTTCATGACGGCCGGCCCCCGGACGGCCAACTCTCCGGAATCACCCGGCGCCACGGGATGACCGTCGTTGTCGATGATCTTGCATTCCCAGTCGAACCCGGGCACGCCGATAGCGCCGACCTTGTGAATATTCTCCATGCCGAGATGGATACACCCCGGTCCCGTAGCCTCGGTCAGACCATAATTGGTATCGTAGTCATGGTGGGGAAACACCTTCTTCCACTGACGGATGAGGCTTGGAGGCACCGGCTGGGCGCCGATATGCATCAGTCGCCATTGGTCGAGGCGGTAGCCCGCAAGATCGATCTCACCGTTCTCGATACCGATGAGGATATCGTGGGCCCAGGGGACCAGGAGCCATACCACCGTTACGCCTTCCTCGGAGACCGCCTCGAGGATCCACTGGGGTTTGACGCCTTTCAGGATAACCGTTCTGGCGCCGACGATAAAGTTCCCGAACCAGTGCATCTTCGCCCCGGTATGGTATAAAGGAGGAATGCAGAGGAAATTGTCGTCGTGGGTCTGGTTGTGATGACGATTCTCCACGTAGCATGAAAACTCGAGGCTCCGATGGGTGAGGTGGACGGCCTTGGGCTTTCCGGTGGTGCCCGACGTGAAATAAAGGGCTGCGCTGTCGCAAAGGTTCAACGGCACAACAGACGCCGTCCTTTCACCTTCCTGAAGCAGCTCGCCGTAGCCGATCGCGTATTCAGGCCGTTTTCCCTGCTGCCCCACAAAGATATAATGACTTACTGCGGCATCCAACTCGGATTTGACTTCAGCCAACCGATCGATGAACTCCTCTCCGAAAATCATGGCCTTGGCTTCGGAGATCAGTGTGCATCTGGCGATGGTCTTTGCCAGAAACCTGAAATTGAGGGGAACGGCCATGGCGCCGGCTCGGAGGATGCCGAAATAGGCGGGAAGCCACTCGATACAGTTGGTCATGAGCAGGACTACCCGATCTCCTTTTTGAATACCGCGCAGGATCAGCGCATTGGCCAGAGCGCCGGCCTGTTCGTCGAATTCCCGCCAGGTGATCTCCCTGCGGCTTCCCGTGGCGGGCTCCCTTTCGATAAGGGCCGGCTGGTCGCCGTAGCGTCTGGCGTTCCGACTTAAAATTTCCGTAATGATCATGTCCTTTTCCTTTCGTAAAAAGGCCCATTACCAGAAGCCCATTAAATGTTCAACCCGCATTTTCACATCTCCCCGCCGGGGCCGAGCTGCCGGGGCTCTTCACTCAACATCGACGGTTGTGACGTCGGCTGGAAAGCGGTGCCGGGAGGATACGGCCCGCACACCTTCAGCGGTGAGTTTTAGTGCCGCTCAAGCGCCGCGGCGGATCAGCGGCCCGGACGGTTTGAGCGCCGGCGAGTTTCCGGGCCGCCCGGAGCAAGCTTCAGCGGCACTTGAACGAAACCCGCGTGGGGCGCGGGCCGTATCCTCCCGGCACCGACCTATGAAAGTCGAAAGTTGAATTCTTGACTTGAAACGACAACGGTGTTAACGGGGAAGACGCTCAATCATGGCCCCTGACTCACGACGGTATTCCCGGCATGATGAAAATGTACATCTGTTCCCCCACCGACGTGAAAGGTCATTTTCCCCAACAGAAGTCAAGGAGGCCTTTTGCCCGATGCCGTGGATTTTCTTCTCCCTGCTGACCGCTCTCGCTGTCTCGGCCCAGGATACCTGGACCAAGAAATTCCTCTCCCACATGACCCTCTATGAGATGTCCGCCTATCCCCTTGTCTACAGCCTGCCTTTTTTTATGGTATCCATGATCTTCGTTCCGGTGCCGGCTTTGGGAGATGCGTTCGCATGGACTTTTGCTTTAAGCCTGCCCCTCAACGCCGTGGGCTTCGTCCTTTACATGAAAGCCATCAAGCTCTCACCACTTTCCCTGACGGTGCCCTACCTGGCCTTCACCCCGGTCTTCATGCTGTTCACCGGCTATATCTTCCTTGGAGAAATGCCCGGCATCCGGGGACTTTCCGGAATTCTCACCATCTGCATCGGCGGTTACATTCTCAACATCGATCCCGCCCGGTGGCGGCTGCTGGCCCCCTTCCGGGCCATTTTCCATCAACCCGGCTCCTGGATCATGCTGATTGTCGCCTTTGTATACAGCTTCACCGCAGTCATCGGAAAAAAAGCGATTCTCAACTCCTCCCCCCTCTTTTTCGGCATCTCCTTTTTCATCGTCTTCAACCTCTGTCTGATCCTGCTGCTTCGTCTCACCGGAAAGATCCGGTTGAAGGACCTCTCGAGATCTCCTCTAAAAGGGCTGGTGTCGGGCGTTTTCCTCTACCTTCAGATTGTTTTTCACTGTGTTGCCGTCTCCCTGATCGAAGCGGCAATCATGATATCGGTAAAGCGGCTCTCCATCCTTTTCAGTATCCTTTTCGGGAAAATGGTCTTCAAAGAGCGGCACACATCGGTCCGGTTCAGCGGCGCCCTCTTGATGCTCGCAGGCACTCTCCTGATCACCTTGTAGGGAAGGACCTTTTCACCGGTGCGCCGCACCCTCGATTTTCCTCGGGAAGGCCCACAGTTAGCACTTGATTTAATAACGAACTGTGGTATTCAGGCTGAAGGTCTGGAGACTGGAAGCCGAAGGCCCGTAAAGGAAACGAACCGACAGGCATCCAAAACCGGAAGCGGAGAATCACCGCCGTTCTTCAGCCTGGATCCCTGAACAACATACCGGTCAGGCTTATGGACTGAAAACTGAAGATGACCGTTGTATCGCCTTCGGTTTTTGGCCTTCAGCCTGAACCTATTGAAGCAGATGAAATACACGGAATACAGCCCCGGCAGGTTGCTGCTGGGAAATCTTCCCAAAGGGGAAGATATCCTCGCATCAATCACGACCCTCTGCAAAGCCGCATCGGTTCGCACGGCGTCGTTTTCCGTTCGGGGCGTGGTGTCGTCTTACACCATCGGGACCTACGATCCCCGGCAACAGGTCTATGTGACGAGCGCCGAATCCGTGCCCCGGGAAATTATCTTCTGCTCCGGCAACGTCTACTCCCGGGACGGCGAAGTCGAATCATCCGCCCATATCGTCCTGGCGGATGACCGGGGCGCCCTCACCGGCGGACGCCTCTTCTCGGAGACACGCATTTTTTCGGGGGAAATCCGCCTCCAGGAGTGTATCGGCCCGCCGCCCTTGAGGGTCTATGACGACGCCACCGGACAGATGCTCTGGCATTTCTGCCGTGAATGACATTCCGCTTCCATCGCCTGCGGATGAACATTCGTTAATGAACCCTAATAAGCGCTGACAGTATGAGAACTGAGGAGGAAGCATGGAGCTAACCATCACCAAGGCGAAACACCTTAAACCGAAACCCCAGGACGAAAGCCGGCTCGGTTTCGGAAAGATATTTACCGACCACATGTTCAACATGGATTACAATACCGAAAAGGGGTGGCACAACGCCCGCATCGAACCCTACTGCAATATCGATATGGATCCGGCAACCATGGTCCTTCATTACGGTCAGGCGGTATTCGAGGGAATGAAGGCTTACCGGACCCCCAAGGGAACCCTCCAGCTGTTCAGGCCCCAGAGCAATTTCCACCGCATGAACGCCTCCAGCCGGCTGCTGTGCATTCCGGAAATCGATGAACATTTCGTGCTCCACGCCCTGAAGGAGCTGATCCGGGTCGAGCAGGAATGGGTGCCGAGTTCGCCGGGGACATCCCTCTATATCCGTCCGACCATCATCGCCACCGATGTATTCCTGGGCGTCCGGGCATCCCAGACGTACCGTTTCTTCATCATCCTGTCGCCGGTAGGGGCGTACTATCCAGAGGGCTTCAACCCCGTCAAGATATGGGTCACCAAACGACATGTCCGGGCGGTCCGGGGCGGCATCGGCGAGGCCAAAACCCCCGGCAACTACGCCGCGAGTCTTTATGCCGGCGAACAGGCCCACAAGGAGGGCTACACCCAGGTGCTGTGGCTGGACGGCGTGGAACAGCGCTATGTCGAAGAGGTCGGCTCCATGAACATCTTCTTCTGCATTGACGGCGAACTTATCACCCCCGTCCTGAACGGCAGCATTCTTCCGGGCGTCACCCGGGATTCCATCATCTCCCTGGCCCGGCTCTGGAACATCCCCTGCGCGGAACGCCGCATCGCCATCGAGGAGGTGATCAACGCCCAGAAAGAAGGTAAAAAAGTGGAGATCTTCGGCAGCGGAACGGCGGCGGTGGTATCGCCGGTGGGCACCGTGAAATACAAGGACGAGGTTATCACCATCAACAACAACGAGGTCGGCCCCATGACCCAGAAGTTTTACGACGCCCTCACCGACATCCAGTACGGCCGGGCCGAGGATCCCAGGGGCTGGATAGAGAAAATCTGACCCACGCCGCCTTCTGAACCGACCATTCCTTTTCACCGAGGGCGAACACCGTGCACCGAGCGGGCACGGTGTTCGCCGGCCTTTTTCAACTCCCGTTCTCAAGAGAGGTGATCATGCGCCACGCGAAATCGAACCACCTGCCGGAATTCATTGACAAAATGCGGCGGGCGGGCCTTGCCCCCATCGTCATCGATACCTTCGCCCACTATTACGACAAAGTTCTCACCGGAGAAACCGGGATGATTTCCGACGCCGAGATCGAGGCGTTGAAAGAGACGGAGATTCCCCGATACGAGGAGTTGGCCGCCTATGAAAATGTCGGTCAAAAGGCTTTTCCCCGTTCGGTCCGGATTATTCTGAACGGCGGGCTGGGGACAAGTATGGGCCTCACCGGTCCCAAATCCCTCCTTCCGGTGAAAAACGGCCGGAGCTTTCTGGAGCTCTTGATCCGCCAGTCTGAGCGACAGGGTGTCGTTCTGGCCCTCATGAACAGCTTCAGCACCCATGAGGCCACCCTGGCGGCCCTCGATCGGATCGCCCCCGCCCACCCGCCCCTCTGCTTCCTTCAACACAAATTTCCAAAGATTCTTCAGGCTGGGCTCGGCCCGGCGGAATGGCCCCAAAACCCCGAACTCGAATGGAACCCGCCCGGCCACGGAGACATCTATACGGCTCTTGAAACCTCCGGAATGCTTGACCGACTCCTGGACGCCGGCATCACCCATGCTTTCATCTCCAATTCCGACAACCTGGGTGCCGACATGGACGAGCGTCTTCTCGGATATTTTGTCGAAAAAGGACTTCCCTTCATGATGGAGGCGGCTAAACGCACCCCGGCGGACGTGAAGGGCGGCCATCTTGCCCGAGCCAGGACCGGAGAGTTGCTGCTCCGGGAATCGGCCCAGTGCCCGGACGAGGAACTGGACGCCTTTCGGGACATCGGTCGTTACCGCTTCTTCAACACCAACAACCTCTGGGTCGACCTGACCTATCTGAAGACCTTGATCACCGAAAAAAAGGGCGTTCGCCTGCCCATGATTCTGAACCCAAAGCACCTCGATCCCAGGGACGACGACAGTCCCATGGTCTTTCAGGTCGAAACGGCCATGGGGGCGGCGATCTCTCTGTTCAAAGACGCCGCGGCGGTGTGCGTCCCCCGGTCCCGCTTCTTCCCGGTCAAAAAATGCAACGACCTCCTGGTGGTCCGGTCCGATTATGTAATGCCCAACGACGACGACCGCATGGTGCTCAACCCGAGCCGACGATCGGAAGATCTGAAGGTCTCCCTCGATCCGGCGTTCTACGGCATGATCGACGACTTTGAGGCCCGCTTTCCCGAGGGTGCCCCGTCCCTTGCCGCCTGCGAATCCTTGACCGTCAAAGGTGACGTCCTGTTCGAAGCGGGCGTGACGATCCGCGGCCGCGTGGTTATTACCAATCCCTCGACCGCCCAGGCCGTCGTTCGGAAAGGGACGGTCGTCGAAGGCGATCTGACGTTCTAACATCCATCGTCTTTTTCCGCCCCGCGCCGTTTCGACTCACGGCGCGGGGCCTGATATCCGCTCCCAGCCGCCCCCGACCATCCGACTTTCCTCTAAAAAACCACGCCTGCCGCTGGCATCCCGGCTGGGATGTGTTATTTTTGAGTGTTGGCGTTTTAACACGCGTCGGCAAAGGGATTATCGATCGGAACATGTAATCTCCGCCGACAGCAGCATTCCATTCAGAACCAAGGAGTACAGTATGCGACTATCGCCTTATCGTTTTAAGCTCTGCCTTGCCTTAACAGCTCTTCTTGCGCTTTTTCTGATCTCCTGCGGATCCTCTACCCGCGGCGGCTCCCCCACGGCTTCCCGCGGCATCCAAAATCAATGGCCCCATGAAACCGGCCATATAGACCCCGACCCCGACCTGGCTTTCGGAAAGCTGCCCAACGGCTTTCGCTACGTGCTCCTGAAAAACAGAACCCCCAAGGACCGGGTCAGCATGCATCTCATGGTCGAGGCGGGTTCGGTCCACGAAACCGACGCCCAGCAGGGTTTTGCCCATTTTCTGGAGCACATGCTGTTCAACGGATCGACCCATTTCCCCCCGGGAGAACTGGTGAAATACTTCCAGCGGATCGGGATGGATTTCGGCCCGGATGCCAATGCCAGTACAGGATTCTACCACACCAAATACGACATTCTCCTGCCCGACGGCAAGCCCGAGAGTATCGCCGAAGGCCTTCTGGTTCTGGGGGATTACGCCGAAGGAGCTCTGCTGCTGGAAACCGAGGTCGAACGGGAACGGAAGGTCATTCTGGCCGAAATGCGAACCCGGGATTCAGCCGAGTTCCGGACCTTCGTCGAAACGCTCAAATTCGAGCTTCCGAATGACCGCATCTCCCAAAGGATCCCCATCGGGACGAAGGAAACCATTCTCTCGGCCGATCGAGCGCTGTTAAAGGATTTTTACGATACCTGGTACCGACCCGAACGCATGATCCTCGTCATGGTCGGCGATTTCGACCCCGACGCCGTTGACCCCATGATCCGGGAAGAGTTCGCCGGTATGACCCCAAGAGCACCGGCAAGGCCGGAACCGGACATGGGTGAGGTCCGTCATAGCGGTATCCGGCCTTTCTATCACTTCGAAGGAGAAGCCGGGGACACAGACACCACCCTCCAGGTCATCCAGAACATCCCTCTTGAGCCCGATTCCGTTGACCGTGGCCGGCGCGAGCTGACCCTGGACATCGCCAATCAGATTGTCCAGAACCGCCTCGACCGGATCATACGACAGCCGGACACCCCGTTCACCAGCGCTGCCGCCGCATCGGAAATTTATCCTCCTCATGTGTTCTACACCTACATCACCGCCCAGAGCCGTCCGGAAAATTGGGAAAGGACCCTATCAGTCCTGGACCGCACACTGCGGCAGGCCCTCGAACACCCCTTCACGGAAGCGGAACTCTCCCGGGTGAAGAAAGACTTTCTGGCGGCCCTGGACAAAGCCGTCAAAAACGCCTCCACACGGGAGAGCCCGATGTTGGCTCGCCGGATCATGGGCAAGTTGGGCATGAACCGGGTCTTCCAATCGCCCGAACAACAGCGGGATCTGTATGCGCCTTTCATCAAGGCGTTGACGGGGGAAGCGGTGCACGACGCCTTCAAATCGGCCTGGGCCCCGGACCACCGGCTGGTCATGGTGAGCGGCAATGCCCGGATATCCGAAGCGTCGAATGATCCCGAAAGTCTTATCCTGAGCGCTTACCAGTCCAGCGTGGAAACGCCGGTATCCGCCCCGGAAACCCAAGCCGTCGCGACCTTTCCCTACCTGGATCCGCCTGAAAACACGGCCCGCATCGTCCGCCGGGAGGAGATTCCCGACCTGGGGATCACCCGGATTGATTTTGCCAACGGCGTTCGCCTCAATCTGAAGCCGACAACCTTCAAGGCCAACGAGGTCACGGCAAACCTGAATTTCGGAAGGGGACGATCGGCAGAACCGGCGGACAAACCCGGCCTCGCCCAGATCAGCGAGGCGGTGGTCAATGAAAGCGGCCTGGGCGTCCTGAACCGGGACGACCTGGAGCAGGCCCTGGCCGGCAAGAACACTGCGGTGCGCCTGAACATCTCGGACGAGGCTTTCGCCTTCCAGGCTAAAAGCGTCACGACGGAAATGCCTCTCATGTTTCAGCTGCTCCACGCCCGACTGGTGGATCCGGGATTCCGGGAGACGGCCTTTGCCTTGACTTTGGAGCGATATCGTCAGACTTATGAGGCACTGTCCCAGACCGTCGAAGGGGCCATGCGCCTTTGGGGTCCCCGGTTCCTGGCCGGCGGCGACACCCGCTTCGGCCTCGCCGCATATGACGACGTATCCCGGCTGACCCTGGGAGACGTCGAGGCATGGCTTAGGGAGGCCCTCGAGAACGCTCCCCTGGAGCTCTCCATTGTCGGGGACTTCAAGACGGCGGATGCCCTGGAACTGGCGTCCGCTTATTTCGGCAGCCTTCCCGCCCGAAAAGTGGATACGCCTGAGGGCCCCGCAGGTATCATCGCCTTTCCCAAAGGCAAAACCCTGGAAATCCCGGTCCGAACCCGCATCGACAAAGGGCTGATCCAGGTGGCTTACCCTACCGATGACATCTGGGATATCGAGAAAACCCGACGGTTATCGATCCTCTCCGCCGTGTTTTCGGACCGAATGCGGGAGGTCATCCGCGAACAAATGGGGGCCTCCTACAATCAGGACGCCTACAACGTTCCCAGCAGAGCCTATCCGGGCTACGGCGTCATGTCGGCGGTTATCGGCGTAAAGCCCGACGATGCCGAGAAGGTGGTAAGGGCGGTCAAGGATATCGCATCGGCCATAGTCCGACAGGGTGTCACCGACGACGAACTGCGTCGCGCCCTGGATCCCACACTGACCGGCATCAAGGATCTCCAGCAGGAAAACGGCTACTGGCTCAATACCGTCCTCGCCGGCTCACGGAAGCATCCCGAGCAGATCGCATGGAGTCGGACCATGATCGAGGACTACGCCGCCATCACCCGAGAACAACTGCGGCAGCTGGCCCGGCGGTATCTCGACAACGCCGCGGCTGCAATCGTCATCATCCGGCCCACCATAGGCGCGGGCGGTCAACCCGAAGGCCAAAAGGCAGGATGAACCATGCGCCGGTTTCATGTCGATACATCGGTTATCGAGGCGTTATTTGAGAAGGTCTCCTCCGAAGCGGTCCACGATTTCCGGACGTACGGCGGCAGCGTCCCCCTCTCCCCCGGTGACGCCAAGCACGTCCGGAACGTCCTTCGCCTGAAGCCGGGGGACCCGGTGCGCCTTTTCGACGGCAGGGGCGCTGAATACGACGCCCGAATCGCCGAAATCTCCGAAGCCGGCGTCATGGCGGCGGTCCTTTCCCGAATTCCGTCGGACACGGAATCCCCCTTGGGTATCACCATCGCTCAGGGCTTTCTCAAGGAAAAAAAGATGGACACCCTCGTGCGGCAGTTGACGGAGTTGGGCATCGTCCGCTGGATTCCCTTCATTGCCGAACGTTCGGTGGCCCGACCTGATCCCAAGCGGCTTCGGACAAGACGGGAGCGCTGGGAAAAGATCGCCGCCGAATCCCTCAAACAATGCCGCCGCAGCCGCATCCCCGACATTGGGGAAACGCTTTCCTTTGAAAACATGATTGCGGCCGCCGACGGCGCCGATCTCAAAATTCTCTTCTGGGAACAGGCGCCCGAGGGCTCCCGGGATCTCTTTGCGCTGTCGAAGGCCGGCTCCTATGGGACGGTATTTGCCGTTTTGGGCCCCGAGGGAGGCCTCAGTTCCACCGAGACCGCAGCCGCCGCAGCCGCGGGGTTCACCATCTCGGCCCTGGGACCCCGCATTCTGAGGGCCGAGACCGCCACGGTGGCCGCTTGCGCCCTGCTTCAATATTTTTTGGGTGACCTCGGAAAAAACCCTTGACATCCGAACGGATTTCTAATAATTATGCCTTCGTTTTTGGTGCGCCGAGGTAGCTCAGTCGGTAGAGCAGGGGACTGAAAATCCCCGTGTCGGCAGTTCGATTCTGTCCCTCGGCACCACAAAAACACCAGTTTTAAAAGGGGTTGGCCTGATGAAGGTCAGCCCTTTTTTCGTTGTGCGCCCGGCATGACGCGAACACTTGGAGGTGCACGTCCTCTTCCGGCCCGACAGGGGGAACGGACAGCCGAACGGCAGGGGTGTCCACCGCGAAGGCAAGGTGTTGGTGCGTCAGATGACACGGCAAGGAGAGGCGGCTTCTGTCAAGGATCCCGGCGCCCCCGGCTCCTCCCGGCCGCAGCGCTGCGGATCTTCATCACGATGATGGGGAGCCACAGCAGGCAGCCGATGGCGTTGAACGCCACCACCGGAGCGGCGCCGATGAAAACGCCGTAGATCGCCCAGAGGAAGAGGCCGGAGAAAAGCATTACCAGAAACCGAAGGTCGAAGCTCTCCACGTCCCGTGTCCGGTAGGTGGTCACCAGCTGCGGCAGGGCGCTGAAGGTGGTCAGCAGCCCCGCAAGGGAGCCGATGCCCTCGATCCAGATCGATTCAGACATGATCCGTCACCTTTTTTGCCATTTTCCCAAATCCCTGTTTGTCAATTGGGTCGGTTCACGCATTGTGGCGCCGCTTTCGCCGTATACCGCCGGCAGGTTTCATTTGGACCGGGAGCCTGGATGCCCAGGGCCGGCCAATTCTGCGCAAATTTGACAGGACGCCTGCGGATCGCCGATCCGCGGGCGTCTGACGATAGGGGCAAGCCCCCCGTGGGCCCGGGCGAACCGGTCGAGGGTTCTATTTGTTGAACCTGGACTTGGCCGCCTTCATGGCAGATTCCATGGCGTCCCAGGCGCTTTCAACCCCTTTTTTCAGATCCTCCCAGGCGTCCCCTCCCGCGCTGCGCATCGTGGCCATCTTCTGCTCGACCTCTTTTTGCTTCTGCTTGAGGTTTTGGATCTGCTCCTGGTATTCGACCCGTTTTTCAGCCCCCGCGGCATCGAGTTTGGCCTTCAGCTTGTCGATCTCTGCATTCCATTCATCCAGTTTTGAGTGAAGTTTCTCAAGATAAGCGTCTTTTTTGCTCATGATGATTTCCTTTCAACCGGTCAATTGCTTGACGGCGGTGGTTTGTTTTTTAAAGCACGATCCGTTTCGTTCCCCCAGGCGCACGTTCGGTTCCCCGAAATTCCCCGAAGGGCGCCCGGTCCATTTCGTACATGGCGGTATCTCAGTAGCGGAGGATGGCTGCGGCCTCGGCATGCTGCTCGGGCATCCGCTCTTTTTTCAGGACGTAGACGTCGCCGCCGCCGCGGATGGTCTCTACCACGGCCAGATCCAGAAGGTCCTCAGCGCCGTTCGCCGCGCCCTCCTCGGCAAGGACCACCTCGTTCTTCTCCCGATCGAATGTGCCTGGCAGGCGCTCGCCCGACGCCACGAAAAGGGTGTCCACCCGCCCATAGGCAGCGGCGGGCAGCACGCTTCTGATGCCGGCGGCGGTGTAGCCCTTGCCGGCGACTTCGCGGTACCGCGCTTCAGCCTCCCGCTGCTTCTTCTCCAGCGCTGTGTTGACGATGGCAAGGGCCTTCTCGTGAAGTTCCTCGGCCCTGAGATTTTCGGGGTTGCCGGTGACGACCGCGTCCATCACCCACCGGTAGGAGAGGGCCTCCCGGAAAATGGGAAGGAGGTAGTCGACGCCGGCCAGCACCAGGGGAACCGTCCCTTCGGACAGAATGGACGACAGGCCGCGGTCCACATCCTGGAAGTACCGCAGAATTTCATCCTTGCGGTCGTCGATGCCCGCGCCCTGGCCGTGGTACATCGCCGGACGGTCGCCGGCGCCGGCGGCCGTGCCCGTATGAAACTGGATCTGGTAATGCTTGCTGTCATACTGGAGCGATGCCGAGATCCCGGCGGGGACGTCCATCAGGTCGATTTCCATCACATGGAAGCGCGTGCAGGAAAAGAGGCGGATCTGCGACTGGCTCAGCGCCAGGATGTAAAACCGCCCGTCGGACATGAACATGGGGATCAAGGGTTTTACCGCCGGACGGTTCGAAATCCAAAAGGCCTCTTCAAAGGGGATCGGGAGCTGGTAAACCCAGAAGTTTTCCGGCGTGATGAAGACTGCCAGGCCGTGGCTTCGGGGGCGCCAGAAATCCGGGTCTTCCATCAGACGGCGTCCATCCTCGATCCTGGCGTAGATCTCCTTGTTCTTGGGCGACCGCTCCGCGATCGCTTTTTCAGCCTGCCTCAGCAGGTTCTTGAATCGGATCCGGGGCGGATCGATGGTGCTGGTCGCCTGTTCGACGGGCATGTACACGGAGACGCAGACCTCACCCGCGAGCCCGGTCAGGCGCTTCATTTCTTCCAGTGATATGTGTTTCATGGTTTGGATTGGTTGCATGACGACTCCTTTGCTTGCAAAACATCGTCCATTATTGATTCACGACCAGGTTGTTGTCCACCATGAACGCTCCGCCTTCATAGGCATTCCGACCTGCATCGCCGTATTCCCGCCATCTTTGCCGCTCAGGGCAACGATCCCCTCTTTGGTGCCGACGTCGATACAGTGGCTGGAAACGGCGCTGTCCGCGAGAAGCTCGTCCGCCACGGCATCGCTGATGGACAGTCGCGCACCGGCACGGCGGATGCCCTCTCCGGGCCAGGGATGATCCCGATCTACAGGATGATGAACATGACGAGTAAAAACATGGGCCCAGCCTTTGCGGTCTTGAAATTCACAGCGGCCTTCTTTGCGTTTCTTCTGTGATTTGAACGGATTTGAAAGGAAACGATCCGTCAATCTGATGTAAGCTTAAGGTATCCGCCCGAAAGTGTGAATAGGTCCGAGGCCTTATCTTGCATGGGCTCAGGACATACCCGCGGGCGCCGGGGCCTGTGGAGACCCCGCCGCCGGCGCCGGCCTGCGCAAGCCTTTTCATACAGGAAGTTCACGCGCCATATACATTCGAACCTGTATTGCATCTGCGGGAGATCCTGTGCGAATTTCTATCCTGCGGGTGCCCGACATATCTCCCCCTGCACATCTCATTGGACCAGCCTTTTCGCCGCGAATCCCCATCCCCGAAACGACCGCCGATATCAGCCGTGGCAGCCGGCCGTGCCCACCTTATGCATGTCATGATTTCATGTGGCCACGTTCTTCGAAAACCATTTCCAGGGAGGCTGTTATGATGAAAAGACCCCGTACCCGAGACCAAGGCCGCGGATGGTCGATCCCCCGCTGCGGCTTTCTGGCCAGTGCCGGCACCGGCGCCGTCTGCCTGGCCGTCTCCGGTTCCCTGTTTGCGTCCCGGGGGGTGATCGAAGAGGCGCTGGATCGGATCTCGCGGCCATGACCCTTTCCCTCATACCGGGCACGGCGAACCCCGCCCTGGCGGAGGCGATCGTCGGCCGCCTCGGGATGACGGCGACGACATGCCGAATCGAGGCCTTTCCCGATGACGAGCTTCAGGTCAGGATCGGTCATTCCCTGGCAGGAAGCGACGTCTACATCGTCCAGTCCACCGGGCCGCCGGTGGGGCGGAACCTGCTGGAGCTGCTCCTCATCGCCGACGCCGCCAGGCGCGCCGGCGCAATGCGCGTCACGGCGGTGGTCCCCTATTTCGGCTACGCCCGCCAGGATCGCCGCACCGATACAGGGGAGCCGGTGGGGGCCAAGGTCCTGGCGGACATGATCGCGACGCGCGCGGACCAGATGATCACCGTCCACCTCCACAATCCGGCCATCGAAGGCTTCTTTTCCCTGCCCGTCGAACACCTCCTCCCGACACGGCTGATCGCCGGCCGCCTCAAGGAGATCGTCTCCGGCGACGCCGTGCTGGTGGCGCCGGACCTGGGCGCCGTCAAGCTGACCCAGCGCTACGCCGACGACCTGGACCTGCCCGTGGCTTACGTCCACAAGGAGCGCGTCAGCGGCGAGCGCGTGGCGGTGCGGCGGATCATCGGCGAGATCGCGGACCGCTCCCCGATCGTAGTCGACGACATGATCAGCACCGGCAGGACCCTGATCTCGACCATCGAGGCCCTCGGCGAGCGCGGCTGCCGGCTCCCCGCCACGGTGGCCGTCACCCACGCGCTGCCTGTGGAGGGCGCCGTGGCAAGACTCATGTCCCATCCAGTCGGCAGCATCATCGCCACCAACTCCCTCGTCCAGACGCCGGAGCGGCCCGCCGCCATGGAGATCCTTGACCTCGCCCCGCTGATCGCCGAGGCGATCCGCCGCCGCCACGAGAAGACGAGCGCTGCGGGGCATTAGCGGTTCGGCATGCGCTGCGCTGGGCGTCTCTCTCATCTGATCCCGAGGACCCCGCCGTGGAGATCCCCGAAGGTAGCCTTTCGGCGCCGGAAGCTGCCGGCCACGACCACCTTCCCCACACTCTCGTCCGCCGCCAGATAGGCGACATAGGCACGGGCGACCTTTTCGGCGACATGCCATGGGGTCCGGAGGCGACCCCAGCTTTTTTTTCGGATTTCTTCCAGGATGTTCGCTTCGAGGGTGGCGCCGAACCCTTCCAGCTCCCGGATCCTGCCGCTCTCGGCGGCCTCCCGCAGGGATTCCGGGTCGCCGATGTCCTTGTTGTAGATCGGCATGGGGTTTTCCTTGGCAGCTGAGGATTCAGGGGACCTTTGTCATTCAGCTCACGGCGACGGGTTTTATTGCTCCCTGGACAAATCCCGGATCAGCGCCTTGAAGGCCTGCCACTCCTTCGCCCCCCAGATCTCGGTATGGGCATATCCGTAGGAGCGGATGATGGTCGCCACCTTGAACGCGTCGGCGTCGTCGGGGGCGCGGAAGATGTCCATGTAGTCATAGGGCCCCAGAATGGCGTAGCTGTGGAGCCACTCCACCCGTGGGCATTCGGAGCGGATCTGCGCCATGATTTTTTTCTCGAGCTCCTCCAGCGCCATCGGCAGATGGACGGCATTGGCAGAGAGCCGCGTGAGCATCACGAACTCAGACATGATGCCTCCTTTCGGTTCATGGGAAACTTGGGAGGAAACTTGAAAACTTCAGATCGATGTGGTGGGTCGGTTTCCTCAATCGGCCCATCGCTGTATCTTAATATTCGGACTTCAGGAGGGAAATCAAATGGGTTTTGTGCCGCATTGTCATGGCGGAAAAGATGTATTCAGCCGAAGTCGATTTCGAGGCTCGACGGCGCACCGGCCATGGCCGGTGCGCCGTCAAGCTTCACCAGCACCGTCTTTGCGAGCTCCTTCCCGGGGATTCCCGCCGCCTCGGCGATCTCCTGGGATGTATAGGCGGGGGAATGGCTGATGGTAATTCAGGCAATAGGGGCATTTCCGCGATGAAATGGGGTCTTTCCCACATTTACCCATCCCGGGCATCCGAAGGACATTATGGATGTTCATGATCCGCTTCGCGGACCCGGTGCCGGGGCCGCATTCAACAGGGACAGACCGGAGCCTCCCCCTTCGCGGGGGATCAACCGATTGACTGGAAAGGATGGTATCCACATGAAACCCGTAAGCGAACAGTCCATATTGATCACCGGCGCCACCGACGGCATCGGCAGAATCACGGCCGAGCGCTTGGCGCAGATGGGCGCCCGGGTGCTGCTTCACGGCCGCGATCCGGAAAAGTGTCGCGCGGCCAGGGATGAGATCCGACGGGAAACCGGCAGCGACAAGCTGGAATTCTATGTCGCCGATTTTTCGTCGCTGCCCGAGGTGCGGCGCATGGCGGCGGAGGTGCTCGCCGCCCACGACGGCCTCGATGTCCTGATCAACAACGCCGGCGTCCTCCCGGTCCCCGGCGGGAAGAAGGATCGGCCCCGGAGCGACCAGGGGCATGAGCTCTGCATGGCGGTCAACTACCTGGCCCCGTTTCTGTTGACTATTCTGCTCCTGCCGCTCCTTCGGGCTTCGGGAGCCGCCCGGATCGTCAACGTGAGTTCAGCCGCCCAGGAAGCCATCGATTTCGAGGACTTCATGCTCGCCGACGGGTACAGCCCCATGCGCGCCTACGCCCGGAGCAAGCTGGCCCTGGCTATGTTCACCATTGAGCTGGACCGACGGCTCAAGTCGGACGGCATTACCGTCAACTGCCTGCATCCCGGCAGCCTTCTGGACACCAAGATGGTCCGACAGGCCTTTGGCACGCCCCAGGGCACCGCCGAATCCGGCGCCGAGGTCGAGGTCTACGTGGCCGTCTCCCCCGATGTGGATGGGGTGAGCGGCGCCTATTTCGATCGAATGACCCAGGCCGAGGCCCACGCTCAGGCATATGATGCAGAGATTCGGCAGCGACTGTGGGCGCTCAGCCTCGAGTTGACCGATGCGGGGGCGGGCACCGATCATTGACTCCCGCCCCTGCGCGCCGGCAGGCCTGATTTTTCACGGATTCCAGCCTTCCGGCGTCTCCACCTTCGGCTCGGGCACCTGGGCCATGGCCGCGCCCGGCTTGTCGATGATCTGCACGGTGCTCGCCTGGGGCCCTTTCTCGCCCTCCCGGGGAAAGCACCGCACACCGGTGCCGACCTCGAGGCGCCCGAAGTCATCGTGAAGCACACTGTTCCGGTGGAAATAGAGTTCACGCCCCTCGAGGGTGCGGAGAAACCCGAAACCCTCATCGGGGAAGAGCCGCACCACGTGGCCGATGACACCCGGCGTTTCATGGACCTTGACATCGCCGTGCTGCTTCTGCTTCAACCTGACCAGCTGCCGGCGCATGGTGTCGAATGCATCGTTCACCGCGGTTTTCAGGCGTTCATTCACGTCGCCGTTGCCGGGATCGCGGCTGACGACGAGCTCTTTGTTCGGCGGCACCCGGACGATGATCCGCACGCGATACGGGCTTCCGCTGCGCTGGTGCTCCTGGACCTTTTCGATGGCGGTCCGGCAGCTCATAATCTTGTCATGGACCTCGTCCAACTTGGCCGCCTTCTCGAGGATGATAGACTCGAGGGCGGGGCTGCTGTCGACGTTTCGGCAGGTGATTTCAGGGGGTATAATCATGTGTCACTCCTTCGTTGGGGTGGTGTCCGACAGACCTGCCGGGTTCTCCCCCGCGAGGGGGATGCCCCGGCCGCCTGGAGCACCTGGAATATGAGGGGGCATTCCGATCGTCCCGAAAAATAAGATGCGGTTTACTTCCCAATATCTGGAAAATATGCTGTCATCCCCCAAAAACCTATCGGATCGATCCTGTATTTTCCGCGGCTGGAGTCGGTATCACCGATGCGGCATCCTTTCCGACGGACGCTTCTACGCCCGGGATAGGCCGCGAATACGGGGTTGACCCGATTGCGGGGTGCGGCGGCGGCAGTCGGACCACCAGGATCGTCGATGCCTCCCGGAGGGAGCGCCGCGATTTTATTTCGTCGACCACCTCAGCCAGGGGCTGGGAAAGATCGCGGCGTCGCGCTATTACCAACCGGTTGTGGTGCGGATGAGCGACTTCATGGCCTGCGGCGGCTGGGAGGGGCCGCCGAAGCGGATTTGATGAGCTTATCAAGGTACACGCGGAGCTATCAGTGCTCCGGTACTGGAAAACCGGGGACCTAAAACCCGGCAGGGAAAACGAAAAGTGGCTGAATGTTTTTGTCCGGAAGTCTGGAGCCACCCCGGGATGTGATTAGGGTGTGATTCCCGGGTAAACGGTTTTCCATGATTGGTGATTTGTCGAGAGGAGCCACAGCCCGAAAACAGGCTACTTTGAGGTATGACCTGCGGGCAAACCGTCTGGTGTAGAGGCTCTGATGAAGCCGAGTGAGGGTCCTGCACGGGTACAGGCATACCGGAATCCACTTGCATCTTCCGCCGCGGTCTCCGGCTCGCGGTTATGATTCCGATCCTTCATCTGACTGATGGCCTGATTTTTGTTCCAATTTTTGATCTGATTCCAGTTTTGTAACGCCTTTCGGGGCAAAGAGGTGTCCCATCTCCATGGGGAACGGGAAGACGACGGTGGACCCCGGGTTGCCGCTGATGTCGTGGAGGGCAGACAGGTACCGCAGCTGCATGGCTTCGCCCTGGACGGCCAGTTTCCTGGCGGCGGAAACCAGTTTGTCGGCGGCCTGGTTTTCTCCCTCGGCATTGATGACTTTCGCCCGACGGTTTCGTTCCGCTTCGGCCTGTCGCGCGATGGCCCGAATCATGCTCTCGTCGATGTCTACATGCTTGATCTCCACGATGTTGACCTTGATGCCCCAGGCGTCGGTCTGCTCGTCCAGGATCTCCTGGATGTCGCTGTTGAGCTTGTCCCGCTCCGCCAGCATCTCGTCCAGCTCGTGCTTGCCCAGCACCGACCGCAGGGTCGTCTGGGCAAGTTGGCTGGTGGCGGCCTGGAAATTCTCCACCTGGTTGACGGCCTTTTCGGCGTCCACCACCCGGTAGTAGAGCACGGCGTTCACCTTCACCGAGACGTTGTCCCGCGAGATGACGTCCTGTGTCGGGACATCCTCGACGATGGTTCTCAAGTCAATCCGGACCATCTGCTGGACCATGGGGATCAGGATGATGAGCCCCGGCCCCTTGACCCCGGTGAAGCGCCCCAGGGTAAAGACCACGGCCCGCTCGTACTCCCGCAGAATGCGGATGGCCGAACTGAGGAACCCGATGACCGCGATGGTGATGATCAGATAAATGGTAATGGGCGGCATGTGTCCATCCTCACAGTTTATGATGTTTTTTATGCACCACCAGGACCAGCCCTCTGCCGGCGAGCACCTCGACCCGGTCACGGGGGGAAAAGTTCCCCTCTCCAACGGCCTTCCAGCGCTCGCCGCCGAGCCGGACGTATCCCTGGCCATGCGACCATTCCAGCACCTCCGCAGACTTCCCCACCAGGCTCTCGACCCCGGTGGTGACCGGACGGCGCTGGGCCCGCCAGGCATAGCCGAGGAGAAAGATCAGAAGCCCGCCGCTGCCGGCCGCCGTGACGGCGATCACCGGCCAGGATATCCTGAATCCGGGGATATCGCTGTCAAACAGCATCATGGCCGCCAGCACAAAGGCGATGATGCCCCCGATGCCCAGGATGCCGAAGGAGGGGACGAAAGCCTCGGCCGCCATGAGGGCGATGGCCAGCAGGAGCAGCCCCAAACCCGTGGTGTTGATGGGCAGCACGTTGAGGGCGTAAAATCCCAAAAGAAGGCAGATGCCCCCGAACACCCCGGGTCCGACGGATCCGGGATTCGCGAACTCGAAAATGAGGCCGTACACCCCCACCAGCATCAGAATGAAGGCGATGTTGGGGTTCGTCAGGATCGACAGCAGCCGGATGCGCCAGCCCGGTTCGATGGTCTCGGCTTTCAGGCCGGCGGTGCGTAGGGTGACCTGACGGCCGGCCGCCGTCACCTTTCGCCCGTCGATCCGCTCCAGCAGCGCGTCGATGTCGGCGGCAACCACGTCGATGACCTTCATTTCGAGAGCTTCGTTCACCGAAAGGCTGACCCCTTCGCGCACGGACCGTTCGGCCCACTCGGCGTTGCGCCCCCGCATCTCGGCAAGGCTCCGGATGTAGGCAGCCGCGTCGTTGACGACCTTGGCCGCCATGGCGCCTTTGGCCGGCTTGTCGGGCTGCGGCTTTTGGTCGTCGTCAGGTTTCGGCTCGTCGTCCGGGCCGGGCAGGGGCAGCCCCCCGCCGATCATGACGGGCGTTGCGGCGCCCAGGTTGGTGCCCGGCGCCATGGCGGCCACATGGGCGGCATAGAGGATGTAGGTGCCCGCGCTGTCCGCCCGCGAACCCGACGGGAAGACGAACCCCGCCACCGGCACCGGCGAATCCAGGATGTCGTGAATGACGGCGCGCATGCTCTCCGCCAGCCCGCCGGGCGTGTCCATCGCCAGAATGATCAGCGCGGCGTTTCGCGCGCGGGCGATCCCGAAACCGTCGTGTACGAATTCCGCGGTGGCTGGGCCGATGGGGCCCGTGATATGGAGGATCTGCGCCGAAGGACCGGCGGCTCCATCCGGAGGCGCCGCCTGAACCGCCGCCATCGGCTGAAGCCCCCAGAGCAAGACCATCAACAGTGAAAAAATCTTCATGAATCTCCATCCGCCAGAGGTGTATGCAGCGCGACGGGCATCCCGGCCCGCCCCGCCCTTCCCGTGCCGTTGACGAGACTTTTTCTATATTAAGATAAGCATCCATGCCCGCATGGCACGCTTCGGATGCTGGCGGCGGTGTAGCCCTTGCCGGCGACTTCGCGGCTTGACGGCGCATCGGCCATGGCCGATGCGCCGTCAAGCTTCACCAGCACCGCACTAGCGAGCTTTTTCCCGGGGATTCCCGCCGCTTCGGCGATCTCCTGGGATGTATAGGCGGAAGAATGGCGGATGCCTTCACGATCGAGGCGTTTAACCATGGGCCGGCGGTACGGGCCACTGCGCATCGATGAGGGCCTGGTTCACCGCCTGGAACCCTCCGATCGCCGCCAGGCCGTGGTCCACATAATGTTCAGGCAATACAGGGCTCACCTGAGCGATGTTTTCCATGCCGGTGCGCTGGCGGAACAGGCGGTCCACGCCGCGATTCATCAGATCGTTGGCAATGGCCGGTGAATTGTGGCCGTCGGCGGGAATATCGTCCCACAGCAAGGCATGACCGATTTCATGGCTCAAGGTCTCCCCGATCAATCGGCCGTAGACTTTGATCATGATGGGGATCAAGTCGGCATTCCCGGGGAGTGACGCGTCGAGGTCGACGATCAGGGCCTGGGTCTCGGTATCCACGTCGATGGCATCTTCCTCGGCATACATGCCGGGGAAAACCTCGATGGTTTCATTGAAAAGATCGAGAGCGGCGGAAGTGGAGGACGTCACCCCCAGGTTGCCGCTGGGGTCCTTGTCTTTGATAACGGCGGTCACCACGTTGGCGGCCGGCACGTGAGCAGGAAGCGCCTCGCTGTATCCGCCGAATTGCCAGAAGACGCGCACGTTGGCCTTGGCCAGGAGATGCTCCACCACGCGCTTCATTTCATCCACCACATCGTTCTTATGCCCGACCAGATGGAGGTTGATCAGCGCACTGTCAAACAAGGCCGGGTCTTCATTGACGGTAACGCATTGAGGCACGGACAGTTTGAGTTTGATGCTTGCAATGCGGTTGCCGCCGGGATCCAGCAGTTCCAGATCAAGATCGTGTTTGCCGGGCGTGACGCCTTTGACCCGAGTCACAGTGGCGTTGGGGTTGTCGATGATCAAGGCGCCGGGTGTGGGCGACGACCATCGCAACTTTGAACCGTCCGGCGCATTTCTGAAACCGGCCCCCACTTCGATGATCAGACTCTTGTCGTTGGTGGACGGTTTGAACGCCCTCAAATCGGCCGAACCCGTATTGCCGGTAAGATAGATCACCGGTTTGGCGCTTGAATCGGACAGGCTTTCGGGCTGGCTGACCTTGATGCTTTCCGTCTCGCCGTCCGAGCCGACCTTCTGATATTCAATTTCATGGGACGGTGACGGCATGCCCTGGGTCAGGACCTTGTCGGCGATCTTGTCGGGAACCGAATCGCCGTCCTTGCTCTTGGTATTGGTGATGTTTTTGGCCGCATCAGTGTAGGTGCCCAGGACGCCCTTGATCTGCTGGCCGGCTTCCGCATCGGTGAGATAGCCTTCCTTGTTCAGTTTCTTGATCTGTTCGATCTGCTTGGCCCCATCCCGGTTCTGGCTGGCCATCACGGCCATATTGGCAAAGTCCTTGGATATGCCGGCCAGGTCGGTGACACTCTTGGATGTGGTCTGCAGCGCGCCGAGTGCATTGGCCTGGGTGCCGGCCAATCCGGTCATATCCTTGAAGGCATCCCCTTTGGCCAGCAAGGCAAAGGCCGCGGCCAAACCCGTGGGATCCGGGGCGGCAGGGGCTGTCTGCAGGTTGATCAGGCTGGCGGGCAGATCCTTGGTCGTCAAATCCCCGGGCTCACTGCGGCGGCTCTCCGTGGAAACGGGTTGGATGGCGGCAGGCGAAGTGCCGCAGGGCACCTCGGTGAACCGCCAGTTACGGGTTTCATCGATGACCTCGCAACTGTTGCATTTGCCCATGACGGCCTCGGCGTAGACCCCTCTGGTAGGTACGCTGATCCGGAAGGGGTCGGGAGGCGTGGTGGGCTTGTAAAAGTCGAGCAGATTCTCCATGCCTTTGAATACGGGATCGAGCCGTTCTCCGGGCACGACCTTCATCACCAGGTTGTTGCCGACCACCCCCGTCACCCGGTTTTCCACCACGCTGGCTACGCTGCGGCCGCCGCTGTGGGGGGCGATATAACGATCGAGCAGTCCGAACAGGCGGCTGGCGTCCATTTTCGACCAGATCACCTTGTGGGCCAGCTCCATGTTCTCGTTCAGGTAGCTCACCAGGGCTGCGGCAGCCTCCTGGTCCTCCTTGCGCGGATTGGCTGTTTCTCTTTTGTTCAACGGCGTATACATCAGGGCCGAATCGGTCACCACCCCGCCATCGGCGGATGTTGTATTGATGATATCGTTGTTCACGCCGGCGTTGCGATAGATGGACTCGTTCAAATGCGGGGTCCGGTATTGGAGATAAAGCGAACGCAATATGATCCTGGAGCCTGATTTCACCTCGGTGGTGGCCCGGACACGCAAATGCTTGATCTGGTTGCGGGTGATGTTCTGCAGCGCACTGCTGGCCAGGCTCACCCTCAGGGCCGCCCCCTTTGCGTAATTGGACAACAGGGTGAAATCGAGCTGCAGTTTTTCTTCCGTGCCGTTGTCCGCGATGGCGTACAGCTCCATCCGGTCGATAAAATCCCTGACGATACCGGGGGCGTATTGCTGCTCGAAAAGGGCGTCCTTTTCGGCCTCCGTCAGCGGCACTTCCACATCGTATCTGAATTTCATGAATCCGAAGAACCATGGAAACGCATCGTGCAAATCGATAGTTTCGATTTTGGTGGCCTCGTCGATGGACGCCAATTGAGGCCGCTGCAACTCGAAGGTAATGGTAAAAAAGCCCGAAAATTCCTCGATCACCTCGTCGGCGTAGCTGCCTGCGGGCAGGTCGGAGTTGGCGTAGTTGGTCTCGATCCGTTCGATGGCGTCAAAGCCCCGCCGGATTTTACGGCCGTACATGGTGGGCTGCAGCGTATGCCGCCACCGCAACACCTTCTGATGGTCGAAATGGCCCATGGGCAGGGGCACAAACAGGCACTCCTGCACGTCCACCAGCTGCTGCTCGATCACATAATGCTTGAGCACCTCAAAATACTCCACCGTTATGGCGTGGCAGTGGTTGTTGTTTTTGATCACCTCGGTTTGAACGCTGACCGACTCGTTCTGACCCACGGCCTGCACCACCGTGCTCCGTTGATTGCGCAGGCTGGATGCCGACTGGGTGGTCGTATCCTGCAGCTGGTTCATTGAAGTGGCCGTCAGGGTGCGCGACGCGTCCTGGGACGCCGTGGATGTGGACGAGGCCCCGGAGTGGGCCACGCCCCCGGCGACGCCGAAAACAATTCCGCTCACGAATCCGCCGATCCCGCCGCCGATGCCGGCGCTGGTGGACGAGGTCTTGTTGGATGACGAGGCGCGAATGCTCTCGCCGAACACGGAATTGACGATTTCGGAAATATCCCTGTCCCGTGAGATCTCGGCATCGAGTTCTTCCGCCACCAGCAACTCCTCGGTCCGGCTGGCACGCTCGGTACGGTCCCAGTCATATATGGCGATTTGCTTCTCCTGGCATGGCGCCAGGGGTATACTGTTAAGCAGTGTGCCCAGGGAGAACCCGGCGGATTTATATTTTTGCTTGAAGTGCAGGATGTGGCCGTGGGCGATGGTGGTATTCTCATAAATGGTGGGGGTCTCATCCCAGTCCACGCTCGTCTCGGCGCTCAGATTGACGCGCCCCGGATGGTTGAGAATGTAGGCTCTTTCCATTTCCATGGTTTTTCGAAGGGCTGCAACGACCTGCCGCTGCAGCGCGGTCAGCGTACTTTTGATGGCGCCGTATTCTTCGTAAAAAAAGTTGTCTGTCAACTCGATGGCGAAATTGGTACTGTTTTTATAGAATATGTAAAACTCGTCCAGCAGCGACCGGAAGGCGTTGATGCTTCGCAAAAAGATGGAATAGTAGGCCTTCAGCTCGATGATTTCTCCGTAGGAGAAGACCGATTTGTTTTCCAGAACTTGTTTGAGTTCCTGGAACTTTTGAATCAGGCACATGATTCCCATGGTCTCGGCCTCGGCCTCCGGAGGACAGGGTTCGAAGGAGAGGGCGCCGGTTATGCCGGCGTTGGACAGTTCGATGATGATTCGCCGGAGATACCCCAGAACGTTCTCCTGAAGCTGGGATTCCTCTGTGTTGATATCCACAACCTGAATCGCCTTTTCCACCAGATGGATCGCGTCTGAAATCTCATTCTTTTCGGCGACGGGCCTGCTGATCAATTTTTCCAATTTGAAGATCAATGTATCGAGCTGTTTTTTCAGTGCATCGTCTCTGCCGAACCCCGTGCGATTTTTCTCCACATGACCCACCAGGGCGCTGAGTTCCGCACGGTTGATCCCATCGTTGGCCGTCAAACTCTCACAATAGGTCTTCTCCCTTTCCACACCGTATCTGCCGCAGTAGGCAGCCGCCAGTTTCTGCTGCAATGCAAGCAGTTTGTTGTGCCGCTGCGCCTGTTCGGTGACCAGTTTGACCACATCCACGTATTCGAAGCGACTCTTTTCGTACACCAGGTCCCGGGTGTTCACCTTGAACGGCTCCTTGCCGCCCACGTCCAGTTTGATCATGTAATTGGGGGACTGGGTCCGGGAGGCCTGCGATGCAGCGGTATTCGTGCCGGCCGTGCGGACCGTCCCAACACCCGGCGTGTCCGCGGCAGGCAACTCCTCAACGGCAAATGGAATCAGCGCCAGGGAATTGAACGAATCGTTCAAACGCCCCACCAGTTCGAAGGTATGATCGGACAGATCGATGAACTCCGCCTTCAGCGTTGCGCTCTCCTTGGAGGAGATAGTCAGCCCCCTGATCTCCGGCTCCGTTGTGCGGACGGTATGAAAAAAACTGAACTCCTCCAGGGTGCGGTCCGGCACCGTGAAATCAACGCAAGTGCCCCCCACATCCTGGGAAAAGGATGAGCCGCGAACGAGATCGCCCTGGTCCGGCAGGGCGGGCACGGCACCGCCACCGGTGGCCACATGGTCCGGCAGATTGGACAGATCCGTAACCATTAGGATTTGTTTGGGTATCTTGTTTTGCTCCAGGGCAATCACCACCGGTTGATCCTCCAACCCGGCGATGACGCCATAGCCCATCTGAACCGTTTCGTTTTTCACCTGTCCGAAAAAATAGCCCTCTTTATCGGTGACCGCCGAGAAAACCGCCCGATAGGTGCTGCTGTCGAACTCGGCTCCGGGATCGTCACTGACCATGATGAGGATCTCCAATCCAGCGCCCTTTCGAGTGCCCGACAGATCGATCACCTTGCCGCTGATTTTCCGCATAGCATCCTCTACAGGGGATGACGATCCGAATTCGATGATTTTGGGGTCCAGAAGGATCGTCAGCGGGGAAGAGTCATCCTCGGCGCCGATCGGGATATCCGAGGCATTTAAACTATCATAGCTGTATACCTGCCGGCCCAGCAATTGGCCGTCCGGCGCGTAGGCCTCCACGGTGACCATCTCATTGACGATCTGATCCTGAGGGAGGATGTTGAACCGGAAGGCGCCATCTCCGGTCAGATCCACCCTGTCCTTGTTGAATACGGACTGTCCGCTGATCTCCTGGGAGTAGCTGACATAGAGAAAGTGGCCGGTATATTCATCGGTAATGATACGCGTGTCGTCCACGGGTTTCATTTTACCATTTACGCTCATTGTTTTCATATCATGACCTCCCTTGGCTATTCATGAATAGCTGACCGGGGCCCGGGTCAGGCGAAACTGAAATACCATTCCCTGCCGACGCAGGCTTGTGATTCCAATGCAGGCGCCCGGACGCTATAGCCGGATATACGCTTTTGGAAAAAATGTTCCTTCTTGATCGCGTGTGAACGCTTTCAAGCGGACAGTTTTCAAGGGTTATGTATCAGGGCTGCCGAAAAGCCGTCGAAGTAGACGCCAAGCCGCGGTGTGGGTCAACCGGGCAGCACCTTGACCGGAAGTGCTGTTGAATCGTGCCGCACCACGGGGGATTCCGGCGGTCAGGGGTCATAAAAGCGGGGATAAACGGGAAGAGAATAAAAACGTCACGCGATGCCGAGCACCGATCATCCGGGATACATATGCAACAGAAAGGTCGTCCGAAGGAGACCCTGCAAAGTATGACACCACATAACAATTCACATTAGAACGCTTATGCGATTTGTCAAGAAATGTTTGATCCGATCGTCACATCTGTGGTTAACTGAGCTGAAGCAGGCAATCCTTCTTAAACCCGTATCCATCCTGATCGGAGGCGTCCCGTGACACATAAATTATGGCATACGTTGACCCCGGAAGATGTCCTGACGGCGACCGGAAGCGACATGATCCACGGTTTGAGCGACACCGAAGCGGCCGCCCGCAAGACGCAGCACGGCCCCAATGAACTGCAGGAAAGGGGTGGAATCTCTCCCCTGCGGCTGCTGTGGGACCAGTTTACCAACACCATGGTGTTGATCCTCATCGCCGCCGCCGTCATTTCCGGATTTCTGGGCAAGGTTACGGAGACGGCAGCCATCGCCGCTATTGTTGTGCTCTTTGCCCTGCTGGGTTTTCTGCAGGAGTATCAGGCCGAACGGGCCATGGCGGCCCTCAAACGAATGGCGGTGCCGCTGGTCCGGGTCCGCCGCGGCGGGGCGCTGCGGGAACTCACGGCACGGGAGTTGGTGCCCGGGGACATCGTGTTGCTGGAAGCCGGTAACGCCGTCCCTGCCGACCTGCGGTTGCTGGAGAGCGTCAATCTGCGCATTCAGGAAGCCGCTCTGACCGGTGAGTCCGAGGCGGTGGAAAAGCACACCGATCCGATTCCGGAGACGGAGGTCTCCCTCGGTGACCGGCGCAATATGGCCTACATGGGCACCGTCGCCACCTATGGACGGGGCAGCGCAGTAGTGGTCGCCACCGGGATGGACACGGAATTGGGCAGGATCGCCACCCTTCTGCAATCCGTTGAGACCGGCATGACGCCTCTGCAGCGACGACTGGACCAGGTCGGCAAACAGCTGGCCGTGGGCGGCGTTATCGTTGCCGCACTGGTTATGGCCATCGGGGTACTGCGGGGGGAATCTCTCCAGGATATGTTCCTGACCGCCGTTGCCATCGCCGTTGCCGTGGTGCCTGAAGGGCTGCCCGCCGTGGTCACCGTCACCCTGGCTCTGGGTGCGCAGCGTATGCTGCGACGCCGGGCCCTCATCCGGAAGTTACCCGCCGTGGAGACCCTCGGGTCCGTCACCACCATCTGCTCCGACAAGACCGGCACATTGACGGAAAATCGCATGACCGTTACCATCATCAGCGTCGCCGGTCATTATCTGGAATTACAGGGAACGGCGCACCACCCCGCCGCCGCACTTCGGGTGCCGGATCCCAGCCCCGACTTCCTGGAAAACCAACCCCCGGAAATCGGCTTGGCGCTGGCCGCCGGGGCCCTCTGCAACGATGCGTCCCTCCGCTCCGATCCCGAGACCGGGCGCTACCTGGCTCTGGGAGACCCCACCGAGGGGGCGTTGCTGGTGGCGGCCTCTCAGGCCGGCCTTCGCCGGAAAGAGCTGGAAGCCGTTGCGCCCCGGGTGGGGGAGCTGCCTTTTGACGCAGAGCGCAAACGTATGACCACCGTTCACCGACTTCCGGAAGATCTCGCACAACTGCCCCGGGCCCTGCGGGCCCTTGCCGATCCGCCCGCACCCTTCGTGGCCTTCACAAAGGGGGCCGTGGACGGCCTGCTGCCGCTGTGCCAAAACATCTGGCTGAAAGGCGAAACCGTTCCCATGGATGACCATTGGCGAAAACGCATAGACACGGCGAACACCGAGATGGCTCAGAACGGAATGCGGGTGCTGGGATTGGCCCTTCGCTGGCAGTCAGACACCGCACCAATCGAAGAGGACCTCATCTTCATCGGTTTGACGGGAATGATAGATCCGCCTCGCCCGGAAGTAAAATCGGCCGTAGCCGTCTGCAGAACAGCAGGCATGCGCCCGATCATGATCACCGGAGACCATCCGCTCACCGCCCGTTTCATCGCCCACGACCTGGGCATCACCGAGAACATGTCCGTCAAAACAGGACAGGACCTGGGACGTATGTCGCCGGAGGAATTGGCCGCCGTGGTAGGTGAGGTGTCGGTTTATGCGCGGGTGACGCCGGAGCACAAACTGCGCATCGTCGAAGCGCTTCAGGCCCGGGGTGAAGTGGTTGCCATGACCGGTGACGGGGTCAACGACTCACCGGCTCTGCGCAAGGCCGACATCGGCATCGCCATGGGGATCGCCGGCACCGACGTGGCCAAAGAGGCATCGGAGATGGTGCTGCTGGACGACAACTTCGCCACCATCGTCTCGGCGGTGGAGGAGGGACGGGTGATCTACGACAATATCCGTCGTTTCGTCAAGTTCTCCATTGCGGGCAATATCGGTAAGGTGCTGGTCATGCTGCTGGCGCCGCTTACAGGCATCAACGTGGCGCTGCTGCCCCTGCAGCTGCTGTGGCTGAATCTCCTCACCGACGGCCTCCTCGGGTTGGGGCTGGGCGTTGAAATCCCTGAACCCAATACCATGAAACGACCGCCCCGAAGGCCCCAGGAGCCCCTCTTCGACAGCGTACTGGCGCAACACGTTATCTGGGTAGGCCTGATCATCGGCCTTACCGCCCTGGGCGTGGGGGCGCTCTATCATGATGTGAGGGATCCCGACAACCGCTGGCAGACGATGATTTTTACGACCCTGGCCTTCATGCAGATGGGACAGGCCCTGGCATCCCGATCGACCCGGGCCTCGCTGATGTCGATGGGGTTCTTCTCCAACCCGGTGCTTATCGGACTGGTGGGGATTACAGCACTGCTTCAGCTAATGGTCCTCTATGTGCCCTTCTTTGCCCCTTTTTTCCAGGTTGTACCCCTTGGCGTCGGCGAGTTGCTGGTGTGCGCAGGGCCGGGTCTGGGGATGTTGTTGTTGATTGAAATGGAAAAGGCGTGGCAACGCCGTCGTGAAGATACACGGCAGCCACCGGCTTGAACATATGTTTTCATGCTCACATTCCGGCGCCGGCTCAGATATCTATATCGGGCATATTTTGCCTTGATTTTTAGGGAAGAACGCGTCTAGATCGCTCTGAACGGAAGTTCAGAGCGGCATCCCGGCATTATTTCACTGAAAACCGCCGAAAGCAAAAACTGCGGCATCGCGAAAAAGGAGGGGAATGGGCACTGCGGCAAGATCGACATCCGACAATCAACTCCTCCACGGCAGGATCACCCGACCGTTCCACGGAAACAGCCTCCAAATACCCATCGGGCGGTAAAAGATGAAACCGGATACAATGATGTTGCCCCGTTGGATCCTGATCCTCCTGTTGACGGCCCTGATGATCGTTACGACCGGGGGTCTGGGTTTATACCGCGCCCAGGAAGATGCCGTACGGCGAAAGGTCGCGGAGGATCTGGTCGCCGTCGCGCGACTCAAGGGAGATCAGATCGCCGCATGGCGCACAGACCAGTTGGAAGACGCCGCCGCATTGAAGGAGCACGGCTATCTTCGTCAAAGCGTGGTGCGTTTCACCGCCGATCCCGGCGCGGAAAACGCCGAGGATCTTCGCGAGCGCTTTCGCATTCTGGCGACACAGCACGACTACACCGACATTTTGTTGACAGATCCGACCGGAAGGATGTTGTCGAGCCTGAGCGGCAAAAGGTATGCTCAAGGTGTATACGCGACGGATCTGGCCGCCGCCGTGCATGAGAAAACCCCTGTTCTAATGGATATTCACACCGATCCTCAAGGTCAAACGCCTCACATCTCGGTAATAGCACCCCTTTTCTCAAATGACGAAGCGGTGTCGACGCCCGTCGGCGCGGTCATCCTGGTCATCGATGCCGCCCGATTCCTCTATCCCCTGATCCAATCCTGGCCCACCGGCAGCGAAACCGCCGAGACACTGCTGGTCCGGCAAGACGGAGAACACGTCCTCTTTCTCAACGATCTGCGTCATCAGCCCGACACGGCGCTCAAGCTGCGGATTCCCCTGACTCGAACGGACATGCCCGCAGTCATGGCGGTGCTCGGCCGGGAAGGCTTCGTTCGCGGCAGGGACTACCGGGGGGTAGAGGTGGTCTCGGTCATCCGCCCTATACCTGACTCGCCCTGGTTCATGGTGACCAAGGTGGACACGACGGAGGTCTTTGCCGAGTGGCGCCGGCAATCCGTCCTCATATGGGCGCTCCTTGCAGGAGCAACGGTGCTCATCGGGGCGATCGCGATACTCCTGCGACAGCATGAAAGAAATATTCATTTTCGAGCGCTCTATGTTTCCGAGGCGGCCCTCCGCAACAGCCTCGAACGTTACGGCATCACATTGAAATCCATCGGAGACGCCGTGATCGTCGCCGACGCCCGGGGCATGGTGGAATTGCTCAACCCAGCGGCCGAGGCCCTCACCGGCTGGGGAGATGTCGAGGCCCACGGAAAACCGCTGGACGAGATCCTTCGGATCGTCGACGAGGAAACGGGGAAGACGGTAGAAAGCTTGCCGGCAAAGGTGTTGCGGGAGGGTGCCGTGATAGGGTTGACCCGCCATCCCCTGCTTATCGCGAGAGACGGCACCCGACGGCCCATAGCCGACTCGGGCGCACCCATTCGTGACGCCGACGGCGAGATCATCGGAGTAGTGCTGGTTTTCAGGGATCAGACCGAAGAACGCCGCGCCCGGCGAACCAGCGAAATCCGATCGGACCTGATCGAATATGCCGCGACCCACACCCTTGACGAGATGATGACTCGAGCGCTGGAAATCGTCACCGAACGGGTCGAGAGCCCCAGCGGATGGTTTGGATTTGTGGAAACCGATTCCCACACCCCTTCCGGCGCACGGGGACAGACTCCAGCGCTGATCGGATTCCACCGGACCGGAGAGCAGATCCCGAACGACCCCATCGAGCCAACCGACGCAATAGCAGAATGCGTGCGGCGGAACAAACCGATCATCCGCAATGACGACATCCCATCGAAAGGCCGACAAGTGTCGGGCGACGGCGGCATCCGGCGTTATCGCGAACTGGTGGTTCCCGTGATACACAAGGACCAGACGGTCGCCGTCCTTGGGGTGAGCGGTAAACAGGGCGATTATACCGACAAGGAGGCCGCCGAGCTCGCTTCCCTTTCGGACATGATCTGGGAAATCGCGGCACGCAAACGTACCGAGGCGGATCGGCAAAAGGCCGAGCAGCGCTACCGGCGACTTTTTGAATCCGCCGGAGACGGCATTCTGGTTCTGAACGCCGACACAGGTAGAGTACTGGATGCCAACCCGTCGTTGTTACGGATGGTGGACATGTCCCATGAGACGATCGTGGGAAAGGATCTCGGAGAGCTCGGTCCCTTCACCCGAATGACCCTGTTCGAGGATGCCCTTGAAACGCTGCAGGGAAAAAATGTTTTCCACTGCGACGATGCGGCCTTGGAAACCGCCGACGGACGAATCGTCGAGATTGAGTTTGTCGGCACCAGTTATCGGGTGGATCACAACAGGATTATACAATTCAATATCCGCGACATTACTCGACGCAAGCAGGCCGAAATCGAGCGTGAACGGCTCCTTTCAGCCATCGAACAGGCCGGGGAGACGATTGTCATGACCGATCCCGACGGGGTCATCCAGTACGTCAATCCGGCATTCGAACGGGTAACGGGATATACCCGGAGGGAAGCCGTCGGTCAAACCCCGTGCGCGCTCGAAAACAGACGCCATGATGACGCCTACTATCGAATTTTACGGGAAACCCTGGCAATCGGCCGCGTTTTTCAGGGACGCATGGTCAACCAACGCAAGGACAGGACCCTCTTGACTCAGGAGGTGACCATCGCTCCGGTTCGTGACGCCGCAGGTCGCACCGTCAACTACGTGGGGGTGGCCCACGACATCACTGAAAACCTGGCCATGGCGGCCCAGCTGCAGCAGGCCCAGAAACTGGAGTCCGTGGGTCGCCTGGCCGGAGGCGTGGCCCATGACTACAACAACATGCTCGGCGTAATTCTCGGTTATACGGAGCTGGCCCTTAAGAAGGTCGATCCGTCCGATCCCCTGCACGACGATCTCATGGAAATTTTTGACGCCGCCAGACGCTCCTCCGAAATCACCCGACAATTGCTGGCTTTCGCGCGCCGCCAGACCGTCAGCCCCAGAGTGCTCGACGTGAATGAAACCGTTGAAGGCATGCTCAAAATGCTGCGACACCTGATCGGCGAGGACATCGACCTGAGATGGTTTCCGAAACACCGATCATGGCCCGTAAAAATAGATCCATCGCAAATCGAACAGATTCTTGCCAATCTCTGCCTCAACGCCCGGGATGCCATTTCAGGCGTGGGCAAGGTGATGATTGAAACAGAAAACATCACCTTCGACGAAGCCTATTGTGCCCATCACCCCGATTGCATCCCCGGCGAATATGTATTGCTGGCCGCAAGCGACGACGGTCGGGGTATGGACAAGGAAACCCTCGAAAGCATCTTCGAACCGTTTTTCACCACCAAGGACGTCAGACGAGGCACCGGTCTGGGATTGGCCACGGTGTACGGTATCGTCAAACAGAACAACGGGTTTATCAATGTTTACAGTGAACCCGGCAAGGGAACGACCTTCAAGATCTACCTGCCCCGTCATCAGGGGCCGGCGACGACGTCTTCACCTGATCCGCCCGTCGAGATTCCCTTGGGCCGAGGTGAAACGATCCTCCTGGTGGAGGACGAACCGGCTATCCTGAAGGTAGGCGCAATGATGCTGGAGGGGTTGGGTTATCGCGTACTGACCGCGGACACCCCAACCTCGGCAATGCGCCTGGCTGATGCGCACGTGGACAAAATCCATCTGCTCGTCACCGATGTGGTCATGCCCGAAATGAACGGACGCGATCTGGCGAATCAACTGAAAGCTCGTTGTCCGGAGATCAGAACCCTGTTCATGTCCGGCTACACCGCCAACGTCATCGCCCACAGGGGTGTGCTGGACGTGGGTGTGTACTTCATTCAGAAGCCTTTTTCCAGAAAGGATCTGGGCATCAAGGTCAGGGGTATCCTGGATGAGACGTCCCCTCAAGCGTCGCGGCAGGGGGTAACGAAATGACCTTCTGGTTTCAAAATCGCCTCCGGCGTGCCCACCCCACCAACCTGCTGATGATGAGCTATCTGGCGGCCATCGCCGTCGGCACCGCCGCCCTGATGATGCCGGGAGCCACGGTGAAGGGCTACATCGGCGTGATCGACGCTCTTTTCACGGCCACGTCCGCGGTTTGCGTTACCGGCCTGATCGTCGTGGATACCGGCACCTATTTCACCCCCTTGGGACAGGGCGTTATCCTCTTTCTGATCCAGATCGGCGGACTGGGGATCATGACGATCTCCGTAGCGCTGTTTCAGGTGATCGGCAAAAGGGTGGTGTTTCAGCAGCGGATGGCCATGCAGGAGGTTTTTTCCCATACTCCGAGGGAGGATATCTATCATCTGATCCGTTCGGTGCTCTATTTCACCTTTGCGGTCGAAACGGCGGGCGCCGTAGTCCTCTTCGTCCACTGGCAGCCGGTCTATCCGGTTTCCGAAGCGCTCTACAAAGCCGTTTTCCATTCCGTTTCCGCTTTCTGCAACGCCGGCTTCTCTCAGTTCAGCAATAACCTCATGGCGGATCAGGCGTCCGTGATGTTGAATATGACCGTGTGTGCGCTCATCATCCTGGGAGGCATCGGATTTCCCGTGGTTTACGAACTTTACCGGGGGGTTGTTCTGCGGGAAAGCAGCAAGGTTTCCATTCAGACCAAAAGCGTGATCGCGGCGAGCCTCGGCCTGATTTTAACGGGCGTCCTGGTGATCCTGATATCCGAATGGAACCTCCTGTCATCGATGGGCTGGTGGAAGGGAGTCCTCACTGCGATATTTCAATCCGTCACCTGCCGCACCGCGGGGTTCAATACGGTGGATATCGCCTCGCTCAATACAGCGACGCTGCTGTTCATGATGTTCCTGATGCTGGTGGGGGCTTCTCCGGGATCGTGCGGCGGCGGCATGAAAACAACCACCTTTACCGTGCTGACGGCCTTTTCATGGAGCCGTCTGATGCGTTACAAATGCGTCAATCTCTTCGGCAAAACCGTTCCCGAGGATACGGTGACGAAAAGCATTTCAGTGCTGGTGTTTTCGTTGGCCGCGATCTGCGTCGCCGTCTTTCTGATCCTTTTCATAGATCCGGATCACGGTGGACGCGTTCAGGGAAATCGCCAATTTTTGAGCTTTCTTTTCGAAACCGTTTCGGCGTTCGGCACCGTCGGCCTGTCCATGGGAATCACCTCGATGTTGACACCGGCCGGCAAGTTGGTGATTGTCGGACTGATGATCGTGGGCCGTGTGGGCGTTCCCGCGTTCACCTATATCGTCGCCGGCGGGGAGGCCACCAAGGGCGTGCGGTACGCCGAGGAAAACATGATGATCGGATAGAGTAAAACAGAGGTAAGCATGAAACGATTCGCCGTCATCGGTACGGGGAGCTTCGGCTATTATGTCGCCAAAGCGCTTTACGAAGCCAAAAACGAGGTGATCGCCATCGATCTCAGCAAGGAGCGGATTCAGGCCATCGAGCCCCACTGCACCAGCGCCATCGTCCAGGACGTGACCGATATCGAGGCACTCAAGGGGTTGGGGCTTGACGAGATGGACGCCGTCATCGTGAGCACGGGCGCCGACATCAAGCCCAGCATCCTGATCTGCTTCCACCTCAGCCGAATGGGGATCAAACGTATTATTATCAAGGCCGAGGACGATGATCACGGGGAGATCCTCAAACAGCTGGGGGCCACGGAAATCATTCGACCGGGCATGGATATGGCCTATCGCCTGGCCCTCCGCTTGACCTCGCCGAACATCCTTGAATTCCTGCCTCTCGAGGAAGATTATACCATCGTCCAAATCGATCCCCCTTCCTCCTTCATCGGCAAATCGCTCAAGGAGCTGGATCTGCGCAAACGCTACGAGATCAACATCATCGCCGTCAAGGAGTTGGCATCGGACCGGTTCGTCATGGTGCCCAACGCTGATTTCACGGTCAAGGAAAGCGATGTCCTCGTCATTTTGGGAAGAGAAAAGGATTTGAAGGAGATCAAGGAGCTGCACTAACATGATTTCCCTCGGCATCCTCATCGTCGACGACGACGCCAATATTCGCAAAACCCTCTCTTATTGCCTGACGGCCGAAGGCCATGACGTCACGGCAGTGAGCAATCCCGCAGACGCCGTCGAGGAGGCCCGGAGACGATCTTTTGACCTGGCCTTCGTGGATCTCAGGCTGGGGGAGGAAAACGGCATGGACCTGATTCCCGTCCTGGCATCGGACTCACCCTGGACCCAGATCGTGGTCATTACGGCCCACGCCACCATCGAAAGCGCCGTGGATGCCATGCGGCGCGGTGCCGCTGATTACATCGTCAAGCCTTTCACCCCTGACCAGGTCAGGTTCATCACCCAGCGGATCGGCAGAATTCGAAACCTGGAAACCGAGATCGCGGTGCTCAGGGAAGGCATGCCGCCGCCGGGCCCGGAAGACCGGCTTCACAGCAGAAACGCAGGCATGCAGCGCGTTATCGAAACCGCGAGAAAGGCCGCCGCCTCAGAAGCTATTATCCTGCTTCAGGGGGAGAGCGGCACGGGCAAGTCGGTGTTTGCCAAGGCCATCCACCACTGGAGCCCGAGGACCGGAAAGCCCATGGCGGTGGTGGCCTGCCCTGCGGTCCCGGCCGATCTTCTTGAAAGCGAGCTGTTCGGACACGCCAAAGGCGCCTTCACGGGGGCGATTCGGCACCATCCGGGACGCATTGCGGCCTGCGAAGGCGGCACCCTCCTTCTGGACGAGATCGGCGACATGGCCCTGCCGGTACAGGCCAAGCTGCTGCGGTTCATTCAGGAAAAAACCTACGAACGTCTCGGTGAAACCGCCTCGCGGAAAGCGGATGTGCGCATCATCGCCGCCACCAACGTCGATCTTGAAAAACGGGTGGCCGAGGGTCGTTTCCGCGAAGACCTGTTCTACCGAATCAACGTCATCCCTTTGAGGATCCCGCCGCTGCGGGAGAGGCCCGAGGATATTCTGCCGCTGGCTATGGATTTTCTTGTCCATCTCTGCCGGGAGAATTTCAAATCCATCCTCGGATTTACGCGGGATGCCGAGAAATTTCTTGTGAGCCACGACTGGCCCGGCAATGTCCGTGAACTCCGCAACGCTGTCGAGCGGGCGGTAATCCTCGGCACCGGCAACCGGATCGCCACGACGGATCTGCCCGGCGGCACCGTTCCCACCGCAAGCGCTCCCGCCATCGGGGACCGGGTTCCCCTGTCCGTCATCGAAGAGCTGCACATCAGAAGGGTCATCGCCAACACCGCTTCGCTCCAGGAGGCCTCGGAGGTTCTGGGCATCGATCCCGCAACGCTCTGGCGCAGAAGAAAGGTCTACGGCATCTGATTCGCGGATGAGGGTCTCGCAGGTGAGACCGTCCGTATTGCATTGTGCAAGACCTCTGCACCCCAGCCTTTCAAATTTCAAGACGACCTTTCCTGAACATTTTGCTAACCCATCGAAATCATGCACTCCCTGCAACTGGTACGGGTATTGCTTCAAGCATCTATACCAATGGTGACTCGATGGAGGATTGCGTCCCATGACACTCAAAAAGAAAATTTATATCGGATATGGCGTCGTTTTTGCCCTCATGGGTTTTGTGATCGCCTGGGCCGTTTCAAACCTGGTATCCCTGGGCAAGGCGACCGACGCGATCCTGAGCGAAAATTACAGGAGCATTCTCGCCGCCGAAAACATGGTGGATGCCATAGAGCGACAGGACAGCGGCATATTGCTCGTATTCCTGGGTGATATGGAAAACGGAATCGTTCAGTTCCGCGAAAACGAGGCGATTTTCCTCGAATGGATGGCCCGTGCCAAAGACAACATCACGATTCCCGGCGAGTCAAAGCTCATCCAGGCCATAGAGTCTGATTACGCGATCTACCGACGGGCGTTTTCCCTGTTGACCGACATGGGCGGCACAGCCGAGCGGACTTTGCAGACCGGCGATTACCAGAAAACGATCTATCCCCTGTTCACCAAGGTCCGGGAGGGTTGCATCGGGCTTCGCCGGCTCAATGAGGAGACCATGTATGCCGCCGGCGCGGAGGCGGGGCGGGTGGCCCGGCGCGCCATCTGGTCGACGGTCCTGGTGGCGGCGACGGCCTTGATCCTGGTCTTGATGTTCAGCATGTTTCTTGCCGAGCGCATCGTGAGACCGATTCGGCATTTCATGGAAGCCTCCCGGCGGATTTCAGCGGGAGACTATGCCGTCCAGGTATCTGTGGAGACCCGTGACGAGTTGGGAGAACTGGCCGGAGAGTTCAATCGAATGGCCCGTCAGCTCGACCATTACCATCAAATGAATATCGACGAGATCATTTCGGAAAAAAACAAGGGCGAAGCCATCCTCTCCAGCATCGAAGACGGTCTGGTCACCTTCGACACCCGGCTCAAGGTCACCGCCATCAATCCCGCCGCACGTCGGATGCTGGATTTAGGGTTTGCCGAGCGAGCCGAATTATGTTGCAGGGACATTCTGTCGGATCCGAATGTGTGTGATCTGATACAGAAAACGGTGGCGGCCGACATCCCCCCCGAGGTTCCCGACGAACGGCGGATCATCACGGTCACAAGAGATGACAACGCCCTGCACTACCTGTTTTCCGTCACGGCCATCCGCGGACCGGAACACCATCTGTCCGGGGTTGTGCTCCTGCTGAGGGATGTGACCCGTCTCAAGGAGGTGGAACGACTCAAGGACGAATTCGTTATGGCCGCCTCCCACGAACTGCGGACCCCCCTCACCAGCCTGGGCATGAGCGTGGATCTGCTCCTGGAACATGCCGCGGATGGACTTGCCGAAAAGGACCGCGAACTCCTCCAGGCGGCCCACGAGGAAGTTTACCGCATGAAGGCACTGGTCAACGACCTGCTCGACTTGTCCAGAATCGAAGCCGGCAGAATCGAAATGGAATTTGAAAACGTTTCCATTTCAACCCTTTTTGACCACGTGCAGGCGGTGTTTAAAAGCCAGGCGGAGATCAAGGCGATCTCCCTCACATCGGCGGTCACCGGAGATCCGCCCCGCGTCCGCGCCGATGCCAACAAAATTACCTGGGTGCTGACCAATCTGGTTTCCAATGCACTGCGGTATGTGGGCAAGGGGGGGCATATCGAACTCATGGCCTGCAGAATCGGTCCACACATCCACTTGAGTGTACGTGACAACGGACCGGGAATCCCCCCTGAGTATCAATCCAGAATTTTTCAAAAATTTGTTCAGATAAAAGGGCGGGAGGGGACCGGATCCGGCCTGGGACTCGCCATCTGCAAGGAAATCGTTCGGGCTCACGGCGGCGCGATATGGGTGGAATCGTCTCCAGGCGAGAATTGCACCTTCACTTTCACGCTCCCGGCAGCCCAGTAGGAGATCGTCATGGAGAAAAAACCGATTCTGGTGGTTGATGATGAAAAGAACATCCGTCTGACCCTGTCCCAATCCTTAGAGTCATTGAGCATTCCGGTCCGGACGGCCATCAACGGAGAAGAAGCGCTGAAAAAGCTTCAGCATGAGACTTTTGGACTCGTGTTCCTGGATCTGAAAATGCCGGGAATGGATGGGATGGCCCTTCTGCGACGCATTGAGGCGCACTGGCCCAAAACCCGCGTGATCATCATCACCGCCCACGGAACGATCGAGACCGCCGTGGAAGCCATGAAGCTCGGCGCAGTGGATTTCATTCAAAAGCCGTTCAGCCCGGTTGAGATTCGTGAGGTGGCGACGCAAGTGCTGGCGCGCGAGAGCCTGGATGAAAAACGTGCCATGAATTATCCGGCTCTGATCGAACTGACAAAGCGCCACATCACGGATCGCCGTTTTTCCCTGGCCCGGGAGACCGCGCGCAAGGCCATCGCCGCAGACCCGGCCCAGCCCGAGGCCTACAACCTTCTCGGCGCACTGTTTGAAGTCAGTAATGACCGCCTGAATGCGTTGAAATTCTATCGGGCGGCCCTGGATATCGATCCGACCTTCAAACCGGCCGATGCGAACCTGGATCGGGCCACCTCATGGGCCAAACTCGGCAAGATCGATCTCGGATCGGAAGAAACGGATGCCGCAGTGTCCAACGGCGACGCCAAGGAGAACCGCGATGACGCATAACCGCTATGTCGTGATCCTCGGATGCGGTCGATTGGGCTCCTATCTCGCCAACCGACTCAGTCGCGACGGCAATTCAGTCGTGGTGATTGACAAGGATGAGGCGACCTTCAGAAACCTGTCCCCCGATTTCAGCGGCTTTCGTGTGATTGGCGATGCCGGCCATATGGCGGTGCTCAAGGAAGCCAAGCTGAAAAAAGCGGACGTTCTCATTGCCACGACCCGTGAAGACAACGTCAACCTGATGGTCGCCCAGGTGGGGCGGAAGATCTTCGGCGTTCCTCAAGTGCTGGCCCGGGTGTTCGATCCCAAGAGGGAAGAGGTATACGCCCAGTTGGAAATCGATACCATATGTCCGACGTCTGTTGCCGCGGACATATTTCTCCGGGCCATTGCCAATGACGCCGCAAAAATGAGAGGTAAGTCATCATGAAGGCCATCATTGTCGGCGGCGGCAAAACGCTCTATTTTATTTGTCGAAATCTCACATCAAAAGGATACCAAGTCATCATCATCAACCGTGACAAGGAGGAATGCATCCAACTGGCCCGGCAACTCCCTGCCACGGTGATCTGGGGTGACGGAAGTGATGTCGGTATTCTCGGGGAAGCCGGCGCCATGGGCGCGGACGCGGTGCTCGCCGTCACGCCCAACGACCAGGACAATCTGGTGATCTGTCAGCTGGCCGCCCTCAAATTCGGCGTCCCGAGAGCGGTAGCCCTGGCCAACGACCCCGACAATACCGAGGTTTTCGAAACACTGGGTGTTTCAGCTTTTTCGACGACCCACATCGTCGGCAGCCTCATCGAACAGCGTGCATCCCTGGAACAGATCACCAACCTGCTGCCGGTGGGCGAGGGCCGGGTAAACGTGACCGAGATTCTGCTCGATGAAACGTCTCCGGCGGCCGGGAAGCGTCTGAAGGAGATAACGCTTCCCGAAAACGCCCTGGTCGCCGTCGTCATCCGCGACAAACAGCCGATCGTCCCCCGAGGCGACAATGATCTGCGGACCGGCGACCGTCTGGTGTTGATCACCTTGCCCGAAAATCATGGTCCGGTCCTCAAGGCCTTTACCGGTGAACGAAGATAGTGGAGGTGACGATCTTGAGGGAGAGGGAATATCTCAGACACCGGTACGCCGGGATTCTGTCAGCAGTCGGCACCGTTTTGATGCTGACCGGGCTGATGACGGCGACCCCGCTACTGATGATCGCAGCCCGACCGGAGGAAGCCGTCCACGCGTGGGCATTCGGCATGCCGGCTGGGCTGCTTGTTTTGCTGGGCGCCGGATTATGCTGGTGCTTCCGATCCGCGTCAGACACCACCCTCACGGTTCAGGAAGGCGGCGTTATCGTCCTCATGAGTTGGGTGACCGTCATTCTCTTTTCCGCCTGGCCCTTCATGTCGGTGATGGACCTTCCGTTTTCCCTGGCGGTGTTCGAGTCGGTGAGCGGATGGACCACCACCGGGCTCTCCGTGGTGGATTTGACCGAGGCAGGCCCCATGATCCTGTTCTGGCGAAGTCTCATGCAGTTTGCCGGCGGTGCCGGACTCGCCGTCATCATGATGTCGGCCATCGTCGGCCCTACGGGCGTCGGAATTTCCAGCGCGGAAGGTCGAAGCGATCAGCTCGTCCCCCAGGTTCGCCGATCGGCGCGTTTAGTGCTGATCATCTATTCCGGCTACGCCGTCATCGGTACACTGGCCTATTGGATCGCAGGAATGTCGCCTTTCGACGCGGTCAACCATGCCTTTGCCGCCGTATCCACGGGAGGCTTTTCCACCCGGCCCGAAAGCATCGGCCACTGGAATTCAACGGCGATCGAGGCGGTGAGCCTGCCCCTCATGCTGCTCGGCAACCTGAGTTTCGTCACGGCCTGGTTTCTGTGGCGCGGCAAATGGCGATTCGTCACCCGGAACGGTGAGGTCCGGATGCTGGCGGTGCTGCTTCCGCTGTCGACAGGTGCGCTTTTTTTTCTGACATGCCGGACCATCTATCCCCACCTCGAAAAATCGATACGTGTTGCGATGTTCGAGGCGGTATCAGCAATGACCACCACCGGCTTTTCCACCGTGGGCTACGGGAATTGGAATGCCTTCGGAACGGCGCTGCTGATCGTGCTGATGCTGATCGGCGGCGGAACGTGTTCAACGGCCGGCGGGATCAAACAGTTTCGGATCTACCTCATGTGGCGTCTTTTTTTCTGGGAAATCCACAGACATCTCCTGCCGCGGACCGCAATCCTGGAGTTGCCCGTATGGGAGGGCACCCAGCGGGTCTTCGTGGACGATGCCGGAATCCGACATATGGGGGTGTTGATTTTCGCGTATCTGGCAACATACGTCCTGGGAGTCATGATCCTCTGCGCATGCGGTTACGGCCTGGGCGATTCTGCGTTCGAATTTGCCTCCGCCATCGGAACGGTCGGACTCTCGGTGGGGGTGACCGCCCCCCACATGCCCGATGCCGCGCTTTGGGCGGAAACCCTCGCCATGTTTCTCGGACGGCTCGAATTCATGGTGGTAATCGTCAGTCTCCTCAAGCTCGGCAGAGACGGCCGGCGGTATTGGGGGGGATCATCAAGGAAAGTTGATCAAGATGCAGGATCTAAAGCACATAGACGACACGATGCCCCCGCGAAGCCTTAAATTCCTGGTGTGTGATACCACCTGTTTTCTCCATTACAACAAAATCGAGTCTCGGCACGAGCTGACGGTTTGCGGGGCATACCTGGATCGAATGATCCTTGGCGGCCACAGGTTAGGCGAAGTCTGCCAAACCGAAAAACACCTTTCCTGCGAATATTACCTGAACCCAAGGCACGATTCATGACGGCAAATCACAGAATGCCCAAACTCCATCCGGCGGTGGTGGTCCTGGCCGGCTTTATTCTGGTCATCACTGCGGGGATGCTGTTGCTCAAGCTGCCCATCTCCACAAGAAGCGGCGTTTTCTCCTGGATCGACGCCCTTTTCACGGCCACCTCGGCGGTTTGCGTCACCGGTCTGGCAGTGGTGGATACCGGCGGTTTTTTCACCGCATTCGGACAAGGGGTTATCCTGGCGCTCATCCAGGTGGGCGGCCTTGGCGTCATGACCATCTCCGTAACGCTCTTCCAGTGGATCGGTCGGGGTGTTTCCTTCCGACATCGCATGGTCATGCAGGATCTGTTCGCCCACACGCCCCGCGAGGACATTTTCAGCGTTGTGAAAAGCATTACCCTGTTCACGTTCAGCGTGGAGTTGGTCGGCGCCGGACTGCTGACCTTCCATTGGATTCGGGAAATGCCGTTCTGCCAGGCACTTTATACCGCCGTCTTTCACTCGGTTTCAGCGTTCTGCAATGCCGGCTTTGCGCTGTTCCCCGACAGCATGATGCGTTACAGTGATAATCTCCTGCTCAATGGAACCGTTTGCAGCCTGATCGTGATCGGCGGTATCGGTTTTCCGGTGCTCTACGACCTGCAGTGCCGGGTGAAATTTCACCGCCGGAAACGATGCCGCCTTTCGGTTCAAACCAAGACGGTCCTGCTCACCAGCTTTATCCTGATCGTCTCCGGAGCCCTGATGTTTGCCGTTCTGGAACAACTGCCCCCAAGGGGTGAACAATCCATCAGCCATCGCGTCCTGACCCCCCTGTTTCAGTCCGTCACCTGCCGAACCGCCGGGTTCAATACGGTGGATATCGCAGCCCTCAAGGACGCCACTCTCGCCATGATGATCTTTCTCATGTTTTTCGGAGCCTCACCGGGATCCTGCGGCGGCGGCGTCAAGACCACGACCCTGGCCCTTCTGACGGTCTTCACGCTCTCCCGTATCCGAAAACAGCGACGGGTCAATCTTTTCAAAAAAAGCGTCCCCAACGAAACCCTGACCCGGAGCATGTCGCTGATTCTCATTTCCATCGGCATCATCGGTCTGGTTTTGTTCATGCTGCTCGTGGGCGACTCGACGACCGGTCATGCAGTGACCGGAACAAGGGACCCTTTTCTGGCCTACCTTTTTGAAACGGTATCGGCGTTCGGAACGGTGGGGCTGTCCATGGGTGTAACACCCCAGCTCACCGATTGGGGCAAGGGCTGGATCATTTTGATGATGATTATCGGCCGGGTGGGCGTGCTCACGTTTGCCTATATCATCGTCGGGACCGGCACCACCAACGGTGTCGAGTACGCCGAAGAAAACCTGATGATCGGATAGCGCGTCAGACGGATCAGATGAATCAACGGAGAAAAAAATGAAACGATTTGCAGTGATCGGTCTTGGGAACTTCGGTTTTCATGCGGCAAAAGCATTGTTCGAGGACGGCAACGAGGTGGCCGCCATCGATACGGACAAGGCCAGGGTTCAGGCCGTCGATCCCTATGCCACGGAGGCCATCGTAATGGACGCCACGGACAAGGAGGCACTCAAGTCGCTCGGCCTGGAGGAGATGGACGCGGTGATCGTGTCTACCGGAACCCGCATCAGCAACAGTATTCTGATATGTCTCTACCTGCAGGAGATCGGCGTCAGGAAGATTCTGGCCAAGGCGATCGACGACGATCACGGCAAGATCCTCAAACGCGTGGGCGCCACCCAGATCATTCATCCGGAGCGGGACATGGCCCTTCGCGTCTCAAGGGGTCTATGCAGGCCGAACGTGTTGGACTTCATCCCCCTCTCGGACGAGTATGACCTTGTCCAGGTGGGGCCTCCGAGGGAATTCATCGGTAAAAGCCTGAGGGATCTTAATCTGAGAGCGAAATACAATGTTCACATCATTGCCATCAAGGAACTCGTCCCTGAGAACTTCATCCTGGTGCCGCCCCCCGGCTTTCTGATCAAGGACAGCGACATCCTCATTATGCTTGGGAAATCAGAGGACATCAGCCGGATCAAAGCCCTGAAGTAGCGATATCAGGACGCGCTTCAATCTCCTTCCTCAACTTTCGACTTTCATGATGCCGGCCGGAAAGAGGTCACCGGCCTATGGAAGTCGAAAGTTGAGCCTCTTCTCTGAAAACGGGGAGATCGAGATGGGCCGACGCATCAACCCATTTGCGGAAAATAGAAACATCAAAAAATGACGACAGGGATTCCGGATGCAGTTTCAGCCGATTGGAAATGTTTTCCATACAGGTTTTTTTACCTGTTTACAGAATATTTTTTTTTCTTACTATAAAGAGAAAGGGGAAAACGGTTCTATTTAATTCGCTTTCGCCCGGAATCCAGACGACAGGCCATCGCGCGCCGACCCGTCTTTTGACCTGAAACCATCCTGTCTCCCTTCTTGATTTTCCGCTGACGCGGCGATGGGTAACGCCGGCGCTGCCCCCTGGTGCACGATTTTCCATGTAACCCGTACGCTCGGCAAAAGTTTTTTGGGCAAAATCATCATACCATAGGGAGGCGAAAATGTTATTCATCACCAATCGGTTTCCACGTCAAAGTATTCGGACCCGCATCGATCGGAAGTTTGATTTCGATCTCAACAACAACGCTCCCAGCAACTCGGTTTTTTTCTGCGAACGAACGGACAGTGAAAAATACCAGGAGGTGGGCAGTATCGCATTTCTGGAACGCCTCAAGGATTCAAGCTATCGCCAGCTCCTGATTTACATCCACGGCTTTTCGAATCTGCCGGAGGATGTTTTTGACGCGGCTCTGGAGCTCCAGGCGCTTTGCGATGCCCAGAAGAAAAAGGAGGTGCTGGTGGTACCGATCATCTGGCCCTGCGACAACGACCTCGGCATTGTCCAGGATTACTGGGATGACCAGAAGTCCGCGGATCAAAGCGCTTTTTCCTTTGCGAGGGTGCTCGAAAAGTTTATTGCCTGGCGAAATTCCGAAAAATACAACCCCCAATCGGATCCCTGCCTCAAACGAATGAATATCCTGGCGCATTCCATGGGAAATCGGGTGCTTCGAGAGACCCTGGCCGTCTGGAACAAGTATGATCTGGCCGACGGCGTCCCCCTCATTTTTCGAAACATTTTCCTGGTGGCGGCAGACATCGTGAACGAATCCCTGCATATCGGGGAGCGCGGTGAATTGATTTGCCATGCGTCACGAAATGTCGTGGTCTATTTTGCATCCGACGACCTGGCGCTTCGGGCCAGCAAGGCATCCAACCTCAAAAACAGGGTGGCTTCCCGACGCCTGGGTCACACGGGACCTGAAGATATGGATCTCACCCCCAAAAACGTCTATGCGGTCGACTGCGACGACGTCAACAATATCTACGACTATCCCAAAGGGCATTCATACTTCCGATCCGGAGAAACCAAGGGAAACGCAGGCCTTGTGTTTGAGCACATCTTTTCGGCGCTGCTCTCCGGACGCGTTTTCCCCGAAGACGAATTCAGAAGGACAACGATTATCAGGCTACCGTAAATTCGGGTGAATATCGTAATAAAACCATACGGAATTCAGAAAGATCCGTGAACAATCGAGCTGTTGAAATCGATAGAAAGCGACGAGATGATTCATGTTGGAAATAGAGATCGATCTTAGAAGACACTGCATTGAAACCGCCATAAAACGGTCCTATAATCAGCTTCTTTCCGAATATTTTCACAGCAAAAAAGGGGATTCGGCGTCAGAGACAAAACTGGCGCTGCTGCAGAACGCCCTTACCTGCTTTGATTTTCCCTCTCTGCGAGCCGGCCATAAAGACCTGGCGGGAAAGAGCGATGCCCGGATCGTTCTGGCAGATAAAGGCGAATGTCCGCCAGGTATTCTCATAGACGGCCGTCCCATTGATATGACGCCTCACATCAGGAAATGTCATCACAACGGCATTGAGCAAATTCCGCGTTCTGCAACCGAAACGCGGCGGTAATCGCGGTCCAACCTGCTCCGATAAGCAGCAACAGGAGGAGATCATGACAAATAAAATCTGGATCGAGCATTATCCCGTCGGCATTCCCGCCGAGATTGACCCTGATCTTTTCGGATCGATCCCGGATATGATGGAAAAGATTACCACCAGGTTTGCCGACAAACCGGCCTATCACAACCTTGGGTACACCATCAGCTATGGCACGTTGGATGAACTGTCACGCGATTTTGCAGCCTTTTTGCAGGGGCTGCCGAATTTAGGCAAAGGCGACCGTGTCGCCGTCATGGCGCCGAATCTGCTGCAATACCCGGTAGCGCTGTTCGGTATCCTGCGTGCCGGGATGACCGTCGTTACCGTCAATCCCCTCTACACGCCGCGCGAGTTGGTGTTTCAACTGAAGGATGCGGGGGCCAAAGCCATCGTCATTCTTGAAAATTTTGCCAACACCCTGCAGCAGGTGATCGAGGGAACGCCGATCGAGCATGTGATTACCACCCAGATCGGCGATCTCCTGCCGATCCCGAAACGCTGGATTGTCAATCTGATCATCAAAAAGATCAGGAAAATGGTACCCGCCTGGCGCATCGACGGCGCTGTCACGTTTCGATCGGCCCTTGACCGCGGTGCGGCACGCCCGCTCAAGCCGATCGAGATAACACGCGAGGAGACCGCGTTCCTTCAGTACACCGGCGGCACCACCGGCGTCCCGAAGGGCGCGGTGCTGACCCACCGAAACATCCTGGCCAACCTGGAGCAGACGGGCGCTTGGGTCTCACTGAGCTTCAAGGAGGGCACCGAAATTGCCATTACGCCGCTGCCGATGTATCACATTTTCTGTCTGACCGCGACGCTCTCCTTCATGAAGTGGGGCAGCCTGATCGTGCTCATCACCAACCCGCGCGACCTGCCGGCCTTTGTCAAGGAGCTTGGACGGTGGAAGTTCAGCATCATGAGCGGCGTCAATACGCTGTTCAACGGGCTTTTGAATACCCCGGGATTCGATCGGATCGATTTTTCCGCCGTGAAGGTGGTGGTCGGCGGCGGCGCAGCAGTGCAAAAGTCAGTGGCCGAGCGCTGGCAACAGGTGACCGGATCCGGCATCACCGAAGCCTACGGCCTCACCGAGGCGTCTCCCGGCGTCTCCGCCAATCTGCTGGGAACGCCCTGGAACGGCAGCGTCGGCCTCCCCTTCCCTTCCACCGACGTGTCCATCCGCGACGATAGCTTCAACGCGCTGCCGGTATGGACAGGTGAAGGCGAGATCGAGAACCATACCGGCGAGATCTGCGTCCGCGGCCCACAGGTGATGAAAGGGTACTGGGAGAAGCCCGAAGAGACCGCCACGACGATCCAGGACGGCTGGTTGAAGACCGGCGACATCGGCTACCTGAGCGCCGACGGCCGCCTCACCATCACCGACCGTAAGAAGGACGTCATTCTGGTGTCCGGCTTCTCCGTATATCCCAGCGAGATCGAGAATGTGATTGCGATGCATCCGGGGGTGCTGGAATGCGGAGTGGTGGGCGTACCCGACGAAAAATCCGGCGAAACGGTGAAAGCGGTCATTTTGAAGAAGGATCCGAACCTCACCAGGGAGGCGGTGATTCAGTACTGCAAGACCCAGCTCACCCATTACAAGGTACCGCGTCATGTTGAATTCCGGGAGACCCTCCCAAAAACGCCGATCGGAAAAATCCTGCGTCGAAAATTGAGCGACGATAAGCAGTGACAAAGGTGTCGCCGAAAATCGCGGCCCTTTCGTCCCGCGACAGCTCGCATGGGAGCTTGGACCCGTTTCGTCGGACGCTGGGGGATACATATGTGGATATCCGCGTCGGAAAGGAAATTGAGACATGAATCCAGTTGCTCCAGTACGGTCTATATTCCTCTGACGGATCGGTAAAAACATGACGATGAAGGTCCGGCATAACGGGCGCCGAGGACCGTTACCTGAGAAAACGTAACGTTACATATCGTTAACAAATCATCACTGGTAACGTATTCACACCCGGCGAGAAGGATGCCCGACGGATTCCGAAAAAGACTTAAGATAAATGATTTCAATATATTGAACACTCATCATAAATCTTTGAACATAACTCGCATCCGTACACGAAACATGGTGATCCGCATCGGCATAAATTGTGCATTATCTCATAAATATTGATCAGAACCCATCCTGTTTCATCGTAAAACGTCACTACCCACCTCATGGAGGCAAACCATGCGAGCTATGTTCAAACCGATGGATCTCGGCACCTTGACCTTGGCGAACCGTTTCGTTTTTCCTCCCATAAAAACCGCCTGTGGGACACCCGAAGGCAAAGTCACCGATCGCCAGATCACCTTCTATGGGCAGATTGCCCACAACGGACCGGCTATCGTGATCCTTGAACCGGTAGCCGTAACGACAGACGGTCGGGAACATCCCAAGCAGCTCTGTGTCCACCTGGACAACAGTGTGGCGGAACTGGAAAAAATCACCAGGGTGATTCACCGGGAAGACCGTTTGGCCTGTCTGCACCTGAACCACGGCGGCGCCGCGGCCAACCCCAAGGCCAGCGGCACTCTGCCCCTGGCGCCATCTGCGGTCACCTGCCCGACCACCGGTCAGTCGGCGGAAGCGCTCATCGAAGCGCAGATCGAGACCATCATCGACGGGTACAACCGGGCAGCCCGGCGCGCGGAAGCCGCCGGCTTCGACCTGATCGAGATTCAGGCCGGCCACGGATATCTCGTTTCCCAGTTTCTCAACGCCAAGATCAACCGCCGTACCGACAGCTACGGCACCAACCGCCTTTCTTTTGCCGAAAGGGTATTTGCCGCGGTCAAGGAGGGCGCACCCCGAATGCCCCTGATTTTGAGAATCTCCGGCAGCGAGATGTCCCCGGAGTTCGGAATTTCCCCAGACGATCTGGCCCCGGTGTTGAAACTCGCCGAATCGTCAGGGTTCATTGCCGTGCACGTCGGCATGGGCGCCTCCTGCTTCAGCCCGCCCTGGTACTTCCAGCATTCGAGCCTCCCGGAAAAACCCCAGAACGACGCTTTGGCATGGGTGCGGTCGCAGACCGATTTGCCGATCATCGCCGCCGGCCGCATGGGTCGTCCGGATAGGGTCAAGGCGTTGCGGGAGTCCGGACAGGTCGATCTGATCGCCTTGGGTCGCCCGCTGATCGCCGATCCGCAGATGATCGAAAAGTGGGCCCGGGGGAATTTTCAAGATGTCGCCGCCTGCGGGTACTGTCTGCAGGGATGTCTGCACCGGGTCCGAAACGGGGAACCCATCGGTTGCAACCTCAATCCGGAGATCGGAAACCCCCCGCTGGGCCAAACCGACAAGCCGCTCAATGTCCTGGTGGCCGGCGGAGGGCCGGCCGGGATCAGTGCGGCGTTTTACCTGGCGCGCCGGGGGCATACCGTGACCCTCGCTGAAAAAGAAGATCACCTGGGCGGACAATTCAACCTGGCTTGGCAGGCTCCGGGTAAAAAGACCATGCAGGACGGGCTCGACAACCTGAAATACAAGGTCAGGATCCATGCGGAAAACGTTTTGACCGGACAGGCGGTAGATCCCGGGATGGTGAAGAAACTCTCCCCGGACCTGCTGGTGTGGGCCACCGGCGCGGTTCAGAACATTCCTGCGATCGACGGCCTCGAAAATCAGGACTGGATGACGTCCCTGGAATATTTTGCCGGCCGCAAGACTGTCAATGGTCCGCGGGTACTGGTCATCGGTGCCGGCCGTACCGGCCTTGAAATCGCGGAAAAACTCGGTATGGCCGGCTTCGAGGTAGTTGCCACCAAACGTACCGATCCTATCGGATCCATGATGGAGATGATCACCAGGAAGCTGATGTTGATGCGGTTGGAAAAGCTTCCCAACGTGAACCTCATGCCCCATACCACCGTCAAGCATTTTTCCGCCGAGGGCGTCGATGTGGTTCAAGACGACAAAGCGATGGTCCTGAAACCTTTTCAAACCATAATCCTCGCTTCCGGCATGCATCCGGCTTCAGGACCGGACGACGAGATTCGCAGGGCAGTGCCGACAGTGGAAACCATCGGCGATGCGGCCGAGGTGATGGACATCTATGCCGCGGTTCACGCCGGTTATGCAACCGCTTTGAAATATTAGGAGGGTCATCATGACGGAACCATCATTTTCAGATATTTCGATCGTCTCCTGCGGAACTTTGAGCCTGGAACTCAACCATTTGCAGCAAGAGGGTATCATCGATGCGTCCCAGATCCTTTATACCACGCCTGGACTGCATCAGGACATTCATGAACTGGAGCGCCAACTGGTTCGTCAGATCCATAAGGCCAGAGAAAAGACCGACAAGGTGCTCGTAGTTTACGGCGGCAAGTTCTGCTACGTCAACGCCGACGAACCGACCCGCCAGATGCGCACCATCATCGACGAACAGGGCCCCGGCGTGGCGCGCATCGAGGCTACCCATTGCATGGACATGCTCGCCGACGAAACCGAGCGCGATGCCATCGCCCGGGAAGTGGCCGGCGGAGAACCGGTCTGGTGGATGACGCCGGGCTGGGTGAAGTTTCGAAAGCTGGTTTTCAAGGGCTGGGACAAGGGGCTGGCCAATGAGAATTTTCCACGCCATACCGGTGGCGCGGTGGTGCTGGATGCCATAGGCTACATGGACCGGTACATGGAAGAAAACCCGGAAGAATTTCTCGATTACTGCGACTGGATGGGCATCCCGATGGTCGCTTATCCGGTGACCCTGGATCGCTTCACCTCGCTTCTCGCAGATCAGGCCCGCAAGCTTCACAGCGGGGAGTTACCTGCCTGACCCGACAGGAGATGAAAGATAAAATATGAAAGATTTCCCGTATGGCGAAGTAAAGAGTATCGGGTATCTGAGTCCATGGGTTACCTTGGAGCAGTATGGCAATGACGATTTTGTCATGGATCATCGGATGCCCGACGCAGATGATATCGCTGCGGCCCAGATGGGGATGGAGCGGGCTGAGGCGGCGATGGCAGACGGTAAATACAACATCGTGATTCTTGATGAAATCTGTGTGGCGATTTATTATGGGCTGCTGAAAACCGATGTTCTTTTACAATTCCTGGAAGGCAAACCGCATGATATTGAATTGATTTTAACGGGGCGGTACTGCCCGCCCGAACTGATGGAAAAGGCCGATCTGGTCACCGAAATGAAGGAGATCAGGCATTACTACCAAAAAGGCATCCCGGCAAGAAAAGGCATCGAAAATTGACCGAGGAGGTACACCGATGATCGCATTTGGACCGGTCCCGTCCAGGCGGCTGGGCAGAAGCCTGGGAATCAACAACATTCCGCCCAAGATCTGCAGCTATTCCTGTGTCTACTGTCAGTTGGGCCCCACCCTCAAAATGCAGGCGAAACGCCAGGCTTTCTACGAACCAGAGGCGATCTGTCATTCCGTGGGGGATAGAGTCAAAAAGACGAGGGAGGCCGGAGAAGCCGTCGATTACCTGACCTTTGTGCCTGACGGCGAACCCACGCTGGATATCAGCCTGGGGATTCACATAGAGCGCCTGAAAACCCTGAATCTGCCCATCGCCGTAATCACCAATGCTTCCCTCATCTGGCGGCAGGATGTGAGAGACCAACTGCTGGACGCAGACTGGGTCTCCCTCAAGGTCGATGCCGTCGGTGATGACACCTGGCGACGTATCAACCGCCCTCATGGAAGCCTGGAACTGGCCGCGATCATGGAAGGTGCCCTGCGGTTCGCCAAGGCCTATGAGGGAAAGCTTGTGACCGAGACGATGCTTGTGGCGGGGGTCAACGACGGCGAGGAGCAACTTGGCCCGGTTGCCGATTTTTTGGCACGTCTTCAACCGGCCGCGGCTTATCTTTCCATTCCCACCCGTCCCCCGGCGAAAAAGGGGGTGCGCGCCCCCGAGGCGCAGGCCCTCAACCAGGCCTATCAACTCTTGAGCAAAAAAGTGCGGCGCGTCGAATACCTGATCGGATACGAGGGCAATGCCTTTGCCTTTACGGGCGACGTGGAACAGGACCTCCTGAGTATCACGGCCGTGCATCCGATGCGAAAGGATGCCGTGAACGACTATCTGGCACGGGCCGGAGCAGAATGGCCGGTGGTCCGGAAACTGTTGGAAAAAGGGGAACTCGTTGAGACGGAATATGGCGATCACACCTTTTACGTGAGAAGACTGAGGATGGCCGGCGGAGATGCATGATATCCAGTTTTTCGCTTGATGTGCCGAGGGGAGGACATCGTTTGTCCGGGCCGAACCCAAATGGTGCTGTCGAAGATTTTTTGATTCTGTAACGAACTGAACAAATTGATATTCCATATGCCCAAAATAGACCCATTCGAAAAACACAGCGACAACTATGATGCATGGTTCGAAAAAAACCGTGATATCTACCATCAGGAATTGGCGGCGATCCGCAAACTGATGCCTTCTCCTTCCGCAAGAGGATTGGAAGTAGGCGTTGGCTCAGGCAAATTCGCCGTACCTCTGGGAATAAAGATTGGCGTGGAACCCTCGGAACGGATGGCAGCGAAGGCTGAAAAACAGGGAATCCGGGTTTTTCGAAATGTAGCGGAGGACTTGCCGTTTTCCGATGAGGAATTTGACTTTGTATTGATGGTAACAACGATCTGTTTTGTTGACGATATCAACAAATCCTTCAGGGAAGCGTTTCGGGTATTGAAGCCTTGCGGATGCATCATTATCGGCTTTGTGGATAAAGAAAGCGAATTGGGCCGGCAGTACATGGACAAGCGCAATACGAGCATTTTCTACAAAGAGGCCACCTTCTTTTCTGCACAGGAAGTTCGCAAGTTGCTCATGGATGCCGGTTTTGAGGATCTGACTTTCAAACAAACGCTGATTCCTGGAAAACCAGATGAAATGATTCAAGACGGTTTTGGCAAGGGTGCATTTGTTGTCGCCAAGGCCGTCAAGCCAAGACAGTTGAATGATCATAGCGGCTTGTAGGATATAGGGCGGATATTTGTCGTTGGATGCTTTTCTTTCGTTGAAAGTCGCCCTCCTTTCAGACCATTTCCACACAGCCGACAGGGTGTCCCGGCTTGAAGAAAGGTATGTAAAATGACCAATACCTTCTGGACAGCGCTGACCACCAGCATCCTGGCGGCGGTCGTTACATCTCTTGGCATCTACACGATCCGACGATTCACCAACTGGGGACAACGCAACACAACCTATTTCATGTGCTTTGCGGCTGGGGTGCTGATTTCCGCCTCCTTTCTGCATATCATACCGAAATCTTTTGCCATGACCTCCCAGGCACCGGTCTGGTTACTGGTCGGATTTTTTGCCCTGCATCTATTCAATCGTTTTTTAACAGCCTTTGTCTGTGAGAGGGATCCGGAGAAAAAAGATTATGTTATCGGTATTATACCATCGTTCGGCATCGGCTTTCACTCCCTGATCGACGGATTCATATACTCCATTGCTTTTACGGTCAGCATTTTTACGGGGTACCTGGCGACCATGGGTATGGTTCTGCATGAATTTCCAGAGGGAATCATCACCTACCTGTTGCTCGTACGCGGTGGATTCAAGGAACGAAAGGCCATGTGGGTGGCCTTCCTGTCTGCCGCGGCAACCACCCCCCTGGGCATGCTGATCTCCTATCCTTTCATCAGCAAGATAGAGCAACCCATATTGGGCGCCTTGCTTTCCCTTTCAGCAGGCGCGCTGATTTATGTCGGCGCCACGCACCTGCTGCCCCGGGCCGAAGAGGAGCGCAAGCGATTCAGCCTGGTTGCCCTGGCAGGCGGCGTCCTGATCGCCGTGATCATCGTTGTGTCCAAGGCCTGAAAGCGCAACAAGGGATATGATTATGGCGGTGAGTTTTAGTGCCGCTTAAGCGCCGCGGCGGATCAGCGGCCCGGACTGTTTGAGCGCAAGCGAGTTTCCGGGCCGCCCGGAGCAAGCTTCAGCGGCACTTTAACGAATCCGCGTCGGGCGCGGGCCGTATCCTCCCGGCACCGGCCTATGAAAGTCGAAAGTTGATTTTCCCATCAGTCGATATTCCTCCAACCGCTCATCGTGCTAAGCGTGCCTTGGTCATGGCGTCCACCATACTTCCGAACATTTTCTTAACTTGATGCCGCGTCAAATCGATATTGATTTTAGCCTTTCGAAACACCATAATAGATAATATGGGTGCGATGGTTACAAGGTGTGCGACCCGGACATTTCATGGGATCATCAGCAAGAGAGGGGTTGTGGGACTTTCGGAAGGAAAAGAGAAGCGAATCGTGTTTCGCATCCGCGAAATGGAGATTGACGATCTGGCGCCGGTCTATCATCTGGGGGAGATGCTCTTCAAAGCCGACGAGGCCCCCAACATGTACCGAACCTGGGATGCATACGAGGTGGTGGGGCTGTTTCACAGCGACACGGAGTTCTGCCTGGTGGCGGAGCACGAGGATCGGATCGCGGGGTTTCTCCTGGGAACCACCATCATCAAATCCCGTTCGGCCTGGAAATACGGCTACCTGATCTGGCTTGGGGTCCACCCCGACGTTCAGCATCACGGGGTGGCGGAAAAGCTGTTTCAGAAATTCAAGGAGCTCATGATCGAACAGGGGATCCGCATGCTCCTCGTCGACACGGCCGCCGAAAACCTGGCGGCCCTCCGCTTCTTTCGAAAGCAGGGGTTCGGCCACCCCCGGCAGCACATCTACCTCACCCTGAACCTCCAGGCCGAAATCCAACGATTGAAAAAACGCGGCGGCAACATGAACGGAGCCAAGCACGAGAAAAAAAACGGCACCAGATCCGTCGCATCGGCAGAGATCGGGAAAGAGATCGGATCTTCATGACCATTCAGCGCCAACGCCTGAAACGGCTTCTGAAACAGATGATCGACATCTACAGCCCGTCAGGGAAAGAAGAGGAGATCATTGACTTTCTGAAAACGTACCTGGCACGCCGGGGATTGCCGGTGAAAATGCAGACGGTGGACGAAAACCGCGCCAATCTCATCGTGGGCAATCTCGACGACGCGCCTCGCCTGGCCCTGATCGGTCACCTGGACACGGTGTCGGCCTTCGACCTCGATCGGTACGCATACGAGGAGGCGGGGGACTGGATCCGGGGACTGGGGGCCGCGGACATGAAAGGCGGCTGCGCCGCCATGATCGAGGCTTTCACTGCCTGGTGCGACACCGGTGACCTTCCCCCGGGGGCGATCCTCTGCCTGGTGGTGGGGGAGGAGGAGACCGGCGACGGTGCATGGCAGTTGATGAAGGAGCATTATTTTCCCTGGGCCGTTATCGGGGAACCCACCGGACTCGTCCCCTGCCTTCGCTGTTTCGGGTATGTGGAGATCGAAGTCGCCACCCTGGGGCGCCGGATCCATGCCTCGGTGGCCAACCCCCGCCACAGCCCCGTCACCGTCCTGCTCAGGAAGATGCTCCGGTTGATCCGCTATTTCGAGACGAACCGGCAGGAATTGGTCTTCAACATCCGGGATCTCTTCAGCAACCCCGCCGGGTTCGCCGTGTCCGAACGCTGCGAGGCATGGTTGGACGTCCACGTACCCCCCCACCTCGCCATGGGAACGATTCTCTCCGAGATCGAGGAGACCCTCCAACGGGACGGTGACAGCCCCATGGACGTGCGAACGGAGTTCAAGTGTCGCACCATCGACGCCGGATACGAGATCCCGGAAAAGGGGGCGGTGGTGGACGCCCTGCGATCCATCTACCAAGCCCGGAAGCTGGCGTGGACCCCCGACGCCTTCAGGAGCCACTCCGACGCCAATCACCTCTGGGCTTCGGGGGTCAAATCCATCGTTCTGGGGCCGGGGGATCTCTCCCAGGCCCACACCGAGGACGAATCAGTATCCTTCGCCGAAGTCTGTCGGGCCGCGGAGATCTACCTGGACCTTTTACGGCACGTCATGAAGCGCCGAGGCGCCTGATGAAACCCGGGCGTCCGGCGGCGAATTTCATGGGAGGAAACGGCATTGATCGATTTCAACACCACCCGGGAAAGACTCCGGAATCACCTGACGGTCCTGACCCGCGACATCGGCGAAAGAAGCGTTCGCCGTCCGGAGAATCTGAACCGAACCGCCGCATATCTCCACGCCTTCCATCGGGAGATCCCGTTGGAGTCCCGACTGGAGCCTTACGGTTTCCGGGGCATGACGGTACACAACGTCGTTGCATCGCTTGCACCGGACCGGGCGCCCCGCACCCATTATGTGGTGGGCGCCCACTACGACTCGGTGACAGGCACCGTGGGAGCGGACGACAACGCCGGCGCGCTGGCGGTCCAGTTGGAGACGGCCCGAATTCTGGCCGCCCCGGAGCACCGCAAACGGCTTACTGCGGCCGTCACCTTCGTCGCCTTCGCCCTCGAGGAGCCGCCGGCCTACGGGACCCGGTACATGGGCAGCCGCGTTTACGCGGCCCGGGCCCGGGGGGCGGGCACGGCCATCGACGGCATGATCTGCCTCGAAATGGTGGGCTATACCTGCCGCACCCCCGGGTGCCAGCACTACCCCTTCCCCCTGATGTTCATGGATTATCCGGATACAGGGGAGTTCATCGGCATCGTCGGCAATTTCAGATCCCGGCCGTTCGCCCGCAAGTTGCTCGACAGCTTCCGCAAAAACCGTCAACTCCCCGTCATCGGCCTCACAGTCCCCTTCGACGGCCTGCTCATGCCCACCGTTCGCCTGAGCGACCACGCCTCTTTCTGGCGTGAGGGATTTCGGGCGGTCATGGTGACGGACTCGGCCTTTTACCGCAATCCCCACTACCATATGCCCTCGGACACCCTGGAAACACTCGATTTCGATTTCATGGCCCAGTTGGTCGAGAGCCTCGTCGGATTTTTCCTCTCCCCGGAGCCCTGATCGCATCAGACTCGAACACCGCCTCGGGGATATCTCTCTAAAGGCCAAAGTGTCGGCCCATCCCACTCGGGATAGGGCAACCCCATCACCGTCCGTTCGAAAACATCCCTGATGTCAAGCCGTTCCATGAGATCCAGCGTGGGAACGCCGGTGTCGGGATCATATTCCCGGGTACGATAATATTCGGTCAGGAGTGCCTCGTGGGCCTTGACCTGTTCCCTGCCCTCGAGGCTTTCGGCGATATCCGGGGGCTGCGGCAAGGCATCGTGCCGGCGGATGCAGCCCTGCCGGATGTTGAAACAGCGCTCTACCGCCCAGATCCTCGGAGCGATTCCACCGCCCAGAGATGCTTCGTCGAAATCCTCGCCGGTCAGCGCCGTAAGGAGACGCCCCAACCCGTCGAAGAGTGGGAAAGCCCCCACCAGGGGGACAGCGCAGCCCCACGTGTTGACAGCACCCTTGCAACGACCCAAGGCATCAGCCAGGGTGGTAGCGCTCTCCGAGACGACAAGGCTTGCGACCGGCGCCTTTTCCGGATCCGCCGGGAGAAACCCGCGCCGCACGAGTTCCGGGTAAAGCACCGGATCGTTCTCTCCGAATGCCCAGCTCCGACCACGAAGATGGTCGGCCCCGCGGGTGGAGGTGGCATGGGCCAAAGCGAAGAGCCCCGTCGGAAAGGTTCCCCGGGAGAGTCCCTTGACATGATAGCAATACTTCACGGCCTCGGGGCCCAGAAGCCTGGCCAGGTTGAGCATGCCCTCGGCCAGGCGGTTGCCGAATCCCTCCCTCAGGGCCGTTCGATGAATCAGCTCGGCCTGCGCCGCCGCGTCCGTCCACGCCAGGGAGACCCCCGCATCCGCTTCGGTGATGATGCCGAGTTCGAAGAGTTTCTTGGCAAAGGCGACGGCATTGCCCAGTGCGATCACGTCCATGCCGTAGAGGTCCGCCAGATTGCCGTATTCCATGATCGCCACCGGGTCTTCGATGCCGGCGTTGACCCCCATGCAGTAGATGGCCTCGAACTCGAGGGCCGCTCCGGTTTCGCCGGCCCGCGGACCTTCGGGGATCCGGAAGACGTTCTTGCAGGCCACGGAGCAACCGTGGCAGCCCTTTCGGCCGATTTCAAAGCGTTTCCAGGATTCCGGCCGAAGCGAAACCGGCACCTCCTCTGCCTCGAGATATTTCTGAAAATACCGATAGCCGGGACGCCATTCCACCATGCCGACATGGGAGCCGTAAACCGCGACCTTGTCCCGCTGAATCGGATCCGTAGCGAAAAAACGGCGGTCCAGGTCGACAAGGCGCCGAAACGTCTTCGGGTCCGCGGCGGGAACAGGCGTCGTACCCCGGACCGCCACGGCCTTCAGATGCTTGGATCCGAGTACTGCCCCGCTGCCCCGCGCCGCCGAGTTGTACTTGTCCACGATAGTGCCGGCGAACCGGACCAGGTTTTCCCCGGCAGGTCCGATGCAGGCCGTGGAAATCTCCTTGCCGTGAGCAGCAACCAGGGCATCCGCGGTCTCCCAGGTGGTTTTGCCCCAGAGCCCTGCGGCATCCCGCAGTTCAACATGCGCGTTGTCGATCCAGAGATATTTGGGGCGCTCGGCCCGGCCGGTGATGACAACCTGATCGTAGCCCGCCCGTTTCAGGCGGTGGGCGAAGGCCCCGCCGGCGTTCCCGTCCCCGAGGATACCCGAATAAGGCGAGAGCGCGCTCACCTCGATGCGACTCGACAGCGGCACCCCCGTACCGGAAAGCGGCCCTGCGCCAAAACAAAGCACATTATCAGGCCCCAGGGGGATCGATGCCCGGCGCGATTTCATCGAACAGCGTTTTGGAATTCAACCCTCGGCCCCCCAGGAATTTTCGGGCCGCGTCCAGATCCAACGGAACCTTATCAATAACGCCGCGGGTCAAATCCACCCGTAACACGATGCCGCACCATCCGTACATGCCTGCCTCCTTTCCCGAAAACATGTTATCCGGACATCACGCCCTGACACCCGGATCGGCGGCCATCGATCCCCTGTATCCGCATCAAGCGGCGCCCCCGGACGAGGGGCGCGCCGTTTCCCAATCAGGCTTGCTGAGACGGTGGTCATGCCGTACCGCGCTCTTCCTCCTTTGCCGACAACAGCCGACAGGCCTTGCTGTCGGGCGCCAGCATGAAGATTCCTGCGAGAATGATGAGGGGCAGGGCGAAAAAGAAACCGAAGACCGGCAAAATGAGAGCGCCGATAACGGCCAGCAGCAGACTTACAGTGAATACAACGGTGCCGACCATTCTGCTGGATATTTTGTCGTAAAAGCATTCCGTTCTGTTCATATGGATTCTCCTTTCAGAGATGTTGGACTGTGATTGCGGCAGTACCCCGATCGTGGGAACCGCCTCCCCTTACATACACATATAATGGTTCACGAACAGCGATTTTTCAATGGTGGTTTGATTGAGGGGCGAATCGGGGGATTATCCTATGACCCGAAGGAGTTCGGCAATCCGGGCGAGCGCCGTTGGCCGTATCGCTTCGTTCATTCGGGAAAAAACTTATTTCCCGGCCAAAGCCCTCTTGACGGATGCGTCGAAGATGGGGTAAAGGTAACCTATCATGATCTGTGCCTGTTCATCTGTTCCGGGCCCGACAATCGCATCCGACATACACCGTTCGCAAATCGCGCAATTCGAACTACGACCGAAATCGACACCTGATCGGCACATCTCATAACGTATCCGCCGGAACTGTAGGACGTTTTACTCAACCCCTGATCAACCGGAAAAGGAGGCAATGATGAGCGAAAGTGTCTACAAAGTCATCGAACTGGTCGGAACGAGTCCCAACTCCTGGGAGGAAGCCGCGAAAAACGCGGTGCAGACTGCATCGAAAACCCTCAAGGATCTCAGGGTCGCGGAAATCACCAAACTCGACATGAAGGTGGAAGACGGTAAAGTAACGGCCTACCGCGCCCGGGTAAATCTTTCCTTCAAATACGTCGGATAGTGATCCCTCGGCCGCGACGTCGGCCATCCAAGAAACGCCGCGATTCGCGGCGTTTCGATCGTCCTATTGAGCGAGGATGAGGAAAAATAAAGGGGGTATGATTGCGAATTATCGCTCCTTAAGTTTCCCGGCGATGGATTTGCCGTATTCCTGGGCCATCTGGATGCCGCCGCCCAGGGAAGCGTTTTTCAGCATGAGAGGATCACCCACCATCGCCATTTTAAAAACGTTGGCCATGGTGTTGTAGATTCGCCCGGGCGCTTCGCCGCTCCAACCGAAAGCACCGAAAGCGCCCCCCACCTTACCCTCCAAACCAGCCTTCTCCGCCAGAAAAAGGAGGGTCTTCATCTTATTGAGCATCTCGCCGTGATAGGTGGAAGAGCCGAAAACAAGCGCGTCGTATCCTTGAAGATCCCCTTCATTCTTGATCTTCCCGGCATCCATAACGACGGCCTCCACTCCGGATATTCGGACCCCTTCCCCAATCAGTTGAGCGATCCTTTCCGTTTCTCCCATTCTTGTGGCATAAACAATCAGTACCTTGGACATACCATCTCCTCCCGCGTTCGACCTACCGTTCAGTGCGTCCCGGGTTGGCATCCGCAGGCGTCAATCCCAGGCCGTGCCGGAGCCGTACAAGTTTAACGAATACGTCCCCATCGCATTCCTCTGCCAAAACCACCGGTCTCGGAACCCAGTCGGCTCCGTAAAATATCATTTGAATTTACAGTAAGATCTAACCCTGCGTCAATGGGTTTTAAATCCCATCCCCGTCTTGTCGATACCCACAACCGGATACCGGAACAGGCGGATCGACCTTCATCCCTCCGCGAACCCACTGAAAAACAGCCGTTTTATGTTGACAACGCAGATATATTTCTGCATTGATCATCACGTGAAGGATCCTCGGCGGGTTGTTGAGCGTATGCATCACAAGATGATGCCGCGGCCTGCTCCGGAACCCATGATCAGGGAGCAAAACCCCAACAGACAAAGGAGAGGAAAACGGATGAAAAAAGCAGATTTAATCGACAAAGTAGCAGAGGATGTCGGCATCTCCAAAACCATCGCGGCGAAAGCCATCGATTCCATCACCGAAGGTATCACCCAGGCTCTCAAGAAAAAAGACGGCAAAGTCACCCTCGTGGGCTTTGGTTCTTTTTCGAAGGTCCGCCGCAAAGCCAGAAAGGGGCGAAACCCTCAGACCGGCGAGGAGATCAAGATCAAGGCCTGCAATGTCGTCAAATTCTCTCCCGGAAAGAAGCTGAAAGAGTCCATCTGATATATCTCGGCGGAGTTCCCTCGCCCGATCCGTCCATATGGGGCCGGTTTCGCCGTGCGTGCCGGCCGCCGCAGTCACATCGATCGGGCTTTCTGTTTCGACCGTTTCGTTTGGTCGGATAAAGACTGCCGTCCGCCAACGCCTTCCACCATTTTCTCCGACAGCCCATGCCCCATCAGACCCTGTTTCGGGTAGCACCCCAATGACGCCTCTCCCCCGTACCGTGTGATCCGGTCGATGTCCCGGCCCGTCACCCGCTTGAATCTGGAAATATTCCATTCAACCCCGTCGGGATGGCGGATCTTGTCGACCGTCGCCAGGCACCCGGAATTATTCATGCGTTTTTAGTTTTTCCCTTCAATATTGGTCTCGATTTTAATGTTTTAATGAAAATCAGAGAAAAATATTGACTTTAACATAAATCAACCTTAAGAAAAATCATGTCAAATCATATGGACACGCATAAACGAAAATCCGAAACATCATGAAAATTGACGAGATCAACATGGCAATCATCAAGCATCTTCGTGACGGTCGAAGATCCTTCAAAAACATTGCCGACAATCTAGGCCTCACGGAAAACACGGTCAGATCCCGCGTAAAGAAATTGATGGAAGGCGGTATCCTTGAAATATCGGGCGTGGTGAACCCTGAATCGATTCCCAGACATCATACGGTGATTATCGGCGTCAAACTGGGCACTGCGGACATGTTCAAAAAAGCGGAGATGTTCAGCAAGTTGCGGGGGATCGTTTCGGTGGCGGTGGTGACGGGTCGCTACGATCTGATGGTCACGGTGTTGTTCAACGACGATTACAGCCTGGAGGAATTCTATACGGAAGAGGTCTCCAGGATAGAAGGGGTTCAGTCCATGGAAACCTTCGTCATCTATAAAAACTTCAACCTCAAGGTACCTTACATTCTCTGATCCGCTCCCTGAGGCCCGTCTCGGCGTCGATGAATCGTGACCTCGAAAAACCGTAAACAAGAGTACCTGGCCGGAACCGACCGCCGTGGTTTCAGGAGCGGCACCCGTACCTCAGGGCCCTGGACGACACACGGACGCCTTCACGGCCGTTCATGGAAAGGATGCAATGAAACCGAGCGCCTGCCTTTGTATAGATCTGCCGCTCACGGATTATCGTGAGGCTCTGGGGCTTCAGCGGGAAATCACGGCGGCCCGGAAGGAAAACCGTCTGGACGCGGATGTGATCCTCTCCCTGGAACACCCGCCGGTTTTCACCCTGGGCCGCAACGGCGGTCGGGAAAACCTGGTCGTTTCCGAAGATTTTCTGCACCGGATGAAGGTCGACATGGTCCAGATCGAGAGAGGCGGGAACATCACCTATCACGGCCCGGGCCAGTTGGTGGTCTACCCCATACTGAACCTCAACGCCGCCCGCCTGGGTATCCGGGATTACGTCGGGCGCCTCGAACTCGCCATGATTCGCACCGCCGCGGATTGGGGAGTGGAGGCTGTCGGTCATCCCAAAAATCGGGGGGTCTGGGTCGACGGTCGGAAACTGGGCAGCATCGGCGTCAGCGTCACCCACGGGATCTGCTTCCACGGTCTGGCCATGAACATCGGCACCGACCTTGCGCCCTTTGACTGGATCAACCCCTGCGGACTCCACGGAATCCGCATGACGTCCCTCGAAAAGGAACTGAAACGGGAGATTCCCATGGATCGGGTTCGACACGCATTGAAGCACCACCTTCTATCGGTTCTCAACATCATGTGCACGGATGCGGACATGACAAGCCTCAGAAACCGGATACGCCCCCGAACAACACCCAAAGAAAGGTTTTAACCATGGCATGCGAACACGCTTCCCAAATCAAACGAAAACCCCGGTGGCTTTCTCGACGGCTTCCCAGCGCCCCCGAGTACGAACAGGTCCGCACGATCATCTCCCAGGGCCGCCTGCATACGGTCTGCGAGGAAGCCAAATGTCCCAACCGGTTCGAATGCTTTTCGCAACGAACGGCCACCTTTCTGATCATGGGCTCCCGATGCACCCGCGATTGCCGGTTCTGCAACGTGGCCTACGGTCCCCAGACCGCACCTGATCCGGAAGAGCCCCGGCGGGTGGCCGAAGCCGCTATGAGGATGGGACTCCAATATGTGGTGGTGACGTCCGTGACCCGGGATGACCTTCCGGACGGCGGCGCGGGCATCTTCGCCGAAACGATCGCCCAAATCCGCCGCCGGCTGCCCGACACCCGGATAGAAATCCTTATCCCGGATTTCCAGGGAGATCGGGATGCCTTGAAAACCGTTTTGGACGCCGAACCTCATGTCCTGAATCACAACATCGAAACCGTGCCGCGCCTCTACGAGCGGGTCCGACCCCAGGCCGTTTACGAGCGATCCCTCAGGCTCCTGGAGCGGGCGTCATCAATGGCGCCGAGCATTCTCACCAAATCAGGCATCATGCTCGGGCTGGGAGAGTCCGACGCGGAGGTTCGGGAGACGCTCGCCGACCTCAGGCGCGTCGACTGCAAATTCCTGACCATCGGCCAATACCTCCAACCGTCGCGCCGCCACCTCGCGGTCGAGCGGTTTGTCCGGCCCGAAGAATTCGATGCCTGGCGAGAGGCCGCCCTGGCCATGGGCTTCATCGATGCGGCAAGCGGCCCCTTTGTTCGAAGTTCCTACCATGCCAAGGACCTTTACCAGGCGTCGGGTGCCTGAACGGTGCGCCTCTTGAAACAGAAAGCACATTGAATTTATGCAACTTTCGACTTTCATGGGCCGGTCACCATCATGAAAGTCGAAAGTTGAGGAATTTAAAGAAAACTATCAATAGGTGTCAGGTCCATGGTAAATGCCTCGGCTACGCCGTTGCAGGTAACCTTTCCATTCACGACGTTGGCGCCCCGCCTGATTTCAGGATTGCTCCGCATGGCGGCCTGCCATCCCTTGCCCGCAATCTCGACGGCGTAGGGCAAGGTGGCGTTGGTGAGCGCCAGGGTCGAGGTCTTGGGAACCGCGCCGGGCATGTTGGCCACGCAGTAGTGGACGATGCCGTCAACCTTGTATGTCGGGTTGGAATGGGTCGTAGCCCGGGAAGTTTCGCAGCATCCCCCCTGATCGACGGCAACGTCCACGATCACGGAACCGGGTTTCATGGTCTTCAGCATCTCTCGTGTAATCAGTTTCGGCGTCTTTGCCCCGGGAATCAGTACCGCCCCCACCACAACGTCCGCTCGCGTAACGAGATCCCGGATTGCGGCGGGACTGGAGTAGAGGAGGAAACAGTTGGCCGGCATCACGTCGCTCAGATAGCGGAGACGCTCGAGATTGTTGTCGAGGAGATAGACCTTGGCGCCGAGACCGCAGGCCATTTTGGCCGCATTGATGCCGACAGTACCGCCCCCGATAATGAGCACGATTCCCGGATCGACGCCGGGGACACCTCCCAGAAGCATCCCATGCCCCCCCTGGGCAATCTCGAGGTACTTGGCGCCCTGCTGAATAGCCATCCGCCCCGCCACCTCACTCATAGGGGTAAGCAGCGGCAGGGAACCGTCGGTCTTCTGGATGGTTTCATAGGCTATGCAGACGGCTTTGCTTTTGATGAGAGCGCGGGTCAGTGCTTCGGCGGCCGCCAGGTGAAGATAGGTAAAAAGAATCTGATTTTCCCGGATGAGATCGTATTCGACGGGCAGCGGCTCCTTGACGTGCATGACCATGTCGGCACGCTCAAAAATATCCCCGGGAGTCGCAACGATTTCGGCTCCGGCGTCGTCATAGGCGGCATTGTCAAAGCCGCTTCCCATACCGGCGTTCTTTTCGACGAGCAGGGTATGACCGTGGTGATTCATGACCTCAACCCCGGCCGGCGTCATGGCCACCCGGTTCTCTTCGGCTTTGATCTCTTTCAGGATGCCTACGATCATTTAAATCTCCTTTTGAAATTGCGCACAGTAAAACGAATGGTGAATCGATCGAAAATGCGTTAACGGTTCTTGAACGGCGGCCTTTCATCAAGTCTGCCAAAAGCTGAAAAACGAGCATCGTGAAACCCGTCGATCCCTGGATTAAATCACAAAAAGACAATATCATCATAGGACACTCGAATCCATGGTATTGTCTGCAAGCCGCCCAAAAGGTTTCCGGAGATTTTGTCGTTCAGGCGGTATCGCGTGGTCCATCATCAGCGTCCCGAATGCGGTTTTTGCCGTCACCGTAAAATTCCCTTGAAAACCATCCTATAGATTCATATGATGGCGCATCATTTATGGATTGCGTTTATAATCTTTTCGATATATTTTAAAGGCAGTCCTTTCAGGTAGATACAATGATCATGGGTCCGGCGTTCCGTTCCGGGCTCTCGAAGCCGCCCGAAACGCATAAGATTTCGATGAGAGAATAGACGAGGCACCTGATTTTGGAACCGACACCGGAGCCGAACACCAGAAGCGATCTGCCGCCGGATGACATTCTGTCCGAGTTCAAGACGGCTCTCCTTGAAGAGACGGCCGCCATTCGCAGCAATGGATTCGCGGACGCCTTTCAACTGAAAAACGGCCGATTCATCATCCGCATCGGGAATCGCTGCCACTACAGCTTTGCCATGGAGAGGCCCTTGAGCCTTTTATGGGATGCACCGGCGATCATAGACATCCCCGGCCGACCGCCTTTGAACGTCACGCTGCTTTCTGCAAGAGGCCTGACATTGACCGCAAGCCTTCCCGACCATGTGGGCAAACGCATCAAAAAGGCCCGTGTACACTACAATCCGACCCGGATGCTCGGGCGATGGATCGAAAGACTCGAAGGATTCAGGGATCGACCGAATCCGATGGGGCAGCGCGCCTGCGGGATGCTTGCCGTCTCGGAATTCCCTGCATCGGAATCCCCTGCGGAGATCGTGCCGACAAAGGATCTCGACCCGCATCAAGCCCGGGCTGTGGCCGCGGCCCTGGGCCACGATGCAGCCTTCATCCTCGCCCCGCCGGGCACGGGAAAAACCCGGACAATCGCTGAAATCGCCCGCCGCCTCACCGAAAAAAATCGCTCGGTCCTTGTCGCCTCCGGCAGCGGCCGGTCAGCGGACCGAATCGTTCTGGAAATCTCCCGCCGGTTTTCGGCGGTTGAAGGGAGCGACGGGCGCGTGATTCGGGTCGGGGATCCGGTAAGGTCGGACTTCGCGGAACACGATCACCTTCTCCCGGAGCGGCTGGCCGCCATGCAAGCGGAAGCCCCTTTGAAACAGACGGCACGAATCAAAGAAAAGCTTCGGACGGCAGAGACGCGATCTATTGAGATATCCCGGATGATCGATATCCTGACCTGGCTTCCACAGGGGAAAAAAGAGCTCGAGGAGATGGACCTCAAGTTTTTGGATCTTCAGAAAAAAAAGCGAGTGCTTGAAAAACGGCGCCGCGCTTTAAAAGTGATCTCCGGGCGGATAGCTTTCTGGTGCGACGCCGAAGAGGAGGCCGGAAGGATCGAGGCGATTGAAACGAAACGGGTCCGACTCACCGAACGGATCACATCTCTGAAGGGCGAGGTTTCGGATCTGATCGTCCTGCTCGAGGCTGCGGTCGCCCGTCTTGTCGAAGCCCGAAGTATCTATGCCAAGACATCTTCCGCCGGATGGTTGGCGCGTCAGCTGCGCCAGTTGCCCCCCCCGGAACAGCAAAAAACGGTTGTCGACGACCTTGAAGCCGAAACAGCCGGATTGCGTGAGACGATAGGGGCCAAAGAGACAATACGGAAGACCCTCGAAGACCAACAGACACACCTCGAGTCGCTGGCGGCGCAGTTTAAACGAACACATCCCGCCGGTCGACAGGGCATCCATAAAAAGAAACTTATCCTCAAGGCAGGCTATGAACCGTTGAGCCGAGAAACAAAAAGACTCAACAAGGCCTATCACGACAGCCGCATCGATATGGCGGGGCTCCTGAGCGCGAGACTGAAAATTCTGAACGGGTGGGGTTTGACCCACCTCTCGGGGGGGCCTCCCGAGACGGTTCTCAAAGCGATCAAGACAGCCTATGCCGGTGCCCAATCCAAAACCAGTGGGCTGAATATCGACACCCTTCGTCGTGAACTGATGCGGCTGGAGGACGCCACCGCGTCCTACCGGAAGGCGCTGAAGAAACTTTCCGGTGAAATGGATGCACCGGAAGACGATCCGGACGTCAATAACCTGGAAGAGCGGATCATAGCCGGTGCGGCCGTCGTCGTAACGACCCTTTCCACCGCCTCACGGCATGACGCCGTCCAGGCCCGGCAATTTGATACGGTGATCATTGACGAAGCTGCCATGACGCCGTTGCCGGCGGTGTGGATCACGGCAGGCCTGGCGTCGGCCCGCGTCGTCGTTATGGGAGATCCGAATCAGATGTCGCCGCCTGTCTTGTCCGACGGCGAATCGGCTCGTAAATGGATGGGGCGAAACGTCTTCGAGAGCGCAAGCGCCATCTGGAAGGAGAAAGACCGATCTTACCGGGTCACACTCCGCCGTCAGTACCGTACACATCCCCTCATCAGTGGACTGACCGCGGAGATGTGCTCGCAATGGACGCCGTCGCCACCCGATCCCGAGTTCTTGCTTGAACCCGGAGACATCCTCGCCAATACCGGTCGATCCGATGTCGAAGGCATCCAGGGGGATATCCTCGCCCCCATCCGCATGATCGACACCGGACCTTGCAACGCCTGGATCACCCGGGTGGCCGGCCGCGATCCCGCGGACAGGATAAATTTCCTGTCGGCCGCCTGTTCCGTCTCCGCCGCCAAAGCTCTCCTTGACGAGGATGGGGGCTTGCCCGGGGAGGATGGGAACCCCCGGGTTCTGATCCTCACGCTTTACGATTCCCATGCCGCCCTCGTGGACCTGATGATCCGCCACGAACATCTGGAAAACGAAATTCACGTCGGAACCCCTGAAAGCCTTGCCGCGGTTCGTGCGTCGGCAGTGGTCCTGGATCTGGTGGAGGACGATCCCTATTCCGGCGCTCCGGTATTCAGGCCCAGCGCCGATGCCGTCATACTGCGGCGCATGTATACCTGCCTCACCCGCGCCCGATGCCGCCTCGTCGTCATTGGCGATTTCGGCTGCCTCGAGCGCCGGGCCCATGCCTGCGTGACCGGAAACCGCATCATTCCCGCGCTTAAAAAGCGAGCGGCCATCCTGAAATCTCCCAATCACATCCTGGAACCGGTTCCGGCTGCTGGAAACAATGACCTCGGGCGAGAAACAACCCGCCCCGAAACCTTCCGGAAAGGCTTCATCGAAGGCCTCATGGAAGATATCGCCGTCGCAGAGAAACGGGCGGTCTTCTATTCTCCCGACCTGGATCCGAACACCATCTCCATATTGGAATCCGCCCTGCTCACGGCCGTCGCTGACGGCGTCAGGGTATACGTCATTACCCGGCCGGTTGAAAAACGACGAAAAAGCGAGGTCAAGAAATATCGATCGATGGAGGGACTCCTGGAAACCTGGGGAGTCACCGTGATTCACCAGATGCGGATGCACGAAAAACTGGTTTTGATTGACGACCGGGTTCTGTGGTTTGGATCCCAAGACCCGTTGGGTGCCGATGCCTCGCCGGTCCCCAATTGCTGCTGTCCCGGGGGGATGGGGCGGTGCGAAGCCCGGGCCGTCATCGCCTTCACCATCCTGAAGCTGGGGTTGGAAAAACTTGTAGAGGCTTTCGACGACGGCACGCGCCCCCGATGCCCCATTTGCGGCGGAGAGATAGTCGCCGCCGTGGGCATGCATCGCCCCTTTTACTGGCGATGCATCCAAAAACGCTGCTATGTCCGTCCCATCGATCACACGCCACGGCCCTCACAGGATGCCCTGCGCTGCACCCGGTGCAACGGCGCGGTGGAGTTCGGGACTTGGGGAGGAAAGCCTTGCTGGCGCTGTACGGCCAACCGGAGACACCGTCAGGCCATCGCCCCCACCCATCTGACGACGTCCGAGACAGCGGCAAAGATCCCCGCACGAATGCTGGCCCGGCTGAAGAAAGACTTCAGGATTTCCGGGCCGCCGGACTGAAGCGTCGACCGTCGATGCCGGTCGACGCCAGAATTCGGGCGGGAGAGCGTCTCCGGAACCGGATGCTCTCCGCCTTTCGGATTATTCGTTGATAATATCTATGAGATCCTGAAGCTTTTTCAAACCCTTGAGCGTTCCCGCCTTGCTGGTGTTGATCAGCCTGGCGCCAATGGGGCTGGTGTTGTCGATGGTCGCGATAACGGCCACATTTCCCATGTCGCCGGTGTCGAGGGTTACGTCATGGGACGTGCCCGTATCGTCCAGGAGCGAGAGGGTGACGTCGCTGTCCTTGAACCGGGCGGCGGATCCGTCTTTCACCCGGCCGTAGTCCCAGCACATGAGCCAGACATACTTCATGTCATCCAGCTTGGTGATTCGCATGACCTCTTCGTTTTTGCCGCCCTTGTCGCCGACGCCCTCGTCTCCGCTCAACTGCATGAAGGGGAACGCGTTCAGGTCACCTTTTTCGCCGAAATAGACCAGCCCCTGTTTGCCCTCCTTGGTTTCATAAGCTGCAGCCAGATCGAAATCGGCGGCGGTGGTCCACCGCATGGCGACCATGAGTTGTTTGAATCCGCCGACATTGGCCTCACTGCCTTTCTGTTTCAATTCCATGTTCATCTCCTTTGTTTACGTCGATAAGTCGGCATCCGAGATGCCGACCCGGTCCTTAACCGATTGCGATTCGTAATGCATCGCCTTCCGTCGTAACGGAAAACGTCTCGATGGGTGTTTTAGCGGCGCCCGAAACGGGTTCGCCGGCATAAGTGAATGTGGATTTGGAAACACTGCAGCATTCGAGGCGGTCTTCCCCAGGCAGAGGATCCAGCCGCCGCCCCATGTGGGTGCATCGATTGGAAAAGGCGTGGAACGCGCCGTCGGTGCCGTGAATCACCAGGATTCTTCGGGGAAGCCCCCCGCCCTCCAGGCGCACCGCGCCTCCCCGACGGCGCAATTCCGGCATCCGCGCCAGTCGGACCGTGAGAGTTCCCTCTCCATAGGACCATCCGCCCGCATCGAAAGGCTGCGGGGTTTCGCAAATGCCCAAAATACGCTTCAACAGTTTCATATATTCCTCACGTCTCTCTCATATCGGGGTTCTACTGTCAACCACCCCCGCCTGCCAGCGCCCCATACCGCAAACCCGCAATACCGCGAGCGACGGGGCCGCAGCCGCGATCGCGGCACGCTGAAAACATAAGGGGTGAAGCGGTTCCATCACCCGAGAACCCTGCTCCACCCCTTCGTATCTGAAATAACCTTATGGGGCTGTGGCCGAGTCGTCCCGGCCGGACGCCGTCAATACAGATCGTCTTCCATATCTGCCGGAGATGCCGCGCCGGTCCCCTTTTTCTTTTTCGGTTTTTCCGTGATCATGGCTTCCGTAGTGAGCATCAAACCGGCAACGGACGCGGCATTCTGGAGAGCGAACCGCACCACTTTCGTCGGATCGATGATACCGGCGGCCATCAGGTTTCCGAACTCACCGACAGCCGCGTCGAATCCATAATCGTCCTTACCCTCCAGCACGTGGTTCACGACGACCGAACCCTCATGGCCGGCATTGCAGACGATCTGGCGAAGGGGAGCTTTGAGGGCCCGCTTCAACAAGGTCAAGCCGTGCTTCTCATCTCCGGGAACCTTCAGCTTATCGAGGGCGCCAAGGCAACGAATCAGCGCAACCCCGCCGCCGGGGACGATCCCCTCCTCCACTGCCGCCCGCGTGGCGTTCAACGCATTCTCCACCCGCGGCTTTTTCTCCTTCATCTCGGTCTCGGTCGCCGCGCCGATGTTGATCACCGCAACGCCGCCGGCGAGTTTGGCCAGCCGCTCCTGAAGTTTTTCCCGGTCGTAATCGGACGTCGTCTCTTCGATCTGGGCCTTGATCTGACGAATGCGGCCGTCCAGGTCCGCCTTGGCCCCTGCGCCGTCGACGATGGTGGTGTTATCCTTGTCGATCCGGACTGATTTGCACCGGCCTAAATCGTTAAGGGTCACATTCTCCAGCTTTATGCCCAACTCCTCGGATATGACCTGGCCGCCGGTGAGGACGGCAATATCCTGAAGCATGGCTTTCCTGCGATCGCCAAACCCCGGCGCCTTGACGGCGGCCACCTGAAGCGTGCCCCGCAGCTTGTTCACGATCAACGCCGCCAAGGCCTCCCCCTCGACATCCTCCGCAATGAGAAGCAGGGGCTTGCCCGATCGGGCCACCGCCTCCAGAAGATTGACCAGATCCTGGAGATGGGAGATCTTTTTTTCGTGGATCAAGACATAAGGCTCTTCAAGATGAACCTCCAGCTTTTCGGCATCGGTCACGAAGTAGGGGGAAATGTAGCCCCTGTCGAACTGCATGCCTTCGACCATGTTGAGGGTGGTGGCCATACTTTTGGCCTCCTCTACCGTGATGACGCCTTCCCTGCCCACCTTTTCCATGGCATCCGAGATCAACTGACCGATCTCTTCATCGTTGTTGGCGGAGATAGCGGCTACCTGGGAGATTTCGTTTTTGCCCTTGACATCCTTAGAGAGGGCCTTGAGTTCCTCCACAACGGCGGCAACCCCGCGGTCAAGTCCCCGCTTGAGGGCCATCGGATTGATGCCGGCAGTTACCAGTTTATGGCCCTCGGCATAGATGGCCTGAGCAAGTACCGTCGCCGTCGTGGTGCCGTCGCCCGCGGTATCCGACGTCTTTTTGGAGACCTCTTTGACCATCTGGGCGCCCATGTTTTCGAACTTGCCCTCCAATTCGATCTCCCTGGCCACGCTCACGCCGTCCTTGGTGACGACAGGACTGCCGAAACTCCTTTCGATAACGACATTCTTGCCCTTCGGTCCGAGGGTTACCTTCACGACATCGGCAAGGCTGTCGACCCCCGCAAGCATCTTTTCACGGGCATTCATACCATATGCGATCATTTTTGCAGGCATCTGAATTCTCCTCCTGTGTCGTTATTCGAACACGGCCAGAATGTCACTCTCGCGCATGAAGATCTGCTCTTCTCCCCCCGTCCTGATTTCGGTTCCGGCATACTTCGAGAACAGCACTCGATCCCCAACCTTGACATCAAGCGCCGTTCGGGTGCCGTCATCGTTCAGCCGGCCCGGTCCCACCGCCACAATCTCTCCCTCCTGAGGTTTCTCCTTGGCCGTGTCCGGGATGATGATCCCACCGACGGTTTTCTGCTCGGCCTCAACCCTTTTTACCAAAACCCTGTCGTTCAACGGTCTGACCTTCATCTCGCCTGTTTACCTCCGTAGATATCATAATGAAAGCATTCTAAAATATCTCAAATTCCCGAAATCATCATGCAGCCTGTCACCGCCGCATTTTCTCGGCAGCGGGCAACCCGTTGGGCAACCTCCGGGAAACAATTTAAACCCGGACCGAAAGCCTTTTATTTTGGCCATAAACATTAAGCGAGGGAAAGGCCTTGTCAAGAGCATTCGACAAAATTTTTTACAAATATTTTGTTTATGGATATCAAATAGATAAATTTGTCAACAAGCGTACGCTGCGACACGATGGATCCTTCCTGAACGCATCCATTGGGAATTTCACCTTAAATGCTTATGTTGAAATAACAAGTCACTCAACTTTCGACTTTGACAGGCCGGTGCCGGGAGGATACGGCCCGCGCCGTTGCATCAGGGACATCGCTTGGGGTGCGCCTGGTGGGGATCTTGAGCCGCCCCTGGGCGGCATCGGCTTTCGAAAGTCGGGTTGGGGTAGAAACTTTTTGCGAAGGCTGGAGAAAAATGAACTGGCGAAAAATTACGGCGACCGCGGCGGTCATCCTGGTGCTTCTCGGCATCTGCCTGTGGATTGCCGTCAACCGCTTCGACGTCAACCACTTCAAACCCGAGATCGAGGAAATAGTGTATAATGCCACGGGCCGGCGATTGGCGCTGACCGGCGACATTGACCTGAAAATCGGATTTCACCCCTGGCTTGTTGCAAGACAGGTGCGTCTTGAAAACGCGGAATGGGGATCGCGGCCCGACCTGGCCGTCATCGAAAGGCTCGAGATCGAGGTCTCTCTGATCCCCCTGCTCAGGCGTAAGATCGAGGTCTCCCGGCTTCTGCTGGTCGACCCGGATATCCTTCTGGAAACCGATGGCGACGGGGTTCTCAACCTCGGTCCGGTCCAAGCGGATAAGGTCGCCGGCGATAAATCCGTCTCAGGATCCTTACCCTTCCCCAGCCTCCATAAAATCGATATCCAAAACGGCCGGATCGCCTATCGCGACGGCCGGACGTCGACATCTCATACCATGGCGGTGACCGTTTTGACGGCGTCGCGCACCCATGAAGGCGACCGGATGAAGATCATGCTGACAGGGGCCTACAATGATCACCCCCTCGAAATCATCGGCTTCGTGGGAGGGCTCAGGCGTCTTCTCGATGCAGACCTCGACTGGCCGGTGGATTTGACCGCCAAGACGCAGGGGTGGAACATTGGCGTTCAGGGCACGGTCAGGGATGTCATGGGATTGACGGAAGGGGACCTCGCCATAACGGTTTCGGGCGAGCCCGGCGTCGTTCCCGGCATGGGTGCGATCGCCGTTGACGCCGATGTGAACATCGCGGACATCCGGACCTACCGCTTCTCCGATCTGAATGCCGTATTTGGAGAAAGCGACCTGCATCTGTCCGGTACACTGACGCTTTCGGACAAGCGCCCCCGGCTGACAGCGACGATCTCCTCCAACAAACTCGATCTTCGTCCCATCACTTTCATTGCCGGGATCGGGACATCGCCGTCGGCCCCGAAACAGCCATCCTCGGGAGAGCGGATTTTCTCGACGGTGCCGCTTCCTTTCTATACGCTCAAGCAACTGGATGCCGACGTCGAATTCCATCTGGCCGCCCTTCTCACGAAAGAAGCCGCCTTCACGAACCTGGGCGGGAATATTCGACTCGAGAACGGACGTCTCGGAATGAAGCCGCTCTCTGCGACGGTAGGCGGATCCACACTCACTGCGGCACTGGAAATCAATACAGCAGCCGGGACACCCACCATGTCAGGCACACTTCAGGTCAAACGACTGAATCTTGGAAAGATGTTTGAGGCCCTGGATATCCAAAACGCCGTCACCGGCATGGGAAATCTGGAGGTGAATCTGAGGGGGCGGGGAACATCCATTGCCGAGGTGATGGGAAGCTTGAACGGCAAGATTGTCTTCGCCCTTCAAAAGGGCTTTATCAGCCGACAGTATCTCCAGCTCATCTCCCTCGATTTCACCGCCGCCCTCGTCGATAAGATTTTCACCCTGCTGGGCATCCCCTCGGGAGGCAGGGCGGAAATCCAGTGCCTTTTCGGCCGGCTCGACATCACCAACGGTGTCGTCGACGTATCCCCGCTGGTCATCAAGACGCCTGAAACGGCCGTTTTCGGCACCGGCGACATCAACCTCAAAACGGAACGGCTCGACCTCTCGATCAGCACGGAGCCCACCCGGGGCACCGACGTCATCCGGTTCACCATGGGGCAGTTGACCCGTATCTTCAGGCTGACCGGAACCCTGGCCCGCCCGACCCTCGGCATCGATCCCGTCGCCGGCGCGACGCTTCTGGTCAAGGCGCTGAGCGGTCCGGCCATGGCCGGAACCATTCTGGCCATGGAAGCCCTTCTGGAGAGCGAGGACATGAGGGAGAATCCCTGCCTTCGGATGACGGCTTCACCGGTAAGCCCCTCTTCGGTACTGAAGGCTGTTGAGCCCCTGAAAGAAAAGATCGAGGATGCGGGCGAATCGATTCTGAATATTTTCCGGAATCGTTAGATCTTGCCCCGCTGGCGCGCCATGTTCATATAGGTCTCGAAAACATTCCGCGGGGGAACATACCGCTCCGCGGCGTCCTTCTGCAAGAGCGAGACGGCCGCCTCGGGACACGCCGGCACACAGAGTCCGCATCCGATGCATCGGTTGCGGTTGACCGTCGCCGTATCGTTCACCGTGATCGCATCCATCTGGCATGCCGATACGCAGGATTCGCAGGCAACGCACTTATCGGACGCCACCACGGCAAAATAATTGGTGTGAACCGCTTTGGCGGGACTATCCAGGGTTTTCAGGTTTTTCAGCACCTGGCAGCAACATCCGCAACACATGCAGATGTTGGCCGGCTTCTGGGCATTCCCCGGCTGCAGCACCAACCCGGCCGCCAAGCCGGTCTTGAGAACCGCCAAAGCCTCCTCTATGGAAATGGCCCGCCCCAAACCGTTTTCCTCGTAGAAAGCAGCCGCCGATCCGAACGAGAGACAGACCTCCATAGGCTTGCCGCACCCTTTACCCAGCATTTCGTGCTCCCGCCGACAGATGCAGGGCGAAACCACAATCCTGGACTGGCGTGCGATGATCTCTTCGGCCGCCTCATAGGGCATCACGGAGATTCCGGCCGAGATGCTCCCGGCAATGGGAACCACCCTGAGCTGCTTCGTCTCCTGCTTCACCCATTGTTTTTCCATGAGGACCGGAAGGTATTCGTTGACATCCCGGATCAGGTTCTCATCGAGATCGTTGAGGTGATACTCCCAGATGCCGACCACGAACTGGGCGGCCATGTAGTATTTCCGTCCGTTCCTGGTTGACCGGAAAATCAACCCTTTCCTGGACATGCGCTCGAGCATGTCGGCCAGCCGGGTCTCATCCCTGCCGGTTCGCCGCGCAATACCTTCCACCGGCTCCGGCATCATGATCAGCTGGGCGGCAATCTCCGCCTCCTCCTCCGAAAACAGTCGTTTCAGAATTCGAATTTCAACCCCGGATTCCGTCGCCGGAAAACCTGCCGGAAGGCTGTCCAAATGCCGGGCCAATCGGGTGAACGCGTCGCTCATGGTGTCATATCTCCTGTTCAACGGCATTCCAAATGCTCACCTGCAATGCCGTTTGAGTACACATAAAAAACGCGACTTTCGACTTTCACAGGCCTGTGCCGACTTTCAAGATGGTGACCGGATAGATACGGCCTGTGAAAGTCGAAAGTCGCGTAATAAAAGAAACAAAATTAACAGAAAAATCATGGAAATGCCAACAGATTCGAAATTCCATTTTTAAGCACTTGAAAAATCGGAATGGAAAAGATATAAGTATCCAATTCAGATAAACAGCCGGTGATCGCTCAATATATTTTCGGCACCATACCACTGGAAACACCGGCGCCGACACCAGTGAACGAGATGCCGTCCGGATCACACCGGACGGCTTTTTTTATGACGCAGCCTTGGGCTGCGTCATAAAAAAACCGCAGCCGGAATCACCGCTTGCGTCAATTTCCGGCGCATATTTTCAAGAAAGAACAATCAAATGAATTTTAGCGAATTAGGGCTGAATGCGGCACTTCTCGAAGCCGTCGCCGATATGGGGTTTACAATGCCTACGGCGATACAACAACGCGCGATACCCGCACTCCTGTCAGGAGAAAAGGACTTTGTGGGGCTGGCTGAAACGGGTACCGGTAAAACCGGTGCCTTCGGACTGCCGCTGATTCAACGAATCCATCCCGCCGATACCCGACCCCAAGGCATTGTGATCTGTCCGACAAGAGAACTGTGTCTGCAGATTACGGAAGATCTGAAACATTATGCACGGCATCTGAGGGAAATCCGTATCATCGCCGTTTACGGCGGAGCCGCCGTCTCCAACCAGATTCGGCTGCTCAGAAAAGGCCCCCAGATCATCGTAGCGACACCGGGGCGACTCATGGATCTCCTCGACCGCAAAGCCTTGTCCCTGTCCCACGTCTCCTGCGCGGTTCTCGATGAAGCCGATGAAATGCTCAACATGGGCTTCAAAGAGGATATCGACCGTATCCTCAAGCAGATGCCCGGGGATCGAAATATCTGGCTCTTTTCCGCTACCATGGCAGACGGCGTCGCCGCCATCGCACGAACATACCTGACCAATCCGACGGAGGTGCGGGTCGGCGGCCGGAAACAGAGCCCGAAGGGCCTTCGCCATACCTGTTATGTCATCCATGAACGGCACCGGTATGAGGGCCTCAAGCGAATCATCGACTTCAACCCGGACATCTTCGCCCTCGTCTTCTGTCGGACCCGAATGGAGACCCAGGCCGTAGCCGATGCACTCATACAGGACGGACATCCGGCCGACACGCTTCACGGCGATTTGTCCCAAACCCAGCGCGACGGCGTCATGAGAAAATTTCGGCAGGGTGCGGTTCGGATTCTTGTTGCAACGGATGTGGCGGCCCGGGGGCTGGACGTGGAGGAGATCAGCCATATCATTCACTACCGCCTGCCGGATGAGATGGAAATCTACACCCATCGCAGTGGGAGAACCGCCCGTGCGGGAAAGGCCGGGGAATCCATCGCTCTTGTCAACACCAGGGAAATACGCAGAATTCGCGAGCTGGAGGCCCGGCGGAATATCCGGTTCACCTTTTCGAAAATGCCGGACGGCCGGGCGATCTGCGAAAAACGGCTGTTGGGGCTGATTGGAAAAATCGTCCGAACGGAGGTGGACAAAACGGACATCGATGCCCATCTGCCCGCCATATTGACCGCACTGGCACCCTTTGACAAGGAAGAGTTGATCAAGCGATTCCTGTTCGCGGAGTTCGACCGGTTCAACGCCTACTACCGGACGGCAGAGGATATCCATGTGAACGTCAAGGGTTTGGGTGCCGGAAAGACCGCCGGATCAAAAACCCCTGCTCCGAAAAACCGAACGACGCTCAGAAAAACGCGACGGTTCTTCATCAATATCGGCCGTCTGGACAAGATCAACGCAAAGGCCGTCGCGCGTCTCATCGCTTCGAAAACCGGGATCGGCATAAATATGATCGGCGCCGTCGATCTGAAACGCGAATTTTCGTTCTTTGAAGTGGAGCGGAGCGCTGCGAAAAAAATCCGGGATGCCTTTGAAAACGTCGTTCTGGACGGTCGCAGGATCCAGGTTCGGGATGCCGTAAGGGAGCCAAAGGCTTCCTGACCGTTTTTCGCCCCTCACCTACAGCCGAATCTCGACCTTGCCGCTCAGGTAGCGTTTGAGCTCGCCGATGGGGACTTCCTCCCGGTGAAAGATACCCGCGGCAAGCGCCGACTCCACCTGCGTCCGGGTGAACACCTCGTGGAAATGCGCAACACATCCAGCCCCGCTCGAGGCGATGACGGGAATGGTCACAGCACCCTTGACCGCATTGATCAGCTCGATGTCGAAACCCGCGTTGGTGCCGTCCCGGTCGATACAGTTGAGGAGGATCTCCCCCGCCCCCAGGGTTTCACAGACCCGGGCCAGGGTCACGGCATCCACGTCTCGCCCCTCCCGCCCGCCTTTGACGGTACACTGGTACCAGCAGTAACCTTCGCCATTCGGTCCTGAAAAATCGGTCTCGATAACGGGGTGCGGGGTGTCGCCGGGAGAAGCAACGTAAACACGGCGGGGATCCACGGAGATGACCACCGCCTGGTTGCCGTAAACCCGGGCGATGGCTTCGATGGTGCTTTCCCCGGTCCGCCGTCCGGTTCTCAGGTATTCCTCGACGATATAGACCGCGTCGCTGCCGATGGAAACCTTGTCGGCGCCGGATCGAAAATACTCGGCCGCCACCTCCAGGGCCGTGTAGCGTCTGCCGTTCTTGTCAGTATAGTCCCGGATGCCGCCGCCGATGGTCAGGGGAACGAAGACATGACGGGAGGTCTGCTTGAGCACTTCGATCATGGGCATGTCTTCCAGAGGAAAATCCCTGAAACCGGTGATGTTGAGAAAGGTGATCTCATCGGCGCCATCCCGGTAGTAGCGGCCGGCCAACGCCGCCGGATTGCCCAGGTTCCTCACCTCTCCGTCCTCCCGGACATCGTACTGATCGCCCTTGGTGACCACCAGTTCGCCCTGGTCGTTGGACCGGACGTCCAGGCAGGCGATGATCCGCTTGGCCAGGCGGGTCGTCCCGGACATCCCGATAGGCAGATACGGGGCGACGTCGGGACGGATAAAGTTCTCGAGGATCCGAAGGCCGGTCTCTCCGCTCTTTTCCGGATGGAACTGGGTGGCGATGACGTTCCCCTTCTGGACGGCGCTGACGAAGGGATTCCCATAATCGGTGGTCGTCAGGACGGCGGAGGCATCGTCCGTCGCCACATGGTAGGAGTGAACGAAGTAGACCTTTTCACGGCCCGAAAGCCCGTTCAAGATCCGGGAAGGCTTCCTGGCGTTGAGGCCGTTCCACCCGATGTGGGGTACCGACAGATCGGTTTCGAACCGTTTCACGGTTCCCGGCAGAAACCCCAGTCCCGTCACGCCGGGCGCCTCCGCGCTCCCGTCGAAGAGCGCCTGAAGCCCCAGACAGATACCCAGAAAGGGGCGATCCGCCGCAAGATAGGCCTTCAACGGCGCCGCAAATCCCTTTTCGTTCAGGATGCGCATCATGTTGCCGAACGCCCCTACACCTGGAAAAATAAGCCGCTCCGCAGCCAGGATATCCTCCCCGCTGGAGGCGATCCGGATCGTCTCGCCCAGGCTCTCGACGGCGTTGATTACGCTTCGCACATTACCCGCGCCGTAATCCAGTAAAGTAATCATCGTTCTGTTCCGTCCCTTGCATTTGTCGTCTCTGAAAGCAGGAAATTCAACTTTCGACTTTCATGATGGTGACCGGAAAGATACGGCCTGTGAAAGTCGAAAATCGAGCAGGAAATGCTTACACAATTCGCCTGGAGGAGTCAAACGGAGTTTGGGTGCACCCCTTTCTCCCGCAGGCGGTGATGCGGTGATATGGAAAAATTCGCCGGTTGATCCCCAGTGACTTTTGGTGTAAGGAAACGAAGGACATCGTCAGGATGCGGGATCAAAGGAAGGAGACGCCATGCCGGAAGTGCTTAAGGAAATCGTCATCCCCAAGGAAAAGGCCGTGTTCCGAATGGACGCCAGGGGATGCTGGCACAACGCCCAGGGACCCTTTCAGAAGAAGAGCATCATCGATCACTTCAACCGATCCATCCGGAAGGACGATGCCGGCTACTTTCTGACCCAGGTCAACGGCGACTATATTGAGAAAGTCTATTTTTCTTATGAAGACACACCCCTCTTCGTCGTCGACGTCGAAGATGCCGACCCGATCCGTCTCCACCTCAACACCGGCGAAACCCTGCCCCTTTCCCCGGAAACACTTTTTATCAAAGCCGACCAGCTTTATATCATGCGGGAAGATGAACGGATAAAATTCAGCGAACGGGGCCTTCTCAAACTCTCGCGTATGCTCGAGGGGGAAGACAATGCCTACATTCTCCGCATGGGGGGCCGCCGGTACGCCATTCGGGTGGAGCCGACCCCCTGATCCGTCCGGCTTCCCAGGTCGCCCTGCCGTCATTGCCGTACTGAAGAACCTCAATGACTGTAGATCCGAACTGCCTGCAGTAGATCCCAGGATCCCAACCGCTTACACCCTTCTTTCCGGCCGACATTCCTGAAAATGCCATGCCCGCCGTCAACGACGGACAGACACCGAACTTAACGCCCTTGACGTCGCCTATCTGCTGAAAATGCGCGTTGTATTTTCAATTTAAACACTATACAGTAGTTTATTGAGAACAACCCTATTCCCGAATAGTCGATCATACCATGAATGACACGTCAATCTACAACGAATGCTTAGAACTGGCGACCCGGGTCGAGGGGCTGAAAAACCGGATCGCCCAGCGCCGCGAAGAAAAGGACAAGATCAGCCACCTCAATGCGGTGTTGAGCTCCATCCGCGATGTCAGCCGACTCATCATCAAGGAAAAGGACCCTCAATCGCTGATCCAGGGCATCTGCTCGAGTCTTATCGAAAAGCGGAGCTTCCACAATGCCTGGATCGTCCTGGTGGATGAACACGGGCGCGTTACCACGGGTTCGGAAGCGGGCCTGGGCGCGGATTTCCAGAAAATCCTCCAAAAAATCGAGAACGACCGCATGCCGCGATGCTGTCACATGGTGCTGAGTGAAGACCGGTTTCTGGTCACCACGAATCCGTGCCGGGAATGCCTCAACTGCCCGGTATCCTATATGTATGACGGAAGGGGGTCCATCTCGGCCCGGCTCGAACATGACGGCCGCATATACGGTATTCTCACAGTCTCCGTTCCAATTGCCTACAGTCAGGATCCTGAGGAGCACGAACTCTTCAAGGATGTGGCGGACGACATCGCCTACGCCCTTCACAGCATTGATGTGGAAAGGGACCGTAAGCGAAAGGAGGTTGCTCTTCGCGAGGCCCGGGACAAACTGGAACGGCGCGTCAGAGAGCGGACCCGGGACCTGGAAGTTCTTTCCAGCCGTCTCCTGAACGCTCAGGAAGCGGAGCGGAAACGCATCGCCGCGGATCTCCACGACGGCATCGGTCAATGCCTTTCCGCCGTCAAGTTCATGGTAGAGACCGTTATCCAACAGCTCGACGGCAAAGTGGCCCGCCAGGCGATCAAAAGTCTGGATGCGCTGGTGCCCCTTCTGCAGGAAAGTTCGGAAGAAATCCGCAACATCATCATGAACCTGCGCCCCTCCATTCTCGACGATCTGGGCATTCTGGCCACCATCGGATGGTTCTGCAGGCAGTTCACTTCCGTCTACTCCCATATCCGCCTGACGAAAACCATTGAGATCGAGGAGGATCAGGTACCCGAAACCCTCAAGATCATCATCTTCAGGATTGTTCAGGAAGCCATGAACAATATCGCCAAATATGCCGACGCCGGAGCAGTGTCGATCTACCTGGGGAAAAAGGACAATGCTCTTGAATTACGGATTGAGGACAACGGACGCGGATTCAGCGTGGACCGGTTCATGACCTCGGGATCTTCGGCTCTGGCTTTTGGTCTGACCGGAATGAAAGAACGCGCCGAACTCTCGGGAGGGTCGTTCCGCATCACGTCGTCTCCGGGCAAGGGCACCCGGGTGGAAGCCCGATGGGGTTACTCATGCGTAAGGTCTTATTGACGTGCTTCGCAGAGGCCCGGCATCAGCTTCAGGAGTACCTCATTGGGTAATGAGGTCGTTTTCGATAGCGTATGCGGTGAGTTCCGAAGCATTGTGGAGATCCAGCTTTTTCATAAGGTTGGAACGGTGCTTTTCGACAGTCTTGACGCTGATGCAGAGATATTCCGCGATCTTTCGGTTTTTGTGGCCCTCGGCGATCATCTTGAGGATTTGTCGCTCCCTCTGGGTGAGGGCATCCAGAGAGGACTCGCTCTGAGGCGGTTTCTTGCCTTCCAGGTAGGAGGCCACCAACTTCTCCGAAACACCCGGGCTGAGATAGGTCCGCCCGGCCAACACGTTTTCGATGGCCAACCGGAGTTCCGTATAGGTGCTGTCCTTCAGCAGGTAGCCGTTCGCCCCGGCCTTTAGGGCAGCGAACACATACTCCTCGGCCTTGTGTACGGTGAGCACCAGCAACTTGATGTCGGGAAACTCCCCCTTGATCTCGCGAATGGCGTCAAGGCCGTCCATCTTGGGCATGGAAAGGTCGATCAGGACCAAATCCGGCATGAGTTCCCGGACGCGTCGGATCGCATCAAGTCCGTTTTCCGCCTCTCCGACGATGTTGAAATCCGGATTTTGAGAAAGAAGGGAACGGAGTCCTTCCCGAAGAATACGATGATCCTCGACAATAACGATGCTGTAGGCTTGTTCCATAACTAACGCTCTCTCTCCATGTTGATCGACCCGTCGCCTAAACCTGAAACCGCGGGCTTCCGGATCATGATATCCTCCGCTCAATCCATTCGACGCGTTTGCGGCAGCCGGATCGAGAAGATCGTTCCAACCTCTTTTTGGGAACGGACCTCGATGGTTCCGCCGTGCTCATCGATGATTTTCTTGGTGATCATGAGACCCATACCGGTTCCGTCATAACCTTTAGTGCTGAAAAAATTCCGGAAAATCCTGCCCCTTATCTCCTCCTCCATCCCGCAGCCGGTGTCTTCCACCTGATATTCGACGGCCCAGCCGGGAGACCGCAAGGTACGAAGCGTGATCTCCTTTTTCTTGAGCGTACATCGAATGTCCATGCACGCATACATGGCATTGGTGACGAGATTCAGGAGGGCCCGGTGGATTCCATCGGGATCGAACCAGACATAGGGGAGGTCTTCATCCACCTTCAGATGAAAGGTGATGCCGTATTCCCTCGCCTGGGGCTTGATCAGTTCGTAAATCTCCCGCGCCGGTCCATTGGGATCGCAATGCTGGTAGCTGGGGTTTCTTTCACTGGCAAAATTCAGCAACTCAACAGCGACATTATTGATTTTTTTAACATTTTTCTTGACGATTTTCCATCCCTTCCGGATGTATTGACGGTTCCCCAGTTCGAACCCCTTGTCCAGCACGAAAACGCCGCCGGCCAGCGCCCCGGTGATATTCTTGATGGCATGGGCCAATCCGGCCGCCGTCTGGCCGATGGCCGCCAGACGCTCGGTCTCCACCAGCTTTCGGGTCTTTTCCTCCACCAACCGCTCCAGGTTTTCGGTGTACATCGTGAGCTGTTTCTTCATGACGATGCGTTCGTTGGCCCGCCTGAGGGCAATTTCCAGAATATCGTCGTTGATGGGTTTGGTGATGAAATCCGTTGCCTCGTATTTCAAGCTTTTAACCGCCAATTCCATGTCCCCGTGACCGGTGATCATGATCACTTCCGTCTCGGGTGCCCGACGCTTGATTTCCCTCAGGAGTTCGATGCCGTCCATTCCCGGCATCTTGATGTCGGTCAGCACTATCGACGGGAGTTCCCGATCGAATATCCGCAGGGCTTCTTCACCATCTTTTGCGGAATAGATCCGATATCCCATATCCGTAAGCACGATCCCCAGAATATCCCGGATATCTTCTTCGTCATCGACCAGCAATATTTTATTTTTTTCCATGTTCCACATCTTGTGTCAGTTGATGGATGGGAAATTCCAAATGGAAACACGCACCGCCGTGAAAAGGGTCGCACAACCGGATCTCGCCGTGAAAATCCTTGACGATACCGTAGCTGATGGAAAGCCCAAGACCTGTTCCCTTTCCCACCTCCTTCGTTGTGAAGAAGGGCTCGAAGATCTTGTTCTGAATGCCTTTGGGAATCCCCGTACCGGTGTCTTCCACCTCAACGACCACCTTTTTGCCTTTCAGGGCCGTCTTCAAAAAAATCCGCTTTTCGGAAACGGCATTCGGGTCTGACTTGGCCCATCTTTTCTCGATGCTGTCGCGGGCATTGACCAGAAGATTGATGAAAACCTGTTCCAGCCGGCCCGCATCGGCCATGATGACGGGAAGATTCTTTTGTAGCTCCCAGGTCACCGCGATCTGCCTCAACTTGAATTGCTGGCTGAAGATTTCAAAGGCTTTTCCCAGGACATCGTTGACCTGGACCTTGTCCAGCCGCATATCCGATTTTCTGGCGAAATCCCGCATGTGATTGATGATCCGATTCGCCCGATCGATGTTGTTACTGATCTTCTCGGACATATTGCGCAAAATCTCCGCCGGTATCGCCTCGTTCTGGCTGATCTTTTTCATAAAAAAGGTACTGGCCATTTTGATGACGGTAAGGGGCTGGTTCAATTCATGGGCGACGCCGGTTGCCATCTCGCCCAATGTCGCAAGCTTACTGGCCTGGGAAAGCTGATGCTCGGCCTCGAGTCGCTTGGTGATATCGCCTGCGGTCACGAGAAGCACGTGCTGCCCCAGAAATTCGGTAGGCGAAATCCGGATGTTGACAAAGCGAATCGCTCCGTCTTTGGTCACCTGCTTGACCTGATTAATCTCGCTGGCTTTGTTGAGATTGAACTCGTAATGAGATTTGTCCTCTTCAACGAAAAAGTCGAGAAAGGAACGGCTGATAACCTCGGATTGCGCATAGCCGTAAACCGCCTCGACACTCCGGTTGCAATCCAGAATTCGATGAGAATCGGGATCCAGAACAAATACCGGATTGGGAATGTTGTTAAAAATAGCGTAATACTTCTTTTCGGATCGGGAAAGCTCCTCTTCGAGTTCCTTTCGATGGGTCACATCCAGACACATCTCGATGGCGGCCGTTATCTCGCCCTTGGTGTTGCGGATGGGTGCGGTCTTGACGATCCAGAACTTCTTCGATCCATCCTTGTTGGTCCGCTCCTCCTCGCTGTAATGCGATTTGCCGTCATTGAAGGTCCTGGAAACGGGGCAGGACACACACCGCTCACGGAGGCCCTTATAGACCGTGTAGCAGTATTTCCCCTGGCTGATGTCGAAGGTGTCGGCAAATTCACGGTTGTATCGAATAATTTCGAAGTTCTTGTTCTGAATGGAGATCGTGCAGGGTACGCTTTCAAACAGGATACGGTACTCCCGACGCTGTCGAACCAATTTGAGCATCAGGAAGCAAACCAGCGTTCCGACACACAGTAAAAGCAAAAGAATAGGCAGATTAACCTGCATGGTTCATCCCCCGTTCAACGGTCGCGCATTCTTCCCGGGTTGCATCCTCGGCAGTCGTATTCGAAACCGGCTCCCCTTCCCCGGCGTGGAGTCCACGGTAATATCTCCCCCGTGCTGATCGACCATTTTGTGGGCGATGAAGAGTCCCAGACCGGTGCCCTTGTTTCCCTTGCTGGAAAAAAACAAGGTAAACATCTTCTCACGGGTTTCACGGTCCATGCCGATGCCGTCGTCCTGGACCTCAAAAAGCACTGCATCAGGTTCACCCTTGACAGTGAACACGACCTGGTGGGCAGCCTTGTCCATCTTCTCGCTGCAGGCGTCGATGGCGTTTTCAAGGATGTTGACCAGGGCGGCCGTCGCCACGTCCGGATCGATTTCCATGACGCCCGGCGAAGGATCGAACATCCGAACGAACGCGACGCCGGCGGCTTCGGCCTTGGGAACGACGGTATTGGCGACGCTTTCGGCAAAGGCCTGCACCTCGACCTTCTCGGTCTGAAGCTCTCGGGTTTTGGCGTAATAGAGGATGTCGAGCACCTGCTTGCGGAGTCGCATCCCCATCTGCCTCACAATCTCCATCCCCTCTTCCATCAACGCGATGTCCTCCTTCCTGATCCCGGACCGCAGCATATAGATGCCGCCGTCCATGCCGGTCAGCAAGCCCTTGACCCCGTGGGAAACCGAGCTGATCAACAGTCCCAGATTGGTGAGCTGATCCTGGAGCTGCCGAATCTGGGTGATATCGATGGACATCTCCATGACATGGGTGATCCGACCGGCGGCATCCCGAAGGGGCGCCGTGGTAATCAGCACATTGTATTGGCGGCCGTCCTTCGCTGTTACGACCGTCTCGGTCCGGTGGGACTCTCCGTCATCGAACGTCATCAACACCGGGCATTCCGGACATGGCTCCTGTCGGTGTTTGTAGGCGGCATAGCAACTCAGACCGGCGGCGTCGCCGAAGTGGGACTTGAAAAGCCGATTGCTTTCGGTAATCTTGAGGTGTCGATCCTGAACGGTGATATAACAGGGTGCCGCTTCGAAAAGCTGATGGTACTTATGGCGGGTGACGCGCAGCTCTTCCTGAACCAGACGATGGATATTTTCGGTGTGTTCGCGGATTTGCCGGCGCATGGTGATCTTTTCCCAGGCACGGTTGACCGCCAGATCGAGGATGTCATGGTTGATGGGCTTGGTGATGAAATCGGTGGCCTCGTGCTTCAAGCTCTTGATGGCCAGATCAAGATCGCCGTGGCCGGTGATCATAATAACTTCCGTGTCCGAATCCATCTGCTTGATCTCCCTCAGGAGATCGATGCCGTCGATGCCGGGCATCTTGATATCGGTAATGACGAGAGGCGGTCGCTCTCGGCGATACACTTCGAGGGCTTCGACGCCGTCGGCGACCGCATCGACGGCATACCCCAGATCGGCAAGATAAATGGAAAGGATTTCCCGGATATCGTCTTCGTCATCTACCAGCAAGAGTCGTTTGTCCATATGGAACCACCTGGTAAGAAGTTAACGCCAAGGGGGACGCTTTGGACGACATGGAAGCAACGAATGGATAATGACGGGAAAGAACGTCTCAAGCCGCCGGCCGAAGCAAGGATTCCGCAATCTCCAGCAATTCATTCGGCTTGGGCGGCTTTTCGACATAGGCTTCAGGTTCGGGGATGGCGTCGTCCGGCTGAATATTCATCATCTTCAGGTAATGAAAAAAGGTCTGTTTCCCGACCCCGGAGAGCATCAGAACGGGGATATCTTTCAAGACATCGTCGGATTTCAGATGCCGGTACATGAGGACGCCCCCTTCCCCCGGCATCATGATATCCAGAATGATCAGGTCCGGGAGCAACTTTCTGGCTTTGGCCAGACCGTCTTTTCCGTCTCTCGCCGTGACCGCTTCATACCCACTCGTCTCGAAGACCGTTGAAATATAGATCCTCATGTCCAGTTCATCGTCTACAACCAGAACCTTTTTCTTCTTCATGGAAACCCCGTATGAAAACCCGATCTCCCCATTTGGAAATCGACTAATCCGACACCTTGTCTGGACGGTTCACGCTCGCCACCGGGCAGGATGCCCTGAGGACCACCTGCTCTACCGTGCTTCCCAGGAGCGCCTGCTCGGGATCGATCTCTCTCGTGTGGTGAGCCATGACAATGAGATCGCCGTTTTTCTCCCGGGCATACTTCAGGATTTCGACATAGGGGATCCCTTCCCATATTTCAATCTCATAGTTGTCGTAATCGCCCATCTGGGAGACATATTTGAGTTCCATCTTTCTTTGGGCCGCCTTGATCATCGCCTCGATCTCCGACTGTTCGAGGACGGTTCCCGACTGAACGCTGCTGAGATCCAGGGCATGAAACATATAGAGCTTTGCCCCGATTTCCTTACAGAGTTTAAAAGCGAATTTAAAAGCGGAATCCGATGCCTTCGTAAAATCCGTTCCGAAAATGATATTGGAAAAATACCAGAGGCAGGTAGTGCACGGGCGGCTCACGATTAAAACCGGACATCGGGCGGCCTTGGCGACCCGCTGCATTGTGCTGCCCACAACACTCCGATAGCGGGTGGCGCCGGGATCCTCCTGTCGGGAGTGGGCACCCATAATCAACAGATCGACGTCCGATTTGCGAAGGTAGCGCAGGATCTCGGTGTGGGGGATGCCCACCACCGGCAACATCGTCGGTTCCACACCGGATGCCTTGCTCTGTTCGGCATAATAGGTCTTCATCTCATCCTTGACCCATTCCACGTAATCGGCATCCACATAGTCTTCCTCACCGCTTCTGCTGTCGGTGACCGTGGCGCTGAATCCTCGTGACGGGCGGCCGAAAACATGCAGGACCGTCAGTTCCGACTGATATTTCCTGGCCAGATCAAAGGCGACATGGGCTGCATTGTCGCAAGCCGGCGTGGCCGTCGTTGCAAATAATATCTTCTTGAACATTGTTTACCTCCTCAATTCACAGGCCATCAGCGTCCCCTGAAAGCCAAGTTCCCATAGAATCCCGTCGATCAATTCAAAGAGATTGAAAACCGTGTCAAATGCCAGCACATCAACCCGATCACCGAATACGATATGTTTCAGACGGCCCAGCTTGACCGGCATGTCCAGCAAATTTTCCAGAGGGACGGACCTGAGCATCACCGCCTCCCCGCCATCTCCAACGCCGTAAAAGGAGTTGTAGATTTCCACGCGGGGCTTTCCCGGAAATCCGATCATCTCGACGTTCTTTGAAAATTCCAAAAATCTGAATCCGTCGTAAAGGCATCCTGAATCCGGACTGTTGTGAAACTGTGCCAGATAAGAGGGCCAGAAGGCGTTCAGTTTCTGATAGGCCGGGTATCGCTCCAGCATCCGAAAAACACTTCTGAGGGTGCAGGCTTCCTCGAGGACCACCTGGCACCCCAGATACAACAGGGGGTCGGCCTCCGCCGCCTTACCCCCTTCCGCCAGGGTACCGTCGGCCTTCAGCGTGACCTGATTCATGATTCGAGATTATTCCTCCTCAGACGGCTTCAGATGATCCGGAACGATGACCATTTTCAACAGAAGCGGCTTGAGGAAGCTCCACCGGATGCCGACCTCAAAAACCTCTTCCAGATCACGGATGGCATCCCAGCAGTTATGGCACGGTGAGATGACCAGTTTTGCGCCGGTGGCCAGGATCTGATCACATTTGACCTTCAGTCCGATGTTCCGCTCCTTCCGGTATCGCCCGATGCCGTTGAAACCGCCGCCGCCGCCGCAGCAGAAATTATGCTCGCGGTTGGGGGTCATTTCGCGAAAATCCTCGGCAATATAGCTCATGATTTCACGCGCGCAGTCGGCCAGACCGGCGTTACGGATATAGTTGCAGGAATCCTGATAGGTTACCGGCTCCTTGATCCGCTTGGCCGGATCGATCTTGAGCTTTCCGGTCCTCAGGGCTTCGGCCACCCACTCGACATAATGAAGACTGGGAATGGGGGTTTGGCCGTCCTTCAGGCCGGCCCAGTAAGGGCCTTCGATGACGGTGGCGCGGTAGGCGTGACCGCACTCGGTGACGACCATCCGTTTGGGGTTCAGACGCTTCATGGCATCATATACCGACTGAACTTGCAGCTTGCACCCCTCCCAGTCCCCGGCGAACATGGCAAGACTGGTCTCCTCCCAACCTTCACTGGGAACGGTCCAGTTCTCACCCGCCAGATGGAAGAGCACCGCCGCCTCCGCCAGATCCTCGGGATAGTGTTTAGGCTCCCGGGCGTTTACGGTGTAGAGGATGTCCGCGTTCTCCTTGTCGACAGGGATCTCCAGGCCGGGCCAATCCTCTTCCCACTCCTCGGCCATCCACTCGCAGGTTTCAACCCAGTCCTCAGTGGTGACATCCATCTGGGCACGAAAGACCCGATGCATTCCGGAACCGATCTTCATCTCCCAGGGAATGAATCCCTGCTGGAAACACAATCCCCTGAGATAGCTGAACATGACGCCCATGTCGATACCGAAGGGACAGTAAAGGCCGCATCGGTTGCAACAGGTGCATTTGGACCATGCGGTGTCCATGACCTTCTGCATGAAGGCGTTGTCGACCTTGCCTTTCCGTTTGACGATCTCCCCCAGCGTCGACTGGATCTTGTAGGAAGGCACCTGTTCGGGATCCTTGTTGTTGGCCAGATAGAGAAAACAGCTGTCGGCGCACATGCCGCAGTGGGCACAGATCTCGAGCCAGGTTTTGATCCTGGATTTGGCCTTGATGGTTTTCTGGATGGTATTCCACAAGAGCGCCTGATCGACGTCAAGATCGCTCATTTCTTCATAATATTGTTTGCCGCCCTTGTCGTTCAGGAGCTCTTGAAGTTGCTCCAGGGTATTGACGGGTTCTCTGTTGCAGAGCTTGCCTAATGCCATGATGGATACCTCGTTATCTCTATTATCCGTTGCAGGCGGAGCCGGTCCCGCGGTCCGATCCACCCTGTATCGTCAGAACTACCACGCCATCCCCTTGCTTTTCATGCCGCCGCGTTTGATGCCGAAATCCATACCGATCTGCATTCGGCTCATGAAGAAAAGGACAAAGTGGGAAAGTTTGGTGAACGGAATCGCCACCAGCATGATTTCGCCTGTTATGATGTGTGATATCAACCAGAAATTATAGTTCCCGATCCGGTGTGCCGCCAGAAAACCCGTCAGAAACGGCGCTACGGCAATGGCAAGCACCAGATAATCATACCAGGTCGTAATGATACGAACCTCCGGAAGCGCCAGACGCCGCAGCACAAGGAACACCGCTGCCGTCATCACGCCGATAGTGAGCATGTCGGCGCTGAAATCGGATATGGTCGGAAGGCCGAAGCCGAACCGCTCTTTGAGGAGGATCGAATGACCCTGAAGAAAAATCGGCACCACCAGCAACCCGATGTGGAATGTGAAAAATACGATGGTGAAAAAGGGATAGAACCGCCAGCTGTGGGTCCCGAAAGGAACAAGCCACGCCGCGATGGATCTTATGGCACCCCTGATACCGTGCTTTCGGTGAGCGGTATAGGCGACGCGATCCATCTGCCAGTCCAGACCCTTGATATAGAGTGCGGCTCGGACGATAACCCCGATGAAAAAGATGCCGAACGCCAACCACGCCACCGGTCCGGTTACCAATTTATATATATCCATCTCCATATTATAATCTCCTTTTGTGCCGACGGTTAATCGTCATCTCTGTCGGTTAGGAAACGCCAGAACGCGGTGATGCTGATCAAAGCCAGCACCATAATGATATAGGTAACCCCTTTGGTATGGGTCATGAAATCCTGAAGCGTGTAAAATATGCCGTCCATAACATGGTCCTCCAAGGTCCGTTATCTTTAGTGTTGTGCTTTGTGGTGTACATCGAGGTCTTCAGCATGATGTGCCTGGTATTCGGGATGTTCATAGAAAATCGGCTGTCGCGTGACAATGAACCTGAAGACGAGGACGCCGACGGTCAGCATGAAGATCGTCAATCCGACCTCCCCCCAGTGGGGAATATACTTCTGACTCCAGGGCAGATACCAGTTGAAGGCGATGATACACACGTTGAGCCGGTTAAGAATAATGCCCAGCACGGCGATGATGGATGTCCGCTGAATCAGCTTCAGGTTCTTGTCCCGGGCGCCCACCGCATACAGATAGCAGGGCAGGGCCACGAAGCCGATCAGTTCGACAAGGAACCACAGCCCGTAAGGCGTCGCCAGCAGATGCCACTGATTCTCGACGGCGATGCCGATGATCTTGATGATGACGTAGCCGGCCATGACGAAGGATGCTCCTTTAGCGAAGCCGAGCACCAGACCGTCATGCTCCGACCGGTAAGTCGCATCCATTTTGTCATGGAAATATTTGTGGGACAGGGTTCCCTCGAAAATCACCATCGATAGTCCGGCGATAATACTGGATATGAAAAAATAGACCGGAATATAGGTGGAATACCAGAAGGGATGCAGCTTGGACGGTGCAATCAGAAAAAGCGCACCCAGGGAGGACTGGTGCAAGGTGGACAGCACCACGCCGAAAATGGTCAACACCATGGTGATCCTGACCAGGGTGTTTCGCAGTTTCTTGAAGCCCAGCCATTCCAAAGCGGCAGGGGAGTATTCCAGGAAGAGCACCGTCAGGTAGAGGGCCACACACGCGGCCACTTCGAAGAGAAGGGAGGTGGTGCCCCGCTGCACGACAAACGGATAAGGCAGCCGCCACGGTCGGCCGACATCGTAATTCAGCGACACCACGACCAGGGCGTAGCCCAGGAAACCGGTGAGAATGGCCGGACGGACCGCCGAATGGAAGCGCTTTATCCCGAAAATGTAGCACGCGGCCGAGGTCGTATAACCGCCCGCTGCCAGCGCGACGCCGGCCATCAGGTCGAATCCGATCCACAGCCCCCAGGGATAATTGTCATCCAGGTTGGTCACCGCGGCCAACCCGCCGGTGAACCGCATCACGGTCAGAAGCAGCCCCACCAGCAGGATCACCCCGCAGACTACATTGAAGGGGGTATACAGGGATCGATCCGTCGGAAAAAATGATTTTTTGGCGACGACGTTTTGCTCAGACATCAGACATCCTCCTCCTTCTTGTCCGTACCCTCCTCCTTGGCCTTTTTAGCCTCTTCAAGGGCCTTTTTCACTTCCTTTTTGACGGCGGCGTCCTGATCCTTCCTTGCCTTCTCCATGGCCGCGGCCATGGCCTCTTCGGCCTCAGCCTCGGTTTTGGCTACCGCCTGCGCCACGGCCTCTTTTTTCTCCTCCGCCGAAATCTTCTCTTTCCGTTGGGTCATGGCCCATATGCCGGTCAACAGCACCGGCCACAGACCGACGACGATGGGCACCGCCCCGAGAGCCCCCGCCGTCAACTCCGGCGCGGACGTGGTGCCGAGATCCTCGCGCATCCCGATCTCTTCGTATGGGGTGCCGGTAATGTACAACCAGTTGGTACCGCCCATCTCATATTCGCCATAGATGTGATCGACATATTTTTCCGGGTATTTCCGAATGCGATCCCGGGCGATCCTGATAAGGTCCTCACGTTTTCCAAAGGTAAGCGCTTCAACGGGGCAGACCTCCACACAGCCGGGGATTTTACCCTCGAGAATTCGCGGGTGACACATGGTGCACTTCATCACCCTGGGATCGAGAACCTTTTCATACTCGTAGGCCGGGATATTGAAGGGGCAAGCCACCATGCAGTATCGGCACCCGACACAGACCGAAGCATCATAAACCACGGCACCTTCGGGGGTCTTCTTGAACGCTTTGACAAAGCATGCCGATGCGCAGGCAGGCTCCTTGCAGTGATTGCATTGAAGTTTACGGAAGGTCACCCCTCCGGGGCGATCGGGATCCGCATACTTGTTGACGACGGTATAGGCCTTGGCGGTGGTTCTTCGCTCCTGGTTCAGAACGGATTCGTCCCGAAAGGATACGTCCGGCGCCGGGAGATCGTTAACCTTGTTACAGGCTTCCTCACAGCGTCGACATCCGACGCACAGCGTCGTGTCGTGCAACACGCCCATGCTGTCTGGGTATCCTTTGAACTCTTTGTTCGTTCCGGCATGAGCTTTTCGCCCAACGGCTGTAGCAAAGCTCGCACCGCCCATCCATGTTAGAAATCTTCTTCGGGATACGGACATATTCAGTTCCTCAGTCGGTTTGACGTATCTCCCGCCGTCGAGATCCGTCGGCCCGTTTCAAATCGGGCCGACGGACGACCGGAGATAGGGAAATTGATATAGTTACTGCTTCTTCTCTTTGTGGCAGCCGGTACATCCGGCAGGCTTTTCCAGCTTCATTTCCGCGTGGCAGGTCATGCACTGCTGGTGATACGCTCCCATCAGCCCCGGCCTCATGGGCGTTCGCTCATCAAAAGGCTTGCCATGGCACGTGGCGCACTTGGGCGGCTTTTTCGAGACGGGGCTGTTGTGGTGGCATCCCTGGCAGAGCGTGCCCTTCTCCCGGTGAAAGTAGGTGGCCAGCTTGCTGTCCTTGATGTTCTCCGTCAATTTCCGAACAATCTTCCGATGGGGCAGATCCACCGCTTCGTAACGATCATCCGGCTCCGCCATCACGTTAATGACCACTTTCTCGGGGATATCCTCATTATCATAGGTTTCCGTGGTGTAGGTCCGGGCACCGACCATCATTTCAGCAACCCGTTTTTCGTCTTCCAGGGCCAGAGACCGGAGCTCGGGCGCCATCTCCTCGTGGCATTTCAGACAGGCTTCATCGGCCTGCTTCCGCCGTTTCTCCATAAAAACATGGCATCCAGCACATTCAGAGGCCGCTTTTTCCTGCTCATGGCAGCCCATGCAGCTTTTCTCCGAATTGATGAGATGATAGGCCTGGGCCAGATTGACATGGTCGCCGTCCTTGCTGCCGGCCATGGTGTGACACGTGCTGCAGCTCTCCATGCTGGCATGGTGGCAGACCCGACAGGTGTCGTTATATGCTTCGTGGGCCTTGTGATCGTAACTGACGGGATTCATCCTCACGTCACCGACTTTGTCGCCCTCATCGGGCTTGACCTCGCCGACCTTGACGAGGACCACATCCGGTTGTTTTCGCTCCATCCGGGGGACATTCTCGATCTGCTTGAATTTCTTCTGGGAAGCCGCATCATGGCAGCCGCTGCAGTAGATCGGGCCTGCCGTCTCGTTCTTGGCCAACCGCTTGCGATGACAGCTGATGCAGTCAAGATGGGACGCCTCCCGCATGGAGATTCGATTCTCCTCGGTCTCGGCCTTGTGGCAATAGCGGCAGGTGCCTTCCTTGTCCTTGGCGTAGAAAAGCACCTTCTTCTCCGCGTCATATTCATGGTGGCAGGTTTCGCATTTCTTCTCCTGGGCCGCCACATGACGGTAGTGAAGCGATTTGTCCATCCCGATCAATACCCGGTTGGAAACGACATCGGTCTCCTTGTGACATTCGCCGCAGGTTACCGGGCCCGACTTGTCACCTTCGGCGGCCATATCGTTGTGGCAGCTGATGCAGAAGGTGTGGTAAACGTCCATCACCTCCTCCCGGGCCGTGTCTTTCAGGCGTTTGAACTTGGGGGACAGGGGATCGATGCCGTCGACGGCCGCTTTGAAGGTCCCCGGTATCTTGTTGGACTTCTCCTGGGACAAATGACAGGCTGAACAATCCTTGCCTTTCTTTTTAAGGGCATCGGTATGCGCGTCGTGCAGAAACACCACCGCCGGCTTCTCGAGATAACCGAAGACCTTTAACGCATCGATTGTTATCATGTCCGCCCGGGCATCCTTTCCGGTCGGCGTGCCCACCTCCTGAGCCCCGATACAGACCGCTGTGACCATAAAGATCGCGGCTGTGACTCCAACCCACCAATACTTCATCTTTCCCTTCACCATGATTGACATCCTTAAAAGTGCGTTTAGATTTTAGCAGGAAACTCAGATTCTGATACGAATATTGGCGGTACTCTACAGAACTTGTCCACCAGGGGTAAATAAGGCCTTTAATGTATTTTATGTAAACTCCAACCCTATTTTTACATCCTGGAACATAGGGTCTTTTCCAAAATATAAACTGAAGGCATCAAATTTATTATGAACCCAGAGAGACCTATCCCATGTTTGGGGTATCTGATAGAACAGTCCCGCAAACGATATTGCAGACAGAAGGAAGCGATGTGTTTTGACGTCGAACTCGTCGGCCCCGGAGAAAAGCGTTATGAGACGTAACCGACGAGGGATGAGCCGACAAAGCAGTGAGCGTTTTCCGCGTTGAAACACCGCCGGGGAGTCTGGCCGTCGCCCGGCAGGTGTAACGCTTGTAGAGGGAACCCGACTTCGGGAAAGCGGGCGGTTATTCGACGGCTTTTTTAACGAGTTCCAGTACCTTATCCGGATCAAAAGGCTTTGCCAAATATCCCACAGCGTCCCGAACGGACAGATGTCGTGAAGGCATGCCGCTGATAATCAGTACGGGCGTATCCTTGAGCGCTTCGTCCTTCTTGAATTTCCGGTAGAACCGTGTCCCCCACTCCTCGGGCATTTCAAGATCCAGGGTGATGAGGTCCGGCCGCTCGGCCTTGAGAACCTCCATGGCCTCCAGCCCGTCCTTGGCCGTACAGGTCTCGTATCCGTTGTCCTCCAGCAGGCTGACCAGGTATTTCACCACCACCGGATCATCATCGATCACCAGAATTTTCTTTGCCATTCGGCACCTCTCTTGGTTTGGGATTATACGGTATCGTTTATCGGTGATTTGAGGGCATCGGCGCATCGGCCCCGACCGCTTCAAATGGGGGTCATCTTAACCCTTTAAATACAATTTGGCAAGTAGTTCCCATGAATTCATACCGCATTTGCCAGTACGATTACCTCAGACTGGAACGACCGTTATTCATCGCCCATGCCCACACTCTCCGCACGAACGACGACGTACCGAATACGACCAAACACCCGTGAGCCTCGCCATCATTTCTTGACAGATATCGCTTAAAAAATTAGAGTGGCAGCCATTCCGGAAACGAGATGTGTCTTCAAGACCTGAACCCCGATGAAGCGATACCCATGACATCGACCCCGAAAAACAAGGAACCTATCCCGCAAAGCCAGTTCGGGCTGCTCAGGATTCGACGTTTCGCGCCCTTTTTCTGGACCCAGTTTTTCGGAGCGTTCAACGACAACGTATTCAAAAACGCCCTCATCATCCTGATCGCATACCAGGGCTCCCGAATGCTGGAGATCGATACCAACATTCTGATCAACCTGTCGGCAGGTCTCTTCATTCTGCCGTTTTTCCTGTTTTCCGCCACGGCCGGCCAGTTTTCGGATAAATATGAAAAAGCCATGATGATCCGGCGAATCAAATTGATGGAAATCGTCATCATGGGATTTGCCGCCGCCGCCTTTTATTTTGAAAACATGATCGCCCTCATGCTTCTGCTTTTCTTCATGGGAGCCCAGTCGGCCTTTTTCGGCCCCGTCAAATACAGCATCATCCCTCAGCACCTCGCCCCCGAAGAGCTCGTCGGCGGCAACGCCATGGTCGGCATGGGCACCTTTGTCTCCATCCTGCTCGGCACCATTACCGGGGGAGTACTCGTTCAACTCGAAAACGGTACGATCTGGATCGGCCTTACAGTCTGCGTCGTTGCAATTGCCGGATGGGGCGTCTCACGCCTCATTCCCAGGGCAGAAGCCCTCTCCCCTTCGATCACGATTCGCATAAACCCCCTGACCCAGACGTGGAAAACCATCGGCTATGCCCGTCGAACCCATTCGGTGTTTCTCTCCATATTGGGAATCTCGTGGTTCTGGTTCCTGGGATCGGCTTACCTGACCCAGATCCCCAACTTCACCCGGTTCGTTCTCAGGAGCGATGAAAGCGTGGTTACCCTTCTTCTGACCATGTTTTCCATCGGCATCGGCGCGGGCTCCCTGCTGTGCGAAAAACTTTCGGGCCAAAAAGTGGAATTGGGCCTGGTCCCTCTGGGCTCCCTGGGATTGAGTCTCTTCGGCATCGACCTGTTCCTGGCCTACGATCCGCCGGAGGTGTCCCAATTGATGGACATCACCCGCTTCATATCCACCCCCGGCAGCCCTCGTGTACTGTGCGATCTCGTGCTTATCGGCATATCCGGGGGATTGTACATTGTCCCTCTGAACGCCTTTGTTCAATTGCGAACAGAGCCCGGCTACCGCGCCAGGGTCATCGCTGCCAACAACATCCTGAACGCCTTTTTCATGGTGCTTTCAACAGGGATCGGCATCCTTTTTCTCGGAATCCTGAAACTATCCATCCCACATTTCTTTCTGATCGTCGCCCTGGGCAACATCCTGGTGGCCGCCTACATCTACTCCGTGGTTCCGGAATTCACCATGCGTTTTCTGATCTGGATCCTGACGCATACCCTTTACCGAGTGCGACACGAGGGGCTTTCCCGCGTTCCGGATGAAGGCGCCGCCCTTCTGGTCTGCAACCACGTCAGCTATGTCGACGGGCTGCTCATAGCCGGAACCTTGCGACGCCCTGTCCGTTTCGTGGTTTTCGAACCCATATACCGCCTTCCCGTGCTCCATTTTGTGTTTCGCACCGGAAAGGCCATTCCGATTACCTCCGAAAATATCGATCCCCAGACCTTTCACCAGGCGTTCGAAACCATTGATCAGGCCTTGGCCGACGGGGAACTGGTCTGTATCTTTCCTGAAGGGAAACTGACGACTGACGGCAACATTCAGCAATTCCGTCCCGGCGTGGAAACAATCCTCAATCGCAGGCCGGTCCCTGTAATTCCCATGGCCTTGAGAGGGTTATGGGGCAGCTTTTTCAGCCATAAAGGGGGTCCGGCCATGACGCGGCGACCCAGACGATTGCGGTCGAAGGTCGAAATCGTCTGCGCCCCGCCGATGCCTCCGGAGCAGGCCACGGCCGAAGCCCTCCGGGAAGCGGTGGCCGCCCTCCGGGGCAATCATCCATAACCCATTTTATAAAATGCTTTATTTATCCATTACAGCTGTGATAAATTTCCATGCCTTCAAGCGGATGAGCGGTTATACGGCCGAAGAAGTGAACAGATGCTGTCGTGTCGGAGAGGACCATGATGACGAAACGGAAAAAAACAGAACCGTGCGGGCCCATGAAGATCGGCCTGTTTGTCAAACCGCAGCGTGAGGCCGTCCAGAAGGCGGATGAATTCGAACGTTGGCTCGCAACCCGAGGGATTACCGTCGTACGTAAGGAAGGCGTCCCATCCAACCGCAAAATGCCTTTGGATTCAATGGATTTCGCTCCGCGTGATCTCTTCTGTGTCTTCGTTCTGGGTGGCGACGGCACCTTTTTGAGTGCGGCCCGATGGATTGGAGATTTTCCCATCCCCGTCATCGGGGTCAAGTTTGGAGAAGTGGGTTTCCTGGCGGAAACCGTTGAGGGAGCCCTCTTCTCGGCGGCAGAGGCCATCCTCAAAAAAGAATTCACCACCATGCCCAGAATGCGTCTTCTTGTAAGGGTTCTCCGCGACGGTGAAGAGATCGTTCGAGAGCCGGTCTTGAACGACATTGTCATCAACAAGGGCGCCTTGGCCCGACTGGCCCGCATCAAGACATCCATCAACGACCGATATCTGACGACCTTCAGGGCGGACGGGCTCATCGTCTCCACACCCACGGGTTCGACCGGATATTCTCTGGCCGCGGGGGGGCCCATCATCCACCCCACGGTGCCGGGAATCGTCATCACCCCCATATGCCCTTTCACCTTGACCAACCGTCCGATCATCGTCCCCGATTCCGTCTGTATCGAACTCAAGCTGGACAAAAGCGCCTCGGACATCATGCTGACCTTCGACGGGCAGGCGGGCCTGGAAATCACGGAAAAGGATACCATCATTGTCCGGAAAGGATGCCAACCCATACACATGATCACCCTTCCCGATCGACATTATTTCGAAGTTCTCAAAACAAAACTCCGTTGGAGTGGTGAGAGAATCTGACAGCGTCGCCGGATCATGGCGGCGGCATACCATCTTATGCGGGAGATGACGACGGACGACGCCTGAAACCACAGCACCTGAATAAACGGTCATGAGGGATAGCACGCAACATGAGACACCCTTACAAAAAACGGTTCATGTGCACCAAATGCGGTTACACCGGCATACCGTCTCCAGGCAATCTGTGCCCCCGTTGCGGAAAACGTCCCGGATGGTTTTCCTTCTCCAGGGCATTGGGCATCGCTGGTCTGATGTCTATCCTGCTTCTGGCCGGCGCCTTGATATCCATACAATGCTTTAATCCCCGCATCGCCGCCGAACTCGCCGGTGCGACGGACTCCTTACCGACACGGTTCCATGTGGGTATCGACGTATCCGCGAGCATGAACCAGGACACCCTCGAAAAACTCAAGGACGTCCTTTTGACGCGACTCGAGCGCTTTAACAGGCGGAAGACGATCTCCTGCCGGATTTCGACCTTCGGAAATCCCGGATGCGGTCCGGCATCAATATCGACAGTGGTCGACCTCACCGCTTGCGGCTCCCCGGACCAGTTCGATCGCACCGTCAGACCGCAGGTGGAATCCATCACCACAGCCACGATCGCGCCCCGGATCATCACGCCGTTGACGACCCCCTTCTACTGCTTTCTTGAAACCGTCCTGAATTCGCGGATCAAGAAACGGGTCATCATCTTTTCCGATCTGATAAACGACGACAGCGACTGTCCGCAGCAATACGTTTTTCCCGAAGCCGCCGTTGAACGATTCGGCGTCGACAGCAGCGGCGAGATCATCTTCCTTTATACGAGCCCCCGAATTGGAGACGATCCCGAACTCAACCGCAGATTGTTGATCCTTCAAAAAACCTTTATCGACCGAATGAACGCCCTGGCCTTGGCAGGCAAGGCCAGGATCTTCTTCCGTCGTATTCCCGACGACCCCTTGAAAAGCCTCGGGTTCATTCGAAATGAATTGCAAAGCGCCCTGCCGGTCACTTTTGTGGATCATATCCGCGACCGATTTTCCAGAATGCTCTCCGCCGTATTCACGGCACTGACGTCTGACCGGCCGGCTGTCCATACAAAGCATTGATCTCATCAATCTGGCTGTTGAGGGTCCAGTAGTCATAGACATACCCAACCAGGAAAAGCCCGCCGGTAAAAAAATAGAGGATTCCGGTGATCCATTTTCTCATGTAAAAGCGGTGGATCCCCAGAACACCGAAAAAGGTCAGCAGAATCCACCCGATGTTGTAGTCCAGGAAACCCTCTCGAAAACGGAGGTCCGCCTCCCGATCCATCGCCGGAATCAGAAAAAGGTCAATGATCCATCCGATGAAGAGCAGCCCCAGGGTAAAGAAGTAGATTGTTCCAGAAACCGGTTTGCCGTAATAAAATCGGTGCGACCCGGTGAAACCGAATATCCAGAGAATATAGCCGATGGTTTTGCTGTGGGTGTCGTTCCTTTCCGCCATAGCGTCGCTCCTTTGGTCGATACATGAAAAAGGCGCGCAGGAAATCAGCGATCCCGCGCGCCTCGATACTCATCACAACAGTCTGAAATTAAACAGAGGGCGATCGCCCCGATTTCAATTCTTCTTCTGGTGACACTCTCCGCACATAACCGGACCGAGCTTCTGATCCTCGTGGCATCCCTTGCAATTGAGATGATAGGCCCGCATCAGATCCATTTTGGTTTGTCCCTCGGCCATGTGGCAATCGGAGCATTCCAAGCTCTCGGTGGATTCTCCCTCCACCTTGACACCATCCTCGTCAAAGCTGTGATGACATTCCGTACAGTCCTCGATGGCGGCTTTCTCGTTATGTTCGTCATGGTTGAACGTCACTGCGGAACGCATCCGCACCCCGAAAGCACTGTCCCGAACGCTGGTGATCTCCCACTGCTCCCGGGAGAAGCCGGAGACGGCCGCAATTGCGGAAACGATAAACGCGACAACGATATATGCTGCCAGAGCCTTCTTATTCATTTGGCACACTCCTCTTTGTCTGGTTCCGGTTGAGCATCGCCCCGTTCCGGGGCCAGGCCCTGCCTATTCCGGTTTCTCCATGATTTCATAAATGATGTCTCCCAGGAATTTCAGCTCGAGGCCCAGGTGATAGTGATGGATGATATCCTCGAGACCCCCGTGGCAATTGTGGCAGGGGGCGATACAGACCTCGACGCCCTTTTTCTTTACGGCGGAGAGTTGATCGGCCTTGACCCGGTTGCTGACCACCCGTTTATCCCGGAAAGGAGGACCGCAGTTGATCACGCCGCCTCCGGCGCAACAGCAGTAGTTGTGCTCGCGGTTCGGCGTCATTTCGATGAAAGTGGCGCAGGTTTTGTTCACCACGTATCGGGCCATCTCATGGAGACCGCGGCCCCGAATGACGTTGCATGGATCATGGAGCGTCACCGGTTTGTCGAATTTATGTTTGATCTTGATCCGGTCGGCCTTAAAAAGCTCGTAATAGAACTCGAGGGCGTGGACCATCTCCACCGGCGGCATTTTCCATCCCAGTGCCCGGTTGCCCATGTCATAGACAGACCGGAAGGCATGGCCGCACTCGCCCATGACGATTCTCTTGACCTTGAGACGCATGGCGGTTTCGAAATGCTCCTTCTTGAGGCGGGCCATCATTTCGTTGTCCCCGGTGTACATGGCCATGTCGCTGTTATCCCATCCCGGGGTCGCGGGCATTGTCCAGTCGACACCGGCTGCATTCATGATCACCGCCGCCTGGTAAATGAGCTGAGCCCGGAACTTGGGCTCAGGACCGATCACCGAATACATGACATCGGCCCCTTCCTTTTCCAGGGGGATTCTCAGGTTTTCCACCTCTTCACCGGCCTCTTCCTCCTGCCAGAACAAGGTGTCGATCCACTCGTCCTCTTTGACCCACATCTGGTTCATGGTGGCGGAATGGCTGTGGGCCGTGTCCTGGATGTACTGAGGCGTAACGCCCAGTTTATGGCAGATACGCCGCATGATCAGCATCATATAGGCGACGTCTATACCGAAAGGGCAGTACATGGCACACCGCCGGCAGAGGTTGCACTCCGTATAGCAGAGTTCGGCGGCCCGGCGAATGAAGGCCGGACTGACCTTACCTTTCTTTTCCACGATCTCCCAAAGCGTCTGTTTGACCTTGGCCGCCGGCGCGAAAATTGGATTTTTGTCGTTGGACAGATAATAATGGCATGCCTCGGAACACAGCCCGCAGTGAACGCAGGTGTCCACATAAACCTTAAGTCGGGCACCAGTCTCATTATCGATCACGTCATTGACAACCGTCTCGATCTTCTCGGGCGTCAGTCGGGCCACGCCCTCATCCAGGCCGATGTCCTTGATATTTTTCACTTCGATTTTGGATGCAGGTTCACCCATTCTCTTGCTCCCTTATCGTTGAGGGTAAAAATCAAAAATTCGTTACCAATCCTTCGCATGGCGCACTGCGCCGAACTCGGATCCGATGTATCCCCTCGTGAAAACGGCGTAGAGCATGTGACTCAGGCGGGTAAAGGGGATGGCGGCCAACACGAACTCGCCCGACAGCATGTGAAGGATGAACATCATTCGATATCCCGGCCATTGGTGATAGGCCCAGAATCCGGTGAAAAACGGCATCACTACCATCAGAAGGAGCAGATAATCGGATGTCGATGTCAGGTATTTGACATCCGGGCGAAGTATCCGCCTGCCGGCGAAATAAAAGCATGCGCCGATCACGATGAGGGTCATCACATCCGCCATGCCGTCGGGGATATACCACCAGTTGATATCGAAAACCTCTTTCCACAGAAGGGCATGGGCGCACAGAAACAGCGGCACCGCAATAAGGGAAATATGGAAAGCGAAGGTCACCAGGGTCATGATTGGATTTTTCCGCCAGTTCACTGTGGCGAAAGGGATGCTCCAATGAGCGATTGATCGGAGTGCGAAGCCCGTATCCCAATATTCATAAACGGCTGAATCCTTTTTCTTGGCAAGTCTTGCCATGGTCACGATCTTGTAGATACTTCCCCCGATAAACACGATAAAGGCAAGCCACGCCAGCGGACCGCTGACAAAATTATACAGCGTATGCATCGTCTCTCTCCTTATCAACCGATAATTTCAGTTACCGGCAGCACCCGGCGGACGTAAACCGCCTTGTCCCCGCTACCCTCGATCGCCCGAATCAATATCTTTTCGCCGTCAGGACTGAAAATTGGATTCCAGAGATTTTTGAACTGGGTTTTCATCGGTTTCCCGTTCAAAGCGATCGTATACTGACCGTTTTTTTCGATCTTGGCCGCCACATGCTGGTCATCGGGGCTGAACACCGGCGCCCACGCCATGTCGCATTTGATATCCCATGGGGTCCCATCCACGGCGACTGTACAGAGGTTGCTGTCCTTCCCGACGCAGCCCACTCGCTTCCCGGAGGGCGATATGACGAGATCCGTCACCAGATCGCCAAAGGTCGTCTTCCAGGGAGTGCCGTCCACTGCAACCGTCCAGCGGCCGTATTTCGGGGCGACAATGGCGGCAATGCTCATTCCGTTGGTGCTGTAGGCATGATGCCAGAGCTGGGCAAACCGCTGATGCCACAGGACCTGACCGTCGCGGGCCAACGTCCACCCCTCCGGTGTCTTGACCGGTGCGGTGACCGAACCGTCGGCCGGCGAAAAGGCCGCTTTCCAAACCGTAGGATAGGACACCGGCCACGGTTCGCCGTCCACCACGATGGTGTAGTCATAAAGGTTTGTCCTGACCTGAGCAGCCACCCGCTTGTTGTCGGCACTGAAAACCGGCTCATAGACATTGACAAAATTCATGTCCCAAGCCTCACCGTTCACCGCTATCGTGTAACATCCTTTCTGAAATGTAAAGATGTCACCCTCTGAAAACCTGACGGTCTGCACCACCGCCGCGGCCTTGGTGCCGTCGTCGCTCCCGGAGAGTTGCGTCATGTAGGGAAAGGTCTCTTCCCAGGGAGTGTCGTTGATGAGAACGGAATACTCGCCGTCGGCCTGGGTCATGATGATCATGCTCTTGCCGTCCCGACCGAAAATCGTGTTCCAGGCAAAGTCATATCGATTTTCCCAGGCTTCCCCGTCAACCGCCAGGGTCCACTCGCCGCCGTCCGAAACCAGCCCTGTCAAACGGTTGTCCGGCGAATATCTGAGAAACCAGAGTTTGTCGAAGGTGTTTTCCCAGGCGACCCCGTTTTCGCAGGCACTGAACTCCATATCCTCCGTCTTGATGACAGCGGCTATTTTTTCACCGTCCGGACTGGCATACGGCTCCTCCACATACCCGAACTCGGCTTTCCACTGGGCGATATCCGCGATCTGCCGCTTGCCGACGCTCCAGTCCCAGCTGTTTGAATCTGTCATGTCCCTTTCTCCTTTTAAGATGTTGCCTAAATCCTTTCCCATGTGACAGGTGATCGTCCGCCATTGGGGAATATACACCTCAAAAAATCGGCGCATAGTACGCCTTATCGCCTATCGAAATCCCGGAAAAGGCCGAAACGATTCCCGGCGCTTATAATTTCAACCATCTTTTCAATATGATGCATATTTTTATCATAGAAATCGGCATCGCCTCTTTATGAAGGTATAGATCTATACCGTAAAGTTTTTTTTGTAAAGTATTATGTCATGATACCCTATTTAGCAAAATAAAACAGTGTATTTCATTGGTAGGGAGAACGCTGTATTTCGGAGATCAGGATATCCGATAGGCGTCATCGCCTCCTCATACCGGGCAATGGTATGGAAAACGCCCCGAACATCCGCAGAAATGCACAGCGGCCACCCGGGGTAAGAGGCAAGGCAGCCGCCTGACCGATTCCGGCACGCCGTTGACGGAGATGAGGGAAGTACGGCTCCCTACTGCGTAACTGTCAATAATAATACCATATGGTGCTGTATAGACGAGCGTCTTCCCCCGCCTTCTTCAGCCGTTCGAGATAATCGTATATGGAGACGTCCGTATAGACATAGGTGTCCACAAGGGACAGCTTTTTCTCCCAGGGGTGAAATTCATAGACCCTTCGGCCGTCGGGCAGGATCGAGATGATATCGTGATGCTGTCCCGCACGAAGGTAATTCTTTCCCAGCTTGGGGACATTGAATACGATCTCGTCCGTCCTCACAGTGCCGGGCATCAGCCGAGCCTCCTCGTGCTGTTCCTGAAGCAGGCGCGCAATGGGAACCCGGTAATCATCGGTTTCTTCCTTGCCTTTGGCGTTGAAGGTGTAGTAGGGCGTAACGCCGATGAGGCGAAGCCGGTGGCGAATGGCGGCGGCTTCGAACCTTCTCGAGTTGTGAAACGTGAAGACCATCTGGTTGTAAACCCCCATGCCGGCGCGTCGAAATTTCTGGACCGCGGCCATGGATTGGGGGGTAATCTCGTATTGGTGTTCAAAATGGGTCATGATAACCACTTCCCGCTTTCCGGGAACATGGAACCGTCTGACGGCGTCGACCAGTGAATCGGTAATCCGCTGAGGCAGGGTCACGAGCATGCGGGTGCCGATGCGAATCCGATCCACGTGAGAAATTCGGGAAAGCCTCCCCAGGAGTTTCTCGATCCTGTCGTTTGCGAGCAGGAGCGGATCGCCGCCGGTCACAAGGACCTCTTTCACCCCCGGGGTGCCTTCAATCCATTCCAGGGCGGCGTCAAGCCGCTTCTGTCCCAACATGGCCGAACGGGAATAGACGTCTTCGATCTCCCAGTTCCGCTGACAGTAAACGCAGATCTGCGGACAGGTCATCACCGGCTTCAGGATAACGATATGGGGATAGCGCCGGGTGATGCCGTCGATGGGCGACGTGTCCTGTTCGAGCATGAAGTCCATGGAACACCCCTTGTTCGCCTTGTTCTCCTTCATCCGCTCCACATAATGGAGCGGCGGGATCACTTGGGCCCGAACGGCGTAATCCGCCTTCCGGTCCGGATTCGGATCCATGAGCGCGAGATAGTATGGGGTAATACCGAACGGAATGCGGTGTTGCCGCGCCATTTCGACCGCCTGAAACTCCTCGGGTGTCAAGGTCACCAGTTCAGACAAGGTCTTGGCGTCCCGGATGATATGGCTCGTATGCCATTTCCATTTCTCCCAATCGGCATCCGCAGCACCGAAGTACTTCAGAATGCGCTGTTTGTTGGCCTTCCGCTTTGCGATGGTCTCGCGATCCAGCCCAAAGGGATAACGGGCCATATATTTTTCAGCATTCGCGGCCATGCGACCGAGGTCTTTCGATCTCAGACGGGCCGCCCTTCGGCCGGAGTGTTTGAGAAAGGGTGGAACCTTTTCGCTGTATACCGCTGTTTTCCCCACGACGGCCCGTAAAAGGTGTTCAAATTCCGCATAAAATCCCGCACCGGGTTGAGGTCGGTCGCCCAGGTCCTTCCCGTGAATGAGATCATTAATATAGGTCAGCAGGCTGAAACCGGCGAGACGCTCGTTTCGCTTGGATACGATCGACCGCAGCACATTGACGGCATTTCGGGTTTGGATCCATTCCAGCGGGGGGATAGTCGGGTTGTCTTCAAAGACGGCATTGAGCGTATCCGAAAGAAAATACCGGATCAGGCGGCGTTTCTCATCGACCGCTTCATCGGTAATCAAAATCGCCTTCAATTCCGGAACCGTATCCAGGATTTTTAAAATCCGTTTTGGCGTTATCTTGTTTTCCACTGCTTAACCTCCTTTGCGACGCTTTTGTCATGCGGCAGATGAAGTGTTTTTTTGGGAAAGGTGCCAACCTCATCCGTCTTCAAAACGAATTTCAGGCGTTTCGCCAAAATTTCGCCGTTGAAGCACCCCGAGAGAACGCGTCATGTCCAGGGGCCTGAAAAGACCGGAGGCCAACGCCGTCCGATAGACCTGATAAGGCGCCTGACCTCCCTCTTCCGGACGCTCGAAAATATCGTGCATGAGCAGATATCCGCCGGGCATGATATGGTGGGACCATGCGCAGTAATCGGCGTAGACCGTCTCCAGGGCGTGACCCCCGTCGATGAAGACAAAACTGAGCGGTATGGTCCACGACCGCGCCGCCGTCAGAGAGCGGCAGACGATGGGCACCACCGTGTCTTCAAGTCCGGCCAAAGCCAGGGTCTTCCGGAAGGTCGGGAAGGTGTCGATTCTTCCCGCGTCGTGGTCATAGAGCTCGGGATCGAAATAGAGTTCCCCCGGCTGCTGCTCTTCGGAGCCGGTATGATGGTCGATGGAAAAAAGCGTCCCGCCGTTGGTTCGGCAGGCGGCGCCGATGTAGACGGCGGACTTGCCGCAGTAGCTGCCGATTTCGAGGCAGGGACCCATCTTGCTCGCCGACAAGGCGATATCGTAGAGACGCAGGCCTTCCGCCTCGTCCAGGAAACCCTTCACCCGAACGGGATCCATGAGGCTGTTTACACTCGTATGCATGACTGGTTACTTCTATTTTTCTTATAATTCAACTTTCGACTTTCATGATGGTAACCGGAAAGAGGTGCCGGGAGGATACGGCCCGGGCCCCTTCAGCGGTGAGTTTTAGTGCCGCTTAAGCGCCGCGGAGGATCAGCGGCCCGGACTGTTTGAGCGCAGCGAGTTTCCGGGCCGCCCGGAGCAAGCTTTAGCGTCCCGCCGTTGGTTCGGCAGGCGGCGCCGATGTAGACGGCGGACTTGCCGCAGTAGCTGCCGATTTCGAGGCAGGGACCCATCTTGCTCGCCGACAAGGCGATATCGTAGAGACGCAGGCCTTCCGCCTCGTCCAGGAAACCCTTCACCCGAACGGGATCCATGAGGCTGTTTACACTCGTATGCATGACTGGTTACTTCTATTTTTCTTATAATTCAACTTTCGACTTTCATGATGGTAACCGGAAAGAGGTGCCGGGAGGATACGGCCCGGGCCCCTTCAGCGGTGAGTTTTAGTGCCGCTTAAGCGCCGCGGAGGATCAGCGGCCCGGACTGTTTGAGCGCAGCGAGTTTCCGGGCCGCCCGGAGCAAGCTTTAGCGGTATGGTCCACGACCGCGCCGCCGTCAGAGAGCGGCAGACGATGGGCACCACCGTGTCTTCAAGTCCGGCCAAAGCCAGGGTCTTCCGGAAGGTCGGGAAGGTGTCGATTCTTCCCGCGTCGTGGTCGTAGAGCTCGGGATCGAAATAGAGTTCCCCCGGCTGCTGCTCTTCGGAGCCGGTATGATGGTCGATGGAAAAAAGCGTCCCGCCGTTGGTTCGGCAGGCGGCGCCGATGTAGACGGCGGACTTGCCGCAGTAGCTGCCGATTTCGAGGCAGGGACCCATCTTGCTCGCCGACAAGGCGATATCGTAGAGACGCAGGCCTTCCGCCTCGTCCAGGAAACCCTTCACCCGAACGGGATCCATGAGGCTGTTTACACTCGTATGCATGACTGGTTACTTCTATTTTTCTTATAATTCAACTTTCGACTTTCATGATGGTAACCGGAAAGAGGTGCCGGGAGGATACGGCCCGGGCCCCTTCAGCGGTGAGTTTTAGTGCCGCTTAAGCGCCGCGGAGGATCAGCGGCCCGGACTGTTTGAGCGCAGCGAGTTTCCGGGCCGCCCGGAGCAAGCTTTAGCGTCCCGCCGTTGGTTCGGCAGGCGGCGCCGATGTAGACGGCGGACTTGCCGCAGTAGCTGCCGATTTCGAGGCAGGGACCCATCTTGCTCGCCGACAAGGCGATATCGTAGAGACGCAGGCCTTCCGCCTCGTCCAGGAAACCCTTCACCCGAACGGGATCCATGAGGCTGTTTACACTCGTATGCATGACTGGTTACTTCTATTTTTCTTATAATTCAACTTTCGACTTTCATGATGGTAACCGGAAAGAGGTGCCGGGAGGATACGGCCCGGGCCCCTTCAGCGGTGAGTTTTAGTGCCGCTTAAGCGCCGCGGAGGATCAGCGGCCCGGACTGTTTGAGCGCAGCGAGTTTCCGGGCCGCCCGGAGCAAGCTTTAGACATAATGATTGACAGTTACCATCCGAGTTTCCGGAACGTCCGGATCTGCGCAACCCGCAGAGATTCATCATGGGCTCCGACGAGTTTTGGTGACCCATTCTCGCCCATGATGAATCTCTGCTGATACCCTCGGATGGAACAAATTGTCGGTCACCCAAAAAAAGACCTGCCTTCCTTGCAAACGTGGGTTATGTATAAGGTATCAAGCCGTTAACACAGAGCCACAACCAAGGAGGCAGGTCATGAACACTGTAAAATTTATCGGCATGGATGTCCACAAAAATTCCATCACCATTGCTATTGCTGAAGAGGGTTCCCGGGATGCAGCCAGACCCTTCGGCGCTATCAACAACGATCTGGAAGCCCTCGATAAATTTTGTCGTAAAATGGTTTCCACTGCAAGTGAGCTGTACTTTGTTTATGAAGCTGGTCCGTGTGGGTACGGCATCTACCACCACCTGACCGGCAAAGGATTCAACTGCATGGTGGCAGCCCCTTCAATGATTCCTAAAAGAATTGGTGACCGGATCAAAAATGACACCCGGGATGCCAAAACGCTGGCCCGTCTCCATCGTGCCGGCGAGCTGACCGCCGTTTATGTTCCGGACACCCAGGACGAGGCCATGCGTGATTTGAGCCGTGCCCGTGAAGATGCGGTCGTCGCCGGCCGTAAGGCAAAGCAACGGCTCAATGCCTTTCTACTGAGACATGGAATGAGCTATTCCGGAAAGACCAAATGGTCCAAAGCCTATTTCAACTGGCTTTCGGATATCGCCATGCCCCATCCTGCCCAGCAGATTGCTTTCCAGGAATACATCGATGCCGTGCATGAAAGCCTTGCCCGCATCGAACGGTTGACCGAGCAGATCCGGCAAATGGTATCCGATTGGCGATTGGCGCCAATTGTGGATGCCTTGCAGGCCGCCAGGGGCGTATCGCTGATTGTGGCAGTAACCATGCTCTCGGAAATAGGCGACCTCAATCGTTTTCAACATCCCGGGCAGCTGATGGCCTATCTCGGACTTGTGCCTTCGGAACACTCCAGCGGCAATCACATCAAAAGAGGCGGCATCACCAAAACCGGCAACGGTCATGCCCGCAAAGTGCTGATTGAAGCTGCATGGGCATATCGATTGCAGCCCCGGGTCAGCCGAGTATTGCTGAAACGCCAGGAGAATCTGCCTGAGCCGGTCCGACAAATCGCATGGAAAGCCCAGCTTCGCTTATGTGCCAGATACAGAAGGCTGGTGGCCAAAGGAAAAACCAAACAAGTAGTTGTCACTGCCATCGCTCGTGAACTGAGCGCCTTCCTTTGGGCAATCGCAAAACAACTTCAACCGGTGACTTGACTGAGCTGAAAATTGCTGATCCTTTAGATCTGGAGGTCAATTACCAAAAAAGAAAATCCAGTTTCCAGGCCATTAACAGAGGCGCGATCTCGGATAGGAGAATCCTCGCCGCCGCTATGGAATAAGGCGAATAGCCGAACTTCCGATTTTAGACAGAGGCAGCTCCACGACGTAGCCAAGTCATGCGGTAACCAACCCGCGAATATCAGAGAGATCAGCCGTCGTTTCAAAGATCCCGCCTCTACCAATGGCCTGGAGAGACGCTTGTAATAATCCTTTTCCCGCGGAAAAAGGAAGGTCGGTGAACTTTTTTTTCTTGACAACTGTCAATCATATCAGCGGTACTTGAACGAAACCGCGTGGGGCGCGGGCCGTATCCTCTCGGCACCGGCCTATGAAAGTCGAAAGTTGAGTTATAATTTAAAATCACGACACTGCCGGAATCGGAAACGGTCATCGATGGGATCGTTTCCGATGATTTTTACAAATCGGTTTTAAGTGATAACCTTCAGGAGATATCGTCGTAGCCCTGGACCAGGACTTCCCGGGGTTTAGCCCCGTCCGCGGGCCCTACGATGCCCTCCTTCTCCATGACTTCGATGATCCGTGCGGCGCGGTTGTAACCGATGCGCAAATGACGTTGAACCATGGAGATGGATGCCTGGCGTGTCTGTGTCACCAGGGCCACGGCATCGTCGTAACGTTCATCGTATTCGGTTTCACCGTCTCCCGCGTCCTTCTCCGCGACTTGAGCCTCGACGACGGCATCGTCGTATTCCGGAGACCGCTGGGCCTTGACGAACTCTGTAATCCTGGACAGTTCCTGTTCGGATACATAGGCACCGTGGATGCGTTTGAGTTTGGCCGTTCCCGGCGGCAGAAAAAGCATGTCGCCGTTGCCGAGAAGCGTCTCCGCGCCGTTGGCGTCCAATATGGTTCGGGAATCGGTCTTGGACGAAACCTGAAAGGTGAGCCGCGTGGGGAAATTGGCCTTGATGATGCCGGTCAGGACATCCACCGACGGCCGCTGAGTGGCAAGGATGAGATGAATCCCGGCGGCACGCGCCATCTGGGCCAATCGCATCAGGGCGACCTCCACATCACGGGAGGCCACCATCATGAGATCGGCCAGCTCGTCGATGATGACGACGATCAAGGGCAGCCTATCAGCCACGGGTCCCTCCTCCGAAAGCGCATTTCGCTCCTGATCAACCTTTTGGTTGTACTGGGTGATGTTGCGGACCTTCTTTTCCGACAGAAGCTCATATCGTCGTTCCATCTCGGAAACCGCCCAGAACAGCGCGTTCGTCGCTTTTTTAACGTCGGTTACCACCGGCGTTATCAGATGGGGAATACCGTCGTAAAGCGACAGTTCGATCCGCTTGGGGTCGACCATGATCATTTTGACCGCTTCGGGAGCGGCTTTGTAGAGGAAACTGCAGATCAGGGAGTTGAGAAAGACGCTCTTACCGGTTCCCGTAGCGCCGGCAATGAGGAGATGCGGCATCTTTTCGAGACCGGCCACCACCGTGTTTCCGACAATATCCTTGCCCAGGCAGATAGACAGATGCGAAGGGGATGATTGGAATTCGGCCGATTCAACCAATTCCTTGAGATGCACGATCTCCCGCTCGGCATTGGGAATTTCAATACCGATGACCGATTTACCGGGGATGGGCGCCACGATCCGAATACTGAACGCCTTCAAGGCCAGCGCCAGGTCGTCGGAAAGGTTGACGATCTTATTGATCTTCACGCCGGGTGCGGGTTTGTATTCAAAGGTGGTGATCACGGGCCCGGGCGTCACGTCGGTGACCTCTCCCTTGACGCCGAAATCGTTCAGTTTGCTCTCCAGCCGTCTGGCCTGTTCCTCCAGATGGGCGGTATCCACCGATGCCGACCGGCCCGATCCCTCGTCCAGAAAAGCTGTCGGCGGTATCTGAAATCCATTTCCGCCGGGCAGCGGCAGAAGCAACTGAGGCGCCGGCGTCTTATCACGTCGGGGTTCGGGGCGCCGCGCCATTGCCGGCGAGGTGATTCGCAAGCGGATCTTTCGCGGAGCCCCATCGGGAACCCCTCCATTTCCGGAAGCGGGTGTATCGACAAGGTCTTTTTCCGGCCGCAGAGGTGTCTTGGAGGAATCCTCTTCGGCCTGGTCCGCAACGATCTCGGCCCTTCGCACCTTTCGGGCCATCAGAACCGCATCGATCGTCGCGGTGATGCGGCGATATCCCGGTGTCAGAAAATCCGCCGCTTTTTTTATGAGGGCCACGATGGATATGCCCGTCAGCATGATAAAGGCAACCGCCCCTGAGAGAATCAAAATGATGCACCCGCCGACGGCACTGAAATACCGGGTGATCTGATCGCCGATGAGCTCACCGATCAGCCCCCCGGCCGATACGCCGCCTCCGCGGAGGGGGTATGTCGTCTCCCCCAGTCCCATAAGGGCACCCGTAACGACAATGAGAAGTACCCCGCCGAACACGGAAACCAGCAGTTCCTGCTCCGAAGGATTCTTGAAAATCCGGACACTGAACATGCCAAGCAGAATGGGGAACCAACCCGCTCCCGCTCCGAAAAGTCCCAGCAGCGCCCCCGCCGTATGCCCGCCGATAAGGCCGAATAGGTTTTTCGGACCCGCCGAGGTTCCTGAATTGAACATGGAGGGATCCGACGGATGATAGGACAGCAGGCTGATCAGGATGAAAACGACCAGAAAAAACAAAAAAATTCCAAGAAGCTCCTTGCGCATCTTCCGTACTTCGAATAGTGGGGTTGAAACAAAGGGCTCCCCAGGATCCTTGGGAAGCGCGCCGTCTCGACGGCGGATATCAGATTTCCAGAACAAAGGGCAGGATAAGCGGACGCCGCTTGATGGTGTAGTTAAAATATTTTCTCAGATCGCCCTTGATACGTGCCCGGATTTTCTCGATTCGATCCGGGACGTCCGGCCCAATGTCCTCGATGGCCTCCAGGATGACGCACTGGGCATCATCCACCAAATGGCCGGTTTCCGTCTCGAAGACAAACCCTCGGGAGATCACCTCCGGGCCGTACATCACAATGCCGGTTTCCTCGTCAAAGGCGAGGGTCACAGCCACGAAACCGTCTTCCGACAGTACCCGTCGTTCCTTGAGAAGACTCCGCCCCACATCGCCGATTCCTTTGCCGTCCACGAGAATGCGACCCGTTTGAATCATTGAACTGATGCGGCAACCGCCGGCATCGAACTCGATCACCTGGCCGTTCTCGGCAAGCATCACCCGGTTTTTGGGAATTCCCATCTCTTCAGCCAGCCGGGCATGGAGGACCAGGTGGCGATACTCACCGTGGATGGGAATGAAATAGCGGGGCCGGGTCAGATTGATCATCAACTTCAGTTCCTCCCGGAAGGCGTGGCCCGAAACATGGATAGCCGATATTTTTTCATAAATGACGTCGGCGCCCCGGCGGTAGAGATTGTTGATGATCTTTCCGATGGCTTTTTCATTCCCGGGTATGAACTTGGACGACAAAATCACCATGTCGCCGTATCGGATCTTGATCTGCTTGTGAATCCCGGTCGCCATTCGCGCCAAAGCCGACATGGGCTCCCCCTGGCTGCCGGTAGTGATGAGCACCACCTGGTCATCCGGGATATTGCCGATTTCGTCGATGCCGATTTCCATGCCGTCGGGAATACGGATGTAGCCCAGAGACTTGGCGATGCCGACAGTGACCTCGATGCTCCGGCCGTTGTAAACGACCTGCCGCCCGTTCTGGTGCGCAATGTCGATGATCTGCTGGATCCTGGAGATGCTCGATGCAAAAAGGGCCACGATGACACGCCCCCGACACTTGGAAATAATTCCCTTGAGCGTTTCGCCGATCTCCCGGTCGGAGATGGTGTACCCCTCCTTCTCCACATTGGTGGAATCGGAAAGAAGCGCCAGCACCCCTTCCTCACCACACCGTGCGAACTTGTTGACATCGGTGGTCATGCCGTCGATAGCGGCGTGGCTGATCTTGAAATCGCCCGTATGGACCACGAGCCCCATGGGCGTTCGGATAGCAAGGCCGATGCCGTCCACGACGCTGTGCCCCACCCGGATGAGGTCGATCTCGAATTTGCCGACGACCAATCGAAGGCCCGGCTGAACCTCCCGCAGGTCCGCCTGACCCAAAAGGCCGATCTCATCCAACTTGTGTCGGACGACACCCAGCGTAAAAGGCGTTCCATAGACCGGCACGTTGACATCTCTCATCAGATAGGAGAGCGCCCCGATATGGTCTTCATGGGCATGGGTCAGCAGGACGCCGACGACGCGGCTCTTGTTCCGTCGGATGAATTCCATGTCGGGAATCACCAGGTCAACCCCCAGCATGTAGTCCTCGGGAAACATCAGGCCCGCATCGATCACCAGGAGATCACCCTGGTACTCGACCACCATCATATTGAGACCAATCTCCCCCAATCCACCTATGGGGATAATCTTTAACATGGCGTCTTGCACCGTTATGGCTCCCTTCAAACCGAAATCCCCAGTTTTTCCAGTATGGCATCCATGGCGTCGATGATCCAATTGCGTTGAAGCGTCGTTGCGTAGGAAACACAATCACATCGCATCCGCCGAGTAGTCCGGACAAGCAGTTCGCACGACAGACGTTCCTCGTTCAGCTCAACCGCGAAATAAAACGGTTGACAGTCGGTATGTAATTTCTGGCGATCGTCGTAAATATCGGTATCCAGGGGAATCCAATACAAACCACCGACGCCCGAATCCTCGAACCGCTCATCCATATAGCGCTTGATCGTATGGTAGTCTTCAAGTCGGAGTTGATCAATGACATATTGTTTCATAATAATGATGATTATCACATTGGATCGGCTCTTGCAAGCCGATGTTCCGGACGATTTTAACGAAATCCCGCATGAATCCGGAGGCTGGAGACAAAGGGTTTGGGTTGTATGAGATACTAAAAAGTGATTATATTGAACACGTAATGGCGAAAAAATGATGACGATGAGACCCGACGGGAGAAAACGACCCCTCGTGGAAATTTTCATGTTCACCGGCTACGGCGGTGTCGGTTCGGACATCGAGGTCTCCCGGCTCGAGAAAGTGGATCTGATCGGCAACGCAGTGTCAGGTTCGGTTCTTACCGACCGAGAGGCTTCAGTATTTTCAAGGTATTGAAAGGTCGGATCCGGGGTTGAAGGATGAAAGCCCCTGTGGTTATATTCGATTCAATCCAGGAGTTACGCCATGCAAGACCATCTCAAGGAAAAGCTGTCAAAATCGATCCCGGTTCGCATCGGCCTTCCGGCGATGCTGACCCTTATCCTGTTCGTGACTGCTATTTTTTTCATCATCCTTCCGGCCCTGGAGGAGAGTTTCCTGGCACGAAAGCGTGAAATGATCCGGGAGTTGACCGAATCCGCCTGGAGTATCCTGGCCACCTTCGAGACCTGGGAGCGGGACGGCAAGATGAGCCGTCGGGAAGCCCAGGAACGTGCCGTCGAGCAGATCCGGAACCTCCGCTACGGACCGGAAAAAAAGGATTATTTCTGGATAAACGACAAGATTCCGCGAATGGTCATGCATCCCTATCGGACGGATCTGGAGGGCCGCGACGTCTCCAAATTTCAGGATCCTCGAGGAAAACGGCTTTTCATGGAGTTTGTCCGGGTGGTGGAGGCATCAGGCGCGGGTTATGTCGACTATATGTGGCAATGGAAAGACGCCCCCGCCAAAATCGTTCCAAAGCTTTCCTACGTCAAGGGATTCGAACCCTGGCATTGGATCATCGGTACCGGCATCTACATCGATGACGTCCACGCCGAAATCGCCCTGATGCGCAGAAAGCTCTCCGTCATTTCGGTAGGCATCCTGTTCGTCGTTTCGCTCCTGGCCTTTTACATCATCCGTCAAACCTTGCATGCCGAACGCATGCGCAGACACAGTCGGGATTTTGTGGCCATTCTGGACCACACGCCGGATTTCATCTATGTAAAAGACACCGCCCACCGATTCACCGCCGCGAGTCAGGCCTATGCCGACCTTATTGGGCACGCTCACTGGGAGGACCTCACCGGGCAAACGGTTTTCGAAATCCTCCCTCTCGATGCGGCCGAAAGATCTCACGCCCTTGATAAAAGAGTGATCGAGAAGAGAGAGGTGATAGAAGCCCACGAACTGCAGTACACGGACGCCAACGGCGGTGTGGGTTGGATGCTCTGCGACAAGCGTCCGTTTTATGATCTGGAAGGCAATGTACTGGGCCTCATCAGTATCAGCAAGAATATCACTTATCTAAAAAGAACTGAGGCGGAACTGCGCCGGGCGCGTCGCGCGGCGGACAAGGCCAATCGTGCCAAAAGCGAATTTCTGGCCAATATGAGCCATGAAATCCGGACCCCCATGAATGCCATCATCGGCATGACCTATCTGGCCCTCAGAACAGAGCTCACGCCCAAGCAAAGGGATTACCTGAAAAAAATCAACGTCTCGGCCTATGCGCTCCTCAGGATCATCAATGATATTCTCGATTTTTCCAAAATTGAAGCCGGCAGACTGGATCTCGAGAAGGTACCGTTCCACCTGGAGGATGTTCTGGACAATTTGGCCAATCTGATCTCCGTCAAGGCCCAGGACAAGGGCCTGGAATTGATTATCGCCACGGCTCCGAACATGCCCATGAACCTTGTGGGAGATCCCCTCAGATTGGGACAAGTGCTCATCAACCTGGCGGGAAATGCCGTCAAATTCACTGAAAAAGGTGAAATCTTTGTATCGGCGGAACTGGAACGGCGTGAAGATCGGAAGGTAACCCTGCGATTTTCGATCAAGGACACCGGCATCGGGATGAGCCGGGAACAGTCGGATAAGCTGTTTCGCGCCTTTATCCAGGCAGACACATCCACCACCCGAAAATACGGCGGCACGGGGTTGGGGCTCACCATCAGCAAACGACTGGTGGACCTGATGGGGGGTGAAATCGGATTTGAAACCGAGGAGGGCAAAGGATCCACCTTCAGTTTTACCGCAGTCTTCGATCTCCAGGACAACAATGCCGGAGCACGGCGACATCGGCGGCATTCAGCCGACCTGAAGGGGCTTCGGGTGCTGGTGGTGGACGACAGCAAGACCTCCCAGGAGATTTTGAAAGGTTACCTGGAGGCCCTCTCCTTTGAGGTATCCACGGCCGATTCCGGGGAAGCGGCGCTGGTACTGCTGGCGTCCGAGGCCCAAAAGGGCCGGGCATTCGATCTCGTATTGATGGACTGGAAGATGCCGGGCATGGACGGTGTCGACACCTCCAGGCGCATCAAGCAGGAAATGAACCTGCCCCACATTCCCGTGGTCATCATGATCACGGCATACGGTCATGAGGCGGTGATGAAACAGGCGGCGGCTGTCGGGCTCGAGGGCTTCCTCATCAAACCCGCCAGCCAGTCCGCACTTTTCAACACCATCACGGAGGTACTCGGCATCGGAGACTCCCCCCAGACATCCGCCGAAACCGCCTCGACAATGGATCCGGCAGACAAGCGACGGATCAAAGGCGCACGCGTGCTCCTGGCCGAAGACAACGACATCAATCAGCAGGTCGCCCTGGAACTCCTGACGCAGATGGGGTTGGTCGTGGATCTCGCCGACGACGGAAAAGCGGCCCTCGAAGCATGGCAGGCCGAAAATTACGATCTGGTGCTGATGGATATTCAAATGCCGGTGATGGATGGATTGACCGCAACGCGCCGCATTCGGGAAATCGAGAAGCAGCGCATGAAAACTTCGGGCGTCGCCGCGCCGACCCCGATCATTGCCATGACGGCCCATGCCATGGCCGGAGATCGGGACAAAAGCCTGGCCGCCGGAATGAACGATCACATCACCAAACCCATCGACCCGGAAGCGCTGTTCGCGGCGATGGTTAGATGGATTCCGCCGACCGACCGCACACCACCGCCCCAACCCGTCGAAATCGAAAGCCCGCCGTCACCCTCAGGTCCGGAACCGAATTTGAACGAGATATCGGGAATTTCGGTCGAAAACGGCCTGATGCGCGTGGGAAACAACGAAGCCCTCTATAGACGCCTCCTGAAAAAATTCTATCAGGATCATGGAAGCGCCGCCGATGAGATTCGGGAAGCACTGGCCCGGAACGACGCGCCGCTGGCCCTGCGCCTGGCCCATACACTGAAGGGCGTTGCGGGCAACATCGGCGCCCGGGAACTCGAGATCGCAGCAGGCGAGCTGGAATCGGCCCTCCGGAAGGGTGAAATAGAGGATAGTCAAGAGCGGTTAGAGCCGTTCGGTGCAGCCTTGAAAAAGATTCTCGATGCGTTGAAACCCTTCGTCTCCGAAACGGATTCACCGGAACGGAGCGCCGGCCGGGCCGGAGAGATGACCCCGGACATGCTCCGGGACCTTCTTATCCGACTGAAATCCCCGGTGCAGAAGCGCCAACCCCGACAGAGCAAAATCCTCATGACAGAGATTGACGGAGCGGTCTGGCCCCGGCGTTTCTCCCGCCGGCTGGAGACACTGAGGCATCAAATCGACAAATATCAATATAAGGAAGCCTTGACGACGCTGGATGAACTCCTCGAGAAGGTTGAAAGGAATGACGGACCGTGACAACCTCGGTGAATCTCGACCGCCCTCCGCCTGAGAGCCTTTTGACAAATCAGGCTTGGAGGGAAAACCGTTTTCATCGAAGAAAACAATGGAGACGGCATTGTTTCATGATGCGATGTCGCATGATTGGCGCGGCTTTGATGCTGGTGCTGTGCGGGCTTGGCGTCCCCCCCGCTGATGCCTTGGAAAAAATCGTCCTGCAGCTTCGATGGGATCATCAGTTTCAGTTCGCAGGATACTACGCGGCATTGTGGAAAGGGTACTACCGGGATGCCGGCCTGGAGGTTGAAATCCGATCCGGCTTAAACCCGGATCAGACCAAGGTCGACACGCTGACGGCAGTGGCGGAAGGGCGTGCCCATTTCGGCATTGGCGCGGTGGATATCCTGGCAGCCCAGGATCAGGGATTGCCCCTCGTGATCCTGGCTTCCATTTTTCAGCAGAGCGCCGTCGCCTTTTATGCCCTTGGCACGACGGCACTCACCTCTCCAGCGGATCTCTTACGACTGCGGGTCGGACGAAAACCCGGGGATGCGTCCGATGTGGAGATGCAGGCCATGTTGCGCGCCGAAGGTATCGATCCCGAAAAGGTGCCGGCTCATCCCGTCCGTTTTGGCGTTCCGGATCTGCTTACGGGGGAGGTGGACGTCATTCCGGACGATACCCTGGCAGCAGAGTGGATCGCTCGGCAGATGGGTCTGCATCTGGTCTCCATCAATCCGTCCTCTTACGGCGTCGGCTTTTACGGCGACAGTCTTTTCACCCGCAAGCAGCTTGTGGACGAAAACCCCGACATGGTCCGACGATTTACTCAGGCCTCGCTCCGGGGCTGGCATTACGCCATGGAACATACCCATGAGGTGGCCGACAGGATCGAATGGGAGTTCAGGCGAATCCTTCCGGTAATGGATTTTGCCGATTTCAACCGGTTCCAGGCACATAAGATCGCGCATCTGATGCATTATCCTTTTGTGGAGCCCGGTCATACCAACCCCGAGCGATGGCGGGAGATGTTGAAGCATCTTCACGGCGCAGGACTCGTATCCAGAGCCGATGTCGACATGAACCGGCTCATCTTCAATTCCGCCAACCGCCGGCAGGCCCACAAAACGCTTCTGATGAAAACCGTCATGATCGGAGGCGGCATTCTTCTTATCGTGATGCTTGTCGGTCTGGTCTGGATCTTCCAGATCCGACGCCAGAAAGCGGCCCTCCGCGAAGCCGAAGAGCAAAGCCGACTCATCCTGGAATCCGCGGGGGAAGGCATCTTTGGGGTGGATAACGACGGACGGACGATCTTTATCAATCCCGCCGCGGTTCGGCTTCTCGACTTCACGGCCGACGAACTCCTGGGGCGACGTATCCATAACCTGATCCACCACTCGACCGTGGACGGTCAACCCTACCCTGAGGAGAAGTGCCCCATGTCGGCGGCATACACCCGGGGCGTCCAGGACCATGTAACCCAGGAGGTTCTCTGGCGCAAGAACGGTACATGCTTTCCAGTGGAATATACCAGCACCCCCATCCGGAAGAATGGTCAGGTGGTCGGCGCCGTCGTCACTTTCCGGGACCTTACGGAGATGACCGCGCTCAATCGGGATTTTGTCTCGCTGCTGGAGGAGACATCCGACTTCATCTACATCAAGGACCGTACCCACCGATTCACCGCCGCCAGCCAGTCTTATGCCGACCTTACCGACCATACCCACTGGAAAGAACTTTTAGGAAAGACCGATTTCGATATCTTGCCTCGAGGGGAAGCCGAACGAAACTATGCTTCTGAAAAAGCCGTGATTCACAACGGCCAAACCATCAAGGGACGTGAATGGCGATACACGGACCGGCAAGGACGGACACGATGGATGCTCTGCGATATGCGACCCATATTCGGCCACACCGGAGAGATATTGGGGTTGATCGGCGTCAGCAGAGACATTACGGAAATCAAACAGAAGGAGGAGGAGCTTCGTCGGGCAAAGTCGGCGGCGGATCGGGCCAACAGGGCCAAGAGTGAATTCTTGGCCAACATGAGCCATGAAATCCGTACACCCATGAATGCCGTCATCGGCATGACCTACCTGGCCATGCAGACGCCCCTGACCCCCAAACAAATGGATTATCTTCAAAAAATTCATGTGTCCGCCCACAGCCTGCTCAGAATCATCAACGATATCCTTGATTTTTCCAAAATTGAGGCCGGCAAACTCGACATGGAACAGGTGACCTTTCACCTGGAAGAAGTCATGAACAACGTGTCGGTCCTCATCTCCGGAAAAACCCGAGACAAGGGTCTGGAACTGTTGATCGCCGTTTCTCGGGACGTACCCCAGGTCCTCGTAGGCGACCCGGTCCGGCTGAGTCAGATCCTGATCAACCTTTTGGGAAATGCCGTCAAATTCACCGAGAAAGGCGAAATTGTCGTCTCGGTGACGACCCAGAAGAACGTCGGCAGCAACGTTACCTTAGGTTTCGAGGTGCGTGACACGGGCATCGGCATGACCCGGGATCAGGCTGAAAAGCTTTTCAACCCTTTTACCCAGGCCGACTCGTCCACCACCCGCAGATATGGCGGCACCGGTCTGGGCTTAACCATCAGCAAACGGCTGGTGGAGTTGATGGGCGGAGAAATCGAGATCGAGTCCGAGATCGGCAAAGGCTCGGTTTTTCGGTTCACAGCCGTATTCGGCCTTGATGAAAACGCCCGTCGGAAACGCGTCCAGGCTGTCGGCGGACTCCGGGGAATGCGGGTCCTGGTGGTTGATGACAGCGCCACCGCCCGGAATATCCTGAAGGATTATCTTACAGCGATGACTTTCGAGGTGTCTACGGCCGGTTCCGGGGAAGTCGCTCTGGCGGAGCTTGAACACGCCATAGGGGAAGGACGACCTTACCCCCTGGTCCTCATGGACTGGAAAATGCCGGGGATGGACGGCGTGGAAGCCGCCCGTCGGATCAAAGAAACGCTTCCCAAACCGCACATACCCGCGGTTATCATGGTAACGGCCTACAGCCGCGAGGAGATCACCGCCCAAACGGATGTGAACGTCCTTGACGGCTTTCTCCTGAAACCGACCCACCCGTCCGTGCTGTTCAACACCATCATGGGCCTGTTCCAAAAAGACGTCTCCGTACCGCCGCGTATCCTCTCGAAACCTGTTGTGCCGCCGGAAGCGCTGAAGCGGATCCTCGGCGCCAGGGTCCTTTTGGTGGAAGACAACGACATCAACCGCCAGGTTGCCGTGGAGCTGCTGGAACAGATGGGCGTGAGGGTGGATGTCGCCGCCGACGGCAAAGCCGCCCTCGAAGCCCTGGAAACCAAACGGTACGACCTGGTGTTCATGGATATCCAGATGCCGTCCATGGACGGATTCGAGACAACCCGACGCATTCGGACATCAGGCGGTCCGCATCTTTCTCCCGCATCCGATGCATCCCACGCAAAGGGATCGTCTCCCCTGATCCCCATCGTCGCCATGACGGCCCATGCCTTGACCGGAGATCGAGAGAAATGTATCGAAGCCGGTATGAACGAGCACATCGCCAAGCCCATCGATCCGGAAACGCTCTTTTCCGTTCTGATCAAATGGATTTCCCGCGGGGAGTCCGACATTTCATCCGCGGAAATGCTTTCCGGAACGGTGCCGCCAAACAAACCGGGTCTTCCTTCATCCATCCACGGACCGACGTTTGAATCCCCGATGCCGCCATCGATTTCAACGGATCTGCCGGGCATTTCCGTCAAGCACGGCCTTTCCCGCGTGGGCGGAAACGCGGATCTATATCTGAGCCTGTTGAAAAAATTCTATCAGGAGAACCAGGCCGTCTCTCTCGAGATCACGACGTCCTTGATGTCGAAGGACCCGGAACCCGGCCGCCGAAGGCTTCACTCGCTGAAAGGCGTCGCCGGGAATATCGGGGCATCAGCCCTTTACAGGGCGTCGACGGAACTGGAGTCTGCTCTGAACGGAGGAGACCGGGTGGAGATCGCGAAGCGAATCCGGATATTCGAATCGGCCCTTGAGGCCGTTCTCGACACCCTTCGGGATCGGATAATGCAACCTGACACGCCTGATGAAGTATCATCAAAGGCGATGTCGCCGAATGGCACCGCCCTGGCGTTTCGTGGAGCGGCAACAGCGGATCTGAACACATTAAAACGCCTCCTCTCCGAGATGCAGCCCCATCTTATCAAAGGAAAGCCCATTCCGATCAGAGACATCATGGCCCAAATCAACATCCTGGCCTGGCCGGACCCGGTTTTCCCGAAAATTGCGGAACTTGGCAGGTTGATCGACAGATATCGGTTCAGGGAAGCGACGGCAGTCGTGAAAAGATTGCTGGCGTCGACCGAGGATGAATAACCCTTTTCCGGACACACCAGAAACGAGGTGAGACATATGTGTGACATATCGACTTGTACCGTCATGATCGTGGACGACACCGAAACCAACATCGATATCCTGGTCGAAGCGCTGGGCAAGGATTTCGACCTCCGCGTGGCCATGGACGGTGAAACGGCCCTGGAAGCCATAGCGGACGAGCCCCCGGATTTGATTCTCCTGGATATCATGATGCCCGGCATGGATGGATACGAGGTGTGTCGCCGACTGAAGGCCGTTCCCGAAACCCGGGATATTCCCATTGTGTTTTTGACCGCCATGAGCGACGAGGAGGATGAGGCGAGAGGGCTTGGTCTGGGGGCTGTGGACTATATCACGAAACCCTTCAGTCCCGCCCTGGTCAAAGCCAGGGTTCGAAACCAGCTGGAACTTAAACGCTACCGGGACCATCTGGAAGACCTGGTTCGCGAGCGTACCCGCCAGCTGGTTCTGACCCAGGACGTCACCATACAGAGCATGGGAACTCTGGCCGAATACCGCGATCCGGAAACAGGCGGGCACATCAGGCGCACCCAGCATTACGTCAGAATCCTGGCCGAGCATCTGAAAACTCATCCCAAGTTTCGAGAACGTCTCACCGACACCGCCATCGAGCTTCTGGTCAAATCCGCACCCCTCCATGACATCGGCAAGGTCGGCGTGCGTGACAACATCCTGCTCAAACCGGGGGAGCTGACTGAAGCGGAATTCGAAGAAATGAAACAGCACACCGTCTACGGGAGGGATGCCATTTTAGCCTCCGAAAAAAAATTGGGTCAGGATTCCTTTCTCTCGGTTGCCCGCGAAATCGCATACAGCCATCAGGAAAAATGGGACGGCACCGGATATCCTCAAGGACTCAAGGGAGAAGAGATCCCCCTCTTCGGTCGGCTGATGGCCGTGGCCGACGTCTATGACGCCTTGATCAGCAAAAGGGTTTACAAGCCGCCCTATCCCCATGAAACCGCAGTGGCGATGATTCGGGAGGGACGGGGAACCCACTTCGATCCGGATGTCGTGGACGCGTTTCTCGATCTGTCGGACGAGTTCAGAAAAATCGCTCTGGAGAATGCCGATTTTGAAGAGGAGCGAGTGCTGCTGTCCCAATAACGGAACACGGTATCCCACATTCAGTAACGCCAGTGTTGAGGAGTTCGTTTTCATGATCGACCATTTCCGATTTGCAGCGCCGGTCTATGACCGTCTGCTGGGCCCGCCTGACCGCCGCCTCGTCACCCGGCTGCTGCGACTGCCCGCGAGGGGAATGCTTCTGGACGCCGGCGGCGGTACCGGCCGGGTCTCGACACATCTCCGGAATTGGGTAGACGGCCTCGTCGTCAGCGACCTATCCCGGCCCATGCTGGCCGAAGCCGTTCGAAAAGATCTTTGGGCGGTGTCGGCTGCAGCCGAATGCTTGCCGTTTCCCGATGCGGCCTTTGATCGAATTCTTGTCGTGGATGCCCTTCACCATTTCCGCCGTCAGGAGGTCGCCGTCGCGGAGTTCGCGCGCATCCTGAAACCCGGGGGGCGACTTCTGATCGAGGAGCCGGACCTCAGGCGAATCACGGCTCGGGCCGTGGCGTTGGTCGAAAAGCTGCTCCTCATGCACAGTCGCTTTCACCCCCCGTCGGCCATCATCGGAATGATGCACGAAAGCGGAATTTCGGGGCGCATCGCGGCAAACGGCTTTTTCCGTGTCTGGATCACCGGCGACAAGCCCGAACAAAATCCCGGCACCTGATATTCAACCGGTTCCGCACCCTGGTAACGAAAAGGATGGGTAACGCGAATATCGGACCTTCTGGGAAACCGCCACCGTTACGTCCGGTAGATTCTGAGGGGCACCACGTTGGTAGACATATCCTCTTGATCTTTTTCGTTGATCAGCTTTTCGAAAATCTCGAGGGCGGCATGCACGACATCGGAATCGAACTGGGTGCCTTTGTTCTTGAGCAATTCCCGTCGAATCGCTTCCGGCTTGAGGGGCTCACGGTATGGACGCCTGGAGTTCATCGCGTCGAACGCATCGGCGACAATGATAATTTTTTCGGACAGACTGAGCTGATCGCCGGATAGACCGTCCGGATACCCCCGCCCGTCTTCTCGTTCATGGTGGTGGCGCACGATGGCGCGCTCCTCTCTGAGGCTCGCGGTCGGCTTCAAGATTTCATCCCCGAAATCAGGATGCTTACGAATGGAATGAAACTCGTTTTCATCGAGCTTCCCGGTCTTGTTGAGAATGCTTTCGAGCACACCGATCTTTCCGATATCATGAAGTAGCGCCGCATTTTGCAGCACGCGCAATTTTTTTTCATCAAGTGACATTTTCCTGCCGATGTCGACGCAAATCCTGGCGACGCGCTCGGAATGACCATATGTATATTCATCTTTTAATTCCAAAGACTTGGCAAGAGATCGGATTGAACTGAAATAGGCCTGGTCCAGTTCCAGGAAAAGTTTTTTATTGTCGAGGGCGATTGCAGCGTGGCTGGTCAATACGGAAATAATCTGTCTTTCGGACTCGCTGAGCTTTCCTGACATTTTCCTGCGGATCAGGTTGATAAAACCCTTGATTTCATAAGACTGGCGCAGCGGCACCGATATCAATTCATAATCGGGCAAAAAATCCATGCCGATGGTACAGTATTTCAGATCCTCCTGCAGGGGTTCAAAACTGAAATTACACGAATAAATCCGTCTATAGGATTGAAACGGATTTCCGAGAATAACATTTTGTTTTTCTACGATTACCTTGGTTGCGATATCGAGGATGTGGTCATCGGCGTCTCGGCTTTTCCGGGCGACCGTCATCAACCGTTCATCTTCCCCTATCAAGGTCAGAAAACCCGCCTGAGCGGTGGTGGCTTCGAGAGCCGAATCGATAATGAGCTGGTAGGGATATTGATAATCCTGGAGGGAATTGATGGCCTGGCTGGCCTTGAAAAGCCCCTGCAGGCGCTGGTTATGAAGCATGAGTTCGGCGTTGGAATCCTTGAGCAGTTCAATGTTCTCTTTAAGCGTTTTCTGCATGAAGGAAAACCGGTTTCCAAGAAAACCGATCTCATCATTGGAATGGACCTCTATGTTGCAGTCATAATCGCCGCCGGTGATGGCTTCCACGCTCTTGACGAGTGCGCTCACAGGTTTGGAAATTCGTCTTGCGAGAATAACCGATAACATGCAGGATGCAAAAAGTACGATCACGCCGAGGGTCAACAGCGTAATTCGGGTTTTATGTATAGCTTTTTTGATGTATTTCAAAGACATGCCGATTCTGACCGTCGCCCATTTTTTGTCTTTGATATACACCGGCGTGGCAATGTCGCATACCTTCTCCGGCGTATTTCCGAAATGAAGGTATTGGACTATCTCTTCCGTCGCGACAAGCGCCTTCGTATCGGTTTCAGTTCCGATAATCTGCGTCTTTTTGTAGGTATCGTTGCCGCTGAATGCCGCAACATCGCCGTCAAAAAGCTGAACAAGGGCATACTCCAGATCGTTTTCCTCCGTTACCTTGGCGACGACCTGTTCAATGCTCACGTAATTGAACGTTGCGATATAATTGGTGTTCAATGCTGCCAGATTCCGGCTGATGGAATGCCCGCGCTTCAGGAACTCTGCCAGAATCGAGTCCCGCATCTGCTTCTCGACCACAAAGATCGTCGTAATCATGATCAGGCATTCCAACACGACAACGCCCAGCAAAAATTTGCTGTGAAGTCTGAATCGTATTCCCCCCGTATGGGCCGGTCCCGATATGGATGTCACTCAGAATCCCCAATTGTGATAAATTTTCTTATGCGCAAAACACACCTTATCGGCAGAGCAAGATAAATACCAGTTCATACGCTAATTCGGAATCCTTTTTTCTTTCGTTGCTCATTTCGGCATCCACGGCAGCGAAACATGTTCACTATACTTATGAATTCAGATAGCTGATATAAATGAGCCGGTCTGCCGCTCTGGAAAAATAATGAATTTCATACCGCCTGTGTTCAAGATATTCAAATGTTCGACAAAATCCGGCACTGCGAACACAGCTATATTTTGTCTTCGATTTGACAAATTTTGTTGATAGTGTTGACGCCCACCGTCAACATCGCGAGATTTCGACTTTCGACTTTCATGATAGTGACCGGATAGCGATGCCGGCCTATGAATATCGAAAGTTGAGGCGAGAATTGAAAGTTGCGTTGGAAATATTGGATTTCCGCTGAAATGCATTATCTTGATGTGACGATACGCCGATATAAGTTTGATGAGACAAATATTATTTGACATTCCACCCTTTGCATCGTATTTATAGCATTCATCATAAATTGAAGGAGATAGACGCCTGATGAAAAATGCTTTCATTGAATGGCACAGAACGGCACTTGAAATTTTCTCTATGGATGAGAGGTGGTTAACGAGATGGTGTTAAAGGATATCTCAAACGGAGAGCGTATCAAACTTCTCGCTGTAGACGGCGGATGTAACCTGCAGTGCCGGCTGGCGGGAATGGGCCTGGTTCCGGGCATGGAAGTGACGGTGATCAGCAATATCCCGGGCAGACCGATCATTCTCGAGACTTACGGCATTCGTCTGTCCCTCTGCCGGAAAATGGCCTCCCGAATTCAAGTACTCAAAACCAACGGCGTCGCAATGTCCCACCCGTCTCCGCCCGCCATCTGCCCCAAGGGGATCGTCCCCAAAACATCCATTTGCGAGCCTGGAGTCCGGTGCCGTCGAAGATTATGCCGACTGCGCCAGATGCAGGTCAACCAGACCGGCACCATCCGATCGGTCAAAGCCCAGGGGGAGTTGGGACGCCGAATCCGCGACATGGGGCTCATCCCCAATACAGAGATCACCATAGTCGGTCGGGCGCCTTTAAAGGATCCCGTCGCCCTTCGCCTGAGAGATTTTACCCTTTCTCTCAGAAACAATGAAGCCGATTTCATCACCGTGGAAGTCTCCGGAGGCGGGTGTGAAGAAGACGCTGAGCATTGCGCTTGCGGGTAATCCCAATGCCGGGAAGACCACCATGTTCAACGCCCTTACGGGCGCACGCCAGAGCGTGGGAAACTATCCCGGCGTCACCGTGGAAAAACGCGAGGGATATCTCCACGTTAATGGACGTAAGATCAACATCGTCGACCTCCCCGGCACCTATTCCCTGACCGCTTATTCTCAGGAAGAGCTGGTCGCCCGCGACTATCTCATCAATGAGCGCCCCCAGTTGGTGATCGACATCATCGACGCCAACAGCCTCGAGCGAAACCTCTATCTTGCGGTACAGTTCATGGAAATGGGCATCCCCATGGTCCTGGCGCTCAACATGATGGACGAGGTTCGGAAAAGCGGCAAAAAAATCGATACCCGGAAACTTTCCCAACTCCTCGGGGTACCGGTGGTGGAAACCGTAGCCCGGAGCGGCGAGGGAAAACAGGCGTTGATCGAGATCGCCCTGGCAGAAATCCGCGAACAGGAAGATGGGTGGCGCCCTCTTGAAATCTCCTACGGCCCCGACATCGATCCGGTCCTCCAGGAGATGACAGCCCTCATCCAGAACGCCGGATTCCTGACAGACACCTACCCCTCGCGGTGGCTCGCACTCAAATATCTCGAAGGCGACGTCCAGATCAAATCCCTGGGAACATCGGCGGGTGAGATCGGCAGCGCCCTGGAGGACATGGTTCAACGGGTGACCGAGCACTGCCGGGTAACCCTCGATTCCATCCCGGAAGCAATCATCGCAGACTATCGTTACGGCTATATCGCCTCGGTTACCAAACAGGGGGTATTTATTCAGCGGGGTCACCAGGAACGGATCCATCTTTCAGACAAAATCGACCGGATCCTGACCCACCGGTTCACCGGTCCCCTTCTCATGATCGGTGTTCTCTACGGCATGTTCGTCGCCACCTTTACGGTGGGAGAAATCCCAATGGGATGGTTCGAAGCGTTTTTCACCTGGCTGTCCGAAAAAACCATGGAAGCGATCCCGCCGGGGCTACTCCAGTCTTTGCTGGTGGATGGCGTCATCGCGGGGGTCGGCGGTGTGCTGGGGTTCGTTCCGCTGATCATGGTCATGTTTCTGGGCATCGCCTTCCTGGAGGATTCAGGCTACATGGCCCGGATGGCCTATATGATGGACCGGGTTCTCCGAATCTTCGGTCTTCACGGATGTTCGGTCATGCCCTTCATCGTTGCCGGCGGTATTCCCGGCGGATGCGCGGTGCCGGGCGTGATGGGCGCCCGGACACTGAGGAGCCCCAAGGAAAAGCTGGCCACCCTTCTGACGGTTCCGTTCATGCCCTGCGGCGCGAAAGTGCCGGTATTTCTTCTCCTCGGCGCAGCCTTTTTCGAGGAGTCCGCCGCCACCGTCCTCTTCTGGATCACCATCGGCTCCTGGGCGACGGCCCTCGTGGTGGCGTGGGTTCTCAGGAACACCGTAATCCGGGGCGAAGCCACCCCCTTTGTCATGGAGCTTCCCCCCTATCGATTGCCCACCTTCAAAGGTCTCTGCATCCACACATGGGAACGGGCCTGGCAATATGCCAAGAAGGCCGGCACGGTCATTCTGGCCATCTCCATTCTCATCTGGTCGTGCATGACCTTTCCCACCTTGCCCCGTGAGCAAAGCCAGGCTTTTGAGATGCAGCGGACGGCGGTACTTTCCCGGACGCCGGAAAACCCGGACGCGGAAATCATACGGCAAATCGGCAACGAGATTCTTGCCATCGACAACCGGGAGGCCGAAGCCGCCCTGAGGCATTCCTATGCCGGTCGCCTGGGAACGGCTTTCGAGTCCTTCACCCGGCTGGCAGGTTTCGACTGGCGCACGAACATCGCGCTTTTGGGCGGATTCGCCGCCAAGGAGGTGATCGTGTCCACGCTGGGAACGGCCTATGCCATGGGCGATGTGGCCCCGGACTCCAGCGAAAGTCTGGGAAACCGGCTCCGCAGGGACCCTCACTGGAATCGGTTGACCGCTCTCAGTATGATCATTTTCGTCATGCTCTACGCACCCTGTTTCGTCACGGTCGTGGCCATGGCACGGGAGTCCTCCTGGAAATGGGCCCTTTTCAGCGTTATCTACACCACCTTGACGGCCTTTGCCGTATCCACGGCCGTCTACCAGATCGGAGGACGTTTCTTTTCACCCTGAGCCGCCGCAGCCTCTTCCTGAAAAATACCGGGTCCCATGGACCAGCCGGCGGAGACAGAGGAGGAATATGCTGCAGGACGACCCGAAAGAAATCGAAGAACGGCACCACAACCTGATGGACGGCGCCACCGGCCAGATCGACGAGGTTTCCCGGTATGTTCAGGAGCAGCGCCGTGTGGCGGCGGATCCCGCATGTTCTCTGGAAGCCCGGCTCGAGGCTTTTGAAGACATCATCGACTCCGAGGTGGGGGACACCTCGATGGTCCGGGCAAGAAATATCGAGCGGGAGATGGCGCTGCGTCAGATCTACCTCAAATTCGAGGGTGGAAATCCCACGGGAACCCAGAAGGACCGTATCGCTTTTGCTCAGGCGATGGATGCGCTTCGGCGGGGATTCGATACCATCACGGTGGCCACCTGCGGCAATTACGGTGTGGCTTTGGCTTTGGCCGCCTCCTTTGCCGGCATTCGGTGCATCATCTATATTCCTGAGGCCTACCATACCCGCCGAGTGAACGAAATGATCGCTCTGGGCGCCGAGATCGTCCGGGAGGGCAACGACTACGAGCGTGCCGTGGAAGCCTCGTCCGCGCGAGCCGAAAGAGCGGATTTTTACGACGCCAATCCCGGAGGCCACAACACCCTGTTGCAGCTTCAGGCCTATGGGGGAATCTCCTACGAAATCTACGACGAACTTCGCGATGCGCCCTACGTGGTGGCCGTCCCCGTCTCGAACGGCACCACCCTCTCGGGTATCTACAAGGGGTTTCTCAGCCTCTATCGGCGTGGAAAAACCTCCCGGATGCCCAGAATGGTGGCCGGATCCGCCTACCATAAAAACCCGATCGTCCGAGCCTTCCTTAAAGATACCCCGCGGTGCGAGGATTTGCGACCAGAGGCAATTCGGGAAACCAGCATCAACGAGCCGTTGATCAACTGGCATTCCATCGACGGTGATCAAGCGCTGAACGCCATCCGGGAAACCCGCGGCTGGGCCGGCAACGCCACAGACAAGAGCATGCGGGCCTTCTCACGCCTCATTCGGGAACGGGAAGGCCTCGATGTGCTTCCGGCATCCACCGCCGGATTGATCGCCATGATCGAGCATCACCAGAAACAGACACTGCCGGGCGATCGCTATGTCGTTGTTCTGACGGGGAGGAAATCCTGATGCATCCGGAAGGAAACGCCATCGTCTATTGCGAAGGGGCCTTCAACACCCCCAACGGGAAAACCGCCCACGGGCTGGTCCGGTTTACACGACGCTACCGCATCCTGTCCGTGGTGGATTCCCGCCATGCAGGAGAGGATGCTGGACTGATCCTCGACGGGAAGCCCAACGGGATTCCGGTGTCAGCCTCCCTGGCCGCGGCGGTCGAGGCGGCCTCTCAAGGGGCGTATCCGCCCACCCACTGCGTGATCGGCATCGCACCCGACGGGGGCCGGCTCAGTCCCGCCGCCAGAGCCGACGTGGTGCGGGCCGTGGAGATGGGACTGAACGTGGACTGCGGGCTCCATGACTTTTTGAGCGACGATGCCGCGATCAGGGCGTTGGCCGCCGAAAAAGGGATGACGATCCGGGACATCCGAAAGCCGCCCCCGCGGGCGTCTCTCCACTTCTTCAGCGGCAGCATCGAATCCGTCGAGGCTTTCAGGATCGCCGTGCTGGGAACGGACTCCGCCGTCGGCAAACGCACCACGGCCTGGATCCTGGTCCAGGCATTCGAGGCCCTGGGCTGTCGGGCCGAGCTTGTCGGGACCGGCCAGACTGCATGGATGCAAGGCGCCCGTTATACCCTGGTCATGGACGCTCTGGTGAACGACTTCGTCTCAGGCGAGATCGAGCACGCAGTAGTCCGCGCCTGGACTGAGACCCGGCCCGACGTCATCGTCATCGAAGGCCAGGGGAGTCTCATGAACCCGGCCTATCCCGGCGGTTTCGAAATCCTCGCAGCCGGCCGGCCCGACGTGGTCGTACTCCAGCACGCCCCGGCCAGGCGGGATTATGACGGGTTTCCAGGCTACCCCATCCAGCCCCTCAGTCACCAGATTCAGGCCATTCAGATCCTCTCCGGCCGACCGATCGCGGCCGTGACCTTGAATCACGAGGATCTGCCCGCCGAGACGATTCCGACGGTTTGCGCCGCCATTTGCCGGGACGTGGGCGTCCCGGCTTACGATGTACTTCGGAACGGCGGCACCGAACTGGCGAAACGCTTGATGCCCTTTATCCGGGACCGAAAGCTGCTGAAGGAAGTATGGACAGCGCCGTCGTATCCTTTTTGTCCGCCTATCTGATGCACCGGGATGTCCGGACACCGGCAGGTATCCAAAAGCCGTCACCGCCAGGAACTTCATGTCGGCGGGCCGCAATGAGGGCATCCGGATCATGATGGGTCGACTTGTCGCGCCGCTTGAATCGTTCAACAACCGGCGCTATTTCAACCCCTGCGAACAGCCAACGCCATGACAAACAAAACCCCTTCGCCTGCCCCCCGGGATAGAGAGACCGCCGATCCGGCGACAGTGCTCCGCGTCTTCGATCGACTGGAGGTCGGACCCGTCACTCTGGCGCCCCGACGTCTCGTGGCCCCCTATCGCATTCATATCGGCGGAAAAACAGACGTCACCGAGTTGATTTACGTTTACGAGACGCCGGTATTCGATCCGCAGAATCCCGAATGCCGGAACCTGGCCGACATGATCGCCGCCCAGGCAGCTCTCAATTACGGCCTTTTCTGCAGCCAGATCCGGTTCATCGGCACCTACGACGCCACCGACCGTGCCTTCCTGCGGGATATGGCGGAAAACACCGCCCGGGAAATATTCGTCAAGAAATTTCTGGAACCCAACCCATTTCTTACGGGCGAGGCCATGGCGCTGCCGGCCGTTCGCCAAAAAAAATACCTCAACGCCAAACTCAAATTCCTTCCGACGGAAAGCGAAGGCCGTTTCCCCCCATGGCGATTGTGGGAGACGGACAAAAACCGTCACTGCGTTCTTTCCAGCGGCGGAAAGGACAGTCTTCTCAGCTTCGGTCTCATCAACGAGCTGGAAAGAGAGGTCCACCCGCTCTTCGTCAATGAATCGGGACGGCACTGGTTCACGGCGCTGAACGCCTACCGCCATTTTCGTGAAAACATTCCCCGCACCGGACGCGTATGGGTCAATTCGGATCGGCTTTTCTCGTGGATGCTCCGGCGGATGCCGTTTATCCGAAAGGATTTTCAAAGCGTCCGCCATGACGAATATCCGATCCGGCTCTGGACGGTGGCCGTTTTTCTCTTCGGCGTGCTGCCGATCCTTCGGGAACGAAAGATCGGTCGGCTTATCATCGGTGATGAACACGACACGTCCCGAAGGACTGCCCACCAGGGGATCAGTCACTACGACGGTCTTTACGACCAGAGCATCTGGTTTGACAACACGATGTCGCGGTATTTTCAGCGGAAAGGATGGGCCGTCTCTCAATTTTCCCTTCTCAGACCCCTCTCGGAGTTGCTGATAGAAAAGATCCTGGCCGGACGATACCCTGATCTCCAGACCCTCCAGATCTCCTGTCACGCAGCCCACAAGGACGGCGATCGCATTCGACCCTGCGGCAAATGTGAAAAATGCCGCCGCATCGTGGGAATGCTGACGGCCGTGGGCAAAGATCCCCGCCGGTGCGGATACACGGATATTCAGATCGCTGCATGTCTCAAAGCCCTGGCGGAAAAGGGAACCTATGCCCAGACGGCCTCGGAGGCCGCGGAACTCCTGAATATGCTGGCCGAGAAAGGACGGATTCCCTCGACATCTTCGCCGACGGGAGAGTCTTTGCCCGCCGCCGAGATCCTGCGGATCCGCTTCGACCCCGTCATTTCCCCCATAAACGCCATCCCCGTGGACCTCAGGGAGCCCCTCTATCGCATCTATGGGGAATACGCTCAGGGCGCCGTCCGTCGGGCAGGGCAGCGCTGGATCGAATTCGATCCCTTGACGGATCCTGAGATGGTAGCCCCCTACCCCTTCGAACTGTCACCGGGCCATGGCGCCACGGCACAACCGCCGGACACGCTTCAGAACACCGCCTATCTCTGGGGAGAACTCTGCTGGCCCGATGCCGAGGAGCGCTTTGACGAGGTGGATACCGTCCTTCTGCCCGTGGGTGCCATGGAGCAGCACGGGCCCCATTTGCCTCTGGATACCGATGCCTACGATGCCGAGTATCTGGCCCGATGCGTGGCCGAAGCCTGCAGTGATCCCAAACCCATGGTTCTCCCGCTGATTCCCTACGGCGTCTCCTATCACCACGATGACTTCCGGGGAACCGTCAGCATCGACAACGACACCCTATCCCGGCTGGTCTACGACATCGGCATGAGTGTTGCGCGTAACGGGTTTCGCAAACTGGTGATCATCAACGGTCACGGCGGGAACAGTCCCGCTCTCAACCACGCAGCCCAGAAGATCAACCGCGACGCCCGGATATTCGTTTGCGTGGACAGTGGAGAGACCAGCGACGTGGATATCGATCGTCTGGTGGAAACCCCCAACGATGTCCACGCCGGAGAAATCGAAACCAGCACGGCCCTGGCAGTCCGGCCCCACCTCGTCCGAATGGATCGCATCCAGCGGGAGATTCCTGAATTCTCGGTCCGGTACCTCAACTTCAGTTCCAAACGAGGCATATCCTGGTATGCCCACACCGAAAAGATTTCCGCCTCCGGCATCATGGGAGACCCCACCAAGGCCACCGCCGCCAAGGGAGAACAGATGTGGACGATAATGATCGCCCATCTCACGGCCTTTGTGGAGGAGATCAAACACATGACCCTGGATGAAATCCATCAGCGGAGATACTGAGTCCCGTGAAAATCACCCGGATCGAGGCCGTACCCCTCACCCTGAAACTGGCCGAACCCTATACCATCGCATACGAAACCGTGGATTCGGCCGTCAATGTATTCCTTCGGATTCAGACCTCCACATCCGTCATCGGTTACGGCTGCGCCGCTCCGGACCTGGAGGTTACGGGCGAGACCCCGACATCGATCCTGGCGGCCGTCACGGATGTGATCCGGCCGGCACTCACGGGAGCCGATCCTTTGCGCCTGGTCCGCCTTATGGAGAAAATCCGGCCGCACCTCGCAGACCAACCCTCGGCTTTGGCCATGGTTGACATGACGCTTTACGATATCCTGGGAAAACAGGCTGGTCTGCCTCTGTTCCGACTCCTGGGCGGTTTTCGGAACCGGATGCGAACGAGCATCACCATCGGCATTCTCCCGCCCCATGATACCGTCCGCCGGGCAATGACCTTCGCGGCAGAGGGATTCACGGCTCTCAAGCTCAAGGGTGGAATAGACGTGGAGGACGACATCGTCCGGGTTCTGGCCGTTCGGTCGGCCGTCGGGAAAAAGATCGCTCTCCGGTTCGACGCCAACCAGGGATACTCGGAAGAGATGTCACTCTATTTCGTTACACAAACCCGTCCTGCCGGCCTTGAGCTCATCGAACAACCGACGCCCCGCGGGCGGACGGCCATGCTGGGACGGGTCACCAGCGGCGTTTCCATACCGGTCATGGCGGACGAGAGCCTCATGAGCCTCAAGGACGCATACAGGATCGCCCGTCGGGGCCTGGCCGACATGGTCAACATCAAACTCATGAAGGTGGGCGGCATCGACGAAGCCATGAAGATCAACGCCGTATCCCGTGCCGCCGGCCTTGACGCCATGGTAGGCTGTATGGACGAATCCGCGCTGTCCATCGCGGCGGGCCTTCACTTCGCCATGGCCCGGCCCAATGTGCGTTATGCCGACCTGGATGGTCATCTGGATTTGATCGGCGATCCGGCCTCAGGCGCCGTCCGTCTCAAGCGCGGCGTTCTTTACCCCACCGGCCGACCGGGGTTGGGTTTCGACTTCTCGAATACCCGGTCCGAAAAAAATCCTTTTTGACCCTCAATCGACTTTTCGCGACCCGGAAATGCGAAATGGCATGAAAGATTCACCGCGTTATGATATGTGGAGAAGTCAAGGCTGATCGGTTGAAGTATCGGAGCCGGAATCATGGGCGGAAACAGGCCCCTCTTCAGCCGTGAACCTTCCTGCGAACCACCGCAAACAACGAAAGGACATCCAATGAAAAACCTGGTAATACTGACCATCCTGGGATGGGTGATGATGGGGGCCCCGGCCTTTGCTTCGGACGGCGAGGAGCTCTTCAAGGCGGAAGGCTGCATGCGATGTCACAAGGCCGACGGCAACTCCAAAATCTACCCCAGTCTGCCGGAAATCGCGACGGCGTACACCGGAAAATCAGAACAGCTGCTGCAATACCTCAACGGGGAAACCGAGGCCGTCATGGATCCGGACACCGCAAGCCTGATGAAGCCCCATCTGGAAAAAACGAAAAAGATGAACGTGGTTGAACGAAAATCCGTGGCCGATTACATCATGACGTTCACCCCATAAGAAAGTATTCCGCTGGATCGCCGGAGCATCCGCGGCTTCGGCGATTTTTCCCGCCCCCCGGCACCCCCTTGTTGTTCCCGAAAGGCGTCCTGAAGATCCCCCCTCTCTTCCTTCAGGAATTTTGCCGATACCCCGGCTTGATATTTCGAAGATCATACTAATAATGGTGATATTCAACTTTCCGGCCGTCATCGCGAACGTCGAAAGTTGAGATGATCAATTTTGTGTGCCTGTTTGAATTGAACCGTGACCACCCGAAACGATGAACCGGGAAACCTTTCATTAAAGAGGAGATTCTGCGATGTTGAGCCCAAAGATGAACGACGCCTTGAACGAACAGATCAACAGGGAAATGTATTCGGCCTACCTTTACATGTCCATGTCGAACCAGTGCTCTGAAATGGGGCTCAAAGGGTTCGCCAATTGGTTTATGGTGCAGTATCATGAAGAAATGTATCATGCTATGAAATTTTACGAGTATATCGGGCGACAGGGCGGCAAGATCTCCCTGAAAGCCATCGCCGAACCGGCGGCGACGTTTGCCTCTCCCCTCGACATGATGACCAGGACCTTGGAGCATGAACAGTTCATTACCCAGTCCATCAACAGCCTCATGGAAACGGCCATCGCCGAAAAAGATCACGCCACCCAGATCTTCCTTCAGTGGTATGTGACCGAGCAGGTGGAAGAGGAGGAAAACGACAACGACATCATCGCCCAGCTCAAACTCGTCCAGGAAAGTCCCCACGGACTGATGATGATCGACCGTGATCTGGCCGGTCGGGCGACGACGGTTCCCACAGACTTCAGCAAGGGGGTCGAGTCCGCCGCCAAGGCGGGAGGCTGAGTCTGAAACACATGATCCCCTGCTGAAACGGCGGCTACACCCCCATGATACGACGGACAGCGGGGATCTTGAGTCCCTCCAGAATCATCGTACAGAAAAGAGCGGCGGCAAGACAGTAGAGAAGATCATCCAGCGGTACGGGCCGGAACTTGAAAAGGCGCTGAAAAAACGGGGTCGACATGACAACGGTCAGCATGGCCGCGGTGCCCCCGCTGATCCACCACAGAGCCGCGTTGGGGACCTTCAGCATTGACGGGATCGATCGCGTCGCGGACCGGTTGGTAAAGATGAGCGCGAGATTGGACAGGACCAGGGTCATGAACGCCAGACAGCGGGCGCAATGCGCGCCGTGGTCCGAGAGGGCCCACCGGTAAACGACGACGACCGCCGCCAGAATCACCAACCCCTGGGTCAGGCTGAGCAAAACGGATCGTCGTCCGAACAAGGGCTCGGAGAGGTCCCGGGGAGGCTTTTTCATACAGTCCGCCTCGGCGGCCTCGGCCTCGAAGACCACCGAACAGGCCGGATCGATGATAAGTTCCAGAAAGACGATATGGACCGGAAAAAGCGCCAGAGGCCATTCGAAGAGCACCGGGATGAGGGACATTCCGGCGATCGGCACGTGAACCGAAAAGATATAGCGCATCGCTTTCTTGAGGTTGTCGAAAATCCGGCGTCCCATTCGAATCGCCTTGACAATGGATGCGAAATCGTCGTCCAGGAGCACCAGGGCGGCGGACTCCCGAGCCACATCGGTTCCCCGACCGCCCATGGCGATCCCGATATGAGCGGCCTTCAGGGCCGGAGCGTCGTTCACGCCGTCGCCGGTCATGGCCACCACCTCGCCGGCCGCCTTCAGGGCCGTCACCAGGCGCAGCTTTTGCTCCGGCACCATACGGGCGAAGATATTGACCTTCCGGATGCCTTCGGCCAGTTCGGCGTCACTCATCCGCACGAGATCGGGACCGGTGATGCAGTCGTCGGGGTTTTTCAGGCCGATCCGACGGGCGATGTTCCGGGCCGTGCCCGGATAGTCTCCGGTAATCATGATGGTTCGGATACCGCCTGCGTAGCACTCCTGGACAGCTTCGGCGACACCGGATCTTACCGGGTCCGACAGGCCCAGAAGCCCGATGAACCGAAAAGAGAAATCATGTTGTTCGCCGGGAAGCTCGGGCTTTCGGAACCGTGCCCCGGCCACCCCGATGACGCGGCGGCCCTTTTCGCTCAGGGCGTTGATGGGTTCCATCAGAGCCGTAGTCTGCTCCGGACTGAAATGACACAGGTCGGCGATGGCCTCGGGCGCGCCTTTGGCCGCAATGATGAGATCTTTCCCGTCCGGCGATCGCCAGACTCGAGACATGGCCAACAGATCCCGAGAGAGCGGATACTCCCGCAACAGTTCCCAGTCGTCGTGGAGGTGCTCGGTCTGCGCAAGGGTTGTCTCACCCAGGGATTTCATGGCTTTTTCCATGGGATCGAAGGGATCGGCGGGGCTGGCCAGGAGGCTGTACTCCACCACCTCGTGAAAGGCCTCGGGAAGGTCGTCGACACCGTCATCCACCGTCAAGAACCGTCCGTCGGCGTATAGATCGCTCACCGTCATGCGGTTGAGGGTCAGGGTGCCCGTCTTATCCACGCACAGAACCGAGGCGGCCCCAATGGTTTCGACGGCGGACATTCGACGGGTCAGCACCCGGTAGCGGGAAATCCGCCAGGCACCCAGGGCGAGGAAGATGGTCATCACCACCGGAAACTCCTCCGGAAGCATCGCCATGGCAAGAGAAAGGCCGGCCAGGAATCCGTGAAGCCAGTCCTCCCGGGTCATCCCATAGGCAATGATCACCACGATGCATAGCACGACACCCACAGCCGCCAAGCGACGCACCAGCCGGCCGGTCTGCCGCTGAAGCGGCGTGTCCTCGGGCGTCAGGGTCTGGAGAGCCCGGCCGATCTTGCCCATCTCCGTGGCCGACCCCGTAGCCGTAACCCGGGCAATCCCTCGACCGCTCACCACAAGTGACCCGGAATAAACAAAAGGGAGATCGTCTCCCCCCGGCGGTGCCGTCTCGCTGCTTTCGTCCGTCGCCGCCTGCTTACGGACCGGGACCGACTCGCCGGTCAGGAGGGATTCGTCCACCGACAGATTAAACGCCGACACCAGGGTTGCATCCGCGGCAACACGATCCCCCTCCTCCAGCAGGAGCATGTCGCCCCGCACCACCTCACGTCCGGGGATGCGGATCTTTTCGTCGTTTCGGATGACCAGGGCCCGGGGGCTGGAGAGATCCCGGAGGGATTCCAGGGCCCGTTCGGTCTTTCGTTCCTGGTAGAAGGTGATCCCCATGACGACGAAGACGAACCCCAACAGCATCACGGCCTCCTGGATCTCGCCTGAAAGGAGGTAGATCAGACCACAGGCCAGGAGCAGGAGGAACATGGGCTCCCGGACCACCTCCCACGCGATGTCCCAGACCTGCCGTTTTCCGGCGGCGGGAAGCTCGTTATAGCCGTCTCTATCCAGGCGCGCCCGAACCTCCGCGTCGGTCAAACCCGTGAGGTGTCCCTCAGCCGATCGATCCATGTGCGTCTCCTTCCCTGTCAATCGTTGTGTCTCTATTTTTTTATCGTTTTTTCTCATGGGTTGCAAATGCTATTCGGCCGCTGCCGTCCAAATTTTGAAATGTATCTCGGCGCCAAAAGAGGAGACACCGTCAATGCGCCCATCATCAAAGGTGTTCGTCCGGTTTTCCGTCTTGATTCTTTTCGGGAAGATGCATACCTTGGCAATGTTATGGGGGAGCCTAAGCAGAAAAAGGAGGAGGATCCTATGCGTTCGGAATCTTACGATGTCGTTGTACTCGGAACGGGCCCTGCCGGGCTTCAGGCGGCCATCCACGCCGCACGGGCCAAGGTCTCCGTGCTCGTGATGGGAAGAGATGTGAAATCAAGTCTTTACCGGGCACATCTTGAAAATTATTGCTGCCTGGAGAAGGTGACGGGCCAGGAATTTCTGCAGCAGGGCATTCGCCAGGCATCCGATGCCGGCGCACGGTTTCTGCATGAAGACGTGATCCGGAGCATCGGCGAAGACGACGGCTTCACCATAGAAACGGAGAGCGGTCGGACCATCCGGACCCGATCCCTGATCATGGCCATGGGAATATCCCGCAACCGATTGGGCGTTCCCGGAGAAAAGGAATTTCTCGGCAAAGGGGTGAGCTACTGCGTGGATTGTGACGCCGGCTTTTACAAGGGCGTTCCCGTAGCCATCGTGGGAAACGCTTCCGCTGCGGTCTCCGGGGCTCTGACGCTGGTCTTCTACGCCTCGGAGGTCCATCTGATCTGTGGAAATCTCGAGGTCGCCAAAAAACTCGAAAACCAGGTTCGCGCATCGGACATCAAACTCCACGAGAACCGGGCAGTGAAGGAAATCTACGGAAATGCGGCGGTGGAGGCGGTAAGACTGGACGACGGCAGTCGGATCGGCGTGGCAGGTGTTTTCATCGAAACCGGTGCAAAGGGGGCTGTGGAGTTGGCGGCCGCCCTGGGGGTGGAACTCGATTCAGAGCAATATAAATACATCCTGACGGACGACGACCAGCACACCAACATTCCGGGAATCTTCGCTGCGGGGGATATCACCGGACCGCCCTGGCAGGTGGCCAAGGCCGTGGGAGAGGGTTGCGTAGCGGGCCTCGCCGCTGCGAAGCACGCCAAAAAATACAGATAAGCACAGCGCTTCGGCGCCGTTATCTCTGCGGGAGGAGGACAGTATGATCAAAGACACGGTTGAAAGTTTTGGATGGGTCTCCCGTCTGTTCCACTGGGTTGTCGCCCTGATGGTGCTGGGGATGCTCATGGGAGGACTGCTTCTGGGCATTCTGCCCGGGGGCGGATTCAAATCCCTGATCACGGGTCTGCATAAATCGACGGGAGTCACCATTCTCCTGCTGACGGCGCTCCGACTCGGGTGGCGCTATATCAATCCCCGACCGCGGGATCTCGGCCCCAATATCCTGGAGAACCAGTTAGGACGCCTGATGCACATCTTCCTGTATGTCCTCCTCTTTCTGCAGCCGACATTCGGCATCCTCATGTCCCAGTCCTTCGGATCCCCGGTCAGGGTATTCGGTCTCTTTACATTGCCCACCATCATGGGCCGGAGCGACGCCGTCGGGTCGGTCTTCCATCAGATGCACACCGTCACCGCGCTCCTGTTGGCCGTCTGCGTCGTCATCCACATCGCCGCAGCCGTGAAGCACCACTACATCGACCGGGACCGGACCTTATTGCGGATGATTTCGGGGAAATGACAAACACCTTTCAGAGGGTGCGAAAGACAGACATTGAGGGCCGAATCGGCGATCTTCCATCCAGAACCATCTTCAAGGACAACGGCATCATGCGTGAATTGAGCGGTTTCGATATCGATGCGGGGGGCGGCGTATCCGCGCCCCTCAGGTACCACGTCAATCTCCTGGGACGTATCCTGGGCAATGTCATACGAGAACAGGCCGGAGAAGGCATCTTCTCCCTGGTGGAGGATCTGAGACACCATGCCAAGGCGGCTGAGGCCTCCCGGGACCCGGTCCTCTTCGAAGAGATATATCACCGAATCCATTCCCTCGATCTGGACGACATCTTTTGGCTCATCCGCGCCTATACGGCTTTTTTCCATCTGACCAACGAGGCCGAGCGCCGTGAGATTGCACGCATCAACGCTGAGGCCGAGCGCAGCCAGACCGACCAAACACCCCGGAGCGAATCGATACTGGAGGCCGTGTTCAAGCTCAAGACGTCGAGGCAGTCGTACGAATCGGTCAGGACTCTCGTCGATCGCGTGGAGATCGAACCCACGCTCACCGCCCACCCCACGGAAGCGCGACGCGGCAGTATTCTGTTCAAGCAGAACGAGATCGCCCGGCTCCTCGCGAAGGTCTCGCCGGACATCGGCCTGTCCGCTGCGGAGATCGGAAAACGAATCGGCAGAATCCACCGGGAGATCACGCTTCTCATGGTCACCGACGATATCCGGGCCGATCGTCTTCGGGTCGAAGACGAGATCGAAAACGGACTCTACTACTGCACCACGTCGATTTGGGAGACCATCCCCAGGATTTTCGCCGACATGCAAGAGGCTTTTGAAACCTATTACGGCAAAGCGCCCGATCTTCCACCGTTTCTCTGCTACCGCACCTGGATCGGGGGCGACCGGGACGGCAACCCCCTGGTGACGCCGGAGGTGACCCGAGAGGCCCTGGCCGTTTATCGGAAGGCCGTTCTCGAGAAATACCGGGAGGAGCTTCAAGCCCTCTGGCAACAGATGAGCGTTTCGGCCCTCCGAGCGCCGTTTCCCCCGGCCGTGGCTGAAAATATCGCCGGAGAGACCGACACCGTCCGACTCGACCCTCAGTTTCTCCACCGCTATCGGCACGAACCCCTGCGGGTCAAGCTGAGCTGTATGATCGAAAAGATCGACCGGCTCCTGGCCGACCCATCGGAGGCAGGCTATACCGCACAAGACTTCGAAACCGACCTCTGCCTCATCCGGGATGCGCTTGCAAGCGCCGGGCTCGGGGCTGTCGCGCGGGAAGGCCGTCTGAACGATCTCATCATCCGCGCCAGGGTGTTCGGGTTCCATTTCATCGCCCTGGATATCCGGCAGCACAGCCAGGTCCATGAACAGGCCCTTGCGGAGCTTTTGCGGCAGGCAGGCACCGTAGTGGATTACGCGAGTCTCCCCGAGGACGAAAAGATCCAGCTCCTGGCGACGGAGCTGGAAAATCCCCGCCCTCTGGTCGGCTGCAGGACCGAACTGTCTTCGGCAACCGCGGACGTGATCACCGTCATGACCCTCATCCGGGATGCGGCTCCGGGGGCCGTCCAAAGCTATGTCATCAGCATGACCCATGGCGTAAGCGACATGCTCGAGGTACTCCTCCTGGCCAAGGAGGCCGGCCTATGGGGTATCAGGGACGGCGCCGTCGACAGCCGGCTGGACATCGTCCCTCTCTTTGAGACCATCCAGGATCTGGAACGTTCGGGCGAACTCATGGCCGAAATCTTCCAGAACCCCATCTACCAGCGGCACCTGGCGGCCCGGGGGAATTTTCAGGAGATCATGCTCGGATATTCCGACAGCAACAAGGACGGCGGCTACTGGACGGCCAACTGGTCCCTGGAGAAAAGCCTCAGCACCCTGGCCGACATCTGCCGGGATCACGATGTCGACTTCCGCTTCTTCCACGGGCGGGGCGGCAGCGTGGGACGGGGCGGAGGACGGGCCAATCAGGCCATCCTCGCCATGCCGGCCCAGAGCCAGAACGGCCGGATCCGATTCACGGAACAGGGGGAGGTCATCTCCTTCCGGTATGCCCAGGCCCCCATCGCCCGAAGACACCTGGAACAAATCGTCAGCGCCGTTCTCCAGGCCGCGAGTCCCGATCACTGCGGCATCGAATGCAGCCCCCCCATGCGGGAGACGATGGAGGCGATCTCACAAAAGGCCATGGCCGCCTACAGGGATCTTATCGACGATCCGGCGTTCTGGAACTGGTATCAGACCGTAACGCCCATGGAGCATATCGGCCGCCTGCCCATCGCCTCACGGCCCATCTCGAGAAAATCGGCCCGAAAGGTCCAATTTGACGATCTGCGAGCCATTCCATGGGTCTTTGCCTGGACCCAGACCCGATACAACGTTCCGGGATGGTACGGCATCGGGACAGCCCTCTCGACGGTCATGGAAGCGCGTCCCGACGCCCTCGGCATGCTCCGGGAGATGTGGCGCGGCTGGCCCTTCTTTCGGAACCTGATCAACAACGTCCAACTGGAGATGGCGCGGACTCATCTGACCGTGGCCGCCTTCTATGACCGGCAGTCATCGCTTTCTTTCCATAACCGCATCGCCGCGGAATTCGAACGGGCGGAAAAAGCGATTCTCGCCGTAACGGAGCAGGCGGCCCTCATGGAAAACCAGCAGGTGATCCAGAAGTCTATCCGACTGCGGACCCCCTACACCCACGTCCTGAATCTGGTCCAGATCGAACTTCTCAGGCGATGGCGCGACGCCGGGGCGGACGATGACGCCCTCGGGGCTCTCCGCCACGCCCTCTTCCTCAGCATCAACGGCATCGCGGCGGCCATGCAGAGCACGGGGTAGCCTCTAAAACCATTTTTTCCGACGAAAATAGAGTATCATGGCCCCGGCGGCGACAAGAATGACAAACCAGAATATTCCGTAGCTCCACCGGAATTCCAACTCGGGCATGTACTTGAAATTCATACCGTAGACTCCGGCAAGAAAGCTCAAGGGAATGAAAATGGTGGAGATGATGGTGAGGACCTTCATCACCTCGTTCATCCGGTTGCTGACGCTGGTGTGGTAGAGTTCCAGGAGACTCGTAGCCGTCTCCCGAAAGGTTTCGATGGTATCGGTGATCTGGATGATGTGATCGTAGAGATCCCGCAAGTAGAAGCGGCTGCTTTCCCGGATCAGGGGGCTGTCGCCCTTCTCCAGGCGCAGCGTCACGTCCCGCATGGGGAAGATGTGTTTTCGCAGATAAAGGATTTCCCGCTTGAGCTGGTAGACGGCCTCCAGGATCTCCGTCTCGGGGTTTGCCGTAAGCCTTTCCTCGATCCGCTCGATCTCGTCGGCCATGAGGTCGACCACCTCGAAATAGTGGTCGACAATGGTGTCCATGAGTGAATAGGCGAGATAGTCGCTGCCCATGTGCCGGATTCGCCCCATCTTGTTTTTAAGCCGACGAACCACCGTTTCAAAAAGATCCTGATCGCTCTCCTGGAAAGAGATCACGAAATTCTTGCCAAGAACAATGCTGATCTGTTCCCCCCAGACTGCATTTTCACGGTCTCTGAAGCTTTTCAGCACCGTGAAGAGACAGCTTTCAAAGGTCTCGGTCTTGGGTCGCTGCCCGGTGTTCAGGATATCTTCCATCATGAGCAGGTGAAGTCCGTAGCGGCCGCCGATCGCTTCCAGGATCTCGGGCTGGTGCAGCCCCCGGACCTGTATCCATGTCACGCCGTCGCCGTTGCGACAGCCGACCACATCCTCCGGGGTCACGCCTTCCCGCATGTCAAACCGGTCATCATCGTAATTCAGAATCGTGATCCTCACCCGCTCGGTGATCCGGTCGCCCACATGGATCAGAGACCCCGGCGACAGCCCGGTTTTAGCCGATTGGTCGTGGAAGAGTTTCGGCATGTCATCCATAGGCATAGCTTCTTCCCCTGATATCCAGCGTTCCTTTCAATATGTTCGCATCGCCGATCCATCCCGTATCAGCAGCCATTCCATCGGGGCAGACGGTCTTGTCATAACGCCACGTGACCGATGGATATTATCGGTTTTATCTGTCACCCGTTGACGACATAATTTTCCCGGCTGTCTCCCGAAATCGTCCGCTGCCGGAAAGGCTTGACGAAAGTTGACGTCGATCCCGATCACAGCAACAACCACCGCAGTCCGCTGTTGATCAAACTGATCAGGAAGGCCGCGATCAGGGTGCTGCCGAAACCGTCGATCTCGAAATCGTCGAGGAACTTGTCCGTCAGCCACAGCAGGATCGCGTTCACCACAAAGGTAAACAGGCCGAATGTGATCACGATGAAGGGAAAGGCAAGAATCGTGAGGAGCCACCCCACCAGAAAACTGATCACGCTGTAAACCAATGCGACGACAACAGCGGTGCCGTAGTTCTTGATTCTGATGGTGGGCATGATATTGGCGACGATAAAGACCGCCGCCGAAAAAAAGAGGATGTTGAGCAAAAAGTTCATCTTGAATCTCCTTCTCCTGGGTGAACGTCAGGTTATGAAATTTCATTCTCCACGTCCGGATCAATTCCGGAAGGCGAGACCACTCTCCCCCAGCTGCCGCATCTGCCGTCGGATCCAACGGCTGCGACTGAGGACATAGTCCGAGGGGCGGTCCACATGGTAGCGGTAGGGGTTGGGCAGCACCGCAGCCATGCGGGCGGCCTGGTCGGCCGTGATGCGGGCGGCACTCCTGCCGTAAAAGCGCAGGCCTGCAGCCTCCACCCCGAAGAGGTTGGGGCCGAACTCCACGATGTTCAGATAGACCTCCAGTATCCGCCGTTTAGGCCAGAGGGCTTCCAGGAGCACCGTGAAATAGGCCTCCACACCTTTGCGGAGCCATGTCCTGGAAGGCCAGAGGAAGAGATTCTTGGCAGCCTGCTGCGTGATGGTGCTGGCACCGCGAATCCGTTCCCGTTCCTCGTTGTCTTCGATGGCGGCGACGATGGCCCGCCAGTCGAAGCCCCGGTGTCTGGCGAAGAGCTGATCCTCGGCGGCGACTGCCGACAACTGCATGGGCTTTGAGATTTGATCCAGGGGCACCCACCGGTGGCGGCTCAAGGGCATCTCTTCGAGAGGCGGAGACAAAGCGCGATGAATGCGCCAGGCCCATACGGGCGGATCGACGACCCGGAGGACCAGCACCACGAGGACGGTGACGGCCACCCAAAGGATCAGGAGGTAGACGGGCCATCGCCACAGACCCTTTCGAGGAGACCTCCCGACCGCGCGCTTCCGCGGCGCTGTCGCGGTCCGGGAAGGCTTTTTCCTCAAGGTGATCCGATTTCCGGAGGATCTGGAAGACCGGAGAGATGTTGAAGACACGGCGTCGTCGCTCCTTTTGCCGTTCTCATTCGAGTCTGCCGCAACGGGGCGATGAGAAGAAGCTGCTGTGGATGGCGTTGACGCCGCTCTCCAGATCCTTTTCCGCCACGAGGAAATAGAGAGCGGCCCGAGACGGGCCGAAGGAGATCATCTCAACGTTGACCCGACAGTCGGCCACGGCCGTAAAGCATCGGGCGGCGATGCCCGGCCGTTTCTGAATGCCGTCGCCGACAATCCCGATAAGAGCCACGCCGTCAAGCCGGTCGATCTGTCGAAAAGGGCGAGGGGCGATATCCATCAGTGCTTCCCGGGCGGCATCAACATCTTTCCGGGAGAGAAGGAGGCTGATGCAGGTCTGGGAGGTCACCACCGACTTGATATTGATGCCCTTCGCCGACACCGCGGTCGCCACCTCTCCCAGAATACCCCGGCGGGCGCCGACGCCCGATGCGTAGACCTTGAGGACGGCAATGTCGGCGTCATAGGCGACGCTCTTGATGACGGATGCCGGCCTCGGGCTCCGTGCAGTGATGAGGCTTCCCGGGCCGTCGGGGTTCAGGGTGTTCTTGATCGCGATGCGGATGCGCTTCTTTCGAACCGGTTCCACGGTGCGGGGGTGGAGAATCTTGGCGCCGAAATAAGCCAGCTCCGCCGCCTCCTCGTAGGACAGGGTCGGGATAAGGGTCGCCTCGCTGACCAGCCGGGGATCGGCGCTCATGAATCCCTCCGTGTCTTTCCATATTTCCAGGACTTCCGCGTTCAGGGCAGCGGCCGCCACTGCCGCTGCATAATCACTGCCGCCCCGGCCAAAGGTCGTGATGTGGCCGGTGTCGCTCACGCCGAAAAAGCCCGGGAAAAAGAGAACGACGTCCCGAGCCAGCAGCGGAACCAGATGTTCCCTGAAGTTCTGTTCGGTTCTGGGAATGTTGGCCGTGGCGTCCCCGTATTTTCCGTCGGTGATAAGACCCACCTGGTGGGGCATTCGGCAGGTGGCCGAAACCCCCCGGCTCCGCAGGGCCGCAGCCAGGAGTTGGGCCGAAAAGCGCTCGCCGAAGCTGGTGACGGCGTCGGTCAGGCGCGGGGTGATTTCACCGGTGAAATTGAGACCGTAATAGAATCGCTCGAGCCGCCTCAGGCTGTTGCCGAACTCTTTGTTGAAGGTCTTGAGCTCCGTCGGCCGCCCGATGACGTGCCGCGCCACGAGCTGGTGCCGGGATTTGATGTCCGCCATGATGCCGGGAATATGCTCTTCATTTTTGAGCGCTCTGCCCATGCCCTGGATAAGCAGATCCGTCACGCCATAAAGCGCCGATACCACGAAGACCTGCCCCTTGCCCCGTTCCGTTATCAGATCGACGATTTGCTGAATCGTCTCCTTGCCGTGGAGGCATCCTCCCCCGACCTTGATGACTTTCACCGCTGTATTCCCTCCTCCTGGCTGTTTTACCGGCATGGATTACCATCACCTTCCGGTGATTGATTGGAGATCATGCCACATAAAGACCTCTATGATCAAGCGCTTCAGGGCATTCGCCGGCACCGTTGAGAATCCTGTCCCTCTATTCGATGCCGTAAGCCGCCATCTTGGCGTAAAGAGTCCGCCGACCAATGCCCAGAATTTCGGCGGCCTTTGAGCGGTTCCCCGAGGCGGCGGCAAGGGCGCTTCGGATGGTTTGCCGCTCGGCCGCCTCGACAGCGGTTTTGAGGCTGACGGGGTGTTTTGGAACCCTGTCCGCAACACCTCTGCCGGCAGGGGACGGGGATAGGCAGTCGGCGGTGATGGCCGCTCCTTCGGCAAGGAGAACCGAGCGCTCAAGGACATTCTTGAGCTCCCGTATGTTGCCCTTCCAGGGGGCTTCCATGAAGCTCTGGAGCACGAGAGGATCGACCTTGGAAACACGCTTGCCGTACCGGCGATTGAGCTCCCGAACGAAGTTCCTTACGAATGGAATGATATCCTCGCGGCGCTCCCGGAGAGGCGGCAGATAGAGGGGGATCACCGCCAGACGATAATAAAGGTCTTCCCGAAAGCGTCCCGCGGCGACCTCCTGATGAAGGTCCTTGTTCGTGGCCGATATGTAACGGACGTCAATAGCAACAATCTGGTTGCCGCCCACCGGTTTAATCACCAGATCCTGAAGCGCCCGCAGCAGCTTGGTCTGGGTGGCCGCCGTCATCTCCCCGATCTCGTCGAGGAAGATGGTCCCGCCGTCGGCCTCTTCCAGAAGCCCTCGTTTTGGCCGAACCGCACCGGTGAAAGCGCCCTTGACGTGGCCGAAGAGTTCGCTCTCGATGAGGTTTTCCGGAAGAGCGCCACAGTCGATGGTCACGAAAGGTCGTCCGCGCCGTCGGCTCGTCTCGTGGATGCGCCGTGCGAAAACCGACTTTCCCGTGCCCGTCTCTCCCTGGATGAGAACCGGTGCGTCCGAGCCGGATATCTTTTCGATGGTTTGCATCATCTCGAGAATCCGTCGGTTATTTCCGATGACGATGGACCGATCCGCCTCGTCTTCATCGGCGTGGATCCGGCTGAGCTTCCGGTGCAGCTTGCCGAACTCGACGGCTCGGCTCGCAAGGATCGCCAGTTCTCCAGGCTTGAAGGGTTTGGTTACATAATGGAATGCCCCGATCTTGATGGCCTCCACCGCCGTTTCGATGGTGCCGGCACCGGTTATCATGATAAAGGGGAGATCTCGATCCGTCTCCCGGATCATCCGGAGAAGATCGAGCCCGGAAATCCCGTCCAGGGCCTGATCGCACACCACCAGGTCGTAAGTGGTCTGGGAAAGCAGGCGCCAGGCCTCCTCGCCCGACGCTGCCGCCGTAACGGCGTACCCGCGGCGCGAAAAATACCGCGCCAGGAATTGGAGCATCTCGGGCTCATCCTCTACGAAAAGAATCCGGTCACCCATTGTCGCATGCCTTTGCGCCATCCGCTTCCAGCTCCCGTTGGGGGATCCTCACGATCATCCGGGTGCCGCCGGAAGTCCCCGGCTCGCAGCGGATATCCCCCCCGTGCCTCGCCACAATGTTCCGAGCGACAAACAACCCCAGTCCAAACCCTCGCTGTTTACCCCGGGTGAAAAACGGCTCGAATATTCGTTCACGATCCGCTTCGGGGACCCCAATTCCCGAGTCTTCCACCACGGCCGAGACCATTGGTACAAGGCCGGTCCTCTCATTTACCAGCCAGACACGGATCACGCCCTCCCCGTCAATACTCTCGGCGGCATTCAGGAGCAGATTGATGAAGACCTGCTGCAAGCTCCCGGCGTCCCCCTGGACGGGAAATAGACCCGTCGGCAATCCTTTCTGCAGGCGGATTCGCCTGAGCCGCGGCCTGACGAAATGGATACATTCTTCTATGAGCCCCGCAAGGTCGACGACCATCCGACCCGCGAAACCGGTCCCCTCGGGGCTCTGGGAGGCCTGTGCCAGGAGCGTCTCGGTGATACGCCCCGCACGCACGGCATTGCGCCGGATAACGTCGAGACTGTTCCGGATCTCTTCAGGCGAAAGTCCACCGCTCATGAGTTCTTCGGTGTGGGCCAGAACGATGCCGACGGGATTGTTGATTTCATGGGCAACGGAGGCTGCCATTTTCCCGATGGTGGCGAGCCGCTCGGCTTGAATCAGCTCCACCGCCATGCGCTTGCGACGGGTGATGTCCCGGGCGAAGCAACAGGCGAGCGGTTCGTCCGCACTGCCTTGCTGAATGCCGGCTGCCACCATCTCGACATTGATGTTGACGCCCGTCGACGCGATCAGACGGATTTCAGTACCGGCATAGCCGTCCGCGAAGAGCTGGTGGAGAAACCGGTCCACCGACGTCCGGTCCGCCGACGCCGCCAGAGACGGCAGGGCCGTGCAATGAAGCGTCGCTTCGTCCCAGCTGAGCTTTCGTCTCGCGCTCGTGTTGGCAAGCCGGATCTCTCCGGATCCATTGATGACGAAAACCATGTCCGGCGAGGATTCGATAACGTCCCGATACCGTTGTTCGGACACCCCCAGATCCCTGGTGATCCGGACAACCTGACGTTTGAGGGTCTGATTCCAGAGGATGATCCCCCCGATCCCCGCCGCGAAAATACCGATGAAGATCGAGACATAGAGTCGGTAACGTATCCAGAAGAACGCCCAGCTCCAACCGCCAAGCCATTTCTCTTGAACGCGGCCGAGGCTGCCGTCGCTGACGGCCATCCCAAGCCCCATGCTCAGACGTTTCAGAAGAGCCGTGTTCCCTTTGGGGACAATGACGGCAAGGGGAAACTGACCTATGGTGACGCCTGCCTGGCGGACGCGCTTCAGATCGAACTCGTCCGTAAGCGTTTTAACCACCTGCTCGGACAGCCCCACAAATAACTGGGCCTGATTCCCGTCGAGCATTCTGAGGGCCTCGAGAATGTCCCGGGCCTGAACAATATTAACCCCTTCCCGTTGCAACCCCAGATCCATAAAAGGCTGGCCCCGCACCACCACAACGGTTTTACCGGCGAGGTGATGCCGGCGGTCGGGATCAACACCCGCCTGATTGGCGTAGAAAAAACGCTTCACAAAAACACTGATCTCAAGATAATCATAGGCCTGTCGAATCGATTCCGTCAGGACGACACCGCAGACCATGTCGATGCGGTCCTCCGCAAGGGCCGTGAGCAGGTCTTCGGGTTCACCCACCAGAAACCGGGTTTCCTCGTCCATGATCCCACCGAGGGTCTCCATGACGTCGACGCTGTAGCCCCGCACCCGGTCATCTCCTTCACCCTGGTAGCTGAATGGAGGAAAGGCGATGGGCATGCCGACCCGCAAAGCTGAATGGGCCGGACAAATAAGGACGAGAAGGATGCCTGTCATGATGCCGAGCCGATATAACGCCCGCCGCATGACGCGGATCAGGATGAATCGGTTCGAATTGTAGCTGTTCCTGTTGGTTGGCACCCCGTCGATCCCGTCAACTCTCGTCAAATTGAAAAAGGAGAAGAGTGTGCTGAATTCGGCACACTTGCCGTTCTGATGCGCCGAATTCAGCACACTCCTCGTCTTCACGGCATTATTTTAAAACCTACCATAGGCATAACCTTACGTAAATACGGAATTTCATCATTATGGCACATATTTTGTTTTTTGACGATGGACAGGACATGCGGATTGGAGGAACCTGCTCCGATTCAGGATTGCATTATCCAAAAGCACCTCACGTCAAACAGAAGGAGGAAGTTATGAAGTCTACCAAGGTATTTCTGGCAAGCGCCGCCCTGATGCTGGCATCATGGCTCATGTTCACGGGCGTTTCTCAGGCCGAGGAGGCCGGGGCGCCGGAGAAGGTTACAGTGGTCTACGGCGGCTCTTCCTGGCTGGGACATTATCCGGTCTGGGTCGGCGTCGAAAAGGGGATTTTCCAGAAGCACGGACTGGGCGTGCTCTTTCAGAATTTCTACGCCTCTTCGGGGCGAATGGGTTCCCTGGTGGCCGGCGACCTCGACATCGCCTCCACCGGTTCGATCTCGGCCATCGCCCTCATGGCCTCGGGGAGCAAGGGATTCATGACATTCGCCACCCAGGACTCCTACGCAACGGTGGAAGGGCTCATCGCGCGGGAGAATATCAAGACCGTCGCGGATCTCAAAGACAAAAAGGTGGCTGCCCCCTTTGCCTCCAGTGCCCATGTCCTCATCCTGGATCTCCTGGAGCAAAACGGCATCGACCCCGACAAAGACCTCACCCTCATCAACCTCAAGGTCAATGAAATGCCCGCAGCCATGGCATCAGGCGAGATCGACGCCTGTGCCGCGTGGACGCCCCATTTCAACAACCTCCTCAACATGCCCGGCAACCACCTGCTGGCTGACGATACGGCTTTCAGCCTCTACAAGCAGTACAGCCTGGGGCCCGGTCCGGACATCATGGTGGTCCGCCGCGAGTTCGCCGAAAAATACCCCAACACCTGCAAGGCTTTCGTAAAAGGCTATTTCGAAGCGGTGGACCTCCTCATCCGGAATCCCAAGGAATGCGCCGAGGTGCTGGTGAAGCTGACCAACCTCGGCATGGAGGAACAGATGTCGGTTCTCAAGGACATTCAATGGATTCCCGGTGCCGAACAGCGGGCTCTCATGGTCGAACCCGGAAAATTCACCGAAGGTATGCAACGGCTGGCGGAGTTTCTCGTCAAACACAAGCAGATCGATGCCGCACCCGTCGTCAAGGAATGGGTCGCCGCGGATATGATGCCCTGATTAGAGCCGCACCGGCGGGGCGGGACGACACGTCGTCCGCCCCGCATGGAAGGGGGATGTATGACATCGAAATCAAACAGCAATCTGGTATTCGTCAGCCTGGGATCCCTCCTCGTCTTCCTCGGCCTCTGGGAATTCCTCTGCCGTATGGGATTCATCGAACCGCTCTTTATGCCGTCGCCCACCCAGATCCTCGCCCGAGCCGCAAAAATGATCGGGGACGGCAGTCTCGTGCAGCATACCCTGGCCTCGACCCGGCGGGTCATGGTAGGATTTATAGTTTCGAGCCTCGTGGCGATCCCCTTCGGCATCTTCCTGGGATCGTCACGATTTTTCATGGCCGTATTCGATCCGTTCATCTCCCTTTTGCGGCCGCTTCCCTCCATGAGTTGGATTCCCCTCTCCCTGCTCTGGTTGGGCATCACCGAAACCCAGAAATACTCCATCGTCTTCATGGGATCCTTCGCCCCTTCCCTTCTCTATATCATCGAAGCCACCAAGAGCATCGATCCCCTCCTTGTCCGGGCCGCACGCAACCTGGGCGCATCCAACCTGGACGTCATGCGGGAGGTGATTCTGCCGGGTTCCCTGCCCCAGATTATCGCGGGGCTCAAGGTCATGCTGGGGATCGCATGGACCTGCATCATATCGGCGGAATTGGTGGCGGCCCGTGAAGGCCTGGGCTTCATGATCATGAACGGCAAGGAATATTTCCAGACCGACACCGTGCTTCTGGGCATGGTGATGATCAGTATCACGGTTATGATCATCGATGTGCTTTTCCGCAAATTCGAAAGGAGGCTTTTGCCATGGACACGTCAGTAGCGCCATCGGCGAAAACGCCAGAAAACGGCATCACGGCAAACGCCGCTCCCAAAATCTCCGTCAAAGGTGTCACTAAAGTGTTCTCCAGCAAGCGAGGCGAGGTGACGGCGCTGAAAGATCTCTCCCTGGACATCCGGGACGGGGAATTTCTGGTTATCGTCGGGGCTTCGGGGTGCGGCAAGTCGACTCTGCTCAACCTCGTGGCCGGATTCGATAGCGCGACCCATGGGGAAGTGCTCCTGGACGGACGGCCCGTCACCGGGATTACGCCGGAATGCGGCATGATCTTCCAGCAATACGCCCTCTTCCCATGGAAGACGGTCCAGGAGAACGTGGAATTCGGACTCAAAATGAAACGGATGCCCAAATCGGAAAGGGAGGAGCGGGCTGCAAAGTTCATTGAGCTGGTGGGTTTGAACGGTTTTGAGCGAACCTACCCCCACCACCTGTCCGGCGGGATGAAGCAGCGGGTCTCCATCGCCCGCTCCCTGGCCAACGATCCTCAGGTCATGCTCCTGGACGAGCCTTTCGCCGCCCTGGACGCCATGACCCGCCAGGTGCTGCAGGAGCAGTTGGTGCGCATCTACGAGAAGCACCGGAAGACCATCATCTTCATTACCCACTCCATCGACGAGGCACTCCTCCTCTCGTCGCGCATCGTCGTCATGACGGCCCGCCCGGGACGGATCGCCCAGGAGATCACCAACGACCTGCCCCATCCGAGAAACGCCGACGTCCAACTCTCGGAGCGTTACCTGGAGTTGAAGCGCCACATCTGGTCGAGCGTTCAGGCGGAGGTATTGAAAAGCATGGAAGTGGAGACGGGGCAATAAAGCACGATCGGCCTATTCGTTCAGAAGGGCGACGGCCTCGACCTCAACATGGGCGTTCTTGGGGAGACGCGCCACCTCCACACAGGCACGGGCCGGCGGATCGGTGGAAAAGAATTCCCCATACACCTCGTTGATCATGGCGAAATCGTCCATGTTCCTGATGAACAAGGTCGCCTTTACCACCTTGTCAAGGCTGCTGCCCGCGGCGATCAGGATGTTGCCGAGATTGGTCATGGCCTGACGGGTCTCCGTTCGGATATCCGAATCGATCAGGCTGCCGGTTGCGGGGTCCAGGGCGATCTGTCCGGAGACAAAAACGAGAGTGTCGGTTTTGACGGCCTGCGAATAGGGACCGATGGCCTGCGGTGCATCGGAGGTCCTTACGATACTACGCTTGTTTGCGCTCATATTCCGCCTCTTCGGTAATGGTGAACCAGGGGTGGGAGGTCTCCGCGCTTCGGAAACCCACCCACCCTCGATCGGGTCTATACATAGCTCTGGTAATTGGGCTCGTAGACATGGGATTGAATGAAGTCCCGCAGGTCGTCGGGCCTGGGAACACCGGCAAGGCCCTGATCAAAGGCCACCTCGGCTACGGCCGCGGCGATCTTGATCGAGACCTCGCGTATTTTGACCAGTGGGGGATAGATGCTGCCCCGCTCGAAATCCTCCTGCGACACCTCGCCGGCCAACACCCGTGATGCCGTCATGAACATCTCATCGGTGACATGCTTCGCCCGACTGGCGATCACACCGAGGCCGACCCCGGGGAAGATGTAAGCGTTGTTCCCCTGACCCGGCTCGTAGGTGACGCCCCTGAGGTTCACGGGTTCGAAGGGACTGCCCGAGGCAAAGACGGCGCGGCCGTCGGTCCAGGCGTAAGCCTCCAGAGCGGTGCACTCGGCATTGGCCGTCGGGTTGGAGAGGGCAAAGACCAGCGGCCGCTCGTTGCACCGCGCCATCTCCTCCAGAACCGGTTGACTGAAGGCCTTGGCTTGTCCCGACACGCCGACAACGGCGGTGGGCTTGAGGGCCTTGACCGCATCGAGAAAATCGGCCTGGTATTCAAATTCATGGGCATAGGGCACCTTGTGCGCTGCCAGCTTCTGGCGGCTCTTGACAATGAGCCCCTTGGAATCGGTGAACCAACAGCGCTCCCGCGCCTCTTCCTGGGAGAGGCCCTCGTCCATCATGGCTTTCACGATCAGGTCGCCGATGCCGGTCCCGGCTTCCCCGGCGCCAAGAAACAAAATCTTCTGGTCGACCAGTTTTCCGCCGATCATCCGCATGGCTGCATACATGCCGGCGAGGGCGACGCTCGCCGTCCCCTGGATGTCGTCGTTGAATGTGCAGACCCGGTTTCGGTAACGGCCCAGCAGCCGAAAAGCGTTGATGTTGCCAAAATCCTCGAACTGAATCAGGGTATGGTGAAAATTATCCTGGACCGCCATGATGAATTCCTCGATGAGGCTGTCGTATGCCTCCCCGCGGATCCGGTCATGACGCATGCCGAAATAGAGGGGATCGTTTTGAAGTTTGACGTTGTTGGTGCCTACGTCAATGGTCACCGGCAGACACCATGAGGGATGAATCCCCGCGCAGGCCGTATAGAGGGAGAGCTTGCCGACGGGAATCCCCATTCCCGCGACCCCCAGATCGCCCAGCCCCAGAATCCGTTCGCCGTCGGTAATGACAATCACCCGGACGTCCTTATTGGGCCAGTTCTTGAGAATCCTGGAGAATTTACCTTTGTTCCGGGACGAAACAAAAATCCCTTTGGGGCGTCGGAAAATGTGAACATATTCCTGGCAAGCCAAGCCGACGGTAGGGGTGTAGATAATGGGCATCATCTCCTCGAGATAGTCGGCAAGTACTCGATAATAGAGGGTTTGGTTGCGATCCTGAAGGGCCGCGAGAAAGATATATTTTTCCAGATCGGAGGTTTTTCTTCGGTAATTGCCCATGGCCCTCAGGACCTGCTCGGACATGGTATTGATGCCCGGCGGCAGCAGCCCCCAAAGTCCGAGGGCATCCCGCTCTTCACGGGTAAACGCGGTTCCCTTGTTGAGGGCGGGATCGTAGAGGTAGTTGATGTTGGAGGGCGTGTTCGGGTAAGTGAGCCGGGAATTCAGATCATGCGCCATTGTCGATCTCCTTGACGGGTTATCAATCGCTTTCAAACAAACCGCCGCCGCCGGCGGCGAGGCCGACATCTTGTGTGTCCGCCTTAAGTTTATGACAAAAAAAGTTTTGATGATATCCCACGAAGATCTCTTTGTAAAGACCGATCTTTTTCACTGCCAATATCGCAACTGACGTCGGATAACTACCAGGATTCCGCAAATCCTCTGAGGCCGTCCATGTAAAGTTGCCCACAGGCAACGAAAAGCGGCAGCGAGGTCGACAGCAAGGGCAGACGGCATTCCGCGGCCGCATCGATGACGCCCCGATCAACCCGCCTTCCCCTCACGAATACGATACACCCCACTTCGGCGATAATGCCGAGCCTGACCACCTCCGAAGTGGTCAGGCCGGTCAGCAGTACGCAATCCTTGTCCGCCGATTTCAGAATTTCGGCCACCAGTTCCCCACCACAGGCCGACCAGATGCTTCGGTCCTGAAAAGCCTCACCCGTGAGATAACGGGCCTCCAACAATTCCTGGATTCTTGAAATTTTCACGGCTCGATGTCCTTGTCATTCCGGCATCACGTCGGCGGGGGCTCCGGGCGTCGGCATCAAGGGGTTGCGACGATCTTGTCCTGATCCAGGTGAAAGCGAACGGGTCCCCGATAGTTTTGAGTTCCGAAGCGGGCATGAAGCGCGCATTCGGATGTCGGGTTCGACCAGGAGGTGGCGATGGCCACGTGGCCTTTGGGAAATGCCGTCACCTCCGCCGGGATATAGTCCAGGGGTGCCAGCGCGGTTTCCTTCTCCACCAGGTCGTCCTTTTCACCGTAGCAGATCAGCCAGGGAATGTCCTTTTCCTGGATTCGCCCGAAGTTGAGCGGTCTGCCGAATAGCTTGACGGGCAAGGTGCCGTCGGCGGTAACCGGAATGTTGTAGGAATCGAAGCTCATGCGGGTGACGGCCAGGGGAAGATCGCACCGCTCGTTTTGAAGCCAGTAGTTGATGGCTGCCGCCGTCTTGCTGATCTTCGGCGGCCGGCCGGCTCTCGGGTTGAACATCATGAGGTCTCGCAGGAAGGCGACCACCGGGAACTCGGCCTCGATGCTCTTGAGTTTATACACCCATCCCATGAGGGTTCCATCCCCCACCTTGTTGCCGTTCGGCAGTTTTTTAGTGCCATACATCAGATCGTTGAACCGTTTGGGAAGATTGCCGAAAAAAGCCTCGAATCCCCGACTCCGGGTTCCGTCCATGGGAGAAACGCAGGTGATGAGCGTGTCCACGACGCCGTCCAGTTCGCCGGAGAGCAGACTGCAAACCGCCATGTAGCCGCCCTGGCAGTAGCCGTTCAACGTCACCGGTTTACCGTGGGCCGCCATGATCCTTTCACAAAAAATTCGCGTGTCTCGGGCGTCATCTTCTCCGGTGGCGAGTTGGACGGCCGGCGTCACCGCGATATCCTTCATGATACGGATATAGGTTGGGATTCCCACGTTGGCAAAGCAATGGGCATAGCTGCGATTTTCCCGGGGCAGGAATCCCAGGATATTGGCGCCCAGTACATAGGGGGGCAGAATCAGAATCGGCTTTCCGTCACGCCGTATCTCCGTATGAGGATCTATGGGCAGGATCTGGTAAAGGATAAACCGGTCGGTTTCCGCAACCTTGACATTCTCCCCCCGCTCGAACCCGAATCCATATTCGGATTCGATGTCCCGGATCGCCTGCGGATAGCCCTTGACCAGCATCTCCGACATTATGGCCTGCCGCTCCGTGAATGCGAGAATGTCTCCGCCGTTGCCGTCCCAGTCGAAGACGGTGCCGAACAGGGCATCCATGGCCTTTTTCAGCTCCATGTTGCTGAAATCGCTCATGGCTTTCATGCTTGAAATGATGGCCCTGCTGCTCACGTCGCTGTTGAATTGCATGAGCTCCGCATAGGACATGAGGCCCTCCATCGGATCGGTCTTCGTCATTTTTTCTCTCTCGGCTTCGGTGAAATAGCTGGTCGCGAGAATATAAGGCACCATGAATTCGTTCATGTATCTGCAAAATCCGCTCATGCAATTTCCAGCGGATAGGGTCTGATTGTACATTGCTTTGAATAATGACAAATATTTTTCCATCAGATCAGATTTCCTTCTTCCAAGAATTCATTTTTGTCTACATCCCGCCAAGCGCCGCAACAGACCCTCGGAACCCTCTCATTCTTCATAGGATCCGCTTTGAATGTTGGGTCCCATTTTAAATGCCGATCCGGAGCCATGCGTTTTGATCCGGCACTCCCATGGCGGGCGCCTTTCAGGATTCGATAAAGTATGCAGCAAAATCCAGCAGTGTCAACTTTTATTTTGCGATGCATCATTTTACATTAGTCCGAACCCATGACCGGCTCAACTCATTTTAGTGATATATATAATTTTAACATATAATTGAATCATTAATTCTCCTGCATAACTCTCCAGACAACAAAAATTCAAAACTTTTTGCGTCGCATCATTTTGTTTCAGGCGCCGGCACAGAATCAACCTTTGCCGCCGCCTGTCTGATCCGACCCCGGACAAAACAGGTTGGCTGCCCGCAACGGTGGGAAAGCGCATCATGCGCCAGACATTCCTTGCAGACCGATGGGTAAAATAATGTAAATGCCCGGCAAGACCTTATGTATTGGCTATGGAAGGTACCGCCGGCCGAAAGCCGTGCCTTGGGCCGACAGGGGGGTCCGACGTTCCCGGGGATAGATGGAATGCTGAAGACGCCGATTATATCAGGGCCCAACTTTCGACTTTCACAGGCCGTATCCTCCCGGCACCGCTATCCGGTCATCATCATGAAAGTCGAAAGTTGAGATCAGGATATTTTTATCTGATCATAAACCCGCCGCCGCGGATGAAATACACACTTGAGGGTATTCCAGCGAAATGAAAACCCGCTTAGACTGAATTCAATGATCATGCGGAGACCGATCCAAAACCCTTTCCGCCATCGTGCCGACGACTTCTCCGCCTGCCGAAAGGAGGACGTGTATGACCATCAATTCAAAGCAGTTGGACCGCTCATCCCCAACCACATCCTTCGCCTCCTGCGGACACCAGAGACTCATTCTCCTGCCGAAGTCCGGCCATCGCCTGCGGTGTTGCCGTTGCAAAAAAATTCTCCCCCCGGAAACTTCCCGTCTACGCTTCTGCCCCAGCTGCTATGCGACTGACGGCTTCCGACAATATACGTTTATGGAGACCAATATCATAGACGTCTCATTTGCGCGTTACCGTTGCGAAGACTGCGGCATGATGATCCACGCCCGATAGGCCAGGCCGCCGTCAGGCCTTCAATTGTCGTTGAAACCGGTGGTGGGATATGTTAACGGATAAACTATTCCACCGCTGCTGGGAAACAGGGTCCTCCTCGACCGAGACCCCGCCAACCCGGAGTGAAAATGACGGGGAGGTATCTGGACGTCCGACTACAGGGCGAAACATTACAACAAATGAGAAGAATTGCCAAATTTGCCATCCTCGCGCTCGCCTGCGTCGGGCTGATCGTTCTGGGTCTGCGCTATGTCATTTTCAAAGACGCCCCCCTTGAAACCACCGAAATCGTCCTTTACGGCAATGTCGACATCCGGGAAGTCGAACTGGCCTTCAACGGGAATGAGCGGATTGCCGACATCCGTGTCGAGGAAGGACAATCGGTCCGGAAAGGGGATCTGCTGGCGAGACTCGAAAGCCGACGACTGCAGCTCGCCGTCGACCGGAGCGCAGCCCGGGCGGCGGCACAGGTCAACACTGTCGAGAAGCTGCTGGCAGGCAGCCGGAAAGAAGAAATTTTTCAGGCCCGGGCCCAGGCCGAGGCCATTCGGCAGCGGGCCGAGAGTGCCAGACGCACCTACGAACGGCTCCGCCCCCTGGCCGACGAGAATCTGGCTTCCCGGGACAGGGTCGACACCGCAAAAGCGCTGGCCGACAGCGAACATGCAAGCCTCGAGGCGGCTGTTGAACGTCAGAATCTTGCGGAACGAGGGCCTCGCAGGGAAGACATTGCCGCGGCCCAGGCCACGCTCAAGGTTCTCCAGGCGGAGTTGGAGATCGCCCGCCGGAATCTCATGGACGCCGAGCTTTTTGCCTCCGATGACGGCGTCATCCGAAACCGCATTCTCGAGCCCGGCGACATGGCCTCGCCCGGACGCCCCGTGCTGACCCTGGCCCTGAACGACCCTGTGTGGGTTCGGGCCTATGTCTCCGAAACCGACCTCGGCAGGATCCATCCGGGCCAGACGGCCGTCATCAGGACCGACAGCTTTCCCGACAAGATCTATCCGGCATGGATCGGTTATATTTCCCCTACCGCGGAATTCACCCCCAAGACGGTGGAGACCACCGAGGTCCGCTCCCATCTCGTCTACCAGGTCCGGGTCTTCGCCTGCAACCCTCAAAACGAACTTCGCCTCGGCATGCCGGCCACCGTCACCATTTCCCTGAACGCTCATCCCGAGGCCGGGAACGATCCGCCCCCCTGCCCGGGACGGGATGAACCGTAATGCCGGCTTCCGATGAAATCCTCGGTCCCGCGATGCCGGCGGACGGCAGCCCTTTCGTCATTTTTGCGGAGAACCTTCAGAAAAGTTTTGCCGCCGGGAAAAAACGCGTCAAAGCCCTCGACAAGGTCACCATCCGGGTACGCACGGGAGGCGTCACCTGCCTCATCGGCCCCGACGGCGCCGGAAAGACCACCTTTATGCGGACGGCCGCGGGTCTGCTCAAGGTGGACGGCGGTCAAATGACGGTTTGCGGCATCGATGCGGCAAAGGATCCCCTGGCCGTTCAGGACCGGATCGGTTACATGCCCCAGCAGTTCGGCCTGTATGAAGAGCTGAGTGTACAGGAAAACCTGGATCTGTACGCCGATCTCCAGGGCGTACCCCCGACCGCAAGGCCCGGAATCTATGCCGAACTGATGCAAATGACCCGCCTCGGGAATTTCACCGACCGCCTGGCGGGTCGTCTCTCGGGAGGCATGAAACAGAAGCTGGGGTTGGCCTGCACACTGGTCAAGCCGCCGCGTCTCCTGCTTCTGGACGAGCCCACCGTAGGCGTGGACCCGGTATCCCGCAGGGAACTGTGGGCCATCGTGACGCGGCTTGTCAGTGAATCGGGAATCAGTGTTCTCCTGAGCACCGCCTATCTCGACGAGGCGGAGAGATGCGACGCGGTGGTGATCCTTCACGAAGGACAGGTTCTCGATGAAGGCCGCCCCGAGGATTTCGCCCGGCGCCTCACCGGACGCACCTTCCGGGTCCAGGTCCCTCCAACCGCGAAACGCCGTGTTCAGGCGGCTCTTGCCGGCCGGAAGGGCATCATCGATACGGTCATCCAGGGAGACGCCGTGCGCGTCGTCATCGCGGGAAACCGCGGCGAAAGCGCGTCGCCCGCCCGGGAGTCATTCCGGACAGGCATACCCGCTCCCGACACTCTGATCCGCGACATCCCCGACGCCGCCGTTGAACCCGTGCCGCCCCGGTTCGAGGACAGTTATATCGCGCGCCTCAAGGAAACAGGGGCCGGCGGGCAAGGCTTCGAAATCGAAATCCCGGCCTCCGAAAACCGGGAGAATGACACGCAACCCGTTATCCGGGTCGACCGCCTGCAACGTCGGTTCGGGAGCTTTTACGCAGTCCGGGACGTGAGTTTCGAGGTCCATTCCGGGGAGGTGTTCGGGCTCCTGGGCGCCAACGGCGCCGGAAAGACCACGACATTCCGCATGCTGTGCGGGCTTCTGCCGGCAAGCGACGGAGAGATGCGGGTCGCCGGCCTGGACCTGCGGAGAGCGACGGCCAGAACCCGTGCCAGAATCGGATACATGGCCCAGAAGTTTTCCCTGTACCGCAACCTGAGCGTGCGTCAAAACCTGCGATTTTTCAGCAGCGTCTACAATCTCCGAGGTCGTGAGCGAAATCTCCGAATCCAGTGGGCCCTTGACCGGTTTGACCTTTCGGGGATGGCGGATGTCGCCGGCGATGCGCTTTCCCTGGGGTACAAGCAGCGACTCGCCCTCGCCTGCGCGCTCATGCACGAACCGGAGATCCTCTTTCTGGACGAACCGACCTCCGGCGTCGACCCCATGGCCCGGCGGGAGTTCTGGTCTCACATCAACGTATTGGCACGGAGCGGCGTCACCCTGATGGTAACGACCCATTTCATGGAAGAAGCGGAATACTGCGACCGGCTTGCCATCATGGCGGCCGGACGAATCCTGGCCGTCGGAACCCCCACCGAGATCAAGGCCCGGGCCGCCTTGCACCTCGGCGCCCCGTCGGGGACCCTTGAAGAGGCCTTCATCGCCCTCATCGAGACCGAGGCGGATAACGCGGAATGAGGCCTTCACCGGACCGCCGGACATCTGAACCCCCCCGGCGCCGCATCGTCGGCATGCGCCGGTTGCGGGGTATGATCCGCAAGGAATTTCTGCAGATCCTTCGGGACCCCAGCAGTATCGCCATCGCCTTTCTGCTGCCGGTACTTCTCCTTCTGATCCATGGGTACGGCGTTTCCCTGGACGCCACCAACGTACCCATCGCCTTTGTCGCCGAATCACCGAGCGCCGAAGCCGTCTCACTGGGGGAGGCGTTTGCCGAATCGCCCTATTTCAACGTTCGGAAGCTCCGGACCATGCAGGACGCCGTGACCGCGCTCACCACCCACCAGGTCAACGGCATCGTCCGGGTGCGGGACAATTTTTCGGGCATTCTCGATCCCTCCCGACAAGCGCCCATACCCATCCAGGTCATCCTCAACGGCGTGGATGCCAACACGGCCCGGCTGGTGTCCGGCTACGCGGACGGCGTGTGGGCGCTTTGGCTCCAGGACCGGGTCCGGCAGGCCGGCGGAGAGATCCGGCCGCCCGTGGAACTCGTCAGTCGAATCTGGTACAACAGCGAAATGCGGAGCCGGAATTTTTTGGTGCCGGGACTGATCGCGGTGAACATGACCCTCATCGGCGCCCTGCTGACGGCCATGGTCATGGCCCGGGAATGGGAGCGGGGAACCCTCGAGGCGCTCATGGTCACGCCCGTCTCCATCCTCGAAATTCTGCTCGGAAAGCTCATTCCCTATTTCATCATGGGGATGGGCGGCATGGCCCTCTCGGTCATCATGGCGGTGGGGGTCTTCGCGGTGCCGCTCCGAGGCTCACTGGGCGTCCTGGTCCTGACGTCGTCCGTCTTTCTCCTGGTCTCTTTGGGTATCGGGCTGTTAATCTCCATCGTCGCGAGGAACCAGTTCGTCGCCGGGCAGATCGCCATCATCGTGACGTTCCTGCCGGCATTTCTCCTCTCCGGATACATCTTCGACATCGCCGGCATGCCTCGAGCGGTGCAGATCGTCACCCATGCCGTCGCGGCCCGGTATTTCATCGCCATTCTCCAGTCGAGCTTTCTGGCCGGCGACATCCCGGCCGTAATCGGTCCCAACCTCGCGGCCCTCGTTGTCATGGCGGTCTTCTTCCTGACCCTGTGCGGCCTCAAGTCCAAGAAACGATTGGATTAGAGAGGTCAGGGTATGATTCACCGCATTGCCGCACTGATCGTCAAAGAGTTTCTGGCCCTCTTCCGCGACAAACGGAGTCGTCTCACCGTTGTGGTTCCTCCCATCATCCAGCTTTTCGTGTTCAGCTATGCGGCCACCTACGATCTCGAAAAAGTGCCCTACGCGGTTTACAATGAGGACCCCGGCGCCTTCTCCCGCGCGTTGACGGCACGACTGGAGGGATCGCCCCATTTCAGAAAGGTGGCGGTGATCACCCGGGAAGCCGAAATCGCACCCTTGGTGGACGCCCGACAGGCGCTTCTGGTGATCCACGTGGACCGCCGCTTCAGCCGGGACATCCTGAAAGGTCGGTCGGGGAAGATCCAGGTCATTCTCGACGGCCGCAATTCCAACACGGCCATGATCGCCCTCAACTACATTCGAACCGTAGTCACGGCCTACGGCGACGAACTCGTCCGGACCGCCGGCATCAGGGCATTCCCCGCCGTTCTCGAGACCCGGACATGGTACAACCCCAACCTGGAGAGCCGCTGGTTCATCGTTCCCGGGATCCTCGGCATCATCACCCTCCTCGTCACCCTGATCACGACAGCCCTTTCGGTGGCGCGGGAGCGGGAGCAGGGCACCTTTGACCAGCTCCTGGTGACCCCGCTCCGGCCGGTGGAGATCCTGATCGGGAAATCGATCCCCGGATGCGTCATCGGGCTGGCGGAGGGAACGGTTTGCCTGTTGGCGGCCGCCCTCTGGTTCAAGGTGCCTCTCCGGGGGAACCTCCTCATGCTCTACGGCGGACTCGGCCTTTTTCTGTTGTCGGCAGTGGGCGTGGGACTTCTGATCTCATCGCTGTCGGTCACCCAGCAGCAGGGGCTTCTGGGCGTTTTTCTCTTCATGGTGCCGGCCGTGATTCTATCGGGTTTCACCACCCCCATCGGCAACATGCCGGTTCCGGTTCAGCACCTCACCCGCCTCAATCCCGTTCGGTATTTCATGGTGGTGCTCCGGGGCGTGTTCCTGGAAGACGCCCCGCCGTCCGTTTTTTTCGCCCAATTCTGGCCCATGGCCCTCATCGCCCTGGCAACCCTGAGCCTCGCCGGATGGCTTTTCCGGCACAGAATCGACTGACCGAAAGGAAGGCCCGATTTGGAAACCCATCAAGGAGACCGCCACCGCAGCCCCCTGAGAACATCGATTGTCCGCCTTGCCGGCAGCGCACGCGCAAGCACCGTGCTGCTGGTCCTTCTGATCGCCCTCCTCCCGACCGGGAAGGCCCTGGGCCGGGAAGCGCTGCTCGGGCTTCGGGATGCCGTCGCCACAGGACTTCGACAGAATCTGGACCTCGAAATCCAGCGTCTCGACATCCCCTTGAAGCGGCAGGACGTGATCTCGAACGAAGCGGTTTTCGATCCGGCCGTCGAAGCCGCTCTCTCGGCTGCGGATCAAAAATTACTGACAGGCGTCATCCTATACGGCGACGAAACTCAGCACACCCGCGAAATCAGCGCCGGCATAGGCATCCTGAAGCGGTTTACCACCGGACTCCAGTCCCGCCTTGCCTTTGAAACCCTTCGGGTCGAGGACAATTTTCTCGCCGACGCCCTCGACCCCAAATACCGGAACCTCATCGTCCTCCAGCTGACCCAGCCCCTCCTCCGGGATTTCGGCACCGATGTCAATACGGCGGCGGTTCAGGTGTCGAAAAATCGCGTAGAACTGTCGGTTGCGGACTATATGGCCCGCAGCCAGATGCTTGCCGGAGAGATCGAACGGATCTACCTCGACCTGGCCGGCGCCCTCGCCGTTCTCGAATTCCGCATTCAGTCCCGGGAACTGGCGGAGACACTGGCGGCAGGCAACCAGCGACGGCTCGCCCGCGGCATGATCTCCGTCACCGAGGTGGACGAGGCCCGTACCGCCGTCGTCGATCGGGACGAAGCCGTGATCCGGGCCCGTCAACAAGTGGAAACGCTTGAGAACCAACTCAAGGACCTTTTGGCGATCGCGCCTGCCGATCCGCTTTATGACGCGGATATCCGGACCCCGCCCATCCCCGCCACAGTTCTGCCCGGCCCCGAAAGAAATGCGGCCCTCGAAACCGCTCTGAACAAGCGCCCCGACTTGAAAGGCATTCGCATCGCCCGAGAGAACACAGAGATTCTGACCGACTACTACCGGAATCAGAAAAAGCCCCAGGTGGATCTGGTGGCCTCGGCAGGGGCCAACGGCCTGTCAGGACACGACCGCCCGGTGGCGATCCTCGGCGGGCCGCACACCTCCTCCCTCACCGGGGATTACGGGGACGCCTTCACCAGTCTCTTCCGGGACGGCGGCTACCAGTTGTCGGCGGAGCTCCGATTCCACTATCCCCTCGGCAACCGGGCCGCCAGGGCCCAGTACCGGAAAAACCGCATCGAGCAGCGCAAAATCGAGCTGTTGATCGATCGGACGAAGCGTCGGATCGACACCGAAATTCAAAACGCCCTGGTAATCGTGGATCGGAGCCTGGAGCGGGTTCAGGCAGGAGAGCGCTTTGTGGGGCTTTCGGCAAAAACCCTGGACCAGGAGACAACCCGCCTCAACAGCGGCCTCTCCGACACCTTCCGCGTCCTCGACTACCAGGAAAAGCAGGTGTCGGCCCGGATCCGGCACGTCATGGCCCTCACCGACTACCGGAAAGGGTTGGCCCGGCTCCACCAGGCCATGGGCACCAACCTGGAACGCTACGACATCCTGGTTTCAGTGGACAAATCGGCGTTGGGCTTACCGGAGGACTGAGTGCCGGCACCGCCGGGTCCGATGAAACAGGTCGTGACAAATTCCAGAAGCACCTGATTGAACCTTTCGGGATCGCTCAGGTACGAAGCATGGGTGCCCCCGGGAATGACGATCTTCCGCCCATTGGGCACGGAGGCCGTCAGAAAATCGGCGTTCTCCATGGGAACGAGATCGTCCTTTTCACCCCACAGGGCAAGGACCGGAAAGGTCAGACGCTGCAGATACGCCTGGTATTTGCGGATTCCCCGGGAGGCCGCGGACACGAAGCCCCTGACCCGATCCGGACGCTCCAGAAGAAGTGGGAATGCGTACCATCCGCTGAACGAGGCCGCAACAATCACTGCAGCCTTTATCTCCAGCGCATCCAGGATAGAACCCAGGATCCGGTCCTCCCGTTTTTCGCTCGGCGCCGACTGTCCGTATCCCGGCAGATCGACGGCCACCGCACGAAAACCAGCCTCGCCCAGAGCGGTGATCGTCCCGGTTTTACGCCACGTGTCGGCGCTGAAACTCTTGCCGTGCAACAGGACAATGGTATCGGCGGACGCACCCGCCGACAGAAAGTGAACAGCCTTTCCCTCAACCGGTATGACATGGGATTCGATATTCATGGCGACAGTCCTTTCTTTGACATTGACAATCGGATTCGGCCGGATAGGCCTTCGGCGGCGGAATACGGCATGATTTTAATTCCCCTCCCGCATATAATGACTATAATATATATTTCAGGAGAAAACCAATCTTTGGACCGGGGGCGGAGCCCCCATTACCCGGGAGGTTTGCTATGAGTCATATCGCCGTCATTATGGATGAATGGTTTGAGGATTCCGAATACACCGAACCGGCCGAAGCCTTCAAGGCCGCAGGTCATCGCCTCACCGTCGTCGGCCTTGAAGCCGGCAACACGGTAAGAGGAAAAAAGGAAAACACACCGGTCGTTATCGATCTTGCCGTCGGAAAGGCCCGCGTGGACGATTTTGACGCACTGCTCATCCCCGGCGGCTATTCGCCGGACAAATTGAGGGCGCATGAGGCCCCGGTGGAATTCGTCAAAGAATTCGTGAACAGCGGGAAACCCGTATTCTCCATCTGCCACGGCCCCCAGATCCTCATCACGGCGGACGTGGTGAAGGGCCGGAAGATGACAGGCTGGAAATCCATCGCCCAGGACATTCGGAACGCCGGCGCCGAATTCCTGGACCAGGCAGTCGTGGTGGACGGCAACCTGGTCAGCAGCCGCTTCCCCGGCGACATCCCGGCGTTTATCGAGGCGTCGCTGAAGATGCTCTCCTAGATTTCACGCTTCGCGGACAGCCGGCGCCATGAACTCCGGCCCGACGGGATCCGTGATGGTCTGATTCAGGATCTTCCGGATCTGCCGCCTGCCGTAATCACCAATGACCCATCCGACGGCGTCCCTGACCGGCGTGATCTGTTCCGGACGGCGGGCGCCCCATACGGCGATCTCCGCCCCCTGGTCCAGGACCCACCGGACGGCCATCGGCAGTAGACCCCGATTGTAGCGGTCCCGGGCGAGTTCCGCCAGTTTTTCCGCCGCCGCAAGATATTGCCGGAAACGGTCCCCCTGGAACTTGGGGTCATGATTCCTGAGATCATCGCCCGCAAAAGCCCTGTCCGAACGCATGACCCCGGATAGGAGGCCCCGGCAGAGCACGCCATAGGCCATCAGTGCAATGTTGCGGTCCCTGCAGTACGCCGTCTCAGCCGCCTCGATGCCGCGTTCGAAAAGGTTGTACGGCAACTGGGAGAGATGAAGCGGTGAAAATTTCTCGAACTCGGCCATCTGGTCGGATGAATAATTGCTCACCCCGACCGCCCTGATCTTTCCCTCGTAAAAGAGCTCCTTCATCGCCTCGGCGGTCTCTTCCGCCGGAACCCGCGGATCGGGCCAGTGAACAAAATAGATGTCGATGTAATCGGTCTGAAGGCGCCGGAGGGAATCCTCCAGGTCTTTTTTGATTCGGCCGCGGGTCGCATCGCGGAACACGCCGCGATCGTCCCACGCGAGGCAGGCCTTGGTGGAGATGAAAATGTTCCGACGGTTGTTGTACTCATGGAGCGCCTTGCCCACGATCTCTTCCGACCGTCCAAACCCATACACCGGCGCGGTGTCGATCAGGTTGATACCCTCTTCGAGAGCGGCGTGAATGGTCTGAACGGATGTCTTTTCGTCGGTTCCGCCCCACATCCAGCCGCCTATGGCCCACGTGCCCAGGGCGATGCGCGAAACGCGCATATCCGTTCCCGGCAAAGTCGTATACTCCATAGAAAATCCTCCTTTTTGCTTGTCGTGAGAGCGTGTCCTCTGTTTAGCATATGGCATACCTTCCAATGCCGCAACGCTCCCCTCACTAAATATTGGCCGAATCCGGCGCCGGATCAAATGGGGGAAATCCAGTATTTGTGGTTGTCATGCACGTTAGGGCCGGGTAAAGAAGGAGACGCGCATGTATTTTTCCCTCTGGAAAATCCGGTAACCGAAAGGGCATTGACACTGCTTCCCATTTAACGTAAAAGTTAAGTTTTCGGAGAATTCTGTTCAACAGCATCCTGTTTCCAAAACGCCGAAACAGGGACATCTCCGCACACAACACGCTTCAATGTCGTTTGCAGCGGATACATCAGGATGACCTGGAACGTCATCAATCGATAAAAGGACAAAAGGGTTACCCCATGATTCTGGTTACCGGCGGCGCCGGGTTTATCGGCGCGAATTTCGTTTTGGACTGGCTGGCGGCATCCGATGAACCCGTTATCAACCTCGACAAGCTGACCTATGCCGGCAACCTGGAAAACCTCGCATCCGTCGTCGATGATGAGCGGCACATTTTCATTCGGGCCGACATCGGCGACCCTGAACAGGTCGCCGGATTGCTGAAGCGGTATCAACCCCGGGCCGTCGTCAATTTCGCCGCCGAATCCCATGTAGACCGATCCATTCACGGCCCCGAGGACTTCATTCAGACCAATATCGTCGGAACGTTCCGGCTTCTGGAAGCCGTGCGCAGCTACTGGGACAAGCTGGGAAGTTCACGGAAACATGCCTTTCGCTTCCTCCACGTTTCCACGGACGAGGTATACGGATCCCTGAGGGCCGGTGCTCCCGCGTTCAGTGAAACCCATCGTTACGAACCCAACAGCCCCTATTCGGCCAGCAAGGCCGCCAGCGACCATCTCGTGCGGGCTTACCACCATACATACGGCCTGCCGATGCTGACCACCAACTGTTCCAACAACTACGGGCCTTATCAATTCCCCGAAAAACTGATCCCCCTGATGATCATCAACGCCCTGGCGGGGAAACCCCTGCCGGTTTACGGCGACGGTCGGCAGATCCGCGACTGGCTGTACGTCAAGGATCACTGTCGGGCCGTCCGGCACGTGCTGGCCGAAGGCTCCCCCGGAGAAATATACAACATCGGCGGATGGAACGAAAAAGCCAATATCGACATCGTGAACATCGTCTGCGGCCTGCTCGACGAATTGCGTCCCCGGACGGACGGGAAACGCTATTGTGAGCAGATCGCATTCGTCACCGACCGCCCCGGCCATGACCGCCGGTATGCCATCGATGCCCGGAAAATTGAGCGGGAACTGGGATGGAAGCCGGCCGAAACCTTTGAATCGGGCATCCGGAAAACGGTGATGTGGTATCTGCAAAACCCGGACTGGATCGACAATGTCCATTCCGGCGCCTACCGGGCGTGGATCGAAAAGAATTATGCGGAGCGAAACCGATGAAGGTCCTGCTATTCGGAAAGAACGGCCAGGTGGGTTGGGAACTGCAGCGCAGCCTGGCACCGCTGGGCGAGATCGTCGCTCTGGGTTCCGGCAGCGAGGAGCTGTGCGGGAACCTCACCAACCTGGAAGGCGTCGCCCGAACCGTTCGGGCAGTCGTTCCGGACGTGATTGTCAACGCCGCCGCCTATACGGCTGTCGACAAGGCCGAAAGCGAGGGCGAGCTTGCCCGGACCATCAATGCCGCGGCTCCCGGCGTGCTCGCACGGGAAGCCCGACGCTGCGGTGCCTGGATGGTTCACTACTCCACAGACTACGTTTTTGACGGCAGCGGCGACCGTCCCTGGACGGAAACCGACCCCACGGGCCCCTTGAACGTATACGGCCGCACCAAGCTGGAAGGTGAACAGGCCGTTATCGCCGGGGGCTGCCGGCACCTGATCTTCCGCACCAGTTGGGTCTACGGCACGAGAGGGGCCAACTTTGCCGGAACCATTCTCCGGCTGGCCCGGGAGCGGGAAGCCCTCACCGTGATCGACGATCAGTTCGGCGCCCCCACCGGTGCCGAACTGCTGGCGGATGTGACCGCCCACGCCCTCCGAGCGGTTTTCAACAACCCGGATCTGGGGGGCCTGTACCACCTGGCGGCGGGCGGCGAAACCTCATGGCACGGCTACGCGGTTTTCATCCTGGAATATGCCCGCCGGGCCGGAATGAAACTGGCGGCGTCTCCCGAAACCGTCGCGCCGGTACCGACCAGCGATTTCCCGCTGCCCGCACGCCGCCCCCACAATTCACGTTTGAACACCGCCAAACTGCAGGCTGCCTTCGGCCTGAATCTCCCCCACTGGCAAACCGGCGCCAGACGCATGCTTACTGAAACCCTGGAGGCACAATCATGATCCGGCGCAAAGGCATCATCCTCGCCGGCGGATCCGGCACGCGGCTCTATCCGATCACGCTCACCATATCGAAACAACTGCTGCCGGTATACGACAAGCCGATGATCTATTACCCCCTCAGCACCCTGATGCTGGCAGGGGTCCGCGACATCCTGATCATCTCGACGCCGCAGGATACGCCCCGCTTCAGAGAGATGATCGGCGACGGCGAAAAATGGGGCATCGATGTTCAATATGCGGTTCAGCCCTCTCCCGACGGCCTGGCGCAAGCCTTTACCATCGGACGTGGTTTCATCGGCAATGACGATCCCGTCCTGATTCTGGGCGACAACATTTTCTACGGCCATGATCTGGCGGTGAAGCTGGAACGGGCGGCGGCCCAGAGTCAAGGCGCCACCGTGTTCGCCTACCATGTTCAGGATCCGGAGCGATACGGGGTGGTCGAGTATGACGCTGATCTGCGCGTGCGGTCCATCGAGGAAAAGCCGGCGAATCCACGGTCAAACTATGCCGTCACCGGCCTCTACTTCTACGACAATCAGGTCGTCGACATCGCCGACAACCTGGAGCCGTCCGCCCGGGGAGAACTGGAGATCACGGACGTCAACCGGATCTACCTGGAACGGGGAAAGCTCAACGTGGAAATCATGGGGCGGGGGTATGCCTGGCTGGATACCGGCACCCACGACTCCCTGCAGGAGGCGTCTTCCTTCATTTCCACCCTGCAGAAGCGGCAGGGGCTGATGGTGTCCTGTCCCGAAGAGATCGCCTGGCGCAAGGGATGGATCGATGCGGCACGGATCGAAAAACTGGCGCACACCATGGCCAAAAACGGGTACGGTCAATACCTCCTCGGCCTGCTGAAGAAAGGATGGGCACTGTGAAAGTCACCCCTGCCGCCGACATCCGGGAAGTTCTGATCATAGAACCCCGGGTATTCGGGGATGAACGCGGCTTCTTTTTCGAAAGTTTCAACCAGAAAATCTTTCAGCAGGCCACCGGCCTGGAGGTCGCGTTTGTACAGGACAATCACAGCCGATCCGGCCGAGGCGTCCTGCGAGGACTGCATTATCAGATCCGACAGCCCCAGGGCAAACTGGTGCGGGTCGTCTCCGGGGCGGTGTTCGACGTCGCCGTGGACATCCGCAGGTCCTCCCCCTTCTTCGGCCAATGGGTCGGCACGGAGCTCACGGAATCCAATCATCGCCAACTCTGGATCCCGTCCGGCTTCGCCCACGGATTTCTGGTGCTGAGCGACAGTGCGGACTTCCTGTACAAAACCACGGACTATTACGCCGCTGAATTCGAGCGCTGCATCGCCTGGAACGATCCTGAAATCGACATCCGGTGGCCCATTGAAACCCCACCGACGCTTTCATCCAAAGACAAAGCGGGAGTCCCTCTGAAACAGGCCGAGGTATTTGTGTGAACCCTCATGCAGCACAATCTGCTACGCTTTATGCATTGGTGAGAAGTTTGCGGGATAATCGCAAGCTGATTTTTCAAATGACCCGGCGGGAAGTATTGGGTCGCTACAAAGAGTCGGTTATGGGCCTGCTATGGACCTTCCTCAACCCGTTGATTATGTTGGTGGTCTATACCTTTGTTTTTTCAGTGGTATTCAAAGCTCGCTGGGGCTCTCAAGGGGAAGAAAGCCAGATTCAGTTTGCAGTTGTGCTTTTTGCCGGATTGATCGTACATGGATTGTTTGCAGAGGTGATCAACCGATCTCCAACATTAATCCTGAGCAACGTCAACTACGTCAAAAAAGTTGTCTTCCCTCTGGAAATCCTTCCGATTGTCGCCATAGGAACAGCCCTTTTTCAAACCTTGGTCAGCCTTTTTGTCCTCCTGTTCGTCTTTCTGATGTTCAATGGTTTTCTTCATTGGACCGTCCTATTGACGCCTTTGGTGCTTTTCCCGCTGATTATTGTAGTATCGGGTTTTAGCTGGATGCTGGCTTCTCTGGGCGCATTCCTCCGTGATGTGGGACAGCCGATCGGTATTTTCACCACTGCAATGCTTTTTCTCTCGGCAGTATTTTATCCTGTCACCGCCCTTCCAGAAAACTTACAACCTTGGATCCGACTCAACCCGCTTGCATTTATCATTGAACAGGTGAGAGAAGTGCTTCTCTATGGGCACCAACCCAACTGGATCGGTCTGGGTCTTTATGTGATAGGCGCCGTGGCATTCGCCTGGGTCGGATTCGCCTGGTTTCAAAAAACACGCAAGGGTTTTGCCGATGTCGTATAGCCCTTTTGTTTCGCTTTTTTCAAAAAAAGATATTTCCCTTGGTAGGGGAGATGAGCCCCTTTCAGAAACAGCTTTTAACGAACAGGACTTGACGCCGGATCTGAAAGATATTGCAATCCGTGCAACTCACCTCAGCAAGTGTTACCAGATCTACAAGGCACCAAGTGCCCGCCTGAAGCAGTTCATCATGCCCCGTTTTCAACGGGTAGTTCGAATGCGCCCGAAACAGTATTACAGAGATTTCTGGGCGTTACGAAATATATCCTTCGAGGTTCGTCGCGGCGAAACCGTGGGGATTGTCGGTCGCAACGGTTCAGGTAAATCCACATTGTTGCAACTCATCTGCGGAACACTCACCCCGACCAGCGGCGTTTGCCACACAAGTGGAAATATCGCGGCATTACTGGAGTTGGGCACAGGATTCAATCCTCAGTTTACGGGGTTGGAAAACGTATTTTTTTACGGTCAAATTCTGGGAATGTCATACCATCACATCAACCAGATATTGCCGGATATTCTATCGTTTGCCGATATCGGGAATTTCATTCATCAACCGGTCAAAACATACTCCAGCGGCATGGTTATGCGCCTCGCTTTCGCAGTGTCTGTATCGCGGGAACCGGAAATATTTGTTGTTGATGAAGCTCTGGCTGTAGGTGATGAAGCCTTTCGCAGAAAATGTTTTGCCCGAATCGAGGCGCTCCGCGAAAGAGGTACGACTATTCTTTTTGTATCGCACGCTGCGACAATGGTGATTGAGCTTTGCGACCGCGCGCTTCTGCTCGACAGCGGGGAACTCCTTTACGACGGCCCACCCAAAGAAACCATAACGCATTATCACAAATTGATTTTCGCTCCCCCGGAAAATATATCAAAACTGCACCGGGAAATCCGTAAAGCCGCAGAATCCGCTTCGATCGCTTCGCCCGATAACTTTCCGAGCGATTCCACTGCCGACACATCGTCTGAAAAAAAGGAGATTCAGCCACAGTACGTTGAGGGGTTGGTATCTCAAAGTCGGATCGACTATGATCAACTTGGCGCTGCTATTGTTGATCCCCGCATCGAAACCCTTGATGAAGAACGGGTGAACATCCTGATCGCCATGCAGGAGTATCGATACTGTTATCAAGTTAAATTTTTCCAGAATGCACGCCGCATACAATTTGGTATGCTGATCAAGAACATCAGCGGCGTAGAAATCGGCGGAGCACTCCATCCGAGTCTTTTTGAGCACATTGACAGCGTCATGGCAGGGGAAGAATTTCAGGTCAGCTTCAAGTTCCGATGCCAACTGAATCCGGGAACCTACTTTTTCAATTCGGGGATTCAAGGCCTGACGGGTGTCGATTCGAAAAAAACCTATCTGCACCGAATCATTGATGCCGTAATGTTCAAAGTCCAGCCTTACAGAGAACGGGAGGCCACCGCAATCGTCAATTTTGATATCTCATCCATCACGACGAGAAACAAAAAACTGAAATGAAAGATTCCAAAAAGAATATTGTTGTTGTATTGGGCATGCACCGGAGCGGTACGAGCACCATCACTCGAGGGATTTCTCTTCTCGGCGTCGAACTGGGTAACAATCTTCATCCTCCGGGAGAAGACAATCCCAAAGGATTCTGGGAAGACAAAGATTGCCTGCGCATAAATGAAAGCCTGCTTGAGCATTTAGGCTCTGCCTATGATAGACTCGGTCTTACACCCGAAGTTCTGGAGACCCTGAATCATGCTGATGCAGCCGGGTCATTGAAGCTCGAAGCGGTCGAAGTCCTGCGGACGAAGTTCTTAAATACAGCGCGATTCGGTTTCAAGGATCCCCGCGTTTCGCGGCTTCTGCCTTTCTGGAAAAACATCTTCAAAGCGGTGGGATGTACCCCTCGATACGTCATTGCCGTACGCAACCCCATCAGCGTAGCCCGGTCTCTCAGTAAAAGGAACCGGATTGAACCGGAGAAAAGCTATTTTCTTTGGCTGGAACATGTTGTCTCAGCAGTTTTAGATAGTAGCGGCAGCCCAAGGGTCATGGTGGATTACGATATTTTCTTGGAAAGTCCGCAGACGGAACTCCAGCGCATCGCTGATGTGCTGAATCTTGATCCTCCCGCAGAAAATTTAACCGCATTGAAAGAGTTTGCCAAAGATTTTCTGGAAGCCAAACTGCGCCATACGCATTTTCAGATCAAAGATCTGGAACTTGACCCCAAATTGCCGAAAGACGTTTCCCGAGCTTATGAACTGGCTTTAAACCTGGCAAATGGGGAAATGACCTTTGACGATCCCGTTATTCAGGAAAAATTCTTCGGAATCCGGCAACGCCTGCATGATTACGCACCGGCTTTCGGCTACGTTAACATCCTTGAAGACCGAATCATTGGTTTTTATCAGAATATCGCCGAACGCACTGAGAAAATCGAAAAACTTACCGACACTCTTTCTAAAGAGAAATCCAATACCGCTAAAGAAAAATCCAATACGGAAGATTTGAGCCGAAAATTATTACAAATTACCGGACAGCGAGATTGTCTGGAAAAACAATATGAGACTGAACGAGAAAAAACCCGCAAGTTAGGCATTCAATTGGAACAGAGCCGCAATCAGGCAAGAACTGAACGGGAAAAACTGGAACAGGTCAACCGACAGTTAGCCGTCATTTTAAACAGTAATTCCTGGCGCCTCACTTCATCCTTGCGCTTTTTCCGCAAAAATTTGATGACGCGTCCATATCCGTTTTTTCGAACCAAACTCTCCAGAATTGCCCATTGGGGTTGGGAAAGTCCTTTGCTGCCCCCTCAAGGCAAGCAAAAATTCAAGAATTCGATTTTCAAGAGGTTACCATTCCTCTTCAGACGAACCGAGGCTTATCGTCGCTGGCAGAATCTCAACGACGGAATTTTAAACACGGCTATACCGCAAATTACTTCGATGTCTGGGCAGGGTCGGTCCTGTTATAAGGACAACATAAGCAGCGATTATGTCCCAATGCTTACAGCCTCGCCGCCAAGGAGCAAATCCGTCAAGCTGATATGCTTTTATCTGCCGCAATTTCATTCCATTCCGGAAAATGATGAATGGTGGGGTAAAGGCTTTACGGAGTGGGCCAATGTCAAGCCGGCCAAGCCCCAATTTGTCGGCCATCATCAGCCGCATGTACCGGGTGAATTGGGATATTACAACCTGCTCGATGCTGCTGTTCAGCATCGTCAGGTCGAGTTGGCCAAGTTGTATGGCATTGGCGGTTTCTGCTTCTACTTCTATTGGTTCGGCGGTAAACGTCTGCTTGAAACGCCCATAAAAAACTATCTGGCAAACAAAAGGTTCGACCTGCCCTTTTGTCTCTGCTGGGCCAACGAGAACTGGACTCGCCGATGGGATGGATTGGAAAATGAAATTCTTATTGCGCAACAGCACTCACCGGAAGACGACCTCGCCTTTATCCAACATGTCGCCCGCTACATGAAAGATCCCCGCTACATTCGGATCAACGGCAAACCGCTACTGCTGGTCTATCGCCCCAGTCTCCTTCCGTCGGCAAAGAAAACGGCCCAACGCTGGCGAAATTGGTGTACCCAAAACGGCATTGGAGATCTCTTTCTCGCTTACACGCAATCCTTTGAAAAGGTCGATCCTTCAAAATACGGCTTCGATGCCGCCGTCGAGTTCCCACCGAACAATTCTGCACCACCTGATGTTACAGGCAGCGTCACCCCGATCGACAAAAACTTTGGATGCACTATCTATGATTGGCAGGTTTTCGTAGAACGCAGCAAAAAATACCAGCATCCCGGCTACAAGATCTTTCGTAGTGTTTGCCCAGGATGGGACAACACGGCGCGCCGGAATAACCGCAGCACCGTCTTTATCAACAACACACCGAAACTTTACCGGGCCTGGCTGGAAAACGCTATCCAAGATACCGTACTTCAAAGTGCCGCAGATGATGAACGATTGATATTCGTCAACGCTTGGAATGAATGGGCGGAAGGCGCTCATTTGGAGCCTGATGCCCGATACGGCTACGCATATCTGCAGGCCACCCGGGATGCTCTCACCGAAGGGGCTGAAACTCGAAATGACGCTATCCTGCTCGTTACCCACGACGCCCACCCCCATGGTGCGCAGTTCCTTCTTCTGTCACTCGCCCGACAGCTCAGGATCGATGGATTCAGGGTCGCCGTTCTGGCACTTAAAGGCGGCAGGTTGCTCGATGAATTCAGCCGCATCGGACAAACACTGAATGCCGAACTTGCAGGCCCGAAAGCAGTGCACAGCTTCCTGTATGAGCTCCGGGCGGGGGGAATGCACGACGCCGTAACCAGCACAGTTGTCAGCGGAAGTATCCTCCCTTTGCTGAAAGATCTTGACTTTCGGGTTCTCAGCCTGATTCACGAACTACCGGGAATAATCCGGGACATGCACCAGGAAACCAACGCCGATACAATCTCCAGGCTCGCCGACAAAATCGTTTTCCCGGCGGAACTGGTACATCAACGTTTCCGCGAGATCGCCCCGGTTGAACCCGAAAAGGTCTTGATCCGCCACCAGGGACTGCTCCGACGAAACCCATACAGGAACCGACGCCTCGAAGCCCGACGAGAAATACTTCAAAAACACCGCCTGCCGAAAGATAGTCAAATCGTCTTGAGCATTGCCTACGCCGACGCTCGCAAAGGGGCAGATCTCTTCGTCGAAATCGCTGCCCAGGTATTGCCGAAGCATCCGAATGCCGTTTTTATCTGGGTAGGGCACGGTGAACCTGAAATGATGCAAAAGGTTGAATCGCGCATCAATGCGCTCGAACTTCAGGGAAAAGTGCTGTTTGTCGGATTCGACCGAGAGCCCATGGCTTATTATGCCGCCGCCTCAGTATATGCGCTGCCCTCTCGTGAAGATCCTTTTCCCAATGTGGTGCTTGAAGCCACTGAGGCGGGTATCCCCGTAGTGGCTTTTGATGAGACTACCGGAGCCGGTCGGTATATCATTGAACAAGGCGGCCGTCTGGCTGACTTTCCAGACCCAAAAGATTTCGCACGAAAGATCTCCGAGCTGCTCTCTGTGACGGACAGGACCATACGGCATCGTCCCGGCTCAATGCGGCAGTATGCGTTAGACCTGCTGCACCATCTCAATGATTTTCCACGTGTTTCCGTGATCGTTCCAAACTATAATTACGAACGCCACATCATTGAGAGGCTGGAAAGCATTCGCCGTCAGACCTTTCCAATCTATGAGCTTGTCGTGCTGGATGACGCCTCAACGGACAGAAGTTGTGAAGTGATTACAAAATACCTGAGCGAGATTGATATCGATGCCCGTCTCTTCGTCAATGAAAAGAATTCCGGGTCGGTTTTTCGTCAATGGTGTAAGGGCATCAAGCTATGTCGAGGGGAGGTGCTGTGGATCGCCGAAGCGGACGATCTATCCAACGACAGCTTCCTCGACGAACTGGTTCCCGCCTTTCATATGCCCGAGACGGTACTGGCGTTCAGTCAGTCCAAACAAATGAACACCAAAGGGAAAATAATAAAGGACCATTATCTGGAATATACCCGAGAGGTGTCGGATAAATGGGGGGCCGATTATACTCGCGACGGCCGAGAGGAAATCCGGGAGGCACTTTGCATCAAAAATACCCTCCCGAATGTCAGTGCCGTCCTTTTCCGCAGGAAAGCTCTTGATCACGCTCTCAACACTATCGGCTCAGAATTGTTTGAATACCAGATCGCTGGAGATTGGTTGGTATACCTTCATGTAATGATGCAGGGCAAAGTTTGTTACATCCAAAAGCCTTTGAATCTGCATCGCCGGCACGCCTTCAGCGTGACAGGATCCGCAGCTAAACACCGCCACCTTCAGGAGGTTCGCCGATTGCAGGAAATTGCCCAATCCCTGGTCGAACCCACCCGGGAAGCACGCGCCAAGTCACGTGCCTATATCGAATATTTGCGCAAATATTTCGGGTTGCCCGATGAAAAACAGGAAGGACTTCGTGATGATTCCACCTACATCGTATAAAAAAGCCGTCATTCTCGGTGCCGCGGGGTTTATCGGTATCAACCTTTCACATGCCCTAGCCCAAAAGGGATATAAACTGATTTGTTTCGATCAGGTTACCACCCCTCACTGGCCCCAAAAGGCAACGCCTATCACCGGGGACTTCGCAACACTGTCTGCTGAACTCCTCCAGGAGCTTGATCACGCCCTGGTCTTTCACCTGATCAGTTCCTCTCGGCCGTCGCCCTTTACAATAGGGGCTGCAGACGAAGTCAGCCGTGACCTTGTAACCACGATCCGATACCTTGAAGAAACCCGTATCCGCAACTTGCGATGGGTCTTTCTTTCTTCGGGCGGCACCGTCTACGGCCAGAACAACGGCAAAACGATTACCGAATCGGAACCAACGAATCCCATCTGCTCTTATGGTGTTGTCAAGTTGGCTATCGAAAAATATTTCGCCCTTTATCAAAAACTGCACGGTATCGATTATGTAACGGTTCGGCTGTCCAATCCTTATGGCCCTTGGCAACATCCCCTGAGGGGTCAAGGCGTCATTTCCACCATGCTGTACAAGGCCCTCCGAAATGAACTGATAGAGATATGGGGAGACGGATCGAACGTGAGGGACTACATCTATATCACAGACGCCGTTCATGGTGTTCTGAATGCCGCCATGATCGGCAAAAGTGGAGAAACCTATAACATCGGCACGGCCTTCGGCCTATCCATCAACCAGTTGATCGAAATCATGAAAAAAACGCTGAACATAAAACCCGTTGTCAGGTATTGTGCAGCAAGGTCCGTCGACGTTAACAGAAACGTTCTAAATTTCATGAAAATTTCCGCCCACACTGGCTGGAAGCCCGAGACAAGCATTGATGAAGGCATGGCAATGACGGCGTCCTGGCTCAATCAGAACTTTGAATTCTTTAAATAATTACAACATGACAGGATGATCATGACCATCAACAAAATTCATTTGAGCTCACCCATGATGTGACTCGAAATCGAAAGAACATTTTCGGTTTTGAATCGATCCGCAAGAACTCTTTGTAAAACTTTTCACTCTGAAACCCAAGAAAGCATATTAATGACATATGAAAAAAATTATCAAACGATGGAGAGAGTTGATGTTAACCCAAGATGATTGGTTTGAAGCTGTATGCAGGAGCTATTCGAATCCTCCTGTATTTTATAACGGGATCAAGTTGCCCGGCTTTCCCTCCGATGAGATACAAACCAATACCACAGGCCAATCAGGTATCAATACACTTAAAGAAGCATTCATTTTTTATCAGGACTGCATCGAAAATTTCAAAATTCTTGGCATGCCTCTTCAAAAAAAGCACACTCTGTTGGACTTCGGGGTGGGCTGGGGAAGAATTGCACGCTTTTTTTTGCGCGAACTCCCCTTGAAAAACATTTACGGCATCGATGTCACAGAAGATTTTATAGAAATCTGTAAAAAAACTTTCCAAACTGAGAACTTTCTGGTAACGGAACCTTTTCCGCCGACGCAATTATCCAGCAGAAAATTTAACTTTATCATAGGTTATTCAGTCTTTTCACATCTATCTGAAAAAGCATGCGAAAGTTGGATGCGGGAATTCAGTCGTCTCCTTGTGCCGGGAGGAATGGTCGCCTTAACAACGCGCGGACGAACATTTTTTGACTTCTGTAAGTCTCTTAAAGGGAAAGGACATACAGGATATCTGGCCGCCCTTTCAAATCTGTTTGATGATTTCTCTGATGCTCGCACGCGTTACGACCAAGGCGAATTTGTGCATTCCAATCGAGACGGTGTGAACGGAGGAGGGGCAATGACAGCCGATTTTTACGGTGAAACATTTATACCTGAAGAATATGCCCGATCAGCATACTCAGAGCTCTTTCATTTGGAAAAATTCCTTTTTGATCCATCGAGACAGACACATCCGATCATGTTTTTTCGCAAAAAAAGTAACTCGTTATAATGTATTTGGGGGCGAGTGAATTTTAGGCTAAAAAATTCCACCCCTTTCATTTATGGTTGAGTTGCAGACTTAATCGAAGAGGAAAGAGAAAGAAAATTCCGGTCAAAAAATCCACCCACCGAAAAAATCGTACAAATGTTCTTCCCTTCGAGCAAGTAGAATATATGGATAAAATAGAAGATCGGAAAAAGTTCAGGCCGGAATTGGATGAATTCATCAATGAATTTATAGAGCTTTTTTCGGACGGAATCAAAAACGGATACCGCCTCAAAGAGATACGGTATCCGAAGAAATCGCAGATGCCGACAAGACGAATCATTGTGGATTCTGCTGCTTATACCGTCAGGCCTTCTTTTGTAATGCCCTACCATACGGCATTTACAAGCGAGGTTGAGAAGGCGCTGTTTCTTCGGAAATTCGACGTGCCTTTTTGGGCTTTGACCCATGTGTTCGGCAGGGATCCAATGTACTGGCATCGCATGGAACAAAACTTGGGCCGAAACAGCATTGTCGGAACCACGATCAAGGACCCCGATCTTCTTCCTGATCATATTGTCGCAGACGAGAAATATTCCCGACTGAAGGGAGAGAAAAGATTTACGTGCCCACTGTTGTCGGCACGCAGTGCATACTGGGAGTCTCCATAAGCGAGAAAGCCGGAGAAAAGGGCTTGACAGAAGCCTATGGAAAATTCGCTAAGGAAGCTAAGGACTTTAATCCCGAATACAGTCCGAAATCGGTGAACACCGATGGATGGAAGGCGACCATCAAATCGTGGACGTCTCTGTTTCCGGGAATTTCCGTTATCTGATACTTTTTGCACGTGTTCATTAATTCGGGTTTCGGAGCAGTAGGTTCAAAAATCGGCGTGACGGGACGCCACGCAAGGCTCAGCGAGACTGAATGGAATTCAGCGTGTACCTACGATTTTGATGAGAATTTTTCGGGTTATTCTATTGCGAGAATTGATTTTGGTGCGGATATTTCCAATTTATTCAAGATGCTGTTGACATCCGGCTGAATCTCGTTGCGCTTGAGGAAGCTGCGATCCGGCGTCTGGAATTCGGTAATCTGCAACCTTTCAAGTGCATGGCGGATGCGGCCCCAGGATCTTCCGCATGCAAGCTCTGCAACGCGTTCGATCAGCAGGGCCAGGACACAGATTTTCACATGGGTTTCAATCCTTCGAGGCAGCCAGTGGTACATGGGGCACATTTTGATCCGGGTTTGCTTGAGGGATCGAAAGCAGCGCTCGATGACCATCAGACCCTTGTAGCCGCATGCCGCGTCTTCCATGCTGATGGTATCGTCATTGGTCTCGAGCACCCATTTGCCGTCGTATCGTTTGGCTTCACGGATTTTAGACCGGTCGATCCGGACGGTGTCGTTCTTTGATATGGTCAAGTACCGGCTGTAGCGTTTTGAGCCCAACAGGGCAATGGCCCATTTGGCGGTCGCCTGTTTGCGGGGATGTTTGTCAAACGCCTTTTCAAGGCTCTCGACGACCGTCTGCCGATGCTTTTCCTGCCGTTTGGCCTCTTTGGGGTTGTAACAGAGCATATATCGTCTTCGACGTTCACCGTCTCCGATGATGACCTCTTTTGCATGGAGGTTATCCTTTATCTTCTGATATCTTCCCCGTTTGGACAGCACATCCCGCTTGACTTCGGCGACACTGACCATGCGCGTTGCCAGGAGGTATTTGCCGCAGGCCCGGGCAAGCTCCTCCTTGTTGGTGCGGGAATTCATCCCGGCGTCGGCCACGAAAAGCGCACGGTTGAGGTTCCATCCTCTCAGATCGGAACGGACCTTTTCGATGGTGTCGACATCTGAAGTGTTGCCGTCGAAGACCCAGCAACGAACGGGCAACCCTTCGGGTGTGACCGCCAGGGCGACAATGACCTGAGGGGTCCATACGCCGCTTTTGGATCTGCCGTATTTTCGGACGGCTTCATCAGACGCATCCGTGCCTTCATCTTCCTGATCGATTGAGAAGGATGCGGTGGTGGTGTCATAAAAGATGAGATCCACCTTGAGATTGAAGAGGTTGGCGGTATGAAAGAATATCGTCTTTTCAATATCGGCGGCGTGTTCATGGAAAAAATCCATGGCCTCGTACATATGATCCCGTTTCAGGTCATGACATCCCGGCATATAAACTTTTGAGAGCCAACGATCCCATACACCCAGCTTTGACTCGGGTTCACAAAGCCGGTTTGCCGTCATTGCCGGCAGCGCCCGTTCATAAGCGGGATTCACGCCTTCTGATTGAACAAGGTCGCGCAGGGTTTTTCCAATGCCAAGCCGCTCCCAGAGCGCTTCTATCACCCAAACCGCCTCGAAATCGAGCGTCCGGATGATTTGAAGGTCTTTCGGAAAGTCGGACGGGGAATCCTGGGGTACTGTGGATAGTGGATCAGAAACCTGAAGGCCGCAAACTCTGGCAATGGAATTGCACAGACGAACGAGCTGGTCTCGATCGAGTTGATCGGCCCGGCCAAAGTTATGGATGATTCGCGTTGTCGAGTTGCGGGTGACCGGATGACGCTCGTTGTGCGCCAGCTGATAGTACTCGACGGTGTCGCCGTCTCGGTTTTTTCTCTTGACAGTGCGCAAATACATAATACCTACGTATTTAGCGAATATTGCCAGTAATGTCTAGCTTATATATTTATATTTTGTACCTACGTGTTTTGGGGGCTGAGATCAGGTAGAAATTTTTAAGTGCTTAAATTTATTATGTAGGTGTGGGCGTGGCTGGCGAATTTTTGCCTACGGACCCGAAACCCGAGTTTGAGATTTGCGACCGGTCGTGCAAAAAATTCAGAGATTTTTTCTCCGTCACCGCGGACAAGCTGTGGAACTGCTACGAGGCCGCTACAAAGGCGTCCTTTTCTCAAAGGGTTCGAAGACTTTGCGAATGGGCCGAGAACGAAAAGGTTCCGGATGTCATGTTGAAACCGATAGAAAAACTGAAAGAAAATCTTTCGAGCTATTCGGAGGTTTACGATCAGCCGGGATTCCATAGAACCAGCAATATGGTAGACAGGTTGATGCCAGAGAATGAATCGCCATTTGTTCTTGACCTTTTACTTTCATGGAAGCCCGTACGCGGCCGAATTGAGCATAAAAGGTTGGGCGTTGATCCACAACTTCGCTCCGTGCAACCCGACGACTGTAAAAAGACACGGCGGTTTGAGGAGTCCTGCGGAGTGGCTTAACAAGCATAGATATCATGAGGATTGGTTGCAAAAATCTTTTGACATCGGCATCTATGGGCGGCTTTAGATATCCGCCCCCAAATCCGTTATAACCAGGACAACTGTATTGGACTAAATCATCATGACAAAACTAAATCTATATTTACATATCGGTTTGCATAAAACAGGAACAACTGCTATTCAACAGTTTTTAGTAGATAATCAATCATTATTAGCCCAACAAGGTTATTTGTACCCCGAAACAGGATTAGCTAATAATGCTCATTATGGATTATCCAACCTCTTAAAACTTGACACAAAAGAGTCCTGGAATACACATTTATGGGAGCAATTATGGGGTGAAATACAAAATTCAAAGTATAAAAACATAATATTAAGTTCGGAAGATTTTTCAATAGCCCAAACTATAGATCCTCTTTTGTTCTTAAGACAACATGCTCGTATAAAAATAGTTATCTACCTTAGACGACAAGATTATCTGATTCAGTCAGCTTATAATCAATTGGTTAAAGAGGTGTCTACCCGATTGAATGTAACGATTCAAGAATTTGTGGCAAAAAATATTCGTAATGTCTATAAATATGTAAATTTTGAAAATCGTCTTGAATTGTGGCACAAGTATTTTGGAAAAGAAAATATTTGCGTCCGAATTTACGAAAAAGAGCAATTAACAGAAGGGATTTTTGCTGATTTTTTAGAATCCATTGAGTTAAAAATGGATACACCCTATATTGAACCTAATCAAAAAACTAATAGAAGTTTTCACCCAGATGTAACAGAGTTTTTGCGACTTACAAATAAAATAAGTAATGAACAACACCTTGCGCTCGTTGCTGAATTAAGTGGCATTTCGGATATATTAAACACACAAAATCCGACTAAACAAAGGTTACTCTTATCTCCTATAGCCAGAAGAGACATTCAAAAACGCTATGAAATGTCTAATAGAGAAATTGCTCAATATTATTTAAACCGTGATAATAAGTGCTTATTCTACGAGCCTTGGCCCGATCCAGACGAACCTTGGGAGCCTTATTTGGGATTAACTGAAGATAGGTTTGATGAGATTGCATCCCGATTAAACACGAAGTGGCAAAATCTACTAACTCAGGTGAAACTACAGAACTTAGATATGTTCATGGCTAATAGGAATATAGCAATCATATCGATATTAAATAAGCATCAACACAATGAATCATCTCAACATTATGAACTTGTTGAACAAAATGACAATTGGTTTAACAAATTAAATTGGCAGAAAGATCGAATGATATTAAGTGAATTACTTTTTCGCTTAGAACATTATCGAAATATGGATTGGGATTTAGGTGATGATTGTTTTGTTTTCTATAAAACAAAATTTCTAATCGATCAATATGCCAAATTTTGGGGGTTACGACCTACATTTGAAGCGAACAATATTTTTGAGTTAGGTTTGTGGGATGGTGGTAGTGTGGCTTTTTGGTTTGAGTATTTTCAACCCAAGAAACACGTAGGGATTGATTTTCAAAAAAGAGATAATAGTCCTTATTTCCATCAATATGTTCAATCGCGCCATTTAGAGGGACGAATTAAAACCTATTGGGATACCAACCAAATTGACGTAAAACAGTTACGGCAAATTTTTTTACAAGAATTCTCAGAACCTTTAGATTTAGTGATTGATGACGCATCTCACATGTATGGCTTAACCAAAACAAGTTTCGAGGTTTTGTTTCCTTTGTTACGTCCCGGTGGTTTGTATATTATTGAAGATTGGACTTGGGGATATTGGGCCGAATTTCAAAAACCTGATCATCCATGGTTTACCAAAACACCATTTACTCAGCTAATATTTGAATTAATAGAATCAGTTGGAACAAGCCGAGCCAAAAATGATAATGCTCCACTTATTTCTGATATATCAGTATTTAAAGGGTTTACGGTTGTTGAACGCGGAGCATACAACTTAACTAACCCTAATCAATTTAAGTTAAACCAATTTATCACTCGGCGATCTAAACCACAATACACTTCTGTAGATATGTATATTAAAAACTTAACGAGACAGTTAAATCAATCTGAACAATTATTACAGGAAATTCAGAATTCTCGTGCTTGGCGATTGGTTCAGAAATGGTACGCATTTAGAAATTTTTTAAGAGGGAAAAAATTAAAAAAGTGAGGAATTATTAAATTTTACTTGTCTGCTCTCTTTTATTGGTAAAATGTTTGGTCTATTGTTATTAACCCGGCAATTAAATATAGAAATAAATTGAAAAATATGCTATAGCGCATACATGGAAAAAATTGATGCACGCAAACTTGCGCCGGAATTACAGCAGCAACTTAGAAATCAGGCGATTCGACTTCGTAAATCCGGAAGGAAATACAAAGAGATCGCAGAAATTGTCGGCGTTCATTTCACGACCGTTTGCGAATGGTGCAAAAGATATGAGCGCGAGGGAGCAAAGGCGATCCAGATCAGGAAGCGCGGCCGCCCGCACGGCAGTTGCCGCACCTTGAGTCCAGATCAGGAAAAAGAGGTTCAGAAGACCATTTACGACAAATGCCCTGACCAGCTCAAACTGCCTTTCGCGCTTTGGACTCGCATTGCGGTCCAACAATTGATCAAAGAGCGCTTTTCCATCAACATGCCCATACGGTCGGTTGGTGAATACCTGAAGCGATGGGGATTTACGCCCCAGAAGCCGCTGAGGGGGGCTTACAAACAGAACCCCAGGGCGGTAGAAAAATGGCTTGATGAAGAGTATCCAGCCATTGAAAAAAGAGCCAGGATTGAAAACGCCGAAATTCACTGGGGAGATGAAACCGGCCTTTGCAATGAAAGCTATCACGGCAGAAGCTACGCACCTCGCGGTCAGACCCCGGCTATTCGGCTTCATCCCAGATGTGCGAGGGTCAATCTGATTTCTACAGTTACGAATCAAGGCAAGGTCCGTTTCATGGTTTACGAGGATAAAATGAATTCAAGCACGATGATCAAATTCATGGAACGACTCACTAAAGATGCTGATCGAAAGGTATTCCTCATCCTCGATAATCTGAAGGTTCATCACAGTCATGTTGTCAGGGACTGGCTGTCGGAACATAAAGACCGAATCGAGGTGTTCTTTCTGCCGTCCTACTCTCCAGAGCTGAATCCGGATGAATATCTCAACTGCGACCTCAAGGCCGGTGTCCATTCAAGCGTACCGGCGAGAACGAAAGATCAATTGAAGAAAAAAGCGATATCACACTTGCGCAAGCTTCAAAAACTGCCGGCTCGAGTAATGAAGTACTTCAAACATCCTAAAATTCGCTATACAAAATGTTCGGCTGTTTAATTGCCTGGCTCATGCATCCTCTTGACTGTCCAGAGTTCTGTTACCGATAAGCGGTCATTTGAATTTCACTCAATTGTATAGTTGATAAGACAGGAAATTATATTTTGATCAGAAAAACGCGCTTTAAACTTTATGACAAAAATGCACTCCTCGGTCATGTCTCTTAAAAAAATATCAAATCTGTTTTTTTGTTTTTGCTTCTGTGGAATCATGCTGATTCCGCTCACTGTCAAGCTGATCGGTCTAGCGCCAACGCCTGTTGTCGGGGAAAACAGACCTCTTGCGTCCTCGCCGGCCTGGTTTAATCAAAAAATACGAAAATGGCCGTCCATCCTGGATTCATGGTTCAATGACCATCTCGCCTTCCGTTCTCATCTTCTCGGTCTGTATATCCGTTATTGGGAAAAAGGACTTGATGCGCCTGTAAAAGTTAATGTCACTGGTCGCAAGAATGAAATGTTCATGCAGCATATTTCACCTACAGTGACCCCTTACCTCGGTGTTCATCCCTTGAGCAAAGAGCATTTAGTAAACCTGAAGCTGGGATATGCAGGGACCCAGGCATGGTTTCAATCACACGGCATACCCTATCTACTGGTCTCTATTCCAGACAAAACAACACTTTACCCCGAATGGCTCCCTTTTTGGGCGGCGTGGAAAAAAGGACAAAGCCGATACCAACAAATTGTCGATGTTCTCAGCAAGAGCGATATTGAATATCTTGATATGCTCCCGGTATTAGCAAAACAAAAATCTTCAATGAGGCTCTATAATATTTGGTTTGACGTATGCCATTGGAACGGTAATGCATTATCCATTGCATATCAAACGATTGGTCGAAGGATTTCGAAATGGAGCCCTGCGTTTACCCCTCGCCCTGAATTCTATTCCATTGTTCCTACTGATGCTTATCGCTACCAATATGGGTCTGAAACCGTTCCTTATTTAAGACTCCAGCATCCTGATCTCCTCGAAAACCATTCAAATCTTCTGCCGGGTGAAGAGGCTCCCAAGAATTGGATGGGCCCGCTTCTCCTGATCAATAAAAATCAGGAGAAGCATGGGCTCTGGTTCATGTCTGATTCCTATTTTTCTATGACACACACCGAACAGTTACCGCAATGCGTGGGATCGATAAGCCCTCTGGCCTTGCACGTCCAAGCGTTTCTTCGTACGCATTATAACAGGTTCTCTCTCACTTTTGCGAATGATGTCCTGAACATCTTTCGCCCAACCGTGGTTGTGGAGGCCTTCGTGGAGAGATCACAGGGCGCCCGAACGCGTGCCAACGACCCTCTTATTCGTATCCTTGGAGATATTTTTCTTAAAACGCCGTCGCACATCCTCAAACCGGATATGGATTTAGCGACGGTCAAAACCGTCAATGCGGAATTCAATCGAAAGAGTGAAGCGGAAAACGCGTTAACGCTGATTGCTGAAAATAAGGATCCGATAATCCTGTTGCCGTCTCTGAAGGCGGATAATGACGGTCGGGTTGCGGTTATGGGGCACATTCAAGCGCCTGGGAATACCGCCATACAACTTTTTTATGCTCAGAAAGATCAAGGATTTTCAGGAGATCGTGTCGTAACGCAGCCTCTCAAGAAGGGAACCAATCTGATCCACCTGCATGTTTCCGTAACACCGGGCGAATGGGTAAAACTTCGCCTTGATCCCGGCGGCGTTCCCGGTGACTATCATTTTCTCGCGCTGCCTGAAGCAGCAACACGGACAGCAGGATAAGACGGTATGGTGTTCAGCTCCGTCACTTTCATTCTGGTGTTTTTGCCCCTGGTGCTGCTGGGCTATCTACTGATCTACAGCCTGCTGCATAAGCCTCGACACAGCCTCATTTGGTGTAACACTTTCCTGTTTGCCGCCAGCATCCTTTTCTATGCCTGGGGCGAACCGCGGTTTGTCCTTATTTTATTGGCCTCCACGCTGATCAACTATGGCTTTGGACTGGTGTTGCCGCCGGAATATCTCCCCGCTAAACGCAGACTGATTCTCTCCGTGGGGATTGAAGAAAACGCGAAGCTTATCCATCGCTGGAAAATTGTTTCCCTCCGGCGTGAAATGCTCCTCGCTATAGGGATAACATTGAATCTCGGCATTCTATGTTATTTCAAGTATATCAATTTTATTATGGATAATGTCCTGTCACTGCTGAATGCGCTGCTTCCACAATTTTTCGCAGGTAAAACCTTCTCACAAGTGGCGTTGCCTCTGGGCATCAGTTTCTATACCTTTCAGGGCATCAGCTATCTCATGGACGTTTACCGGGGTGAAACGCGACCTGCCCGCAGCCTGATCAATTTCGGTTGCTATCTCACCATGTTTCCCCAATTGGTGGCCGGCCCCATTGTCCGCTATACCGCTATCGCAAACGAACTCAAAAATCGTATATTGGCTATAGATACCTTTACCTCGGGTGCGGGCCGCTTCATCCTGGGACTTGCCAAGAAGATCCTGATTGCCGACACCCTGGGCCGCGTTGCAGATGCGGCATTCTCCATCCCCGTACAGGAACTCTCTCCACTTGCGGCGTGGGCCGGAGCGGTCTGCTATACGCTTCAGATCTATTACGACTTCAGCGGGTATTCCGACATGGCCATCGGTTTGGGCCACATGTTCGGGTTCACCTTCCCGGAGAACTTCAACTACCCCTATATTTCGAGAAGCATTAAGGAATTCTGGCGTCGCTGGCACATGACACTCTCCGGTTGGTTTAAAGACTACCTGTATCTGCCTCTCGGGGGCAATCGATACGGTGTGGCACGGACACTTTTCAACCTCCTGGCCGTTTTCATACTTTGCGGTTTCTGGCACGGCGCAGCCTGGGGGTTCATCATCTGGGGCGTGTATCACGGCGGATTCCTGGTTCTGGAACGGCTCTTCCCCACTTTCCCGGCTATGCTTCCCCAGTTTGTTCAGCACGCCTATACCCTCTTCGTCGTCATGATCGGCTGGATCATCTTTCGTGCGGACACGTTCACACATGCGCGATATTATATCAAAGCATTGTTCGGAACTTACGATATGGGCGTGCAGGCGAACCTGGTTTGGATGCAACTTTTTACCGGTGACGTATACCTGGCATTGGTATTCGGGGTTCTGTTTTCAGCTCCCGTTATCCCTGCTTGCCGTGATGCATGGCTCAAGACCCTGCAGCGCATCCCGCCTATCCGTGCCTGCGTCGGAGAATCGCTGCGCCTGATTGCCCTTTTGATTCTATTTGCTGTTTGCCTGATGCCTTTGTTTGGTTCGACATACAATGCCTTCATATATTTCCGTTTTTGACATATCTATCTCTCTTCATCACTCATTTTGGACGTTTCCTGCACCTCTCGTCCAAACCGGTTTTTCGAAAAACAAGTAAAGCTATGGGCATGACGATCGCCATCTTTCTGGAAAAAATACTTTCACATCAATCAACGATGCAAGACGGTGGGACGATATATCAATGAAAACAGAACGGCAAAAGATATCCTCAGCAGTCAATAACCCGCCGAATGCCGGTGCAATCATCATAAACTGGCATTCCTGGAAGCACCTGACGCGATGCCTGGCTGCAATTATACGGCAGGAAACCCCGTTTTTCCGGATTGTCGTGATCGACAACGATGACGACGATAAACCTGTCGAATGGTTTGACGTCCGTTCGGAAAATTTTCATTACGTGAAGATGGATCAGAACGTGGGATTTGCGAAGGCCAACAATATCGCTCTGGAATATCTGGATGACTGCGAGTGGATTGCGCTGATCAATCCTGATGCATTTCTTGAACCGTCATGGCTGAAACACATGCTCGATGCCGCTGCGAAAAATCCGGATTTTTCATTTTTCGCATGTCGGCTTGTCATGGCAAATGACCCGGAATTCCTGGACGGTACAGGTGATGTATATCACGCCAGCGGTTTGGTTTGGCGGGATCGCCATGGAATGGCCCAGAAAACGATGAGTTTTGCAGACCAGGAAGTTTTCAGCCCATGTGCAGCGGCGGCAATCTACCGGCGTGACGATTTGATCGCTGTGGGCGGTTTCGACGAGGATTTTTTCTGTTATATCGAAGATGTGGATTTAGGATTTCGTCTTCGTCTCAATGGTCATCGCTGCCGGTTCGCTTCCGATGCGATCGCCTATCACGTCGGATCGGCGACGACCGGTGGCGGTCACAGCGATACAGCGGTGTATTACGGGCACCGGAACATGGTCTGGGCATTCATGAAAAATGTCCCGGGCTTCCTGTTCTGGGCGCTCCTGCCCTGGCATTTGTTGATGAATCTGGTGGGTGTGGCGGTTTTTGCATGGCGGGGACAACTCAGGGTAATTCTCGCAGCAAAGCGTGACGCCCTCCTGGACATCCCGAACATGTGGAAAAAACGCAGAGCAATCCAATCGCAACGAAAAGCTTCCATCCGGGCGATATGGAACGTCATGGACAAACGGACGGTTCCGGCATCCGCCCCCTGGAACCCAACCCGCAAAGGCCGTCAGGCATAGCCGTGAAAATCACCCCGGAGGCTTCCGTCTGATCAAACCACAATCTTCCAGCACCGGTGGATGGTCTTCCGTTTGCCGGCGTAGTCTTCGGGGATCGTCCTGGCGGTGATCTCCTCGATGTCGGTGATGGGCAGCCGGTCCATGCGGGGCTCGAAATTCTGGTGGTTGGTGGAAAAGACGATGATGCCCCCTTTGTGCATCCGTCGGATGACGGCATCGAGCAGGACGGGATGGTCGGTGGAGACGTCAAAAGAACCGTCCAGATTTTGCCGGGGATCCCGGCTCGTTGAAAAGGACGGCGGGTCGACCACGGCCAGATCGAATTTTTGATGCTCATGATCGGCCCGTTCGAGAAAATCGAAGGTATCGGCCTGGATCAGGGAATGGCCCGTCTCGGGGATGCCGTTAAGCGCCATGTTCTCTCTCGCCCAACGGATGGCGGTCTCCGACCGGTCGACGGAGACGGTTCGCCGCGCACCGCCTGCAGCAGCGTAGCAGGTGAAGGTGCCGGTGTAGCAGAACAGGTTCAGGAAATCCTTTCCCGGGGCCATATCCCGCACCATCCGCCGGGTGTTCCGGTGATCGGAAAAGAGCCCGGTGTCGACATAGTCGTTGAGGTTGACGTAAAACGCCATATCCCCTTCGGAGACAACGATCTTCTCATCCGTGGTGTCGATCCGCTCATAGCGCACGCCGTCACCGCCGCCGGTAAAGCGCTGCTTGAGGTGGACCTTCTCCATGGGGACATTCAGGGCCCCCGCTGCCGCGGTCCCCATCATGGGCAGCCATTCGGGGGTAGACTGCCGCCTCGTGTATTCAGAGACGACCAGGTGGCCGGCATACCAGTCGACAACTGCGCGGATCTCGGGAATATCCCAGTCATACAGTCGGAACGCCTCGATGTTTTGGCGGGCATATCGCCGGTGCAGGTGTTTGAACCGTTTTTTGATCCTGTTGCCGAGCATTTCGGCCTGGCGCCGATATTTCTGCGTCGTGACGTCATCCGTCATGGCGCCCTCCTTTTCCCTCTCTGAAACGAGATCCGATCAAACCGGTTCCAACGCTCGGACGATCCATCAGCGCTTTTCCGGAGAGCCGGCCGTCCCGTTCAGGAAATCTCTGAACCAGCGCGGATTGAACAGGATGACATAGATCATGAAGAGTTCGGCGACAGGCACGGCGAACGCCGCAAAGTGCAGAATGACGATGCCCAGGCAGATCAGTAGGCGGTACCCGATATTCATATGCTTTCCTCCTTTTCAGGACAAGAGGTTTCCAATCCCGTTCCGGTTGACAGATGTTATTGACGGATCCAATATGGGGATAAAAATCCAGAATGTCAAAAATGTGTCTCATCCCGAAGCGGGTTACAGTCCGCAGTCTGGCAGAAAAACGGCATCGGCTGCCGATTCTTCCCGGTTCCCGCCCGGGATTCATAGCCTCTTGTACTTTCCGAATACATCGGCATCCTTGAAAATATCCATGCCTTCCCTGAAATTGTACTTGACAAATAGGATTAATTCCTATTTAGTAGTTATATGAGCAGACAGGACGTCACCGAAAAAATTCAAGCGTTCATCGATACATGTCACCGACATCACCTGAAAATTACGCCCCAGCGCGTGGCAATCTACAGGGAACTGTTGCAGTCCGACATGCACCCTTCGGCCGACGTCCTTTACCGGCTTGTCAAAAGAGACTATCCCAACATCTCTTTTGACACCGTCAATCGAACGCTGCTGACGTTCGTCCATATCGGCGTTGCCAACGTCGTCGAGATCTTCGGCGGCGCCAAACGGTTCGATGCGAACGTCTCGGACCATCACCACCTGCATTGCATTCAATGCGGCAGCATCACGGATTTCCACCACCGGTATTTCGACAGTCTGGCGGATCCCGAGGATGTCCCCGCGGACTTTCAAATTCTGGACAAGCGCATCGTGTTGAAAGGCATCTGTAACGCATGCAGCAAAAAAACGTCGCAACCTCACGGCACGCCCCATCATGACGAAAATCCAAAACAGAAAGGAAAATAGGAATGAGCAAGACCAAGGAAAATCTGCAGGCCGCTTTCGCCGGGGAATCCCAGGCCCGGAACAAGTACACCTTCTTTGCGGAAATCGCCCGTGAAGAAGGCTATCATTACATCGCCAAGCTGTTTGAAGAGACCGCCGAAAACGAAAAGCAGCACGCCCTGGACCATTTCAAGATGCTGAACGGCCTCGGCACCACGATCGAAAATCTCAAAGCGGCCATCGGCGGCGAGGACTACGAGGTCCAGAGCATGTACCCCACCTTTGCCAAGGAAGCCGAAGCCGAAGGAGAAAAGCTCGCCGCCATCGCCTTTCAGCAGGTCGCGAAAATCGAAGCGCATCACCGGGAGCGCTACAAAAAGCTTCTGGCCATGGTGGAGTCCGGGACCGTTTTCAAACGGGAGGAACCCATCAAATGGAAATGCAGCGTCTGCGGCTATATTGTCGAAGGCAAGGAACCGCCCCCCAAGTGCCCGTCCTGCAAAAAACCGAAGGAATATTACGAACCGGCATGCATGGACTTCTAACCGCGTCCGTCTGATTATGCCTTGACAAGCTTCGATAATTCTTCTATCAGAGGATATTTGAATATCGTTCAAGGTGCCGCAGTGCTTAAAATGGGAATCCCGTGGAAGTCGGGAGTGGTCCCGCCGCTGTAATCGGGGACAAAATTCGCGAATACCACTGTTTGTGAAACACAAATGGGAAGGTGCGAATAGTAGGACGATCCGAAAACCAGAAGACCTGCCTTGGACACGCCTGTCCTTCTCTACGATGAATGGAGACGCCGGCAATCTGAAAGGGTCAAGAAACTGGGTGCAACCCTTCAAGCCCAATGGGTTTGAAGGGTTTTTTTATTGCCCAACCTGCGGGCGCCTTCTCTCGAACAGGCGAGGCCGCCCGACATGACGGCATGGACATCCGTGCTATAAATAAGGTGCATTGAACTGCCATGATGACAGCAACCGGAAAACTATACGGCATCGGCGTCGGCCCCGGGGATCCTGAACTGATTCCCCTCAAGGCCGTCCGTATCCTGGGTGGGGTGGATGTGGTTTTTGCCGCCTCTTCATCCAAGAACACCTACAGTATGGCCGTCGACATCGCCAGGAACCATATCCCTGAAAACACCCCCATCATCAAACTCCCCTTTCCCATGACCAGGGACAAGATCGAAACCGAAAAGGCGTGGCGGGAAAACGCCCAGACCATCATCGCCCACGTATCGGCGGGAAAACAGGCGGCGTTCATTACTCTGGGCGACCCAATGACCTATTCCACCTACGGGTATGTCCTGAAAAGCATTCTGGCGATCCGCCCCGATCTTCCCATAGAGACCGTACCGGGCATCACCTCTTATCAGGCCTGCGCTTCCCGTCTCAACACGCCCCTGGTGGAGGGGGAGGAGTCCCTGCTCATCACGTCGGGAGTCAAGGGGGGAGATCGCCTCCGGAACACCTCTCCACGACCCGAAAACATTGTTTTTCTGAAGGCATACCGCAATGCCGCCGACATTTCCCTGGCCCTGGAGGAAAGCAATATGGTCGACAACAGCGTCGGCATCAGCTGTTGCAGCCTGCCCCAGGAGGAGATCATCCGCGACATCCGCGCTTTCAAGGATCGGAAACCCGGCTACTGGACCATCATCATCGCAAAGCAGAACCCCTGATTCCACCGCGATCACGACGGACGACGGCTGTTTTCAATGCCGGAACAGCGGTCTCCCTGTTTGATTTCTCGCCCGGAAAACCGATGCCCGCCATTGCGGCCCCTCGATCCCGACGCTTCTTTCCTACCAGACTTCCGGATATCCAATATCCACGAAGGCGCTCTCCATCTTCTGCTTATGATCCCGTTCCATGGCGGCCAGTTCCATAAAGATCTCCTTCTGCCTGGGATCGGTGCAGCCGCCGGCGAGTGCGGTGTAGTGGTTCATGGCCGACTCTTCCTTCTTCATGGCCAGGGCGAAGGCGTCGCTGGGCGTCATGTCGGCCGAAACCACGGGATCCGGCAGGGTTTCGGCAACGTGGTAATCCCGCTCCTCGTCGAATGGGAGTTTTTCGGGTATGACCGCCCGAAACCCCTCCAGGATTTCCTGGTGCTTCTTCTCTTCCCGGACAAAGCCCAGAAACAGGTCCTTCAGAAAGGCATCCTTCATTTTGCCGGCAACGTCCCGGTAAAACCGTTGAGCCGCGATCTCGCTTTGAATGGCGTCCTTCAAAATCGTGTCGTACTCCGCTCGGTTCATGCATCCTCCCCTTGCAAGTCGGTTGTCGGAAACAAATTGTCAATCCTTGGTCATGGTTCAAGCTAATACATGCACCAAAGGATATCAATCCTGAAATTCAGTGTTCACCCGCGGCCTCCCGCCCCGATGTCGACGCCGGCCCAATCCCGTTCGGATTCGCGTCTCTCGGCCTCCGCCTTGATGCAGCAGACGGCATGGTTCCACACCACGTCATGGGCATACGCCGGAAAGATCCCTTTGAAGATCGCCCAGAGCATCCTCCCGGGAAAGCCCCGCCCTTTCCTGAAATCGAATGCGGTATAGATGACCAGACGATTGTTGCCGTCTTTCGTCGGCGTGATATCGAAGAGCAGCCGCCCCCGCTCCGAAAAGACTTCCTGAACCTCGAAAAGGAGGGCTTTGTCGGAAATGGCCCGAACCAGACGGACATCCATGGAAACGGGCAATCGACCGAGGCGGTATCGGATTACCGTTCCCACTTCGGCGGGAACACCCGAGATTCGTCGCACCGTAACGAACCTGAGTTTGAGGAACCGCCGGTCCGGGTCCCCGAATTTTTTCAGCTCGTTGAAGATGCTTCGGGCCGACGCCCGGATCTTGACGGCATACATCCGTTCCATCTCGGGCTCGACATCGAGGGTCACCCCCAGAGGCCCGGCGATGGAGCGCTTGAAATAGTCTCTTTTTTCCTTGATGATGACCGTCGGATACCGTCCGTATTGTTCCCAACGGATACCGAAAGCCGCCTCGGTCAGCAGATTCCGCGCCGTCTTGAAAGCACCGACGGTAATGGAACGGATCACGGGAAGGCTGATCAAATCGAGAAAGACGTCCCGATAGTCGGCGGTGCCGCTGCCGATTCTCCAGAGGACATTTCCCAGGTGCCACCGTTCTTTTTCCCGAAACTTCATCTCCGTGGCAAAGGCCTGGTAAAGGATCCGACTCAGGAGGGGGGAGGAGAATGCCGTCCGGATCAACCCGAACACCAGCCTGCCGTAACGGGTGTCGGTTTCCAGCCAGGCGGTTACCGGACCGTATCCCGCCCGGAGGCTTTCCGCGTCGATCCCCTCGTGAATGACGGTCCGCGCCAGAGCTTCCGCAGTGACGAACGCGGAATAGAGTCCGTCTTTATAAAGTCTTGCGCCCAGGGCGTCGCCGACCATGGCGATGCGATCAGCCACCGGGAATTTCGCGGGCCTGACCGCCATGAACGGGCTGCAGGCACAAGCGACGGGGATGGTTTCCATGGGCAGGTGGGGAAGGATGGCGCGAATATGAGGGAGCGCGAGGAAATCCCGGGCGATCTTCAGGGTGTCCCGGGGCAGGTCGGCCCTGTCGACGCTCCTGCCCACCAGGGCGACAGTAAGGTAATCCCCTTTGGGAACCAGGGCGATATGCTCCAGCGGCAGCGCCTTCGAGCCGGATTCGATAAAATAGAGCTCCCGGTCCATGACCTTTCTGAGGTAGCCGCGTCCGGGCTTCAGTTCCAGGACCAGGGTGCGCCGCACCTCCGGCGGCCTGAAGCGGGGCATGATCGCACGGCAGGACTGAAAGAGACGGTTTTCGGAAGGGGGTTGCCCCGGCCGCGGATTGACGCCCACAGCCAACGCGACGAAATCCGCATCGACCGCCTTCGCCGCCGCCCCCGCTGTTTTGACCACAAGCAGCGGCCTTCCCGAGGGCAGATACCGGATCTCCCGCGCCTCTCCGGTCAGGATGTCGGCCCCTTCCGCAACGGCCTTCTCCAGGAGGAAGTGGTCGAAACCCTTCCCGCCGTCCGTTCGGTCGCCGGGCAGGCTTCCGCGGAACACCGCCGTCATCCGCTGCCCGGCCGGAACCCTCAGGGGAAAATTCTTCCAGAGCCCGTGGATCCAGATATGGGTAAAGGACTCCTGAATCAACACCTCGGGAAGCGCCAGGTCCTTTTCGCGCAGAAGCGCATGCAGCCGCGGCGAGATGCCGCCCGCGCAGTGGTTGCACCCCCTGCGTTGCCATATCCGGCCTGCGGGATGACGCTGGGCTTTTTTCTCGATGATCGTAACGGACAGCCTCCGCCCTGCGCACTTCGCCTCCCGGAGCAGGTGAACGGCGAAAAGTGCGCCCGCAGGCCCGCCCCCGACAATACAGACCCTGCTCCCGTCCGATAAGACCGACTTTTTTTGACGTTGGGTGTTCATTATATGGGACGACCGTTCGATAGGACCTGCGATGCCCCTCAGACCGACGTCGACAGGATGGTCCTAACGCCCTCGGCGAAGTCGGTCTCGATTCGCTGCAGAAGATCCCGCCATTCGAGGCCGTATCGGTAAAAGGCCATGGATGCGAGCTTTTTGGTAAGGATGGCATTCCGGTATGCCTGCAGTTCCGGATTGTTCAGAATGTCCATGATCTTCTCCATGCCGAGCCGCCGGATCAGGATACCCGGAATATAGCGCTCCAGGATTTGCCGGACCCGGTCCCCGTCGGCCAGGATCTCCCGGATGCGCTTTTCAAAAACGGCCTGAAGGGTGAAGATCTGTTCGCTCGTCCGCTCCGACAGATCGAAGAGCGGCACCGACGGATCGGTTTCGTGAATCCGGATAAGCATTGCAGTCTCCGCCCGGGCGTTGGCCTCCACCAGCCCCAGGATATCCCGGATCAATGCCCATCGGGTCTCGGCGTCGTCCAACAGGTTCGCCTCGTAATCGTCTCCAAAGAGAAAGCCGGTGAGAACCTCGGAGACGGCGCTGGAAAAAACGCCCCCCTTGTTGGCCGTGGTGTCTTTGATATGCCTGATGCCCGTAGTGGTGGCGATATAGCGTCTGGCAGCGTCGTCAAAGAAGACATTGGCGCCCTCGACGATGAACTTCAACTCCTCGAAGATAGAGAGAAACGGCTTGACATTGCCGCGGTTCACAGTGTCCTTGAATCCCCCGCAGGGGATGAAGGCACGGATATCGGCCTCACGAATGAAACGGCGGTTCGCGGGGTCCGACAGAAAGGTCCTGTGAAACAGGGCGCCGTCCTCCACGACCGTGCCGTCGGGAAGTGGGATGTTTCTGGCCTTCATCGGCACCCGGAATCCGCGGGAACCCAGTTTGTCCACAGGGAAAGCCATGGAGTTGGCTCTGGGGAAGGAATGACGCATGAAGGCAATCTTCGTCAGTTCGCGACGATCGAGCCCGTCAGGATCAAAGAGGATCGATCCGCCGTCGATGACGAGGCAGATCCTGCCCTTGTAACACTGGATCTCGTTGCCCCCGAGATCTCCGTCCGGACCGCCGGTCATCATCAGGTTGAGGTTTTCCTCTGATTCACCGAAGTGCGCCACGAGGGTCCTGAAGGCCCCCATCACGCCGGTGGTGGTCATGCCGCTGGTTTCGATTCGTCCGCCGACGACCTCATAAATGTCGTCCATATTCCGGGTGACGAGGACGGTTTCGCCGTTGATGCAGAGTTCGGTGCCCTGCTCCCGCCGGTCAATAAGGCCAAAAAGATCGCCCCCCTCGATCCGGCCGTAGGTATCGTGGGGGATGCCGAAGCTCTTGCCCGTGGTGAGGGTCCGCCAGTAACGATAGCCCCGCTCCCGGGCGCGAAAGGCCACTGCGTCCATGAAGGGTGCCGTTCCCTCGTCGGGGCCGAAAAACACCATTTCGGGCTTCCCGTAATGGTCGATCACGGCCGAATCCTCCAGGGTCAGATCGAGAATGCCCTCGGTATAGTCGTACAGGGCCGCCATCCCGTGGCCGGCATAGACGGCATGGGGCACCACCACGCCCTTTGAACCGCTTTCACAGATGTCCTTGTGCTTCAACCGCTGGGCCTTTGGCCCCAGGGCATAGTTCAGGAGCACGGCATTGTCGATCTCCGTGGAATAATTGCTCGGCGACACGCGAATGAGGCGAAGCCCTCCACGGGCGATGTCTCCGGCCCTCAGGTGGGTTCCGCAGGCGTAGTGACCGTTCACGTAAAAGATGCCGAACACGAAACGGTCGAACACCAGCGGATCGAGAATCCGGTTGTCAAATCGAAAGGCGAAGGACCGCTTTTCCGGTTTGTAGAAATTGGTCTTCAACGTACACGAGACCATCCTGAACATGAACCTGAAGATATCGTAATTCTGCCAGGCATCCATGAAGCGGGAGGCGATGATTTTGTCGAAGGCCGAGAATTTCTGTTCGAGCACTTCCGGGGTGATTCGGTTTTGAATCCCGGGTTTGAACCTTTGTTCGAAAAGACCGTAGAGGATCTTGATGAGATCCGAATTCTCGAGGGCGGTTTCGAGAATGAGTTTCGAAACGTATGTGGATTTGTTGGCGCCGTGAATCCGTCCGGCAAAAGCCTCCTTGTGATCCTTGCTGACGAGACTCTCCAGAATCTCCCGGTCGGTGGCTTTGTCCCGTTCCTTGTAAATGAACATGTGGGTGAAATCGACAAGATTTCCGGCAAAAAGCATCTCGTCGAAGGTCAGTTTACCGGTCACGTAAAGATCGGTTACGTCACTGACGGCAAAGGCGAGGTAGGCACAGAGATCGGCGACAAGCGCCGCCTCTTTTCTCCGGGAAAGCTCGCCAAGGGCATAGAGGGAACAGATAGAGGACGGCACCGGCAATTTTCTGCAATAGGGCTCCCAATAGGCGCGATTCAGCACCAGGCCGTGATCCTCGAAAAGCTTCCGGAATACCGGGAGCTGGGGTGAAGCGAAATCGCTGTTGAACATCAGACGGGTCTCACCGGTCTCGGGAAGATTGAACACCTCGATGAGGGGCGTCACGGCGCGTTCCGCGGCCTCGAGAAACCGTTCGTAGCGCCGTCGCGTGGGTGCTGGTGTCGCAGTGTAGTCTCCCGCCAGAGAGAACAGGAATCGGGATGTTCCAAAGGAGTCCGGGTCGTAATCCCTGACCGTTTCCGGTCGGATGATGTAGGTGTAATAGTGACTTAGAGGGCAATAGTAATATTCGCGACGATGGCCGGGAATCTGGTCCTCCAGGACCTTTTCCATGCTGTCCCGGGTCTCCTGGGTGGCGATCCTGACCCGTTGGACGTTGTTCTCGCTCTCCAGGTCGAAGTCGACATGGGCCACCCGGCCCACCAGAACCCCCTTGCCGTCCTTGAAGGTGATGCTGGTGGCGATGGATGACAGCATCTGCTTGAGCGCGCCCGCCTTGATGTTTTCAAAGAAATAATTGGGCAAGCCCAGGTCTTCCAGGAGGATTCCCGCCGCCATGTTGATACAGTTGGCGGTGAGAAGTCCCTCGCTGGACAGGTCGATGACGGCCTCATAGAGAACGCTGGGGTCGAGATTGACGCTCTGGGCTTTTTTGATGATGTAGGTTCCCCGGGAAAAAGCGGGGGAACAGCCGGCTTTATGGTCCATGATTCTCCTCGATCGTTTCGGTCTTAACGGACGACTCAGCTTTTCCGTCCGGACCCTAAATTCGGATCCGTTCCGCGCCTGCCAGTCGATCTGCGACATGGGCCCGCCAACCGGCGCCGTCATGGGCATCCGCCAATGCAACAGCCAGGTGCGTCGGGATCACCCGGCGCTGTCGACCCAGGCCGTTCAGGCAGGCCGGGCAGTTGGTCACCAGGCGTGTGCGGCCCGATGCAAAGGATGCATGCGCCGCCAGGCTCTCCCGTTTGCGTTCCAGCATGCGGGCGGCAATGTCCGGCCGGCTCAGGGCAAGTGTTCCGGCTTCGGAACAGCAGTGGGGAACGGAGACGACGCCTTCCGGCGCCAGACGGCGCAGAAGTGCCTCCCCCGTGCCCTCGAGAGAGTCGTGACAAGGGGCATGGTACCAGCACAAGCCCGGGAGCATGACGTCGAAACCGCGCTCCAGAACCCAGCCGGCGACATCGAGCAGCGGGGCATCGAAGATATCGGCGGCGCTCATTCGGATCAGGGTCTCGCGGCAGGTGCCGCAGGAGACAACGCATGCATCGAAATCGAGGTGCCCCAGCATGGAACGGATCTGGTTGAAAATGATGGCGTTGCGGAGTTCCTGCCGTTTGCTGATATCCGTTTTGGCATTGGCACGGGCTGGAAATCCGCAGCAGAGGTATTTCGGCGGCAACACCACGCGGGCCCCGACCTGCAGGAGCAGGTAAATCGATGCCAGGGCGATGTCGGCATGCAACCGCTCGGACCCGCAGCCCGGATAATAGAAAACCGTGGCCGTCGCGGTGTCGGCGGGCGCGACCAAAAGCGCCTGATTCCGGTCATGAGATGGGTAGGCCGCAGGCAGGGGCCGGGGTGCGATGGACGCCACGGGCGCATAGAAAGGCGCCAGGAGGGATCCTTTCCGCCGTCTGTTGCCGCCGCCCATCAGCCGAACCGCCGTCCGCTGCAGTGCGCCGCCCCATTGAAAAACCGTCCGGCGAACCAGGGCGTTGGTCAGCGGCGACCGCGAGGCGAGATATGCAAGGACGATGCGCGTCGGCAGCGGCGATCGCTTGAAGCGACGGTCCGCCAGCACCTCCCGCTCGAGAATGGAGATTTCGGCAGTATCGATATTGACGGGACAAGGGGGCAGGCACTTGTGGCAGAGGGTGCAGTGATCGGCGATCTCCTCCAGCCGGCGCAGCGACCTGAAACCCACGGCGTGGGACCGTTGCGCGTCGTAGAGCAGGGCTTCGATGATCCCCGTCAAGGCCAGGTTTTTGTTCCGCGGATGAAAGAACAGGTTTTCCGCCGGGTAAAAGACACAACAGCCGGTCTTGCACTTGCCGCAGCGGACGCATTGGGAAATCTTCTCCGCCAGCTGCTCCAGGTGACCGTAGCGCAGTATGCGGGCCTCCAGCTCGATCAGGTTGAAAGATGGGGTGAACACCTGGTTTGCCGTGTCGGGATCGGTCAGCTTTCCCGGGTTGATCAGATCCTCCGGATCGGCCGTCTGCCGGTAAGCCTTGAATGCCGCCATGATATCGGGATCCAGGTGCCGGATTTTGGTGAACCCGATGCCGTGCTCCCCGCTCACCACGCCCCCCAGCGCCACCGCCTTTTCCATGATGACGTCCGCCGTGTCGGCGGCGCGCCGCATCATCTCCCGGTCATTGGCGAACACCGGGATGTTGACATGGACGTTGCCGTCGCCGGCGTGCATGTGAGTGGCGACGACGATACGCCGGTTTCGGATCTCGGCGATATCGCGGTCGATCTCGGCCCGAACCTTGCTGAATCCGCGCAGCAGCTCCGCCATGGCGGCCGCCGCTCCCCGGAGATGCGTCCCCTCCCGCAGGTGTTCCCGGCCGGCCAGATAAACCTGGTCCATGGCCTTCCGAAGGAGTTCTCTTGCCCTGGGCAGTTTCGCCGCCAGCCACTCAGGGTCTTCAATGGGCACGGCCTTCTCCAGGTAGTTGATAAGGTGCCACATGACCTCGACCTGGTTGCTCCGCTCTTCCTCCATATTGAGGGCATCGACAAACTCGGCAAACTCGGCCAGGGCCGAAAGGGGCAGAACGATATCCTCGTTCAGCTTGAACGCATTGGTGCGGGCCGCGATGGCGCCCAGTCGTTTCCGGTCCCGCCAGAAGCGCTCCGCTTCGGCATCGCTCCCCGCTACGGCCATAAATGTATTGGGATAGGCGGAAAGCAGCGTTCTCAACCGTGACAGGCCGTCATTCACCTGTTCGACAGCATGCCCCACGATGTCCACGAGCAGCACGGCCTTGGGGCGTCGACTGCGGGGGGCCTTGGCCTTGTAGTCGATGGCCTGGACGTACTCCTCATCAAAATGCTCGAGGGCCATCAGGGCTTCGCGTCCCTGATTGACAAAGGATCGGGAAATCTCCACGATCACCCGACCCGCCTCGTCCATGTCCTCGCCGAAGAATTCGAGGCACACGGTTCGCTGATGGGGATAGGCGGGATGAAGGATGAAGACCGCCGAGGTAATAACGCCGTCGGTGCCCTCTTTCTGAACGCCCGGGAGGCCCTCCAGGGCCTTGTTGGTGATGTCCTTGCCCAGACCGGGCTTTCTGATCCGGTTGCCGGGAATCGAAATCTGTCGGATCGTTTCTCCGCCGGCGACGTCGGTCACCGAAAAGACAACGGTTTCTTCGGGGTCGATGCGGCGGCCCGTGGGATGGGTGCGCCGAACCTCGATCAGCCGCCCTCCCGGGACCGCCATGCGGAAGCTCAGGAGGTTGTCGATGGCCGTACCCCAGAGCACGGCTTTCTTGCCGCCGGCGTTCTCGGCGATGTTGCCCCCGATGGTACAGGCCCATGCCGAGGTGGGATCGGTGGCAAACACCAGCCCGGCCCCGGCCGCGGCTGTCATGGCGGCCTCCGTGATGACGCCCGCGCCCACGGGAAGGATCGGCAGTCGAAGCGCCTTTCCGTCGGGATCCTCGTAGTTTTCCCAGGCAAGGGCGCCGATACGGTTGAGTTTCTCGGTGTTGATCATGACACAATCGGGAACGACGGGAACGGCGCCACCGGTGAGACCGGTGCCCGCGCCGCGCGGAATCGCCTTCAAACCCAATGCCGATACAGCCTGGAGCAGCATCGGGACCTGGCTTTCCTCGTCGGGGCAGACCACTGCCACAGGCAGGTGAAGCCGCCAGTTGGTGGCGTCGGTGGCATGGGCCATGAGGGTGAAGGGATCGAAAAAAACATTCGCCTCGCCGACAATGGCGCCGAGGCGTCGACGAATGCGATGCCGCATCGCGACAACGGCCGACAGTTCGGCGTCCAGCGCGGAAAGCTTTTGTCGGCACCGATCCAGGACGATATCCAGATCCGGCTCCGGATCGGCGCGATCAATGATGAGTGTCAGGTCCCTGCGGGCCGCCGCCAGAAACCGCCTTCGCCGATCACGATCGTCAATCAGCTCCTGATAAAGGAAGGGATTCCGGTAATGAATGAAGAGGTCTCCGACAAAACGCATCAGGACGCGCCAGGATCTCCCCGTCCGGCGCCTGAAGACCAGCCGCTCCAAGGGGGCCAACACCTCCGCTCCCAGCAACCATGCCAGGATGCGCCTGTCGTCGGCCGATGTGTAATTATATGGAATCTCTCTGTCGGTAATGCTTCCCATTTTCGTTTTTTTGGACCTGATGACCTCTTTAGATATATCGGGATCGCGCGAGGCTCGGCTTGCGGGTGTTGGCCGTCGCACCGTCCACGGCCTTAAATCATGCGGAACGCCGCTATGTCAGTCCCCATAAGGGCCTTGACCGTGACGGCACACGGCCCGGATACCCTGTTCCTATACCAGAGAAGTGCCGTGAACGCACTAGAGAACTGTTTCAGACAATGGGCGAACGGAGCGGGAATGAACGAAGTCCTCCGCGCCGTTATCCCTAGTCGGCGTATATTTTTTGAGGCGTTATCCGTCTTTCGGGGGATACCGGCACGAATGGACATGATCAATCCCGGCTTGCAAGGTGCCGACGTTCCGGGTCGAAGCCGAGGCGGCCTTGGCGGCCCAGGGTTTTTCCGAGGATCGCATCGAAAGCAGCCTGTTTTTGAACCTTCGCTACCAGGGCACGGACACGGCCCTGATGATCCCCCGACCTGCGGGTAATATTTTCGCCAACCTTTTCATGTCCATCGCCGAACAGATGGGCCGGATGCTCCAAAAAACGGCCATCTCGACCAACATCGAGGAGGGCCTCGTTCGTTTTTGAACAGTGGTAGGCTGGAAGTCAGGGATACGGCATGACGCCGGCGGATCACTCCGCTGCGGGACGGTAGGAAGGTTCAGTCGGGATGAGCGGCGTTCGTGCTCCGAAAAGCACGCCGATGGTTCCGGATACACCGGATCATCCGGCATCCAGAACGGCGCTCAAAAAGGCGATGGTGCGTTCATTTTGGGGATTGTCGAATAATTGTTCGGGAGGACCCTGCTCGGCGATCTTGCCCTCGCAGAAGAAGCAGACCCGGTCGGCGATCTCCCTGGCGAATCCCATCTGGTGGGTGACCATCAGCATCGTCAGGTCGTGCTTGTCGTTGAGCTTTCGGATGACCTGGGTCACCTCGCCGATAACCTCCGGGTCCAGGGCAGAGGTCACCTCGTCGAAAAGCATGATCTTGGGCCGCATGGCCAGTGCCCGCGCAATGGCGACCCGCTGCTGCTGGCCTCCGGACAGCCGGGCGGGATACTGATCGATCTTGTCCGCCAGGCCGACCATATCCAACAGGTCCAGGGCCCGCTGCTCGGCCTCGTCCTTTCTCATGCCCAGCACCTGGACCGGCCCCTCGATACAGTTTTCAAGCACCGTCATGTGGGGAAAGAGATTGAAATGCTGGAACACCATGCCGATATTCTCGCGCATTTTACGCAGATAGGATTTGCTTGCCCTGACAAGGCCGCCGTTTTTCGGCATGTGCGTCATCGGGGTTCCGTCGACGTAGATGACGCCCTCATCCACCAGTTCCAGGGCCATCAACATGCGCAATACCGTTGTCTTGCCCGACCCGGAAGGCCCGATGATAGCGACCATCTCATTGGCTCGAACGTCAAGGTCCAGGGCATCGAGGACGGTCAGGTCTCCGTAGCGCTTCGATACCCGGTCGAACCGCACCATAGGAATTTCGGGCCCTGTCAACTCCAGGGGAAATTTCTTGTTTTCCATCACCGTTAATCAATCCTTTGTGTAAAGTTTTTTCATCCCCAGCGAAGCACGCACCCAGTCCTCGAACCGCCGGATGGACATCGCCGCCGGCAGCGAAATGGCCAGAAAGATCGCCCCCACCAGGGTGTAAGGCTCCAGGAATCGATAGGTCTCGGCCCCGATGGCCGTGGCCACGTGAAACAGTTCCGTAACGCCGATGACCGAGAGCATGGGGGAGTCCTTGAAGATACCCACCAGGTAGTTGCCGAGGCCCGGAATGATGTTGGGGATCGCCTGGGGAATGATGATTTTAAAATAGGTTCGCGGGACGCTGAGATTAAGAGCGATGCACGCCTCCCACTGCCCCTTGGACACGCTATCGAGCCCGGCTCGATAAACCTCGGAAAGATACGCGGCGTAGTGCAGACCGATGGCGGTCATGCCGGCGGTCCAGGGCGAAAGACGGACGCCGAACTGCGGCCCCACGTAAAAGACGAAAAAGATCTGCAGTATCAGCGGCGTGGACCGAATCATCTCGACAAATTCACGGATTATTACCGTCAATGGCCGAAACGGCGTCCGCTGGGCAAGGGCGAAGAAAAGTCCCACCACCAGCGCGATGAGATAGCCGAATCCCGCGGCCATCAACGTATTGAGGGTGGCCTCCAGGAGCCGGGGCAGAATCTGGATCGTAAAATCCCATTTCCAGTCAAACATGGCGTTATCCTCTACTCAGTTTAAGGGCAAGTCGGCGCTCCAGCCACCGCATTCCCGGCGTGATAATGCATCGCGCCATTACGTAATAGATGATCAACGCCGTACCGAAGGCCTGGGCGGACTGAAAGGTCGTCATGTTGATCTGTTTGGACTCGAACATCAGGTCCGAAACGGATATCAGGGCGACCAGCGCCGTCGACTTGAGAAGCTCGATCAACAGGTTTCCCCACGGCGGCAGCATGTTCAGCAGGGCCTGGGGGAAAATGATCCGACGCATCCGTTTGAACGGCCCCATGCCGAGGGCGATGGCGGCTTCGTACTGTCCCCGGGGAACCGACTGCACGCCGCCCCGGACCAGTTCGGCCCCATAGGCGCCGAGGTTCAATCCCAGGGCGAGAAATCCCGCCGTGAATTTTCCCAGGGTGAGGCCGAAAAGGGGCAATACGAAAAAAATCCAATAGAGCTGCACCAGCAGCGAGGTCCCTCGAAAGACCTCGATATAGGCGATCCCCAGCCAGCGTACGGGCAGGATCGGGGACATCTTCATAAACCCCGTCGTCAAGGCGACGACAACAGCCAGAAGCGTACCCAATCCCGCCTGCTGGAGCGTCACGACGGCGCCGTCGGCAAAGCGCGGCCAGTAGGCCAATAGAAATTCGACGTATTCCTGCATCGTCCGGACTACCGATTCTCGCAAACATAGGCGGTGGTCACATCGCCGGGAAGCTGGGAGTTGCCGTAGCCGTACTCCTGAACGGCCTTCATCATCTCATCGGATCCCAGGTATGCCTTCAGGGCCGTGTTGAAGGCCGCCAGGAATTCGGTATCGGCTTTTCGGAAGCCGACGCCGACCCAGTTGAAGGTCCATTCGGGATTCAGAGAAGGGTCGGTGGCCTCGACCGTCCCCCCGCTCTCCCTGGACAGATGAAGCGCAGAGAAATAGGTCATGCCGCCGGCATCGGCCCTGCCCGCCTTGATGGCCGCCAGGATCTCGCTGTTGCCGGGGACCGTCATGATATTGCCCGCCGGAACCCCGGCTCTCTTGGCGTTTTCGATGGTGCTGTAACCGGCCCCGGTGACGATAACGGCGTTTTTCGTCTTGATGTCGTCATAGCTCCCCAACCCCTTGGGATTACCCTTGGGAACAATGAAGCATTCGCCGAACACCCCGATAGGTTCTGAGAAATTGACGTTATCGCATCGATTTTTCATGATGTACATCCCGCCGGTAATGACATCGAAGCGATTCGCCTTCAGACCCGGGATCAGGCCGCCCCAATCGGTGACGACCGGCTCGATATTGGTGTACCCCATCGATTTGAGAACGCCCATCGTGATGGCGTTGACAAACCCGAGCGGCTTCTGATTCTCCCCCGGGTAGGCCCAGGGTACTTCATTGGCAAAACCGATCCGGATCGATTTACCGCTGTTGACGCGGTCCATGATCTCGTCGGCATGGGCCGCAGTGGTTATTCCCGAAAGGACAAACGTCGATAAAATCGTCAGGATCGCCAAAAACGAAAGCCGCCTGCGCGGTGCTGTTGCAAACATCATTTAGAACCTCCTCATCGCGTATGGGTATTCTGAAAAAGCATCTTGAAAGGGTCGGAAGCCGCCCTTCGCGATATCCGTCAATCACATCCCCGATGTTGAAAAAGGATGTCATACAAGAATATACTTTCTGATCAATTTAAAAATAAATGTCGTTCAGGTTCGAATTTTCACGAAACCTTATCTTTTTTACTGACGACTACAGATAAAAATATATAAATTGCTTTATGTTGGATAAGATCTTCATTGCAGTTAACCTGAGAAAAATAACGCAATTAAATATTTTTTTCAATTGTACTGAAAGCTTATATGCGGGTCTATGGTGGGAGGAACCCCATATATGGGGAGTTGGAGATCTATTTCAGAGAAATGCGCCTTTATCCAGCCGTTTTCGACAAACGGAGCTTATCTTGAATCGAAAGGCGGTGAATGGAAGACGCCGATGCACGTCCAGGCTTGAATCCGTTGATGTTCAGCTGAGCAGCAGGCGCACCGCGCCCCGTTCCAGCCGAACGGCAGCGGGCAGACCCCCCGCCGGTTCCCCATCGAGTTGAAGCGGCACCCGGTCATCGGCAGCCAACCGGATCCGTATTCCCGAGCGATGACGAACGCCATGGAGCGTTGAAAGACCCGATGTCATCATGTGCCGGACAACTCGAAGAAGATTGAGGCGGGAACCCGGCGGAACCGCCACCACGTCGAGCCGGCCGTCAAAGGGATCCGCGCTTCCATCGACGACGGCCCCAAACGCCATTACCCGCACATTGGCCAGGATAACACTCGCGGCGACGCCCAAAAACGCCCCGTCCACGGAAACCGAAATAGGCGGTGCGGCATAGCGGCCAAGGGCCGCCGTCATCCGGGGGAGTCCATATATCAGGCCGGGCAACCCCATCCTTCCGGTGCGGGAGGCGTTCAGCGCGTCAATCACGACGGCGTCGAAGCCGGCGCCGAGCCATAGCAGGAACGCCCGCTCGCCGTCGTTGAACCGGGCCACTCCGACATCGACCGGTCGGGAATCCGTTTCGAGAAAAAATTTAACGGCTGCCGCGGGGTTCTGAACGAATCCAAAGGCCTGAACCGCGACATTGGCCGTTCCGGCCGGCAGAAAGCCAAGCTCGGGGCGATCATGAGCACCGGTGCCGATGCGCATCAGGCCGTTCAGGACCTCGTTCAGGGTGCCGTCGCCGCCGACCGCGACAACCCGGTCCACATCCATGCCCCGACGGGCCGTCATCTCTGCGGCATCGCCGCGATGACGCGTCTCGATCACCGCCACGCGGCAGGACCTGGAAAGACCACGGCAAAGGATCGCGGCCCGTTTCCGAGCCAGGCCCCCACCCGATGCCGGATTGACGACGACCAGACAGGATATCACGACTCTCCCTTCACCTGGGATCCGCCCACAATCTCACCACCCGCTTATTCAGCCGAATGCGCCCATAATCCGCGGAAGCGGCATCACCCCCGGCGAATCCTGTCACGATGTTCCCGGTCACTCGGATACCCGGCATCAGCCCGACGCCTCGGCCCAGGCCTTGCGTCGCACCTGGAATAGCCCCCTGTGGGCGGCCACATCCTCCTGGGAGGCAAACAGGTAGGCCACGTCCCCGGCTTTCAGACGGAAGCTGCCGTCGGGATTGGCGTAGATCTTTCCGCCGCGTTGTACAGCCACCACCGTAAGGCCGTGCTTCCTTCGCAATTCGCTTTCAATCAGGGTCTTGCCGTCCAACAGAGCCCCGGCCTCCACAGTGAGGCCGCTCACCTCGAAGCCGGAGAAGGATTTGTCCAGCATGGCCATGGGGTTGTGCATGGGCTCGCCCCGACGCAGCACCTGGTAGCCTTCTTCACGCACCTGGGATGCGAACTGCTCGATGGTGGCATGCGGTACGAGATACGTCCGCAGCACACGGGCAAAGATTTCAAGGGAAGTCTCGAACTCTTCGGCCACGACATGGTCCGCCCCCAGGGCCATCAACGGCTCCACCTCCGCAACGAAGCGGGTGCGCACCACCATGGTGACAGCGGGATTGATGGACTTGGCCACCTGGGTCACCCGGCGGGCCGAGACGGGGTCGGCCACCACGACGGCCACCACCTTGGCCTTCTCCACCCCCAGATGTTTGAGAACCTCGGGCAGCCCGGCGTCGCCGTGGCGAATGGGCTCGCCCTTTTCACGCTCCATGCGAACGGTGTCCGGGTTCATCTCCACCACGCAGTAAGGGATGGCGGCGCTTTTGGCCGTGTTGGCCAATTGCCGTCCCCCCAGGCCGAACCCGACGATAATGAGGTGGTCCTTCAACCCGGAAATCACGCCGTTCTGGGCCAGGCTCCGCTCACGCCATTTGCCGAGCCCGGGTATGCCGGAGACCATCCTGGACAGGACATGGGATCCCTGTATGCAGAACGGCGCGGCCAGCATCGTCAGGATGCTCACCGCGAGGAAAAGCTGGTAACGCTCCTGGGAGAGCAGGCCGGCATCCGATCCCACCTTGGCCAGCACGAAAGAGAATTCTCCCACCTGGGACAAGGAGAGTCCCACCAGCACGGCGACGCGCAGGGGATATCCAAGGGCCATGGACGCTCCGCCCGCCACAATGGACTTGAGGACCAGGACGATGCCCGCCGTCCCCAGAACCAGCGGCAGGTTCTCCCACATGAAATTGAGATCCAGGAGCATGCCGATCGAAACGAAGAAGAGGCTGGTGAAGACGTCGCGGAAAGGGTGCACCCCTTCCAGCGTCGCGAGGGCGTAATCCGTCTGGGCAATGATGAGCCCTGCCAGAAACGCGCCCAGGGAAATGGACAATCCCACCCATGCCGTGAACATGGCAATGGCCAGGCACAGCACCAGCACGCTCAGGAGAAACAGCTCCCGGCTTCGCGTCCGCAGCACGGCCAGAAGCAACCGTCGCACCACGTATCTGGCCAGCACCCAGATCACCCCCAGTACCCCGATGGACTTCACCGCCAGCATCAGCAGGGATCGGCCCATGTCCGGCGAGTCCGAGGCCAGATAAGGCACCAGCAGCATCATGGGCGCGACGATGATGTCCTGAAAGATGAGCACCGCCAGGGCGATGCGCCCGTGGGGCGCGGACAGCTCCGAACGTTCCTGCAGCAGCTTGATGACGATGGCGGTGGAGGAGAGCGCCACCAGAAAACCGGAGAGAACGGCGCTTCCCGTGCTGCTGCCGTAGAGGCTGTCCAGCTCGAAAAAGAGGATGATGGTGAGCACCACCTGAAGTCCGCCGCCCAGCAGAACCGGTTTCTTGAGGGCCTTGAGCTCACCCAGGGAGAGTTCGAGGCCGATGGTGAACATGAGCAGAATCACGCCCAATTCGGCGATGCCCTCCACGGCATGGACATCGCTCACAATGCCGAAACCGCTGGGCCCTACAACGATGCCCGTGACAAGGACGCCGACAATAGCAGGCAGATTGATTCGAAGACAAAAAAATATCGCAGCCACGCAGCAGGCGAAAACCGCGATCAGATCGGGCAGCATGGGGATGTGGGGCACGGCTTCTCCTTGTGAACACGTAAACGATCGCCTCGAGAAGGCATTACGCGCGCAAGTCTATGGGGATCGCGGTGCCGTGTCAAGCGGCTTTCCAAAGCCGGGTTCCGGAGAAGCGCCGTTCCCGAGTCGCGGCTTATCACGGGGCTGGCGGGAGAGGGTGTGCCGCTCCCCCTCTCCCGGGGTGATCCGATATGGCGGATCTGCCTACAGAATCTCCTTCACCGCCGAGACCACCTGCGCTGCATCGGGGATGTAAAAACGCTCCAACGGAGGACTTGCCGGCACCGGAATGTCCGGGCCGGTCACTCGCCGCAACGGGGCTTTCAGATCGGCGAAGGCCTCTTCCATCACCACGGCCGCCACTTCACCGGCAAAACCGCCGGTTCGCGTGGCCTCGTGCAACACCACCAGGCGGCCGGTCTTGCGTACGGAGGAAAGAATGGTCCTCGTGTCCAGGGGAACCAAGGTCCGCAAATCCACGATCTCCGCTTCGACGCCTTCCCGGGCCAGTTCCTCGGCCGCCTTCAGAGCCGTCCCCACCATCTTGGACCACGTCACCACGGTGACGTCCCGGCCCTGCCGTTTGATATCGGCTTCTCCGATGGGAATCAGGTACTCTCCCTCGGGAACCGGTCCGGGCACAAAATAGAGCATCATGTCCTCGATGAAAACAACGGGGTTGGGATCCCGGATGGCCGATTTGAGCAGCCCTTTGGCATCGGCCGGGGTGCCGGGCATGACCACCTTCAGCCCGGGGCAGTGGGCGACCCAGGCCTCCAGGTTATGGGAGTGCTGACACCCCGCGCCGAACCCGGCACCGGCTTTCATTCGCACCACCAGCGGAAAGGACGACTTGCCCCCCGACAGGTAACGCAGTTTGGCGGCATGGTTGACAATCATGTCCGAAGCGAGCGTAAAAAAAGGGTTGAACATAATCTCCACAACCGGTTTCAGGCCCGCTTCGGCCGCCCCCACGGCCAATCCCGCGATGGCCGCCTCCGAAACCGGCGTGTCCCTGACGCGCTCCGGCCCGAACGCCTTCAGCAACCCCGCCGTGGGAAGCATCGGGCTTTCGTGTATGCTCACGCCCACGCCCTCTCCGGCGATGAAGACATCGGGGTCCTGCGACATCTCTTCCCTCAGGGCCTGATTCACAGCCTGTCCCATCCCTAATTGCTGCATGATATCCTTCCTTTCATCCGTGGAAATTATTTAAGCGAAAACATCCTCCAGGGCCTCGTGAGGCTCGGGATAAGGGCTCTCCTCGGCAAAGCGAACGGCCGCCTTCACGACGGCCTCGACCGCCCGTTCCATCGCCGCCAATTCATCGGCGCTGATGAGTCCCTGGGCAAGCATATCGCCGCGAAGTTTCGGGATCGGACACGCCGCCTGCCAGGCCGCGATCTCCTCCCTGGGCTGGTAAAGCTGAAGATCGCTTTCGCCGTGCCCCCGCCAACGGTAGGTCTTGTACTCGATGAGCGTCGGCCCCTTGCCGGCGATGGCCCGGGCCCGGGCATCCACTGCCGACGCATAGACCGCCAGTGCGTCGTTCCCGTCGACCACCACCCCCGGAACGGCATAACCCGCCGCCCGATCCGCGATATGTTCGACCCGGGTATGTTCTTCATAGCGCTGGGCCCCGGCATACAGATTGTTCTCGCACACGAAAATCACCGGAAGGTGCCACACGCTTGCCAGGTTCAGGGCTTCGTGAAAAGAGCCCTCGTTGGCCGCGCCGTCCCCGATGAAACAGACGGTGACGGATTTCTCTCCCCGATACTGCTGGGCAAAGGCCCTCCCGGCGGCAATGGGCGGCCCGCCCCCGACCACGGTGGTCGTACAGGGGGCGTTGATCTCGGGCACCGCCAGGTGCAGCGTCCCGCTCTTCCCCTTGTTGCATCCCGTCCGCTTGCCGTATATCTCCGCCATCAGCGAATTGGGATCGGCGCCCTTGGCCAGCAGATGGCTGTGGCTGCGGTGATTGGTAATAATGGCGTCCTCGGGCTGCAACGCCGCGCATACCCCCGCGCCGACCGCCTCCTGGCCGGTGCACAGGATCATCATCCCGGGAATTTTTCCGTCGATTTTACACAGTTCCGTGAGGGTCTCCTCGAATCTGCGGGAAAGCAGCAGCGACCGGAGCATTTCCATCTTTTTCGCCTTGGGTATTTCCATGAAGCCTCCTTTTGTCTCAACCGCTTGAATCGCTTTCAAGCGGGACGGCCTCGCAGGCCGCGAAACCGTCTCAAATGGATTGTTGCGGCATCATGATATTCGATGCCGTTACTCAACTTTCGACTTTCACAGGCCGGTGCCGGGAGGATAAGGCCCGCGTCCCACGCGGTGTCGTCCAGGGCGCCGAACCCTTCATCCTGAAAAATATTCACGAATATTTCAATCCGGTCTCGAGAGTCTTTCCAGCGCCGACGCCACGCAATTGAAACCGATTTTTTCCTGTTCCAGGCGGATGCGATTTCCCCAACGGTTCCGGCGCAGTGCATCGTAGAGGGCGCTCTCCTCCGGGGTCAGGCGCTCGAGGTCTCCGGTTTCCGGGTTCGGTTCGGTCCCCCAATGCACACGATGGGCCAGGAGTGTCGGCTCATCCATCAGAAAAGAGGCCGCGTCGGGGAAATACCGCCGCAGTTGATTGAGAATCGCAAAGCCATGGGTGTCGATATCGCCCCAGTAGTGAATCTCTCCGACGCGCAACCATTCGGCACCGGCCAGGTTATCGAAACCATAGCCTGCGCCGAAGATCACGACCGTGCCGGAAACCGGTGGAAACGCCAGGAAATTGACCTCGTTTTCCGTAATGAATACCCTCGCGACCGGCAGCGCCAGGCGATCGAAGACATCGCGGGTCAAGGTCATGTCGAGATCGGCCGTTGTGGTGAACGGTGACAAGTCCGGGTCCAGAGTTCGAAAGCGTACCCGCATCGGCTTGTCGCGGAATCCGTACCGCCGGCAGAACCCCCCGATGCCGCCGGCGCTTGCATCCACCGCGGCAAGCGGCATCACCAGATCGAAGAGCTCGCTCAGCACGGCCCGATGCCTTTCGATGAATTTGCTGTGGACGCCGGGGACGTCCACCTGGCGCAGGTAGATATCGGGGCGGGGATGTCGGCGCAGCCAGTCGACGATGTCCAGCAGCCGCGCCCAATCGTCGGCCAGCGCCAATCCTCGAAGCGGCCGTTTGGCCAGCCAGGCCGAGAGTTCCGGCCGGCGCTCCCGGGTCAGGGAGATCAGCGCCGCAAACCGCTCGGCGTCCCGCCGTTTGTCGATCAGCCCGAGGGCGTCATCCAGGGAATCGATCCATATTTCATCCGGCACCGCGTTGACGCCCAGGATGCGATGGTTGACGGTTCGCCATCCCACGCGATAGAATTCAGCCCCTTTCTCCAGGCGGGCGATCCATCGGCGCACGTCGTCGAAGCGTTCCGCCAGTTCTCTCGAAGACGGCCCCTTCAGGACAAGACGGCGGGGAAATATCGTATCGCCGCCGGCAAGGGCGGCCGGCAGCAGGCCGCGATCCCACAGCCGCCGCACCTGGCCGCGCAGATCTTCCGGGGTCGTCCAGCTCATGTCTGAAGCCGCCGCTTTTCGGCGCGGTAGTCCTCGATGCTGAGGTTGCGCAAGACCGAGCAACGCCCGTCCCCGTTGTGCACAAACCCGACCATGGCGACAAAGGGTTCGATGACGTGAATCTTCTGGAGCGGCGTGACGATGAGCAACTGCAGATTGAGTTGGTCGAACAACTGCAGGCCGTAATGGGTCGATTCATCCGAACCGCGCCCGAAGGCTTCGTCGATCACCACGAAGCGGAAGGAGCGCGATCGGACCGCCCCCCATTCGAGGCCGAACTGGTAGGCCAGGCTGGCGGCGAGGACCGTATAGGCGAGTTTCTCCTTCTGCCCCCCTGACTTGCCGCCGGAATCGGCGTAATGTTCATGTTCACTGTCGTCCTCACGCCGGCGTTCACTGGCGGCAAAGACAAACCAGTTGCGCACGTCGGTGACCTTGGCCGTCCAGCGCCGGTCCAGCTCGGTATGCTCCTCGCGCCCCCGAAACCGCTCGATGATCCGTCGCACCTGCAGGAATTTCGCCTCGGAGTACTGGGCGTCTTCCGATCCGGTCAGGGCCCCTTCGGTACAGGCCCGCAGTTCGGTCTGAAAGTCACGGACGTCGGCATCGAGGGTCGCCTGGGCATCGAGGGTGATGTAGCGGCCGGGATTGTAGTCGATTTGGAATAGCGACCCGTTGATTCGGGCGATGCGCTCCTTGATGGTCTCCCGCTCCCGCGCCAGTTGGGACTGGAAGTTGGCCACCTCGCGGATGGTGTTCTCGTTGAGAAGTTCCTTGAAGCGCGCCTCGAATCGCGGCAGATCGTCGGCGCGCAGCCGATCGAGCATGGCCCGGTATTCGAAGCCGGCCGCGACGCTGACATCCACGTCCCGGGTTTCCAGTTTCCACGCTTCCTTGTATTCGGTCATCGCCCTGATGATTTTTTCCCGGAGGCGCGCGACCTTCTTCTCCTCGGCATCGATTTTCCCTCGAAGCCAGTCCCGCATCTCCCGTTCGCGATGGTCACAGGACTCGACGGTCAGCCGATGCTCGCCGAGTGCTTCCATGCACAGGGTCTCCAACTGCCCGAACCGGGCCGAGGCCTCGCCGCCGGACCCTTCCAGAAGCCGGGCGGTCTGTTCCCGCTGTGCCTCGGCGGCCCGCATCTTTTCCCGGGTCTCGGAACGGTTGTCCTTGCGCTGGTCCAGCCGGCGCTCGACGGCCGCCAGATCCCCCTCCAGGGTCTCGAGCTGCGCGGCCAGGGTCTGCAGGAGGTCGGAAGCCGCCTCCAGCTCCCGTTTCTCCGCTTCGAGCCGGGCGATCGCCACGGCCGCCGGTTGCCAGTCGAGATCGCGAAATTCCTTGTGCTCGTTGATCTTGAAGAAGGTCCCCAGGCGTTCCCGGATCTGCTTCTGTTCCTTCTGCAAGTCGGCGATCCGGCTGCCGAGTTCAGTCAGCCGGTCTTCGCCGCGGCGGGCGCTCTCCTCCAGAGCGGCGATTTTGGCGGCGTTGCTCCAACCCAGCACATAGCGGCGGCGGTCGTCGAGACGGTGGCGGTCGTCCTTTTCATGGCGCTCACCCGGCATCTTGATCTGACCCGCCTTCGTCACGGCTTTACGCTCACGCCGAAAGGCATCCTGATCGGCACAACAGACCACGTCGAAACGGTGGGTGATCTCCTGTTCCAACCAGGCGTAATAAGGGGAATCGGTTTTGATCGCCAGTTTCCCCGTCAATGCATCGGGGTGCGGGGGTACGGCATTCCCCCGGCGGGGCTTCCGCACCCGGAAATAGACCAGCCGACCCTTCAGGTACGTCCGGTCCACCCAGTCGGCGACTTTTGCGTAATGCCGGTCGGGCACCAGCAGGGAAAGCCCGAAATTGTGCAGCAGCCGCTCGATGGCCCCCTCCCAGTCCCGTGCCGCTTCGCGCACCTGCAACAGCTCGCCGGCAAAGGGGAGATCGACTTCAGCCAGGTTCACCGCGCCGCACAGCATCCGGCGCATGGCGATCTGTTTTTCATCGATATTGGTGCGGCGCGACTTCAAACCGGTGATCTCCTCTTGAAGCCTTTCATGTTCCCTGCGCTCCTGGGCGAAGGAGACCCCCAGGGCATTGAGGTCGTTGAGCACCCGATCTTCCGCGATCACCGCCGCTTCCCGCAGAGCCTCGAAATCCCGCTGCTGAACAAGGAAGTCCTCCGGGTTCGTCGCAGGAACCCTGTCCAGGGAGCGCACCAGCTCCGCATAGCGGTCCGCCTTGGCCTTTCGGCGCTCAAGAGACGCTTTCTGGTGCGATATTTCAGCGCCGATCCGGTCGATGCGATCGCCGCCGTTTTCAGCTATGCTGCGACGCAATTCACGCTCACGCCCCTGGTATACCCGACGCTGCTCCTCCAGGCGCTCGATTACGACCGTATGCCGCGCCAGATTTTCCTGCAAAAGGGTCAGACGCTTTTCCAGCAGCCCCAGCTTTTGCCCGGCAAACCAGGGGGAGAGCGCTTCGCGGCAGGCCCGCAGGCCGTCGACCGCCTGCACCAGTTCTCCGTGGCGGTCGCAGTCAGCCACCAAGGGCGTGAGCATCTCGACCTGTCTTTTGGCCTTGAGGACCGCCTCGTGCGCCCTGTTGAGGTCATCGAAATGCTGTATGAGGGCAGTGATGCGCACGTCCACATCAAAGGGTTCGAGCATGTGGGTGCGAACGAAATCCGTGAGGTTTCCCACCGACTTGAGGGATACGGTCTGGAGGAACAGGTCCAGGGCCTGTTCGTTGTCAATGCCGAAGCGCCGTCGAAACCAGGCCCCATAGGGGGGGAAACTGTTAAACAGCTTGATATCGGCCTTGCGCAGACGCTTTCGAAGCCCGGTCATATCGGCGCCGAAATTCGAAAAATCGGTCGCAATAGAAAGATCTCCCTCGCAGGCGGCATAGAGCCGATCAGGTTGGCCCGCGCTATCCTTCATCCAGAAAACCTGGGCCAGGGTGACCGTCTTGCCGTAACCCGCATTGTGAAAAACCCCCAGAATGACCGAATAGGTATTGGCGTCGCGAAGGGCGACCGGTTTGGCGCTGCCGAGGGTTGCCTGCCGCTCCGATTTGTAATAACCCAGCACGTAGGATCTGAGGGAGCGCTCCCGGGCATCCGCGCCGGCCGCCTTGTTGTAGGTGATACGCCGGCTCGGCACCAGCAGCGTGGTCACCGCATCGACCATCGTCGATTTCCCGGACCCGATATCCCCCGTCAGCAGCCCGTTCCTTCCGTCCAGCCGCAGGGTCCAGACCCGTCTGTCAAAGGTTCCCCAGTTGAACACCTCGAGGCGCTGCAGACGAAATCCCGCCAGCCGGTCGTCTTTGATGAATTCGAGTTCCTGCGTTTCAATCATCGGTCGTCTCCCGGGTTCCGGCCGTCTCTTCCCGATATTCAGCCAGACGCCGGTCAAAATCGGACAGCCACTGGGCATCGACGAAGGCCTTGAGAATCCGCCGCACTTCGATCATCTGTTTTTGACCACGCAGGCGTCGCACAAAACCGAGTTGGGCGATCTTGTTGAGATGGGTGTCGATCTGATCGATCAGCCGGGTCTCATTGCTTCCGGCGGGGAGAAAAATGCGGATCAGTTCCACCACCTCGTCCCGGGAAAGAATCAACCGGGTATCGGCGCCGCCGGCGTCGAACTCCGCCAGTTTCTTGCGCAGCAGTGCCAGCAGGAGGCTGACCGGATAGGAAAGCTGTCGCCGCGCGACAAGGCGGGGCGTGCCGGCGACGTCGGGGTCCTCCTCCCGGGAGCGCAGAAACGCGTATCCCTCGGCCTCGTCGAGCATCAACTCCAGTCCGAGCACGGCGACATAATCCCGCACCCCGGCCTGCAGATTGACGAGGGCGAGCCAAAGCGCCGGGCTGTCTTCCTGGTAGATGATCCCTTTGAGCAGGGGAATCACGACGGCCGACAGCTCGTATGGCGACTCGTCGGACAGGTTCGTTCCGACAGCATTCGTTTCCATCATCCGTTCCTCAATAAAATGACGCGCGGCAAGATCGCCTCCCGGACGCGGCCCGTTTCGGTGCGCCAACGCAGCCGCTCCCGGTGTTCTTCGTCCACGGTGGTCCAGGGCCATTCCGAAGCCAGTTGCAGATAGACGACCACCTCGGCCAGGCCGTGACGCAGGGGATGCCGGGCGACGATTTCACCGAGGCTGACCTGATCCCGCATCTGGAGCTCCCGCCGGATATACCCGGACAGCTCGGCCCGATCGACGACGACCTGGGAAAAAAGCACCCCTGTATCGACCTCGGCGTCCCCTTCGTCGACGGCCGTCTCGGTAATTCGATTCTGAACCGCCGGACGGAACAGGGGCCGCTCCAGGGGCAGATCGATGTCGGCGCCGGTTTCGGCCAGGGACATGAAATCCCCCTGCGGAATGGTTTCCCGGAGCGCCAGGGCCCGGGTTTCAATATGATGCAGGATGTCCATGATACGCCGATTCTCCAGCCAGGCCTGATCGTCGAGAAACCGCCGCAGCTGCTCCGACAGGCGGGCCACGGTGCGCTGGGTGTGCTCGCCGGCCTCCAGCCAGTCGTAATGCACCCGGTACAGACGCGGCTCCGGTTGCATGGCCTGGATTGGCGGAAGGGCCAGAACCTCCTCCAGGAGGCGGCTCAGCTCCTCCTGCCGGGACTGGGACATGAGAAAATCCCAGAAGGCGCGAAAGCTTCTCCCCTGGTCCGAATCGGCGATGGCGTCGCGCTCGCTCATGATCTCCTCGAGCAGCGCCCCCTTGCCCCCCTCCCAGAGAGCGATGCGCTCCCGCACCCGTCGGTCGAGGACGCGGAAGTTGTGCTCTACCTCGCGAAAATCGGTCAACAGTTCCCGGGCCAATTGCAGAAACTGCTGGAATCGATCCTTCAGCGCCGTATCGTCGAGCAGCGGGATGTCTCCGGCAAGGATCCGGTCGATCTCGCCGTCGATCTCGTCGCGGCGCCGCTTGAGCTCGGCGATCCGGGCCTCGGGATCGGTCTGGGTCCCCTCGCTCATCTGCCGCAGCAGCTCGAACAGGGTAAGAAGGCGCGACTCGGTGCCCACAAAGGCCCGGTCGGTCAAACCCTCCAGCCAGGCCAGGGCCTTTTCGGAGGCCGGCGTCAGGTCATAGTGCGGCTCGTCGGTCCCGGGAGGATAGAATTTGCGAAGCCACCCCTTGTCGTTATCCGCCCAATCGGTGAGATAGCTCCGCGCCGAACCGGGAAAAGCATCATTCCCCATCTGTTCCCGCAGAACGAAGAGCTCGTCCTCCAGCGCCTCGACCAGATCGGCCTCCGCCAGGATGCGCACATTGGGGACGATGAACACCCGGTGAAGGAAACTTGCCGTCAGGGGCGCATACTTGGCGCACAGGAGACGCCAGGCCGGATGGGTCTGACGGAGGTGATCAAGGGCGTTATAGTCGAAATTCATGGCCGGGCTCGCCGGTATTTCCCCTTTCCCATTCGCTCTGCAACCGGAATCGATATCGGATCAGGTTTTCACGATTCGTTCAACGAAAGCGGTCACCGCGTCAAGCACCTCGGCAGGCTTGTCCTTGTGGGGGGAATGACCGCAATCAGCCAGTTTGAGCAGCCGGACATCCCCGGCCTGCCGGGCGATGCAGTCGATCTGATCCATGGTGCCGTAAGCATCGTCCTCGCCCTGTATCGCCAGGATCGGGCAATCGATGGCCGGGAGATACGCCTCGATGTTCCAGGAGGGAAGTTCCGGATCCAGCCAGATGTCGTTCCACCCTCTGAAAGCGGAATCGACGTCGGCATGGAACCTGGCGAGACGCTCTCTCAGTCGGGTTTTGGGATCGTCGTAAACCCTCTTGATCGCCTTGATGCTGTCGATGCAGACGTCCTCGATCAGCACGTGCGGCGCCATGACGATCACGCCGGCCAGGGGCCGCTTCGCCCCCCCGGCATGAATCAGAGCGATGGACGCCCCGTCGCTGTGGCCAAAAAGAATGGGCCGTTCAATGGAAAGTTTGTCGAGCAGCTCGGGCAGGGCGTTCAATCCCTCATCATGCATGAAGCGCACGTCGCGGGGCTGAACGAGGGGATCGGAGTTGCCGTAGCCGTAGCGGGAATAGACCACCGCATCGCACCCGACGGCATCGGCAACCTGCTGCGGAAAGTCTCGCCACATCGCGACAGAACCCAGGCCTTCATGGAGAAACACGATGGTGGGATATCCCTGCCGGGGACGGGCGGACGAGAGCCTCGCAACTTCGATGCGGCGGCCCTGGACAGTAACAAAATTCATTTCCTCAACCTTCAAGACTGAATCAAATACTTATTCAACTTTCGACTTTCATGATCGTGACCTGAAGCAAGTCGTGCTTTTCTGAAACATCCTCTGAAACATCCCATGATCAACGGGAAAAACATTTTATGAAATTTAACAGGATTGACGCCGAATCTCAAGACCCGTTTGTTTCAAAGCCGATTCATAATCCCACGGCCGTGACGGCGACCGGAAAGCAGTGACGAGCTGCCCCACGGCGCTGGTCGTCATTCCCATCCGATGACCTCATACCCTTTTTCCGATAGACACCGGATCATGAAGTTCTTGAATACGGGGCTCGGTTCAGAAGCCCGGACGATCCCCTGCACCAATCCCGTCGCAGCGCCGGCGGCAGCGCCGACACCAGCGCCTCTCCCCAGGTTGCCCGTCACAGCCCCTACGGCGCCCCCGACCACGGCGCCCCCCGCCCCGCCAATGGCCATACTTTTGGCCGCCGCAATGCCCGCGTCGGATTTGACATACGCATCGGCCTGGGCCTCACACAGCGCAACATCCTTTTGGGCCTGCGTCTCACCGACCCTCTGGAGATGCGCATTGGGATACAGAACAGGACCGCTTGCGCAACCCGTTAAAAAAAGAAACGCGATCAAAAAACCTGTTTTTTTCATCTGCTCATCTCCTCCGCCAATATTTTCCTCTTTTCTCCATGACCATTTCCAAAATCCCCGTCATTACACTTTTCCAGATCCGCCGCCAGACTTCGCAGGGCCCTCTGTTGCAGCTGCCGGAATCATCTGCGCGAATTCCCGCTCCACCTGTTTGGGGTCCTTCAGCAGACCCTGATGGACCTCCTGGGACATCGGATCGGGAAAAATCTCCTCGGCATCCCCTTCCAGGCCCGCCACGATAGCTGCGGCCACCTGCTCGGGGGTTGCCTTGGGCATCTCCTGACCGGCGGTCATCCGGGTATCCACCGGACCGGGGTAGATGCCGACCACCCGCACCCCTTTGGGAGCCAGTTCGGCCCGCAGCCCCTGTATGAGAGAATGGACGGCCGCCTTGGAGGCGCAGTAGGTGCCGTTGACCGGCAGGTTGACCATGCCGATGATGGAGCAGACATTGGCGATGACGCCGCTGCCGCGGGCGGCCATCATCGGTGCGAAGGCCCTGCAGACTGCGAGGGTGCCGAAAAAGTTGACCGCCATCTCCCGGCGGGCGGCGGCCATTCCGTCGGGGGCGAGCAATCCCACACACCGGTTCACCCCGGCATTGTTGATGACCAGATCGCTGTCGCCGCACTGTTCCGCTGCTGCCGCGACACTGTCCTCATCGGTGATATCCAGTCGGACCGCAACAACCCGGCCGGCACCCCCAGACACCCGTCCGGCAACCGCTTCAGTGCTTCGGGCCGCCGCATAGACCTTTGCGGCCCCTTTGTCCAGCAAGGCCTTGACAAGTGCCGTCCCGATGCCGCCGTTTGCGCCGGTCACCAGAATTTTTTTCTCTTGTATCTCCATCGATTCTCTCCTTTTCCCACAATTCCTTCATATCATCCATTCGACTTTCGGTATTCATCGGGCGATGCCGGGAAAAAATGGTTCGTTCCCATACCGCTCCAGACAACCGTGGGCCGATTCTCGAAGACATCGCCGTATGTCCGTTCAGGGAAATGGTATATAGCAGCTGTAACGTCACTTCAAGTATCCGGCGGTCATTCAGCTTTTAATTCAACTTTCGACTTTCATGATGGTAACCGGAAAGAGGTGCCGGCCTATGAAAGTCGAAAGTTGAGCTTTTAAAAAAATAATGCGTTATCGACATTAAAGCTGATCCACCAACGCTTCACAGGGGGTGAAACACGGCTTGCCGCATCACTCGCAATCCGCTTTGGTGAACATCTTTTCCAATGCAAACGGATCGTCAAAATGCCACTTTCCTACGAAGGCCACGGCATGTCTTCCCCACTGACGCATGGCACCGGGGGATACAACCCCTGTCGGCCATAGAATCAATCTTTCCAGCCGCTCGCTTCCCGGCGCAAGACTGTCTTCTCCGAACATGCTCCGGTGCCCGCCTCCGGGAAGCGGAAGGCTGCGAAGCCGGTTATAGTCCGCAAATGAATACCGTGCCGTTTCAAGCTGCATCAGGCGGGGTATCGGGTAAAGGTGCCGGACGTAATGTGTCCGGCTTTCCATAGCCACAGCCATCGTTTCCTTTGACGGCGTCAGGTCGGGCGCCTGGAGGATCAGGGGCTTTTCAGCATAGTCGATTTCTTTGCGCACTTTAAGCCTTCGGGTGGGGTAAGCCTTGTAATAGCACCCGCAATTGTGAATGGTTTCGTAAAGCAGCGGTTCACCGTCGTTATCCAGTGTCACGCGATAGTTCACCCCATCCAGCAGCCCGCCGTACAGGTCAAGCGCATTCGCCCTGGGCCGTTCGGGAAACCAGATGATGTAATTGAGCTGGGTAAGGATCTCTTCCCCGAAACGGGTAAAGGACAGGAGTGTGTAGGTGACATGCTTCCGGGTATCGATGGTGAGTTCGCTTCCGGCGGCCCAGGACGGCTCGCCGATTCGATCGTATCCGGCCGCCGACCGAACCTCCCAGATGGGTGCGAAAGCGCTGAAAAGCGCCTTTCGTGCGGAAGGCGGATAGTTCGGTATTCCCAGGGCATCGCGCTTGACCCGCTTTACGATCTGGCCCGGGTCTGCCCATTGACTGCTATTCTCGGGTGCATAACGAATGGATTGCCGGCCGACCGGCGGCTCTGTGGAGAAGGTCCGGCGCACCTCGGCATGCCAGTTCGACACCCCATGGGACACCAGCAAACCGGTCAGGGGGTAGAGTCCCAGGACCCGGGGGGCCACCAGGTATTCATCGGGTACAGTGACGTTTTTCTGCAGCGCTGCCTGCTTTTCCCCGTCATTGAAATCCGCCGCTTTTAAAAGATTGCCGCAACAGGCTACCCTGAGGTTGAGTTCGGCCTGATCCGCCGATGCGGTTGAGGAGCCGGCAACCGCCCTAGGCAGATTGGCAATTTCAGCTCTGCGGGCTTCCTGATCCAGAGCCTGCATCCGATTGACCCATGCAGCGAAAGCGTCATTTCCGGCGACCTCGTTCCGAAAGGATGCCAGAAAGCGGTTCACCCTCAAGTAGGGGTAGCCTCTGACCCTGAAGGCTCCGGCGTCAAGTACTCGAGCTTTCGATGCCTGTTGATCCATGGATGCAAAAAATTCAGCGCAACGGCCCGGCGCATCGGCGTCACCATAACGAAGCGATCGGGTGGGGCGGGAAACGACGGCACAACCCGCCAGATGAAGCGCAAAAAACGCGACAACAAAGAAAGGCCAAAGGCTCAGGCACCTGCGCCCCGGCATCTTCCCCTCTCCTCCGATGTTTGTCGGATTCATTGAATCAGCGATTCTTGAGGCGCATGACAACATCCTGCTCCCAATGTGCCGTGTATGTCAGAAAGTCCGTCATCCCGCCCCCCCAGGGATACGCCGCCCAAAACGAGGCCCCCCAGAAGTCGAAATAGGCCGTCTGGGTAACTTTTGTCCCTTCCGGCACCGGTTCCAGTTGTATGGACCCATAATGAAATTTCTGCCCGCACGCTTCAGGATTTAAAAGGACGAACTCCAGATTATAGGTATCCTGGAATATGGTGGTTTGCCATCTGAAAAACACATCCGGGCCATGGATGTACTTATTTTCCGTAACGGCGGTGTCGCCGGTGCGCGAAATGAAATGATGCTCGCGGATGAATTTGTTGCTGACCAGAAAATCATTGTCGAAATCCGTTTTGAATTGCCAGTACACATCGATTGGCACGGGCACCCGATAGGTAAGCCTGTAGGCTTTGCCGCCCCGCTGATCCGGCTCGATTTCAGAAACCGACACCTCATTTTCCAACAGGTTGCCGGAGTCGCCGGCGTGGGTTCGGCGGCTGTTCAGGGACAAAAGGCAAGGTATTGATATCAGACATATAACGACGATTAGACGGCGAAAAAAAATGACGCGGGGCCGGAAGGGTTCCATAACCACACTCCGCTGTTGCTGTCAAAGGTCCTGTTTATCCCTCGACTTCTGAACCTTATGTGTAACATCCGGATGCCGCCGCCTATTCAGATCGTCTCGGCATCCGTTTTTCCATGGCGGCTTTGGCCAGTTCGGCAATATCCTCCATCTCATCGCCAAAGAAATTTTTCGGCCAGTTCTGAATATTTCCAAAGAGGTCAAGCTGCAGAGGTTCGAGTGTGGCCGGCATTCTGGTGATATTGGCAAAATAGGCTGCAACCTTATCCTGGGGCACCCCGCCCTCGGCAATTCGCCGCTGTAATCTCCGAAGAAAATGTTCCGAATGCGTTTCGATAATCAGCTGTATACCCCTGTCGGCTCCATTTTCGCGAGAATTGATGACGTCGATCATCACATCGGCCAGGGCGGACTGCGCGCTCGGATGGAGATGAATCTCCGGCTGCTCCATAAGAATGATCGCCCCGGGCGGCGCATGGAAACACTGCACGAGAACCGGCAATACCTGAGATATCCCGAATCCGACATCAGGAAGATCCACCCAGTCCTTTGACCCCCTGGTCCGGACCTTGACCTCATACTCCTGCCGCTGATCGGAAATCCGGTTTACGTTGAACGCTTCGATCAGCCCCATCTCCTTGAGCTTCAGCGCAATGATCTCCTCAAAAGGCCTGGCGGGCCGCCGACGCCCCAGGCTGATCTTCCGGGTCCGGGCCGCCAATGCCGCCGCCACTGTGTTCTCACCTGCATACCCGACGCTTTCCGGTTCGATGCCGGTCCAGGAATACAGACGCTCGGCCCGGGTTCGAAGCGGCCCCAGATAGGAAAGCGAGCGAAACAGTTTCTCGCTCCTCAGATTCAGCGCCTGAACAAAGTCGGCGTTCTGATGATAGGCCGCCACTTCATCCGGAAACCCGTAAAAACGAACCGGCGCGCCGGGATACCAGACGCGCCCTTGTTTCCGTTTCAGGACATAGTTCGTGGCCTCCACCCTGTACTCGGACTTCGCTTCCGGTTTTCTCTCCATGCCTATGGAAAGTTTCGATGCATCCCGTTCCAGCAGATCATAATTCAACCGGTATAGCACCAGCGTGTGTTGATCCCTGTCATCCAGGCCGACTTTCGCCTGAAAGGCCAACGCGTCTCCGGAATAGTTCCGGCCCGATACGGGATCCTTGAATTTCAGGGCATCCTGGAGCGACCATCGATATTCAAAAGCGATCCTGTTTGCCGGATCACGGTGGAAAACCATATCCTGATAGGAGCCCAGCCGAACCGCCGAGTTCCTCCCGCCGGGGTAAAAGACCGCTTTCCGGTCGGAGGATTCGACGGTCTGCTTCAGCATCATCAGAAATTGTCCGATGCTGGATTTGCCTGAGCTGTTGGCGCCGAAAAACAGGGTAATAGGAGCCATGCGAATGGTGCCGGTATCCTTCCAGCCTTTGAAGTTTTGTATTCGCAACTGTTTGAGCATGGTCCCGTTCTCCTGTCCAGCTGTCCCATTACGGTTTGTCGCGATGCTTTTGCGGCTGTCACGGCTTCCGTCACAGTGTTGCCGCAGTTCACCAAGGCAACCCCATCGGTATGGGCGGTACCCTTGCGGCAACGGTCTTACCGACCCATATCATGATTGATTGACAAAACGCATCCTCTAATACCAAAACATCGACCCGCCGTGCCGCATTCGGTTGTCGGTTCCCCCCATTTACATCTCCAGGGGCATACCTCTGTGTCTGCCCATTGTTGAACAATTTATCCAATTCCCACTGTGCCGGGTTTTTGTGGAAATATTGCCAAATACGATTCAATTCCGTTCCGTTACACGGCCGCCCGTTTGGGATCACCCGTTACGGTCACCTATTCCAGGTATATGCCCGGTCACCTCACAGCAACGCTTCGGCGATGCTGAAGTAAATAAGAAGCGTGGAAATATCGGTCATGGCCAAGGTCACCGGACCGGCAGCAATTTTAAGATCGAGCTTCACCTTGTGTAAAAGTGACGGAACGCTCAGCCCAAAAAAGCTGGCAGCGCAAAGCGTCAACAGAATGCTGGATCCGATGGTAACGGACGCCAACGGATCTCCGCGCCAAATCCATGCGATCACGCTCACTATAAGGCCACATGCCGTACCCAGCAAAAGAGCCGCACCCACCTCGCGTCGGAGCGTCCGTAGATACCAACCGAGAGTCGGTATTTCCGATCTCAACCCTTGGATGGTGACTGTCATGGACTGCATGCTGACACTTTCGCCCAGCCCCAGAACCAAGGTGAGAAAAAACGCCAGGATCAAGCTCTTGGCCAGTGTCATCTCGTAAACACCGGCAAGCAGAGCGCATATCGTACCGCTGGTAATGGTTGCGAGTAGCCATGGAAATCGAAACCGAAACGCACGCAGCGGTGATACATCTCGCACCTGCATAAGGCGAAAGCCGATTGTCTCAAAAACCCGGTCCATGCTGGTCTGATCGGCCACATCGAACGCCTCGTCCGTAAACATACCGACGTCCACCACACCCAATATATGCTTATGTTCATCCACCACTGGAAAAGCCAGCAACTTATGCACCATGAAAAACTCGTAGGCATCTAACACGCTAGCATCTTTCGGAATTGTGATCACCGGACCTATCATGACTTCGGAAAGTCGTTGCTCCAGTTGAGAACCGAGTAAACGCCGGGTCGGCACAACACCCACCAACCGATCATTGCTGTCTACTACGTAAAAATATACGATTCTGTCGCCCATACCCTTTTTTTCTCTGATTTTGTCTAATGCTGTTTGAACGGTTAGATCTTTGTGTAGCTTCGCAACGTCCTTACGTGCGAAGGTTATAATCGGCCGGTGCAGATGGCTTGTGTGTTCTGTCATCTTATATGGTACCCCTTTCTTCGCTGATCGATCTTCCGGCCAAACCGGTGAATTGCGATCAATAGTTACAATAATTCAAGCTGCCGCAAACCCCGGATTCGAACCTGGGGGCAGAACCCCCAGGTCAACAGGTCGCAATTGGTCCCGGTAGATCTTCGGACTACATTTTTTCAAACAGCCAAAGCACCAGGAAAATACCACCAACAACTGCAAATAGCTTTATCCCAAAAACGATTTGTTCACGCAGCGTTAAAGTCTTAGGTGAGTAGTCAATTTCCGGCCGCATGGAAGGTGTCTTTTCAGCAGTATCAGGCGATTTGTCGCGATTGTTTCGCATATGTCCTCCTTGGCACAATTCAAGCAGGCCTACCGCGGGCATCAGACCGCCTTTGAGTAGGCAGAGATTAAAAGCACTGAATTGCAATGGTTAAAAGAAAGGAGGTGCTCGAATGGAAATCGCCGCTCGGTCTGCACAGTGGGTAAAGCCGGCGAAGTATTCGCTGAGAAGATATGAATATGCCCTGTTAAAATCCGAGCAGATTTTCCCGGAAATCAGTACATATTTAACCAGGCCATCGAAAGAATTGGAATTGGTTCGTCTATCAACCGTGAAAACCGAGACCGGGCAGCCTGTAATCGCAGGGGTAAACAGAACAGCCTTGTGGCTTCGCCCGATTTCCTGCACATAAGCCGGCACATGTGAAGTAAGAAATAGAAACAGACAGGGTAGCAGCAGCAAGGAATTGATGAGCCGTATCGTGTTCTTGGCCACTGACATAGTTCGGTTCCCGTACGCAACTTTCGACGTTAACTTTCGCTCACCCTGTGGTTGTATAACATTGTGAGGAAAGCAGGAAGATGAAGCCTGCGAAGACCTTCAAAGAGTGAATATAAATTGTCTGCAAAGAGAATCAGGTCACTATCCGGTGATGCCGCCCCAAGTGAACTTCAATAAACCACAAATTCACGCAGGATTCTATAAAATTCCTGCTGTTCGATTCATCCTGCAACGGAGCACCATATTTTTTCGGTTCATCCGCAGGAAGTCAAGTCGAACGCCAAGTTTTCGTCGGGGGGAGGATCCACCTTTCTCTCCCGATTTCCAGGTTCCCGGACAAGGATGCTGGATTTGCAGCGAAACCGGATACCAAAGGCTTCGCCACAACCCCTGATCCAATTTCTCTGTAGATCCGGTTCGATTCCGAAAATCGGAATTGAATTGCCGGCGGTTAACGGGTTATCCCAAAGGCTGTTTCAGAACATCATCGGGATGTTTTCGAAGGGCTTTGCAGCGCTGCTTCTCCCTCGCTGTCGGGATCAGGCAGACGACTGGCCATCACTTTGTCGATCCGGTTTCCATCAAGGTCGACCACTTCCAGTCGCCAACCCTGCCATTCGGTGACATCTCCGGTGCGGGGGATCTTGCCGATCAGCCACATCATCATGCCGCTGAGGGTGTGGTATCGCCCCTTCTCTTCCTCGGGAACCGATTTCAGATCAAGTCGATCCTTGAGTTCCGGGATGGGGATCAGTCCGTCCAGCAGCCAGGAGCCGTCCTCACGTTGCACGGCCCAGACATCTTCCGGATCACGCGGTTTGAATTCACCGGCCAGAGCTTCCAGGAGGTCCTGCAGGGTGATGAGGCCGAGGATTTCACCATATTCATCGACGACAAAGACCATTTGTACGCCTGATTTCCGGAACTGCTCCAGGAGTTTCATTCCCGTCAAAGATTCCGGTACATAAACCGGAGGGAGCAGATACTCCGCAATTTTTTCGGGTGGCTCCCCTTTCAGCCTCTGTTTGAGTAGCCGCTTTGCCGTAATGATCCCCAGCACTTCATGCATTCCACCTTGGCAAACCGGAAATCGCGAGTGGTCTGATGCAATGAGTGTTTCCAGCCTTTCCTCAAGAGACTGTCCGATGTCGAGGTATATAATTTCGCTTCGCGGCGTCATCAGAGAGGCAATTTGACGATCATCGAGACGAAAGACATTCCGCACCATTTCATGCTCTTGCTTTTCGATCACACCCGACTGAGAACCTTCCATCAGCATTGCATGAATGTCTTCTTCAGTGAGGTTGGCGCTGCTCAGTTCCTTTTTTCCCATCAATCTCAAAATACCATCCGTCGATATCGAAAGCAGATAAACGAATGGCCGTGACAGTTGCGCCAGCAATGCTATCGGCCGGGCCATCAGCCGCGCGATCCCTTCGGCATGGAACTGGGCAAGCCGCTTGGGAACAAGTTCACCAACCACAATGGAAAAATAGGTGATACCGGCCACCACAATAGTGGTCGCTCCAATGGCGCTGATTCTTTGATCAACCCCCAGACTTTGAAGCAACTCGGAGAGGGGACCGGCAAGAGCCGCCTCACCGACAATACCATTGAGGATTCCGATGGCGGTAATGCCTATTTGAACCGTGGACAGAAACTGGGTAGGCTCCTCGCCAAGGCGCACGGCAATGGCGGCCGAGCGATCACCGTCTTCAGCCAGTCGCTGCAAGCGGTTCTTGCGCGCAGTAACCAGGGCGATCTCCGACATGGCAAAAACGCCATTGAGCAAAATCAATGCGATAAGTATGGCAATGTCCAAGCGAAATCTCCTTCAGCCCGATAATCAAATTTTTCTGGAATATCCCAGTTCGCCGGTTCCGTGCCCCGGCGCATGATCCCGATACGGCCCGCGCAACCGGCAACAACGTCATTTTCGCTGATTTCACACATAAAACCGCAGGCACAATCAATGTAGGGGCGACCGGCGGGTCGCCCTGTTCACCCAATACCGTGGTGCAACCCACGGGGGCGACCCGCCGGTCGACCTGTTCACCCAATACCGTGGTGCAACCCACGGGGGCGACCCGCCGGTCGACCTGTTCACCCGATATCCTGGTGCAACCCATGGGGGCGACCCGCCGGTCGCCCCTACCATCGGCAATCACGATAATGCCGTGAAAATGATTGGGCATCACCACCCATTCATCCAATTCAATTTCATCATGTTGGCGGGTCATATCATCCATGCCGCCTCGTTCGGGCACGGTGCGCCGTGCCCGTACATCGCGGATGGTTCCCGAATTTCCGTTGTTGGGGCGACCCGCCGGTCGCCCTGTTCGAACGATATCCTGGTGCAACCCACGGGGGCGACCCGCCGGTCGACCTGTTCACCCGATATCCTGGTGCAACCCATGGGGGCGACCCGCCGGTCGCCCCTACCATCGGCAATCACGATAATGCCGTGAAAATGATTGGGCATCACCACCCATTCATCCAATTCAATTTCATCATGTTGGCGGGTCATATCATCCATGCCGCCTCGTTCGGGCACGGTGCGCCGTGCCCGTACATCGCGGATGGTTCCCGAATTTCCGTTGTTGGGGCGACCCGCCGGTCGCCCTGTTCGAACGATATCCTGGTGCAACCCACGGGGGCGACCCGCCGGTCGACCTGTTCACCCGATATCCTGGTGCAACCCATGGGGGCGACCCGCCGGTCGCCCCTACCATCGGCAATCACGATAATGCCGTGAAAATGATTGGGCATCACCACCCATTCATCCAATTCAATTTCATCATGTTGGCGGGTCATATCATCCATGCCGCCTCGTTCGGGCACGGTGCGCCGTGCCCGTACATCGCGGATGGTTCCCGAATTTCCGTTGTTGGGGCGACCCGCCGGTCGCCCTGTTCGAACGATATCCTGGTGCAACCCACGGGGGCGACCCGCCGGTCGACCTGTTCACCCGATATCCTGGTGCAACCCATGGGGGCGACCCGCCGGTCGCCCCTACCATCGGCAATCACGATAATGCCGTGAAAATGATTGGGCATCACCACCCATTCATCCAATTCAATTTCATCATGTTGGCGGGTCATATCATCCATGCCGCCTCGTTGGGGCACGGTGCGCCGTGCCCGTACATCGCGGATGGTTCCCGAATTTCCGTTGTTGGGGCGACCCGCCGGTCGCCCTGTTCGAACGATATCCTGGTGCAACCCACGGGGGCGACCCGCCGGTCGACCTGTTCACCCGATATCCTGGTGCAACCCATGGGGGCGACCCGCCGGTCGACCTGTTCACCCGATATCCTGGTGCAACCCACAGGGGCGACCCGCCGGTCGCCCTTTTCACCCGATATCCTGGTGCAACCCATGGGGGCGACCCGCCGGTCGCCCCTACCATCGGCAATCACGATAATGCCGTGAAAATGATTGGGCATCACCACCCATTCATCCAATTCAATTTCATCATGTTGGCGGGTCATATCATCCATGCCGCCTCGTTCGGGCACGGTGCGCCGTGCCCGTACATCGCGGATGGTTCCCGAATTTCCGTTGTTGGGGCGACCGGCCGGTCGCCCTGTTCGAACGATATCCTGGTGCAACCCACGGGGGCGACCCGCCGGTCGACCTGTTCACCCGATATCCTGGTGCAACCCATGGGGGCGACCCGCCGGTCGACCTGTTCACCCAATACCGTGGTGCAACCCATGGGGGCGACCCGCCGGTCGCCCCTACCATCGGCAATCACGATAATGCCGTGAAAATGATTGGGCATCACCACCCATTCATCCAATTCAATTTCATCATGTTGGCGGGTCATATCATCCATGCCGCCTCGTTCGGGCACGGTGCGCCGTGCCCGTACATCGCGGATGGTTCCCGAATTTCCGTTGTTGGGGCGACCGGCCGGTCGCCCTGTTCGAACGATATCCTGGTGCCATCCATGGGGGCGACCCGCCGGTCGCCCCTACGTGGATACAATTTGTCCATTCCCCATTGCGCCGGATTGTTGTGGATATATTCCCGAATCCGGTTCAGTTCCGTTTCGTTGCGGACGATGTGTTCCCAATAATTGCGTTGCCATAATTTCGTGCCGGGGGATTGGCGCAATTCGTTGATGCGTTTGGTTGCGGCGGATTTGAATCCGGCCATGACCGCCCCAACGGATCGCGGTTGTGGGCCCGTAGGGGCGACCGGCCGGTCGCCCTGTTCACCCGATATCCTGGTGCAACCCACAGGGGCGACCCGCCGGTCGCCCTTTTCACCCGATATCCTGGTGCAACCCATGGGGGCGACCCGCCGGTCGCCCCTACCATCGGCAATCACGATAATGCCGTGAAAATGATTGGGCATCACCACCCATTCATCCAATTCAATTTCATCACGGATTTCGGCGGTTTTGATCCATTCATCGGCAACAATTCGCCCTGCCCCATTCAACCGCATTTGTCCTGCCACGATATCCCCGAACAGGCATTCCCGGTTCTGGGTGCAAATGGTCACAAAATACGCGCCGGCCCGGGAATAATCGTACCCGTGCAACCGAATAGAACGGCGATTTCGTTCGGGTTGGGACACGGCGCGCCGTGCCCGTACATCGTGGTTGTTGTACGTCATACGGTAACCTCCATTCATCGTCCGGTGTTCTGCGCCAAGTCCGGAAATTCCGCCATCAGGTCGGCGCTCAACTGCTTCAGGAACCCGCTGCCCCATTTGGCCGACTTCTGGCGCTCCACAATGTCCGTGCCCAGCTCCCAGTAAAAGGTCAGCAGGGCGGTATTCACCTGCACAGCCGTCTTCAGTTGCGCCTGCCGCAACCGCTGCTTAATGTTCTTCAGCCAGTCGCGATATTCCGGAGTTGTCAAATGCGATTCGCTCATGTCTTGCCCCCCAGACAGGCCATCAGCTCGGCTTTCAACGCCCGCTGCGCCGCTTCGAGCTGTGGACGATCTGCTGGTCCAGGCCTGCTTGAAAGCCTTGCGCCTTTAGCCCGCCCGCCGACGCCAAAAATGGTGCTGGCGGCTTCGCCTCGCCCATGAGACGCCCTGCATTTTTAAACCGCCATATTTGCATCATTTTCACGCCGTCGCTAACAGATGGAGAAGTACCGCGAGCAGATACTCCAGAACTATCGCGAGGCCTTCCGCTCTGCGCTTTGAGCCTTCGATACAACTCCAGCGTTTCCGGCAATGTCACATAAACCACCACCCATCGCCTGGTAAAAAGCAGCAGTGTTGACCAGACGTTTGGCCTGGCCTTCTGTTAGATCGAGTTCAGTCTGAAGACGTTGTTGTTGTGCGATAAGCAGATCGTAATAGCTGGTTGCTCCAAGTCTATACCGACGCTGTGTTGACTCTAAAGACTTCTCAGAAGCGAAATCAGCGGCAGAAAGAGCCTCCAGCCTTTTTGAATCATTCTCCAATGCCCGCAATACATCAGCTACGTTGCGAAGAGCTTCCAGAACGACCGACTGGTAGTTTGCCGCAGCCGCATCGAAGGCGGCAAGAGCCGCTCTCTTTTCAGCGGGCAAGCCTGAATTGAACAGGGGTTGTGTCAGTTGCCCTACCAAACTCCAAACAGCGGAACCACCGCCGAACAACGCCCCGGTCGTCAGTGCCTGCGATCCAAGATCGGCGCTAAGGTTGAGTTGGGGATATAGTTTCGATATTGCAACCCCGTATTCTGCATTAGAGGCATGCAGCAACGCTTCAGCGCCGAGAATATCCGGCCTTGCATGCACCAGTTCAGAGGGAATTAATAACGGCAACTCCGGCGGTAGGGTAAAATCCTCCAAGGTAAACGACGGCAGCAGACTCTCTCCTGGAGCTTTACCCACAAGAACGGCCAAAAAATGGTCGTTTTGTTGAAGTTGATAACGTAACGGCGGTAGTTTAGCGCGCGTTTGCTCCAACTGTGTTTGCAAGGCTAACGCATCGTCCGGTTCTTCATGACCAAGACGAATGCGTTCCCGGGTTAATTCCAGTTGGTTTTCCTGAGACTTCAAGATGTTTTCTATTATTCCAGTCTGCCTTTTCAGACTGGCCTGAGTAATGGCTGTTGTTACAATATTTGCCACCAATGTCAAACGAGCACCTTCTAATTGGAACTGCTGATAATCGCTCCGGGCAGCCAGAGCTTCCAACGCCCTACGATTACCTCCGGCCAAGTCAAATGTATATCGAACACCTATACCAGCGTTGTAGAGACTGAATTCCCGTGCTTCTCCGGTTTGTCCTAATGTTCCAGGATTGAAGCGTTGACGCTGGCCACCCAAGTTACCATCTATTTGTGGATAAAGTGTCGAACCAGCCCTCGCCGCAAAAAGTTCCTGCGCCTGACGCAAAGTAGCCTCTGCAGCCATCAGGGTTGGATTACGTTCCAGGGCTTCGCCGATGAGTATGTCTAGTTTTTCGGCACTCATCGCTCGCCACCAATATTTCGTTAAACGTTCTCCTTTAATAATGTTTTGTGGATCACCCAGCATGGTGGGGGAGACATCAAAATTTGTGGTCAATGGCGTGGAAGTGTAGCCAGCCACATCCGGAGGAACAGGACGTTGGAAATCTGGTCCTACTGCACATCCTGTTAGTAAAATGGCATAAAAACCGATCAACGTATAACTGGCCATTTTATTTTTGTTCATAAAAATGCTCCTTGTTTGATGTGTCTGCTTGTCAAAACTTTTGAATTTGTTCCCACTGGAACCTACAAAACTCAGAATGCGCATCTTCTCAGCTATCGGCGGCTGTGGATGGTTGGCAATCTGCGACGCAGTTTTCGCCACCTGTTCCCACTCCTCCCTGAAAATGGCATCAGTCACTATCAGCATATTTTTATTCAATTCCTCCATGATCGCGTGCAGAGCGAGAGGCTTGGATGGCATTGGCCAAGGCGACTGAACTGGCAAAAAGGGAAATTGGAGCAATCACAAACAGAGGAATTTTCATGTTATGAACGTTTTTATTTTTCATCTCATCGGCCTCACTTGGGTAGACTTCATTCGAAGCCACGTCCTTCACCTTCTTCTTCATAGGTCACCCCGTCACGGATGTGATAAATGCGTTTAAAGGTGGGAATGATTTTTTCGTCGTGGGTGACGACAATAATGGCGGTCTCGAATTTTTGAGCCATATCGTTCAATATCCGGATTACAGCCAGGGCGCGCTCGCTATCAAGCGGAGCGGTCGGTTCATCGGCCAGTATTACCGGAGGACGATTGACCAGGCCACGTGCAATAGCCACTCGTTGCTGTTCTCCACCAGAGAGTTGAGATGGCATGGCCTTGGCGCGATGTTCCACATCAAGCGCTTTAAACAATTCAATTGCCCGCTTACGCGCCTCGGCGTTTGGCATTCCCGCCAGCATGGGCAGAAGAGCGACGTTGTCGGTAACGTCGAGGAAAGGAATCAGATAAGGTGCTTGGAATACAAAGCCGATCCGGTCCCGTCGCAAGGCACGAAGATCTTTGACCTTCCAGCCGTCGTCATAAATGATGTCATCTCCGAGTATCATTTTCCCGGCGGTCGGCTCGATCACCGCTCCCAAACATTTAAGGAGCGTGCTTTTGCCAGATCCAGAAGGACCTATCAGTCCGACAACTTCACCCGGCGCAACGTGCATGTCGACCGTCTTCAGGGCATCAACGGCGGTATCGCCGCTTCCATAACGTTTTTTTAACCCCTGGATACGAATACCTTTAGCAGTCATGTCAGCCCCCTATGGCCTCGGCCGGATCGACCCTGAGCGCGGCACGAATGGCGATAATGCTCGACAGTACGCAGATCATAACCACGGCGATAAAACCCATAACGGAGTCGAGTGGTTGCAGCAGCACATACTTGGGAAAGATTGGCGCCATCAATAAAGTTGCCGAGATCTTGCCCACCACAAAGCCGATCAAACCTAGGGCGATGGACTGTTGCATGATCAGGCCGACAATAGTGCGATTCCTGGTGCCGAGTAGTTTCAAGACGGCAATTTCACGAATTTTCCCGAGCGTCAGGGTATAGATGATGAAGGCGACAATGGCGGAGCTGACAATCGAAAGGATAACCAGGAACATGAAGATCTGTCTGGCTGAGGTGGCGATCAGCTTACCAACCAGAATCTCCTCCATCTGGCTGCGGGTGTAGACGGTTAAACGCTTCCAGCGGCGGATCGACTCAGCGACCTCTTCCGGGTCATGACCTGCTTCAACCCGCACTAAAACTGCATTGACGTAAGGGTTGGTGCTTTGCGAGGCAATAACCGCATCAAGCAGACCGGGCACTCCGGGCCGGTTGAAGGCAGGGTTCTCGGCCGTGCGTCGACGCTGCTCTCGGATGGCGTCATTATCCTTGAGAAACTGGGCTTCCTGGGCATCTTTAAGAGGAATGAACACCATAGGATCTCCATTGGAAGAGACCATCCTCCTGGTCAGCCCGACTACGGTGTAGTGGTTACGGCGGACCTTGATACGTTCACCAAGTTTAAATCCGGAAGCGATATCGGCGACGGCCTCGTAATGGCTCCGGGTGATCTGACGTCCCGCGACGAGATAGGGCGGCCAGCCGGGTGTCCCGGATTCTCCAGGAGTGACGCCGGTAACCAAGGCACGCACGTCACCTTCTTCCTGGCGCACCTGCATGGTGAGATAGGTGATGTTGGCCACCTGATTCACGCCCGGCATGCCGCGAATCCCACGCCAGATATCATCGTAGAGGCTTGATGACTCAGCGTAGGGACCAAGGGTGTCCTTCTGTACCACCCAGAGATCAGCACCGCTATTATCGAGCAAGACTTTGGCGTCATCCACCATGCCACGATAAATCCCCGCCATAGACAGGGTGATGCCGATCAGCAGCCCAAGACCCATGCCGGTAAAGACGAATTTTCCCCAAGAGTGCATGATGTCGCGCCCTGCTAAACTGATCATTGCGTTACCCCCTGAATATGGTCAACGCCGTGAATCCGGCTGTGATTATTCAAGGCGTTTTCGCTGTAGACCACTACTTGGTCGCCAATCTTGAGCCCTTCTCGTACCTGCACACGGCCCTCCAAATCGGCAATCCCCAGTGAAACTGGTGTAAAGCGAAGATCGCCATTGATGACCTGCCACACGCCCAATCTGCCATCAATGTGATGGATAGCAGCATTAGGGATAACCGGTGCCGCCGCAAGTGTCGGTAAGTTAATCGTGATTTCGGCCAGTTCGCCGATGGGTGGCATCGGATCAGGAATTTGATCGAAGACAACCTTGGCCAGTGTTTCCTCAGTTACTGCGTCTGCCAATGGTTCGACTCTCAGTACATGTCCAGCCTGCAGTTCACCTGCCTGAGAACGTAATGTGATCTGGGCTGATAAACCGGCGGCGAGACCTCGCGCATGAATTTGATCAAAGCGGACATTGACCCACAGTGTGCTCGGATCGATCAGTTCCACGACAGCCTGACCAGCAACCACGGTGGTTCCCGGGTCGGCATCACGTGAAACGACCAAGCCGTCAAATGGCGCAATCAGAGACAAATTATTGCGCTGCGCCTCTATCACCGCTCTCTCGGCACGTACACGAGACAACTCCTCTCGTGCCGCAGTCAGTCCTGCTTTCGCCACTAACAGTTCTTGTTGTTTAGTGGCTACCACTTCCTCACTGGTGGAGCGCGCTTTAAGTAACTGCTCGTAACGTAAAGCCTGTGTCTGCGCATAATCCTTACGCGCCTGCGCTTCGCTTAATTGAGCGTTTGCTCGTTTCAGGGAGGCATCCTGAGCTCTAATACGTTCATCAAGATCCACCGGGTCCATTTCGCCAAGCACTTGCCCCGCCTTGACACGCTCACCTACGTGTACATCCAAACGTTTGACCCGCCCGGCAAATGTTGGGCCAAGCTTGTAGGTGTAACGAGCCTCAATGGTTCCAATGCCGAATAGCGCCGGTGAGATGCTCCTGTCCTCGACTGTGACCAATACAACTGATACCGGAGCAAGAGGCCCCGAACGCAAGGCCACATAGACAAAAAGCGCAAGCAGAGGAACAACTACAGCTATCAGCGCCAGTGTACGTTTTTGGAAAGGCAATCTTTTCATAATGCACTCCTGATGCCCTGTTGATAGATGGCAAAGACTTTCGGTGCGTTTCGGCGCATATGGCTCACATCTCCAGCTATCAACGACTGCATGACCAATCCTTGAATGGTGCCGATGAAGAGCGTGGCCGCAGCCTCGTTATCAAGTTTCCTGTCAAGTTCACCGCAGGTTTTTCCTTGTTCAAACAAACGATTGAGGCGCTCCCCATAACGGCGGAGGAGCGTTTGCGCCATCCGCTTGGCCGCGGTTTCTTCAGAGCGTTGCAATTCGCCAAACAACATGCGGGGAATACCGGGATGCTCTGTTATAAAGTCCACATGCGCCAAAAACATGCTTTCAAGTGCGGCAAGAGGGGATGACTTTGCGTGTACTGCCTTTTCAAGGCGAGACAGCAAACGCTCGGCGACCCATTCCATAACAGCCTGTAAGATAGCGTCTTTATTGGTGAAATGGCGGAAAAGAGCCCCCTGGGTTAATCCCATGCGTTTGGCGATGGCTGCCGTGGTAATTTCACTTGGATTTTGTTCTCCAGCCAGCTTGACCACCGTCTCAACAGTTACCATCCGCCGTTCTTCGGCGGGAAGATGCTTACTCGACACGCTCATACGAACCTCCCATGAGTAAAGTGAGTATTTAATTACTATCTTTATTCATGGGAGGTTCGTTGTCAATAGCTTTTTCGAAAAAATCCTCTTGGCTTTAGAAGACAACAGCCAATTCGGCTCCGGGTTGGGAAGCTGAGCCGACGCCCGGGGGCTGGCTGATGCGCTGAGCGTCGCCATCGACGCCGACATCCTTGCGCATGATGTCCTGAATGGCTTTGATCAGGGTGGCCCCCTGTGGCAGGAAAGTTGTCACCTCCGATCGCAGCAGCGGCTCGCGCCCACCCCGTGGGTATAGGCGAGTACCTTCCCGGCGAAGTCAATCATGTCATCGAGGTAGAAGCGCCATTCGCGCCGGCCGGTAGCAGACATTGACCCGCTCCTGTTCGATGTAGGGTCGCCCCTCCGGCCGCAGGACCTTTTCGGTGACTTGGTGTCCTTGCATACCGGGCATTTCATAAAGCGTCTCCTTTCTGTCTGTCGATCAGTACATGAGCATAAACTCGTTCCATTCTTCTGCCAAATTCGTCTATTCCAAACCTGCTTGCCAACGACGCCGCATGGCCAGACAGCTCATGGCGCAACGTGTCATTTTCAAGCAGGAGCTGGACTTTTTCAGCCCAGGCTGAGGTATTCTGCATCGTTTTAAATCCGGTCATTCCGTCGACGACAAAATCATCAATTCCACTGGCCCTGATTGCCACAACGGGCATTGCGCTTGCCATCGCTTCAAGGATAACCATCCCTTGTGTTTCAGATGTGGAAGCGAAAACAAAGATATCGCCCAAGCTGTAGTAGGCCGGCATTCTTTCGGGAGGAACCGCGCCGGGGAAGAGTACGGTGTCCCGTAAACCTAAAGTCTCAGCTGTCTGATAAAGGCGTTCCCGCTCAGGCCCTTCACCAATAAGAACAAACTTGAACCGTTGCGAACAGTTCTTTGCCAGATAGGAAACCGCTTCGAGCATGAAGCTTATATTTTTCTCGGCGCTCAATCTGGAAACGCTCAACAGCACCAATTCATCGTCTGCTATGCCCATCTCAGCACGCAATCCAGATCCTTCAATTTCATAAAGTTTGGCGAACTTGTCCGTTTCGATGCCTGTAGGCACCACGAACACAGGAATCTTCACGCCAATCGTGCGAAGATAATGTTCAGAGGCTTCCGTGGGAACGACGATGGCGTTGCATCGGTTGCCGAGCCGCCGCACCAGCGCATGGGAAATAAAATTGCGAAACAGGGCTTTTGGCAAAGGGACCGCATAAGAATAATGCTCTAAACGTGTATGGTAAGTGTAAACTGCCGGTATATTTAATCGCCTTGCCATCCAAAGTCCTACTGTTCCCATCCAGAAGGGATGGTGGATATGAATCACGTCAGGAGCGAATTCGCGCACTTTTCTGATTGCAGCGAAAGAAAAAATGTTTGGCACCACGATTCCTTTGTCGGCCGCTTGCTTAAAAAGACAAGGAATCCTGTAGATATCACGTTCCTCCTGCGGCTCTGCGCTCTGTTCGTATTGGGGTGCGAGAATCAGGACTTTATGCCCCAGCTTTTTGAGAACTGAAGAGAGTCGATAGATCGAAATCGGTACGCCGCCGATAAAGGGCAGATAGTTATTGGTGAACATGGCGACCTTGATCTCTCGATCAAGATTCGGTTCGGATGGCTGATTGAAATCAGGATAGTAATCCCGTTCTTTCAACAGGAGTGAATACAGCCAGTAAGCGCTGACAATGAAAAAGCAAACAATAAGCAGGTAATTGAGATAACCGACATAGAAGAGCGAATGAATAAAAAACCAGATGCTTTCAACTGTGCGAAAGAGCTTGTGCTGTCCGATGTTCAGCCTGACAGGTTCGATATCCACCTGGCTCCGGCTGACCTGGACCTTGACGTAATGGTAAAAACTGCGATCATTGTTGAGGACAAATCCTCCTGCGCCGCCTGTGACAACAAAAAGAGTATCGTTGTATTTCTGGACTGAAAAGAGCGGCAAATTCGACGAGAACACCGCCTTTATCCTGGAGTCCTGGAATATGGGCATAAGAAGACTACGGAACGCCTCATCTGCCAAATAATCGTCATCGAAGTCGAAGGCGAAGGCGCCCTTTTTATCGACCGGCAGAAGAGGATGCCCGACGAAAAGAAAAACATTCTGATTCGGCGCGACGTCAAGCTCTTCCTCCAGCCAGCGGGCCTGCCACTGGAAGGAGGTTTTTCCGGAACTGTCGAGAAAGATAAATCTGCTGTTCCCCGCTGAAAATGCGAATACATATGGCCCGTAGTGGTCATAGTACCGGAAACCACCGAAAGCGCCGTGCTCGTTATCGCCAAAAGTCAGTAGATAGGGTTTTTCAATATGACCCATGGTCCGGTGCAGTGCGCGATATTTATCTTCGCCCGCACCGCTGACCGCATTTCCGGCGGAGACGACGAACGCCACATCGCTCCGGTTAAGCTCGGGGATGATCTTTCGCTCAAAAATACCCACAGAGTTATTGATGTTGCCGACAACGGCGAAACTGAACGCCTCTTCTCCATGCAGAATCGATTCGATGCTCTCAACCTGTTCAGCATGGACGGCACCGTAATCCTGTTCAAAAAAATTGAGATATATCTTATAGAAAATGACCAGGAACAAAATAAGCAGGTTCAGATAGAAGAGCGCCCGCCACCATGACAATCTATCCATTGCCCATCCTCCGACGGGCCAGCTCATGCAAGGTCACGGGGACTCCGATGAGCATGCCGAGGTAGATCGTCAAAAACCGCCAAACTATTATGATGCCGACAAGTTCGGACGCATGGACCAGCGAGGCGAAAAACAATCCGAAAACGCCCTCGGCAAATCCCGCCCCTCCAGGAGACGGCGCGAAATACATGATACAGGTCGATACCACCAGCAGGCCGGTGGTCGTATAGTAATTCGTCTGATAGCCCGCGCCCCAGAACAGTATAGAGGGGAACGAAAACAGAGAAAGAAGGAAAATAAAGGTAAAGAAAATGGAGAGTAATACATCCTTCCTGTCCCCCCTAACGAAAATTTTCAAACAACGCGAGAATCTTACCGCTTCCCTGAGAAATTTTGCTTTGATACGACGCGTTTTTTCATGGTTGGTGAGGCGCAACCAGACCAGCCCTTTGGCGGCCAAGTCGAACACCCGCAGCAGCCATCGCAGACGAAACAACAATACGAGAAAACAGGCGAGGTAGCCGATGGCGACACTGGCCAAAATCCAGCCGACACTGGCCATCATTCCATCATCCCGGAAATACGGCAGCCTCGCGACAAGGAACGGTATAGGGAGGAAAATCAGAAACATCGCGATAAACGTCCGGATGGTTGTCGCCGCCGTGGCCGTGCCAATCAAAACGCCGCGTCGATAAAGAAACCAAACCTGGGCGAAACCTCCTCCAGTCGCCATGGGGGTGATATTGGAAAAAAGAATATTGATGAACGTCAGTTTGGCGAGATTCCCGGCGGCGAGGCTGTGCCCCGACGCTTTGAGAATGAAGTGCAGGCGCAGTGCATCACTGACAAAATAAATCGCCAGAAGAATGACGAGTACGGAAAGCACCGGCCAGGACCACAGGTGCTGATTGAAAGAAAACGACTGTGCGCCGACCTGGCGATAGATAAAAAAAGGCACGCCACAACTCAACCCAAGAAACAAGAAAGCGTAAGCAGTCCAGCGGACCACAACTGCCTTTTTTGTAGACTGCTGCGAGGTTTCCAGACCTTTTACTCTCACCGACCTACCCTTCATGCCAGTATCGTTGTGATCAGGTAGGCTGTGTAACCCAGGTTCAAGGCCGTCACCCTCAGGATCAGGGTGATGTTCGATCCATAGACGTTACCCAGCACGATGCCCGGATTGCCTTGCGGGGCTGCCCCCTCCACAAAACGGTCAGGGCTCCATACGAGGAGCGCCAATCCAAAAACAATCGCGATAAAAGCCAATGTCATATATTCATCGTTCCTCTTCCGTACAGATAGTGTTGTTTTACTCAACTTTCGAGGTTAACCAAACTTTGGAGTGCAGTTGTTTAACGTTTCGAAATAGAAGATAAAAAACTTGAAGGGCCCATTCCTTTGATTTATAGTGGATCGGTCGCGGCCGGTCTTCCCAGTTTCTTCTTCGGGTTCGTCGCGTGATTTTTCGCTTGCGATTCTTGAGCTTTTTAGAGATAATTGGTGTCATTCGAAATACGCCTTCTTGACGGCATTATAGGTTTTGGCAAACACATAATACGCTGATAAGACGGATATTTCGAGTATTTTTTTGCTTTACGCAATATAAAATTGCGCTTGTTTCAGGCCTAATACGACCTCTGCTGACTTCTCCAGAATCATCCCGATGCATCGCTGCACCGGTAGCCGGGGTCGTCCCGGCAAGACTGGAGATCTCCCAGAGTAAGACATGACGCTTTCCCCCGGCCCTCGCCGGATTTACCAACGCGCACATCCGAATGGTTATCGGGCCTTCCCGTCCAATGCCGGGTTATCCTGCCGCGCCGGCCTTCTATCCGGTTCCTGTTCGTCGAGTCCGGGGTTTGCCTCCGGCTTCCTTCAGACCCTGCCTCGCGACAGCGCCCTTGCCTTCAGCCAACAGTTCCGACCCCTACGGCCTGTAGGGGACTTTCACCCCCAAGATTCATGTCATGCCTGGCACACAAAGTAAAGGACGCCCGAGAGCGCCCTGAATGATTTCCCGGTTCCCCACTGAGGTTGCCCGTGGCGTTTCAGATTGACATATGACCTGTTTAAGGACTATATTTGGTCGCATAAGGGGATGATTATGAAACTATCGCGTCAGATCAAACCGATCAGTTACCTGAAGGCCCATGCCGCAGAAATCGTGCGCAACCTGTCGGAGCAATGCGAACCCCTGATCATCACCCAGAATGGCGAAGCCAAGGTCGTGATGCAGGACATCGAAAGTTATGAGCAAACCCAGGAGACCATGGCGCTTCTGAAGATTCTTGCGCTCGGCACGCGTCAGGTCGAGGAAGGCAAGGTCCAGCCCGCCGGTGATGTCGTTCAGCGACTTCGAGATCGGCGCAAGCGTCGCTGATGGCTTTTCAGGTATATCTGACCGACGATGCGTCCCGTGATCTGGAGGAGTTGTACGACTATATCGAGTCTCACGACGCGCCGGAAAAAGCGGATTACGTCCTCGATCAAATAGAGAAGGCCTTTTCGAGCCTCTCTGAAAACCCGGAACGAGGAACCTATCCAGAGGAACTTCTGGCCGTCGGGCTTCGCGAATACCGTGAGATATTTTTCAAAGCCTACCGCATCATTTACCGGGTCATGGCCGAAAATGTCTATGTCATGGTGATTGCCGACGGCCGCCGCGATATGCAGGCATTGCTGCAACGACGGTTACTGCAAGCCTGAATCTTTTCTGCTCGCCGATAATCGGGGAATTGGAGGGTGCGTCGACCTGACGCAAAACAGTCTCCACCCTCGACTTTCTTCAGAACCTATTGATGTGAAATGAGAAATTACACCGACTGGAACTGTCCGTCGCTGAAGTGGGCGATGGTAGCGTCCACGCCGCCGGTCAGTTGCAGAGGGATGGTGATCTCGGCCGGCATCCCCAGCGTTTTCAAATTGTCGAATCGGAAGGCACCACAGCCGCCTTGCCGGTATCGTGTTTGCCCCCTGTGGCAGGAAAGAATCCGTCATCAATGTCGACGGTACGATTTCCGAAACATCGGGGGAATGCAAAGAAGGCATGGACATCTCTTAATTCCTTTGCTATCAACCCGGTCCGCTCAACTCTCCCCAGTCCGGCACCGCATCGGCAAATTCCTGCTGAAACGCCGAACGCCGGAGATTGTCCTGCTTGATCTTGCGTGCAAACTTTTCCCAACGCGGTTTGTCGTCGAGCACCTCGACCAGAACATGTCGTACCTTGGCCATCACCTTGGCCTTGCGGGCGTACTCCTTGCGTTGATCGTTGCGGTTCAAATGGCCCAGCCCGGAAAGATAGTATTTGAGAATTTCTTCGGGGTAACGTTTTTCAAGCTTTTTGGCCACCTGGATTTCATAATTACCGTCCCAAGCCGACATTGGATAGTGGCCTTTGGATAAAAGCGCCACGGCTTGATCATACTCTCTGCGGTGCATGCGAATTTTCAGCCGCTCCGATCTCCGGGCTTGTTTCAACTGCAAGACAATTTTCGGCTCGAAAAAACTCCATTCGGCAGCACTGCACAGTTGTTTGAAAGCCTTGTATTTCTCTAAGGTCAAGTCATCAGTGGTCTGATCGAACTGAAGTGCCATGTATTTTTCACGATCATCTGCCTCCCGAGCCCTCGCCGCAACAAAGCCGCGAAGCTTATCCATGCGCCCCTTTGCTTTGCGCAGGCCTTCCTCAGCCACCTGCAAGCCTTTTTCCTTTTCACCGGCTTCCCAATAAAATGTGGCCATGTCATGGTAATCGGCACCATTCGCCATTCTCACTGTGCGCAGCTCAAGATATTTATCCCGATCCCCGAGGCGGCGATAGATAGCGCGGGCAAGACCCGTCTTCCACTCGTTGTTCATCGCTTCATAAGCCTGCGCCAGTCTGCGCAGGTCGCCGTCATCATAGCAGGCGGCATGGGCGACATCGTCAAGCATGTCGTCCATACCTGCATTGCCGCTCTCAATAAACGGCAGGACAAGGTCCAGAAATTCGCGCCGATGATCAGCATCAACCCCTTTGGATTCCAAACGCTTTCGAATCTGATCGAGCAACTCCGCCACGAGAACCTGCGTGGCATAGTCGCCGCCTCCGTACATATCCAGTTCTTCAAGATCGGGCGCCAACTCAGACCAGAGGACCAGGATGGCCTCGCCTTCGGACCGCTTTTCAAGTGCCTTGGAAACAGAAACATGGGATTTCAGAAAATCGAAGCACGCCCGCCGCACATCGGGAATTTCATTCGCAAGCTCTGAAATCAGCTCGGACAGGACTTTGTGTGAGGCTGCCGCAAGCAACTCGCTGAGCGCATCTCTTTTTTTGGCTTTTCTTAACATTTTTGCCTACCTGAGTGGTAATTATGAAGTAGCATAGTCCTGTTTCTCCGCACATCCGGTTCGATTTCGAAAACGGGAATCGAACTGACCTACCTTCCCGGCAGTTCCGTGCCCCGGTTCATGATCTCGATATAGCCCGCATAGCTGAACAGGCGGTTTCGTTTCCAGGCAGTCAGCTCCTTGACGATGCCAAACTGCTCCAGGTGGCCGAGCGCCTTGTTGACCGTGGCCGGGGTGATACCGGTCTTCTCCACCAGCGAGCCCGAGGTGGCGATGGGATGTTCCATCAGCGCTCGGTGGATCTGCAGGGCGGATGCCGCCGCCCGGCCAAGACTGCTGATCTTGTCTCGGTCCCGGTTCGACAGGTCGAGAAGCTGCGGGCCGTTTCCACTGCCTGAGTAGCGGTGACGATCACAGTCTCGGCAAAGAAATCAAGCCAGGCTTCCCAGTCGCCGGTCAGACGGACATTGTTGAGCAGCTCGTAGTAATACCGGCGGTGCGTCTTGAAATAGAGGCTGAGGTAGAGCATCGGATCCCGCAGCACCTTCTGCTCGTACAGGAGCAACGCGATCAGCAGGCGACCGGGACGGCCGTTACCGTCCAGAAACGGATGGATCGTCTCGAACTCGTCTTGAACCGTTTTTGATGCTCAATCCATTGAAAAACGCTGCCTGCATGATTTCTGGACCTGACTGGTATGTCGGGAACGACGCGGCGGCCGGATCGTGATCGAGATGCTGGATTTTCCGGAAATCAAGTTCGAGCTGTGATATCGGAATCTGGTGAGCATCGAAGCCCATCAGAGGATTTTCGACAAGGTTCACCGGATCAGCTACCATATCAATCTGGAGGGAGCCATCGTCACCTGGCGCACCGATGAGATCATACCCGTGGGTTTTGGAACCATCCTACTTCACCGAGACTATGCCCGATGGAGGAAATAAGTCATCGGGAAGCCGGGGAAAATCCTCGTCAACAGCATAGACTTCGGTCCCCCGCACAAAGAAGCGAAGGGGCTGACCATGAGGGCGTGGGCCAGTTCCTCCTGGGAGATCACCAGCTGCCGCGGCACCTCTTTGACCGTTTCCGGGAAGTTTTCGGGTCGGCGGATCATGGCCATTGGACATCTCCCGCTGATTGGACAAGGCGCAACAGGCCAGGCGCGACGTTCCACTGATGGCCGTCGTCGGTGGCGACGCTGACAGTCTTCTTGTTGAGACGCAGCACCATACCTTCCATCATCCGGCCGTCCGGGGCCTGGAAGCCGACCCGGTCGCCCTTGGTAAAGCCAGTCATCAGCGTGGTGGCGCGGGCCTGGGATATGAGCTTGAGCCGCTCGACGATCAGCCGGTTGAGAAAAAGCAGATCCTCTTCATTCAATCGCTTGATCGCCTCGACGGCGGAGACACGGTCGACGATCTTGACGCTGCCGGGTTTCATGACAACGCCTCGTTTTTTAGCGCCTTGAGCAGCGGCAGCAGTTCGGGCACGTCGTCACGGATGATGCTCCATAAGGTGTCGTCGTCGATGCCGAGATAGCCGTGTATGATGCGGTTGCGGGTGGCGATGATCATCCGCCAGGGGATTTCAGGATGGGCGGCGCGGATTTCATCCGGGACATGGGTGGCGGCTTCGCCGATCAGCTCCAAGTTGCGCAGGGTGGCGTCGTAGGCCAGTCCGCCGGCTACGAAACCGGCCTGGTCGAGCCCGTGGGTATAGGCGAGTACCTTTCCGGCAAAGTCGATCATATCATCGAGGTAGAAGCGCCATTCGCGGCGGCCGGCATCAGACATTGATCCGCTCCTGTTCGATGTAGGGGCGCAGCTCCGGCCGCAGGGCCTTTTCGGTGACCAAGTCGACCGGACAGCCGAGCAGGTCCTCCAGATAAAACTGCACGCCAAAATAGCGCTTGGAGGTGGCCGGGCCATCGAAGGCCACCAGCACATCGACATCACTGCCGCTGGTCGTCGTATCACGGGCGGCGGAACCGAACAAGGCCAGCCGGGTCACGCCGAAACGGGCCTGCAGCTCCGGCTTGCTGCGGCTCAGCAGGTCAAGAACACGTTGTCTATTCATCGCTCAACCTCCAAGGGTGTTTCCTCTCTAGGGCCTTTGTGCACCGGGACGCCATGGGCGCACACAAGAACCATTTAAAACTACTCGACAATATAACACCTGCTATGCGGCGTGCAACTCAAAATTCGAGGAACTCTCGACAGACTTGAAACTGCGCCTGTAAATGCATTACGGACATAGTTGGGCCTAAAACAAGCGCGTCTACTGGAGGGTGCGGCGACCTGGCACAAAACAGCCCCCACCCTTGACTTGCCTCATAAGTTATTGATATAAAATCAGAAATAATGCTCGCCGACATCCACCGGCGGGTCATGTCTAAGGAAGGGTTTTTCTCCCCCGATTTCCCTGCACAGGACGAGGGTAACGGGTTTGCAGTCCGGCCGGACACCGGAAATCGCGCTCCAACTTCCCCGTCTTATTGCCTCCCACCGACATCGTTTCGTTGTATTTTCACCCGATCCGTGGCATGGATTGACGGCCTCTTTTCGGCCGAGCTCGCCGGGATGCCGAAACCGGGTCTTTCCTAGGGGTACGGAAACATATGCACCGCTTAAAATCTATTGAAATCAGCAGGGTATGAATCCTGTTCAGTATCGTGGGTTGGGCATGAAATTCAATCTTTTGTTCGTTCTTTTCACCTTCCTGGCGCATCGGTTTCTGCCAAAATACGACGTCCGCATGCAGCTGCTGATGTTCCAGATCAAAATGCTGCGCGACCGAATCGACGACCAGCGCATCGTTCCCACGCCGGAGGAGCGAGCAGAGCTTATCCGGCTGGGAAATGAGATCAACCACGACGTCGCCGACGTCATGCTGGTGGTCAAGCCGCAGACCTACCGGCGCTGGCTGAGTCCGCAAGCCAAGAACCGCTATCCTAAACCGGCTGGCCGCCCCAGCACCGCCGAGGATATCGTGGCGCTGATTCTGCGCATGGCCACCGAGAATCTCGCTTGGGGCTACAAGCGTATCTTCGGCGAGCTCAAGAAACTCGGCATTGCCGTCGGGCTGACCACCATCCGTGACATCCTGAAGCGCTCCGAATGCCCGCCACCGCCCGAGAAGACCAAGAGTAGGCCGTCAGTTCCCTGGTCGAAGTTCGTCAGCGCTCACATGGAATCGCTGGTGGCCTGCGACTTCTTCACCAAGCCGGTCTATACCCTGCGCGGCAAGTTCGACGCCTATGTGCTGGTCTTCATCCACCTCGGCAGCCGCCGGGTCTACCTGAGCCAGCCGACCTTTCATCCCGACGAGGCCTGGGTGATGCAGCAGGCGCGGAATGTGACCATGTAGCTCGACGACCACGGCATCGAGGCCAGATACCTGATTCACGACCGCGACACCAAGTTCACCCGCCAGTTTGACGCCTTCTGGAAGGGGGCCGGGGTGCGCTGCATCCGCATCCCGCCGAAAGCGCCGCAGGCCAACGCCTTTTGCGAATCCTTCATCGGCACCTGCAAGCACCAGTGCCTGAACCACTTCGTCTGCTTCGGCCTCGGCCAGCTGGCCCACATCAACCGCGTCTGGCTCGATTACTACCACACCCAGCGGCCCCACCAGGGCACGGGCAACAACATCATATCCGCCGATTTCCGGCACACATCCCCAGGACCGGTCAAACGGCAGGAGCGGCTCGGCGGTATTGTCGCCTGGTACGAGCGGGAAGCGGCGTAAACAGCGCTTCCTCCTATGTAACATCCGCGCCCATTTTCCGCAAAGCGGGATTGCTCTTGTCGAAGATTTCGGACGGCGGTTCGGTTCCCGAAAACGGAATCGAACGGAATCCGCTTGCCGTTTCGACAAACCATTTGCTTTTTCCGGCATGCCAAGCATGAATGACACCGGTTGCCAAAACAAACAGGGAGCGCCGGGCCATGTCATGATCGAATGCCTGAAACGAATCATCCGTGAATACCAGAGCCTTGAACCGCCGGACGGACTGCTGCCCCGGCGTGTCGCCATTGGCAGTCTGCCGGGCAAGGTCACGGTGGTCACCGGCGTCAGGGGGAGCGGCAAGACTACCTTGCTGCACCAGCGCATCCTGCAACTGATCGAGAGCGGTGTTACCCGCGAGAACATCCTCTCTCTCGATCTGGCAGACGACCGGCTTTACTGGCTGCGGCACGAAAACCCAAACCTCATCCTGGAGGCGTACTTCGAGCTCCATCCACAGAAGCGCGGCAGCGAGACGGTTCATTGCTTTTTCGATGAGGTGCAGGCGCTCCCACACTGGCAGCTCTTCATCGACCGCCTGATGCGCACCGAAAAGTGCGAGGTCACCGTGGCCGGTTCCCTGCTGCCCTCACCGGATGAGGAAACCGCCAGCCCTCTGACCGGCCGGATCGTCTCCTGGGAGATCTTCCCGCTTTCGTTTCGGGAGTTCCTCGACGGCAAAGGCATCGAGAGCGACGGCACGCTATCCACCAAGCAGCGGCTGACCATCCAGAAGGCGTTCGAGGACTATTGGCAGGTCGGCAGCTTCCCCGGCGTGATCCGACTCGACCAGCGCCAGCGCATCGAAACCCATCAGGCAAACTGGAACGCGATTATCGCCAGCATCATCGGCCACCACAACATTTCCCACCCTCGGGCGGTGATCGATCTGGCCCACTGGCTGGCGGACAACAGCGGCTCTTTCTATTCCGTCAGCCACCTGACCGATTACCTGAAATCCCTCGGCCACCGGGTGCGCAAAAGCTCGGTGGTCGATTGGCTCGTCGCGTTCGAGGATGCCGGGCTGCTCTTCAGCGTGAACATCTTTGCCAGCTCGCCAACCCGGATCAGCGTCAATCCCCGCAAGGTCTACTGCATCGACCACGCGCTGGCGGCCTCGGTCAGCTCCGGCATCCTCACCAACCGCGACAGCCTGCTGGAGAATCTGGTGTTCACCGCGCTGCACCGGGTGACGCCGGAGATCTTCTACCACAAGACCAAAACGGGCCGGGAGGTGGATCTTGTCGCGCTGCTCCCGTCAGTGCCGGGACAAGAACGAACCGTAATGCTGGTCCAGGTCTGCGCCTCGCTGGCCGATCCCCGTGTCAAGCACTGTGAAGTGCGTTCCCTCTCCGAAGCAATGGTCGAGCTGGCGGTGGCGGAGGGGACCATCGTCACCTGGCGCACCGATGAGACTATCCCCGTGGGCTTCGGCACCATCCAGGTGGTGCCGGTCTGGCGGTTTCTGTTGGAGGTGGAACCACGAACCTAAAATAGCGGCTCATCTTATTTTAGGTTCGTGCCGTTTCCTAAAATATCAGTCGCGTCACATCACGCCCAGAATCCATCCTTCGACTTGGGCAACAGGGTATTCGCCGGGCAGCATATCTGGCTTGAGAAATTTCTCGAGGCTGCCATCCGTGTCCACCTGCCGCAGCCAGGCGGAAGCAACATAGGCATCGTGCTGGTCGGGAGTGCGACCTTCCCGTGGATAGCTCTTGCTCCACAACGACGGGTAGACCTCCACCAGTGCAGGCTTGCCCGCAGGAATTTCCCAGCCATCGAAGGGCCAGAAGTGGACCCGCTCACAGAGCTGATTGCGCAGGTAGCGTAGCCAGGGCAATCCGGCGTGGGTCGATTTGGCCACCGAACCTGGTACGTCGAAGTGAAAGACCGACTTGGCCCCGGCTCGCTCCTCGGCGATCCGCCGCCAGCGGGCGCTGCCGGAACGGGCCTCGCATTCGCCCCGTGAACCGTGGCGAATGAAATCGACGTAGGTGTGCTCGGCGTCGGTCGGCCAGTGTTTCTGGAAATCATCAAGGAAGGTCGGCCAATCCGGCTCCAGGTGGTGAACCTCGAAATACCGCAGGGGAAAGGAAAAACCGTGGTCGATACCAACGATGGTCGGCACATCCTCGGACAAGCGCTCCGTCAGCCATTCCGCAAGGCCGCGCCGGGTCCAGTATTTGCGCGGGCTGGGTGGCGGCTCCACTTCTACCGGCATAGACTCACGGCTCGCCTCGTAAACCCGAAGTCCCTTCAGACTGGAATCCGGGGTTTCCGCGCCGGAGTAGTCGATACCGATATATCGTTGGAAGGCAGGATGCGTCATAAACTCACTTTCAGAAATTTACTTGATCGGTTACTTGGTCGGTACTTGATCGCTGAGCCAGGGCATGTCGCAAGCCGTGTCGCGAGTTTGCCGCAAGTTTCACCCCCCAAGTCACCCCCCAAGTCACCCCTCAAGTCAGCTCCCAACAAGGCCGTTTTATTCTTTCTCCGGGTCTTCTCCGGCGGACTCGATCTGCTTCACTATCCGGTCAAAGTCACTTTCAAACAGCCGATCCTGCACGATACGGTACTTCTCGAATTCGCTTTCGGCATGAGCTTTGGCAATCTCCGCGCTTACCTTGCCACTGTGCTGCAGAATGTCACGTCCGGTGAACTCCAGGAAGGCGTCCAGTCGCTTGGCCCAGTCCTCCATGGTCATGGGGATTTTGCGCAGTGCGCGTTCCTCGGCAAGATCAAGATAGGCATTCACAATCCGCCCAAGAGCTCCCAGCTCCTCCTTGGCCAGATAGTTTTTTGCCACAGCAACATCGGTTTTCAGAATCTTGCCGTCAGGGGCCTTTTCCCAGGTGGTCAGCCCCATATTGGCCTTGGTACTGTCGGCCCGCTGCAGAATCAACTCAGCAGCGGTATGGCCATGGATGGCAAAATGCAGCTTGTTCTGCACCTTGGCGAAAAACGCCTTGGTGGTCGGCGCGTCCCGATTGTAATCGACACTGGTGGCATAGATGTCGGTGATCTTCTGGTAGAAGCGCCGTTCCGAGAGACGGATCTCGCGGATCTCTTCCAACAGGCGTTCGAAATAGTCCTCACCCAGAAACGCCCCGTTTTCCATCCGCTTTTTGTCCAGCACATAGCCCTTGATGGCAAACTCGCGCAAAACCTGTGTGGCCCACTGGCGGAACTGGGTAGCCCGCACCGAATTGACCCGGTAGCCAACGGAAATGATCATGTCCAGATTGTAATATTCCAGCTCCCTCTGAACCTGCCGCTTCCCCTCTTGGCGAACTGTCAAATATTTTTTGACAGTTGCCTCTGGATTCAGCTCTCCCTCTTCAAAAATGCTTCGAATATGATGGCTGATGTTTTGCTTAGAGGATTGAAAAAGCTCTGCCATCAATTGCTGGGTCAGCCAGATGGTCTCGTCCTCATAACGGGCCTCAATGCTTTGTTCACCCGCCTGACCGGTGAAGATCAGGAATTCAGCGGTGGAGTTGCGGATCAGTTTTTTGTCTCGGTCAGTCATAGCATGTCCCCCTCATTCAACGTCCAGATAATCAAAGCGGCCGAGCCGCAACAGATTTTCCCGGGCACGTTCAGCATTTTCGCGGACCTGAGGGTCTTCAGCAGTCAGGCCAGCCTTCAAAATTGGCTTGGCCTCATCGGCTGAAATGTACATCTGCGTGCCTTGGTCCATGGCATCCGTGATTTTGGCAAAGCATTCGACAACCAATTCCAGGTGATTCGAGAGCAGTTTATTCAGGGCTCTCACCTCAAGCGAAAGTCCAACATCTTTTCCCCGGCCAAGATCGAGAATTTTCGAGTACGATTGCAAACGCCAGTCAGAGCCGAGGCATTCGGCTTCCAACCAAAAGGTAAATTCCTGAAGCTCCAGCGGCTCAGCGGCTTCAAAGCGCCAATCGAAAAAAGCGATAATGCGGTCGGTCAGTGTTTGATCCAGTTGCCTGCCGCTATTTCTCAATGATCGGCCAACATGGTCGAAGAGTTGCCCCCAGCGTTTCCGGTCGTCTTTGGTCTTGTCATAGAAACGCTCAAGCAGGCCTTCGTCACCCGTCAGGGGGTAGACTTCCCAAAGGTAGTAGGTGAAAAGGTGCTGGCCCAGTCTGTCGATAAGCTCCCTACCGTCGCCTTTCTCGTTCGCCAGGATATTGAGATTCTCTATTGCGTATTCAAACTCACCCCGAAGAATTTCAAACGTCAGCTTGACCGGACGGTTAAAGCGGATATAGCTGCCGAAGGTATCCCGCCAAACAGCTTCATTTGCCTGTGGGAAAAAGATTTTCCGTTGCTGGGCGGCCCAATCCCGATTAAGGGTGCAAAGGTTCCCGAAGTGCATCCCCAGCAGCGCCTGCTCAGGCCGGGTTAACGGGATTTCAGCATCATCGGCTAGACGTTCCGCGAGGATTTCGGTCACTTCCGGCAACTGGTCTTCCGGTAACTGGCGGCGAACCCAGAAGCCGAAATTGACAAGGGATTCGAGTGACCGGCTGCGGGTATTGTTGATGGCTTCGGTAATAGGATCGTCGCGGTTAAGCAACACCGGGCGGGCGTGGTCGAGCCGCCAGTCGGACTGCCCGCACGCCTGTCGAAGCAGAGCGGCAAGGCCGTCCCTTGCAGCTATTGGCGCATCCGTATCCTTGTTCACACAGGCGTCAATAAAATCAACCACGGCTCGGCGCGAGCTGCCCCAGTCAGGATGGTCGCGTGATTCGTCTCGTGGCTCGGGTTGTCCTTCCACTCGCGCCGTGTCCGGATGTGACAGGACCCATGCACAGAACTCAAGCCACTGGTCCAGTTTGTCGAAATTCTTCTCTTTGACGAGTTCAAGCATGGCCTTGAGCATGGCGGCGACATAGACCGGCCGAGCAATCCGGTCACGGTTCGCAAGCCAGAAATCCAGCCGCTCGCCATCTGGCACGATCTTCTCTTTGAACAGGGATTGAAAGACGCCAGCCAGCGCGGAGATATTGATCTCAACCAGCCAGTTGTCCTTGTCCCGATGCTCCTCGTTCCAATCGTTTAGATAGGCCAGAAGCTCATCATCGGTGAAGTTTTCAAGATCCTCGGCGGACTTCGGGCTCCGGTAGCTGACCGTGCCTCCGGTTACTCCGCCGTAGGGTGAATAGCTGTCATCGGTAACAGCTTCAGCCGAAGATTCACCTTCCAGCTCATTGAAATACCGTCGGACGTCCCCGCTAAGCAGTGCGGCGAATGGGCGTAGCTGCATACGGTGAAAGTAGCGCTGACGCTGCTGAAAAGCCTCCTCACTGTACCGTTCACCCATCCATTCACGAAAATCCTCTTTCGAAGGCCCGCCGAGAATGGCGTCGAAAATCCCTCTTCGTTCCTCCGCACTGAGCAGGCGGGGGCCGAAGTGTTCACTGGCCTTGCGGATCATCAATTGAAATTCGAAGTGGTGCTCCCATTTGGGATAGTCAGCGTGCCCAAGGATCTGCTCGCGTATCCATGGGAGGGTCTGGTCATTGGGGTGTGACGCGTAAAGGTGTTGCCGCAGTCGCTTGAACACCTTCCAGCGATGATTTCGCAATGCCTGATCCAGGACATCAATAGATTCCGGGGCATTCTCATAGACCTGCTCACAGGCATAGGTCAGCGTCTGCACCAGGGTTTCCTTCGCATCCTGATAGTCGCGGTCTGGCTTATCCAGCCTGCGGCACCAAATTTCCGAATAGTCCTGGTCGCTGCCTTTTTCGAAATCTTCCGGGTGCATTCCCAGCCTGATCATGCTTGCCACCGCATCAATCAGGATGCGGGAAACCTGATAGGGCTCATGCTCAGCCAAGGGGCGAACACCTTTTTCCAGGATTTGCTGATATTCCCATTGATCGAAACGCGGATTCGGCTCTAGCGAAGTGTTCCAGGCTTCCGGGTTATCTTTGCGTCGGGACTGTTTTTCGTCCTCTTTCGGGTCCGGTTGAAAGGCGACCGCATACTGAATGATTTCATGTGCGGCGTTGCGAGGTGGCCCTTGGTCGCTTCCCCACTTTTTGAGAATTTTGACGATGAGTTCTTCCTCGCCCCATCGGTAGGGTGATTTGAGAAACTGCTTGATCAGGGGCTTGAGGCGAAGTGAAAGCGCAGTGTCTTTCAAATCACAAGCGATCGAAAAGATTTCCCTCAAAATGCGAGGGTTGTCCGTCTGTTCCAGACCGAGAATGATTTCAACAACTTGTTCCGGATTTTGTTCGGAAACTCGTTGCAAGTAAAAGATAGGCCACCAGAGTGGAGTGATAATACGGCCGTCTCCTGCGGCCTCTACACCAGGTGGGTTCTTGAAAAAACCATTTTGGGATAACGGATTGATCCATACCGGATTATCGACGGTTTTAAAAAAGTATGCGTAATTGGCGCCACGGCGCTTGATTAACTCAAGCATGTTTTCAACCGCGCCTTGTTCAGGTTGCGGCTTCTCTAAAATCGTTCGAATAGCGCCTTGATCCTGAGCAGTTATCGGGGCCAACAGATCGATGACAATACGCTCGGTCAGAGAAAGCTGCTGCCAAAATGTCTCCTCATCGGGATGAGTGTTGTGATGGGCCAGTGCCTCAAAAAATTTCCACACAGAGTGAAATCGCTCGGATTTCTCCAATCTGATCCCTTGATCCAGAGCGTCGTGCATTGGATCAATCTTGCTCATCACGGAATGAATTTGTTCTTTTCTTGTAGGTATCTGGTTCAGTTCAAAATACTTATCAACGCCTCGTATGGTTTTATCCAGACCGGCATCAATGGTCTTGCCGTTCCATTCTCCCTCATAGCGATTCTTATCCGAACACAGTCGAGAATACAGGTTGACCCTCATGCCTCTAAAGTCAGGCCTCGACTCCTGAATCTCGCTCTCGACAAAAACACGGGGAAGTTTCTCCAGAAGTTCTCTCAAAGACTGCGCGGCCTGAGAGAACCGGTCGGGGTTGTAAATGTTCTTGGCCGCATAAATGGCCCCAAGGTACCAGGCGGCCAGAGAATATTTCTGAGATTTTGTGGCGCTGAGAATTTCGAAGACCTGTTTTTGTATCGAGTTAAGCTCCATCGGGCCTGGGGCTGACTCGGGAAAATCTAATCGATTCTCTTTTATGCGTTCAGCCACGATTAATCCCCACCTTCCGCACCCGCCGGGCATTTCGTCTTGATGAATTCGAACATGGGACGGAAAACTTCAAAGCAAGCCGAGGCCAGGGTTGGCACGACTTCCTTGGCGAAAGCGGTCTTCTCCCCATCTGATTTAAAGACGATCTTGGTACCGCCGACGCAGGGTTCCTGCTGGTAATAATTCTTGGTGGCTTCGAGTCCGTAAAACAGGTGCTCTATCTCACAGCACGAGTCTCCGCCGAAGGTTTCACCCGTGGCAGCATTGCGGATAACTTGCTTTTGTATGTCGGCGTTGGCTGGCACGGGCAGCATCAAGGCGTAAGATTCTCCCTCAGCCCATTTCTTGATCATTCCCTTCAACGGGTCTGTTTCGCTGACGGTTCCGTTCAATCCGTTCCACTGGTCATAGGCCTTGTCGAAATCGAACAGGGCGAAAACCGGCAATCCGCCCATTTCGGTATGTATGCGGTTGTCGGTCAGTAGCTGTTTGATGTAGGTGCAACTGAAGGCATAAAACGGGATGAACGGCATCTCAACGTCATACAGCTTGTACCACGCCTCCTTGAGAATCACCGGGTCGGTGCTGCCCTCGGTGAACAGAACTGGTTTGTTTTCAATCTGGATGGCGTTGATGATGCTGAGCAGCTGTTCCTGCTCGGAATATTTGATGAGATCGGCACTCAATTTTTTGATGGCAACCGACTTGGGCAGGTCATAGCAATTGGCCTGATTGCCTTTAATGTCGAAAAACTTGATCTTCTTTTTGTCATGCGGAATCAACGTCACCGCGCTATGGCTGCTCATCAGCACATGGTTGTTTTTTGCGGTGGTGTCGGTGATCTCGAAGACCTGTTTGAGGAAGTCGAATTGCCATTCCGGGTGGAGGAAGGAGTCGGGCTCGTCGAGCAGGGTGATGCAGTTGCGATCCTTGAACAGCTCGACGATGGAGTAGATGTACACCGACTGAAACTGGCCGTCGCTGAAGTGGGCGATGGTGGCGTCCACGCCGCCGGTCAGTTGCAGGGGAATGGTGATCTCGGCCAGCATCCCCAGGGTTTTCAGGTTGTCAAACTGGCGGAACAGCTCCTGGGGGCTGAGGTCGGCGAATTCCTGGCGGATATTGGCGATATCGAAATAGAGGATATAACGATCGGGATCTGCGAAATACCCCTCAGAGCGCACCGGGCTGCCGGTGGCGGTGTTGATGCAGCCATGGAGCCGGTCGAGAAAGGTTTTGGTGATCCCCTCCGGTTTCCAGTAGCGGTCGGTTTCATCGTTCAATTCGATATCAAAACGGGAATCGGCGGCGTAGGCGGGGCGTTCCAGCACCACCTTCGCTTCTGAAGCCACGGTTTCAATGCCGAGCTTCTGGCAGATGAATTGCCGCGCCCTGCAGGTGTCGGGCTGCATCAGCAGCACGGCCAGCAGCAGATCCTTGTATTCCGGGCCGATGCCGATGAAATACCGCGCCTCGTCAAAATCGGCGCGCTTGATGCGTTTGCGGAAGGCCTCTTCATACTGCTCGACCAGCTTTGCCACGGTGTCATTGTGGCCGGAGTAGTAGATCAGCACATTGTCCGGCAGCGGCGTCTTGCCGATGGTTTTTCGCTCCTTACCGCCGATAGTCAGCTTTCCGGAGTTCCAGCCGATCTCGGTGGCTTTGCCGTCAATCTCGAAGCCGATGCGGTAATTGAAATCGCGGGCGGCCTTTTCACGATCGAACTCGACGATATGGCGGAAGATCTCGATGAGCGCCTCGAACAGGTTGGATTTGCCGGTGCCGTTCTTGCCGACAAAGACATCGATAAAACTGCCGCCGTCGAAGCTCAGGGAAAAATCCCGCAGGTTCTTGTACTGGCCGATATAGAGCGATGTCAGGCGCATGGCATCTCCCTATACCTGAGCCATCACGGCGTTGAGGAGTGCAGTTTGCTTTTCGGTGGCAGAGTCGATCTGCTGGTCGAGCGTGTCGCACAGGGCCATCAAATGGTCGATGCGGTCGACGATGCGGTGTTGTTCGGGGAGTGGGGGGAGTGGATAATCAATATCCCGAATAGTACCCATCGAAATACTCGGTTGCGCAGTTGATTTGAGGTGTTTAAAAATTTCCCGCCTTCCCAGTGGTGAAAGAAGGAAATAATTTAAGTACCGCAGATTTAACTTGCTCTCACATCCAACGAAAGGCTCCATCTTTGCGACGTTCGGGGCCAGGTGCCATCTCTCATTCTTTTCAAAAAGCGCGACATCACCAATGCCAGCACCAATAAATGTTACTAAAAGAGCTGGTTTAGTAAGAGCACATCGTTCTAATAACTCGGAGGTTTTCAAATCGATATATTTCAGATTTGTTGTGTCGATGCTAAATTGACGAACGTTTTGAGCACGAATTACAGGGATCTCTCCCTCGTCTTGAAGATTAACGTATTTCGTATACTCGAACCCAGCGAGCTTCGTAATAAAGAGGATGTCTAAACCCTTAACCCATTCCCATGTTTCTGGAATCGCAGTGTCATGGCAAATGAACTTTGTGTCCTCAGTTTTCTGACCGATTTTTAGCTGTTTGCTCTTCACCAGCCGCTGTTTTTCGGCTTCAATCTCTTTCAGCAGTTCGCTGGCGGACGGGTCGTTGGGGTTTTGGGGGACGAGGCGACCCATGACGGCGAGCTGGAGGATGGCCTTGCGCAGTTCGGCGACGTTTTCCTTGACGGTGTAGAGTTCGCCGAAGTTCTGCTGGATAAAGTCCCAGGCCGAGCCATTCGGCGCGTCGAGCAGTTGTTTGATGGCGGCGGCGTGGACGGCCAGCCGCTTCTCCTCCCGCTCCTTGCGCAGCTTTTCCAGCTCATCGCAACGGGCCATCAACTGGTCGATACGGGCGACGATGCGGTGTTGTTCGGAAGGGGGGGGGAGAGGCATCAAATGGTTGATGACCGTTGAGGTGTTCAGCTCAATCTGATTTGTCGTCCCCGAAGCTGATCCTTCGATCGCATTCTGAACTATAGGGCTTTGAATCCAGCGCCAAAGGAACAACGGCCTGACTTCAATTGGACGAACAACCGTCACATGTGAGTCGGCTACTACTTCAACACCTTCAAGCTCTTGCGGAACAAGACATGCTCGGCCAATGGTTCCAGTACCAGTCGAGTTCCATAGCAAGTCGCCAACTCTCAAGAACCGGATCGGCTCATACTTTTCCAAAGAGGCCGGGTCAATATACCGCGCAGGTTCAAGATCGAGTCCGTACCAGCGCACGCATTTTTGCGAAACCACTCGATGCGTGGAAAAATCAACATATTTCGGCCCCTTTCCGCGCTGAATATATGAGCAAATGTCCCCAAGCCTCACCCACTCCCACCCCTGCGGCAGTTCATAGGGCACTTCCTCCGGCTTGATCGACGGCAGGGGCTTGGGCTTCTTGATTTTTCCTGCCTTCACTATCCGCTGTTTTTCGGCTTTGATCTCTTTCAGCAGCTCCGAAGCGGGCGGGTCATTCGGGTCCTGCTCCACCAGCTTACCCTGCATGGCGAGGGTCAGGATCAACTCGCGTAATTTGGCGATGCCGTCGGGCGCGGCAAAGGCGGTGTCGAAATGCTGTTCCAGCAGATTGCGGGTGGCCTCGGTCATCGTTTGCCCCCGTGCTGAACCCTTGGGAATTGTGCAGGCACCTCTTGCACAAATGGCGAAGAGAACCGCCCGGCCAATTGTCCAACAGCTTGTTGGATATTTACTATCGGAGAACCTGGATACCCGCTCCCCGTCTGCACGGGGACAGGCATGCGGGTATGACGAAAACCTTCAACCCTTCGCGTCTTCGCGCCTTCGTGTGAGGCCATCCCCTTATTCATCTCCGCCCTCCAGTTCCTTCTCGATCTGCTCGATACTGGGCAGGCTGCTCTCAAGGCTCTCAGGCAAAGCGCGGGTCAGTTCAAAGCTTGAAACACCGATAGGCTTGTCGATGCCGCGCAGGGCGTATTCCGCCAGCACCCGGTCGGGTTGCTGACAGAGAATCAGGCCGATGGTGGGTTTGTCGGTTTCATGGCGCAACTGGTCATCGACCACGCTGCAATAGAAATTCATCTTACCGGCGTATTCGGGTTTGAAATCGCCGCGCTTGAGATCGATCACCACATAGCAGCGCAGTTTGAGATGGTAGAAGAGCAGGTCGATGTAGAAGTCTCTATCACCTATGTCGAGGTGGTACTGCCGCCCGACGAAGGCAAAGCCCCGTCCCAATTCCAACAGGAATTTTTCCAGATGGGCGATGAGGCCGGTTTCCAGTTCGCGTTCATGAAAGCCCGATTCCAGGGTGAGGAAGTCGAACAGATAGGGATCTTTCAGCGTCTGCTGCACCAGATCGGAATCGGGCGGCGGTAGTCGTTTGGCAAAGTTGGTGGTTGCGCGCCCCTGGCGATGATGGGCGGCGGTTTCGATCTGCATTACCAGAATATTTCGACTCCAGCCGTTTTCGATGGCTGCCTGCATATACCACTTGCGGGTAGCTGGATCTTTGACCTTGGCCATCAGCTCGGAATGATGCCCCCAGGGAACGGACTGGATTAGCTCGACGGGGAAAAGTGCCGCAAGCTGTGGCCCTTTTGGATCAGAATCAATTTGTGCCACAGCCTGTGGCACAAATTCCAGGTGCGGATATTCACGATAAAAGGCCAGCATTCGCTTAATGTTGCGCTCGGAGAACCCCTTTTCCTCGGGTAGCTCGTTGTGCAGATCGCGGGCAAGGCGGGGAATCACGCCAGACCCCCAGCCTTCCTGTTGCTGGCGGCGATCAATCATGGCACCAATTTCCCAGTAGAGCCGGATCAACTCGGCGTTGACTGCCAGCACGGCGCGGGTCTGGGCATGGCGTACGCGCTGTTTGATATCGGCCAACAGCCCGGTGTAGTCGGCGGGCAAGGTCACATTTTTCTTTCTGCTCATGCCTTCCCCCCCAGGCAGGCCATCAACTCGGCTTTCAAGGCTGTCTGCGCCGCCTCGAGCTGGTGGACGATCTGCTGGTATTCAGCCATCAGCTCTTCCGGATCGCGGTGGTTGACCTCCACCTCGTGGGGGTTTTTGCAGTCCAGGTTGTAGTTGCGCTCGGCGAGCTCCTTGGCCGAGACCTTCCAGGCCTGCTCGGTGGTCTTGCGCCCCTTGCGCTCGGCACCGCCCCACCAGGCCTTTTCGAGATCGAACTCGGCGATGGTCAGGGGCTTGGAGCGGGAGTAGGACTTGTAGCCTTCCGGATACGGGTGTTCGAAGAACCAGACCTCTTTGGTCGGCCCGCCTTTCTCGAAAAAGAGGATGTTGGTGGCGATGCTGGTGTAGGGGCTGAACACGCCTTTGGGCAGACGCACGATGGTGTGCAGGTTGAACTCCTCAAGCAGTTCGCGCTTGAGGTTGGTCTTGGTGCCCTCGCCGAACAGAAAACCGTCGGGCAGCACCACGGCCGCCTTGCCGGTGTCGTGTTTCAAGAGGTGCATGATCAGCGCCATGAAGAGGTCGGCGGTTTCGCGGGTCTGGTACTTGCGCGGGAAGTTGTTCTCGATGCCGTCTTCTTCCATGCCGCCGAAGGGTGGATTGGTGATGATCAGGTCCACCCGGTCGCGGGGGCCGTAATCCTTGAGCGGTCGGCTCAGGGTGTTATCGTGGCGGACGTTGGTAGGTACGTCGATGCCGTGCAGCATCATGTTGGTCATGGCCAGCATGTGCGGCAGCGGTTTCTTCTCCACGCCGTGAATACACTCTTGCAAGCGCTTGCGATCCTCGGCGGTTTTGACCTGCTTGTTCAGGTGCTCGATGGCGCAGGTGAGAAACCCGCCGGTGCCGCAGGCCGGATCGAGAATGGTTTGCCCGAGCTGCGGGTCGAGCATGTCGACCATGAACTGGGTGACGGCGCGGGGGGTGTAGTATTCACCCGCGTTTCCGGCGGATTGCAGGTCGGAGAGGATCTTCTCGTAGATGTCGTTGAACAGGTGACGGTCGCCGGATTTGTTGAAGTCCACATCTTCTTCGATGGTGTTGATCACCTGGCGCAGCAGGGTGCCGGATTTCATGTAGTTGTAGGCGTCCTCGAAGACCGAACCGACTACTTTGCCATGGGGCGAAACACCGGCGGCGGTGGCCAGTTTCTTGAGCGCGGGAAAAAGGTCGTTGTTGACGAAGTCGATCAGCTCCTCACCGGTCATCCCTTCGGGGTTCTTGGCCCAGCTGGACCAGCGGAAACGGCTGGGCAGCGGCGACTTGTAACCGGGCACGGTGAGCTGCCACTCCTGCTCCTTGTCATCGAAGATCTTCAGGAAAATCAGCCAGACCATCTGGCTGATGCGCTGCGCGTCGCCATCGACGCCGACATCCTTGCGCATGATGTCCTGAATGGCTTTGATCAGGGTGGTGAGTGACATAGCGGTTTATCTCCAGTTCTTTTTATCAGGCGCTATAGAGGGCCTGTTCCAGTTCGTTGACAGCCTGCTGATACTGATCCAGCCCGCCAAAGGCGCGGATGATTTCCAGCGGGGTGCCGAATTCGGTAAAGGGGGCAATGGTGAGAATCTGCGTCTCTTCGATGTGGGCCACGCCTTCATCGGCGTACTTGTCGAGCAGGGCCTCCAGCACACGGCGGGCCTGCTCTCCGTAGCGGGTGAAGTAGTTGCGTTTCTTCACCTGTTCCGCCCTCTCCTTGCGGGTGAGCGGCGGCATATCCCAGGCGACATGGCAGACCAGATCGAAGGGGTCGGAGGCTTTGCCGGATTGCCGCCCGATCTCTTCGGCAAGGGCATCGAAGAACACGCCCTGTTCCGACAATTCGTCGATGATGGCCTGCTTCTTCTCGGTGCTGCTCCACCGGCGGAGGAAATCGTCGAGAGTGGCGTACTCCCTGGCCAGGGCTTTGCGGGTGTAATCTTTGAGGGATTCGGTGATCAATTTGCCGTTGGCGTCGAAATACTGGACGCGCTCGGCGGCGACCTTGACCTCGACACCCTCAACGACGTAACGGCGAATGCCGCCTTTCTCGCCTGGGCCGGGTTCGGCAACGCCGGTCCAACCCTGGTCCTCTCCGGGTTCAGGGTAGGTGACGCCACCGCCAACTTCGGGATCAAGGGGAACATCCGGCGGCACCGGTGACTGATCCCCGTTGGGTTCGTAGATCTGCACCGGATCACCGTCGAAATCAGGGTCGGCAAACAGCTCGGTCGCCTTCTTGAAGTCGATGATGGTGAAGTAGTACTTGCCGTAATCTTCGTTGATGCGGGTGCCGCGCCCGATGATCTGCTTGAACTCGGTCATGGACTGGATGCGCTGGTCGAGCACGATGAGTTTGCAGGTCTGCGCATCGACACCGGTAGTCATCAGCTTGGAGGTGGTGGCAATAACCGGGTATTTGCTCTCCGGAAAGATGAAGTTGTCCAGCTCCGCCTTGCCTTCCTCGTTGTCGCCGGTGATGCGCATGACGTATTTGCTGTTCTGCGCCACCAGGTCGGCGTTTTCATTGACTAGGGCCTGACGCATGCGTTCGGCATGGTCGATGTTTTCACAGAAGACGATGGCTTTGTCGAAGCGGTTGGTCTGCCTGAGGAACTCGGTGATCTTTTTGGCCACCAGCCGGGTGCGCTGTTCAAGGACCAGGGTCTTGTCGAAATCCTTCTGGTTGTAGATGCGATCCTCGATCTCGTTGCCGTACTTGTCGATCATGCCCTTGTCGGGCCGCCAACCGGTCAAATCCCGGTCGAGATCGATGCGCACGACCTTGTAGGGGGCAAGGAAGCCGTCGTCGATTCCCTGCCGGAGGCTGTAGGTATAGATGGGGTCGCCAAAGTAGTCGATGTTGGAGACTTCTTTGGTCTCTTTGGGCGTGGCGGTCAGGCCGATCTGAGTAGCAGAGGTGAAGTATTCAAGAATTTCACGCCAGGCCGAATCGGCAGCCGCGCTGCCTCGATGGCATTCATCAATGACGATCAAGTCGAAAAAGTCGGGGCTGAACTGTTTGTAGATGTTTCTCTCTTCCTCGTTACCGGTCACGGCCTGATAGAGGGAAAGATAAATCTCGTAGGATTTGTTGGCCTGCCGCTTCTGGATCTTGGTCATGGCCGAACCGAACGGCTTGAAGTCGTTGGTCATGGTCTGGTCGATCAGAATGTTGCGGTCGGCAAGAAACAGGATGCGTTTCTTCGCCTTGGACTTCCACAGCCGCCAGATGATCTGAAAGGCGGTGAAAGTCTTGCCGGTGCCGGTGGCCATCACCAGCAGAATGCGATTCTGGCCCCGCGCTATCGCCTCGATGGTCTTGTTGATGGCCAGCAGCTGGTAATAGCGCGGACTTTTGTCGCTGCCGTCGCTGAAATAATCCTGCGTGACCAGCGCATTCTGCTGATCGTTCAGGCCACGGTGCTGCGCCCACCATTGCCACAGCGTTTGGGCTGTGGGAAATTCGTGGATGGCAAGCTCACGTTCAATAATTCCGTCTGTGGCAATTTTGTTGTGGAAAAGAAATCCGTCGCCGTTGGAGCTGAACACAAAAGGCACTTGCAGCATGTCGGCGTAGCCCAACGCCTGTTGCATACCATCACCAACCGTGTGGTTATTGTCCTTGGCCTCGATAATAGCAATGGGGATGTTCGGCTTGTAAAACAGGACATAATCGGCGCGTTTGTGTTTGGCGCGGGTATGCAGCTTGCCACGCACGATGATGCGTCCCTTGGTGAGAGGAAACTCTTCACGGATTTGGGTCGTGACATCCCAGCCCGCCTTCTCCAGGGCTGGCGTGATGTACTTGGTGCAGATATCACGCTCGGAAAGTTGTTTTTTATTCATCAGGCCAACTTCCCCTGTTCTTTCATCCGCTCACAAAAAGCTTCAAATTGCCTTCTCGCCAGTTTGAAGGGAACCGTCTTTCTGTTTTCCCAGCGGTTGATCGTGGAAAAGCTCACGCCCAGCTCGTGGGCCAGCTCTTCCTGGCTGAGCCCCAGTTGTTGGCGGACTTCTTTGACCGTCTCCGCAAAATTTTCCGGTGCCCTTGCCATATCGGTTTGCCTCAATTCCTGGTGCGCCGCCAATTCACCGGCGGCAAGCGAACGCAATGTGCCCAACTTACAAATACGACGATCAATATAGCAGGTGACAACGCATGTGGAAAGCTGAAATTTGGCGGTTATTCCAGAATTTTCCGACACATCCCGCCGCCACCCGGTAAGTAAGCCCCAGAAGATCAGCACGAAAAAAATTCAGCCGACGCCCGACACTTTCTCCGTCTCTCCGGTAAGTAAGCGGGGAAGCAATCAGAAACCAAAACGAGGAGCACCCGACCATGGACATCAACGACCTGTTTGAAGGAATCATGAAGAGTATCAACCAGTTTGCCGACGAGATCGCCGAGCAGCGGTTGCAGGAAAAAATGCAGGACACCGGACGAGGTCCGGAGAATGGGGGTAAGAATGCGGAGAATTTTGAGGCGAAAGAGAAGCGGGGTATGACGGATTTCCCGAAAAGGGAGTGATCGGGGCGGCAGCACCGACACCCTGAAAGCGACGTAAGTCGCTGACTATACGCAGAAAAACAAAACCCGTCCACCAACCGGACGCGGTTAGTGGACGGGTTTGTCTTTTCTAAATGGTGGAGGGAACGCCGACCTACCGCAAAACAGCCTCAAAGCCCTCGCTCCTCGTAACTCCTTGATAATAAACGCCGAAGTCATATCCCACAGCCACTTCCCGGCAACCCGACCAGAGAAACAATTTTCTCCCCCGATTTCCCTGCACCGGACGAGGGTGACGGGTTTGCAGTAAAACCGAATACCTGACGTAGAGCCGCAACAACTTTGAATCCGGTTTTCGGACGCCGGTTCGGTTCCCAAAACGGGAATCGAATTGACCCAGGCATCACCCCTTCGGCGGATATGGATCATTCCCGTGGCTGTCCTTGTTCTGGATTTTCCCGTCCTTTCCGTGGATGTAGAACTCCGTGCCTTGGTTCTGGCTGATCTTGCGCCCGGCATCAACGGCCTCCTGCTTCTTATCGAAGTGGCCGCTGCTACGGGTCGCACCGTCTTTCTTGACGTCCCAGCCGCCATCGGCGTTCGGGACTACATGATGTGATCCTGGTTTCTTTGGCATAGTCGCCTCCTGTTTACATGGTTTCCATTGAGATGTCTGGCTAAGATTGAATCAGCATCCTCTCCTCAGCATGGTCAACACGCCACTCCTTGCCTCGGTCATCGGTCAGGATCACGGTGAAAATGGACCTGCCAATCGAGGCAGAACGGGCGTCCTCCGAATAGTCATCAATCCCGAAATGGGCAGAGAGAACCGCCGTAACCACAGTGCCAGGTGGTGCCAGTTGCTCGGCGTTTCGGAGGAGTGTTCTCTGACACATCCCGGCAAGAGTCCGGTTTCTCTCAATGTCGAATTCCGATGGTTCGATTCGCAGTTCCAGGAGGTCAATTGCCACCGTCGGCAACCGGTGCCGATACGCCAGCCAGGCATAATGCTGAGCCGAGCAGGCAAACATATGAGCGATGCCGCTGGCGAAGCTCTTGATATGTTTGCGCCCCAATTTTTTCTGTCCGAATGGTGTTTCTGCCGTTTCCACTGATCTCACTCCCTGCGCTTTGACTCAGCCAGACAGGTTCACTCCGGCTGCCAGGCGCAATCTGCCCAGTGCGCTTCGTAGCGTTTCACAAAGTCTTTCATCTCCCGGATGTTGGCGACAGGTTCGCGGCAGGCCCGGGCGCAGGTAGAAACGACATCCCGGTAGAACTCCGGAGCGACAGACGTGGTACCGGCATAATTCATAAGCAAGTCCGGAAGGCGCTCCGTGATTTTTGCTCCACGAGGTGCCATCACGATGCTCGGGGGCTCTCCATATGTGTTGATCAACACGTATCGCCAGCTTGGGTCTGCTGCTCCCTGGCGAGGGACAATCTCACAGGGGCATGTATCTCCGCCGCCGGAAATACCTTCATAGACTTCCTTGAGGGCCAGCGGTTTGTGGGCCACCAGGACATAAGGTCCGGCCTCTACATATCTGCCCATGCTTTCGTCGTATTCGATGCCGAGCAAGACTTCCAGGTCAAAACGCGCATGCCGGTCAAGGGACGCCTTCCCCGAGGTGAACCATTGAAGTTCCCGCAGGGTGATCCCGGCACACCTGGCAATCTCTGCAGGCGGGTTGGGCCAGCACGCCACAAGGTTCTTGGCGATTTCGGCCGCGTTGTCATAGTCACTGTCGGCCCAGAAATCATCATCCTCGACGATATCCTCCGCTGCCTTCTCACCTGTCAGTAGCCAGGTGCAGCCATCAAACCCATCGTGGTTGAAATATCGGGGCTGATCGGGCGGCAGAGAGGTCTCCCAGGATGACAGCCATGGACCGGGTTCCCAGTCGAGTCCACCCGCCACTGTTGGCACCGGCACTTGCGCCGGTAAGGTCAGCCACTGCTGGATTCTGTCTTCAACCTCGCGGCTGTTCACGCCTCTGTGACCATCCTTGACACGAAAATCGTGGTCAATTTGAGCGTACCGGCAAAGGGCCTGGATGGCCCCTGTAAGAGACCGGTCATTTCCGTCGTGCTTCCTCAGCAGCCACCGGCTGGAGTCCTGGGCTGAGCGCAGGGAAGCTGGAAGGGATTTCTCCTTGGCATCGGCGACCTCGATCTGGACTCCGATTTTTGCCATTTCCCCTACCAGTTCAGGGCTGGCCGTCGCGATGTGGCGGTTGACCCGCAGGATGTCCGGTCGACCGCGCAAGCCCTCGGCGTTACACCATGCATCCAAAAGAACATCCCGGAAGGGCCTGGGCTGATCGACTGGGGTAAAGGTCATCCACCGAATGGGCAACCCGGCAACGGTCAATCCATAGAGTATGAGCGGGCTGAGCCCGTACCGCTCTGCGTCCTTGATCTTGATCGGGTCTCGCACTGATACGATGCCATGCTCTGGATGGTGGAAAAGGAACTTGGCTATTGCAACGTAGAAATGATGCTCTCTTGGTGATGGCTGCGCCTGCTGATTCATGCTCCCTCCTGGGGAAATGCGAGTTTTCCCCGAGAACTATCGTAGGCTCCGCGCTCCCCCAGCAACCGGGCCAACAGCAGGGCGCGAGATAGTTCGGATCGATGATCTGGATTTCTACTGCAGGAGTTCATTCATCCTCTCCTGAAAATAGGCTGGGTATTTCTCCATCACCGCCCTGGCTCCATCCCGATCTTTTTTCAGCGCCTTCACGAGATCCTTTTTCTGAGTCGCTGCCAGGTTCAAGGATGCGGCAAGGTCCTGAGCGATGACGCGGTCCGAAAAGCCAAGTTCATAAAGGGCAATGGTGGTTTCGGTGGGCAGACCATATTTCAGGCGCTTTTGAAAAAGCTGCAGATGATTGATCAGGTCTCCGGTGCCGTCTTGGTCGAGGGTTTCGATGAATTCAGTCACAGCACCTACAACCAGCGCACCGTCATAAGCGAGCGTCCCTTCGCAGACGTCGACGACATGATCGATCTTGAACTCCCTCCGGCGGGTGCCCCATATCATCTTGGCTTTTCGCTTAAGGATGATTTTCAGGAGATCGCTGAAGGGCTTTCCACTGATCCACCCATGCGCGATTTCTTTTAGCACCTCTGGCTTATCGAACTTGGTGAATACGCCACCGTTGATATGCCGGGTAAGCAATGGCCAGGCAAGATCGAGAGCTTCTGTTTCATCAACAATCGAAAGCAGGCTGTCAGCGTTGGACTGAACCCATCCCTCGATGGCTTGGGCATCCTGAATTCCGTAAAGCGTCCTGCCGTAGATTTTGCGGCGAGCCGGATCTGTGATGTTTGCGGAGATGTTCCCAGCGAGAAGCTGAAACAACTCGCGGATATGCTTCTTTTTCTGATCATCAGCCAGGAAGAAAGCCAGCGTCCCTTCGGCCAGGCGGGTCACATCAGCTTCCGAAAGACCATCCTCCGATTCATCCCAATGGGATAACAGGAAGCTCTCGACGGCACAGATGAGGCTGATTCTCCAGGCGACTTGCCGCTCCACACCGTCTCGTGAGAAATTTTTGTCTCCATGTTGTGCGACTATCCCGGCAGCCAATTTGGCAACTTCAGCAGGATCGTCGATATAGGCCTTGGCAAAATCCAGAGCCTCCATGGTGATGGTGTATTTCTCGTCATCGCTCTTTATGGGGTCGAAGATCGATAGAAGATTGCTGATGCATGGCTCAGAATTGCGCGGCTCCAGAAGTTCTTTCACCTGATCCCAGCGCCATTTATCGTTACGCGCCTTTCGCTTGTCATAGATCACCGGATCGGCAAACAGGATGCTGCCTTCGGTATGCATCCCGGCTCGACCCGCTCGGCCAATGAGGTTGTGGAAATCGCGAACCTTGATGCGCTCCATGCCCTGGTAGACACTGGTCACGATGAGGTATCGAATCGGAAGGTTTACGCCCTGCGCCAAGGTAGAGGTGCAAACAACGAATCGCACAAGGTCGTCACGCATGGCATGCTCCACCGCCAGCCGGATACCATGCGGAGTATTGCCATGATGGGAGAAAATGCCATGTGCCGCGCTCTGGGACGCCGGAGCGTCAGCACCGAGATTCTCGACGTGCAGATGGGTCAGCCGCTCAACTTCCTGGGCGTCAGAAAAATCTGATGGTAAGGCCACGGGTGCGCCTCGCTCGATAATATCAACGGCCTTTTCGCAGACGCTGGCCGCTGTTGACTTCCTTCCGCAGAAAAGAGCGATGCTGCCATTCGGGACCAATTTCAGACCAAGGTAAAGTGCGATAGCCTGCCCATCGGTCTTTTCAGGAAAAAAACGGTCCGTCCTTTCCCGCTTTTTCCTCCCGAGATTGAATCTTTCAATCACCCTCGGAACGAAAAACTCACCTTGTTCAGCATCACGGCTGTCGACGTACTCGATTCTTCCCAACTGATCGAGCCAGCTCGCGAATCCGACCGACCTGAAAGTCGGAATCAGGGTTGTGCCTTCGACGACATTGGGCTCCCCGTTGAGCCATTCTCCAACAGCCTCGGCGTTGCTAATGACCGCTGAGATCAGCACCTTCTGAGTTCCTTCGGGAATCATGGAGCGCAGCGACGTCAGGAGCAGCTCGTATGTTATGCCTCGGGTGCCGCTGTCGAACTGGTGGCCTTCATCAAAAACCAGCAGGCCAATGTGGGCAGCCAGTTCCGGAGCGTGCCGAAGGACGTAGAGCAGCTTCTCGGGGGTTACGACCAGAATTTGTTGGTGCCCCAGGAGTTCGGCAATCTCGAAGTCGGTCTGTAGGGCATCGGACAATTCATCCACCTTGTTGGGTTCGTTGTGGAATGCCTCGACAAGGCTGTTCTTGATCTCATGGCACAGCGCCCTGAACGGGGCGATGATGATGGCCAGTGACACGCGCTCGGCCAGAAACGCGCTTCGAAGAATCAGTTCAGTTGCCTTCGTTTTGCCAGCGCTGGTGGGCATTTGAACGATGGAAGACTCGCCTTTAAGAACATCCGCCTTGCCCAAAAGGTGTTGGGCAGGCCACAGTTCCTTGATGAACGAATCCTTTTGCAGCGCGTGGAGCCATTTGTCGCGGGGCAGCCCGGAATATGACGGCAAAGCCTTCCAGGCAGAATTTTCGAGCTTTTTCCTCAGAACCGCCGCGATCACATCGCCAAACAGAAGCTGCCTGGGTGTACCGAATTCATAGACGGCGTCCCTCAGCTTCGTGGCGAGATCGAGAAGATTTTCTTCGCCATTTCCATCCTCGAAAAACTGGAGAATCCATTTTGAAATCCCGTCGATGAATCCACCGAATGGTCCCTCCGTTTCATCAAAATAGGTTCGCAGATCAGCCTGCAACAACCAGAGCAACAGGTCTTCCAAAGCATCGCCATCCAGATCCGGGCAGTCACCATCGATGCGCTTCGCCAATACCGAAGCGCTCCCAGGCAGATCGCACAGGTAATAGGAGGCGGAGCCCAGAAGCACGAGGTAGGGATCAAGTGTCTCGTTCAGCTTTGACTGGAGGTAGGAGTCGAAAAAGCGGGCGGAAAATAGCAGATTGGTTTTCAGCTCTGCGAGCGAATCGGGATCTGGCTCCTCCCGGTTGATGGCGGCGGCGAGGTCACCAAGCAGGCCAATCGAGAGGGTGAAGAGCTTGGCCGGATCTTGAGTGATTTTGATGTGGTGCTCTTCCGGAACACCGTACTCGAGCATCTTGGCCTTTGACCGAGTGACGCCAAGCAGGAGTTGGGATTTCTGTTCAGGCCTCATCCGCAGCCCTCCTGTAGAGCTCGTGGACGAGTGCCATCATCTGATCCCCTTTGATAACCACTAACGCAAGGTCACCTGAATGCGGATGAGAGGATGCATCGGTCGAGGATGTCAGGTGGCCGTCAAAAAGCGGATTCTCAAAGAGCGCGACTGCTCCATAAACTTCCTTGTATGGGTGATCTACTTCGTTCTGGAAACGCTCAATTTTTTCGGCATCATCGAGCTCATTCCGACCATGCAGCCTTTGCTTGATCGCATTTAAAGACTCCGCCTTTCGTGCTATGTCTTTTGCTGAGCCATCTACAGCATCTTGAAGTCTCGCCTTGGCTTTCTTTCCTGAGAATTGCGCCTTCGCTTCAAAGATCGCCAGCTTATCCTTCGAAGAGGCTTTGCCATCCTTGACGATATGAAAGCCGATGATGTCACTGCCTTTTGTCGACTCGTTCCGAATGGTTTTGTCACCATAGCGAGTACGTGGAACCCAATAGCCAAGCAGGTATTCAAGAAAATCGGCAACCAGCACTTCTCCAAAGTCGCCAGCGCGGATACTTGGTCCCGGTGCATCTTTTGGGGCCGGGAACTTTATGGTGTTGAGATACTCTCCGCGAGAGCACTTGTACCCCCTGCGCCAATAATCGATTTCGCTATCAAAGCAATAGTGATTCCGGAAGTGTTTCGCCCAGGCGGAGAGCACTGCCTCGTCGTTCTCATGACGGAACTCCCAGACTTCGACTTCCTTGCCGTCGGCAGTCTTCAGTCGTTCGCCGGTGTCGATGAGCCATTTAGTGTGTTCCGAAGTCCAAGGCATTCACGTCCCATCCCTGATTTAGTTGCCCTTCAATTTCAACAGCTCATCGTCCAGCCCATAGCGAACCACGTCGATCCGGTCGCTGCGTTGGGAAACAAAATCTCCTGTCATCACAGGGAGCTGGAATGGGAAGAATGCCGGGTTGTTCAGGAGCAGCCCCAATGCGCCCTTGGCCTCCGGGGTGGCCAGGAGTGCAGACTCGAACATCAGGATGGCCAGGTTTGGCTCGGCAATGCTCACGGGAGCGGCTTTCTCATAGCAGCCTTTAGCCTCGGAATCTTTCAGGGCTCCCCAGGCGACAAAGGAGCGGATGACAAATCTCGCATAGCGGCTCACGGTCTGCCGGTCGCCATACTGTTCCTTAAGGCGATTAATGATCTGCGTCTGGGTCACTTGGTCCTGCAAGGCCAGCAGACGGCCGGTCTGCCGGGCCACATTGAACCAGAAGGGATAGACCGCCGAGATCATCCCCCAGTGGACCGCCAGGGCCATGGACGGGTTTTCCCTCAGAAACGCCAGCGAGGCATCCCGGAATGGAATCAACTCGGGGTCAGGAGAGACCCAGATCTTCATCAGATTGTTGACGACAAAGGTCCGGGTCTGATCACTTCGTTCGCCTTCGGAGCCGTTGCCTTTTCGATCCGCGAGGAACTCATGCAGCTCCTGGCGGATGGTTTTGGCGTCGAATCCCGCCAGCAGCAGATTGGCTGCTTTCTGCATCCACTCGAAACGATTCGCCTGCTTGATGCCAATGGCTTCGTGTCTTTTGCCCATCACCGTGTCCTCCTTTCAAACTTCACAAGGGGCACGATAACTTCTTCGATGGCTACACCGCCGTGACCTACGATGGCATCTCCCGGGTTCACGAATGCGTCGCGGCCACCGGCCACCAGGGGGAAATAATCTGCGGGCAACCCGACCGGCTGCCACTCGTGGGCAAACGGGAAGGCCCCAGCCACCTGAGCGCGGAGTTCCGGCGTGGGATAGACACGAACCCGCTCGCCGCGAGTTTCGGCAATAACACCTTCAGATGGGCGGCCTTTACCTTCGCATTGGATGTTGCCGTGATCGGCCGTCAGCCAGACCTCATAGCCGTATTCCAGCAGTTGGCCGACCAGTGCAGCCAGAAAACCACCCTGGCACCACTGCTTGATCTGGTTGTGCATCCCGGCCGAGCCGAGTTGCATGCCGTGCATGATCTTGTCGACCTTGTCCACGACCAGCCCCACCACCTTGGTCTTCCCGGGGTGGATTGCGGAGTCGAGGACGCCCGCAGCATCGCCGTCGCCAAGGCCGCGCTGGTAGGCGACATCGAGCCGGGACAGGCCATGGCCTTCCCAGAACTGCTTCCAGAGCTTCTCTTCGCTGTTGGTCGAGTTGATGGATGACGGGAAATAGAGCGGCGGCTTGCCCGAGAAGATCGATTGCCGCGATACCGAGGTCAGCGTCGGAATCCAGGCGAAGGTCGCGGATTCGCGCATGACAAGATTGGCATCTTGCTTTTGCAGAAGCTGGCGAATGGTCACCCACTGATCCAAGGCCAGTCCATCGACCACGATCAGCGCGGCACGGCTGCTACCGGAGTCCTCGATTTCCCTTGCCAAGCGGCGCGGCACATGGTGCAGCATGGCTGGATTGGTCGGCGGCAAGTTGATCAGACTGGAGTAGTGGTCGGCCAGCCAAGCGGCAAAGGTCGTGTTCAGTGCATCGCCGATTTCCCTGAGCCGGGTCTGATACTCGGTGCTGTTGCCACAATGAACCAGCGAAGAAAGTTCGGCCCATTTCAATGCAAAGGCGGTCCAGTCCGAGTAACGCGCTTCAGCAGTGGGCAGTTCCTTCTCGACAAGGCCAAACAAGCGAGAGATCCGTAGCTCGTCATCGTCCACGCCGGACGTGGCGATGCCGCTTCGAACCCAGGACCCGGCATCCACTTCAATGCCTTTGGCCTCGACAGGGGTGAGTTTCCCCTCCAGGAACAGGTTGTCGATGTAGACCTTGATGTCCTGATGGTCGAACGGCAGGCGATCAGGGCCGGGATACTTGAGACCGTATTCCGGCGAATCCTCCCGTACCTGATGAGCGCTGCCGAGCCTGGAAAGAAATAGCGGCCAGCGTTCCTGCAAAAAGGCGAAGAACGCCTCATCGTCCGGAACAATTTCAGAGAGCGGCCAAGCCTTGAATCCATCATGCCCTTTGAGAACCTGGATAAGCCGCTCAGCCAGCATCAGCGGGATCTGTAGCTTCCCATAGTGCAGGCGCAGCAATGCGCGAAGCAGCTCCACCTCGCCCCCAATTAGTTCCGCCGCAATGCCGAACACATGACGGAGAATGAAATCCTTGGTGGCGTTGTCGCCCATGCGATCCGGCGGTGACTTGCGCTGGGCCTCAAAAAGCGAATCCAGCAAGCTCCTGTCGAGCTTTTCAATGACCGGATAGCTCAGGTTGGGAAAGAGATCCCCCAAGTTGAATGAAAGCTTGCGGCCCGCCTGGAGTAGGTCGTAAGGCAAGGATTCCAGCTCCGCATCCTGCAAGCGGAGGACTACCACCAGATCTGTGTGCTCACCCCGGTCCCATATCGAACGGTACTTTGACTCATAGGCGTATCTGAATTCGACCGGATCACTGAACTCGATCAGGTCGAACCCGCGCCCGCGAAGCTCCAATGCCAGCTTCTCCTCGGTCAGCAGACAATCCGGGTCCGCGACCAGGGTCAGCTTGCTGACGTTGGGCACAAAGTCGTTCAGGATGGCGTCTCGCCAACTACTCATTGAGCGCCTCCCTTGATGATCCGCAGCATCAGCAGCGACCGGATTTCCGGTACGATCTGCCGCGCTGATTGCAGTTCATGCCGCCACTCATTTTCCTCAGCAGCGCAGCGGGCCAGACGGTACTGGCGCACTTCGGGCAGCCCAACTCGTTCGATGGCCTTGCGCCGAGAGGTGAAGGCGACCATGCCGCGTTCCTCTTCCCTGTTCACCGAGGCGAGGTGCGCCTGCTGCAGGGCATCGAATAGCTCCTGTCCGGCCTGTTCGGCAGCAATCTGCAAACGCTCATGGGCGGTGATAGAGTCATCCTGCCCGAGGGTGGCCTGAACCTCGGCTTCCGCTGTCTGCAGCGCATCCCAGATATGCCGGGCCGTGGGCAGAAACAGTTTGCCTTCCTCGCTCAAAAACACGCTGACATAGCCACGCCGCACCATGGGGATGCGCAGGAGTTGTGTCTTCTGGTGCATTCCGGCCTGAAGGCGGATCTCAAAGAGCCCCCAGAGTCCGGAGATGCTGGCTGGCAGCCCGCTTACGGTTACGCACGGCAATGGCTGACCTGCCGCGACCTGGGGCAGGTTCAGGGCAAGACCACGGACACGGCTGTTTTCGAGATTGAGCAGGGTTGCGTCGGTTAGACGATCCGCTTCCCGAGCGCTGAATACGGCTTTGCGGTGTTCCTGGCCATCCGGCCAATTCAGATCCCACCATGAGCGCTTGCGACTGGCTGCGCCGCCGTGTGAATTGAGGTAGCCCACCGTCATCCGTTCCACCCAGTGGGGCAGCGGATGCGAGCGCAGACGCTCAGCGGTTTGCACATCCGGCTCTTCGGATATGCCGTAGATGGCGGAGGACTCGCGCACCTGCTGAATCTCATCCCGAATCCTGGCCACCGTGTGATCGACGGAGGTTTCGATGCCGTCAGGATTAAGGATGGCCGAGGCGAACACATCCTCGAACAACTCACCGGCCTGCGCCGAGTCGAGCACGTCGCCGGTCTTGTCGATGCCGAACTCGTCGAAGATCACCGAGAGCTTCTGCTCCAGAACTTCGCGGACCCGGAACTCGACTGAATCCTCAAATACGAAATTGATCGCCTGTACGGTTTTGGGCTGGCCGATACGGTCCACGCGGCCGATACGCTGCTCTAGCCGCATGGGGTTCCAGGGAATGTCGTAGTTGATGATGACATGGGCGAACTGCAGGTTCAGACCCTCACCGCCCGCATCGGTGGAGACCAATACGCGGTGCGATTTGCGGAAGGCATCCTGGGCTGCCCCACGTTCCTCCATGGCCATGGAGCCGTTCAGGGTGACCACCGAGATTCCCCGGGCTTCCAGAAACTCCTTCAGCATCTGCTGGGTCGGCACGAACTCGGTGAAGATCAGCACCTTCAGATCCGGTTCGTTTTCCTCGGCTTGCAGCTTGTAGATCCACTCGATCAGAGCCTCGGCCTTGGCATCCGGTCCAGCCTGTTCACAACGGACCGCCGCGTCGAGCAGGGTCTCAACATGGCTTCCTTCGCTCTGCAGAGCCGACACATGGGATTTCAGCAGCTCATCGAGCAGCTCCTGGCCGTCCATGTCATATAGCTCGGCTATTTCATCGTCTGGGCTTTCCGATCCGTCCGCGCCGTTTTCCAGTTCCGCCAGGCGCAGGCTGGCTTGTTGCTCACCATCCTTGAGTGCCGCAAGCCGACGCTCCAGCGTGGTACGGATCGCCCGGGTGCTGGAAACCACCAGGCGCTGCATCAGGATCATCAGAAAGCCGATGTGGCGCTTCTTCTCGCGCAGGGCCTGGTTGTAGCCCTCGCGCACATAGTCGGTCACCGCCTCGTAGAGAAGCTGCTGCAGTTGGTGACGGCTCTCCCAGGCCACCGGGGCCATCTGCGTCCGCCGGGGTTTGAAGAGCGGCTTGCCGTCGGCATCAATGGCCTTGCGCTTCTCGGTACGGATGACATACGGAGCCACCCGGTCACGGGAGACGCTGTCCATATCCGGAAAGGCATCGTCATCCAGCAGGTTCATCAGCCGATGGAAGGCATCGGTCTTCCCCTGGTGGGGTGTAGCCGAAAGGAGCAACACATAGGGCGCGGCTTCCGCCAGCCCCTTGCCGAGCTTGTAGCGGGCGACCTGGTCGGTACTGCCGCCCAGCCGATGCGCTTCGTCCACGATCACCAGATCCCAACCGGCGGTAATCAGATCCTCGAACCGGCTGCGGTTGTATTCGGCGACGCGCTCGGCGGTCCAGCCGCGCCGCTTGTCCATGGGTTTGACCGAATCCAGGGAGACGATGACCTGATCAAACATCGACCAGGCTGAGCTCCGGTGATCCGCCCCTGGAGCCAGGCGTTGCAAGGTGCCGATGTCGTCACCCAGAACAAGCTGGAACTGTTCATTGAAGTGGGTCTGCATTTCCGCCACCCACTGAGTGGCAATACCTTTGGGAGAGACAACCAAGGTTCGGCGAACAAGCCCTCGCAGTTTGAGCTCGCGCATGACCAGACCGGCCTCGATGGTCTTGCCGAGACCCACCTCGTCGGCCAGCAGGTAGCGCACGCGGTCGCCGGAGATGGCCCGGGACAAGGCGTGGATCTGGTGCGGCAGCGGAATGACGTTGGACTCCATAGGAGCCAGCAGCACATGGCCCTCGGTGGCGCTGGTGGAGCCTTCGAGCACCTCGGCCACCTTGGCTGCGGCGGCCACATAGGCAATGCGTCCAGCCTCGATCTCCGGCTGCAGGTCGGCACTCAGCGGCCGCAAGGCGGAGCGGGGCACGCGCACCACCGCGTCCTGGTTCGGCAACCAGACGCGGCAAACCGTCTGCCCCCACAAGGTCTGTTCTTCGATGACCTTGCAGGCGCTGTTATGAACGGTGCTGTATTGCCAAAGCGACTCCATCCGCTAATTACCCTCTACCTTGATCTGTTGCCTGCTGAATCTGAATCGCAGGTGCAATGCGAGTTCTGATTTCGTTGTAAACAGCGATATCGAGGCCCTCGGCTACCTCCAACGACACGGCCAATCCATACGCGACAGGGTTATGAATTTTCCCTGCGTCTTCCCGGCAGTTCACCTTGATTTCGATGACATCCCCGTCGATGAACGGCTCCGCTCTCTGGCCTTCAAACACTTCGTGTTGTACTGTTCCCCGCCTTACTGCACGCCAGCCGTCGGTCCCGCTGCAGCTTTCTTTTCTATCTTTAGCAGGCACAACTCCGCCGACCTCGAACCATAGACTTGCTGTTCTATACTTTTGTGTCCCTGCGGATATTGGCGAAAGCCATGCCATGGTAACGGTCAGCCGTCGCCATTCAGGCCGAGCGCCTAAAGAAGGCGGCAACGGCAATCTGAACACATGGGCCTCGCCATCAGAAAGCTGCCCAAAGCCCAATAAGGTGGCTCGCTGCTCAGTACAATCCAGTACGCGGTTTACTTGAGGAACGCCATAGCCCATCCACCTGCTCACAAGTCCGCTTAACTGTCGATTGTTCTCTGGCGTGCGCAGCAGGTCCCCGACTTGAGCGCCAACATCTCCCCATGCACAGCCATGAACGAGCATGGCTTTCAGTAAAGGGGCCTCGTGAATACGAGCATCAACTTCCGCAGCTTGTTCTTCAAAGATTTGTTGAAGTGAGTCGTAACAAATACCAGCGGCACGACTCATCAAAGCAGCGGCATTGCTGGTTCCACAAGAATAGGCAATACCTTCAAGGCTTCCAGATTGCCGAGCAGGGATAGCGGATTTGTTGCCTGGCGGAGTATTCCGGATCGAGGGTTCGACCGGCTTTATGACGTAGTTATCTCGCCGTGAAGACCTGAGATCTTCCTGGTACAGGACCCTGCCTCCCGGGAAGACAATATCCGGCTTGATCGCTCTGCGATAACCACTGCCGAACGCTGAAACCGGGCTCGGCAAAAACTGCAAAAACGGGTTGAATCTGTTATTGACCGCCCCGAAGTGAGACGAATCGTATTGGACTGAACCAACCGTCAGCCCGTTGATACTCTCAGCTGGTGAGAGAAGCTTGCGATTCCGGGCATCTGAAAAAAGCGCTTTAACAACAGCAGTTTCTTGCTCCTGGGGATCTGAAGATTCGAATTCGGTCCGTGAAATCCCAAGTTGTATAGCGTCTGACTGATTCCCAGCACTTACAATAAAAAGCACACCATAGGTGAGACTGAGCCAATCCAGTAGCCTTGCTACAGGGCTCATGGACTGCAGGAACTGTCTATATGGATCACCAATCGATAAATTGATCACCCTTACAGAAGGGGCCACCGGGCCTTCTGAACCATCGCCTTCAAATAGCCTTTTCACGGATCGGTGAATGAGGTCCACAAGCAGGACGTCATCCGGAATATGTTCACGGCGAGGTGCCCGAAAATCATTTGGAATCGGCTGCATAATCGGACGAACATACACTGGTCGTCCTAATGGCCGCAGCCCATCGTTAAGGTCACCGTGGACGATCAGAGACGCCATCGATGTGCCATGCACGCGCTCATTGGCGTTATAGGTGCTTTCTACATTGTCAGGGTCATCGACGATTAGCCTTCCATTCAAGAGTCGATGATTTGCCAATGGAAGCCCATCAAAAACAGCAATTACCGGCTCTCCATCCGGCAGTGAATGTTCTTCAAGATCAGAATAGACTGCTTCGTCTTCGAGAAGTCCCTCCCCGGCAAGCATCTGTCCGACAGGCCGAAAGAACATGACGCTGTCACATTTCACCAGTTCTGTATTCGGATTATCGACAACGGCCTGGATGGCATTGGCTGGCAACTCGGCCAATATGCCATGATAGGCAATGCCCTCATGCAGTGACTCAGCTAAGACATGCCCGCCGAGTTGCTGGATCAGACTCGCGACAATTGCTGAGCTTTGGCTTCTCTTCTCTTCGCTGTTTCGAAACCAAAGTTCGACTTCAAACCGTATAAGCCTGCCGCCGTCATGCTCCAGATCTTCTTTCCAGGCGTCAATCACCCCTGTCTCCAGAAGCCTGTCTTTGACGTCCCACCGGCGAATATCTTTCAAGCGCAGAAATACATCACGAAACTTCGTGAGCCCACCGTCAAATTTCTGTTTTGGGTCCTCCTGGTCCGTATATCGACGCCACATAGAGAGCATCTCATCCAGAGCTCTCTGATTGGTCATAACCATGTATAAGCGGCCACTCAGCTCCTTCTCCGGATGTTTTTCATCGAAGAAGTCCTGATCAGGACCTATTTCGTCGATCTCAAATTCTCCCATCCACTCAAAGCCATCAATGCGCTTCACAGCGTTGGCGAAATCTTCGACGCTGCCGATGGTTTCCATCACAAGAACTTGCTCAGGGTCTATGCCTGTCACAGCTTGCTGGATCTCGATGTTTCGGGCGCGAACAGCTTCTTGTAGCTGAGTAAATTTTGGAGCCAGCCTTTCCCCTTGCCGATAATGTGTCGGCAGATGCGGACGACCACCTCCGCCGCCAAGATTCGACTTGGAAGTAACCTCAGGCGTCGGGAAAAGGAGTAGTGGGCGTTCAGGCATCCTTCACCTCCGGTCCGTCCTGTTGAGCTACTGTGACTGATCTGGCGGACCAGTGCTGGAGGGTTTTGGACACGATTTCCTTCATGTCGGCGTTCGGTTGTTCGAGCACATACTGCCGGAACACGGTCGTGCCAAACTCTTCGACTTCCGCGAAATTCGATTCCTGGAGACGTTTGGCCAAAGTGCCAGGCGCGTATCCCAAAGGGATATTGATCCGGCGCTCGAATTTTTCGAACCACTCTGTCAGGCGAGCACGGGTCGGGCCGGGCAGTGTCATGCGGACCTGGAAGCGCCGCCATACTGCACGGTCCAGCAGTTCCGCATGATTGGTTGCCCCTATGACCATCACATGGCTCGGCAGGTTGTCGATCTGCATGAGCAGCGAACTCACCACGCGTTTGATCTCACCGGTTTCGTGCAGATCACCGCGTTCCTTGCCGAGGGTTTCAAACTCGTCGAAAAAGAGGACGCATTTCCGAGTGGATGCATACTCAAACAGTTTTTTCAGGCGGACAGCGGTCTCACCCAGGTATGTACCCACGACGCTCTCATAACGAACCACAAGCAGTGGAACCACCAGTGCTTCTGCAATGGCCTCGGCCAACGACGTCTTGCCATTGCCCGGCGGTCCGATGAGGAGCAGGCGGTTGCGGGGCTCCAGGTTGTATGACCTGAGCAGGTCGGTCCTGTGCTGTTCCTGGATCAGGCCCTGGCAAATCTGCTGCACCTCATCCGGCAGGATGAGATCCGAGAGTTTTCGTTGAGGCATGACCTCATGGAACAGGTTGCCCATGCGCTGATCCAACATAGGGCCACCGCCATTGGTAACGGGACGCTCAATCGGTGCGGTATTGAGCATCTCTTCGAGCTTCTCGGCCAGCACCTTGTGCTGCTTGGTCCGCTCTTCGGCGATGATCGCCTCGACGACTTTTCTAAATGTGGCCTTGTCGCCCCGTATGCCGGATTGGACAAGGCGAATTAGTAAATCCGCTCTTGCCATTATTCGCCTCCCATTCGTGTTACTGCCTGGTCGTACCACATGAGCAGCTTGGGATCTTCTTCAAGGACGTTGTTGGGGATCTTATCGGCCACGGCGACGATGACGGCGTAGTCGCGTTCCTGCCAGGCTTTCTTGAATCCGGCGCGGACAGCTTCCAGGCGGAAGACCTTGAGTTTCTTTTTGACCTCTTTGTATTCCTCGAACTCCTTGAGCAGTGCCTTCTCGCGCAGTTTCTCCAGGTCGCCTGCCTTATTGGGATCGGGCACGTACCAGCGGTCGCGGGCCTTGGCGACCAAGGTTGGGTCGTCCTTGGGCAGGTTGCGCAGCTCTTTCCAGTTGGTAGAGAGGTAGGCGTGGATCTGCTCGGGCACCGGGCCTTTGCCGTCATAGCGTAAAAAATTTTGCTCCAACAACGTCGAAAGTTCTAGCGATGACTCGTTTTTGTTCCACGCACGCTGTGTTTCCTTGATGAATAAAGGGTGAATATCTTGATAGGTCTGAGGCTTCTCTTTTATTACTTGTCTCAGCCACTGAATGGCTGAAGCTTCATCAGAGACGAAAAGAGATGCTTGGACAAGTTGCTGCGATGTCATTTTCTTGCGGTCATATTCTGCGACTTGCTCAGAAAGAAAATACATCCCATCCCTATCAATGAAACGCTGTGACAAGCCGACTTGGAACTCTTGGCTGGAGATGGGTACTGGGTATCCTTTTCTGACGTAATAAGCCACCATCTGGTCAAATAGAATACGGGGATCTCTTTCTGGAATCATTTGCAGCATTCCCCCATGCTGCTTAATCACCGGGAGATAATTGAGGTGTGTGCGAACAAAATCCCAGACACCTTCTTCAGTTGCTGCCTCTTGTTCGAATCTTTCCTCAAGACCACCATTGGGTTTATATGCCGTAATAATCAGATCTTGCTTAACGGCCGTTGGTGTCATCACTGCTTTGAATGAATGCTGTTTCTTATCGAGGCTAGCGACATTCGCGACAACGAAACCACAACGCTCTAGCGCTGTTTGGATGGCATTCCAAACTGATGCTTTAGTATTGGAGAACTCTACGGTTATCCAATGACCAGGTTTTAAAACCCTGTAATACTCTCGAAAGCAAGACTCCATGAGATGACGGTAGTCTTCGACACTTTTCTTTTGCGATGAGCTTACAATCGCTTCTTGTGTCTGATTGGTGAGTACGCCTAAAAATGCCTCCCAGAAAAAATTGAGCTCGGAATAATCGAAATTGTGTCCAAATGGTGGGTCGGTAAATATGTAATCGATTGAGTTGTCCGGCATGTTGCGCATGCAATCAGCGCTTTGAGTAGAGACAACCTGGCCACGTGATTTGGATACAGGAATAGATAGGCTATCGCCAATAGTCTTGGCATTGCGCTCAAATGTTCTTAAAACGTGGGGAGGTGTTATCAAAGAGCTTACATAGAGTGTTCCTGACAGCGGGCCGCCGCCTTTTCTGTCGGCACGGAACCTGCGCATTCGCGAGGCATATGGCAGAGATGATGTCAAAGCGAACATAAGCAGTAATCTTATGTTCGAATCAGTGACGGAATTGATTTTGTCGATGAGTAGCGCAACAAAGAGGTGCTCACGCGTGGTGAAAAACTGATGTATATGGGTAATTCCTATGCCAAGATTCCGCTGCGTTTCTTTTCCATGCATCATCTCAACGCGAGGGAGGCTGATAGTTTCCAATAATTTTTCAGCCTTTTGAATTGCTGCCAAATCGTCACTATCAACTAATTTTTCGTGCCTTGTTGTTCCTACCGTATAGTTAATTATTACGGGGACAATTTTTGAAATCTTAACTGGCTCGCGAAGAACAGGATCGTATGTATTTGTAAAAACGGTTTCCCATTTCCCTTCTGGCACCGCAGAGTCACATGATGGACATCGGATTTCGCTATACAGAGAATCATTCGCCTCATCTACAGCGACTTCGTAATAAGTCGTTTCGTGACTGCATTCCGGGCACCTTATAGCATCAGAGTAAATCGTGAACTCGACTTGACCCTTTTGATTTCCTCTATGACTATAGGCTTTATGCTCAAGAGCCTTACGATCCCGGACCTTCCATCCATTGTGATTTGTGGCATAAATATCGCCATAATCCTTTTCTAATTCACCGCAAATACGCCTCACTTCCTTCGTGAAGGAAAGGCTGGAAACCGGCCTCAGAAGGCTGCTGGAAATAAAGGACGCTATTGGTGATAGGTCTGAAAGAATGACCTTTCGTTCCCCAATCGAAGCATCTTTTACAGATGGGGTGCGTATACTCCCAAGTTCACCACATAATGCACCAGCCACACCTGTCATCCCGGTGCCGCAAAAACCGTCGAACACAATGTCTCCCGGCTGCGTGTAATGGAGGATGTAACGCATGATGGCCTTGTGGGGCACCTTGGTGTGATAGGAGTGCGCGTTGTAAATGGGGTCGTTTTTCCCCTCGCTCACGTCGGCCGCAAATGGCTCACGGTGATAATGATAATCTTCGGGCTGTTTCGGCTTCTGCGCCTCCCATTCGGCGATGAAGTCGGCGATCCACGGGTTCGGACAGGCGGTGTAATACGGCGGATCACTCAGGTTCAGGATGTCTTCGTCGCTGCCGATGGGAAAGCCTTCGATCTTGCGAAACTCCGGGTCCTGCAGTTTTTTGCGCAGCTCCTCGGTAAAGTGGGCGCGGCGGGCCTCATCGTTCTCGAAGGTCATGCCGAGGCAAGTCACCGGGCCGGAGGGCTTCTGCGGCTCTTCAAGCAGCGAGTCGAACAAACTGGTTTCTTTCATCTTCATAATCCTTGGCTTTCGTCTTGTGTCTCAGCTTGGTCACTTTGCGGGTGACCAAACTCGGCGAAGTTGGTCACTCGCTTAGTCACTCTTATTCCATGACGATCCGCACCTTGGCCGGGTCCTTGCCCTTGGTGAGCTGATCGATGTACTCCTCAAAGCGTTTCTTCATCTCTGCCGGGGTGGCCGGGCCGTCGGTGACCTGCAGGGCCTGTTGCAGCTCCTGCGCCTTGACGGTGACCTTGACCAGGCCGGAGAGTACTTCCTTCAATGCATGGACAAAGTTGCTGTCCAGCGGCACCGGCAGTTCCTTCGACTTGATGAAGGCCTCCAGGGGCTCGCGGTCGTCGATTTTCAGCAGGTCCATGTTGGCCTGGGTGATCGGGTCCTCCAGGTTGCTGAGGATGGTGGAGGTCCAGGCCGTCACCATGGCGTCGAGCTGGGCGTCCATCTGGTCGATCATCTGCGAGCCTGCCGCCGCGCCGGTTTCCACCGAAGGCCGGAACCCGCAATGCGGGCAGATGGGCGAGGCGTCGAGGTTTTGCTCGGTCAGTGCGAAGCAGCTCTTCAGCCCGGCCAGGCGGTTCTGGTAATCGGTGAGCTGCTGCCGGGGCATCAGGTCTATACCAGCCAGCTTGAGCAGGGTTTGCAGGCGTTGATCGTTGAGCAGTCCTGCCTTGCGCTTGTCGTCGTTCACGCCCAGCCGCGCCTTGGTATGCAGGCCGATGTAGGCGACGGTGTAATCCTTCTTCAGCTTTTGCAGCTTGGCCCCGATGCTCTGGGACTGGCTGGCCAGCTCGGACAGGTCGGCCTGCTTAAGGGCATCCAGCACATCCTGCCGGGTGGTCTTCATGCGATCCACCCAGTCATGCTCGGCGGGCAGCACCGCCTCGGCGGTGGAGAGCCAGGACGCCGTCGGGCTATGGTCCATGATGAACTCGCGCAGGGCGTCCAGTTCATCGAGCGCCTTCACGGCCTTTTCGTGGGCCAGCACTTCGGGAGCGCTGTAGCGGAAGTTTTTCAGCTTACCCGGCGAGGAGTAGGCCTGGAGCGATTCAAAGAAGCCCTTGGCCTCGTCCAGCCCGCTGGTCTGGCTGGCTAGGTCGGTTCCCGCGAGCAGGTCCAGGCCCCAGAAGGAGAGCCCTTCGCGCAGGGTCTGCTGGGTCATGACGATGCGCTTGACGATCTTGCCTACCGCTTGTTGCAGGTTCTGCACCGGCTCGTCCTTGCCCTGGGTGACGAGCTGGGCCATGCCCGGCGTCATGCCGAGCAGTTCGAACAGCGCTTTGAGCGCGGGCAGGTTCCATTCCTTGGGCTGCTCCAGGTGCTTGAAGCGGACCAGCTCGTCCATGCCGGTCGCGGCAAGCTGCTGCAGGCCGGTGGCGTCAAACTTTTTGCCCGGAATGGCGAGCACGATGTCGCCGGAATAGACCAGCGAAGCCAGGATGACCGCCACCCATTCCGGCTCAAGCCGACCACCGCCGGGGTTCATGTATTCCAGCCCGTGGTCGTCCTGGATGATCTCGTTGCGGTTGACTACCTGGCCGTGCCCCTTGGCCTTGACGGTATCGAGAATGAACTTGGTGTACTTCGATTTGTAGGGATCGATCTTCTCGCCGTCGAGCAGCTCCAGGGCGTCCAGCACGGCGGTGGCCTGCTTGGTTCGGTTCTGCCCGGCGATGGCTCGCAGGGCGTCCTGCGCTGCCTGGGCGCGGTTGTTGCCGGTGATCAGGACCGAGAAGAACGGGTAGTCCGGGGCCTGGTTCTCGAAGTTCGGTGCCAGGCAGACACCGGCGATGGTGTTCACCAAGTCGCGGAAGTTGATAGTCTCGTGGGGCGACAGGCCGGACAGGTCGCGGATGGATTTGCCCTTGGCCCATTCGGTCATGGACTTGGCGCGGCCCTGATAGGTGACCTCGAAGGCATCGCTCATGTGCTTCTGCAGCCACTGGACCAGCTTCTTCAGGAAACCGTTGGCCTTCGATTCATAGGTGGCCTTGGCATGGCCCGATGAGGTGGCTGCAAGATCCAGGGCGGCCGCATAGCTCTTCAGCGCAGTCTGGAATTCCTCGTCGGTGCCTTTCAGGCGGAAGAAGACCTCGTCGTTGACCTTGTCGTCCTTGAAGCGCGGCGGATCGTTGGGCTGGATGAAGTAGAGGTAAAAGTCCCGCTGCGGCACGGCGGTGGAACGCTCGTTCGGTGCCCCGAAAAAGAGGTAGCCGGAGCGGGCTGCCTTGTGCTCCTGCCAGACCAGTTCGTGCTGCCAGATTTTGTAGCCGGTCACATAGGTTGCGTCCTGGCATTCCATGACCCGCTTGAGCGCCTCGTAGTAGAAACGGTCGAGCTGAGCCTGCCCCAAGCTTTCGGCCCGTTTGTCGATCAGGGCGTCGAAGTCGTCGGTCTTCTTCAGATCGAGGTAGAACTGGCGGTTGTCGGCATTGAAGGAGATGAACTGGCCGCTGACTGTCTTGTGGATCTCGCGCAGGACCGTTTCCACATGGGTCTGGAGATCCTTGTCGGGTTCGTCGCTACCCAGCTCGGCGATCAGCGGATCAAACAGGCAGAGACGGTCGCGCAGTTCCTCGGCGGATGCGCCCATGGGGGCATAGATGTCGCCAGTGGTAAGGCGGTGGACGGACAGAGCATGGATCAGGCGTAGCGCCATCGGCTTGTATTGTTTGCGGGTGATGGCGTTCTCGATGCGGGATTCCAGAACCTGGCTGCAATCAATGACTGCCCGGATTTCGGGAATGGCGCGGAACGAAGCGTTCTGCTTGAGGGTACCCCAATAGCTGTCGAAGGCGATCAGGCCGGGTTCGTCCTGCGGCACGTCCTTGCCGAGAATGCCTTTCATGCCCATGGACAGGGTCTTGAGCACCTCGCGCTTTTCCACCACGGTGACCCGCTCGAAGGTGTCGATGTAATCGGGATGCACCGGGAAGAGCCGGACAAACTCGTCCATGCGCTCATTGAGCCCGCCGTAGTATTTGGCAAAAGGCATCAGGTAGTCGCGGATCTTGGCCTGTTGCTCGGTGGTCTTCTTGAGCAGGCGCTCGGCCACGACGAATTTCACGTCGCTGCGGGCGATAAGGATCTGCTCGAAGCGGTCCTTCACCCGGCGGATGCTGTCGGCGACAAAAGCGAAGCGCGGGCTGTCGAAAATGGCTTCCTGGACACCGGCCATGAAGCGGAAGCGCAGGTCCTTGCAGACCTCGCCGACCTCGCGGAGGAAGTTGAGGTCGAGGATCAGCTCCTGGTCCTTGCGGGTGCGCAGGTAGTCGAGCAGCTCGTCGACCACCAGCAGCAGGCCGTGTTCGGGGAAGACCTCGCCGAACTTGGCCATCATGTCTTCGAAGGCCCGCTTGTGGCTGGTAATGGTCCCGGCTTCGGGGAACACATACTCCACGCCGAGTTTTTCGAGGTGCTCTTCCAGTTCGGCCACCAGGATGTCGCGCAGGGACATGGTGGTGGCACCGATCTCGGTACGGATGACCTTGAACCGACCGGCGATCTGAGAGGCTGCGTCGCGGACACCATCGTTCTTCAGCCCTTCCAGCAGGGAGGCATCTGCGGCAAGGCTGGAGACCACCGACATCAAGTGCGACTTACCGGTGCCGTAATTACCGACCACCAGCAGCCCCTTGTTATCGACCGGGTGGTCGAACTGCATCTGAGGAATGACAAGCTGCGTGAGTCGTTCGGCCATTTCATCTGAAATGACATAGGTGTTCACCAGGTGCTGCGCGGCGTTCGATTTGTCCGCGTCACGCAACTGAACGACCGACTCAATCGGGTCGAATTGGATAAGGTCTCCGTATTTCATGCTTGTCCTGCCTCTCTATTGTTTTTTGCCGAATCGACCGTGGCCGAGCCATCCATGCCCACAATCAGCGCATCGACCGAGTCATAGCTGCGGTACTCGGGATGGCCGGTTTCGGCGTACAAAAGCCTCCCGGAATTCATGATTCCGTTCCACGAAGCCACCACGGCCCGATTTCTCGAAATGGACTGCAGCAGGCGCAAGGGGTCCTGCTGGAGATCCTTGTCGAAGAGGATCTCGAGATTATCCAGCACCACCGGTGCTTGAGCCTGGTCCGCGATCTGATCGAGGATGCCCGGTAGCCGAAGCGACCGCTGTTTGGCTGTCAGCTCCAGCAGTTCGCCTGAAAGCGCCAGATTGACGTTGACGACAGATGAGCCGAATTCCTCGGCAATATCCCGAAGAACACCGGTCTTGCCGGAACCGGTCTCACCCACCAGCAACACCAGACGGTGATACAGCCCTTCGGCTGCCTGGATGGATCGTTTTATCTTGTCGTGAATCGGCTCGGCCATGGTCGCTCCTTATTGCTCGGTGTCCGGCTTATCGGATTTGTCAGCCGCACCGCCGGAGCGGACCCATTCGTCCACTTCGTCTTGTTTGAACATCCATCGACGTCCCACCCGGTGGCCCGGCATAGCCCGTTGTTCGATCCACTTGTAGACCGTCTCGTTGCTTACATTCAGATATTTGCAAATGTCATCGACCGTCAGCCATCTCTCATCCATAGCCTTCGTCCTTCGTTCATCATGTTTTCGGTAAAAGCCCGAAGGTCTCCGGGAAACCCGAAATCCGGACACAGTGCCGCAAATTAACCCCCACAAATTACATTGGCGGATTGCCAAAATCAAGCGTTTTGTGCCGATTAGTGCCGACTTTTCCAAAAAACGGCCTGATTGTCGTTGGTGACCCGGTGACCGTTCTGAGGCGCATACATGGTGTAAGTCCATACCGCACAGGCGATTGAGCCCCTGGCTGCAACCACCATCACCCGCTGGTACATGCTGTGCCCGCCAGGCCGGAAGCCTTCCAGCCGGTCGATGGGCGGCAGGTCGCGCTGCGGGTCGGTGAAGGTCACCAGTTCCCCACTGATCAGATCCCAGTCGTCGGTCGGGCGGCCGAAGCGCGGCGTGCCGATCTCCTGTTGCCTGCGGGCGTCGGCTAATGGGTCGGCGGTGCCCCGGGCCAGGATCAGCCCTTCCGGCACCTCGAGGGCCGGGAACCCGGCGTGGAGATGGTAAAGCCTGCCCCAGACCATGGCCGGTTCGATGCTGCGGGCCTGGGCGCAGAAGCGTTGATGGTTCCAGTAGCCCCGTTTCAGGGTGCCGTAGACGAAGAGTCGGAGGATGGTCTCGGGACTGTCTTCCGGGTTTGTGTTCAGCTTCGCGGTGTCTCCAATGTTCATGCATTCACTCCTTCGGGCAGTGTCCCTTTGCGCTCCTGGGGTATGAAGCGGAATTCGCTGTTTTCGACGGCCCGCACATCCGCGTGGCGGATGGTGAGCATGGTCATGGGCGGCACCTCCAGCTCGCGCCAGCCCTTCTCGTTGACCACGGCAAAGTCAATAAAGGCGTCGTCCGAGGCGTAGAGCACCACCCGGTGCTGGCGGTGGATGCGCAGGCAGAGTGGCTTGTTGCCCTTGAGCACGGTGATGGTGCCGGGGTCGAGGCGTGAGGTCAGCACGGCGCTCATTTGGCCGCGACAGAGGGCAAGCGCCTTCTTTAGCCCCTCCTGGTCGATGGGGCCTTCGGGCGAGAAACGGTCGGCCAGGCGGAAGATCAGCTCGCTGTCCACCTCTGCGTAGCGCGGCAGACCGAGACGGCGGAACAGATAATCGGCGTTGTAGATGGTGCCGTTGTGAGTGCCGATGACGATCCCGGCCCGGATGGGATGGTTGTTGCGGTTGTTGAACTCGTTGCCCCGGGTGCGCCAGCGGGTGTGCCCCATGAGGATGGTGGTCTCGTTGTCGACCTGCCCGAGCAGTTCCTGGAACGTCTTCTCGTAGACCAGCTCGTGCGCCCGCATCGGCCGCTTGAAAATCCGGTGACTACCGTCGGTCTTGAGCCAGGCGAGACCGGAGGCGTGCGGGCCGCGCTCCTCGCTGTGCAGCAGCATGCGGATGAAGACCTCGCGCAGGTAATCCCGCTCGTCGGGCCGTCTGCGCTTGCGGCCGAAGATGATGCCTACTTGTCCGCACATGGAGCCGGGTCCTCCTTGTCGCCGAAGTTCTTGCCGAGCAGCGGTCTCGTCCCTTCGAGGACGAAGGCCGCGTATTCGCGCCGGTGGTCCGCCAGCCACGCGGCCACCTCCGGGTAGCCCATCTCGGCGGTCAGCCGGGTCACCTCCGGGTGGTCGAGCATGTTGGTGCGCCCGGAGAGCCTCACTGTCTCCAGGGCTCCGAGGAAGCGTTCCGGCCAGGGATCGCTGGCCTTGTCGTCGGGCAGAAACTCAATCAGGCCGTGCCGGGCCAGACGGGTGAGAAACTCGGCGGCCGCAGCGGCGGCATCCTCCGGCAATGGCCGGGTCGGCCCGCCTTCGATGCCGGAGAGCACCTCGGTCATGTAGTCCCGGGGCGCTCGGCTGGCGGTGAACGGCGTCTGGCCGCGCATCAGCTCGACAACTTCGAGGCAGTCGGCGGCCTGCAGGGTTTCTCCGCTGCCGGGGATCGGTTCGCCGTCCAGCGTGGTGGAGCGGATCAGAATCTTCATGGGGCACCTCTTTAAACAGTGAGGCCGGGAACTTGCCCGGCCTCGTTGGTGAGATTGGTGGTTTCATCCGGTAGGACATCCTCCGGTTTGGGCCGTCCGTTCTTGAAGGCGGCATCACCGGGCATGTTGGCCATCAGATGCTTGCGGGCGGTCTTGAACTCGTCGCCGATCAGGCCGAGGTGGAGCAGGAAGACCCGGAAGTCGTACTTGGCGCTCTGGGGATCGAAGTCCCGTTTGCGGCTGGAGGCGGCCCGGCCATTGAGCGCCTTGGCGGCGACCGCGAGGCAGAACTGCAGGTAGGCCTTGATCCGCCCCGCGTGGAGGGTCGCTTCGAACCAGCGGAACTCCACCGTGCCCCGGTACCAGACGTTGTGCAGGTTGACCCCGTGGTAGCGGCTGTTGTCGTAGTGCTGGGGCTGGCGGTTGTGATAGCCGTACCAGATGCGGTTGAGCTGGTCCTTGGTGCGGGGGCGATGCTGTTCGATGCGCTGGATCAGCTCGTCGCTGACCGGCCGGGTGTAGCGGTTGAGGCGGTCGCGGCTGATGCCGAGGGCGTGGAGGATCAGCGGCTCCTGCTTGTAGATGATCTTCGCCAGGTTTCCCAGGTGCCTGCCGTCGAAGGGCGCGGCGTCTATATGGATGTGGATGCCGCACTGGCTGTTGATCTTGCCTCCGGCGCGGCGGATGGCCCGGACCACCTCCTGCAGTTGTGGGATGTCTTCGTAACCGAGCACCGGGCTGACCACCTCGGCCCGCAGATGGGCCGGGACGCTGGTCAGGGAGGCGTCCCCCACCACCTTCCAGACGCGGCCGCGCAGGTCCTCGACCTCCCAGGGGTCATAGCTGCTGGGGATACCGACATGGCGGACCGTGCCGCCCACCACCGAGTGAATGGCCCAGGCGATCTGCTCCCGGGTGCGTTTTACGGTCTCGATCTCGATCCCGTAGTGGATCTCTTTCAGGTTCATGCGTGCCTCCGTCGTTCGTGGCGCTTATAAGTCGTTGTCTGGCAAGGCTTTTCAGCCTCCGATTACACCATGAATGAATGCTTCTTTCCGGACACAAATCAAGTAGAAGAACAGCCGAAGACGACATTTAGCACGTTTATTTTCAATAACTTGAGAGCTTGGCCGGATTGGGCGGCGCACAGACGGCAGAAACCCCGGACAGGGCGACGGACTGGAAATGAGGATTCGGTGTTTCGGCCTGGCCGAACAACGGTGCCATCGAACGCGCATCCCGACCGCCGCCGTTTTCTGGCATCCACGCCATCCAGCCCCCCGGTCCAACCGGAGGTGTTCGATGTTGGATGTACAGGAAATGAATGATGGGCCAGGGACGGATGACCTTGGCAAAAACGGCAAACCCGGCCGCCTGTCGGGTGAGGCGAGGCTCCAGTCAGCCGCCTCCATTCTGGCCACGGCGATCCTGCGCCGATTGGCAAAAAACGCATGTGTGGGCAATGAGTTAGAGGTTTTCGAAGATTCTTCCCCTGTGCTCGGAGAAGGACTTGATTCATTGCCGGAACAGAGCATTCATTCATGACAACTCGTCCGGAAACCAAAATAAGGAGTTGAAAATGAATGAGTTACAGAACGCCGCCACCGGCGGCAAGATCCAGGACCGAACCCGAAACTCAGTCCTTCGGCAGATGGCCCTGCTGCAATCCATGTCCCTGGAGCAGCTCCGGGAAAAATGGCTCGACCTCTACGGCGAAGAGCCGCCCCAGTACAAAAAGCAATTCCTCATCAAGCGGCTGGCTTATCGCATCCAGGAGCTTTTCTACGGCGGGCTGTCCGAGCAGGCCAAGGTCCATCTTCAGCAGGCCGCCAAGGAGGACCCGGTCGCCACTGTCAATCGACGCATCCCAGAGGAGCGGAAATCGAACGAGGCGATCCTGCCCGGGACCAGACTAGTGCGGATCTGGAACGACCGGCGCTATGAGGTGATCGTCCTTGCCGATGGCTACGAGTTCGAAGGTCGCACATTCCGGTCGCTCAGCGCGGTGGCCAGGGAGATCACCGGGACGCGCTGGAACGGCAAAGTCTTTTTCGGGCTGAAGAAGGTTTACGGCAGAAAAGCCGAGGGAGGTTCGGATGCTTGATAACAGCAATGTCGCGCCGGGCAAGAACAAGACCCTGCGCTGTGCCATCTACACCCGCAAGAGCCACGAGGAAGGGCTCGAACAGGAATTCAACTCGTTGGATGCGCAACGGGAATCGGCGGAACACTATATCGAAGCCCAGAGGATGCGTGGCTGGACGGCTCTGCCGGATCGCTATGACGATGGTGGTTTCTCGGGCGGGAACATGGAGCGTCCGGGGCTACGCCGCCTGCTGGCGGACATCGACGCCGGGAAGATCGATGTGATCGTCGTCTACAAGGTCGACCGGCTGTCCCGCTCGCTGCTGGATTTCATGAAGATGATCGATCTCTTCAATGAAAAGGGCGTCAGCTTCGTCTCGGTCACCCAGCACTTCAGCACCACCGATCCCACTGGCCGGATGTTTCTCGGCATCCTGATCACCTTCGCCCAGTACGAGCGGGAGGTCATCGCCGAGCGTATCCGGGACAAGGTAGCGGCCGCCAAGCGCCGGGGGAAATACTGCGGTGGCGTGCCCATCCTCGGATACGACGTCGACCGGGATAACAAGAAGCTGCTGGTCAACCCGGATGAAGCCAGGACGGTGCAGTACATCTTCCGCCGCTTCATCCAGATCGGCTCGGCCAAGAAGCTGGGCCAGGAATTGAACGAACAGGGGTACCGCACCAAGGCCTGGACTACCAAGAAAGGCAGAGTGCGCGAGGGCTCCGAATGGAACACAGCCCACATCTACCGGCTGCTAAACAACCGGATCTATATCGGCGAGATCGCCCACAAGGACCGCAGCTACCCCGGTGAGCACGAAGGGATCATCGACCGGGCGACCTGGGACAAGGTTCAGGCCATCCTGGAGGACAACAAACCGGTCAAGGTTTCCATGGCCAGAACCAAAATGGTCGCCCCGCTGAAAGGCGTCATCCGCTGCGGCCACTGCGGATGCGCGATGGGACCGACCTACGCCCGCAAGAACGGCCGCCACTACACCTATTACATCTGCCAGAAAGACAGCAAGCGGACCGTAAGCCGGTGCCCGCTCAAACGGATTCCCGCCGGGGACATCGAGCAGGCGGTGATCGAGCAGTTGAGCGCGGTGTTCCGAACACCGACGCTGGTGGCCAAAACCTACTTCGCGGCCCGGGACATCGAGCAGGCGGAGCGGGAGCGGCTGTTCAAACAGAAAGCCCAACTCGAGATGGAGCTGTCGCAGGCGCGGGAGCAGGCACTCGAATTGATGAAACCTGGCAACGATCAGCCGGGCAAGGCCGAGATGCTGACGACCGTCAACCGCCAGGCGGTCGAGCTCTCGAAACAACTGACCCATGTGAGCGAGCGCTGCAGAGCTTACCAAGGGAGCAGCATTACGGAACAGGATGTGTCGGAGGCCTTCCAGAATGTCGAGGGCTTCTGGGAAGACCTTTTCCCTGTGGAGCGAAACCGGCTCATCCGCCTTCTGGTGGATAAGGTCGAGATCCGCGAGACCGGAATCGACATGGAGCTGCGCACCAACGGGCTGACAACGCTCATCGCCGAGCTGGCCGGTCTGGCCTGCGAAGTCACTGAACGGAGGGCAAGCCGATGAAAATGAAGCCGACCATTACCGTAGCCGACAACGGCAACCTGCAGATCCACATCCCGATGCTGATCCGGCGCATGCGTGGCCGCAAGACGGTCATCGCTCCCCAGGCCCTGGATGGAGATATCCCCGGGGCGCAGGAACCGGTGCAGTCCGCCATCCTCCAGGCGCTGGCAAGGGCCTTTTCCTGGGCCGACATCCTCGAATCCGGGCAGATCAAGTCCATCAGCGAGCTTGCCCGTACCCTCGACGTCGATGGCTCGTATGTGGCCCGCATTCTCAAGCTGACGACCCTGGCCCCCGACATCGTCGAAGCCCTGATCAACGGCGAGGAACCCAACGGGCTCTCGCTGGCCAAACTGACCCAGACCTTCCCGGAGGACTGGGCCGAGCAGCGCCGTCAGTTCGGCTTTGCCATCGACTGACGACCGGACCGGAGACCACCACAGAGAGCCGACCATCTGCGTCGGCTTTTCTTCTTTAGGGGGCAGGAAACCGGAGTTGACCACACTTCTTTTCATCGCCGAGGCGGGCGATTTCGAAAAAAACGTCCGGTTGCGGCATCGAGCGATGACCTAAGACAACCGCCCAAAATGACAATCAGCCGCAAACCCATATCAATCAAGGATGTAGCTTTCCGGACGAGCTTCGGACTTGGTCCGGAGAAAACAGAGAATCAGGGGCCAAACAGAGAAAGAAAGGCTGGAAGATGGGGAGAATCGATGGTGCGGAGAGGTGCTTTGGAAAGATGTGAAACGGGCGCAAACCCTTTAGAAACAAGGGGAAAAAGAAAACCCGTCACCCCGGAGAATGACCCCAGAGAGACGGGTTTGTCTTTTCTAAATGGTGGAGGCGGCGGGAGTTGAACCCGCGTCCGAAAACATTCCACATTGATATCTACATGCTTATTCCGGAGTTTTATTCTCGCCTTTTACGGTCTCCTCCGGACGGGATTCCGTATAAGGCCAGCCTGTAACGTTCGCCGGACCGGAGCCAGGCAATCCGGACCAACTATCCCGCTAAGTCGACGCTCTGTTCAGGTCCGCGGGAGGAACCTGGCAGAACGGAAGCCGCCTAAGCGGCTACGGCGTAGTTATAATCGTCTGCGATTATATTTATTTCCCGCGTTTAACGAGCAGCAGGAAACCTCGACATGCAATCAATGCTTCTTTATCCCCGTCGAAGCCGTTTCGCCCCCATAAGGATATAATTTGGAAAAGAACCTTTTTTACAATATAAATTTAATGGTTTTTCGGTCGTTTGTCAAGGGAATCAGTAGCCGTCTTTCCGACTCCGGTCCATGTCCCGCCGGGTGTCCCGCTCCCGGATGGCATCGCGCTTGTCGTGGAGCCGCTTGCCCTTGCAGAGCGCGAGGGTCATCTTGACCTTGCCGTCCTTGAAATAGAGGTCCATGGGGATCAGGGAAAGCCCCTGCTCGTTCACCTTGCCGTAGAGCCGCTTGATCTCGTAGTTGTGCAGCAGAAGCTTCCGGGGCCTCATGGGGTCGTGGTTGTCGTAGTAGGCAAAGGGATAGGGGCCGATGTGCATCTGGTAGACGAAGACCTCGCCGTTCACGATTTTGGCGTAGGCGTCCTTGAGATGGGTCTTGCCCATGCGGAGCGACTTCACCTCGGTGCCCAGAAGCACCATGCCCGCCTCGAACTTGTCGATGATGAAATAGTTGAACCGGGCCTTCTTGTTGTTGGCGATCAGTTTTCGCCCTTCTTTTTTCAATCCTTTTCTCCCTTGGACGCCGTGTCCGTTCAGACGGCGATTTCGTCCTCATCGATATCCAGATCGAACAGGACGCCGGCGTAGGCCTTTTTGAGGAACGATTCGATCTGGCCCTCTTTTTTGTCTTTGAAAATCCGATACATGAACGCCCGGCTCTCCTTGATGCTCAGCTTCCGGATAGCGTTTTTCACCAGGGGAATCGACTGGGGGTTCATGCTGAGTTCGTCCAGTCCCAGGCCCAGGAGCACCGGCAGATGAATGGGGTCGCCGGCCATCTCCCCGCACATGTAGACCTTGATGCCCTTCTGGTGGCCCACGTCCACCACCGTCTTGATCATGCGGATGATGGCGGGGTGAAGCGGCCGGTACATGTGGGAGACATACCGGTTTCCCCGGTCGATGGCCAGGGCATACTGGATCAGGTCGTTGGTGCCGATGCTGAAAAAATCGACCTCGTCGGCCAGCATGTCGGCGATGGCCACGGCCGACGGCACCTCCACCATGATGCCGACGTCGACATTGTATTCGAATTCAATGCCCTCGGCGGCCAGGGACTCGGCGGCCTCCTTCAGAAGCGTCTTGGCCTGCCGGACCTCCTCGCAGCAGGAGATCATGGGAAACATGATGCGCACGTTGCCGTAGAGCGCCGCCCGGAGGATGGCCCGAAGCTGGGTCTTGAAGATCTCGGGCTTCTTGAGGCAATAGCGGATGGCCCGAAGCCCCAGGACCGGATTTGCCTCGCCGTTGCCGGACTGGCCGGGCAGGGCTTTGTCGCCGTTGATGTCGAGGGTTCGGATGGTGACGGGCCGGGGCGTCATCACCTCGACCACGTCCCGATACTTGTCGAAAAGATCGTTCTCCGTGGGGAATCCGCGCCGGCCCAGGTACTGAAATTCGGTTCGATACAGGCCGATGCCGTTGCCGCCGTAATCCCTTACGGCGACCACCTCCTCGGGGAGCTCGATGTTCCCCATGACCTGGATGGAGATGCCGTCCAAGGTCTTGGCCGGCATGCGGCTCTCCCGGGCGATGAGGGCGCGGTGGCGTTCGTATCGGGCGGCCCGCTCCTCATACTCCATCAGGGTCTGTTCCGTGGGATGGATGATCAAAAGGCCGGCGGAGCCGTCCACTACGATGAAATCATCGTTCCGGATGATCTGGGTGGCGTTGTTGAGGCCCAGCACCGCGGGAATTTCGAGGGTCCGGGCGATGATGCCCGTGTGGGAGGCGATGCCCCCGCCGTCGGTCACGAGTCCCTTGATCCGTTCGAGTTGGATCTGGCTGGTTTCAGCGGGAGAGAGGTCTTTGGCCACCAGAATGACCCGCTTGTCGATATCCCTGATGTTGACGGCATCTCCCCCCACCAGGTTCCGCATGATCCGGTCCGAGACGTGGACGATGTCGGCACCCCGCTCCCTGAAATAGGGCTCGCTCATGTTCTGAAACATGGCCTTGAGTTCGTCGACGACGTTTTTGAGGGCCCATTCGGCATTGTATCGAAACCGCTGGATGGTGTCGAGGGTCTGACCGTACAGCAGCTTGTCCTGCAGCAGGACCATGTGGGTTTCCAGAATGGCGGTGTGCTGGCGAAGCTCTTTCGGGGTTTCCTGGATGATGGCGGCAAGCTCCTGTCTGGCCCGACTCACCGCCGACTTGAACCGAATCTCCTCCTTGTGGAGATCCGCCTCGGCGATATAGTACTTCTTGACGACATTGACCCCTTCCTTATCGACCAGATACGCCTTGCCGATGCATATGCCCGGGGCGACGCCCAGGCCTTTCAGCACAATCTCCTGTGATTCGTTTTCGGTCATACCCGCTATTCTCCGAAACCGTTTTCAACGAGTTCCGCAATTTTGCTCAGAATCTCGACATCCGCATCCGAATCGACGTTAATGGTGATTCGCATGCCTTTTCCGCACGCCAGGGTCAGCATGTCGATGATGCTTTTGGCATCTACGATCTCATCCCCCTTCGAAATGGTCACCTGTGATTCGGCATGGCTGGCGATCGCCGCAATTTTCGCGGCGGATCTGGCATGGAGGCCCAGCTCATTGACGATGATGACCTCCCGCGACAGTGGATCCTGCATCTTGCTAATGTTCATATTCCGCATATCTGGCTCGAGATTTCTTATAAAAAGAAAAAGTTATGACACTCAAAAAAGTTCGACATTTTAACAACACCTAACCGGTATGTCAATTGTAATTAAAGAGATCAAATACGCTTGATTGAGATAAATTCAAAATAAAATCAGGAAGATATTCTAATGCGCAGTGGATTCTCCAAAAGGGTAAGCCCTCTTTTCGCGGGTGCGAACGGCAGATAAAAACTCGGCTTTCCTTATCAGATATTCCCATGATTGTCTACAGAATCGTCGCATCTCTTCAGGTGAATACGCAGCGGGGTTGATATGGGCCTCCACGGGCAGGTCATGAAAGGCAATAGAACAATCGGTGTTCATCGGCTGAGGGGATGTACCTGTAAAGAACGAAGCGTTCATCCCCTCCAGTTTTAAACTGCCACCCGCCGCCCCCCAGTCTCCAGCCTTCACCCTCCAGCCTTCAGTCTCCAGCCTTCAGTCTCCAGCCTTCAGTCTTCAGCCTTCAGTCTTCAGCCTTCAGCCTATAGGAAAGAGATTGCATCCTTAGCGACCGTTAAAATACTTAACTGTTTAACACTTGTAAATTCGATAATTGAACACTTCGGGACCGCGGAGAGCCGATGGCAATCCATTTCAAGACGAAATTGATATCACACCCTTTCAGGGGTGAAGTCGTCCGTCAGGCTTCCCCGGCAAAGCCTCCCCGCCACGCGGACAAGCCGTTCACGGATGGTTTCGTCTTTATTTCAGGTCACGGCGACGGCCAAACCATTCATCAGGCATATAAATTGCTTGGATATTCGGATACGGGGCGAATACAGATTTGCCTTACCTCCTACAACGATGGCCCGGGAACTCACCCCTCCCGGGCCCATCGTCTGATCCTCATCAGTATCAACCCTGCTGCCCCTGTGTTACGGATGGCATCCGGCAAGTTCGGTCGCGCTCAACAAAACCCTAGCCCCTGAACGGAGGAACGCCATGAAAACCTATTCAACCACGTATCTCAACGCCTCGGAAACCGAGAGCATGGATCGATGCCCCTATTGCGGGGGATTCGTCACCCTTGAACCCGCAGTGGATTATGCTCCGGTTTACAACCGTTGCGACGTCTGCGGCAAGCGCTTCATTGTCGAACGCGTTCGAAACGGCATCACGGTCATGCGGATCGAGGGTGCGCCCTGCATGAGTGATCCGGAATGCCGGATCACCGAAATGAGTCAGGGAGACGAGGAATAAACCGCGGCGTTGCCGCGGTCTTTCCTTACGATTCCAGGGGGATGCCGAAAAGGCGACAGGCGTTGTTCCATGTGGCCGCCGCAAGAACCTCCGGGTCCTCGCCCCGAATCTCGGCCAGTTTCAGGAGGGTCGAGACTACAAATGCGGGTTCGTTTCGGCGGGTCCGGTTCTTTTGAGGCGCGGGCGTCAGGTAAGGCGCGTCGGTTTCGATCAGAAGCCGATCCATCGGGATGGCTGGGACCAACGCCCGAAGTTCGGCCCCGCGTTGTTGGATGGTGAGGATGCCGGTAATCCCGATATGATATCCCATATCCAGGTAAGCCGAGAGCTCCCTCCGGTTACCGCTGAAGCAGTGGACCACGCCCCGTCGTCGCTCTCCATGGGTGGCCTTCAGGATCTCCAGAAACCGTCCTCCGGAATCCCTTTCGTGAAAAATCAGCGGCAGATCCAGATCATCCGCCGTCTCGAGCTGCCGAAGGAACCAGCGCTCCTGAACGTCCCTCGGCGAGAACATCCGGTTGAAATCGAGCCCGATCTCACCCCAGGCCCGAACCTTGGGATGCGCGGCAAGGGCACTCAGTGCCGCGAGCGTCTCCTCGGAACAGGTTGCGGCGTCATGGGGATGGACGCCCACCGACGCATAGAGGACAGGGCTGGACGCGGCAAGCCGGACCGCCTTTTCCGAATCCTCCCGGTTGACGCCCACCAGCATGGCGGCACCGACGCCGGCGTCCGCCATCCGGCCGAGCACCTGGTCAATGTCCTTGGCATAGCTTTTATCGTTCAGATGACAATGGCTGTCGAACAGTTTCATCAAGACACTCTCTTTCCCGAAATGGATCTCCATTGATTTTTATTTTTTTGCTTGCAGTCGTTAAATTTTTTGGCGATACTTTTTTTCAACGCGAAATCCTCATCTATGACGATATCATGCGCTTGGATGATACCATGCGCTTGCAGCGGCCATATAATACGCTGATCAGGATGAGTATTTCGATATTTTTTTGGGCATTCTCATAATTTTTCACTCGCATTGGGCACCAACACCCATGTTTTTCCCGCCCAAGCGCTCAACCGGATCGCGGCACCACCGGCTGAGGACGAAACGGGAAACCCCGATCTGGAGGTATTTTTCAAGATGTTTGAAATCGTAAAGCGAGAAGAAATGGCCGGCGGTACGGTGATTCTGAATGAAATCGCCGCGCCCCTCATCGCCCGGAAGGCCAAACCGGGACAATTCGTCATTATCAAGGCCAACGAAGAGGGCGAACGGATCCCCCTCACCATGGCCGACACCGACCCGGATAAAGGCACCATCACGATCATCTACATGGTCGTCGGCAAAAGTACGGCCTTGTTCAAGACCCTCAACGTGGGGGACGGTTATCAGGACGTCATCGGCCCTCTGGGGAAAGCCACCCATCTGGAAAAACAGGGTACGGTGGTCTGTGTCGGGGGCGGGACCGGCATCGCCGTACTGCACCCCATCACCCGGGCACTCAAGGAGATCGGCAACCGCGTCATCGGCATCATCGGCGCCCGGAACCGGGACCTTCTGATCCTCGAGGACAAGATGCGGTCGGCGTCCAATGAACTCCACGTCTGCACCGACGACGGCTCCTACGGGCGTCCGGGATTCGTCACCGAAGCCCTGAAGGAAATCCTGGAAAAGGAGGACGTCAGGCAGGTGGTGGCCATCGGCCCGGTGCCCATGATGAAATTCGTCTCCGGGATCACGGCGGAATACAATGTCCCGACGCTGGTCAGCCTCAATCCCATCATGGTCGACGGCACGGGCATGTGCGGCGGCTGTCGCGTCACCGTCGGGGGCGAAACACGGTTCGCCTGCGTCGACGGGCCGGAATTCGACGGCCACAAGGTTGATTATGACGAACTCATGAAGCGCCTTCAGGCCTACAGCGAGGACGAACGGCGCTGCTATAACGATTTCTGCAGAATGGAGCAATAGGAGCAACACATGTCGGAAAAGAAAGCCAGAAAAGAGACGGTCTCCAGGCAGGCCATGCCGGAGCAGGCCCCTGAAATCCGGAGAAGAAACTTCGCGGAGGTGCCCACGGGCTACACCGCCGAAACCGCAGTTATCGAAGCGGGTCGCTGTTTGCAGTGCAAGAAACCAAGCTGCGTGGAAGGATGTCCCGTCAACGTGGATATTCCCGGATTTATCGCGCGGATCGCCGAAGGCGATTTCAAGGGCGCCATCCGGAATCTCTGGACCAGGAACAGCCTTCCCGCGGTCTGCGGCAGGGTCTGCCCCCAGGAGATCCAGTGCGAGGGACAATGCGTCCTGAACAAGAAAGGCGCTCCCGTGGCCATCGGCAACCTGGAGCGATTCGCCGCGGACTGGGCACGGGAAAACAACACCGGAGAGTTGCCGCCGCGCAAAGCTTCCACCGGCAAAAAGATCGCGGTGGTCGGTTCGGGCCCCTCGGGCCTCACGGTGGCCGGCGACCTCATCGTCAAGGGTCATGAGGTGACCGTCATGGAGGCCTTTCACAAGCCCGGCGGCGTCCTGGTCTACGGGATCCCGGAATTCCGCCTGCCCAAGGCCATCGTGGCCCACGAGGTCGATTTCCTCGAGCGGCTGGGGGTTCACGTCGCCTGCAACATGGTGGTGGGCAGGACCGTCACCGTGGACGAACTCTTCCAGGAAGGCTACGATGCCGTATATGTCGGCGTAGGCGCCGGCCTGCCCCGCTTCATGAACATTCCGGGCGAGAACCTCATCGGCATTCTTTCCGCCAATGAGTACCTGACCCGGGCCAACCTCATGAAGGCCTACAAGTTTCCCGAGGTCGACACCCCCATCCCCATGGGGAAAAACGTGGTCGTCCTGGGCGCCGGCAACGTCGCCATGGACGCGGCCCGGACCGCCATGCGGCTGGGGGCAGACAGCGTGAAGATCGTCTACAGAAGATCGCGGGACGAGATGCCCGCCAGAACCGCCGAGATTCACCACGCCGAGGAGGAGGGCATCGAGTTTTTTCTGCTCACCAACCCCGTCCAATATTTAGGCAACGACCAGGGCCGGCTGACCGGCATGGAATGCCTCAAAATGGAACTGGGAGAACCCGATGACTCCGGCCGGCGCCGGCCCGTTCCCATATCGGGCTCCAATTTCGAAATGGCCTGCGACCTGGTGATCGTGGCGGTGGGATCGGGAGCCAATCCCCTGCTCACCCAGTCCACCGAGGATATGACGTTGAACCGATGGGGCTACATCGCGGCCGATCCCGAGACCGGCAAGACCACCAAACGAGGGGTCTGGGCCGGCGGCGACATCGTCACCGGCGCCGCAACGGTGATCCTGGCCATGGGAGCCGGCCGGAAGGCGGCGGATTCCATCCACGAGTACCTGACCTGGGGCTGGTAGCCTTCGGTCAACCGATGCCGGCGGTCTCTCCCCGTTCCCGCGGGGAGAGACCGCTATACCGCCATCCCCGCCCGGGCGTAAAGATCGTGAAAATGATGGGTGGGGCCGTGGCCCTTCCCGATGGCAAGGGCGTGCGCGATGGCGCCCGTGACGTAGGTTTTGGCCCGGGTCACGGCCTCGAAGAACCCAAAGCCCAACGCCAGGTGAGCGGCCACCGCCGACGAAAACGTACACCCGGTCCCATGCGTGTTTTTCGTCTCGATCCAACGGCTCTCCAGCCTGCGGAATTCCCGGCCGTCATAGACAACGTCCGTGGCCCCGGCCTCCCCGAGATGTCCCCCTTTTACCACCACCTTTTTCGCGCCCAGATCCAGGATTCCCGCCGCCGCCGTCTCCATCTCGCCGACGGTTCGGATTGACGTCCCCACCAAAGCTTCGGCCTCGTAGATATTGGGCGTGACCACTTCCGCCAGGGGAAACAATAGGGTGACAAGGGCCGCCTGGGCGTCCGCCTTCAACAGACGGTAGCCGCTTTTGGAAATCATCACCGGGTCCAGGACGACGGGCGGTGGCGATACCGTCCCAAGCGCCTCGGCCACGGCGCGAATAAGGGGAATGCTCGACACCATCCCGATCTTGACGGCATGAATGTCGATGTCGTCGAACAGACATCGAATCTGGCCCCGGACGATCTCGGGCGTCATTTCCTGAACATCATAGACTTTCCGCGTATTTTGAACGGTAACCGCCGTGACGGCGCTCATGCCGAAAACGCCAAGCGCCTGAAAGGTTTTGAGATCCGCCTGGATGCCGGCCCCGCCGGAGGAATCCGAGCCGGCGATGCTCAAGGCCGTTTTCATTGTACGACTCCTATGTATCGGTTTTGAGTGAAGGACAATGGCCGATGCCGTTCAATTGCCTTCGGCGTCGTAAATTTCCCGCCTGTTTTCGAAATAATCCACAAGATAGAGCAAGGTCGCCTTTTCCCTGAGATCCTCCTTCAAGGCATCCAGTCTGGAGCGATCGAGGCCGAGAATCCGGAAGTAGACCTTGACGAATTTCTGATCGGTCGTGGGTTTGTGGGAAATGAGAACGTTGACGAGCTGGCCCTCGTATTCTCCGAAGATCGCCATCAGTTCCGGAATCACATCAGGTCGATTTTTGACCTTGAGAGCGAATTGAATGCCCCGATTCGGCAACCCGGTGAGGGCAATCAACATCCTGAAAAGATCGCTTTTGGTGATGACCCCCAGGAGCCTGCCGGCATCATCCACCACCGGCGCACCGGATATCTTCTGTTTCAGAAGGACCTCCGCAGCCTCCTCCACCGTCGTATCCGGCGCCAGTGTAATGATCTTCCGGGTCATGATATCACTCACCCTGATCTTGGACAGGAGGTAGATGAGTTCATACATCTCCAGAGCCGTGGCATCGGATGCGGAGGCCCTTTTGAGGTCCCTGTCGGTAATAATGCCGGAAAGCTTCTCCCCATCGAGAACCGGGAGTAAATGAATGTCGTTCGTTTTCATCAACTTGACGGCATCCGCCATGGCGGCGTCGATGTCGACGGTGATCAGTCGCCGGCTCATCCAGTTTTTCACCAGCATAAGGTCTCCTCCCTCGCCGATATACGTAATGTTCCGCTTCCTGTGTCCATCGCCCGTTTTACGGTCAAAACAGCTGTCCCTCATGAAAGACCGAAGGCTGAAGGAGTGCATCCCCGGCAAGCGGGGCTTTCGTACCCCTTCAGCCTTCGCTCTCCGGTCTTGGGTTTTCATCCGGTTATTCCAACGAAAGCCCTGATTTGAGAACGAACATAACAAATTTCGATAAAAATTCACATATGGAAAATCAGATTCCCGCCGATGAACCCATCCCTCTTGACTGAATACGGAAATATGCTAATGGGAAACCAGTTTTTTCCCCTTTTATCCGTCGCTCACGGAAACTCATCATCAACAAAGGAACGGCACCATGAACCTGAGATCCTGCGTCACCCCCGACGGTCGCTTTGTCGTCGGTATTCACGAACCGGGCTTCCATGTCGGAAATTTTCGCGAGACCGATCCCCTCCGAACCCTGGGCGCCTGCGAAGACGGCACCGAGGTGAAAAACACCGCCAATATTCCGCCCGAAGACGTGGTCGAACCCAGGGCGGACGTCATCTATGAAATCGCCAATCCGTTCCCGTTCCGGGGCGCCACCTTCATCATCAAGTCCAGCGCCGACCGTATCGCCGAAAACCCCTCGACCATATCTCTCCCGAAACGTCCGGAGGTTTCCCTCACCGGCACCCTCGAAAATTGGCTCGACGAATGTCCCGACCCTTCCCGGATCGACGCTTTGTTTCGCCTGCTTCCCAGGCCCCTGCTCCTCGCGCTGGCGGCCAACGCCACGGACCCCCGCGACCTGGAGCGGATCGCCGATCACTGCTGTGACTTCGAGCGGAACCCCGACACCCGGCGCCCCATCGGTCTTCGGTATGAAAGGGATCCGCGCGGAAGCTTCAAGGCCCGGATCAAGGACCACACCCTGTGTGAGGTGCTGGCCAACAATGCCCGTCTCCCGGAGGACTACCGGGGGGTGATGGTCCTTCGCCCCGGCGTTCAGGGCCAAAGCGAGATCATGGGGGAATTCCGGGCCGACGGCGGAAAAAGTCACGTCTTCGAATATCTCCGCCGGAACAGCTACATCCCCTGGGGCCACTACGCCGCCAACATGGCCGACGACGCCGTGCGTTACCGGATCAGGGATCTTTCGGAGACGGACATCCGGGGCATGCGCCACCTCTACTATCAGCGGACCTATGCCCGCATGGCCGACACCCTCGACATCCCCCTTCCGGTCCGTCGCAGAACCCTGTCGGTTCCGGAACTGGAGCAGGTGAGGACAGCGGTCATGAAGGCCGTTTCCGCCGACGGAAGCGGAAAAAAACTCGATTTTTCAGCCACTTTGTGGGGATGGAATTTCGGGTTCGATTTCTCCCCCAGCGGCTACCGCCTCCACGCCTCTCACCAGCAGATCCACCAGCAGTACGCCCTGATTCCGGGAACCTTTTCCAGGGTTGAGCCGCCTGAAACCGCCGATGCCGGGGCCGTCGGGGATGAAAACCCGGAAACCTTCGCCTTCGGGGATCTCGTCGCCGATTTTGCCGATCGGTTCAGGCGACGCCACCGCATCGATTTTTTTTCGGCTTATCTCCGGGCGATCCGAAACAACCAACGGATGGACGGTCGAAAAGACCGGGACGCGCGCCTCGTCGTCTACGAGGACCCCCGGGTGATGCTCTTCGTTCCCAAGGCCCAGACCTCCCAATGGGAACTTCAGCTGATGACCGCGGCGCCGGTGGGGCATATCCTCGAGGCCGACACCGCCGTGCGGGCCTCACTCGACCGGGCCGTGTGGATCGCCGTCACCGTTCTCGAACGGCTCGGCGCCCGCATGATCACCATCATCGAGGCCGCCAGGCGCTTTGACGAAGGCGACGCCGGGCAGCGACTCATTTACTGCTTTCTGCCCAAACTCCCCTACTCTCCAGGATCCTTCACCGAGGCCCAGCTCCGGTGGATCAACGGCCACTATCCCGAGGATTTCGCCGCCGCCTGCCGACGCCGGGGTGCGGACCTGGGTCTGATTCCCTGATCCCCGCTCCCGTTCCATAACGTCGGAAGACGGTTTCACAATACGACGGATTGAGCCGGTTTCCGAGTAAAAAAAAATGCTTGACAGCTTCTCCCTGATCATAGTAAATGGTCTGACCATTGACAAAAATGCAAAACACATCCATCAGCAAAACGGTATGGACAGTTAACCCTACGCCGCGAGAAACAGATGGAACCGCTTTTCAGAGAAGCCAGACAAAGCAGGATTTTCGAGGATGTGGTGGAGCAGATCGAGGAGGCCATCCTCCAGGGTCGTCTCAAGGCCGGGGATCGGCTGCCGGCCGAGCGCGATCTCAAGGATATGCTCAAGACCAGTCGCAGCACCCTCCGGGAGGCACTGCGGGTTCTGGAGCAGAAAGGGCTCATCGAGATCCGGCTCGGCACCGGCGGAGGTGCCGTGGTCAAAGCCGTCTCCTCCGACCAGATCTCCCAGAGCCTGGGCCTGCTGATTCGATCCCAACAGGTCTCCCTCGGTCAGCTGGCCGAATTCCGGGAACGGTTCGAAGGGGATGTGGTCGAACTGGCCGCAAGCCGGGCCGGGAAAACCGACCTTGACACGCTCCGAGATTATCTCCGGCAGGCGGCCCGATACGCGGCCGGCGGGGATGAAAATCTCGAGGACTTTCTCGAAGTGGACAAGAAGATTCATCTTCTCTTCGCCCACATGACCCGAAATCCCATCTACATCAGTATCCTGAGGACCGTTCACGACAACATCAATCTCTTTTTCAAGCGCTATCTGATCATGGCAACCCGGGAGATGGAGGAAAACCTGTCGGACCTCTACGATGTCGCGGCGGCCATCGAGCAGAAAGACGGCGGAAAGGCCCGAGAGCTGTTGCAGGCGCATGTTCGCCGCTTCAACAGTTACATGGAGCGACACCCGAAAGCAGGCCGGCCCGGGACGAACGGGAACTCGACATAACGCAGCAACCGCATACAGGTTCCGGGAGCGCTCCGACCCCATGAAACCGTACAACCCGTTCAAATCAGGAAAACAGCGGATACCATGGCACACTTAGAAATGCAGAACATCACCGTCAGGTTCGGCGGACTCAAGGCGCTCTCGGAGCTGAGCTTCGACATCAACGCCGGAGAAATCGTCGGCCTCATCGGTCCCAACGGTGCTGGAAAAACCACGGTCTTCAACGTCCTGACCGGCGTCTGCCGGCCGGTCCACGGCGACGTCCGATTCAACGGTGAAAGCATTCTCGGCCGCAGGCCCCACGAAATCTTTTCCATGGGCATCGCCAGGACCTTCCAGAACATCCGACTCTTTTCCAAAATGACGGCGGCTGAAAACGCCATGGTCGCGCGACACTGCCGATCCCGGAAAGGGGTCGTCGGCGCCATATTCAAAACACCCTCCCAACGGGCGGAGGAAGCGGCCATCATGGCGCGCGCCAAGACCGCCCTGGCCTTCATGGGGGTGGACAAATTCGCCGACACAGCGGCTGAAAACCTGCCCTACGGTTTGCAGCGCCGTCTCGAGATCGCCCGGGCCCTGGCCTCGGATCCCAAGGTGTTGCTCCTGGACGAGCCCGCCGCCGGAATGAATCCATCCGAAAGCTCCGAGTTGATGAAGGACATCGCGCGCATATCCGGCCTGGGCATCGACGTGCTTCTGGTCGAACACGATATGAAGGTTGTGATGGGGGTCTGCACCCGCATCGTCTGCGTTGACCGCGGTGTGAAGATCGCCGAGGGGGAACCTGAAGAGATACAGAAGAACCCCAGGGTGATCGAAGCCTACCTGGGTCAACCGGCAACACCCTGAACGCTCAACAATCACCAAGGAGGGTATCGAGAATGAAGAAAAAACTATTGAAGGCACTGGTATGGGGATGCGTTTTAGTACCGTTCATTCTGAGCGGCGCTGCTGCAAAAACCCTGAAAATCGGCTCCATGAGTCCCCTGACCGGGCCCTATGCCTCGGACGGCACGGACATCAAGAACGGTGTTCTCACTGCCATCGAAGTTTTCGAAAAGGAAGGGGGCATCCCCGGATACGACAAGATCGAGCTCTTCGCCCAGGATACGGCCTGTGACCCGAAGCAGGCGGTCGCCGCCGCCAACAAGCTGATCAACCTGGAGGTCGTCGGCGTCATCGGCGCCTACTGCTCCTCCTCCACCATCCCCGCATCGGAGACATTGGCCGAGGAAGACATTCCCATGCTGACTCCTGCCTCCACCAACGAGATGGTGACCGATCGCGGCCTTCCTTATATGTTCCGGCTCTGCGGACGGGATGACGACCAGGCCCCCGCATCGGCAAAATTCATGAAAGAGTCCCTGGGCGCCAAGACCATCTTTATCATCGACGACAAAACCACATACAGTCAGGGGTTGGCCGACGGCATCGAGAAGGCCTGCACGGACGTCGGCATCGAGGTGCTGGGTCACGACCACGTAAACCAGGGCGACAAGGATTTTTCGGCGGTGCTGACCAAGGCCAAGGACATCAACGCCGACATCGTATACATGTCCCTGCAGGGCTACTCTCCGGGCGCGCTCATGGCGATTCAGGCCAAGCGCATGGGGGTTTCCTCCACACTCGTGACCCAGGACGCCATGTTCCAGCCGAAGTTCATGGAGGTGGCCAAGGAAGCCGCCGAAGGCATCTACCTCACCTATGGGTACACCGACCCCAACACCCCGGAGTACAAAGCCTTTGAAAACATCTATGTTCCCAAGTACGGACCCATCGCCGCCTATGCCACCTATGCCTATGACGCCGCGACGGTTCTCCTCAAGGCCATCAAGGCGGCCGGCTCCACCGATCCCGCCAAGCTCAAGGCCGAGATCATGAAGATGGATTTCAACGGCGCCTCCAAACGCATCAAGTTCAGGGAAAACGGCGATTCCGGATCCACCTACATCGCCTTCAAGATCGAAAACGGCAAATTCGTCCCTTATTGGGATCCCCAGAAAGGGCTGCTCAAGTAAAAAGCGCATCAACGGGGCCGCGCCGCCGTCCTTCGGCGGAGCGGCCGCCCGTTCATGCTTCACCCTGAACCGAGTTTGAAAAGCGAATCTATGGACTATTTTTTTCAGCAGCTGATTAACGGCCTCACCCTGGGGGGGCTGTATGCCCTGATCGCTCTCGGATACACCATGGTATACGGCGTGATCCAGCTGATCAATTTCGCCCACGGCGAGCTCTTTGCCGCAGGGGGCTATGTGGGCGTTATTCTCCTCGGCTATTTCACGGGGAGGGGATATCTGGAAACCCATCCCATCCTCTGTCTTATCGGCGCCTTCGCCCTGACCATGGGATATTGCGCCTTTCTCGCCGTCGGCGTCGAGAAGGTGGCCTACAAACCCCTTCGCCGTCAACCGAGGCTGGCGGTGCTCCTCTCGGCCCTGGGTATGTCCATTTTCCTCAGCAACGCCCTGATGCTGACGCAAGGCGTCTACGACAAGGCCTACCCCAGCGAACTCTTCCAGGGCGGATTCGACCTGGGAGGGGTCACCATCAGCTACCTGCGCATCATGATCCTGGCCATGACGGTGGTGCTGCTGATCGGGCTCAACCTGTTGGTCTTCAGGACCAAGATCGGCATCGCCATGCGGGCCACGGCCCAGGACAAGATCATGTCCTCTCTCGTCTCCATCAGCAGCAACCGGATCATATCCCTGACATTTGCCATCGGCGCGGGGCTCGCGGCCGCAGCCGGGGTCATGGTGGGCCTCTATTACGGGTCCGTGCGCTACGACATGGGGTTTCTGCCCGGTATCAAAGCCTTTGCCGCCGCCGTGCTGGGCGGGATCGGCAACATCACGGGCGCCATGCTGGGCGGGCTCATCATCGGGATGGTGGAAATTTTCGGTGCGGGTTACATCTCCGGTCAGTACAAGGACGTGTTTGCCTTTATCATTCTGATCGCCGTGCTTTACTTCAAGCCAACGGGAATCATGGGCGAGAATATCGATGATACACGAGTATAGGAAAACCCTGAAAAATTACGCCATCGGCCTCTTGTGGCTCCTGGGGCTCCTGTGGCCGCTTCTCGGCATCCACCCGGACGGAACCCTCTCCTTCGACAGGACGTTCACCACCTGGCTTTACATCGCCGCCGGCTCCTTCCTCTGCCTCCTGATTTACATCCTGAACAAAAGCGGCCTTCTCCGGCCCGTGGGCAATGCCCTGTCGGCACCTCGGGAAAAGGCGTCCCGACTCATCGGCGCCGTTCCCGTATGGGTATGGATCGGGGCATTGTTGGCGGCGGCCTGCCTCTATCCCCTTTTCACCGGCCGGTACGCCCAGGACGTGGCCACAAACGTGCTGATCTACATCTGCCTGGGGCTGGGGCTCAACATCGTCGTGGGGCTCGCCGGCATGCTCGATCTCGGCTACATCGCCTTTTACGGGGTTGGGGCCTACACCTACGCCCTGCTCAACCTCCATTACGGCCTCTCCTTCTGGATCTGTCTGCCCATCGCGGCGGCCCTCGCCTGCATCGCCGGTTGCATCATCGGCTACCCGACCCTCAGGATGCGGGGCGACTACCTGGCCATCGTAACCCTGGGTTTTGGTGAAATCGTTCGTATCATCCTCAACAACTGGATGACCCTGACCAACGGTCCCAACGGACTCCTCGGCATCAAGCCGCCGTCCATCTATGTCCCGAGTTTCGAGGCCGGTTTCAGTTTTGAACTCCTTTACATCAAAAAACTGCAATATCTCTATTACATCGCTCTGGGCCTGGCGATCCTGACGATTACGGCAGTCCGGCGACTCAACCATTCCCGGATCGGAAGGGCCTGGGAGTCGATCCGGGAGGACGAGACCGCCGCGGAGCTGATGGGCGTCAACACCTTCATTCTCAAGCTGCTGGCCTACGCCATGGGAGCGCTTTTCGCAGGGCTGGCCGGCGCGTTTTTCTGCGCCCGAATGCGCTTCGTCAGCCCGGAAAGCTTCACGTTCATCGAGTCGGCCATGGTGCTGAGCATGGTCGTCCTGGGGGGGATGGCCTCCATTCCCGGCATCATGCTGGGGGCCGCCGCCCTGATCGTCCTGCCGGAAGTCTTCCGGGAGTTTGAAACCTACCGCATGCTGGCCTTCGGTCTGGCAATGGTGGTGATGATGCTCTTCCGGCCCGCCGGCCTGATTCCCGCCAAGAGGATGGGCACGCGATCCGAGGACAGGGAGGGATAAAACGCCGTGGAACCGATACTGCAACTCAACGACATCGTGACGAGCTACGGCCGGATTCAGGCCCTCAAGGGGATTTCCATCAAGGTGTTTCCAGGAGAGATCGTCGCCATGATCGGTGCCAACGGCGCCGGAAAATCGACCACTCTCATGGCCATCTGCGGCATCCTGCCCATCGACCGGGGGGAGATCCGGTTCAAGGGCCGCTCCATCCAGGGCATGCCCCCTGAAAAGCTGCCGCCCATGGGACTCTGCCAGGTGCCGGAAGGCCGACGCATCTTCCCGCGCCTCACTGTTGACGAGAATCTCGCTCTGGGCGCTTTTTACCGGCACGACACCGAGGAGATCGAAAAAGACCTCGATACGGTTTACGGCCTGTTTCCGATTCTCAAGGACCGGCGGCGCCAACACGGCGGAACCCTTTCGGGTGGGGAGCAACAGATGCTCGCCATTGGACGGGCGCTGATGAGCCGCCCCCAGGTGCTGCTCCTTGACGAGCCCTCGCTGGGGCTGGCGCCCCTGATCGTTCAAAAGATCTTCGATATCATCGATGACATCAACAAGACCCAGGGCACCACAATCCTTCTGGTGGAACAGAACGCCAACCTGGCCCTTCAGACGGCCCAGCGAGGTTATGTGCTGGAAACCGGCCGCATCATCATGGAGGACCGGGCTGAAACCCTGATACACAACCCGGAAATTCGGAAAGCCTACCTAGGGGAATAGACGAAAGGCGGACGGCATGACACAGAAACGATTCAAGGCGATGTGGGTGGAAGAGATCGAACGAAACCGGTTCAAACGGACCATCATCGAGCGAACCACGGATGATCTGCCCGACGGAGATGTCCTGATCAGAGTCAGGTATTCATCCCTCAACTACAAGGACGCCCTCTCGGCCGTCGGGAACCGGGGCGTCACCCGCAAATACCCCCACACGCCGGGCATCGACGCGGCGGGAACCGTCGAGGAGAGCCGAGTGGACGCCGTAAAGGCGGGGGACGAGGTCATCGTCACCAGCTATGATCTCGGCATGAATACGCCGGGCGGATTCGGCCAGTATATCCGGGTGCCGGCCGCATGGGTGGTCCCTCGGCCCGACGGGCTGAGCCTCCGGGAAAGCATGGCCTTCGGAACCGCCGGATTTACGGCGGGCCTCTCTATCCATTACCTCACCCATGGCGTTTCGCCGGACCGGGGAGAGATTCTGGTCACCGGCGCGACGGGCGGCGTCGGGAGCCTTTCGGTGGCGATGCTGGCCAAGCTGGGCTATTCGGTGACCGCCGCCACGGGAAAAACCGATGCGGCGGACTTCCTGAAAGCTATCGGGGCCCGGGAGATCATCTCCAGATCAGCAGCCCTCGACACCAGCGAAAAACCGCTGCTCAAGGGACGGTGGGCCGGTGTGGTCGACACGGTCGGCGGGGAAATTCTGGCCACGGCCATCAAATCGACGGACCTCCACGGCACCGTGACCTGCTGCGGCAATGTCGCCTCGCCAAAGCTCTCCATCACCGTGTTCCCCTTCATCCTGAGGGGCGTCAGGCTCATCGGCATCGATTCCCAGAACTGCCCCATGGACACCCGGGTCCGGGTGTGGAACAAACTGGCGGCGGAATGGCGGCCGGCAAACCTCGACCGGATGGTCCGGGAGATCCCCCTTGCCGATCTGGATGAAAACATCGACATCATCCTCAAAGGCGGTCAGAAAGGCCGCGTCATCGTCAACCTCGACGCCTGAACAGCCGTCGCCCCCATAAACCGGCGGGAAAGTGCGACCGATCCGAAGATCGGTCGCCGATACCCACTACCCACTTTCGTCGATCCGGCCCCACAAGGGATCAGAACGCCGTTTGCCGCGAGCGCGCCTTTGCAGCCTTCCGGCTTCAACCGGATCTCATTACACTGTATTGAACGAAAAAGATGTTTCAGAGAAGGGATCAGGACGGGTCGTTCTTGTCCTCGAGTTTTTCCGGTTCGTCCTCTTTTTTGCCGGATTCGGATGTGGCGGATTTAAAATTGCGAATGGCCTTCCCCATCCCGGCGCCGATTTCCGGCAATTTGCCGGCGCCGAAGATGATCAGGATAATCACCAGGATAATAATAAGTTCCGGCATGCCAATTCCAAACATAGATTAACTCCTCCTATTCAAAAGGCCCGACCTGTTTCAGCTCTTCCAGAAGCTGTCTGAATTCCTTCGACTGCAGATAGGTGTCAATGGTGCCCCGGTAATCGATCCACCGCCGCCAGACATCGAACCATTGACGGTTGCGCCAGTAGCAGGTCTGGTCTCCTCTTCCCTGGAGCCGTTCGATATAGTCGACATACTCCTCCGCGCAACTGTCGCAGAAAACGTACGGCACCCTGAGATCACGCTCCCGATGCGCCGCCTCGTCATCGAGTTCCTGATGACATTTTTCGCAGGTGAGAATCCCCTTGGCCTCCTGCAGGACCGCCCGGACGGCCTGAAGCTTACGCTTTCGGTCAGCGGCCACCTTCTTTTCCCGCGCCTCCTGGAACTTGTTTTCCAGAGAGATGATATCGGCCATCATAACCTCACCCGGCAAAAATTATTCACGGCAAACCGGCCATGTATCCGCTACACATTCAAAACATACCACCGCCCTTGTCGGGTGTCAATTATTCTATATTGTCAAATCCCCGATCGAATGGTAATCTTAATGGATTTGATAAAAGAGCGACACAGCCGCTTTACGAGCGAAAACGACAGAAAGGTGACAGAAACCATGGAAGAAACATTTCGGCCGGGGGGGCTTCCGGTGCTCATCGGCAGCCTTCCTCTGGACGACCACGAAGCGGCGGCCCGCCTGGTGTTTCGCCACACGCCCGAAATCCCCCTCTGGGTGCAGTTGCCGGTCTTTCCCAAGGAAGGAATGATCGCCCAGTTCATGCCGGGGCTTCCGGGACTCGCGACGGTGGAAGGCCGGACGTGCATCGACACGTCCGCCGGGAATTTTGCCGCCGACCTTGCCGCTTTCTACGAAGACTATCTGGCCGTCACCGACGGGGGCGCAACCCTCGACGGATCACGGTTCGCGCTTACGCCGGATATGGCCCGGGGCTTCTACGTCTTCATGGACCATGTCGCGGCCCTCAAAACTCCGCCCGTCGCCCTGAAGGGCCAGGTTACCGGCCCCATCACCTTCACCACCGCCGTCAAGGATCAAGCCGGACGGGCCGTGTTTTACGATGAATCCGTCCGGGACGCCGCCGTCAAGCTCCTGGCAGAAAACGCCCGATGGCAGATCCGGCAGCTCTCCCGTTTCGGCCGACCCGTCATCCTGTTCATCGACGAACCGGCTCTGGCCGGGTTCGGATCATCGGAATTCATCAGCATCTCCAAGGCGGACGTGGCCGCGGCTCTGGGCGAGGTCATCGACGCCGTCCACGCCGAAGGCGGCCTTGCCGGTATTCACGTCTGCGCCAATACCGAGTGGGACCTGATTATCGACACGCCGATCGACATCGTCAATTTCGACGCCTATACCTATTTCGATCGGTTCATCCTTTACGGGGAGGCCGTCCGACGGTTTCTGGAGGCGGGACGGATCATCGCCTGGGGAATCGTCCCCACCAGCGAGGCCGTGGCGAACGAAACCGGTGACGCCCTCGCGGCCCGGTGGGAAGACCAGGCCGCCCAGGTCCGGAAGCTGGGCTTCGACCGGGAGCGCATCCTGTCCCAGACCCTCATTACGCCAAGCTGCGGCACCGGCTCCCTGAGCCGTGAACATGCCGTCCGCGTCCTCGATTTGACACGGGCGGTTTCCAGACGAATAAGAGGAATCGAGGTGGATCGATGACACACAACGGACTTAAATTCAGCGGTGCCAACCGCTACGTACTGGATGATGAACTGGCGAGCATCGTCAACATTTCCATGGCACTCGAGATGCCCCTGCTGCTGAAGGGGGAACCCGGAACGGGCAAGACCATGCTCGCCCACGCCATCGCCGAGAGCCTCCACATGCCGCTCATCGTCCTGAACGTCAAATCGAGCATGAAGCTGGTGAACGCCCTCTACCAGTACGACACCCTCACCCGGCTCAACGACAGCCGTTTCGGGGACTCCCGGCGGGACGTCAGCAACATCGAGGAGTACATCACCATGGGCAGGATCGGTCAGGCCTTCACGGCCGACCGGCGGACGGTTCTGCTCATCGACGAGATCGACAAGGCCGACACCGACTTCCAGGACGACATGCTCGACGTCCTCGACCAGATGGCCTTCGACATCATGGAGATCGACAAGACCGTCCAGACCCGCCACAGGCCGGTCATCATCATCACGTCCAACGCCAAGAAGGATCTGTCCGATCCGTTTCTGGGCCGATGCAATTTCCATCACATCGCCTTTCCGGACCCGAAGATGATGCGCAAGATCATCTCGGTGCATTTTCCCGGGCTCGAGGAGAACCTCCTGGAGGGGGCCATCACCGCCTTCTATGGCCTGCGGGAGTTGGATGCCGTCGAGAAAAAGCCGGCGACCCGGGAACTCATCAACTGGATACGGGCCCTCAAGGCCGATCCGGACTTCACGCCGAAAAAGCTGCAGAAAGGCGAGATTCCCTACCTGGGGGTTCTGTTCAAGAAAAGCGGAGACTACCAGCGGGCCCTCAACTTCACCAGCCGTCGGAAACTCTTTTAGGACGCCCATGTTCATCGATTTCTTTTATCTGCTGAGACGTTCCGGGATTCCCGTCAGTCCAACGGCATTTCTGACCCTGCACAAGGCGCTCGCCGGGGGGCTGATCCTTTCCCTTAACGACTTCTATACGGCCTCCCGGGCGATTCTGGTCAAGAGCGAACGGTATTTCGACATCTTCGACCAGGTCTTCGCTCACCACTTCCAGGGCGCCGACCTGCCCGATACAGAAGGCTTCGACCTCGACGAAGTCGCCCGGCTTCTCCTCGAACAGTGGCTGAAGAACCCGAGGGAGCTGGCCGGAGCCTTTGGCGAGGATGAGTCGACACTGAGCCGGCTCTCCCCCGACGAACTGATCGAATACTTCAAGGAGCGACTCAAGGAGCAGACAGGGGCGCATCACGGCGGCAGCAAGTGGATCGGCACCGGCGGCAGGTCTCCTGTCGGCCATTCGGGATACCATCCCGGCGGCATGCGGGTGGGCGGGGTTTCCCGAAACCGTTCCGCCGTAAAGGTGGCCATGGACCGCCGGTACAAGGATTACTCCCTGGAAGGCCCCCTGACCCAGGCCATGATGGGTGAAGCCCTGAAGCGGCTCCGGAACCTGGTGCCGGCGGGGCCCAGGGACCAGGTCAATGTGGACGAGACCCTCTACCAGACCATGAAAAACGCGGGCGAGATCGAGATCGTGTTCGAGCAGAGCCTCAGGGACCGTCTCAAGGTCATCCTGGCCATCGACAACGGCGGCTGGTCCATGGATTCCTACATTTCGGTGGTCCAGACCCTCTTCAACTATGCCCGGGCCCAGTTCAAGGAGCTCTCGACCTATTTTTTTCACAACACCATATACGACAACGTCTGGTCGGACCCGGCGCGATACCGGAAGCCCCGGCGCGTGGCGGATTTTGCCCGGTTCGATCCGGAAACCCGTTTTATCGTCGTCGGGGATGCAAGCATGGCCCCTTATGAACTCATGACCGCCGACGGATCGATCCATCTGGAGGAGCGGAGCGGGAAGCCGAGCATCGAGCAGCTCCGGTTCCTGACCGAGATCTTTCCCCGATCGGTGTGGCTCAATCCCGTACCGGAAAGGATGTGGGGCTACACCCGCACCATCACCATGATCGCCCGGATCTTTCCTATGTTCGAACTCTCCATAGACGGCCTGGAAAAGGCCGTGGCCCATCTCTCCGCAAAATGAGGCTATAGGCTGAAGACTGAAGGCTGAAGGGGTGGACACAGCCCCGCTTGCGGCGGGCGCACCCCTTCAGCCTTCAGTCTTCAGCCTATCAATACGAACCCCTCAGCAAAAGGACGACATCATGATCGTTATCACCGGCGGCGCTGGATTCATCGGAAGCGCCATTGCCTGCCGGCTCAACCGCCGGGGCATCGACGACCTTCTCATCGTCGACCACCTGGGCGAATCGGAAAAATGGAAGAACCTGGTGCCCTTGAGGTATCTCGACTACCTCGACCGGAGCGACTTCATCGAAAAACTCGAAACAAACGCCTTTGGAAACGATATCCGGACAATTTTCCACCTGGGCGCCTGCTCGTCCACCACCGAGCGCAACGCCGATTTTCTCATGGAGAACAACTATCGCTACACGGCCCGCATCGCCCAATGGCAGACCATCCATCGGGACTGCCGCTTCATCTATGCCTCCAGCGCGGCAACCTACGGTGCGGGAGAACAGGGCTACAAAGACGACGCGGCGACCCTCCACCGGCTCCGCCCCCTCAACATGTACGGGTATTCGAAGCACCTCTTCGACCTCCTGGCGCGGCGCAAGGGCTGGCTGGACCACATGGTCGGCCTCAAATACTTCAACGTATACGGCCCCAACGAATACCACAAGGGGGACATGCGGAGCGTCGTCAACAAGGCCTATCCCGATGTCCGGGACAACGGCAGGATCCGGCTTTTCAAGTCTTATCGAAGGGATTACGGGGACGGCGAGCAGGTCCGGGACTTCATCTATGTGGCCGACGCCGCGGCCATGACTCTCTTTTTTCTCGATCATCCCGAGGTCAACGGCATCTTCAATATCGGCACGGGGACGGCCCGATCCTGGAACGACGTGGCCCGTGCCCTCTTTTCCGCAGCCGGAAAACCGGTGAACATCGAATACGTTCCCATGCCCGAATCCCTCAGGGGAAAATACCAGTACCACACCTGCGCGGACCTGTCACGGCTCCGCGAGGCCGGCTGTACCCATGCCTGCACGCCCCTGGAGGAGGCCGTCCGGGAGTATGTCCGGGACTATCTTGCCCTCGACAGCCGCCTGGACCCCGAAAAAGGCTGAAGGCCGCAAGCTTTAGGGGATAAGAAGCGCCGAGGGTCACGGCGGCGCGCCTTCGGCCTGACCCCGGAGCGGCATCGGGGCCGGATGGCTATTTCGTGACGAGCCCGGACAGCCACATGGTGAGCGGCGGGAAAAAGGTGATGACCATCAGATCGGCGATCAGAATCGCCAGAAACGGCAGCACCCGGCGACTGACGGCCGTTATGGCGTCCCCCGATATGGATCCCGAGACGATGAGGCAGATCCCCATGGGAGGCGTCAGCATGCCGATGGCCAGGTTGGTGACCACAATGGCCCCCAGATGGACAAGGTCGACGCCGAGGTCTGGCAGCATGGCCGTGATCATGGGCACCAGCAGGATCAGGGCCGCCGTGGTCTCGACGAACGTCCCGGCCGTGAGCAGCACGAGATTGATCAGCAGGAGCAGGAGCACCGGGTCGTCCGTCAGGGAGAGAAGGCCCGAGGAAAGGCGCGCGGGTACCTCTTCGATGGCGGCGATCCAGCTGAAAACGGATGCCGCGGCGATGATGAACATCACGATGGATGCGGTGAGCGAACCGTCCCGGAAAAGGGTGAAGAGATCCCGGGGCCGGATATTCCGGTAAACAACCATCCCCACGAACAGGGCATAGACGACGGCGACAGCGGCGGATTCCGTCGCGGTGAAAATACCGAAGAGGATTCCCCCCAGAATGATCAGGGGCGTCCCCAGCGCCAGAAAGGCCCGCCGAAAGGTTCGCAGGACCTCGGTCAAGGAAAACCTTGAGACGGCGCCGTATCCCCGTCGGCGCGAGATCAGCGTAGCAACGACGATCAGGGAAACGCCGATCAGCACCCCGGGCAGGATACCCGCCGCAAAAAGCCGGCTGATGGACGCACCGGTCAGGAACCCGAAGACGATCATGGGAATCGACGGCGGAATCACGACACCAATGGCGCCGCCCGAGGCCTGAACCGCCGCCGCGAAATCCGAATCGTAGCCCGATTTCTTCATGGCCGGTATCATGACCGCACCCACGGCGGCCGCGTCGGCCGCCGCCGATCCCGATATCCCCGCAAAAAACATGGCCGACACCACGGCCACCGCCGCAAGCCCGCCGGGAAGCCATCCCACGAGGGCGTTGGCGAAATCGATGATCCGTCTGCTGATGCCCCCCGCCTCCATGATGACCCCTGCATACATGAAGAGCGGCACCGCCATGAGATGGAAGGAATCCGTCCCGCCGAACATCCGCTGGACCACCATCATGAGAGAAACATCCCCCTGCACGAGGATGGCGATGATGGACGACACACCGATGGCCACGGCAATCGGCGCATTGATGACAAAGAGAAACAAGAGGGACAGGATGAGGAGTTGAGCGGTCATTCGGACGCCCGGGGCTTAACGTCTCCGGCAAGACGCGCCAGGGCATGGACCATGAGAATGGCGCCGCTCAGGGGAATGACGGCGAAAAGGATCCATTTGGGCAGAAAGAGGGCCGGAGAAATCTGAAGGCGGACAAAATAGGCGAACCGGCAGCCGAACACGATCATGACGCCGAAAAGGGCCATGGAAGCCCCGTGGACCACAATGAGGGCTGCCTTCCGCAAACCCGGCGACATCCGGACATACAGAACATCCACGCCGGGGTGCATTCCTCGGCGATAGGCCGAGGAGGCGCCCAGAAAAGTGAGCCACACCAGGAGGTACCGCGCCAGTTCCTCCGACCAGAAAAGAGACTGATTCAACACGTATCGGGAAAATACCTGAGCCGCCACGACGCTGGTCATCGTCAGCCCCATGACGGCCAGACACCCCTCGACGCCTCGGTTCAGGCGTCGGCTTGCGGTTTCCAGCACGTTCATCACGGCATCACCGCAAACGGGCGATCCCGAACCGCGTCATCGGGTGGCCGCCAGCATCCGGGCCAACAGGGATTTCACCCGGGGATCCTGATAGAGATTCATCTCCCGCATCACGTCCGTCTTTTCCCGAAAAGAGGCGATGTCCGGACGCTTCTCGATCTGCATCCCCTCCTCCTCGAGCATCCGGAGACGATCGGCGTCCCTGGCCCGGTTGTCCGCCCGCTGGAAAACGGCCGCCGCCTTCATGGCGGTCTGCAGCAGGCTCTGCATCTCGGGGGCCAGGCGGTTCCACCAGGAGAGGGACGCCACGGCGATATGGGGCGAGTAGACATGGCGGGTCAGCGTCAGGTATTTCTGGATCTCATGAAACCGGTAGACCTCCAGAACCCAGAGAGGGTTCTCCTGTCCGTCGATGACCCCCTGCTCCAGTTCGGTGTAGATGGGCCAGGGCATGGGGGTGGGATTGGCGCCCATGGACTGCCAGATAGCGTTGTGGAGGGCGGAGTCCATGACCCGGATCTTGAGTCCGGAAACATCGGCGGCGGTCCTGACCGGTCGCTTGCTGTTGGTGAGGTTCCTGAAGCCGTTCTCCGAGAAACAGAGTCCCTTGAAACCGGATGCCTCGAGTCCCGTCAATATCTCCGCTCCCAGAGGACCGTCCAGAACGGCGTCGGCCTGGGCATCGTCCCTGAACAGAAACGGATAATCGATGACCCGGACGATAGGGTCGAAGGTATCGAAGACACCGCTGGTGATCACCCCCATCTCCACCGTACCCATCTGAATCTGCTGCAGAATCTCCGTCTCGTTTCCCAGGGACGCGCTATGGAAGACTTTCACCGTCACCTCGCCGTTGGTGCGCTCGTCCACCAGAGCCTTGAATTTTTCGGCGGCAATGTTCTGGGCAGAGCCGGGTTTGGTCACCACCCCCAGCTTCACGGTCATGGCGGCCATGGCCGGAACGGCCAGGAACACCACGGCGATCATCGCAAACCATCCTCCCCATCGCTTCATGATTTTCCTCTCCTCTGCCGGGTCGATCCGCACAATGCGCCTATACCAGTTTCCTGACGGCGGCGACGGCCGCCGCATAATCGGGTTCATCGGCGATCTCACCCACGGTCTCGACATAGCGGACCACCCCTTCCCGGTCCACGACGAAAACAGCCCTGGCCAGAAGCCGGATGCCCTTGATCAGGACACCGTAGGCCAGACCGAACTCCGCCGTCCGGTGGTCGGAGAGGGTCACCACCCGATCGACGCCGGCGGCGCCGCACCAGCGGCTCTGGGCAAAGGGAAGGTCCATGCTGACGGTGAGCATCGCCACGTCTTCCCCCAGGGCTGCGGCTTCCGTGTTGAAACGGCGCGTCTCCATGTCGCATACGGGCGTGTCGAGGGAAGGCACCGAAGAGATGACACACACTTTCCCTCTGTATGCGGAAAGCTTGACGGACGAAAGATCCGTGGCCGTCAGTTCGACATCCGGTGCAGGGTCGCCTGCCTTGATCTCCCTTCCCAGGAGGGTTACGGGATTTCCCTTCATGGTCACGATACCGCTACGTTCTTCCATATCAGGCCTCTCTTTCCGTTAGGTCGGCGGCATCCGCCAACAGTTTCCTGACCAGGTCCGTCAACGCGGGAGACAAGGGTTTCCATCCGCCCTGGAGGGCGCCTTCCTCCCGCCAGACAAACACGGCTTCGTCGAAACGATCGCTGCCGGGATAGCGAAGATTCTCGTCTTTGGAGGGTGCTTCGTAGTATTCGACCCAGACCATCCGCTCGGGGTCGATACCGAATTCCCGAACCACCTTGGTAGCGATATGGCTGGCGCAGCTCTTGACCGACATCTGGTTCGGAGTCCACGAGGGTTCACGGGGAATATCCGAAACAACAACGATGATGGGCTTCAAGTGGGCAATCCGACGCCCGCCGTCCTTGTCGAGATCGAATATTCTCAGTCGACATTGGCCGCTGCCGAGCTTCAATCGTCCGCCCCATCCCTCCCAGGAATAAATATCATCGTATATCAGCATCCCGCGTCCCCGTGTTGCAAGAGTGTTGTCGTAAGGATCGAATACGGAGCCCCGATGCTTTGCGACGCGCTGTGATCGGGATTTCCGGCATTCGTCGACATGATAACTCAACTTTCGACTTTCATAGGCCGGTGCCGGTTACCATCATGAAAGTCGAAAGTTGAGATGATAAAAAGAATCATAATGAGCCGTCAATGGGATGTCAAACCCAAATCATCCGATCGCGGGTATCCCGACGTTCGGGTACAACCGCTCACCCGGGAAAGCGTGTCACGTCACTCGAGCAGATCCGCGGGAATTTCACAGGTATCCGGAACGGAGCGCCGCGTCTCGACGAAATGAGCCGCCGCCAGGGCTGCAATGCAACCGTCCGCGGCCGACACGACGATCTGACGGGCATACTTTTCCCGGAGATCCCCGATGGCGAAAATACCGGGAATCTGGGTTTCACATTTCTCGTCGGTAACGACGTAGCCGTCGGCATTCTTTTTTATGCCCGCCGGCACGAGGTCGTTGTTGGGGTCGAACCCGATGAAGATAAACACGCCGTCCACATCCATGGAACGGGTCTCTCCCGTCCGGGAGTCTTTCAGCCCGACACCGCGGACCCCCGAGTCGTCGGCATTGATCCGTGTCAGAACCGTATTCCAGAGAACCTCGATGTTACAGTCGGCCTCGACCCGCTGCTGGAGGATCATGCTGGCCCGGAATGTATCCCGACGGTGGGCGATGTAGACCTTTTTGGCGATTTTGGCCAGATAAAGCGCCTCTTCCGTGGCCGTATCCCCGCCGCCCACGACGACGACGGTCTTGTTTCTGAAAAAGAAACCGTCGCAGACGGCACAGTAGGAAACGCCCCTGCCGTAATAATCATCCTCCCCGGGGATCGCCAGTTTGCGGGGCGTTCCCCCGGTGGCGAGAATCACCGCGTGACTCTTCAGCACCGTTCCCGATGCCAGCCGAACCGTGTGGTGTTCCAGACCCGGCTCGACGGCCGTCACCTCGTCGGCGGCCGTTTCCAGATCGCAAGCCCTGGCATGGTCGGCAAATTTCATGGAGAGATCCGCACCGCTGATATGGGAAAATCCCGGGTAGTTTTCCACCTCGTCCGACATGGTCACCTGTCCGCCGGCAAGCCCCTTCTCCACAAGGATTGTTTTCAAGGCTGCACGCATGGCGTAAATCCCGGCCGACAACCCCCCCGGTCCTCCGCCGACGATCACCAGATCATAGTTGTTGTTTTCTGACATGACATCCCTCCAGGTTCGCCAAATTCCGGATATAATGCATCGTCATTGCCCCACCCCTTCATCGTCGATGGCTCTCTCGTCGCTGAAACCGCCTTGCACGGCCCTGACGGCGGTCATCGCCATGTCGGAGTCGGGAACGATCCCCAATGTATCAATATGAAACAGTTCTTTTAAAATTTCAATATTCTTGTTCCCAAGACCCCGCATCTTCGAAATATTCCGGGGATGCACATGGATGGCCACGGGGGCTGAAGGTTGGACCGCCTTGTCCAGAAGCCTTACGGCGCAGGACAGAAAAAGCTTCGACAGGACCAGATGTCCGAAGGCGGGATGATAGGGCCCTGCCAGGATCGTCTCGGCGTCGTCCAGGGTCGAGGATGCCTGAAGCCCCATGCGGATCACCGGAATCCCGTGCCGGGAAAAAAGGGCATGGAGGTGAGCGACGAGGGATACGGCCTCTTCCATGGAAAGCGGAACGTACCGACCCTGGCGGTACCAATGGGCCAGAAGACTGTTTTTCAACACCACCGTGGGATAAATCCGAACGAAGTCCGGTGCGAGATCGACGATCGCCCGGGCGGTTTCCATGGCGGTTTCAGATGTGTCCCCGGGCAAACCGACCATCGTTTGAAGGCCGACCTTCAGGCCGCGGGATTTCAGCTGTCGAACAGCCTCTCGGGTATCCGCCGCCGTGTGGCCCCGGCGGACCCGGGCCAATATGCGGTCATCCATGGACTGAACCCCGAGCTCGACGGCACTGACGGGAACCATCGACAGGAGATCGAGGCGGTCAGGGGTTATCGTATCCGGTCGGGTCGAACAGCGAATCCCGTGGACGGACCCCTCGCGGAAAAACGGTTCCGTCGCCGCAAGCAGCCGCTGGATTTCCGAGACGGTAAGGCCGAGAAAATTTCCGCCGTAAAAGGCGACCTGAACCTCTCCCCGACCGCCGCCTTTGTAGTTCAGGAAAGTCGCTATCCGCGAACCCACCGCCGCGGATGATGGGACACTGCCCGATGATTGGGTGATTTCCGATTGATTGCAGAAGGCGCACCGGTGAGGACATCCGGCATGGGGAAGGAAAACCGGGATGATGAAAGGTTTTTGGGGTGCGGACGGAAGATCGGTGTTCTCTGACATCATCTCGGGGGACAACAATTTTCCAGCAGCTTCAAGATCCGCCGCGCCGCATCCTGTTCAGCCGTTTTTTTGCTCTTGCCGACACCCTCGGCCTCCAGGTCGCAGACCGTGATCCTGACGGCAAAGGTTTTATCGTGATCCGGACCGCTTTCCCCAATCACCTGATAGGTCGGCATGACCTTGTGGGTCGTCTGAACAATCTCCTGAAGACGGCTTTTGTAGTCGGCCCTCGACACCGGCGCCGTCGTGCCCAGAACCTTTGCGGAAAACCGCCCCCGGACAAAGTGGAAGGCCGCGTCAAATCCGCCGTCCAGATAAATGGCTGCGATGACAGCCTCGAAGGCGTCGGCCAGAATCGATTTCTTTTCCCGGCCGTTGCTTTGGCTCTCGCCTTTGCCCAACAAGAGAAAATCTCCCAGGTCGATCTCCCTGGCCACGCTCGCCAACTCCGACTCGTTGACGAGATGGGCACGCATTCGGGAAAGATCTCCTTCAGGCATCTCGGGATACCGGTCCATCAGCATATGCCCCACCACCAGGTTGAGAACGGCATCCCCCAGAAACTCCAGGCGCTCGTTGTCTCTCATGGACATTCCCGGGGTATGCGTTTCCGGCTGTTCATTGACAAAAGAGCTGTGCCGGCAGGCCTCCTCGAGCAGATCTTTATTCTTGAACCGATAGTCTATCTTGTATTCCAGTTTTGACAGTTTCATCATCTTTCGATCGGCAGCGTCTCTCGGCAGATCCGCCCCAACGCCCGGGACAGTTTTTCGTGAACTTCACAGGGGACCGAAAATGTTCCGTCACCGACGCCCAGATCGATGCCCGGCGAGATAGCCCCGTGGTAGTCGGTACCTCCCGTCGCGACCAGGCCGAAACGCTCCGCCGTTTTCCGGTACAAGGCCGTCTCCGCCGGAGAATGGGACGGATAATACACCTCGATCCCCCCGAGGCCCAGGTCGGTCAATCCGCGCACCAATTCCTCGAAGTCAAGGCCGTCCGCGGGGGGCAGAAGGCCCGGGTGGGCCAGCACCGCGATACCGCCGGCATTACGGATCAGACCAATCGCCGTTTCGCATTCGATGCGATATTTGTCGACATAGGCCGGTCGTCCGGCGCCGATGTACCGATCGAAAGCTTCGTCAAAGGTCTTGACATATCCTTTGCGGATCATCAACCTGGCGATATGGGGTCTTCCCACCTGAACATTTCCCGCATCGGCATGGAGTTCGTCCATGGAGATGTCCATTCCCAGATTACGCAGCCGCTCCACCATGTCGGGGTTCCGGTTCCTGCGCGCCGTTCGAAGGAGGGCCAGGGCATTTTCCATTGCCGGGTCGTCAAGGCGCATACCGTAACCCAACACGTGGAAACTGCCGCGGGCGGGGTAGAACCGGGGGAACGCCGCACTGATCTCGACCCCCGTGAAAAAGTGCATCGATGCGGGGATGCCTGCCGCCGCCGCCGCTCTCGCACCGGCTACCGTATCGTGGTCCGTGATGGCGAAGGCTTTCAATCCGATCGCTTCAGCCCGTAAAATGAGCTCGGCAGGCGTATGGGTGCCGTCCGAAGCCGTGGAATGAACATGAAGATCCACCATGACGTCACCCTTACAGTCCAAGTGCTTTCTCCATCGCCTCCTGGCGGGTCTTGCACTCGATACACAGGGTGGTCACCGGCCGGGCCTTGAGACGCTCGATGGAGATATCCTCCCCGCAGCTTTCACAGATACCGAAAGTGCCGTCCTCTATCCGATCCAGGGCCTTCTTGATCTTTTTGATAAGCTTGTTTTCCCTGTCACGAATGCGAAGCATGAAATTGCGATCGGATTCGAGGGACGCTCGATCCGTCGGGTCCGGAAAATTCTCTTTCTGATGCGTCATCCCGGTCACGGTATGGTCTGCACGATTCAGAAGTTCCTGGAGCCGACTGGTTAGAAATTCCCTGAAATACTCAATAGTTTCATCTTTCATAGTTCGCTCCGCGGAATATGGTTGGGTCTCTGTTGCTGCCATGCTTTTTTATAGATAACTGTTTAACATAATCATGATTGACAGTGTAGTAAAGAAAAAAACGGGCCGGCAGGATCCCCTCTTGGGATCCTGCCGGCCCGACGCGATGATCCGGGCGCGGAAACACCGCCCGGATTCCCGGATCCTATCCGCGGGTTTCCGCCAGAATCTGGTAGCCCTTCAGGATTTCGAGAGCCCGCATCACCTGGTTGTCGGTTTGAAGGCCTTTGAGGTCCAAAGGGCCGTATCGGCTCTCTGTACTCTGTTCTTTCCCGGACTCTTTCTCTTTCGCGTCCTTTTCAGGAGAGACGGGTACCGACATGTCCGGGAACGGTTCGGCGTCCAGATGATTTTTGAGGTCTCTCTCCTTCAGCATCCGCTCGCTCTCCGCCAGGGTGTCTTCCGCGATCAGGCGTTCCCTGACCTCGATGTCGGGCACAATGCCCTGGGCTTGAATGGATCGCCCGCTGGGGGTGTAGTATCTGGCAATGGTGAATTTGAGCCCGTATCCGTCCCGAAGGGATTCGACCGTCTGGACGGACCCCTTGCCAAAGGAGGTGGTCCCGAGAATCACCGCTCGATGGTGGTCCTGCAGCGCGCCCGCCACGATCTCGGAGGCGCTGGCGCTGCCGCCGTTGATCAGGACGACGATGGGATAGTCATGCCGGTTTCGATTGGGTTTGGCGTCGAAGTTCTTGGTGTGCTTCTCGAGACGCCCCTTGATGGAGACGATATTACCTTTTTCGAGGAAAACATCCGATACGTCCACGGCCTCGTTGAGAAGCCCGCCGGGATTGTCTCTCAAATCCAACACCAACCCTTTCATAGGGGTTTTCCCCCCTTCCAGATCCGTAAGAGCGGCGGTCAGATCGCCTGTGGTATTTTCCTGAAAATTGGTGATGCGGATATAACCGAATCCCGGCTGAAGGGCCAGGTGGCGAACGCTTTCGATGGGAATGATATCCCGGACCAGCGTAAAATCCATGGGGTTCGCCTCCCCTTCCCGAAAGATGGTGATGGCCACCGATTCACCCTTGGGGCCCCGCATCTTTTTGACCGCCTCCCAGAGCATCATATCCTTTGTCGACTCGCCGTCGACTTTGATAATGACGTCTCCTGCCCGGATTCCGGCCTTATACGCAGGGGTTCCCTCGATGGGGGAGATCACGGTCAGAAGCCCCTTCTGCATGGTGATCACGATACCGATACCGCCGAATTCCCCCCGGGTATCGATCTGAAGTTCCTCGAAGGCCTCAGGAGGAAGGAGTTGGGAATGCGGATCCAGGCTCCCGACCATGCCTTGAATAGCCTTCTGGATCAAGTCCTTGCTGTCGACGGGATCGACATAGTTCTTTTCGATAAGATCGATAACGTCCGAAAATATTTTGAGTCCCTTGTAGGTCTCCTCATCGCCGGCCGACAGTTCCGGGAATCCCACCGATCCAAGCCACGAAAAAATCATGACGAAGAGGATGAGACAGGGTTTGGCAAACCGTTTGGTGTATCGAGGCATTGATTGACTCCTTTGTGTTATCCTTTGTTCAACCACGTCATAGGGTCGACCGGTTTTCCATGATGGCGCACCTCAAAATGGAGGACAGGATCGCCGACGGCGCCGCTGTCGCCGACCGTTCCGATCACCTCGTCCGCATGGACGGGATCCCCCTTACGTTTGAACAGCTCTTCGGCGTGCGCATAAAGTGTGTAGTAATGGTCCTCGTGGTCGATGATGATCATGTTGCCGTACCCTTTGAACCAGTTCGAAAAAATGACACGCCCGCCATGGACCGAACGGATGGGCGCACCTCTGTCGGCCTGGATATCGATGCCGCTCTGGAAATTCATAACACCGTATTCTTTATTTCGGTACGGCCCGAAAGAACTTATAATTCTACCTTCAACCGGCAGTTTAAGCAAGCCCTTTAACCGTGCGAAACCCGTCGGCGCATTACCGGTCGAAGGCGCTTTTTTCGGCTTTTCGATCCGAAAGGACGCAATCTTTTCATCCAGCGCCGCAGCCTGTCGCCGCAGGGCTGCCAGGCTTGCCTCTCTCAGGGCTTTCCGGTCGCGAATCTCCCGCAGTAAAGCGGCCCTCTGAGTTCGACGGTGTTCCATATCCGCCAGTTCCCGGCTGTACGTTTCCTTCACGGTCGCCCGCCGGGCTCTTTGACGGTCCAGGCGTTCGCTCAACTCAGAGAGGGCCGTCCGGCGTTCCTTGTAATCCGCCAGGGTCGCCCGATCCTCTTCCAGGATGTGGGCCAGGGCGTTTCTTCGCCTCAAAAAATCCGTAAGGGAATCGGCTCCGGCCAGAACCTGCATCCGACCGAGGCGGTTGAGCTTATAGAGGCTGACCATTCTTTCGTCCGCATGGGTTTTTCGGGCATGAAGCGCGGCTTTCACGCTCTCGGACTTTGCCAGAACCCCTGAAATTTCATCCTCCAGCGTCTGCAACTCCTTTTGCGCTCCTGCAATACGCTTGCGTGCTGCGTCAATGGACAGATCGATTTCGTTCAGGCTGTCAATGACGTCCTTTTCCTCCCGGCTGAAGGTTCGGATGTCCCTTTGACGCTCCTCCATCTGCTGTTGCGTTTCGCTGCGGCGCTCTTTGAGGTGCTCCAGTTTCCGCGGCGGCCCCTCCTCTCCGTGCGCGGGCATATGTCCTACGGCGAGGACAACCCAGGCGGCAAGAGCGACCATCGGCAGAATGCCCGCAGCGGTCAGGAGCGTAAGAACTTTCTGAGGGAGATATAACATCCCAACCACCCGACAAGTGCGCTTCCCAAAAGGATGATGAAAAGGGTTTGGACCGGCAGAAAGCGCATCTCGAATAACGACGAGACCACGACCGTTCCCACATTGGCGACCAACAGCCGATAGAGTTCGAACAACACCCCGATACCCACAAGGCCGCCCACGGCCCCCAGCAGCAGACTCTGGACATAGAAAGGATATTTGATGAACCGCTCCGATGCACCGACCAACCGCATGATCTCGATCTCTTCCCGCCGGGAATAGAGAACAAGCCGGATGGTATTGGCCACGAAAAATACCACCGCCGTAAAAAACAGGCCGCCCATGCCGTAAAGGGTCAATCGGAACAGATCGAGGATGCTGACAAACCGTCCCAGCCATTCCCGGCCGTATTCGACCTCCGCCACACCGTCCAACACGCGGATTTTCTCCGCAATAGGATCGATGTGATCCCAGTTCCAGGAACGTACCCCCACCAGGACCTCATAGCTGTCCGGCAGCGGGTTCTCCGTAATGCCGTCCAGCAGGGATGCCTGCTCTCCCAACTGGACTCGAAAGCGCTCGAGGGCTTGCTTTCGGGACACGAACGTGACCTCCCTCACGTCGGGAACGGCGGATAGGGTCTTTCCCAGTCCCGCAACGGCTTCCGCCGGCAAGTCCTTCTTCAGGTAGACCAGAATCCGGGTATCCTCGACCCATCGGTTCACCAGAGCGCCGGCATTGAGAAAAAAGAGGTTGAAGGCGCTGAAGATCAGAACGGACAAGGCAATGCTCGTCAGGGTAACGGCATTGAGAAAGAGATTGCCCTTCAGATCCTTGATCACTTTCTTCGCAAAATAGATCATAGTTGTTGCTTCGGAATGACGGTTGACACTTCGAGATAGCCGTCGTTGAGAAGAATCACCCGGCCGCCCGTGTTTCGGATCAGTTCCGTGTCGTGGGTCGCGATGATAACCGTCCCCCCCCGCCGATGATAGAGCTTGAGAAGATTCAGAATCACCCGTGCCGAGTCGGCATCGAGACTTCCGGTCGGCTCGTCGGCGACGATGATTTTTGGATTTCCGGCAATGGCGCGGGCTACGGCCACCCGCTGTTGTTCTCCACCGGAGAGGCTGGGGGGGAAAGCCCGGCTGCGGTCCGCCATTTTCACCGTCCTGAGGAGGCTGTTGACCATCTTTTTGATGGAACGGCGCTCCACGCCGACCGCTTCGACGACCAAAGCAACGTTGTCGTAGACGTTCTTGGTGGGAATCAGCTTGTAATCCTGGAAAATGATGCCGAATTTCCGGCGGAGGAACGGCACGCGCCTTCTGGAGATTCGAGACAGGTTCAGGCCGTCCACGATGATTTGACCTTCCGACGCCGTTTCACCAAGATAAAGCAGCTTCAGAAGGGTGGTTTTCCCGGCGCCGCTGGGTCCGCTGAGAAAGAGGAACTCATTGTCGGCGATATCCAGGGAGATATCGACAAGCGCACTCTTGGCGCCGTATCGCTTGGTAACGCGGTACATCTGTATGATGGCACTCTTCGATTCGTAAGCCGTCAAGGCGGATCCTCTCCGATCCGGTGCTTTTGAATTGACCCCTGCGATGTTAACTGGTATGGGGTTGACATGTCCGGGGAGTGCTGTTTCCAGTTTTCCTCGCGCCAAGCCTCCACTGTATCCCATTATCACGCTTCTTCCACAACAGTGGAGGCTTTTTTATCTGATGAAGACGCTAAAATCAAGATGTTATTCACCGATCGATCCGACTTGCCGTCGGATTCGATCCCTTTTGCCGATCAAGGTATGCTTTCCGATGAAACACGAACTGATTGAACTCTTATGTCGAAAATCCTTCAAATACAGTGAAGAACCCATATTCAAACTGGTATCCGGGCGGATGAGCAGCTTCTACGTCAACTGCAAGCCCACAACGATGGATCCTCGTGGGATGTTCCTGATCGGCCACCTCGTTTTCGAAGCCGTCAAGGACGCGAACGTGACGGGCATCGGAGGGCTTACCTTCGGGGCGGACCCCATCGCCGTTGCAACGGCGTTCGCATCCGGCCTGAACGGACAGCCCATCAAGGCTTTTTCCATTCGAAAGGAACAAAAGGATCACGGCATCATCCGATGGATCGAGGGAGATATGGCGCCAGGGGAGCGGGTGGCCGTCATTGACGACGTCGCCACCACCGGGGGGTCCACCATCAAAGCCATCGAACGGGCCCGAAGCGAAGGGCTATGCGTCGTGAAAGCCGTCATTCTCGTCGACCGGCAGGAAGGCGGGCTGGAAAATATTCGGAAACACGTTCCGGAGGTTACGGCCGTCGTCACCCGGGACGAACTCGTCCGTCAATGGCGGACCGCCTGACCGCTGCCCTGCCAGGCCCGACCCCACATACGTCCTCCGGCTCGCCCGGACTGGCTTCCCCAATCAAAGCGATTGATTACGCGGCTCCAATAAACCTGCCCCCCGGCTCAACCTGCAGGTGAACCAGGGGGTTCGGATGAACGGCGTTCAGGGAAGAATGTAGGTTGCGCAGGCGTCATCGGACTCCCAGGCGCTGACCCGGGTAACCCTGACGCCCGGCGTATCGAGGCGCTTTTGCAGCTCCTGGGCGATGTGGACGGCGATTCTTTCGGAGGAGGGTTGTTCCACGCGCTGAAAGAATTCCAGCTCATTGAGAAATTTATGATCGATTTCCCGGATGATGTCGGCGACATGGCGCTTGACGTCCCCGAAGTCCATTAGAACGCCCGCTTCGTTCAGATGCTCGCCGCCGACACAGACCTCGACCTTCCAGTTGTGTCCGTGGAGATTTTCACATTTCTGCCCCACCATCCTGAGCTGGTGGGCGGCGGCAAAACGGGTCAGAATCTTCAACTCAAACATGCGCTGCTCCATATCCCCCGGTTATCTCGCCGCTCCAGCCTGGCTGCCCTTCAGGATATTTTTCAGTTTGTTGGTAAATTTCCCCTCTTCGAGTTTGGCAAAATCCCGCAAAAGGGCCTCCTGCTTCCGGCTCAGGTTCGTCGGCGTCTTGACATCCACCTGGATGATCTGATCTCCTCGCCGGCCGTTTTTCAGGGAAGGAATGCCCTCGCCGTGAAACCGGAATATCTCCCCCGGCTGGGTTCCCTTGGGAATCACCAATGTCTTCTCTCCCTGGAGGGTCGGCACCCTGACCTTGTCGCCCAGAGCCGCCTGGATGAAGGAGATGGGGATCTGGCAGACCACGTCGACGGCGTTGTGCCGCTCGAAAAATTCGTGGGGACTGACGTGGATGAAGACATAAAGGTCACCCGGCGGGCCGCCGTTCTCCCCCGCCCCCCCCTCGCCGCTCAGCCGAAGTCGTGAACCGTTGTCCACCCCGGCGGGTATCTTTACGGACACCTTCTTGGTGACCCGAACCTTGCCGCCGCCCTGGCAATTGTCGCAGGGATGGGTGATGATCCGGCCGTTGCCCCGGCAATGAGGGCACGTCGTCCGCACCGTAAAAAAACCTTGTGAGCGGGAGATCTGACCGGAGCCGCCGCAGTGGGGGCAGGCTTCGGGGTGAGTTCCCGATGCGCATCCGCTTCCCCCGCAACTCGGGCAGTTGGCCAGCTTTTCGACATCGATCTGCGTCTCCGTGCCGAAAGCGGCCTCCATGAAGGAGAGCTTCATATCATAGCGAAGGTCATTGCCCCGGCGGCCTCGGCCGCTCGAACGCCGACCCGATCCAAACCCGAAAAAATCCTCGAAAATATCCCCAAAACTGGAGAAGATATCATCAAAACCGCCGAACCCGGAAAAACCCTGCCCTTCCAGGCCCTGATGACCGTATTGATCGTATATGCTCCGTTTCTGGGGATCCCGAAGCACCTCGTAGGCTTCCGCCGCCTCCTTGAACTGTTCTTCCGCGGCTTTATCGTCCGGATTCCGGTCCGGATGGAACTTCATCGCGAGTTTGCGATATTTGCTCTTGATCTCACTGTCACGCGCATCCCGGCTTACGCCCAGGATCTCATAGTAATCCCGTTTTGTCGTCATCGAACATCCTGATTTCTGACCTCGTAATTGATGTCTGAATGCAAAATAAAACCCCTGCCGAACACTGATCTAAATTAATGCCAAATTCCCGGATGTCAACGCACGGCGTCCATCCGGCAGGCGCGCGCGAAACGGAATGTTTCCCTGTTTCAACCGCCGCCTTTCATGATGTCGACTGAAGGATCGCGGCTGAAGACCGGAGTCCTGATACAACGGCTTGAGGGCTTATGAAATCACCCCGACGCCATTGACTCCTGAAGCTCGAGCGGGCCCCTATAAGAGGGATGATCGCCGCCGGCTGTCGCCCCGGCTCAGCGCCCCGACAAAAAATCCCAGCAGCACCAGAACGCCGCCGCCGACAAAAAAAGCGGCATTTTTTTGCCACTCCTGGTCTTCCGTCCTGGCCTTCAACTGGTCCGTCATCCTCTTCTGCTCCTCCAAACCCTCGGCGGCGGCTTCATACGCCGCCTTGACCTTCAGGAAATCCCTGGATTCCGTTTTCAGAACATCGTAGGAATGGGTTATTTCCTCCAAAGTCCGGCGGCTCTCCCCCGATAAAAGATCGAGCCGCTGGTTCTCTTCCTTCAATCGCTCATTCTCCTGCTTCAAGGCATCCACCTCGGCCGCAAGCGTGTCGTGGGCCTCCTGAAGGGCTGTGAGCTGTTTATTCCTGGATGAGTTCCGAATGAGAAACCGGGAGATCACCCAACCTTCCCGGCCGTCCGAAAGCCTGACCCGACTCCAGCCGTCCCGGCTTCCCCGAACGTCCATCTCCTGCCCGGATTCCGCTTCGCCGATGACCTTATAGTTGATCCCCGGACCGGTTCGAATCGTGATCCGGATCGTGTCGTTGACATACATTTTCTCAGCTTGCGCGGCCGCTGAAAACACCAGAAGGCATATTCCGATCGTTAGAATTTTTTTCATCCGCAAACCAACTCCAGTACGTCTATCGGTTAAAATCCGGCGTCTGCCGGAGAAGGCGTTTTAAAGGGCTTATACATACGCCAAAAAAAAAGACGCCGTCAATAAACTCTTTGAAAATATCAACCGTTATGGTAATTGAACCATTATCAGGTACAATCGTGTAACAAGAGGTAATCACAGATGATCGTATATGATTTGCAATGTTCCCGGGGGCATCTTTTCGAAGGATGGTTCAAGGACAGCCTGTCGTATGAAAAACAGATGGAAGAGGCACTGGTTTCCTGCCCCATCTGCAAGGACAGAGTCGTCACGAAGGTCCCTTCCACCTTTGCCGTCAAACCCTCCCGATCCACACACAAACCCGCGGCTTCCGGGGAGGAGACGGAGAGACTCGGCCGGCAGCTGATGGACTTTGTGGACAGGAATTTCGAGGATGTGGGGTGTGATTTCGCCAAAGAGGCCCTCAAAATCCATTATGGTGCCGTGAAGCCCAGAAACATCAGGGGAAGCAGCACCTCGGATGAGGAGCGGACCCTGAAGGAGGAGGGGGTCCGGTTCTTTAAATTTCCCCTGGATTCGTCCCGGGACCCCTCTTCGGATCTGGACTCCTGACCCATCAGGCCGCGGCCTTCAGGAAAACCTCGAGACTTTTCATATCATTGACATTATAGATCTCGCACGGATAGGCCTTCGGCAGGATCTTTTTCACCAGCCCGGTCAGCACCTTGCCCGGACCGACCTCCACGAATACCGTCACATTTTCCGTCATCAGCCTGAGAACGGACTCGTACCACCGGACCGGACTGCACAGCTGTGCCGCCATGAGATTCCGGATCTCGTCGGGATCGGCGGTTCGGTCTGCCGTGACATTGTGGATCACCGGGCTTTCCGGCGGATGAAAAACGACGGTGCCGAGAAAATCACGAAACTCGGCCTCCGCCCCTTGAATCAGGCGGCTGTGCCATGCGCCGCTGACCTTGAGCGGGATCGCTTTTCCACCCTGGGCGGCGGCCATCTCACCCGCCTTTTTGACCGCATCGGGCGAACCGGTGATGACGATCTGTTTTTCCGCGTTGTGGTTGGCGACCGTGACGACCCCTTCCGTCACCTGAGCCACAAGGTCCCGCACCGCATCGATGGACAGCCCGATAACGGCGGACATGGCCCCCTTGTGCAAGGTCGCCTCGCGGTGCATCAGTTCCCCTCGCCGGAAAACCATTCGGAGGGTGTCTTCCTCGGAAACAACGCCCGCGGCACACAATGCGCTGAACTCGCCGAGGCTGTGCCCGGCAGAGACGCGGGGCTTCACCCCCTCCCGCCTGAGAATTTCGAGAAACGCGAGGTTCACCGTCGTGACCGCCGGCTGGAGATTGACCGTCTCCGTCAGGGCGGCCATGGGTCCCTCGAAGCAGAGGGTGGATATCGGCAACCCCGTGATCGTCTCGGCGGCCTTAAACCGCTCCTTTACAACATCATATTCCTCGAACACGTCCTTTCCCATGCCTACGCTTTGAGACCCCTGGCCGGGAAACAAAAAGGCGATCGCTTTCATAGGTCTTCCTCATCGAGTCTGAAAAGTTTGCGCGTGGCGTCCAGATAAATCGAGTTTTCACCCAGACATCCGTTGCGCTTCAAAAAAAGGGTGGGATCATGAAGGATCTTGTTGACCAGCGCATTGGTCATGCGACGAATCGCCTGGCCCTCCTCCGCAGAAAGATGCGCGAGGGACTGATTCAACGTCTTTCGGATCTCGGCCTCGGCAATGCCGTAAAATTTCTCCCGAAGCCCTACGATGGTCGGCACGATATCCAATACTTCATACCATTGCCTGAATTTGATGACCGTCTCCTCGATGATCCCCTCGGCGCGTCGGGCCTCCCGGTTTCGGTCTTCGACATTTTCTTCGATGACGTCCTTGAGATCGTCGATGTCGTAAACGTAGACATTGGAAAGGCGGTTGATCTCCGGGTCGATATCCCGCGGAACGGCAATATCGATGAAAAACAACGGGCGATTCCGGCGCGGACGAAGCACCTGTTTGATCTGATCCCGACGCAGAATGAAACCCGGGGATCCGGTGGAGCTGATGATAATATCCACGTCGCGGAGGACATCGGTGATCTCCTCGAACCGGATAGCCTTGCCGTGAAACCGTTCGGCCAGGGCCACGCCTCTTTCGAAGGTCCGGTTGGCGACGAAAATTTTTCCGGCCCGGTGCCGGATGAGATGTTCCACGGCCAGTTCGGCCATCTCTCCGGCCCCCACCAACAACACCTTCCTGTTTTCGAGATCGCCGAAGATCTTCCGACCGAGCTCGATGGCCGCATAGCTGATGGAGACCGCGTGATCGCCGATGCCGGTTTCGGTTCGAACCCGTTTGGCGACGAAGAAGGTCTTGTGCAGCAAACGGTTCAAGATGACCCCGGAGGTCTTTTTCTGGACGGCGTCGCGGTAGGCCGCCTTGATCTGGCCCAGGATCTGCGGCTCTCCGATCACCATCGAATCAAGGCTGGCGGCCACCCTGAAAATGTGACGGACCGCCGCGTCACCCTGATGAACATAGAGGGCGGATTCGAAGTCGGCCACGGCGAGCTGCTTGGATTCACTGAGGTAGTTTTTGGCCGCCGCCACCGCGGCAGGCGCATCCGGGGTGGCCATGAGGATCTCGACGCGGTTGCACGTCGACAGCAGAAAAACCTCCCGAATGACCGGCAACGCCTGAAAATGGCGAAGCGCCGTATCGGCTTCGACGTCGGAAAATCCCAGGCATTCCCTGAGCGCTACCTCGGCGGTCTTGTGATTGAGCCCCAGAAGCACGATGTCGAGTCGGGGGTTCTCCTTGTCGCACTCCAGACAGCAAAGCGCCGATGCCGCATCGGAATGCCTCGACTGCATCGCTTTGAGATCCGCGGTCTGCTTGTCGTCCATGGCCGCCCTCCCTTTGTCAAAGGCCTGCGGTTGAACGGCGCGGCTTACCATTGCGTAAATTCTCCATGATGTCCCTTTAAAAACACGTTAACACCCAAAAATGTAAACAGCAGCACCACAAATCCGACGATGGACATAATCGCCGATTTCCGTCCCCGCCATCCCACGGTCAGCCGTTCGTGAAGCAATGCGGCGTAAAAAAGCCACATGATCCCGGACCAGATCTCCTTGGGATCCCCGCTCCAGAACCGTCCCCAGACGGTTTTAGCGTAAAGGAACCCGCCGATCAACCCCACGGTGAGCAGCGTGAACCCAAAAACAATACACGCATAGCCGGTGGTGTCAAGCAGTTCGAGAGAAGGAAGGCGACGGTAGAAGAAACCCCGTTTTTTGTTTTTGATGGCATATTCCTGAACGAGGTAGAGGATTCCCACCCCGCAGGCCATGGCAAAAGCCGCCTCGCCCAGGAGAATGATGACGACGTGAAAAATGAGCCAGAAACTTCGGAAATGGGCCTGGACCTGAGCCGGTTCGACGGGCAGCCGTGAGGATACGATCATCACGAACGCCGCCAGGGGAGCGGCATAGATCCCCATCACTTTCACCTGAAACCGGTACTGAAACACCAGAAAAAAACCCGTGACGGCCCACCCGACCAGCAGAAGCGTCTGGTGAAGATTGTGGGCGGGCAGGGATCCGAAGTGGACAAAGGCGTATCCGAGCAGTAGGCTGTGACAGAAGAACCCCGCCCCCAACAGACCGTATCCGAGTTTCTGCCAGAACTCCCGCTGCAGAAACAGATAGCCGAAATATCCCATCGTGCTCAGGATGTAAAACACCATCGTCACGGTAACGAGCAGACTCATCGCATCCATCATGGCCGTCATATCGCCTTCATCAAGGATTCAAAGGTATATCCCTCTCCCAGGGCTTCCGTCAGCAACCGGTCGATATCCCCAAACCGCCCCTCCCGGATCAGCGGGATCAACCCGCCGTCGATCACCCGCCTGAACCGGACCTTGTGGGCCTCCGGGTCGTGCCCCTCGCCCAGAAGTCTCTCCCGAAGGGCGCCCAGGAGCTTCAGGGCGATATCGTATTCCTCCCCCAGCTGTGCCTCCAGATCTTTACGCAACCGTCGGGCCAGAGCAGGACTTTTGCCCGACGTCGATACCGTGACGATCAGATCACCTCGGGAAACCATCGCCGGGAGGGTGAAATCGCCCGTTTCGGGCTGGTCCGCAACACTGCACAGTATACCGATCCGCCGTGCCGCCGCCAGGACCGCTGCGTTGACGGGCGCCTGGTCCGTAGCGGCGATGACCATAAAGACCACTCCGGGGACGGGCAATCCCCCATCAGCCCCTTCGGGCGAAGGCTTCGACGCCGTATCGGGTTGAACGATCAGATCGCCGCTTTGAAACGCCCGCGGAAGCCAGCGAACGTCGCCGCTGTCGATGACGGATTTGAGGGCCGGCGTCGTCACAGGGCTGATCACCGTGACCCGGGCGCCGCAGCGCATCAGCCGGAGGGCCTTGCGGGTGCCGACTTCGCCCCCGCCCACAACCACGCAGAGCCGATCCTGGACATGGAGGTTTACCGGATAGCTTCGCATCAATTGCAGCCGCCTACCAGTCCACCCGCATCAGGTCTTCCGCCAGCAGAAGCGGTCCTGAAAAGGATTTACGGCATTCCCCCCGGATGTCCGCCCCCTCACATGGGGGGTAGAAATGGGTCAGCATCAATCGTTTCACCTCCGCCCGCCTGGCGATTTCTCCGGCCAGGGCAGGCGTCAGGTGTTTGACGATCTTCATGGCATCCGGCACGGCGGCCTCACAGATCAACAGGTCCGCCTCGTGGGCCAGCCGGATCAGGGCGTCGCTGTAATCGGTATCGCCGGAGTATACGGCCGAGCGCCCTCCGGCGGCGGTAATCCGGAAGGCGACGCTCTCCGGGTTGTGCTCCGTCGGCGCCGTGTCCACCCGAAAAGCCTCGAACGATCGAACGTCCGGGCCATCGGTGTCGAATTCAATGATCCTGAAGCCGTCCGGCGGCAACGCGATCCAATGCCCATAAACGTTCAAAAGTCCATCGAAAAAGGCCTGAATTCCCCTGCCGCCCGCCAGGACCAGCGGAGTGCTTCGCCTGGAGCCGTCAGGATATTTGTTCGCGAAGAGAAACGGAACAAGCTCTCCGGTGTGGTCGGGATGGAAATGGCTCAGGAAGATGTGGGTTACGTCGAAAATTTCGACGTCGATCTCCAGCAGCCGCCGCATGGTTCCCGGCCCGATATCGAAAAGCAGTTTCGCGTCGCCGGTTTCCATGAAAACTGAACAGGCGCTTCGCCGCAGGGACGGCACGCAGGTTCCGGACCCCAGAACGACCACCGACAGGTCATCCGTCGCAAGCTTCATGGACCTGCCCTTCATGGCGGAAATCCCCCAGTGTTTTCAGCGTCCTTACGGCAGCTCTGGGACGCCGGATGTTTTTTTTCGATCCGATCGATCACCCAGTGGAGCACCTGACGATCGTTATTCACGTCGATCATGTCGGCAACCGCGTCGACCGGTATTTCGGCCCGCGCCATGCTCTTATGCCCCCCCGCCGATCCCAGTTGACAAAAGCTCGTTTTGGCCACCCGCCCCGCATTCTTCCGGATGCCGTCGTTTCTGAAAATCAATATCAGGGTGCCGTCACAGACCCCTGAGACGATGCTCCAGGTGACAGGGTTCACCCGCATGAAAAAATCGGCGATCAACACGCAGACGTCGGGGTTTGCCACGGCCCCCAGGTGAACGAAAACCCGTCCTCTGTGGATTCGCATGGTCTCGATGGCGATTCTGAAGTATTTCAGAAAGTCGATCCGAAGGTCGGCCTGCTCGATCTTCCGGGCCAGCGTCGTATTGGCGTATCGGAAAAGAAATTGAAACGCCCGGATATCCTCCATTGCCGTCTGGCGTTCGAAATTCCGGGTGTCGGTCTTGATGGCGTGGAAAAGCCCCGTGGCCAACCTGACCGAGGGTTTGATCCTCGCGGCACGCAAGTACTCGGTCACGATAGTGGCGCTGGCGCCGTAATCCGGTCGCACGTCCGCATACTTCACCTCCATTTCCGTTTTGGGGTGGTGATCGATGACAACGTCGACATTGAATCGCTTGAAGGCATCGCTGTGAGCGGGTTGGGAATCCACGAGAACGACGCGGGTGAAGCGTTTTGGGTCCTTGATATCCTCGATATGGATCAGGCTCACATCGAGCAGCCGAACCATAGCCACATTGTCGGGCCGTTTGATCACGTTGATGCTCGAGATGGTGACGCCGGCCACTTTCCGCCACAGAAGCCGCTTGACGGCCATGGCGCCGGCGATGGCATCCGGGTCGGCGTTGATCAGAATCAGCACCTGATCGACGCCCGAAAACAGTTTGTAGAAACGACGAAGCCTTTCGACGGCGGAAAGTTTCATGGGGTCAACAACACCTGCTCGCTATATAAACATAATGACGCAACGTTCGACTTTCACAAGCCGATACCGGTCACCATCATGAAAGTCGAAAGTTGAAACAATGATTCGACGGCACACAATCGATGAGACGGTTCGCACCTCTTTTCGGAAACCGGCGACGGCGGAAACGACCGCCGCCCCCATCCGGATAACCATCATCACTGTCTGCGGTCATGTCAAGAGATTACGGCCGCCCCTGAAAATACTATGATGCCCCGGCTCATATTACAAACATTTTTTCCCATCGCCGTCCAGAATCTTTTTCCGGCAACGAAGCGCGACAACGGCAACGAATTTCCAGAAAAACCAGATAAAGGGCATCATGCCCACGGTTCACGAAGCATCACCCTCCCGGCCCTTCGCATTCGGTTCGACATTGCACCAGGCAACCCAGCGGAAGAGATCCGGGAATAAATTCAGACCTTGACACGATGGATCCGGATCTGTTATAGGCCATATCGAAAATGGAATTAATATGAACGGGCGGATCTCGGCCCTTATGCGAAATGCATGCGGCAAAACTCATCCACCGGAGGTCGACAACGGCAAAGAAATATTTCAACTACAAAAAGAATCGGGACTGGGCTGAAAATCTGCAAATCATCATGCAGCTCGGCCTCACGATGGCAGGTTGTATCATCTTCTGTTTTTTTGTCGGTTGGTATATCGACAAATGGCTGGGAACCCGAGGCATCTTTGTAACCATTTTCATCCTGCTGGGCGTCATCGGCGGTGGAAATGTGGCCTATCGCCAAATCATGGACATGATGGGGCAGGGAAAAGACGGAGAGACAAAAAACCGGGAATGAATACCGTACGACAAACCCAGAAGACGTACTGTTCCAGAGCACTGATATCTGCCATCCTCATCTCTCTTGTCTTCATCTTTGCCGCTCAGAAACCTTTTGCAAAAGGCCTCATCATCGGCACCCTCGCCAGCATCGTCAATTTCATCCTCATCGGCGAGTCCCTGCCCCGCAGGGTTCTTCAATCCTCCAGAATCAAATCACTCGTTTTATCCATGGGATCCATCCTCCTGCGCTTCGGACTGATGGCCGTCCCCCTGGTCGTCGCCATCAAATCCGAAGACTTCAATCTGTTTGCCGTCGTCATCGGACTGTTCATGGTCCAGATGATGATTCTCATTGATCATTTTTCGTCCTTCATTTTTTCTTCAACCGGATAGGGGTCATCTTAGAGGAAGTGATTTATGGAAGAATTAGGTAGGGTACACCAGTTGATCGTTCCGTTCTTCGGACACGACATGACGTTCAACCTCGAGGTGATGGTCATGACGTGGCTCGTTATCGGCAGCCTGCTTCTCTTCGGTTTTCTGGCGTCTCGAAAGCGAAGCCGGCTGCCGGGGCCGTTGCAGTCCGTGGGAGAGTTGTTTGTCGTACATCTGTATGGACTGACGGAGGATGCGCTGGGCAAGGAGAAAGCCAAGACTTATGCGCCTCTGATCTGCGCGCTCTTCATGTTTCTGGTCCTCTCCAACTGGTTCGGCATCATCCCGAACCTCGAGGAGCCGACGAAAGACCTGAACACCCCCTTGAGTCTGGGGTTGATGGGTTTTGTCATCGCCCACTACGCCGGGATCAAAGCAAAGGGGTTCAAGGAGTACGTCAAGGAATATTTCCAGCCGATTTTTTTCATGATGCCGCTGAACGTCATCGGCGAGCTCGCCAAGGTGGTATCGATATCCTTCCGTTTGTTCGGCAATATCATGGGCGGGTCCATCATTATTCTGGTCGTCTCGTATCTGACATACAGCATCATTTTTCCGCCGCTTCTCAATGCCTTTTTCGGCCTTTTCGTGGGCACCATTCAGGCGTTCGTTTTTACAATGCTCACCGTTGTTTACATCTCAGTACAGGTTAGATAACCATGACATATGACATCGCAACTTGGGTAAAGGTCTCGGCTTTTATTGGAAGTGGTCTGTCGATGGGTTTCGGGGCCGTCGGGGCCGCCATCGGAGAAGGGTATACGGCTGCACAGGCAAACGCCGGCATCTCCAGAAATCCCGACTCCGCCGGAAACATTTTCAAGAACATGCTGGTGGGGCAGGCAGTGGCGGAATCAGCAGCCATCTTCGCGCTGGTGGTGTCCATGATATTGCTGTTCACCCAGCACCGGGCGGAAACGCTATCGGTGTACATCCTCGTCTCGGCCGGCGTTTGCATGGGGCTGGGCGCCATCGGCTCCGGCATCGGCGCCGGATATCCCGCGGGCGAAGCGTGTTTCGGTATTTCCCGTCAGCCGGCTATAGCGGATCAACTGACCACCACCATGCTGATCGGATCGGCGGTTACGCAGACATCGGCGATTTACGCACTGGTCACGTCCCTGATTCTGCTGTATGCGGACTTTTTCACCCGTCCCTTTTCGCCGACATGGGCGGCCGTCATCGGCGCGGGTTTTGCCGCGGGACTTGGCGCCATAGGCTCCGGCATCGGAGAGGGATTCGTCGCAAGAGCCGGATGCGAGGGGGTGGCAAGACAGCCGCTCAGCAGGGCGCCCGTCACCAACGGCATGCTTCTGGGAATGGCCGTTGCCGAAACCACCGCGATTTACGGGCTTCTTGTCGCCGTGATACTGCTCTTCAAAACCTTTGAACCGGCCACGTCTATGGCAGCCTGCATGGCCTTGGTCGCAGCCGGATTGTGCATGGGACTCGGGGCCGTCGGACCGGGAATCGGAGAGGGATTCACCGGCGAGGGAGCGGTTCGATGGATGTCGCGAAGTCCGAACGAGGTGGCGATATTGACCCGCTCCATGCTCGTGGGACAGGCGGTCTCCGAATCCACCGGCATCTATTCCCTGGTCATCGCACTGATTTTGATCTTTGTCGTATAGAGAGCGTCCATGGTCATTATAGGTAATTCATTACTATACTTCATTTAATCCTAAAATGGGAGGATTTGATTAACATGGCAATCGAAGGCGTAGATATCATCAGATCGGCAGCTTTTCTCGGCGCGGGATTTTGTATGGGACTGGGTGCAATCGGACCTGGTGTCGGTGAAGGAATGGCAGCCGCCAAGGCCTGTGAGGCCATCGGAAAGAATCCGAAGGAAGCCGGACTCCTGACGCGAACCATGCTCGTCGGCCAGGCCGTTACGGAATCAACGGGAATCTATTCTCTTGTCATTGCGCTGTTGCTTCTTTTCGTCGTTTAGTTTTATCATCATCAGACATGGAAGATAATAATGCAAATCGTCAGCAATATAGCTTTAATCAGCATCAATGAAACTCTGTTCGCCCAGTTGATCTCGTTTCTGATCTTCCTGTTCATTATCAACCGCATCATGTTCCGGCCGCTGAAAACGACCATGACCGAGCGGGACGACTTCATCCAGGGCCTCGACCAGGGGATCAAGGATACGGAAAATGAGGTGGAGAACATCCTGACGGATCTGAGACAACGGGAGAAAGTCGTCAAGATAGAGGCGTACAACATCAGCGCGAAGTTAGAGCACGAAGGCAGTGAAACGGCCGAAAGCATTCACCGAAAGGCTGTTTCAGCCATTGCTGAACTGAGGCATAAAACGGAGAAGCAAGTCGACGTGCAGCTCAAGGAAGCCCAAAAGCACCTTGAGGCCGAATCGGAGCATCTGGCCGTCCATATCATGGAAAAGGTGCTGAACCGGAGATTATCTTCATGAAAAACAAGTGGAAATTTCTGAGCCTGTGGATTGTTGTCCTTGCCGGTACGGCGGCATGCCTTCACCTGTTCGGAGGTGATGCATTCGCCGAGGAGGGAAACGGGAATTGGCGCAAGACCTATGATATGGTGATGCTCTGGGTCAACTTCGGCATCCTCTCCTTTGTCGTGGTGAAGTTCGGCAAAAAGCCGCTGATGGGATTTCTGAGGATGCGCCGGGATGAAATCGCGGCGGAAATCAAGGACCTGGAAAATGAAAAAGCCCTGGTCACCGAAAAAATCAACGAGGCCCGCAAAGCCATGGTGGCGAGCGATGTCCGCTTTGCCGAGCTGAAGGAAACGATCGTCCGCATGGGCGAAAAGCGACGGCAGGATTTGATCGCCGACGCCGAGCGGGAAAGCGAATTCATGATGTCTCTGGCCGAGCAGAAGGTCGGCGGTTATATCCTGGCGGCGAAAAAAACATTTAAGGACAGGCTGGTGGATGCAGCGATCAACCTCGCCATGACCCGCCTTCCGGATCACATGACCGAAGCGGATCGGCAAGACATGTTCGAGAGCTACGTTTCCTCGATCGAACGAAAGATCGGATAGCGTTTTTCCAGAGCGATGCAACAGCGTCAGGAACAAGAACCCGGTCAGTGATTTGGCCGGGTTCTTGTTTTGAGGCTTCAGGGGCGCCTCCGTGACAACCGGCCCGCTTATGTCCATAACGTTTTCAGCCGCTCCCGGAAACCTTTTCCGCTTCAAACCTTACTGATTTCGTGCCGCCCCTGCCCCCTCGTCATTCTCCCCGGATATTTTCGTCCCAACCGTTTTGATTTTCCAGCGCTAAAGTGGTAAGAGGCCTTCCAGCGAATGTTCAACCCGGAATCGAGGAGATAGCATTTGAAAAAAATCACCTTCGTTGTGGGCGGATGTCGAAGCGGCAAAAGTCGCCATGCCCAGAATCTGGCCGAGGCGGCGGCGCAGACCCGGAGGATCTACATTGCCACCTGCATCCCTTACGACGATGAAATGAAAGACCGGATCATACGGCACCAGAACGACCGGGATCGAAGCTGGCATACGGTCGAAGCCCCCGTCGCGCTGCCAGAGGCCGTTGCCGACGCCGGAAAGACGGCGAACGTCGTTCTGGTGGACTGCCTGACCTTGTGGACCACAAATCTGTTGCTGACCCCGGAGACATCCGATCGGATCGACCGATATGTCCGGGATCTGACGGATGCTCTCGATGATGCGTCCTGCCCTCTCATTCTGGTCTCCAACGAGGTGGGCGCCGGCATCGTCCCGGAAAATCCTCTGGCTCGGCGATTCCGTGACGTCATGGGAATCGTGAACCAACGCGTCGCGGCCTGCGCGGACGAGGTTGTCTGGACGGTGGCGGGCATCCCCGTGATCATCAAAAAAGCGGAATCCGCCATGCCTTGAGAAATCCCGACCCCGGATTGCGCCCTATCGGAGCGACACCCATACCCGGCATCCCAGAACCAAAGACTTTCAATGATCGGAAAAGGAATCCCTGAACGGAAGATGAAAAACCTCATATCCGCCATCCAATTCATCACACGGCTCCCCGTCGGGAGGCCAGGAACCTTCGAACCCGTCGGCATGATCCCGTTCTTTCCGATAGTGGGCCTTCTCATCGGGGCACTCCTGGCCGCCTTTGATCACGCCGCCTCACAGCTCTGGTCCCGAAACATGACCGCGATCCTGGACGGCGTATTCCTGATCTGGATCACCGGCGCCTTCCACATCGACGGCCTGGGCGACACGGCCGACGGGCTCTACGGCAACCGCCCCCGGGACAAAGCCCTCCGGATCATGAAAGACAGCCGCATCGGCGCCATGGCCCTCGTCACCGTGATCTCGGCCCTGGCGGTCAAATGGGGCGCCATTGCCGACCTGGATCGCCACAGGGCACTCTTCCTTCTCATTATCCCTGCCTATGCCCGAGGCAGTATGCTGTTCGGTTTTCGGTTCCTGTCCTATGGCAGGCCGGATGGGGGTACCGGTCATGCCCTGTTCCGGAAACCGCTCACCTTTGGAGATTTCTGGGGCCTGTCCATCCCCATCGGACTCTCGGCTCTTGCCGGTTTCCAGGGGCTTGCGGTGACGGTTGTTTTCATCGCGGTGGTCGTCGCCGTCCTGCAATTCTACCGGCGACGCATGGGATGCATTACGGGAGACATGCTGGGCGCCATGACGGAAATTATGGAGGCGGCGCTCTTTGCAGCGGCCGCGGCGGGAGGTGCGTTATGATCAACGGGCACGGCGGAAACATCTACCAGCTGGCGACGGAGTTGGGTTGCCGGCCCTCGGATATCGCCGACATGAGCAGCAACGTCAATCCCTTCGGCCCGCCCCCGGGCCTGACAGACCACCTGCGGGAGCGCCTCCAGGTCATCACCGCCCTGCCGGAGGCGGCAGCGGAATCCGCCGTCCGGGCTTTTGCCGCCCGGTTCGGCATCCAATCCGCGCGGGTCGTGCCCGGCAACGGCACCACCCAGCTGATCCACACCCTCCCCCTGGCCCTCAAAAGCCGACGGGTCATGATCGCGGCCCCCACCTATGCCGATTATGCCGACGCCTGCAGGATGCACGAGGTCTCCTTCGGCCATGTCGTCGCCGATGCCTCACGGCGGTTCGCACCCGACATGGGGGCGCTTTCCGATGCCGCCCGTCGGGCAGACACGATGTTCATCTGCAACCCCAACAACCCCACCGGTAGCCTGATACCGGGAGACGAGATCGTCGACCTGTGCCGGCGGCATCCCGCCGTCCGGTTCGTCATCGACGAGTCCTACCTTCCCTTCGCGACCGGGGGCGAAGCCCATAGCCTCATTCGTTCCGATCTTCCCAATGTCATGGTGCTCCACTCCATGTCCAAAATCTTTCGCGTCCCCGGCCTGAGAATCGGTTTTCTGGCGGCTCCCCCCGATGTCGCGGAAAGCATGAAGCGGTATTACCTGCCCTGGAGCGTCAACAGCCTGGCCCACCTGGCCGTGACATACCTGATGGCGCGTCGGGACGAGATCGACCCCTTCATCGAAAAAAGCCGGCAACTTCTGGATCGGGAGCGTCGGGAGATGACGGATCGGCTCGGGCGACACCGGAACATAGAGGTGTTTCCCAGCTGCACGTCGTTCCTGCTCGCGCGCCTCTCGGAAGGCCGCACGGCGGAAGCGGTTTGCAGCGCCCTTGCCCGGGAGCGGATCCTCATCCGGAACTGCGGCAACTTCGAGGGGCTTTCGGAACGGTTCATCCGCATCTCTCTCAAGACGCCGGAGATCAACCGGTTGCTGGTGGAAAAACTGATCCCCCTGCTCTGATCCCTTGTCCCGCCGCAGACGAAGACCGGCAGGCCCGGGAGCGTCAGGAGGAGACGGGCGCCGGCCGTCTTGCCGGCCGCCCCGCGTGTGTCAGGTAAACACCGCCGATGACGAGGACCGCCCCCACGAGAAGAGACAGGGTCGCGGGTTCGCCCAGGATAAAAAAGGCCAGAATGATGGCGCTGACCGGCACGAAGTTGATAAACAGACCGGCCCGGGTGGGTCCGATGGCCTTGATCCCCTCATAGTACCAGATAAAGCCGATTACGGTGCCGAAGACGCCCAGGTAGATCACGTTGAACCAGACAACCGCGGTGTATTCCGGGAGATGGCGGGTCACCCCCTCGAAATAGGCGGGAACGAAGAGGGCCGCGGCACCCACGGCGGCGGAGTAAGTCACCGATACGAGGGGCGTCACGCCGGAGAGGATCATTTTGCCGATGATGGAAAAGGCGACCCAGCTCAATACGCAGCCCAGGATATAGACCTCGCCCAGGCCGAGGCCTGCCGTCAGGAGCGCCGCGGGATTTCCCCGGGAGACCACGATCATGGCGCCGGCGACCGAAAGGAGGATGCCGATCACCTTGAGGGGGGACAATCGTTCCCTGAAAAACATGGCCGCGCATATCGTAATGAATATGGGGTTCAACGCGATGATGAGGGCGGCGCGACCGGCGCTGATGAGCTCGAGCCCCTTGAAGAAAAAAATGTTATAGGAGAAGACGCCGGTCATTCCCAGCAGGAACAGCGGCAGAATCTGGCGCCGCTCCACCATGGGCAGCCGCCCCTCAATCCGCCAGGTCAGCAGGAGGAGAACGATGGCGGCCACGGTAAAGCGAAGAAAAGCGACGGAGCAGGGAGAAATGCGGCCGGAAAGCATCCGACCGGCCACAAAGGTTCCTCCCCAGAAAAACGCCGTCAACAGCAGCTTCAGATAAATTTTGAACATGAATCGGTATCCCCGGGTGAGGCGCCGCCGGTGTTCGGCGGGGATGCTTTCGGCGTATCAGGGCCGGGTTGGTGCGCCCTTTCCTCGTCTAGGCCGTAAGGTCCCGGCCGCAGTGCTTGCAGACGACAGCGCGCTTCTTTATGATTTCGGCGCAAAAAGGGCATTCACGGGTGAAGTGGTGTTCATGGATTTTGTCGATGGCCGCCGTCACGCGCTTCTGAAGAACAGCGTTCCCGAATTTCCGGTTTCTCAGGGGTTCGATGGCATCGATGCCGGCCAGGTCTCCGATGACCGCGGCCGCACTCATCCGGACACGCATCGGCTCCACGGCGTCCAGCAGGATACCCAGGATCGTCTCCCCGTCCCCCGCGGCGGCACAGTCGTCGATGCGGGCAAGGCCCCTCTCGATCTGGACCTCGATCTCCTTCTGCCTTTCCAGGGCCGCCTCGTCGATAATCTGACCGCGACCGCCCTGGGGACCGTAGACGGACATGCACTCATAAGTCTCGGTTCCCGGATAACAGATGCAGCGATAGGAGGCCGTCCGACCGTAATTTTCGCGGATGTTGTCCCATCCCTCGACATAGAGCCGGCACGCGTCGTTGAAGCAGACGAACATGTAGGGGGAACCCCATCCCAGACCGTCGTCGATAAGGATTTCCGGTGCCTCCCACAGGCTCATCTCCTGATGACAGTATTTGCAGAGAGGCCGTTTCTGGCGGATCACCCGCTCGAAAACTTCCTCCTTGGTTTCAAAGGCCATTGGCGTATTTCCTCCGTTTCATAATCGGGTCTCCGCCTGAAATCGGCCTTTGATGTGCGTAGCGCCGAGATCGGATTTTTGCGGAACCGTCAGATCTATTGATTGCCGAAGCCGTTATGCGCTCCGCAGTCGGGGCATTGCCAGGTGATGCCGTTGCAGGACATCCCCCATACGTTTTCGGCCATGCACGACTGGCATATGGCGAAACCGCATCGGCATTGCCAATTGAACGCGGCGTTCCCGCCGCAACAATGGCAGGCGACATCGCGAAAAAGCCTTCGCCGCGCCCTAAACGATGATGTTCTTTTTGAAGAGGTTTTCATGATCCGTCTTGATGCATCGGTTCATGACCACGTCGATCCCCGCTGCCGTCAACACCTTCGCCGCTCGATGATTTTCGATGCCCAGTTGCATCCAGAAGACCCTGGGGCGGAGGCGAATGATCTCGGGCACGTGGTCCGTAATCTGCGCCGGGGTGCGAAACGCGTCCACAACGTCGACGGCCGTATCGATGTCGTTCAGACACCGGTATGCCTTTTCGCCCAGGATTTCCTTCTGTGCCGGCCTCACCGGCAGGATACGGTAGCCGGCATCCTTCAGATATCGGGCCACCTGATGGGAGTCCCGATCCGATTTCGGGCTGACGCCCAGAACCGCGATGGTCGCCGCCTCTGCCAGCACGACCCGGATCTGCCGATATTCCGTCAGAATTTCGCCGTTTCCCAATCCGCCCCATCCCTTACGCTTGTCGTTCACGCCGGTTGATGATACATAAAAACCCTGATGATATCCGAAGCGTACCCGCTCGAATACAGTGTCTGAGAAATTAAGTCAGGAGGCGGGGCATGTCAACATGAAACCCATGCCGCCGCTCCATAAAACGTGATGTCGCCCCCCTGAAGGAGATGCCATGACCCATCGCCCCACACTCTACCTCATCGACGGCAGCGCCTACGTCTATCGAGCGTTCCACGCCATCCGAACCGGACTGACCAACGCCGGGGGACTTCCCACCAACGCCGCCTTCGGATTCACCAGAATCCTGACGAAGATGATGGCGGAAAAGGATCCCCGGTACATGGCCGTATGCTTCGACATGAAAGGCCCCACATTCAGGAACGAGATCTACGCGGACTACAAGGCCAACCGGCCGCCCATGCCGGAAAACCTGGTGGTGCAGCTGCCCTACATCAAGGCCATCGTCCGGGGATTCCGGATCCCCTTGCTCGAGGTGGAGGGATACGAGGCGGACGATCTCATCGGCACCCTGGCCCGCCGGGGGGAGGCGGCCGGATTCACCGTGATCATCGTCACCGGCGACAAGGACTTCCTTCAACTCATCACCGAAAACACCGCTGTATGGGATCCCATGAAGGACGTTTTCACCGATCTTCCGGCACTGCGGAAAAAATTCGGGGTCGAACCGCCGCAGCTGATCGACGTGATGGGACTCTCGGGAGACACCTCGGACAACATCCCCGGCGTTCCGGGCATCGGCCCCAAGACGGCGCTGGACCTGATCAGGAGTTTCGGCACCATGGACGGCCTCTACCGCGACATCGACGCCGTCACCCGAAAAAAGCAGCATGAAAACCTGGTTAAATTCAAGGAACAGGCCTATGTCAGCCGAGATCTCGTCGCCATCCGGACCGACGCGCCGGTCCGATTCGAGCCTGCGGCCCTCAAACGCGCCGAACCCGACCTCAAAGCCCTGTCCGCACTCTTCAAGGAGTTGGAATTCCAGGAGCTTCATCGGACCTATGCCGACGTAGAAGCGGCGTCGCCCAAATCCTATGCCGCCGTCCTCGATGAAAAGACCCTGGGCGATCTTGCCAAGCGTCTCGGCGAAAGCCGACGTTTCGCCCTGGACACCGAAACCACGGCCCTCGACCCCATGCGGGCCAAACTGGTGGGACTCTCCTTCGCGCTGAAGGAAAATGAGGCCTTCTACATCCCCGTTGGCCACCGATACCTTGGCGCACCCCGCCAGATTCCTTTGAAACAGGTCATCGAGGCGCTTCGGCCGGCCCTCGAAAACCCGGAGATTCAGAAGATCGGACAAAACATCAAATATGACTGGACGGTGCTGAATCGATCCGGCATTCGCCTTACCGGCGTATCCTTCGACACCATGGTGGCTTCATACCTCATCGAGCCGTCCAAGCGGGCCCACAGCCTCGACCGCATCGCCCTCGATTACCTCGATCACAAGACCACTACCTACGAAGAGGTTGCCGGCAAGGGCAAATCCCAGGTGGGCTTCGAGGAAGTTCTCGTCGAAAAGGCCGTTCCCTATGCCTGCGAGGATGCGGATCTGACCCTGGCCGCATACGCCCTTCTGAGCGAAAAACTGAAATCCCTCGGTCTGGTCCGGCTGATGGAAACCGTGGAAATGCCCCTCATTCCCGTCCTGAAAGACATGGAGATGCGGGGGATCTGCGTCGATCGGGAAAAACTGATCGCACTTTCCAAACGTTTTCAAGACCAGCTCGACACCCTCGAAGACGAAATTTACGTGCTGGCCGGAGAACGCTTCAACATCAACTCCCCCCAACAGCTGGGCGAGATCCTTTTCCAGAAACTCAACCTGCCGGTCCAGAAAAAAACCAAAAAGAAAACCGCGTATTCCACGGATATGGAGGTGCTGACATCCCTGGCAGAACGGCACGAGCTGCCGGCGCTGATCCTGAAGCATCGCACCCTGGCCAAATTGAAATCGACCTACGCCGATGCGCTGGTGGAGATGATCCATCCCGAGAGCGGCAGGATCCACACCTCCTACAACCAGACCGTAACCGCCACCGGACGCCTCAGCAGCTCCGAGCCCAACCTCCAGAACATCCCCATCCGCGGCGAGGAGGGCATCGAGATCCGGAAAGCCTTCATCCCCCGAAAAGGTTGGGTACTGCTGGCGGCCGACTATTCCCAGATCGAACTGCGCCTGTTGGCCCACTATTCCGGCGACGCAGGCCTCATCCAGGCATTTGTGGAAGGTGAGGATATCCACAGCCGGACTGCCGCTGAGATCTTCCAGGTCTTTCCCCAGATGATCACCTCCGAACTGCGGCGCCAGGCCAAAACCATCAACTTCGGCATCATATACGGCATGGGAGCCTTCAGCCTGTCGAAGGAGCTGGGCATCAGCCGAAAAATGGCCCAAACCTACATCGACCACTATTTCGCCCGGTACAAAGGCGTCAAAACCTTTATCGACAATGCCGTCGAAACCGCTGAAAAAACGGGCATGACCAGCACGCTTCTGGGCCGCATCCGTCAGATCCCCGAAATCCGAAGCCCCAACCGGAATCTTCGGGGATTCGCCGAAAGAACCGCCGTCAACACACCGATACAAGGAACGGCCGCGGACCTGATCAAGCTGGCCATGATCCGGATCGACGGCATCTTCAAGGAAAAAAAACTCGAATCCGCCATGTTGCTCACCGTTCACGACGAACTCGTCTTCGAGGTGGCGCCCGACGAACTGGATACGGTCCGCGACCTGGTCCGGGAAACCATGGAGAATGTCTGGCCGGATTTGAAGGTTCCCCTGAAAGTCAACATCGACATCGGGAAAAACTGGGCCGAGGCTCACTGACACGAGACTTCGCGGCCCCACGGCGTGTTCCGACGTGAAAAATTTGACATGCATGCTTTTCGCGTTTATTTTTGGATGATTAAACTTTCGACTTTCACAGGCCGGTCACCATCATGGAAGTCGCCGGTCACCATCATGGAAGTCGAAAGTTGAATGGGTGGCACGTTTTGACTTTCGTGATATTGGCCGGAAACGGCTGAAGGCCGGCGGAAGGGAGGCAGCGCACTGTTTGTCGCGGACGCACTGCTTTAGAGCCTTCAGCCCCTGACAAGGGAGGTCGGTCATGACAGGCATGACGCACAGAACCTTTCCTCGCGGGAAGGACCGATACGAGATCCGCTTCGCCGAAAACATGTCGGCGGCGTATCAAAAAGGCGAGTTGATCGAAAAGAGCAGTGGCGGAATGTCGTTTTTCTCCACATCCGCGCTGAAACCCGGCTCGGGCATTCTGATCGAGTTGACCGACCCGTCGACCGATGCCGACGGGTCCGGATCCCGTCCGGATTATCTTGCGGAGGTTCGTTGGTGCCTCAAAGAAGACGCGCCGGACGACATCCGCTACCGGGTTGGCGTCAGACTCTTTATCAGTACCTGCGCCCTGTGCGGCAAGGAAATCCGCCGCCGCGCCAAGGACGACGTCGATCTTTGCGAAGCATGCCGCAGCAGACTCTGTGACAAAGCGGACGGAACGGTAAAGGCCTGTATCGAGAAGTATCTGATCGGCAACGTGGTTTGACGGGAGCACCGCCGGGGAGGAGGACCCGGGGCGGGCAGTGCCGCCCCTACGAGGGTCCGAAACCGTTATCGCGGCGCCTTGGGGGGGCTCACCAACGCCTCTCCGTCGAGAACCATGGTGCCGTCCTGGTTGGTGCAAATGGTTCTGAAAGTGACCTTGTTCTTATCATCCATTTTCCCGGTGACCTCCACCCGGGCCGTGATGGTGTCGCCGATGCGCACAGGTGCCAGAAACCTCAGATCCTGCTTGAGATAAATGGTTCCCGGGCCGGGCAGAAACGTACCCAGAATGGTGGAAATGAACCCGGCCGTGAGCATGCCGTGGGCAATCCGGGCCTTGAAAAAGGTTTTCTCCGCGTAAGCGGCATTGATGTGGGCCGGATTGAAATCCCCGGTAATGCCGGCATACAGATAGATATCCGTCTCTGAAACGGTCTTGGCGAATTCCGCGGTATCGCCGATCTGAATCTCACCGATGGTCTTCCCCGTCATCGTCATCTCCTTTCTCGCAGGGTGCGCACGCCGTCGTCATCCTTCCCGTGTCACCCCATGAATACATCGACCGCACCGTCTAAAACCACTGTCGGTGGCTCCAGATGTCCTTCTCCAGATTGCTTTTGTCCTCCTGCAACGACAGATAGAGCGAGGCGTTCTGGATGGCGAGGCCGCCCTGATGTGCGAGAGCCTCCACCAGGACGATCATGTCTTCGCTGAATTCCCGCTCCTCTTCGGTGCAGAGACGCATTACCCCGATAATCTCCCCTCCCGCCTGGATCGGCACCACGAGCATCGAGACGATCCCCTCCGTTTTCATGGCATCCCTGTACTCGATCCGCTCGTCGTCGGCGGCGTTCCGAATGACTACGGTCTCTCCTTTGAGGGCCTGGGTGATGCTCTTGTCCGGATGGACCGGCCCCTTGTTGAGGAATTCCTCGCTGAAGCCGTAGCTGGCGACGATGTCAAGGGTATTCGTATCCTTGTTCAACAGCCGGATAATAACCCCTTTCATCTCGAAGGCCTCCGCGATATCGGCCGTCATGATGTGAAGAATCTGTTTGATGTCCAGGTTCGTGGAATTGATGCTGTCGGCCAGGTCATGGAAAAGGTAGCTGTTCCGGGTGATCCGCCTGAGCAGTCGGGAATTCTGGATCGCTACGCCGCCCTGCTCGGCCAGGGCCCCCAGAAATTCGATTTCATCCGGCGAAAAACGCCTGGCGTCGGCGGTGTACAGGGAAAGCACCCCGATGTTTTTTCCCTCGACCCGGACCGGCACCACCAGAATCGAGGAGATACCCTCATCGATCTTGGCCTGGCGGTTCTGGATGCGCTCGTCCGTGGCGACATCCTCGAAAGCGAGATAGCCGTTTTTCATCAGCTCGTCACTCATCTTCTGCATGCGGTAAGGGTCCGAGTGAAGATAGCTTTCAGAAAGGCCTCTCTGACATACCGATACGAATACATCTTTCTTCTTGTCCTCCAGGAAAAGGCTGGCCGCTTTGGCGTCCATGGTTTCGATGGCGCTTGCGACAATCAGGTCGAGCAGATCCTCCCGCTTCAGCGTCGACCCAATGGCCTTGCTGATCTTGCAGAAGGTCTTGAAATAGTCTTTTTTAGCAGTCATTCAGTGTCTCCTTATCCCCGTCAGTGCGTTTTGTACGTATTGCCGAAGGGGTTTCCTTCAGGCTTCTTTTTTTCGGACGCGCGCGATCACGGTTGCCTTGGGCGATGTATCTCCGTGAGGTATGCGTATTTCATCGGACACCGCCGCCTTCGCCGGGCCCGAGGTGTTTTTCTTGTCCGAAGCGGCCCTTTCCCGGGTTTTTCGTGCGGCAGGTCGGCTGGACGCGGCCGTTATGGAGGCCTTCCTGCCCGTTGACGCCGTTTTCCGTTTCTCTCTGGGCGAAGCCTCGGCGGGTTTCCGCCGTACGGCCTTTTTCCCGTCGCCTTCCCGGGCCTTGAGCCATGCCGCGATCTTGGGGGCGAACTCGGCCTGATACCTGGCGCTGACATAGATGCCGATGTGGCCCGTGTTGAGGCACAGGTCCTCGGTGTCCTCGCTCCCCACCGCGCGGGTCAGGCGCTCGCAAGCCTCCGGCGGCACCAGGTGATCGAACTTCCCGTAGATGTTGAGAAGCGGCATGGTGATCCGTTTGAGATCCACCCGGCGCCCGCCCAGTTCCATCCGGCTCTGGATCAGGAGATTCTTTTGATAGCAGTCCTCGATGAACTGCCGGAAGGTGGCCGCGGGGACGTCGGGGCTGTCGAAGATCCATTTCTCCATGCGGACGAAGTTTTCGACAAAGTCCCGCTTGTCCATGTTCTCCAGAAAGCCGACGTACTTGTCGAGGATGAGACGGGCGGGATTGAGCAGCAGAAACCCCAGGTTCATGAGATCGCCCGGCATGTTGCCGTAGAGGTCGCCCATCTCGAGGGCCCGGGTGCGCCGCATCCAGATGTGGAGGAGCCCGGTGTCGATGTCGAAATGGGTGGGGGTGACGGTGGTGACGAGGTTCCTGATCTTTTCCGGGTGGAGGGCCGAGTACATCACGGAAAAGGCGCCGCCCATGCAGATGCCCATGAGGTTGATTCGGGGAAGGTCGTGCCGTTGGCGGATCACGTCGACCACGGCGTCCATGTAGCCGTTCACGTGGTCGTCGATGGTGAGGTAGCGATCCTTGCGGGTGGGGTAGCCCCAGTCGATCATGTAGACCTCGATCCCCTTGTCGAGGAAGGTCCGGACCACGCTCCGGCCCGGCTGGAGGTCCAGCATCGTCTCCCGATTGATAAGGGCGTACACCACCAGAAGGGGGATCTTGTGGGTGACCTTCTCGGGCGTGTAATGCTTCAGCTTCACCCGGTCCTCCTCGTACACCACCTCGTAGGGGGTGACGGCCAGATCGGTTTCAAGAGGTCCCAGAAGCACCTCGGAGGCCTTCTGAGCCCGGGTCTTGACCTGTTCGGTGCTCTCCGTCAGCTTCTTCAGGATCAAATCGACGGCGATTTTCGGCTGGCTCATAAAGATCCTCCTTTCGACAAACGTTATTCGCTTTCCAAGGCCGGCTCTTCAGACAGGCGGTTGTCCAACTTTCTGGAAAGTTCTCTGACCTTTTTCTTCAGCACATAAAAATCCTTGTAGAGGGCATCCATATCCCGGTGGGTGGGAATGGGCAGATTGTGGAGCATGTCGCAGACAAAATCTTCCCGGGCCGTCTTGTACTTGACGAGCGCGGCGATGGTGTTGTCCATGACCTGGGTATATTCAGGGGATTTAAGTAAGGTCATGTAGTGCCCCTCGAGGGTTTTGATCCACATGTTGTAGTAGGTCCTGAAATCGTCATGGAGTTCTCCCGCTTCGGCCATGGCCTCCAGTTTCTCCTGCATGACAGCCGTCGTTTTTTCGATGGGAACATAAAAAATGTAGATGAACTCGGCGATCGCCGTCTGAAACAGATTGTGACAATCGATCATCTCGTTGAATCTTTCCTGGTGGAAACGGGTCAAACCGAGTTGAGGGATCTGTAGAAATTTCCGAAATTCCTTTTCATACAGCTCCCGAACGAATTTGAAGGTGTCCTGATCGATGTCTTCGAAGCTGTAGGCCCGGGTCTCGCTGCCCATCTTCGCGGCCCGTTCGAGCCACTGCCGCTGCAAGTCGAAATACCCTTCCCAGGACTGGCGGACCAATTGGGACAACAGATCGGGGGCTGCGTCGAGCCCTTTCAACATGCCCTCCAGGGTTTCGGGTTTATTCAGAAACGCCGTCATTGCCTGAAATATTTTCCCCCCGGTCTCCCAATGTTTTCGGAGCTTTTCCTGTTGGGCCTTTCCGGGCATGCCGTTTGGCATAAACGTCCCGGCGCCGGCCTGGGTCATGGTCTCCCAGAAGGCTGTAAACTGCTTCATCCACTCCCCCGCGAGGGGCTCGCTGTTTGTCGAATCCTTGCTGCGTCCATCCATGCATGCTCTCCAGTGTTCTGTTGGGGTTATCAGGCTGCAGGCTGAAGGGGGGCGGCCACGGGAGGCAGGCTGCTGTCCCCCGGCAGGATCGGGGCATGCCCGCGAAATCCCCCTTCAGCCTCTCCCCGCTCAACCTCGCGAAAATCGAAGGATACATAAAAATACGACACGATCAGTCCCGATACAAGAGGATCATCCTTTCCCGTTTTCCGACGGCGCGGCCGTTTCGGGGGATTCAGGAGTTTGGGGAAAAGGCGTCATCTGCTTCAGTGTCTTCTCGGCGATACCTGAAAGGTCGATACCCAGCTCGAGACACCGCCGGAACTGTTCCTCCATATTCTTTTTATAGGACAGATAATTCTGGATACTCTGCTCCAGGTATTTTTCGAAGTAATCGCTGAGAATGTTTTCTCCGGACCGAATAATCAAATGGAGAAGGGATTCCGGCAACAGCTTGTTGTTTTTTTTCGTCTGCTCCATCAGGATCTGGGTCAGGATGAATGCCGTTACGTCCTGATCGGTCTTGAGGTCGATGACCTCCACCTGGTGACCGCTCCGAATCAACCCCGTAACATCATCCAGGGTGACGTAGGTGCTGTTCCGGGTGTCATAAAGCCTGCGATTGGGATATTTCTTCAGGACAATTTTTTCCGCTTCGCTCATAATATCTTCTCCATCAATGCTTCATTGCAATATGTTTTTCTATTGACTTTATTTATTTTACTCAGTAACCTCCAATAAAGTCAATATATTTTTGTTCTTTTCCAGGAAGGAATCGCGTCCTTACGGATTTGTGCACTGCAATATTTCCACTTGACAAAAACAACCGACGCGCTATTATCAAAACTGTATGCGGCGTTTCAATCATTCCTGCAACCTCAAGAAGGAGGAGAAAAAATGGACACCTTGATCCCGGTCAAGCAGATGCTGACGTTTCAAAAAAGCCTGTTCGACAATACGTATGAGGCGGTCTGTCGAATCCAGAACCAAACGGAAAAAATGAACGACATGTTTCTCAGACAGATACCGTTTCTGTCCGAAGACGGCAGAAAAATGATCGACGACTCGGTGACGATGGGCAAAACCGCCCGGGATCAATTCAAAAAGGCCTTCGATGAGGGATTCGTGAAACTGGAAGCCCTGTACAATATAAAATAACCCTTTTCTCCAACCACCCCGATACGATAAGGAAAGAATGACATGATGGATCAAAAAAAAGTGTTCAAACAGATGATCGATTTCCAGAAAACGACCTTTGACAACTCTTTCAGCGCCATGACGACCCTCCAGGAACAGGGCGAAAAAATGATGACCGCCTTCCTGGATCAAGCTGCCTTTCTCCCGGATGAAGGCAAAGCCGCCGTCAAGAAATGGATCGACGCCTACAAGGATGGCCGCACGAAGTTCAAAGAGGCCGTTGACGAAAATTTCAAGAAGGTCGAAGCGTATTTTTCCGACACGGAATAGACGTAAGGCGCATGACGCCGCGAAAACGGCGTCATGCGGGGTACGACCATAGGAGAACCGGTAAGATGGCCATGGAGAAGCGCATGTCAGACACCTGCATTGACGCCGATGTCGTCGACAAAATGATGTCCCACGTCAATGCCGCCGCCAACCACTTGACCGCAATGCAGAACTACTTTACCGGCTATGCCAGGTATCTCAACGAGTTCATGATTCCCTTCCTGATCTCGACCCACTATTTCAGGCAGGTGGAGCAGGAGAAGCTCCTCATGTCCTCGCCTTTCGAGGCGTTTCAGGCCTACATGGACCTCCTGTCCTTCAACCTGGACATCTCCAACAAGGGCCTTTCCGCGGGAATGGAGATGATGAACGCGTATCTCAAACAGGAAATGCCGGAAGCCGTCACCGCATTGGTCAACACCATTTTCGGTCTCGACGGGAACCCTATGGAGAAATACACCGAGCGTCATGCGCGAATGCTTCGCGCGGTTACCGAGATCTACCCTGAAGCGATCCGAAACATTGCTTCTGAATACGGTTTCCATTTCGAGAGGGGGACCCATCCCCTCATCGCGGAAACCGACCGCTTTATGCTTTACCAGATCCTGCCCACCGATCCGTCGGTGTCAATGCGCGAAGACGGCAAGCCCGTACTCATTCTCCCGCCCTTCGTGCTGGGGGCGAACATTCTCGCCTTCCTGCCCGGGGAAAACAAAAGCTACACCCACTGTTTCGCCAATCAGGGAATCCCCACCTATATCCGCATCATGAAAGACATTCAGACGACCCCGGCCCTCCAGGTCATGACCGGGGAGGACGATGCCGAGGATACGCGCCGCTTTTGCGAGAGAATCATGGCGCGCCACGGCAAGCCGGTCACCCTGAACGGCTACTGCCAGGGCGGTTTTTCGGGGGTGTGCGACATCCTGTCGGGCCGGCTTGAAGGACTGGTGGATGCGCTGATCACTTGCGTCTCCCCCATGGACGGCACCCGAAGTCACGGGCTCAAAAACTTCCTGGCCGAGCTGCCGACCCGCTTCAACGATCTGGCTTACGGCACCAAAACGCTTCCCAACGGGAACAAGGTTGCCGACGGGAATCTGATGGGATGGGTTTACAAGCTGAAGAGCATTGAATCCGAAGCCCCGGTAGTCGCCTTTCTGAGGGATTTGATGATGCTGAGCCCCCGGAACGGACGGCCGGTCAGGGTGAGCAAGACCGCCGCAGCCCTGAATTACTGGCTCCAGAACGAACGAAGCGACTTGCCCCTTGCGGTCACCGCCATGAGCTTCGCGTCCTACAACACGCCGATAACTGCCGACGGTACCCTCCCCGTCAAGCTTTTCGGCCGCCCCCTCAACTTCGGTTACATTCGGGAAAAAAAGATCAAATGGCTGATCTGCTACGGCGAACGGGACGATCTCGTGGAAAAGGAGACGGCGCTTGCCCCCCTCGATTATATCGATGCGGAGGTATCCGCATTTCCCAAGGGCCATGTGGCCATCGCGACCTCGTGGTCGGATCCCAAGTCGGCCTGCGCGCTCCATACCCGCTTTGGAGAGAAGAATTATCGCGGCCCCGTTCGGTTTCACCTCGACCTGGAGCTATCGGATTTGGCATAACCCGAGACGGCGGACGCCGGAGCGAATCGAGGAACGATCATGGATGAAAAATTTCTGGAATTCTGGGGCAATCTGCTGCTGAACGCGGCCAGAAGCAAAAAGCAGACCGATGAGCTGATGCGATGGCTGAAGCTGGGCTTTCCCGGGATCACCGCCTCCCCCGGGTCGACCTCTCCGGGGTCCGGCTTTGAAGAAATGATCGCCGTTTTCCGGAAACTCTACGGCCTTGACAAGATTCCCGAAAAAAGCGAAGACGCGCAAAAGGTGTGGGCCGACGCCTTGAAGAATTTTCAAAATTCCTTTCAGGACTATCTCGCCTTTTCCGGGGTCGTCTCCAGAAAAGAACATCTGGCGCTGGTTGAAAAGTACGAAAAGCTCAAAGCGAAATGTAGCGACCAGGAGGAGACCATCCGGCATCTGCGGATGCTTCTGGAGGATCAAAAGGAGGAGGAGGAGGAATCGCCCCCCATTGCCCCGCTGCAGGATATCGTCAGAAACCAGGGAGAGCTGTTTCAAAAAATGATGACTGATTTCAGTCGATGCTTCAGCACGGAAAAATCGGCATCCAATCCCAAAGCCGATACCAAAAGAGAAGAAGAGGAAGAAGAGAAAAATGATTCACCCGACAGATCCGACCCGTCTGTTTAAAGAATGGTCGGAAATTCAAGAGACCGCTTTCAAAACGACCCTGAACGCCGTGGAGATCTTCCAGAATCGCGCCGAAAAGCTGGCGACGCAGTTCTGGGATCAGACCGCCTGGGCCGCCGAAAAAATCGGCGACGCCGTCATGGACTGTGGCAAAATTTACAAGACCGGCTGTGAAAACCTGCAACGGGTTTGGGTCCCGACCTGTACCACGGGTCCCGAAGCGACTTCGGCCGATGCGAAAACCGAGGCCCCATGATGTTGCCCCCTATCATCCATTGAAGCGCCATCCTGCGAAAACGTCGTATCGACGTTTTCGCATCATCCCTTCCGAATTTCCTCCTTGAGCATACAGCAGGCCACCTGATAGAGGGGTCTGCCGTCCGCGTCATAAGCAAGATTGTCCGGTTGAACCAGCCGGTTCATCACACACCCTTCGGGGATTCTCAGTTGAAAAAAATCAGCCTCGTTCAACCGGGGCATCGGCGTCAGCCGGTCGTTTTCGAACACCAGGGAGTGGTAGGGGAAGTCCTCGCATATGGGACACCGGTAGACCCTGCCGTTGGGGAAAATGAAATAATTTTCCGCGCAGAGCCCGGCACATTCAAAGGGATCGTCCGGCGCCAGAAAGACCTTGGGATAGGTAACGGTGATGCCCCGTTCGGCCACACGCTCCGCAACCGCCGGCACCACACTGAGCCATGTCTCCCGCGACACTTGAAGGACACCGTCCGGGCTTGCTGCGGATTTTCCCCGGATGCCGATCACCTGGATAAAGAAGCGGTCGATGCCCAGATCTTCCAGCAGCGGTGCCATCCGTTCCAGTTCATGAATGTTGGCGGCGCTTACGGTGTAGATGAGACTTACGTTGAAACCCCGCTGCCTGGCCCTCCGGATCCCCGACGTACAGACATCGTACACGCCCTCCCCCCGGATGCCGTCATTCGTCTTGCGGGTGGCGCCGTCCAGGCTGAAGCTGAAGAAATCGACCTCGTTTGGGGTCACCCGGTCGAGGATGTCATGGAAAAGATAACCGTTGGTGTCGATAGTCACCGACTGGTATCCCAGGGATCTGGCCTTGCGAACCACGGTCGGAAGCTCGGGATGGAGCGTCGGCTCTCCCCCCAGGAAGATCACGTTCGCCGATTCGGCTTTTTCCGAAAAGGCTGACAGCCATGTGCCGATAACCTCCGAAGGCAGGCGGTTCCGTCCGTGCTGCTCCGGATTGATGTAACAGTGCCGGCACCTGAGATTGCATGCCGTCAGGATATGGAAGAAGACGTTGACGGCATCCCGGGAAAAGGCGACGGTGCGTTTCATCTCGGGGCTCCTTTCATCGAATCTCGAGGCAGCTCTTGGAGAGATCCTCGTCGAAATGGACCGGGTAGCACCCGTCAAAGCAGGCCTTGCAGAAATAGTCTTCGGGATTATCGATGCCCGTGGATTCCAGAAGGCCGCGCAAGCTCAGATAATGAAGGCTGTCCAGCCCCAGAAAGTCGCTGAGTTCCTGAACCGGCTTGCTGGCGGCGATCAGCTCGCCCTTGGTGGAGAAGTCGATGCCGTAATGACAAGGGAACCGGTGCGGGGGGCCGCTGACGCGCATGTGGATCCGCTTGACCCCGATCTCCCGGAGCGCCCGGACCCGGGTCCGAACCGTGGTGCCGCGGATGATGGAATCCTCGATGATGATGATGTCCTTCCCCTTCAGCAGTTCCTTGACCGGATTGAGCTTCACCCGAACGCCGAAATCGCGCATACTCTGGGTTGGCTGGATGAATGTCCGCCCCACGTAATGATTGCGGATCATCCCCATCTCGAAGGGAATGCCCGACTCCTCGGAGTAGCCCAGGGCGGCATAGGTTCCCGAATCGGGAAACGGCATGACCAGGTCCGCATTCACGGGGGCCTCCCTGGCCAGACGGCGGCCGTGGGCCTTTCGCACCTGATAGACGTTCAAGCCGGAGATGGTGCTGTCGGGCCTCGCGAAATAGATGAACTCAAAGATGCAGAAATGGCTGGTCCTGGGGGTGGGCGTCCTCAGACTCTTGATGCCGTTTTCGCGGATGATGACGATCTCGCCGGGATCGAGCTCCCGGATGAACTCCGCCTGGACCAGATCCAGGGCGCACGACTCCGACGCGAGGACATAGCTCCCGTTCAGCTTGCCGAGACAGAGCGGCCGGAAGCCGTTGGGGTCCTTGATGCCCACCAGTTCTCCCTGGCTGGTCATCAGGATGAACGAAAAGGCCCCCTTCAATCGGGAAACCGTGTAAATCAGGGCCTGTTCGAAGCCGTATTTGAGGTTGCTCACCAGGAAATGAAGAAAGGCCTCGCTGTCCATGGTGGTCTGGAAGATGGAACCGGACTCCTCCAGCTCCCGCTTCAGGCTGTGGGCGTTGACCAGGTTGCCGTTGTGGGCCACCGCGTAGGACTTGTTCCGGTGGTGTACGACAAACGGCTGGGCGTTGGAGAGGATGGAACTGCCGGTGGTGGAATAACGGACGTGTCCCACGGCCGTCACCCCGTTCAGTTCCTCGAAATGGGTGTTTCTGAAGACGTCCGACACCAGCCCCATCCCTTTGTGGGAGGCGATGGTGTTGTCCATGACCACGGCGATGCCGGCACTCTCCTGCCCCCGGTGTTGAAGGGCATAAAGCCCGAAATAGCTCAGCTTGGCCGCTTCCGGGTGGTTATGAATGCCAAAAAGGCCACATGATTCACGCGGTTTTTCATCTATCATATTTGTCCGAAATGCTTTCCCCGAAACCTTGTCTCGGGAGGAATAATTGATATTGTCATCTCAACTTTCGACTTTCATAGGCCGGTGCCGGGAGGATACGGCCCGCGCCCCACGCGGTTTCGTTCAAGTGCCGCTGAAGGGGCCCGGGCCGTATCCTCCCGGCATCTCTTTCCGGTTACCATCATGAAAGTCGAAAGTTGAATTGTCATGTTATGCTGTTTCCATCATGTGATCCTGAAGCGCCTTGACGGATATCCGGTTCTCCTTCAAGGCCGCAATCCCCTGGCACATGGCATCGGCGCCGGCAATGGTCGTGGCGTAGGGAATGGCGAACTTGATGGCCGCCCGGCGGATCTGGTATCCGTCCTGCCGGGTTTTGTCTCCGGCGCCCGTGTTGATGACGAATTGGATCTCTCCGTTCTTGACGGCATCCACGACATGGGGCCGCCCCTCCGACACCTTGTTGATGCGGGTATTGGGGACCCCGTGGGCCGAAAGGAAGCGGGCGGTGCCGTCGGTGGCCAGAATTCCGAAACCGATCTCGTGAAATCGGGCCGATATGGGAAGAACGGCAGCCTTGTCCCGGTCCTGAACGCTGACAAAGACCGTTCCCTCCGTGGGCATCCGCTGACCGGCCCCAAGCTGGGCCTTGGCGTAGGCATAACCGAATTTGGTATCGATGCCCATCACCTCGCCCGTCGATTTCATCTCCGGGCCGAGGAGGGTGTCCACGTCGGGGAACCGATCGAAGGGCAGCACCGCTTCCTTGACGGAGATATGGTCGGGGACCGATTCAGGGCCCAGTTCGAGTTCCTCGAGGGTCATGCCCATCATCACCCGGGTGGCCATCTTGGCCAGGGGGATGCCCGTGGCCTTGCTGACGAAGGGCACCGTCCTCGACGCCCGAGGGTTGACCTCGATCACGTAAAGCCTCCCCGCTCTTATGGCGTACTGAACATTCATCAATCCCACCACGTTCAGCGCCGCCGCCATGGCCCGGGTGGCCTCGGCGATTTCGGCAATCAGCGCCTTTTCAATGCCCTGAGGCGGCAGTACGCAGGCCGAATCTCCGGAATGAACCCCGGCTGCCTCGATATGCTCCATGATGCCGCCGATGAAGGTCCGCCGCCCGTCGGACAATGCATCGACATCGATCTCCACCGCATTTTCGAGAAATTTATCGATCAGGATCGGATGTCCGGGGGACGCAAGGATGGCCAGACGGGTAAAGTCCTCCAGCTCCTCGGGGGTGTAGACGATCTTCATGGCCCTGCCGCCCAGGACATACGATGGACGCACCATTACCGGATAACCGATCTCCGCCGCCACCCGGCGGGCCTCGGCAACGTTGACGGCGGTGCCGTTGGCCGGCTGTTTCAACCCCAGACGGTTCAGCATGGCCTGAAAAAGCTCCCGGTCCTCGGCGAGATCGATGCTCGCCGGCTGGGTCCCCAGAATGGGCACACCGGCCTCGGCCAGCGGCACGGCCAGGTTCAGGGGGGTCTGTCCGCCGAACTGGACGATAACGCCAAAGGGTTTCTCCGTCTCGACGATGTGAAGGACGTCCTCACGGGTCAGGGGTTCGAAATAGAGCTTGTCCGAGGTGTCGTAGTCGGTGCTGACGGTCTCGGGGTTGCTGTTGACCATGATGCTCTCGACCCCCATCTCCCGAAGGGCAAAGGAGGCGTGCACGCAGCAGTAGTCGAATTCGATCCCCTGGCCGATTCGGTTGGGGCCCCCGCCCAGGATGACGACCTTTTTCCGATCGGAAACCCGGGCTTCGTTCTCCGTCTCGTAGGTGGAATAGTAATAGGGCGTCGCAGCCTTGAACTCGGCCGCGCAGGTGTCAACCAGCTTGTAAACCGGACGGATACCCGCCGCTTTCCGCTCGCGTTCGATGTCTCTTTCCGTCCGCCGGGTGAGATATGCCAGCTGGATGTCCGAGAAGCCCCACGACTTGGCCTTGCGAAGCAGCGACGGATCGAGACGGTATTCGCCCGGAGCGTCCTCTGCCGGCCGAAGGGTTTCTTCAAGTTCCACGATCTGGCGGATCTGATGGAGGAACCAGGGGTCGATGCCGGTCAGCCGTTGAATATCCTCGACGGACAGGCCGCACAGAAAAGCGTATCGCAGATAGAAGAGCCGCTGGGAGTTGGGGGTGGCGAGGTTTTTTTCGATCGCCTCGCGAGTGGGAAAGCGCCCCTCCAGATCCACGACATCCTTCCCGTCGGCCCCCAGACCCTGTCGTCCGATTTCCAGGGAACGGACGGCTTTTTGAAAGGCCTCCCTGAAGTTTCGCCCGATGGACATGGTCTCACCCACCGACTTCATGGCCGTCGTGAGATAGTCACGGGTCTCGGGAAATTTCTCGAAGGTCCACCGGGGAATCTTCACCACGCAGTAATCGAGGGTGGGCTCGAAGGAAGCCGCGGTACCGCCGGTAATGTCGTTGGGCAGTTCGTCCAGGGTGTAGCCCACGGCCAGCTTGGCCGCTATCTTGGCGATGGGATAGCCGGTGGCCTTGGAGGCCAGGGCCGAGCTCCGGGAAACCCGGGGGTTCATCTCGACCACGATCATCTCTCCGGTTTTGGGATTGACGGCGAACTGGACGTTCGACCCCCCCGTATCCACACCGATCTCCCGCATGATGTCGATAGCGGCGTTCCGGAGCATCTGATATTCCCGGTCCGTCAGGGTCTGGATCGGAGCCACCGTGATGCTGTCCCCCGTGTGGACGCCCATGGGGTCCAGATTTTCGATGGAACAAATGATCACGACGTTGTCGTTTTTGTCCCGCATGACCTCCAGTTCGTATTCCTTCCAGCCCAGGACCGATTCCTCGAGCATGACCTGGCTGATGAGGCTGGCATCCAGACCCGCCTTGGCGTAAAAATCCAGTTCCTCCGGATTGTAGGCCACCCCGCCGCCGGTCCCCCCCAGCGTAAAAGCCGGACGGATGATGATGGGGAATCCGATCTCCTCGACGATGGCGCGGACATCGGCCATGCTGTTGGCAATGCCGCTTCTGGGGATGCGGAGCCCGATGTTGTTCATGGCTTTCCGGAAAAGGTCCCGGTCCTCGGCCTTGTTGATGGCGTCCACGCTGGCGCCGATCATCTCCACGCCATAGCGTTCGAGGACCCCCATCCTGGCCACGCCGATGGCCGTGTTGAGCCCGGTCTGTCCGCCCAATGTCGGCAGAAGGGCGTCCGGCCGTTCATACTCGATGATTCGGGCGACAACCTCGGGGATCACCGGCTCGATATAGGTGCGGTGTGCCGTTTCCGGGTCAGTCATGATGGTCGCCGGATTGCTGTTGACCAGGATGACCTCGTAGCCTTCTTCCCGCAAGGCTTTGCAGGCCTGGGTGCCGGAGTAGTCGAACTCGCACGCCTGGCTGATGATGATCGGTCCGGCGCCGATGATCAGTATTTTCTGGATATCCGTTCGTTTTGGCATCTCTTGCGTCAGCTTCCTTCTCTTCCGTATCGGCGCAGGCCCGGCAATCCCTCCGCCCGGCCCTTCGAGACGGCTGTCGAGGTTTTGAGCACCTTTATCGCTCCGTATCCTCGAACTGTTTGAACTTGACCTTCCCGTTCAGGAATTGCACACTGATCTTCCGGCCGGTCTTTTCATCCTCCCATTTGGCGGCCGCCCCCGCCACAAAGCTGAGGTCGATCTGGGAAGCGTCGGTGGGTTCTCCAAGGATTTCGACCACCTCCGCCATGCTCATGCCCTCCTGAATCCTTTCGAAATTGGCGCGATTGACCTTGTTGCAGGATATCAGAAAAAGGCACATCATCAGCATTGCCCCCAGGAGGCACCATCGGGCCGTCGGGTTCGTTCTCATTTTTCAACTCCTCTGTTCACGTGAATGTGACGTCCTCAACTTTCGGCATTCATGGGCCGGCCTCATGCCGCGGCCATCATCTTCGAAAAGGTTTCAAACAGATAACGCGAATCGTGTGGGCCCGGCGACGCCTCGGGATGATACTGCACCGAAAACGCCGGGTAGGACCGATGACGAAAGCCTTCCAGGGTCTGGTCGTTCAGGTTTACGTGGCTGACCTCGATTTCGTCTGCGCTCAGGCTTGCCATATCGACGGAAAAGCCGTGGTTCTGGGAAGTGATCTCGATTCGCCCGGTATCCAGGTTCTTGACCGGCTGGTTGGCGCCCCGGTGACCGAACTTGAGTTTGTAGGTGCGCCCGCCCAGGGCAAGCCCCAGGAGTTGCTGTCCCAGGCAGATGCCGAACAGGGGACGATACCCCAGAAGGGATCGGATCGTCTCGACGGCATAGGTCACCGGTTCCGGGTCCCCGGGGCCGTTGGAGAGAAAGATGCCGTCGGGCGCCATGGCCCTGACGGCCGCCGCACCGGTCGACGCCGGTACGACAACGATCTCGAAGCCTGCTGCGGCAAGGCATCGGAGGATATTGTACTTGATGCCGAAATCAAAGGCGACCACGGAGAATTTTGTTCCTTTTTCCCGCCACAAGGTCGCATCCAGGGCCGTATCCTCCCCGATGGGAACCCGCTCTCCCGCAACCCAGCGGTACGGGATCCGGGTGGAGACCTCCCGGACCAGATCGCGCCCCACCAGGCTCGGCGTCTCCCTCGCCCTGCGGACCAGGGATGCGGGATCGAGGTCCCGGGTCGAGATCACGGCCCGCATGGCGCCGGCGTTTCGGATATGCCGGGTGAGGGCACGGGTGTCGAGATCGTCAATGCCCATGATCCCCTGGGATTTCAGGTAATCGGCCAAGGTGTCGGTGGCCCGGAAGTTGCTCGGAAAGGCCTGGTACTCCCGGACGATGAATCCGGCCACCTGGATGCGGTCGGATTCCACATCCTCCGGATTGACGCCGTAATTCCCGATCAGGGGGTAGGTCATGGTCACGATCTGCCCCCGATAGGAGGGATCGGTCAAGATTTCCTGGTATCCGGTCATCCCCGTATTGAATACCAGCTCGCCCCAGGTCTCCCCGGGACCGGTAAAGGACGCGCAGGGAAACGTCCGTCCGTCTTCAAGGGCTATCAATGCGTCCATTTTCATGATGATATCTAATAAACCGTCTGTCGGTTGAATGGATTAGGAGCGGGTCCGCCCGTCTTGCCGGACGTTGATGCGGATGTCGATATGCCTCGGAGGGTTTGATGCACGCTCCGGAACACAATCCGGGCCAAGAATCCTGATCCCGGGGTGGGACAATCTTCTCATTCAGCACTTCCACGATCCAGGCGGCGGCTTGACTCCGTGAAACATAAGCCCAGGTCGCTTTGGAGAACCGACCGCGCCGCGGAGCGCATCGGCCTTGTAACCCTCGCGCCGGCCGGGCATGCAGCCCGCCTGTCCTTACCTAAACTTATTGTATATACCTGTATAACGGAACTTTTTCAACAACATTCTCAACTTTCCGTGAGGCTGAAAGCGCGTGATTGAACGTCCGGGAAAATTCAACGGTGCCGTCCGGTGCAAACACGCGCCTTCAGTCTTCAGCCCGGCCCGGGATGGCAGGCAGCAACCCGACGGCCTCTCCCCGCCGGAAAAGCGCGTCGACAGCGGCAAGCCCGTCCTCCCCCAGATCAAGGGTGAACGGGTTGACATAAAGCGCAATGTGTTGCCGGATCACATCCGGCGCCATCTCCCGGGCATGGGCACGAACATAAGCGCTGGATTCCTCGGGGTGGTCAAAGGCGTAGGCGACGCTGTCCCGGATGGCCGCCTCGACGCGTCGCGCGATGTCCGGACCCAGGTCCCGGCGCACGGCGATGCCGCCCAGGGGAATGGGCAGTCCGGTCTCCGCCTCCCACCACCGCCCCAGATCCACCAGTTGGACAAGGCCGTAATCCTGGAACGTGAAACGGCCTTCATGGATGATGACGCCCGCCTCGTATTCCCCCCGGGAGACCGCCGGCATGATCCGGTCAAAATTCATGGGGATGCACGCCGCCGTTCCGGAAAGATAGAGTCCCAGAAGCATGGCCGCAGTGGTCCGCATGCCGGGGACGGCGATGGGGGCCCGGCCCAGTCGTGACAGGTCAAAGCCCGGTTTCGCGACGACGAGAGGACCGCAACCCCTCCCCAGGGCCGCACCGCTCTCGAGGAGGGCGTAACGCTCGCGCAGATGGCCGATGGCCGCAAAGGAGAGCTTGGTCACGTCCAGCCGGCCGACCTCGGCGTACCGGTTCAGCTGCTCCACGTCCGCGAGACGAATCTCGAACGCCAGGCCGCGGCAATCGATTTTGCCGTGGGCAAGAGCGTGAAAAAGAAAGGTATCATTGGGACAGGTCGAATACCCCAGTGAGAGGGTTCGGGTCATGGCATCTTCTCCAGCATAAAGGGACCGCAACGGTCCAGGATCGTCAGAACAGCCCATGTCGCGCGCTCGAACGCCAGATCGAGATTCCAGGCATCGCGGCGGCGCCGTCCGACAAGATTGCTCGCGGCCCGAACCTCCAGAAGATCCACGCCGTACCGGCAGGCGACGTGGGCCGCACCGGCCCCCTCCATGGCCTCCATACAGGCGCCGTGGTGCCGATAGCGGGCTTCCGCTCCACGGTCCGTGGCCGTAATCGTGGACACGGTCAGAAAAGGGCCGCGCATCACCCTGATCCCGGCGGGGCTCGATCCGGACACCTCGTCTGCTGCCCGCAGCAATGCGTCCACGGCTGTTTTGGCCCACCCCCGGGAGAGTGGGTACCGGCCTTTCACGGGGACGCCGTCCACGGTGATAACCGGGAAAGGCAGGGTTTCCGGCGGATCCCCGGCCCGCATCGGTTCGAGGCCCAGATGAGCGTCGATCTCCTCATCGGCTACGCCGACGTCGCCAATCCCGAGGCCCGATTGCCGGAAAGCCCCGGCGCATCCGGTCAACAGGATAAGGTGCGGCGGTATGTGCTCCAGCACGGCGGTCAAGGCCTGCACCGTATTGGCCGTGCCCGGCCCGGTGACCATCAGCCGAACGGGAACGCCGAGAAGGCGTCCCCGGGCCACGGGGCGACGACCGATCTCATCTTCGACCCAGGCGTTCATCCGCCGCCGAAGCCCCGCCAACTCTCCGTCGACGGCGGCGGCGATCAGCACATAAGCGGATGCCGACATCACCGGCTCCCGATCCCCAGACGGACGATGTCCGTGATCTGGGCGATCCATTGCCGGGCGTCCTCCGGGCTGCATCCGTGGATCCCGAGTCCCGCATCCAGATGGGGCACGGTCCGGCTGATCAGGAAACGGTCCATGAGGGCGTCCAGGACAAAGGCGGCCTTGTCCAGATCGATATCCCGGCGAAGTTCTCCCCGAGCCCGGGCCCTCTCCAGGAGGGATCGGAAATATTTAAAGCTGTATTCCCGGAGGGAGCGAAGGATCTCGCTTCGAAACGGAATGTCGTCCTCGAACATGGCCTTGATGTAGAGGCGATAGATCACCGGATGTTTTTCCATGAAGATCACCCCTGCCGTCAGGGTCGCCTCCAGGGCGGTGAAGAGGTCCTCGGACGCAGTCTGGTCCCGGACCGTTCTCAGATAATCCTTGACCCGCTCCATGGCCGTATTGAAGGCGAAGAGAAAGAGTCCTTTCTTATCACCGAAATATTGAAATATCGACCCCTTGGCAATGCCCAACCGCCGAACCATGGCGTTGATGCTGGCACCGGCGTACCCTTTTTCGCTGAACTCCTCCACGGCAACGCGGGTGATCCGCTCCTGCTTGCCCGGGGACAGGTTATGGAAGGTTTGAAGCGGTTTCATTCGAAAACGACGCCCACATACCCTACAAAGCTCTCCCCGGGATGCTTGTCATGGCTGGTGGCATAGGCCAAGGCTTCCCCCCGGCGCGCCCCCAGCGCTTTTGCCGCCGCCACGGCGGAGGCCGCGGCGCCCGAACAGCAGGCATTGTGATGCCCGACCCCCTCCCGGATAATCCCCTTCGGGTCCATTGCCAGAACCGCCTCGATGAATCGCCGGTCGTTTTCGCCGGTAACCCATTGCAGGGCCGCCGGGCCGGCGCCTTTCGGCGTAAACCCGTAGTTCATGCCGTAATGGGTCAGATCGGTGGAACCGACGACCTTGAGGGAGAGGCCGGTTTCCCGGGCCAGCGACACCAGGGTCTCGGCCACCGCCGGCGTGGTATCCGCGGGCGGAGCGCCTACAGCGATCACCCGGACATCCCTGAAAAAGTATTTAATGAAGGGGAGCTGCAACTCGATGGTATTGTCCGGAGTGAATCGGGTCGGGGTTTCGATGGTGAAGGAGAAGCGTTCCGAAAGGGCGGCGGCCAGGTCGGAGGCCACCGGCAGCGCGCCGAAGGGCGTTTCCCACGCCCCTTCGGGCATCATGTACAGCGGGGACCCCGGATGAAGGTGCATGCCGAATACGGCGATCACGTCCGGCGGGGACGAAAGGCTGAGCGCGTGAATGACCCTGCAGGCGATGCTCCCCGAGAAATACCAGCCGGCATGGGGCACGATCCCGCCCACGAAAACCCTGCCCGTCAAATCCGATTCGGTTCCCTCTCCCAGGAAAGCTCGAATTTCCCGTTCACAGGCCTCGGGGGTTTCAGGGTACCAGGATCCCGCAAAGGCGGCTTTTCTAATGTTCATTCGACACCTCCTTACGGCCGCGGCCGCACAAGCGATAGATGGTAAAGGCTGAAGGCTGAAGGGGGAATTGAGCCGTTCCCGCCCGACACCGGGGCATGCACATCACCATTCACGTTAATCTATATCATACTATGGTGTCGTTGCTCAACTTCCGGCTTTCATGAGGGTTTTAGGGTTTTAGGGTTTTAGGGTTTTATGTGATTATAGGCGTACGCCTTTAGCCTTTAGCCTTTAGTCTTCAGCCTTCAGCCTTCAGCCTCACCACACTGAAAGGTCCGGGTTACCGGCGGAAGTGTCGGGCGCCCCAGATCAGGCCGGCCAGGCCGGCGGCGCTCGTCAGGACCGATGCACCGGCCACGGCCCAGATCCCTCCCGCCAGCCAGAGGGGGCCGCCCATGAGCGCCCCGATGACCCGCCCCATGCTGGCCGCGACGAAATAGCCCGCCATCATGGTGCCGCGGGCCTCGGGCAGGATTTCGGTAAAGAAGGATATGGAGCCCACGATGGTGAACTCCCCCATCAGAAAAACCAGGAACAGTCCGGTCAAAGCCAGGGGGAGTCCGGCATCCATCATCGGCAGGAGCGCGTAGCTGAGCCCCGACAGGATGCCGCCCAGGATGACGGATCGCTTGAGGCCCAGCCGGTCCGAAAGGGTCGCGATAAACCCCTCTCCCAAAAGCTCGGCAGCGCCGATGACCGTGGTGGCGAACCCGATGGCCAGAAGGCTCAACCCGAAGCTCTTTTCGAGCCAGACGCCGTAAACCACGAAAAGGTTGTCGTTGGCCATGCTGACGCCAAAGACGAAGAGCATGCCGCCCAGGGCCGTCCGTTCCCCGGCCAGTCGCTTCAGGGCGACCGCAAATCCGGCCGGACCGCCGTGGGTCATCCTCCGGATGCCGCTCTTCGGAATCCAGCGCGCCAGAAGCGCCATGCACGCCAGGCTGCAGCCGCCGAGAACGAAAAACGGCGCGCGCCAGCCCCAATGATCCATCAGAACGCCCATGAGGGGGATGCCCAGAAGCGAGCTTCCAGCCCAGCTCATTTCGAGAAGGCCCACCGCAAGCCCCCGTCGTTCATAAGGTACTCGGGTTCCGGCAAAGGCAAGGATGGCGGGATCAAATATGCTTTTGGCCGCCCCGGTCAGCACGAGTGCCGCGAAAACGGGCCAGTAGGACGGAAACAGGCCGCCGGCCAGCATCCCGGTCACAAGAACGCCCAGGCCCAGGAGCATCACGGACCGGTGCCCCCAGCGGTCGGCGAGAGGGCCGAAGATCAGACTCAGAAAACCGGCGAACTGGTTGAGGGCGATAATGGTGGTGAACGCGGTGAGGGGCACGCCAAGCCCCCGGCTCAGCGCCGGCGCGAAGGGATAGATGAACCGCCGGGAGGTATTGATCAGCAGGCGACTCGAAAACGCGATCCCGATCTGACGTGCCAACTGCAGATTTTTCCGGGAAATCCCTTGAACGGCCATGGGTTCGGTCCGGGGGATCAGACGTTGAAGCGAAAATGGATGATATCGCCGTCCTGAACGAGATAGGTTTTCCCTTCGAGTCGGACCGTTCCCTGCTTGCGGGCCTCGGCATAGGAACCTGCGGCCATGAGGTCGTCATAGGCCAGAACCTCGGCCCGGATGAACCCTTTTTTGATGTCCGAATGGATCACCTCGGCCGCGTCCACCGCCGGCGTCTCCCGTCGGATCGTCCACGCCCGCACCTCGTCGTCTCCGACGGTGAAAAAGGAGATCAGGCCGAGCAGCGCGTAGGATCGGGTGACGACCCGGTCCGTGGCCGGCGCCGTGATCTCGAATTCCTCCAGGAATTCCCGTGCCTCGGCCTCGGTCATCTGGGCAAGCTCCTGCTCCAGCTTTCCCCGGATGACCATGGCGTCTGCCGCGTCCGGGGCGTCCTTGCCGCCCTCGGGGAGCGCATCGTCCTCGTCTTCGTTATTGAACAGCACCAGCAGGGGTTTGGCGGAAACGAACGCAAACCCCCGGAGTTGAGGCGCCCGGGCCAACTCCGGATCGCCGCGAAGGGGCGTTTCCGCCTCCAGACGTTCCCGGCATCGACTCAACAGAGAGAGTTCCTCGGGATCCGACGGTTTGCCCCGCTTCCGATCCAGCTCGATCCGTTCCAGACGCTTTTCCACCACCATGAGATCGGCCAGCACCATCTCCTCGTCGAGGGTCGCGAGGTCCGCATGGGGGGTGGGCGCCTCCATGCCGTAAGCCCGGAAATTTCGGACGACATGGATCAGAGCGTCACAGTCCCTGACGGGAGTCCAGAGGTTCGGATCCTTTTTCTTGTCATGGCCGGTCTTTCCCGGCAGAAAATATTCAACCTGGGCAAAAATGGTCTTTCGGGGCTGGTACATGCGACTGAGTATGTCCACCCGGGGGTCGGGCACGCGTATGGTACCGATACGATCCTCCGCCCGACGGCCGCTTTCCGGGGCACTCTGGGTCAGCGCGTCGAAAACGGTCGACTTCCCCGACCCGGGGAGCCCGATGATGCCAAGCCTCATTGGCTTCAACCTCTCTTCATTTCAACTTTCGGCATTCATGGGCCGGCGGCGGCAAGGCTGCAGGGTGCATCCGCGACGATCGGCGCTCCGATCCCCTCTTCAGTCTCCAGTTCTCAGCCGTTATCCCCTCACCGTCACGAACGTCGAAAGTTGTGTCGTTATCGTTCCTTACATAATTCCCATACAGATATCGCGATTTTTGCGGAGCCGTCAACATATACTCCGAAAAACGATATGGCAAACAAAAAACAGAACCGAAGGCCGAAGACTGAAGACCGAAGACTGAAGACCGAAGACTGAAGACCGAAGGCTGAAGACCGAAGACTGAAGACCGAAGACTGAAGACCGAAGACTGAAGACTGAAGACTGAAGACTGAAGGCGTACGCCCGTAATCACATAAAAATTCAACTTTCGACTTTCATGATGGTAACCGGAAAGAGGTGCCGGGAGGATACGGCCCGGGCCCCTTCAGCGGTGAGTTTTAGTGCCGCTTAAGCGCCGCGGAGGATCAGCGGCCCGGACTGTTTGAGCGCAGCGAGTTTCCGGGCCGCCCGGAGCAAGCTTTAGCGGCACTTGAACGAAACCGCGTGGGGCGCGGGCCGTATCCTCTCGGCACCGGCCTATGGAAGTCGAAAGTTGAGTAAAAAATTAAAACGCTAACATCCTGAAACCCTACCAAGTAACGTATTGCCCTAACATCACACACCCCCCCTTGGCCCTGCTTCCCCTTCAGTCTTCAGCCTTCAGCCTTCAGCCTCACAATTATCCATAGACCGAAGAGGGGTTTCACGGGGCTCATCCCTTTGCCGACAACGTGGGCCGCGGGAGCCCAAAGTTGAAATATTGACAATTATCCCTGTTTCCGCTACGATGTGATTATTTTTCGCCTCTATCCATAGTCATCCTCAGGCGGCACCATCGGTCCCCCGAGTCGGCGTTTCAGAATCCTGCCGACAGCGGGATGGCGCGAACGAGTCGTTGCATCGGCCGAAAGGATGACCCGTGGGGATTGCAGACAGTTTTTTGAAATTTCTCAAACGCTTTTCCCGTGCCCCCTTGGATACGCCCAGGGAGACCCAACCGTCAACCCATACACTTCAGGAATACACTCAAGGAAATATCATGATCATAGGACTGGATGTCGGGGGAACGCATACGGACGTCGTGCTGCTGGGGGAAGAAGGACTCATTCGCGAATACAAGGTCCGAACCGACCCGGAAGATCTGTTCAGCACCGTGCTTGCGGGAATCGAACACATCGTCGAGGGGATCGAGCCGGACAGGATCAACCGTGTCGTGCTCAGTACCACCCTTACCACCAACGCCATTGTACAGGAAAAATATCCCGAGGTGGGCATGATCGTTTCGGGCGGTCCGGGGATCGATCCGGAACATTTCCGGACCAACCGCCATTATTACAGCATCACCGGATCCATCGACCATCGGGGTCGGGAGGTGGCGCCGGTAAATCTGGATGAAATCCACGAAATCGCCGCGGCTCTCAAGAAGGAGGGCATCCGGAACGTCGGCATCGTCGGCAAATTCTCCGTCAGAAACCCCGCCCATGAACTGGCTGTCTACCATGCGATCAAGGACGATTTCGGAAAAATCTTTCTGGGCCACCATGTCTCGGGGAACCTCAACTTTCCTCGCCGCATCGCCACCACCTTTCTCAACACGACCATCCGACCGATTCACAAGAAGTTCTTCGCGGCGGTCAAGCAGTCTCTCGAGCAGAAGGGCCTCATGATCCCCATCCACCTCCTGAAGGCCGACGGCGGCACCATGAGCTTCGAGGCATCCCTCGATTTTCCCGGCCAGACGATCCTCTCGGGACCGTCCGCCAGCGTCATGGGCGCCATCGCCTTCGCTTCGGAAACCGAAGAAACGCTGGTGCTGGACATCGGCGGCACCACCACCGACATGGCGATCCTGGTGGACCGGGCGCCCCTGCTGGATCCCGTAGGAATCACCCTGAGCCAGAACCGGAAACGGATTCAGACGTTGATCCGCTCTCTCGAAACCCGATCCATCGGCATCGGCGGCGACTCCGCCGTCCGGCTTCAGGACGGCATCCTCACCGTCGGTCCGGACCGCGAGGGGCCCGCCATGGCCTACGGCGGAAAGGTGCCCACCCCCACCGACGCCTTCTTCGTGCTCGGAATCCAGAAGGGGGATGGACTGGCAGCGTCGACAGCGGGCATCGCACCCATCGCCCAGGCACTGGGAATATCCGTCGAGGCCGCGGCCGATCGGATCTTCGACGAGGCCTGCAACGTCATTCTGTCCCAGGCCGGACAAATGATCGACGCCATCAACAGCAAGCCGGTTTATACCGTCCATGAGCTTCAGGAAGGACTTCAGGTCCACCCCAAGCGGATCCTGGTCCTGGGCGGCCCGGCCCCCGAATTCGCCGACCGTCTCCGAACCCTGTCGGACTTCGACGTCCGGGCCGTACCCCACTGGTCCGTGGCCAACGCCATCGGCGCGGCCCTGGCCCGCACCACCTGCGAGGTCACCCTCTTCGGCGACACCCAGCGTGAGATCGTCTCCGCGCCGGAGGAAGACTTTTCAGAACCGGTGAACCGGAATTTTTCCAAGGAAAACGCCGTCGAGAAGGCCTTCGTGCTGCTGAGGGACAAGGCCGTCAGGATCGGGGCCGACACCCGGGACCTGGAAATGGAGGTCACCGAGGACCTCCAGTTCAATATGGTCCGCGGATTCTACACCGCCGGCCGCAACATCCGGGTCAAGGTCCAGGTCAAACCGGGTCTCATCCACGGCTACCAAGCCATCATCGAACGGCTTTTGTCCAATGCCTGAAGCATCTTCACCAACCCTGAACCCCATCACCATCTCCGGAGGATTATATGCTTTGCGCCAAACATAAAACCGGGCTGGTGTTCTTTCCGGCCTTCGACTGGGCCATCAGCCCCAATCATCCGGAGCGGGAGGAACGGCTCCTCTACACCCAGGATCAGGTGCTCGAGGAAGGCCTCCTGGACATCGACGGCATCATCGAATACAAGCCGGACATCGCCACCATCCGGGACATCCAGCGCACTCACTTCTGCGTTCCCGACGAGTGGGAGGTCACCACCGAATCCCATTTCATCAGCGCCGGCGGGGCGAAGACCATCGGGATGGCCGTCATGGACAAGCAGGTCGAACGCGGCTTTGCCCTGGTCCGTCCGCCGGGGCATCATGCCATGCGGGTGGTCCACGGCTCCCGGGGGTTCTGCAACATCAACATCGAGGCGATGATGATAGAGTATCTTCGGACGGCCTACAAGGTGGGGCGGGTCGCCATCGTCGACACCGACTGTCACCACGGCGACGGCACCCAGGACATTTACTGGCACGACCCCGACGTGCTGTTCATATCCCTCCACCAGGACGGCCGGACTCTCTATCCGGGCTCCGGCTTTCTCAACGAGCTGGGCGGCCCCAACGCCGCGGGTCTGACGGTCAACATCCCCCTGCCCCCCAACACCTCCGAGGAGGGATTCATCTACGCCCTCGAAGAGATGGTGCTGCCCATTCTGGCGGATTTCAAGCCGGACATCATCATCAACTCGGCGGGACAGGACAACCACTACGCCGACCCCCTCACCAACATGAACTTCTCGGCCCAGGGATATGCCCGGCTCACGGAGCTCCTGAAACCCGACATCGCCGTGCTGGAGGGCGGCTACTCCATCGAGAGCGCGCTGCCTTACATGAACGTGGGGATCATCCTGGCCATGGCCGGCCTCGATTACAGCCGGGTCAGGGAGCCCGACTACGATCCGGACGGCATCCGACAGGGCCGCGAAGTAACGGAGTATATCCGGCGCCTGGGCGACAAGGTCATGACCGGGTGGAACCGGCGGGACGAAACCCGGAAGGAACTTCAGGCCGGCAAGACCTTCGACCAGCGGCGGCGGAGCATTTTCTACGACACCGACAACATCCTCGAGAAACAGGAAGAAACGGTCCGGATCTGCGAGGAGTGCGGCGGCTGCTGGTCCATCGACACATCGTCGGACGGCCGCAAGCGGGCCCTGGCCGTCCACCTTCCCATCAAAGGGTGCGCGGCGTGCCGCGAGACGGCCTATCAATGGTACGAATCGGCGGATCCCAAAACCTTCGACCTGGCGCTGCTGCAGGACCGCCAGAAGGACCGCTACCTGAAACGGGAGCTATAAGACCGGACCGAACGATGCTGTTTCGCCAGTCCGCCATCCGGGACAACCTCCGCCTGAGGGCCGCGATCCTTCAGGCCGTACGCCGCTTCTTTGTCGAAACCGGCTTTCTCGAGGTGGAGACGCCGTGGCGTATCCCCGCCCCGGCCCCCGAAACCCATATCGAGGCGGTCCCCGCGGACGGCTGGTTTATTCACACCTCCCCCGAACTCTGCATGAAACGTCTTCTGGCCGCCGGCTATCCGCGCATCTTCCAGATCTGCCGGTGCGCCCGGGACAGGGAGCGGGGAGACCGTCACCTCCCGGAATTCACGATCCTGGAGTGGTATGCCGCGGGGTGGACCTACCGGGAGATGATGTCCCACTGCGAAGCCCTCATCGGCTTCATCGCCCGAACCATCGGCCGCGGCAATCGGATCGACTGGATGGGAAACCGCGTCGATCTCTCGCTCCCCTGGCACCGGATGACCGTCCGGGAGGCCTTTGATCGCTACAGCCCCGTCCCCCTGGAAGACGCCCTCGCCCGCGACCGGTTCGACGAGATGATCGGGTGCGTCATCGAACCCCGCCTGGGGCTGGACAAGCCGCTTTTTCTATACGACTACCCCGCCCGGTGCGGCGCCCTGGCCCGGCTGAAGCCCGGCGATCCGTCCGTGGCGGAGCGATTCGAGCTCTATATCAACGGCCTGGAGCTGTGCAACGCCTTCACGGAGCTGACCGATCCCGTGGAGCAGCGGCAACGATTTGCGGCGGAAGCGGCCCGACGGTCCGCGGACGGCCGCCGCCCCTATCCGTCGCCGGACCGCTTCCTCGACGCCCTCGCCCATATGCCGCCGGCGGCGGGAAACGCACTGGGCCTTGACCGCCTGGTCATGCTCCTTACCGGCGCCGAACGCATCGACGACGTGGTCGCCTTCACCCCCGAGGAGCTGTAGCACCCAGGGGCTCCTGTATGTAACTTTTCCTTTTACTTGCTAAATCATCTTCACTTGTGATACCGTGCTTCAAAAATAAGATCCGACTGTTGACCCTGTTAACCAAAAAAGGAGGAACTTTGCATGAAACGACGAACGACGGTATTGACGGCTTTATTCCTGGCAGCGACGATGCTTGTCTCCGCGGACCTCTTTGCGGGCGAAACCCTGGACGCAGTCAAAAAGAAAGGGTTTGTCTCGGTGGGCGTCAACGGCAGCCTCTTCGGTTTTGGCAAACCCGATGAAAAGGGCCATTGGGAAGGCCTGGACGTCGACACCGGACGGGCCGTGGCCGCCGCGGTATTCGGGGATGCCGGCAAGGTGAAATTCATTCCCCTGACCGCCGTTCAACGCTTCACCGCCCTTCAATCCGGCGAAATCGACGTGCTCTGCCGCAACGCCACCCGGACCCTGACCCGGGACACCCAGTTGGGGCTCAATTTCGCCACGGTCAACTACTATGACGGCCAGACCTTCATGATCTCCAAAAAACTCGGCGTCAAGAGCGCCGGGGAACTGGACGGCGCCACCGTCTGCGTCCTTCCGGGCACCACCACCGAACAGAACGCCGCCGACTTCTTCCGATCCAAAAAACTGAACTGGAAGCCCGTGGTCATCGAGCAGAATGCCGAGCTGGCCAAGGCCTTCTTCGCCGGACGCTGCGACTGCCTGACCTCCGACGCCTCCCAGCTGGCCGGAATTCGGGCGGTGGCCCCCAATCCCGCCGATTACATCATTCTTCCCGAAGTCATCTCCAAAGAGCCCCTGGCGCCCACGGTTCGCCACGGCGACGACCAGTGGCGGGACATTGTCGACTATGCCGTCCTGGCCATGATCAACGCCGAGGAGTTGGGGATCACCTCCGCCAACGTGGACGAGATGCTGAAAAGCACGGATCCCGTTATCCAGCGCTTCCTGGGGGTGACCGAGGGCAACGGCGCGGCCCTGGGTCTGGACGAGAAATTCGCCTATAACATCATCAAGCAGGTGGGCAACTACGGCGAGGTTTTCGAGCGGAACGTCGGCATCAACACGCCCCTCGGCCTGGAGCGGGGGTTGAACGCCCTGTGGACCGACGGCGGACTCATGTACGCACCGCCCTTCAAATAGGACACGCGCGCCGCCCCCCGGCATCCCGGCGGGCGGCATCACCCCTTCGCCGGCGGGGCCGATGCGCCTCGAAACCGCCACACCGTCGGCTTCGTCTCCCGGAGCCTCCGACCCGTTATCACGGAAGATCGCCATGCAGCAACAAGTCCCCTCCATATCGCAGACAACTGAGGCAAAAACCTCTTTTTGGCATGACCCCGACAGGCTGGCCGTATTTTACCAGGCCCTGGCCCTGGCCGTGGTCATCCTGGTCGGCTACTACCTGTTCACCAACACCCTGACCAATCTGGAACGCCAGAACATCGCCACCGGCTTCGGCTTTTTCGGCAAGGAAGCCGCCTTCGAGATCGGCGAATCCCTCATCTCCTATTCCGCCGCGGACACTTATGCCCGCGCGCTTCTGGCGGGCGTGCTCAACACCCTGAAGGTCGCCGTCATCGGCGTCATCCTGACGGTCGTCCTGGGCACCATCGTGGGCATCGCCCGGCTCTCGAGCAACTGGCTGGTCTCCCGGACGGCAGCCGTTTACACGGAGGTTCTCCAGGACATCCCCGTCCTGTTGCAGCTCTTCTTCTGGTACGCCGTTTTTTACGAGATTCTCCCGTCGCCCCGTCAGGCCGTCAATCCATTTCCCGGGGTCTTCCTCAGCAATCGCGGCATGGTGGTGGGGGTGCCCGAAGCCCACCCGGTCCATATCTGGATGCTCACGGCCTTCGTAGCGGGATGCATCGTTGTCTGGATGCTTCGGCGATGGGCCCGCAAGCGCCAGGAAGAGACCGGCCGGATATTTCCCGTCTTCCGGACGTCCGTTGCCGTTCTCCCGGCACTGCCGGCGCTCGCCTGGGTTATCGGGGGCGCGCCCACGGCCATGGACGTTCCCGAGCTGCGGGGCTTCAATTTCGTGGGCGGCATCAACTTCTCCCCCGAATTCGCCGCCCTTCTCCTGGGGCTGGTGCTCTACACCGCCGCCTTCGTGGCGGAGATCGTCCGCGCCGGCATTCAGTCGGTAAGCCACGGCCAGACCGAGGCCGCCATGTCCCTGGGGCTTCGGCCGGGCAAGGTTCTCCAGCTGGTGATTCTGCCCCAGGCCCTCCGGGTGATCGTTCCGCCCCTGACGAGCCAGATGCTCAATCTGACCAAGAACAGCTCCCTTGCCGTGGCCATCGGCTACCCGGATTTCGTCTCGGTCGCCAACACGACCATCAACCAGACCGGCCAGGCCATCGAGGGCATCGCCATGATCATGGCCGTCTATCTCTTTTTCAGCCTCACGACCTCGGCCTTCATGAACTGGTACAACAAGAAAGTCAAACTGGTGGAAAGATGACCGTTTATTCAACGACACCGGCCTATCCGGAAATCAAGCCTCCGGTCACCAGCATCGGTCTCATCGGCTGGATCCGCGCCAACCTGTTCAATTCCTGGTTCAATTCGATCCTGACGCTGCTGGTCCTGGCCGGGCTCTGCAAGATCGTTCCCCCCTTCGTGAAGTGGGCCTTCATCGACAGCCTCTGGACATCCAGCAGCGCCGAGTGCCACGCGTCCGGCGGGGCCTGCTGGTCGATCATCACGGCCAATATCCGCTTCATCCTCTTCGGGTTCTATCCCCCCAGCGAGCAATGGCGCCCCCTTGCGGCCATCATTCTCCTCGTGGTCATGCTCCTCGTCACCCGCAACCGGGCCTGGTGGCACCGGTCCCTGCTTTGGGCCTGGGCAGCGGCGCTGCTGGTGATGTGGGTCCTGATGCGGGGCGGTTTTCCAGGACTTCCGACAGTGGAAAGCACCCAGTGGGGAGGGCTTCCCCTCACCCTGGTCCTGGCGATCTTCGGCCTTACCGCCGCCTACCCCCTTGGCGTCATCCTGGCCCTCGGGCGACAATCCCGGATGCCCGCCATCAAGGCGCTCTGCATCATCTACATCGAACTGATCCGGGGCGTGCCCCTCATCAGCCTCCTGTTCATGTCCTCGATCATTTTCCCGCTGTTCCTGCCCGAGGGCGTCACGGTGAACAAGATTATCCGGGCCCAGGCGGCCATCATCCTTTTCACGGCGGCCTATATCGCGGAGGTTGTCCGGGGCGGGCTCCAGGCCGTCCCCAAAGGGCAGTTCGAAGCGGCCGACTCCCTGGGGCTCAACTATTTTCAGACCATGCGCCTCGTCGTGCTGCCCCAGGCGCTCAAGATCGTCATTCCGCCGACGGTAAGCATCCTGATCTCCGCCTTCAAGGACACCTCCCTGGTCGTGATCATCGCCCTTTACGACATCCTGAAGACGACCCAGGCCACCCTGTCCAACCCCAAGTGGATGGGCTTTTCCACCGAAGCCTACATCTTTCTGGCGGTCATCTACTTTGTCAGCTGTTTTTTCATGTCCAACTGGAGCCGCCGGCTGGAAAAGGACCTGAGCATCTGACGCGGAAATCGTAAACTTTTATGGAGAAAAGCGTGCCTTATGAGCCCAAGCGACACCCATAGCCCCGCGGACGCCCCCAAGGAGAGCCCCGAAGCCCAACAACCGATCATCGAGATCATCGGCATGCACAAATGGTTCGGAGAGTTCCATGTCTTGAAGGATATCAACCTGAAGGTCAACCCCACCGAGCGGATCGTGGTCTGCGGTCCGTCGGGCTCGGGGAAGTCGACCATGATCCGCTGCATCAACCGGCTGGAGGAGCACCAGCGGGGCAAGATCATCGTCGACGGCATCGAACTGACCAACAACCTGAAGAATATCGAAAAGATTCGGGAGGAAGTGGGGATGGTCTTCCAGCACTTCAACCTGTTTCCCCACCTGACCATCCTGGAAAACCTGACGCTTGGCCCCATGTGGGTCCGAAAGGTCCCCCGGAAGGAGGCCGAGGAGACGGCCATGTTCTTTCTCGAAAAGGTCCGTATCGCCGAGCAGGCCCGGAAATATCCGGGCCAGCTCTCGGGCGGTCAGCAGCAGCGGGTGGCCGTGGCCCGGAGCCTCTGCATGAAGCCCAAGGTGATGCTCTTCGACGAGCCCACCTCCGCTCTCGATCCCGAGATGGTCAAGGAGGTGCTGGACGTCATGATCAACCTGGCCCGGGAGGGGATGACCATGATCGTCGTGACCCATGAGATGGGCTTTGCCAGGAGCGTCGCCCACCGGGTCCTGTTCATGGACGAAGGCCGGATTGTGGAGGAAAACGAGCCCGAGGCCTTTTTCGGCAATCCGCAGCACGAGCGCACCCGGCTCTTTCTCAGCCAGATCCTCCACTGATTCGTGGAATGATCCGTGGAAGCCGCCTCGAACCCGCGGCGAAGAAGGCGTCGCGGGCAAGGGGGTCGGGGCCGGAATGCCGCAGCGGACTCAGGCGTCGTCGTCGATGTCCAGGGAATCGTCGTCCGCGATTTTGAGGCTGGTGCTGGAGCTGATGTTGATGCCGTCGTCATCCCCGAAATCATCGTCGAGATTTTCATCGTCCTCGTCGTCCAGAAGATCGTCCAGATCCGCCGAATCCTCCTCCATGGCCAGGGCCTCCGCCTCTTCCCGATCCTTCACGATCAGCTCGACATCATCGAAGAGCACCTCGGCGGAAGACGCCCCTTTCGTAGCGTACAGTTCCATGACCTGCTGGGCGATCTGGTCCAGGTACATGGAGGGGGGATACATGTTCCGGGTCCGAAGCCGGGCCATGAGCGCCTCCCTGCCCAGGCCGACGGCCTCCGCGATCATGTCTCCGGGATAGGTCTCCTCGCAGAGCAGGGAGAGCAGTTCCTTGTCCAGCTCGGCGTGCTCCTGGAGCAACAGCGTGTTTTTCTCGTCGTTCTTGATGATGACATATTTCTGTTTCATTGATTCTCTCCTTGAATATCCGTTTCCGATCCGGGATCGCCCTCGCGCCCGAAGCCTCGGGATCGGTATAGGGTCGATGAAGTTGAATGGCTTGGGAAACCATAAATCAACCTCGGTGTCAACACACAAGATGGCATGATCGAGGCCAAGATATCCGCTTTTGGAACGAAGTCAAGTTCTGAATCGTCAATATTGCGCAGCATACCGTACCTGAAGGGCGCAGGGCCGGGCAACCGGTCGACCGCCGCCTTTCAGATACCGATCCGACCAAAAAGCTGTTGACCCGAACCCGATAAGATGTTAATAGGATTTGCTCCACAAGGGAGATAGGGGAGGGATGGCCGAGTGGTTTAAGGCGGCGGTCTTGAAAACCGTTGAGTGTCAAAGCTCCGTGGGTTCGAATCCTACTCCCTCCGCCACATGGCACTGCTCATCAAATCAATGGAGAGATGGCCGAGTCGGCTGAAGGCGCTCGCCTGCTAAGCGAGTGTGCGGTTTAAAGCTGCACCGAGGGTTCGAATCCCTCTCTCTCCGCCATTCCAAATACTTAGCCTGGTTCTTTGAGCCGGGCTTTTTTCTTGGCAAAAAATTTTGGGACGGCTTTTGGGACGGCTTTGGTTTTTTACCGCCACAACCCCCTGCATGAAACGACAACTTTCAACCCGCCAATGATAGCGACAAGGTGGTTTTTCGGCCTGTCTCTGCCTAACCATCAACGGCTGCCCAAGCCTTGGGTTCAAAATCATTTTCCCCTCCATCCAACACCGCAGCTACATCATCCATCGGCCGGATCTCGTGCAGATAATTTTCCGTTGTGTCAATCCGCTGGTGCCCCAGGAACGATTGAATCTGTCTCGGGCTGGCTTTGTGACTGTCGCTCAAAATTGATGCCACCAAATGGCGGATCGCGTGAAACGTGAATTCCTTGACGCCGGCCCGCCGGCACAGCACACGCATCAACCCTTTTTTTCCTTCCCGGGAATACCGGCCCCCTGTTTTTCGCGACGTGAACACATATGGACTGTTTTTATCCCGGTTATTCCAGCGGCGCCAAAGAACACTATAAAGCGTTTCGTTCATCGGCAGCGTGCGCCATTCCAGATTGCCGCCCTTCCGTTTCCGTGTTGATAGGCGAATATACCGATTTTCGAAATTGATGTCCTCCCAAGTCAGTCTTTCCAAAATCTCCCCGCGTCGTCCGGCGGTATGGTACAAAGCAAGAAGTAGGTCCCGATCATCGCCCTGTGCGGCCATTAGGACCCTGTTAAAATCCTCAAGAGGCGGCACGTATTTGGCCGTTCTCTCCTCCGGATATGGCTCGATAAGGGCGACGGGATTCAAGGGACACAGGCCCCATTTCAGCGCCCAACTATACAGCGCTTTCAAATCCCGCAGATCCCTGTTTGAGGCCTTGCTCCCCTTTTCCTGCTGGCGCTTGGCAAGGTATTCAGCGAGAGTTACTTTGGGCAGGTCGTCACACCGGAAATCTTCCCCGATGAAGCCTACCAAGGAGCGATACACGAATGCTTTCTGCCGGATCGTGTTGTCCCGCAGGCGCCCCTGGCAAAAATCCAGATAAGCGTTACACAGCTCTGAGAATGCCATATTTGTCGTTTTCGGGGCCTGAAGTTCCTGCCGATGCTCGTTTCTTGCCTTTTCGGCGTCCCTTCGAGTCTTGAATCCCCGCTTTTTGTACTGGCGCCCCTGGTACTGAAACTTGTACGTCCACAGGCCCGCATAGCGGCCCGTCTCTACCTTCCATATCCCCATAATTTTCTCCGTTTTGACGCAGGTATCGGACCACGTCAGAAATGATAAAACGCGCTGATTTTGCAGTATTACCGTTGCTTATGAAAAAATACGGAAATTTGCGCCATATTTTCAGGACAGTGTCTTTGGAGATATGGAGATAATCCGCCAAGCCGTCAACGTCTACGACGACCGGGAGAGATTCGTATTTGATTTGTTTGATGCCCATTGGATCTCTCCAGATGGGCGGGGCTTTGGTGTGGCGGGGTCAGGGTAAAAAAATAATTTGGGTGTGTCAAGGGTAAAAAGATAACGGTCTGAAGGTTGGCGCATCCCTGTTTCTTCTACAAGGTTCGAATGTACCTTGTAAGATGAGATGTAATAAGATGCACCATCGGTGACTCAAGGATATCCGGCTGCTTCTCAATGAATCTTGGAAGGGCTTTCGCTGACAGAACCCAGACGTTGGTTTGGTATTTCAAATCCATTTTTACAAACCATCCGGGGAAGGCTACGACCGGCCGGATAAACATCTCCTTCCCAGTGATTTCGCAAATTTTTTCCTTTAACCACGAAGACAAAGCCGTTACCTGACGAACCGGATCCCGATCTGGTTTGTAGCCGTTGATCAGAACAGTTTTTCCATCAAAAGTAATCTGATCGTCCTTGTCCTTTTTGCTGATCGTTTTTGTGTCGATCAAAAAGATCCCTTTGGTGCAGATGACAATATGATCGATGTTGAATGAATCTGACACAATATCGTGCAGAACTTTGTAGCCCTTCTCTCTGAGCCCTTCAAGGTATTGGCCTACGGCTTTTTCCCCGTCCCTCGCCATCCTGAGGCGCTTTATTTTTCTTCTCAGGGTGATCCATTTATAAACGAAAACGGTTAAAAAGATGAATGCAGTTATCGTTGTCAACCATGGATTGATTGGCTTTGGATTGTACCAGCGATACCAATCATAAATGGCTACAGGGAACATGAAAATGGCACACGCTATGTACGAAGCCAGATCCTCGGAAATGATATTATGTATCTGATCATCCAGTGATTGTCCTGGATTTCGGAGCGGTTTTGCTTTGAGCGGTGAGTGCTTCTGAGACTTTATTTTCATCGTCTTTTCAATTTGTTAACATCGTTTTTTGATTTTATTACATGCATTTTCCTGTGGCAATTCGGGCACAGGGCCACAGTATTGTCGATCGAATCTTTTCCTCCCTCTGAAAGCCAAATAATATGATGGGTCTCCAGATAGGGTGTGCCATCTTTTCGCTTAAAAGGTGCAGGATTACCGCATAGCCCACATATCCCTTTAGCCCGCCTTTGAGCTAACTCGCTTATCACTGAATTTCTGCTAAACTGCCTGCCAGAAACCTCTCTGGAGTCTGGCACGCCATTATAGAATTTGGCTCTTGCTTCAAGCTCTTGGTCGGAAAGACTCCTCGCCATTTTATCTTTTATGGCTTTTAAATTTTCTATTTTATCCCTATCAATTGTGGGAGGGGCGCCCGATACCAACCTCAGGGGGAATATCCATACCAATCGAGAGTTGCCCTCAGCATCCCTCTGGGGCTCTGTGTATGGCTTCTCTTCTAATTCCACTCTCCCATCATAAGTGTATTCTCCAGCCTTGAATACTTCAAAAAGGTGTACCTCAATATTGTTTCTGCCGGATTCAGCCAATGTTTTGTTTTGCATGAACTCCAGGCTTTGGTCACCTTTTGTTCCCATGCCGGTGTAATGAAGGATATTTCCCTGCCGTCGGTCAACGTATATCGATTTTACATGATTGGATATGATAACAAGAGTCCCTGTTTTGTGAGATCGTCTCATTCCCCCTTGGGTGCTACATTTGAAAATAGCGCAAAGTTCGTTATTATCTATTGTCTCCCCCGGCAGAATTTTTAGATTATTCATCGCTACAGCTTTCCTGTAATTTCTTCGCGATTGGGATATCGGCTGGAGCAAAATCATATGTGCCCAACAATTTTTTCTCTACCCAATCGAATTTATCATGAACACTGAGCTGGATATCTTCCTGAAGCAGCTCCGCATGAATGGCCACAAGCCTAATTGTTCCTTTTTCGTAATGAAAGACGCTCTCGTCAAAGATATCGCCAGCTTTAATTTTTACAGATAGTTCTTCCTGGATTTCCCTTTCCAAGCATTGTTGAAGGGATTCGCCCTCTTCCAATTTTCCACCAGGAAATTCCCAGCGCCCACCGAGGGCCTGCCCACGAGACCTTCTTGTGAGGAGAACTTTGCCGTTGTTTTCAATTATGGCTGCAGTGACTATTTTCATTTTGGATTTCCTGGTTTCAAATTGAGCCATCCCCCACACATCCGATCCCCCGACCTTGATCCCTGGAAGTGCTTGTTTTGACCAGTCGGGCTTGCTTATCCCAAGGCCTCGTTCTGTCTGATCATCCGAGGCGCGGAATACATGACCCGTCGGTTTGGTGGTGGTGTGGGGGCTGGGGGAGAGAAAACTCCTGGCTACCCGATTATCGTTTCAACATTTTATAATTGACTCAACCGGACCATACTCCAATACTTTGATGAGATTGATCATGCTTTTTACATGATCCGAACCGCAAATAAGTAAGGCTGGCCAAATATTTAAAGCTAAAACGTTTGCCAACCAATACCTTTCCCTAATCGGATTGAGCAAATGTTGATGCAAAAGTTCTCTTTTATGACTTTTAGATTCATTCGTTGGTTCTCTAAACATGAAACAATCTATAAACAAGCATAAATCTGCCAAATGCTCGCTTGATAGATCAGCGTACTGATGCTTGATATTTAGATGTTTGCATGTAGAAAATGCTATTGTGTTTTCAACCTCATGATTTTTCAATCCTTCGTCGTTCATTTCCTCCACAATGCACTGTATTCCGCTATTGATGCATATCTGTTCAAGGAATTGCCTGTAATCCTGGATCTGCTCCTTTGTGCATTCCGTGCTTCCACATTGCAGCGGATGAAATGTTCCTAAAATAATTATTCTGGTATCAGCACTCATTTTCATACGATAACCATTGATTATCAGGTCAATTTGACCTGGCAAGTTCATGTTGAAGGTGGGATTCTGGAAATTTCACCTGCCTTCAATCCAAATCACGATTCACCTCCCACACGCCCGATACCCCGCCGCAATCGCCTCCTCCCGGCTGCCAAACACCGCTGTGCAGTTCTTGCAATTGAATGCCGTGCAGCTGGGGTTATGGAAGACGTGGGATTTCACATTGCCATGGACTAGACCGCCTGAAACGCTGGCTTTTGAGGTGGGCGCCGACGACTTGGATCTGCCACGCCGAAATTCCCAGGGTGGAGTTGGCTCGGGTCCGGCCCAGAGCCCTATCCCCTTCTGCCTGGCTTCATCTTCATACCCCAGCCACTGGGAACAGACTGGGTATTTGCAATATTGACGGTACACCCAGGCATAGCCAGCCCGGACCAGGTCCTCGTTCAGACATCTGTCATCGTAATAGACCATGCCGACGATCCGGCCGTAGCGGTCGACGTCCTTTTCCTCCACGCGGACCTGTTTCTTGAAAACCCTGTCGGAGGTGAACTGCTTGGCCTTGGTGCCGAAGTCTTGATGGCTCTCGGGCGTATCGATGCCGGCCAGGCGGATCTTATATTGCCGGCGGTCCTGCAGGACGGTGATGGTGTCGCCGTCGGAGATGCCGACGACCCGGCCCGTGAGGTCGGCGGCGGGGAGGGACGGGGGGAGCAGGAAGGTGAGGATGAGGGCGAGGATGTAAAGGAATCGGTATCGGTTCATGGGGTTCCTTTGCGAAATGAACGTTGGTCTGGGAGGAGTGCCGGTGAGGCTACTCATTCTCCCGAACGTTTTCACCGCGTAACGCCGACAACATACCTGCATACTTGAGGCTATAACTATCCTTATAGCGCCTTTTAAACCCCTCAATATCATCAGGCGAACGAACGTTCCAAAAGTACTGATAGTGGGTAGTGCTTTCCTGCAAAAACAGCTCTTGATCAGTCTCTGGCAACTCGGTCATGGAGTTCTTTAAGATCCGACATTCTCCAGGCTTGATTTTTGGCTTGCCCGTTTCGTTATCCATGAAAGCTGATAAATATCCGCTACCATAGATCGGGTTCTTCTCAATGCCATCGAACTCAATCCTGTCGTGGTAACTGAAGTGCCCCCACGCTATGGAAGTAGTTAACATAATGCTATGTTCCAGAAGGCTTTCGTTGATCCTCTTCACAACCTGAAGCATCGCTGAGAGCTTCTGGGCTGGACTGTCGCCTCTCGAAAACATAATTCCGCAATCGGAAATGAAGAGGCCATTTACTGCTGGGTTGTCCCGCAATGCGTCGTATGCCGACGAATACAAACGACTCATTGCTTTGCTGGCACGATTGCCATCCTTCATCATCTCCTTGAACCCGGAAATATCAGTAAAAGCAACGAAGGTATTTCCATCAAATGGTTGTAAAGGCAATTTATCTCTCCTATATGGCTAATGCCCGTGAGGCCGGGAACCCGGCAACTCGGGCGTTCCTGCGACGAGGGAACCGAGTCCGCTTAAAAAAAATGTTCGCTCACATTTCTTCGAGACTCCTGATTGCAGTGTCAATCTCGCTAACATGAGACGCAATTGTGACTCGATCTCGAAGAGTATTCAGCAGTTCGATGCCTCGTGCCTTCGGTTTTGTTTGGTGAAGTTCATCTCGAACGCGTTCATTTCTCCTGAACATAGAAGCCAGTATACGAATCTGATCAGTGTTGAGTCGATCTATGAAAGTTTGTAAGAGAGCATAGGCTCCTGACTGCCCCCAATAGTTACCGCACCATACCGCAAGAATCTCCTGATAGACCTCCTCGAAACATATAGAAGGTACACTGGGTCCTAATTGTTTCAGGGTTGCGGCGGCAGTGACTTCAGAAGACCATCCGTAGGAAGTGTCTTTCGCCTTGGCCAGTTGTTTTGCAGCGTGCCTGAATAACACGGCGCGAGCTGCATCGGGTATGTACTGAATACCATTTACTTGGATAAGAAAATCTAGAAGACGGACACGGCCGCCTTTGTCTAAGCTATCGTCGGTACCTGGGGTTATTCTGATCTGATGATACTTGATTCCAGCGGTCTTCTTGAGGTCTTCAGTCGCCCGTTCCCAAACCGAAGGGAATAGGCTCTTGGTATTCTGAAGCGCCGGTTCATTGCCTAAGCAGAGCATATCTAGCATGAATCCGAAGCAGATTCGCAAATCCTGCTGACGAAGACCTCGAACTTGATCTCTGAGAAGGTCTACTTGATCTTTTGAAAGCGTCGTTGTCCTGACCGGTTCGAACAACGAGGACACCGAGTGTCCAGGGTCAGGGAGGGGGGTCTCAAAGAGGTTCTTCTGCAGAAGCAGAACGAGGCCCATAACATCCTCTTTCTCTACCTTGGAATCAGTTCCATGCGCAGGAGACGCGTGGTTCCTCATCCAGTTGATCATCTCCAACGCCTTTCCGGCCTTCCTATTCAGCAACCCCAAACGTGTGGCACCAGAAATCAAAGTAAGATCGTCAACATCCTGCCAACGCTCATTCAGCGTGTCGCCTGAGAGATCGTAGCGTTTGCGCCCAGGCTCGTCTTTCACTACGGATACAAACAAATCAACGCCATAGGCTTCAACTCTCCTCCGTAAATTGTGTACTGACGCATTCCAAATATCAAGCAGGGCGTGATCATAGAACTCCGCATCGAAAAGTTTGCGAGCCTGTTGTAAGAGACCGGTCTCCTGGCTCACTAAGACAGGGAACAGATCTTTGGAAGGTGTTATTAGGATTGCTGGGAGTGTCTCGGTCATTTTTTTCTCCAGAGCAAACGTTTAAATTCACCGGTCTAAACGGCTTTTCGCGCAGGTCCGGTGGAATGATGGGGGTGATATGCGAATTCGTTATCCGGCGTCATGGCGTGCGCCGGGTCCTGACCCAGTAGCAGCCGCAAACCGTGTTCCGACTCCAATGGCAGGGCGGTGCTGTTGATGGTGTGGAAAATCAACGATTCGGAAAAATTGTCGACATCGTTGTCAGGTAGGCCGAGCAGTACCATGCAGAAGGAAGCGAGATACTTGGTCGGTGTATGGGGGTCTTCAGTGAGCTGTTCGGCCATGTGCAGGCGGTGATTGCCGTCGATGCGGCGGATGATTTTGTCCTGCTTGAGCTGCTCCAGATCGCCGCGCCCCACACGTAGCCGCTGCATGCGCATGGTCGGGCTCGAATAGCGGCGGGTGATATCCACCAGACCACCGTCGTCGCTTTTCACCCCGAAAACCGTCTCACCCAGCCCCAGCTCGTCCGGGTCGATTTCGCCCCGAATGATACGGAAGATGCCCAGCACGCTTTCTGAAAACAGCCCCTCGAACTCGATGTATTTGCGGCCTCTCAACATATTAGTGCGCCTCCACCGGGTGGGTGCCGAGAATCATTTTTTCGATTTCCAACCCGGCTTGTTTCTGACTAATCTTCGCATCATCTTGTAAGTTACGGGCTTTTTTTCTCTTTTCTTCAATTTCAGAGATGATTTCTTCCTGAATGTGCAGAGGTGGAAGTGGAAAACGTAACGCCATGAGGGCCGGTTTCGAAATGTTTTTCATCGTCGGTGATGCGCCGGTGAGGTTATTCTCTATCTGCCAGCGCAGATGTGGAATCTTGAGTATCTCATCCAGGTATTTCGGTAAAACCGGCGATTCCTCTTTCCAGACAACCCGGAAGATTTTGTCACAGAGCATCAACTTAGGGCGCACCTTATCAACCAGAGCACACGCCCCCACATAACGAGCGATGTTGGCGCGGCTAATGATGAGGTCGCCGGGTTTCACTTCATATTGTTCTCTTGGCTTCAGGTTTGGCGGCAGTGCCTTGTTCTGGCGCTCATCGAACCAACCGAAGGAGACCGCGCCAACCTTGAGAACACCCCATTCATCTCCAATCGCTGGCCGCGTTAGGCATTTCGGGCTCCAACCGTTCTGTAAATCCGCTATAACATCAGAGAGCGAGACAACTGGAAAAGGGCTCATCTCAATATTCGGACGCCGTGACATTTCTCGGGCAAGCTCAACACCCCAGCGCTCAATTTCCTGCCATGACAATACAAAGGCCCGTTTATCGTGAGCAGCGCCAAGTTTTTTCAGCCCGAGTGCTTTTGTCAGCAGAGCTGGGATGCTCTTTGCCGTGTCTTTTGCTCGGTTTATATCGGTATTGGCTTTAAACTGTGCCGCCTCCCAATGGGCCACAATCTTTTGCTGGATCGGCAGCGGCGGGATGGGGAATTCTAACGACTCAAAAAAATCAAGCTTTACCTCTTTACGTCCTTCGGCTCCGACTTTATTGCGCCATAGATGCTCTTTGAAAAACTTGGCTTGGATCAGCAGATGAAAATATCGCGGATCTATCTTTTCCAGGTGGGGTTCATAAACTGCAAAGTGGTTGGTGACAACTGCCTTGTCCCATCCGTCTGGAATAATCGCGACGGCACCATTTTTCAGATCGATTTTGGAAACCACAATATCGCCGGGCCGCGCCCAGAAAAGCTCCATGGTGTATTCTTTGTCTTCACTGACTTTGCGGGGCTCAATGGACCCATCAAAATGAATGGTAACCGGCATAAGGGTGGTAAACCCATTACCGCTGCGGTCAACCTTCTCCTTCCGTGGTTTCAACACAGACCCAATCGGGGCCATGACAGACGAAAGCCAATGCCATTTGATGCCGTGAAAGCTGTTTGGGTCCCAGCGGTTGATTTGCGCAAAGCGAACCGCAAAGGCTTTCGGAAAAGTCTGAGCCGCTTCACCCATCACTCAGCCCCTCCCGCAACGGCAAAGGCACTCGGGTCAGCCAAAAACTCCCGGTACCACTCCAGGCAGGTCTTGTCGCAATCGGTGGGCTGCCGGTCGTTGGGGTAAAGCTCGTTCTGATCCTCTTCGCCGGTAGCGGAGATGCCGACCTTTTCCGCCTCGTACATGAATATGGGGTAGTCGAAGCGGTCCTTGAGCAGTTGACGGGTCTCGGTGATCTGCCTGGCTTCCATTGCCTTCAGGTAACCCTTGAGTTCCTTTTGCAGGGCCTTGCGCTGCTCTGCATCCTTCGCCTGCTTGGCCGCCTCAATTCCCCTTTCCAGCCGCTCCCGTTCCGTCCGGATTTCGTCGGCGTATTTAGCTTCGATCTCCGCCTTGGCGGTGGCGTAGATCTCGTCAAACTTTTGCTGTTCCTCTTCAGTAAACTTTTGCAGGAAGAGCAGCGAGCATTTTACGCTGGCCCCGGAGCTGACAAAGGTCTCTTGCGGAAGACTGACCACGGCGCGGAGGAAGGCTCGGTCTTCGGTGAACTCGCGCACGTAGGCGAGCGAGGGGTTGTTGAAGATGCCTTCCGGCAGCACGATGCCGAGGCGGCCGCCAGGTTTAAGCAGGTCGAGGCAGCGCTCGATAAACAACACCTCGGTCTTGGTCTTGGCCTTCTCGCTCTTGGGCAGGTTGAACAGGCTGGCGATGGGCTTGTTGAGCGCCGCCTTCACCCGGTTCTGGGCCTCGCGGTAAAGATCGCCGTACTCGTTCAGATACCGTTCTTCCGCCGCCGGATTGACCTTGATATCCACCTCAAGCACCTTGTCGGTGGGCTCGAGATTGGCCCCGAAGGGCGGATTGGTCAGAATGATGTCGAAACGTCCTTCGAAAATGCCGTTGACGTTCAGAAAGCCGTCGTGGTGGTGAACACCACCATGGCCGTCACCGTGCATGATCATGTTCATCTTGCTGGTGCGGGCCATGCGATCGTTAGCGTCGGTACCGTAGATGCAGCGATTGGAGAGTTTCCATAGGCGCGATCCCTCGCGTTTCTGGTCGATGAGAGCCTGCACTTCGGTAAATTTGTCTTGAAGCTTCTTGGCCCGCTGCTTCTCAGTGAGCGACTTGTCCTTTTCGATCTCGACCTTGAAGTCGTTGTAATCGAGGTCGGCGTCGGCGAGGATTTTTTCACGCACGATCTCGAATACCCGGATCAGAAAGCCGCCTGAGCCGCTGGCCGGGTCGCAGACAATTTCGCCCTCCTGAGGATCGACCATGTGCACCATAAATTCGACGATGGTGCGCGGGGTGAAGAACTGGCCGATTTCGCCTCGGAAGGTACGGCCAAGAAAGCGTTCGAAGGCGACACCTTTTACATCCTCGTTGGTGTCGGAGAGGTTGTATTTCTCCAGCTCCTTGACGATGGCCTCGCCAGTGGCGGGCTTCAGGTTGATGTGCTCGTCGTCCTCGAAAATCTTGTCGGCGGTGTAGGCCCGCTTGGTCTCTTGAAACAGGTTGTCCAGAGGGTTTTCGGCGATCTGGTTTTTCAGCACATCGACGGTGAACAGGTTTTTTTTGTTACGTCGAGTCAGCAGCGAGCGCTCCACGTAGACCTTGATAAACAGCACCTTGGCGATTTCATCGAAGGCCGCCGCCGGATCTTTCTTTTCTCGGTTGCGGATGATGTTGTGGCACTTGTGAAGCAGGTCGGCGAATTCCTTCTCCTTAAAGGCGCGAAGCTTGGCAAGCAGTTCCTCGATGTCCCTATCCGAGGCGTCGCCATGGGGAATGTTCTCGATTTCTTCGGTGTACCCGGGCACCTTGTCCTTCTTCACCCGCCAGTATTTGGTTTCCCGGGAGTTGTGGGTAACAAAGAACGGAGCGCCACAAATGCGAGCGTAGTTTTCACCCTGGCCGTAGTCCTGCGGTTTGATGGTGACGTTATCTGATTTGCACTCGACGATGATGAAGGGGGCGTTGTCGTCAGCTTTGTCCGGGGCGGTGCGCCAGATGACAAAATCGGCGCGGGCAGAAGCGGAGCCCCGCCCAGTCAGGTCCATCTCCTCGGCGATCTGATCGAGGGTAAAACCGTACTCGTTTACCAGCACCAGCAAGTATTTCTGGCGCACCGTCTCTTCGGGCGTTTCCACCAGCCACTTGCTGCGCACATGGCTCCAGATTTTCCCCTTCTTTTCATCGCGTTTGATCGATAATGCTTCTGACATTTAACCCTGTATTTCCTATTTAGCGTTTCAACCGATCCGAGGGTCGGTTCCAAAATTTACAAAAAAACGACGTTTTCTTAGAAGAAGATTATATTGAAGCTGGATTCGGGAAATTTTGCCTCCCCTCAATACAAATCTGCTTATGGGGGCGGCCGTGAGGCTACTCTCTATCCCGATATATATTAATCATTTTAGTCAGTTTTTATTCCGATGCTATTTTTGTAAAAGCACCGTTAATGATTCGTTGTTTTATCATAACTATAGAAATAACGAATTTTTGTCGGGTGCTGTCAACTTTAAATATTGTTTCAGGTAGTTTCTCAATATGAGGGTCTGAGTTAATTTCTTCAGTGTGCAACTTAATATTCCAAGCATTTAATTTATTACATTCTTTTTCAACTTCTGAGTCAGTGAAGTCGAAAGACAGATGTTTGTGAGCAAATGAATTTCTTATGTTTCCAATAACTTCTAAATCTTGAAGATCACTTTTCCCGATGATTTTGAGACAATATGCCATATCCGCTCTTGTTTGAAAACTACCCAGTATTCCTTTGCCCGGGCCAAGCAGCTTTTCAGTAACTTTTGATTTTCTTAATACTGTTCTAATTGCACTTCCCAACAACTCTGAAAGATAGCTAGCACCAATAAGCACACATGCTATATCAGATTCATGATTTAGAACATTAAATACTTTCTGTGTATCTTCATATAGATTTTCTAGATTCTTTGGTGGCTTTAGTTTCATTTTCGCTCTGATGAGATATAGCAATTGATTATCATGTCAGTTTGCCCTGACCAGTTGATATTGAGGTTTGATTCGGGTAATTTCACCTACGCTCGATACCAACCACGATTCACCCCCCACACCCCCCACACGCCCGATACCCCGCCTTGATCGCCTCCTCCCGACTACCAAACACCGCTGTGCAGTTCTTGCAATTGAATGCGGAGCAGCTGGGGTTATGAAAGACGTGGGATTTCACATTGCCATGGACGAGACCGCCGGAAACGCTGGCTTTTGAGGTGGGCGCCGACGACTTGGACCTGCCACGCCGAAACTCCCAGGGCGGAGTTGGCTCGGGTCCGGCCCAGAGCCCTATCCCCTTCTGCCTGGCTTCATCTTCATACCCCAGCCACTGGGAACAGACGGGGTATTTGCAATATTGACGGTACACCCAGGCAAGGCCTGCGCGGACCAGGTCCTCGTTCAGACATCTGCCATCGTAATAGACCATGCCAACGACCCGGCCGTAGCGGTCGACGTCCTGTTCCTCCACGCGAACCTGTTTCTTGAAAATCCTGTCGGAGGTGAACTGTTTGGCCTTGGTGCCGAAGTCTTGATGGCTCTCGGGCGTATCGATACCGGCCAAGCGAATCTTATATTGCCGGCGGTCCTGGAGGACGGTGATGGTGTCGCCGTCGGAGATGCCGACGACTTGGCCGGTGAGGTCGGCCGCGGGGAGGGACAGGGGGAGTAGGACGGTGAGGATGAGGGCGAGGATGAAGAGGAAGCAGTATCGGTTCATGGGGTGCCTTTTGACATGATTTCTAACTTTAATTTTTTCTGCCTACAAATTGATGGTTTCGTAAAAAGTCGTCCGTAAAATTTTTTACTACAATATGAAGTGTGTTTGGCTTTCATTAAACACGATATGATGTGGTCAAAAATCCAGATTTTTACTTTTTACGAGACCGTCACAAATTGGTTCAGTTCAATAAATTTTAGAAATACGCTCCTCTATAAAACTGAGTGATCGACGGTATAGCGCGATGTCTGCTTGATCTGCTGGTTTTGCATGAGCATCAAATCTATCATTTATGATATCTGCGTTTTTCTTGAATTCGCTTTTGTCTCCAAAAAGACGTTCAAATAGAGGCCACTCGCGTGCAATTAATTCCGATAGGTTTTTCCAAGTTAATTTTCCCATTGCTTCCTCTGCTGACAAATGCTGAACCTCTGGTTGCTGGGTCTTTGACAGTACTTTTATTATGCGATCTTTGACTTCATGTTGCCGCCCCGAGTTGAGCGAATCAAACCTGAGAAAATTAAGGGCGATATTTCGCAATCTAGACTCTATGATGTTTCTACGCTTGCTGAGAGAAGCAATTTCTTCAGCCCATTCATTAAGTCCGAGGTTTAACTTTTGATGTTCCTCCGATGTATCCCGCATAATCTTGCACTCTTCTAATTGAAGAGAGCAAAAAGTATGGGAAATCATTTGGCCTGAAAGATCCCCTTTATGATCTAAAACCCCGTAACGTCGTAAACGTCTCTTCAGTGGTTCAGACACAGAATCCGATAAGCCTTTGGAGCATTTGGCTGCCGCATTTTTTAGGTCTGGATTCACTCGAAACAGGTGACACAATGCGACTTCAGCAATAGCAGAACCCTCTTCCATTACAAATGAATCGATTAGTGGCCTTACTCTATTTAAATCGACCTTACATGGCCGATCGTTGGTTAAAATTTGTCGGTGAATATAGGACCCACATTTGCGAGCCCAGTAAGGCATATTCCCGGTTGCCAATGCGATTGCAGATAATGCACTTTCCTCAAAATGAAGCCCAGCAACTTTCCCTAAGCGTTTAAGCATCGCAATGGTTGCCCGTTCGGGCATTGGACTCAAGTATTCCTCAGGGATGAATGAAAGTGCGGCGTTTTCAATATTGTTGATAGTCTCTACACAAAACCAATGTGTGGAAACGCCGCCAATGAGTATCGACATAGTACTTCTATGGCGATCACATTCTTGATAAATGGAACGTAAATTGCGCCATAAGATGTTAAATTCAGTAGACCATTCTGGATTGGTTGGACTTCCAGGTGTAATGTAATCAATTTCGTCGAAAATCAAAATTACTGGATTTTTACATGAAAGAATGCTTTTCTGGAGTTTATCACGGGCTAATTTAATATCTATAGAATCTATAATTGGCATAATGCTTATGTATCCAAGATAGCCTTGAATCATAGCCTCTACTGATCCATTTATGGAGTTTAATAAACGGGCTGCATTTAATTCCCATACGTCATCGCGTGAACAATCAACCATCAAACAGTTACATTCGTAGCTGCGCTTAATTTCATGAATCACCCGATTGATAATTGAGGTTTTACCAACCTTTCGAATCCCTAAACAAGACCGAATTTGCCCTTTTTGCAATTTTCTGGCGAGGTCAATGGCTTCATCTCGTCGACCGAAAAAGTTGGAGTCATCAGACACAGGTCCTGTTACATCAAATGGGTCATGCGAATAAAGTTCGTAGCAAAGATATTTTTCTAAATCTTTAGATTCTGAAGGTGCTGTATTACCGTATATGGGCAGGATAGCAATTCCTAAATCTCGACCCCAATTGCGCAATTTCTGGTTTCCCGAGGGGTCTTTGTGGATAACGATTGCAATTGTTTTTTCATAGCGGCCTTCGGCCTTTTCAATTTCTCGCTTTATAAATTTGATTGTCCGCTGTTGCTGATCGGTGAAACTTGATGCCACCAGAAGCAATTCGCGATCTGCGCTAAGAGTCGCTCTCATTCTTTTCGTTGGTTTAGCAATCGCACAAATATATATCCCTCCCTCGAAAGATTCGCTGTATCTACCATAAACTGCAAAAAGGCCATCTGCAGATGATCGAAACCGATCGAGCAATTCATTCATTTCAATCTCTATCGACATTATTACTCCTTGATTTGCCACACCACTGCTCTTTTTGTTTATAATTCTCAATGGATATTCTGAAAATCTTGAGGGATTAAAAGGTGATCCACAGTCCTATTGAGTCTGATAATGAAAGATGATTAGGATTGCGGAAAAATATCTAAAATTAAAAAGCCCCTCCATCACCACCGATGGGGGAGTTCCTTCGACCACGCGAACATATCATCCTTCATGACTTGTTCTTGCCTGGGCGCCTTCAGATTCCTTGATAATGATGATCTGCTTGTTCCGGCCGGTCAGGAGGCCGACGATCAGGAAGAACGTCCCGGGGAAGATGCTGACGATGCCGGACCCAACAACGGCGGCCCCGGCAAACGCCGGCGGCACCGAACCCATCTTCGCCAGCGGAACAGCAAAACACAGGACGCCGCAGGTCAGGAAGATCCGGCGCCAGGCCTTGGCGCATGTCGGCGCCTTGTAAACGATGGCGATCACAACGGCGGACCAGAGCACAACGCCCGTTATGGCGTCGCCAGTGTCAAACGGCCTGCCGAGCGCGGCCTCGACGACCATGTTCCCGATCGGGGCGAGCAAGAGAAAACCGAAAAAGGCAGTCAATATCCTATAGATCATGATGCCTCCAAAAATAGATGGTTAGAGTTCCTTAACATTCCTCCACATCCATATCATCCGGCCGACAAATGCTTGATTCTGGTCAAGGTCATTCGCATCTCAGTCGCACCGTTTTGTGATGCTGATGGCTTTCCCGTTCTCCGGGGTTATCCTTCCATCAGATTCAACTGACCAGCGATATGAAAGCTTTGTCGTCCCATTTAGAAGCAGCAAGCGTTCAACCTGGAATCCGCCGTCATTCAGTGGATATGTATGCCATCCGAGGTCCTCAACAACAGGTACCTTTGCCTTCTCATTCAGGTATTCATCCACAGTTCCGCCGTGAGTGGACAACAAATTTTTGACAGATGTCTGGGCTTTCCGTCCACGCTCAATAAAGTCATCAGCGATAGCGGGTGAGTACATGGTCATGGCCAGCAACAGAATCATAATTCTCATAACTCCTCCGTACTCATCCACATCCAAATCACCCGCCCCACGCACAGCTTATTCCATTCAAGCTCCGTCACCTTCGGCGGTGCATCCGGGTTGAGCGATGGATAATCCATGCGGGCGTCTTTCGGCGGGTGCTCAAGACTCACGCCCCAGTTATTTTTTTATGCTATTTGAAAGACTCGTTTTTCCAAAGCATCTCTAACCTCATCGTTTGTTAGGCGACATCCGGTATCCTTGGTTAGGGTTGCCCTTATTTTGGAAATCACTCCATCGGTGAAGATTGCGGTCAGGATGTTTTCGTAGCAGAGAGCGCTCATCCTCTGCCATAGATTTTCCAGCAGTCCTTTTCTGCTCATTCCATCTTTTGAGATTAGATAGAAATATTGCGCTTCCTGTTCATCCAGACCGTCTCTGAGATCAATCGAAAATACCAGGTCGGTCTCGATTTTTTCACTCATTGATATTCGATAGAGTTGCCATACGGCGGCATTGGTGAGCAGTGCCCATCTGATACCGGAATAGGCACCGTATGACGATGCCTGAAAAATTTGTTTATCGCTTAAACCCATTGTCACTCTTTTGGCTTCGATTACCATCACATCATCGCCATTGACGGACAAAACGTAATCCGCCTTGCGTCCTTGGATTTTTTGCTCGGTCTTGATGTCCTCTATTCTATAATTAAGGACATCTTGAAGTATTCTATCCAGTATCAGCCGGGTATCACTTTCATTATCTTTGTTGGCCAATGAAGCATCAAGCATTGGGATGTGTTCTTTAATATTTTGCTTAATCTCATCAATCTGTCTGGCCATTATTTCCTTTGGCGAAGTCCGTTTCCTTGTATCCTTAGGATCAGGTGGAACCTTTTCTCTCTCTGCTTCATCTATGACGTTTACAGTAGGAGGAGGGTCTGTACTGAATGTGGCTCTGAATTCATTGCCACATTTTTTACAATTGATGAACTGCCCGAACTTGTTTTCATTCACCTTGAACTGGAATCCACATTCGCCATTTGAACACTTTGTCCACATAATCACTCATCCTTTTTAGAGTATTGATGCTCGATTTCTGCATCTTCAAATGGATTCCTTCTACTCTTCTCTTCTTCTAAAGCTCTTCCGTATTCCTCCACATCCATATCACCCTGCCGACGCACAGGTCGAGCCAGTCGAGGCCTGTGACCTTCGGCGGAAAATCCGGGTTGTCGCTGATCAGGACAAATCCTTTTTCCCACCGCTGAACCCGCTTCACCGCGGAAACGTACTGGCCGGTGTCGTCCGGGTCGTTGACGCAAAAGATCTTGCCGTTCGCGAACTCCCTGTCATCTCGATCCACAACGATAATGGATTTCTCCGGGATTGTGGGATTCATGCTGCTGCCGCCGACGCGCACCGCTGCGAGTTTGTGGCCGGAGCGGTGTCCCAGCTCCGGTCGGTAAACGATCACTTCGCTTTCCGGAACTTCGTTGTCGTTGAAATAGAGGCCGTTCGATCCGGCGGCCAAACGGCCGGATTCATAAAGAGGGATGCCGCGGTAAGTCTCTTTGGCGTTTTCGAGGATTTCTTTGTCGTAGGTGCCGTTGACTACGATTTGGAAGGGGCGGGGTTGGAGCGGCTTTGCATCTTCGGTGGGGATTCCTTCGAGGATGCGGCGACCGTGGTCGATAATATCGGCAAGTGACATCCCGCATGCTTCGGCGGTTTTCTTTTGAAGATTTGATGACGCGGTTTTTTTGCCCGCCAAAATACGGCTTATGTGGCCATCTGTCACACCCAGGTCAATAGCCATCTGCTTCTGCAGACCGCCCCATCTTGATTGGAGTTTGTCTTTCATGGCGGCCACAAAATATTTGTGCAAATCCTCAATCGTGTACATACCCACCTCCTTTACCTATTGGTCAATTCAAATCAAGTAAAAAAAACTGTCCAAATGGTCAAAAATATCTTGACTTTCTTTGACCAATAGGTCAAAAAGGTTGTCATTATGATCAAACAGATAGAAATAGCCAAGATAATGGGAGTCCACGAATCTTTTGTGTCGAGGATATTTTCGGCACAAAAACGGCCGTCATGGCGGAGGGCAAAACAACTTGCCGAGATTACAGGAACAGACCCCGTCCTCTGGCTCGAAGGATCAGCGGATGAAATACGGGCCGCCCTCAGTAAAACATCAACCGGTGCAAACGCGAAAGGGTAAAGCGATGACCGAATTGCCTCCCCTTAAAACATGGCAGTTTTACGCAGCATGCAGGAAGGTTCTGGGCATGACGACGCTGACAAAAATGTTCGGTAAATCCCAGACCCAGCTTTACCGCTGGGGACGGGATCCGGACTGCTGTGAAGATGTCGAACGAAATCCACTGGACAGAACCAACGCCATCCTGGAGCGCCTCTGCGAACTCGGGCGTGACGATATCGCCCAGGCCGCGGTTTCCATTCTGGCAAAAACTATCGATTGCGAGCTCGTCTGCATCAGGCCTGCATATCCCGACAAAACATCGATCGAGGCTGAGTGCCTGGAAGATTACCCACCGTTGATCAGGCTTCACCAGGCCATCCTGTCAAACGAAGACCCCGAGACCGTCCGGCACCTTTGGCAGTGCGCCAAACAAGAGTTGGATGAAACCTGGGAAATGTATCTGCGCAAAAAGTGTACCCGCGCCTGACGGCACAATGCCCGACGGCGAATTAATAACCCTAAATCGAGGCGGGGCTTTGGTGTGGCAACCTTCCCCGCCGGGAAGGGAATTTCATGAAAGAAATGCGGATAACGGAGGTGCAGGATGGCTGATTTCGATGCGGCCCTGAAAAAAGTGATTCAAAACGAAGGGGGCTACGTCCTCCACAATGTAAGCGGTGACCCCGGCGGGATGACATACGCGGGCATCAGTCGGCGGTATCATCCATCGTGGCCTGGATGGGCGGTCATCGACAGGGAAGGCGGCGCGGTGCCGCCACGGGCCATGGTGTCGGATTTTTACCGGCAGCAATTCTGGCGACGGATCTGCGGGGACCTGATCCCGTGCAATGCAGTGGCCGAGTCGATCTTTGACTATGCCGTCAACGTCGATGTCCCCCGGGCGGTCAAAAGCGCTCAGGCGGTTGTCGGAGCAAAAATCGACGGGGTTTTCGGCCCCAGGACCCTGGCGGCCGTCAAGGAGGCTGACCCTGGACGGTTCCTGGACGCTTACGCCGTCCGAAAAATGCAGTTCTATGCGTCCGTCTGCACCAAGCATCCGGCACGGCGCAAATTTTTGCTTGGGTGGATCAACAGGATCCTCAATTTCGGCCACTTCAAGGTAAGCTGTGACGATGCGGTTCAGCAATTCCAACTCATCTTCACTCAAATAATTCTTGGAAATTTCTACATCCCTTTTCAGGAGCTTATTCCCGGGATAGTTTGTAATGCCTATATTCAGAGCGCCGGCATCGGCACGTTGATAGATCAATTCCGCCGCCGTATGCCCGTGCGCCGCCCAGTGCATTTTCAACGGAAATGATCATATCGAGGTTGTAGAAAACCAGTTCGCGGCGAACATTCCGATTCCCTTCCCGGCGAACCGACAAGAATTTCTTGTGAGTTGATTCCCGTCCCAGTTCCCCTTCCTCGTAACTATTTTGAATATGCTGACTCCGGTAAAAGATCAATTCCCCTTTTTCAGGCTTTTCGTCCTTGTCCACCTTACACCCCCCCGCCATTCCACATGCGCCTCATGAACCCTTCTTCGATGAGGCGAACCTTCCAGTTTTCGTCATTGTTTGGATATTCAGGGTGCGGCGTGACGCCGGCATTCCTGAGCCATTTTGGCAAGGTCGTTTGTGAAACGTCAACCTCTTTCGATAGCGCGGGAACTGATATGGCGTTTGGACCGGTGAGGTTTTGAACTATTTTACGTTTGAATTTCTCGGAATAAGGCATATCACCCTCCTGTGCCCCTGATGATGAAAAAGTGTTCGCAACAAAATTCACGGGTGCCGCGCCCAGGCTCCTGCAGGGGCCTGGGCGCGAGCCGGTGCTGCGATCGGAGGAGTTCGGCCCGGCGGGCAACTCGGCTCAGGACCTTCAGATGATTGGTGTCGGCCTCATAAATTTTCGCCGGATGGGTATTTATGCCTGTTATAGAAGAGTTGCGATAATCTATTATCGTCAATTATCAGTACAATTGATACACTCTCTGTGATCTGTGCGATTTTCCGGACATCCAAACCCATCCACCTGACGAACCTTCTCGGTTTGGTGACATAAAAGCTGAGTGTCTGAACTTATGAGCCCCATCACTCATTTTTTGATAGGCTGGTCAGTTTCAACCGCCTGCAACACGACCAGAAAAGAGCGTTTATTTATCACGCTCGCAGGAGTAGCGCCAGATATTGACGGTGCCGGCCTGATATTTGACCTTTTGGGATTCCATCAAAGCGGTATGTCTCCTTTGGAGGTCATTTCACCAAAAGCCAATAATTCATTTGTGGACACCTTGAGAAACCGCTTCGGCTTACCAACAAAGGAAATTGTCTGAAACAGGATTCGCCGCCCCTTGAAAACCATCAACATCTCGTCCAACAATCGCATGCATCGAAGAGGCTCAGCCGCTTCATATGATCCATCCCGCACATACCCCCGGAACCATTTTGGTGTCAGCGCCATTTTTCCATTGCATAACAATTCAAGTTCGTTATATATTTATTTCTTAAGGAGGAGCCGGATGAACAAACTTGAATTGACCCATACGCTGAAAGAGAAAGCCGGGCTCACCAAGGCCGAGGCCGCCAGGGTGGTGGAGATCTTCTTTGATGCCATGGGTGACGCCCTGGCGAATGAGGATCGGGTGGAGATACGGGGGCTGTGTTCGTTCCATGTCAAGGAATACAGGAGCTATATCGGCAGGAACCCCAAGACCGGCGAGAAGGTCGGGATAGCGCCCAAGAAGCTGCCGTTCTTCAAATGCGGGAAGGAGCTGAAGGATCGGGTGGATCAGAAGTGAGGTTCCCGAATGTCCAACCCCCATGGAAAAATACGGATAGGGACCTGCAGCTGGAAATACCCCGAGTGGGAGGGCCTGGTCTACAGTGCCCCTAAGGGCATCGACTATCTGGCGGAATACGCCCGGAAATATTCAACGGTGGAGATCGACCAGTGGTTCTGGTCCCTGTTCACGCCCGCAGCCGGAGCCAGGCTCCCCGCGCCGGCCGACGTCCTCCGCTACCGTGACGCCGTGCCCGAAGGCTTCCGCTTTTCCGTCAAGGCCCCCAACAGCATCACCCTCACCCACTATTACCCGAGGAATACGGGCGGCAAACCGGTATCCAATCCTTATTTCCTCTCACCCGACCTGTTCCAAAAGTTCCTGTCCCTGATCGACCCCCTGAAGCCGTTTCTGGGACCTGTCATGTTCCAGTTTGAATACCTGAACAAAATGAAGATGCCGAGCCCCGGGATGTTTCGAGACCGGCTGGGTGAGTTCATCGACCGGATTCCCGAAGGTTACGCCTATGCCATGGAGGTCCGGAACAAGAGCTATTTCACCAGGGGCTATTTCGATTTTCTGCTGGAAAAAAAGTTGGCGCCGGTGCTGATCGAGGGCTACTGGATGCCGCCGATCACCGAGGTCTACCAGAAATGGCGGGATGCGATCCAAGGCCATTCACGGGTCGTCCTCCGGCTGATGGGAAAGGACCGGGAAGGCATGGCAAAAATCACCGGCAACCGCTGGGACAGGATTGTCGCGCCCAAGGATAAAGACCTCACGGCAATCGCGGATATCGCGAAGGATCTGGCGAAAAGCGGGGCGGCGGTCTACATCAACGTGAACAATCACTATGAAGGCTGCGCGCCGGCGACGATTGAGCGGATCAAACCGCTTTTACAAGGCGACCAGGCGCGTTCAACATGACCCCCCATGCAAATCATGGTCAGAATGCACCACAAAGAGGTTCGGAAGAGAGAAAAGGCGGCGGCACAAAATAAAGGCGTTTATTCTGAAAAGAATTGGGGAGCGGTAAAGGTTCGAAGAAATGACGCAAGAGGGACCCCGTTTTATCTTTCGAGTCGCAAAAAGCAGTCTGTGCCCGAAACAGGCATTATATCGAGACTGTTTTGGTGAGGACTTTTTGGCGGCATCTGAAACTACAAAAAACCGATTCTGTTTTTTAAATTCATAATTATTCCAGTATCTCAACTTTCGACTTTCATAGGCCGGTGCCGGGAGGATACGGCCCGCGCCCCACGCGGTTTCGTTCAAGTGCCGCTAAAGCTTGCTCCGGGCGGCCCGGAAACTCGCTGCGCTCAAACAGTCCGGGCCGCTGACCCTCCGCGGCGCTTAAGCGGCACTAAAACTCACCGCTGAAGGGGCGCGGACCGTATCCTCCCGGCACCTCTTTCCGGTTACCATCATGAAAGTCGAAAATTGAGTTGGGTATAAGTACCTATGTGGAAATAGGCATTTCCCTCATATGATTTGAGAAATCATCCCTATTTTCAAAATAGATTTTTCCCTTTATGAAAATATATACGGGAAAAATAAAATTACACTCGTCATACAGCAAAACGCAACCATTCCATCGGTGCCGTTGAAACGCATGTCAGATTGCGCGCATTGTTCCCAGAATAGCCACTTCTCAGAAAAGATTTTCAACAAATAAAGCACGACAAGGCGATAAGGAGATCTAACATGAAAAGATCGCTTTGTATATTGGCGCTATTGGCGGTTGTAACCACCGGCTGTACCAGGCTTACTGACGGCGGCGAGGCTATCGTAAACCACATGATCACAATCGATCGTGAGGGAAATTACATTCCCATCGAACACGGCGGCGAGGTGATCGACACTCGCTTGGGGGAAAAAATATATCAGCGGCAACTGCAAGGTGACTGCGCAACGACGGCCCCTTATCTCGAGCATCTGAAACAGTTGTTCGCGGCCATCGAGGCCTCCCAAAAGACGGACATTCTGATCTTTATTCATGGAGGATTGAACACCCTTAACGGCTGTTTTGAACGTATCATCGAACAGCACCGGGAAATCCAGAAAAACGAAGGCCCCTATCCTATTTTTATCAACTGGCGCTCCGGTGCCGTCAGCACCTACTGGGATCATTTAGTTCATATTCGCCAGGGCGCGGTGTCTGACTGGGCCCCGCTTACTGCACCACTGTATGCGGCCACCGATCTCGCCGGCTCGCTCGTCAACGCCTTCAAGGCCTGGACCGTCACGGGCGAGCACGCTTGGCGCACGACACTCGGCCGAAACCGTCGCGAAGCGGGATCCCCGGTAGAAGAAAACAAGATGCTGGAACGCATGGCTCAGGAAAACGATGATATTTTCTTTACCGGCAACCAGCGGCAGCATTTTGACACCTTTCCCCGCAGCCTGTTGTGGGGGGTAACAGCACCGGCCAAACTGGTTACAACGCCGTTTGTCTACACCTTGGCACGACCGGCGTGGGACGTGATGCTCCGCCGAAGCAAGCTGCTGGTCAACAAGCCGGCTGAGTTTGACTACGAATCCCCGAATAATTGCGGCGAACCTCGCAAAATTCCGTCCGGCAGCGGCGCGCTGGCGGTCTTCATGGAAAAGCTTGGCGGTCCCGAAGGCTTTTTGGAGCGCTGCAAAGCCAAAGGCCGCCCCATGAGCATGACCTTGATCGCGCACAGTATGGGGACCATCGTGGCCGGTGAAATTTTGAAATCTTTCCCCGACATTTATTTCAAGAATATCGTTTTCATGGGCGCCGCCATCAGCACTCGTGATGCCGTCAGCAGCTTGGGGACTTACCTGATGCGCCATCGCTCACCGCCTGCGGACTTTTACAACCTAAGCCTTCATCCCGAAAACGAGGACCGTGAAATATCCGGCTTTGGCCTTATTCCTAGCGGCAGTCTGCTGGCCTGGATCGACAACATGTATACCACTCCCGAAACTCGGATCGATCGAACGTTTGGACGCTGGGACAACATCAAATTTGCGCGTTTCCTGTTTCCCGAAGCAGTGCGAGACCAGATGCACTACAAAATTTTCGGCATGGCGGGAGGAAAGAATGCCCCGTATCCCCAAAAGCACGGAGAGTTCGACGAGGTGCGGTTTGCCTACTGGAAGCCGATCTTTTGGTGGCACGAACCGTAAAATCGGATTATTCGCACATTGTGAAGGCAAACCAGCTATAGCATGACCAAACTCACATCAGTTCGGCCGAGGCCAATACATGATGATGCCAACGCCGACCAGAGCCATTATGCCCCCTGTGATGTCATAGGCGACCGGTGCGATGTTGTCGATTTTCCATCCCCATAAAATCGAGATGACGATAAAGACTCCGCCATAGGCGGCATAGACCCGGCCGAAATGGGCGGGCTGCAAGGCCAACACCTCCGACAGCAGCACCTCTCCCTTTTCAAGGATCGTGTTTTTATGGGCGGCATCCTTGATCCGTATCGCCAGGAGCGGCACGACCGCCTGTTCCTTTGCCGGATCTACGCCGTTCAATCGAACGTTGGTGGCCTGGGCGTAATTGCTCAACATGGCGCCAAACTTGATACGGGGGAAAAGGCCGTCACCCCGTCGGCCTGGTTCAGAATGCCGGAAAGCTTTTCGAACGCCTTGGCAGGCAGCATGCGGTCCAGGGGCAGATTGTCGATGCCGGCCATGTATCCCTTGCGGTGCTCCTGGAGGTGACTGAGTACCGAGTTCATCGAATCAACAATTCCTTTCAGCCATGTCGCCGTTGACGGTGATAATCATACAGAAAGATTCTTCCGCCTGAGAAGCTGGGCCACGATCATTCCGGCCACAGGGGGGAAGCACCGCCCGCCGTCCTCTCACACCACCGTACGTCCGATTCCGTATACGGCGGTTCCTGAATTGAATACCGGGGTCATGACCTGTTGGACGGCCTGCCGAATCAAACGGTCCAGCTCTCGCGCTCGACCACCGCTTCCATCATACCCTCGGTTCTTTGACAGAAGTCGCCTCTCCTTGCCGTGTCACTTGACACACCAACACCATGCCCTCGCGGATTCCGTCCGCTGCTCTCCGGTATGGGATCGGGCATCCCAGCCTGCTGCTCCGCGTCTCCGTTGACATCGAGATTCAAGCGCTTCCAAGTGATCGCGCCATGCCGGGCCTACATAAATAAAGGGCGCCGGCCCTTTCGGACCGGCGCCTCATATATAGATCGATGCCTTGTACGTTCTACAGGTAGTGAATCTTGTCCGCAGCCAGCAGCGCTTCAGCAGCCTGCGGCAGTTTTAAGGGTACGATGAAATCCTCTATGGCGGAAGTGTCGTCCAGATTCCGGCCTATACCATCCACTACGTGAAAGGTACCGCAGGAAAAAATGCCTACGCCCAGTTGATCTTTGCAGAAACGGGCCATCTGCTCCATATTGTCCGGTAAATCAGAGGCGCTCAGGCCATCAATCTGATCGGCAATCAGATTTTTCAGATCATCGTTGCAGCCCAGTTTCGCCAATTCGCCTTTTTTGGTCATCTGCACGCCTTCGGGTCCGTAATACACGCTGACCGTGGGAATGTTTCCCAGTTTTTTTGCTAAAAAGGCCACCACATAAGCTGCGTAGTGGTTATAAGGACGGTCGGTGGGTGTATTGACCACGATCAGGAAGTTGTTGGTTTCGGCCATATGCCTTTCTCCTTTTCTTTTGTTCGGTTTTTGAATGGTGGCGAAATACCATCAAGCCTGATAGGCCTTGGGCCACTGATCGGGTCGCGCAGCAGGCAACGATTCCGGTACCCCGAGCTTCACGCCCTTGAGTGCTCCGACCCGGCCCAAGCACAAGACACTCCAAAAGGTTAAGTAATTTATCTCATAAGTCTATTATCAATACCGATGGTGCCTGTCAACTTTTTTTCTTTATCTCAAAACAACCGAACGTAATGGTTTTGAACTATTAGAAAAAGCATTTCTGAGTACTTATGTTTTTCCAACAATCCATCATGATGAAGATAATTTTTAAAGGTTCGGATGGGGGCTTCGCGGCGGGATCCGAGAACTGTAGCTTACCGACACAATAGTGGATTATGCTGATATTTAAGTATAATGCAAGAATACTTCACTTCTATGATACAAACGTAGGTATAAATACCTATACAGAAATAGGAACAATACCCATATAATTTGAGCAAGAATACTTATAGATTATTATATTCTTTTTTGATAAATATTTAAATATGTTAGCGGCGGCCTGAAAATGATGCAAATATGGCGGTTTAAAAATGCAGGGCGTTTCAAAATAGGGGCGAAGCCGCCGGCACCAATTTTGGCACCAGCGGACGTTTGTTGATGAGCGTTTCAACCGATCTGGGGGTCGGTTCCAAAATTTACAAAAAAATGACGTTTTCTTAGAAGGGTTTATTTTTCGATGGTTTCTTTCATCCGATAACTTTTGCCCTCGATGACCACGGTTTCAGTGTGATGCAGGAGTCGGTCAAGGAGCGCCGACGTGAGGGTGGTGTCGTTGTTGAAGATCTCGGGCCAGTCCTTGAAGGTCCTGTTGGTCGTGATGATGAGAGCCCCGCTTTCATACCGATGGCTGATGATCTGGAAGAGGAGATCGGCGCCGATCTTGTCGATGGGCAGATAGCCAAGCTCATCCAGGAGGAGGAGATCCGGTTTGACATACTTTTTCAGTTCGTCTTTCAGGCGGCCGGCGGCCCTGGCCGTGGTGAGCGTATTGACGGCGTCGATGGCGGAGGCAAAGAGGACTGAGTGTCCCTTGAGACAGGCGTCATACCCGAGTGCAATCGCCAGATGTGTTTTCCCCAGACCGACGCCGCCCAGGAAGATTACATTGCTTTTTTCTTCGACGAAGTTGAGCCTGAACAGGTTCTGCACCTGAAGGCGGTTGATCTTTTTGGGCCAACTCCATTTGAACTGTTCCAGGGTTTTGATCTGGGGGAAGCGCGCCATGCGGATCCGGCGCTGAACGGCGCGATCCTTTCGCTGTTTGGCTTCGGCGTCGATCAATTCGGCCAGGTACTGCACATGGGGCCATTGTTTCTGTGCGGCCCGGGTTGCCATGGGTTCATAATTTTCCCGGATAAAGCAGAGTTTCAGGACTTTCAGGTTTTCAACGAGGGTTTTGTCGTCCAGGTCCATGTTCCACCCTTTCTCATAATGTCTCCGACCGGGTCAGCGTCCGGTCGTAGAGGTTGATATCCGGCTGTTCGAGGGTAATGTCGAGCAGGTCTTCCCGCCGGGTCAGATGCAGGGCGCCGGGTTCCGGAAGTTTTCGGGCTCTCTGCTCGAGCAGGTTGGCGATGTACTCGGACGAGAATGCCTGGAGGGCAAATGCATCCGTCATGGCCCGGGCCACCGCCTCGACGCCGTAGATCTCGCTCAATGCGACGATCTTCCGGATGTGGTGGCGGGGGTTCATGCGGCGATGGGCCAGTTGATCATAATAGGCCTGGGCCTTTGGCGAGATCTGCAGAAACTGCATGAAGATCTTCTGGTCCCGGGCGTTTTTCCGCTGGGCCAGGAGCTCCTTCGGATGATCGGGGTGCTCGAAGTCCTTTCTCCGGTCGTAGCTGCGGACATGGCGGGCGACCAGCTTGTCGTTGTCATAGATGCAGAGCCGGTCCGGGTAGGCTTTGAGGGTGAGTCTGGCGCCGGCATACTCCGCCGGCACGGAGTAGCGGTTGGTATCCAGGGTCACCCGGAACTGGCTGGAGGCCCTGATGGGGGAGACGACGGCGATGTCGTACGGGTGAAGCGGCAGCTGGGTCAGGCAGCCGCGTTCCTCGGCAAAAAGATCTGCAGGCTTCTTTCCGGTCTCGCCGTGGATGCGGACATTGGCCACGGTATCGAGCCAGCGATGGGCGGCGGGATTGAGGACCGAAAAATCGGACACGGCAAGCCCGGCCAGGAAATTCTTTTTGACGTACCCGACGCCGCTTTCCACGCGCCCTTTTTCATTTCCCTTGCCGACCCCGCAGGGACAGATGGTAAAGCCGCAATGTTTCGCAAAATCGAGGTATCTGGGGTTGAAGACCGGCAGCCTGCCGACGATGCGTTTCAGGACGGCGGATTTCAGGTTGTCCACCATGATTTTTTCGGGGATGCCGCCAAACCGCTCAAAGGCGTTCTGGTGGCAGCCCAGGAAGTGTTCCATGGTCTGGGAGACCGTGAACTCGACGTACATCATTCGGCTGTGACACATGACCATCACGAAAAAACTGAGGCGGCGGCTGGTAGATCCTACGGGAACCGATCCGTACGAGCCCCAGTCCACCTGGGCGCATTCCCCCGGCGCGAAGGAAAGCTTGAGGAAGGGCGGGGTCCTTCGCGGCCGGATCTTTTGCACGTATTCCTTGACGATGGTGTAGCCACCGTCAAACCCCTCTTCCCGGATTTTTTGAAACACCTGGACCGCCGTATAGGGATGGGTTTCCACCAGACGGACGATATAGGATTTAAAGGGGTCCAGTTTGCTCCTGCGATGGGCCGGCGTTCGCGGGCGGTATTGCTTTTCGGCAAGCCATTTCCGAACGGTCCGGTCGTCGAGGTCCAGCGCCTCGGCGATCTGGGCAGGGCTCAACCCCTGTTGCTCATGGCAGTGCTTGATCCGGACAAAAGCCTCATAATCGATCATGCGGCACCTCCCGCGACTTTTTTGAGGATCTCGGCAAGGGACAGGGGCTGCGCCGTTGCCTGCCTGGGGACATCGGGGTGATGCACATCCAGGGACAGCACCTGATAGAGCGGTCTTTTCCAGGCGATCAGCCCGATCCGGATCAGGTTGCACCTGGCGCTTTCAAGGGTACTCTGGTCCATGGAGAGCCGCTTCATGATGGACTCGTCGCCGTAGTAGCTGAGGCCCATCCCGTCGCCGACAGTAACCAGGAACAGGTACAGGGCCGCCGCGGGGTGGGAGCAGGCTTCGATATGGCGGTCACGGACCAGCCGGTGATCGAGCCAGCTGAACTGCTTCGGCACCTTGCGGAGCCGTTCGGGCAGGATGGGGGATTTGGTTGTCATGCCGACCTCCTTTGCAGGGTAAAGAGTTGAGAATATCCTGCCCCAATTGTCGCAGACGCCGTACGGTCACGGCGATGTCATCTTGTAACGCAATCCCGGTAAAGTTGGCGATTAATCCCAATAAAACAGTCGGTTGAGCGATCAAGAGATCTTGTAACGCATTGGATGTCAAATGGATAGTATCTTCATTATTTTCAAGGTGTTTTGCGTTTAAGGGATCTTGTAACGCATCGGCCGCAAGTTTCGGTTTTGGTCGCCGGTAGCCGGGGTGATCCTTTCGCCACTCCTGGACGCGCCGGACGTTTACAGGCCCTCGGAAGTAACCGAGATTCTCAGGTTTTTGCAGCCACTTCCGCTGACTGGCCGATTTACTGGCCTTGCGGCATTCGGGATCCCTGCAAAATTTCTGATGTTTGACGTTTCGGGGATCAGGAAGGAATAACTTACCGCAATGACGACATTTCTTTTTCCGGTTTCGCACCATCGGCAATGTACCTCCTCATGCGATGGTACGGGAAAAGTCGATGTTTTGGGAAGAAGATGATCGGAGAAGAAAAGAAAGGAAGAAAATTGAAGAAAAGGTTTAAAATAGAAGTTGTTGGAAGAAAAGAAAGAAGATCAATCACGCATTTTCAACCCGCCCGGATTGGTACAGTTTAAGAACGCCGCTGACATTTTTGACCGTTTCTTCGACATCTATTGCGTTTAACTTCACTCATCACCTCGGAAATTCTGAGCCTGAATGAAGTTACTATAACACAGGTTTTTTGAACGGGTTTTTTCGCTCGACGTTCCATTTTATCGCATTTTATTTTTCTTGTCAGGGTCAGGGACTATCGCCTAAGATTCTCGATCCAGGGACTCTTTGCTTAAGCCTGATGCCTCAAAAATAGGCTGTTCTGAACTTCTAAAAGAAAATTCAAATTTTCACGAAAAGGCCTGTCAAGAAAAAAATGCGTCAATTTTAAGTTTTTTGCTGAATAGTTACGAGTTTTCTTTCATTTTCCGAAGGAGGAGGATTCTGCAATGAAGCCAAGGGCAAAATGGGTTGGAAAACGTCGTTTAGCGCATATCGGGCTGATGGGTGCCGTAACCTGCTGCACTCTACTCGTGGCATTCTCGGCGGCCTCAGGCGCCCAGCCGATGGTGGCCGCTGGCGGGAGCCATACCGTCGGCCTGAAATCCGATGGCACCGTCGTCGCAGTGAGGAATAATCAGTACGGTGAACTATCCTTATCCTCCTTGGGAAAAAGGAAGTTCTTGAAATTATGATGCAAATGGCGGTATACGCTGGTTTTACAGCCGCACTTAATGGACTGTTTGCATCCAAAGAGATTTTCTCTGAACGAGATGAATTCAAAGGCTAACATCCGTTTTCACAGCGGACGCGGCTTCGCCACGCCGGTGAAACGGAGCGTTGGGTACAATCAAGTCTTTATCATCAAAAAGGAGAGATTAATGAGTAAGCTCTGTATTGCCAGAAATACGACTCGTTTGGTTGTCTTCGCTAGCTTCCTGCTGGCAGCAACACAAGTTCATGCCATTCCCACCACATACTCAATTTCACAGTCTGGTTGGTCAAGCGGTGGCACCGTGACAGGTTTCTTTTCCGGTGAAGACCTAGACCACGATGGGTACATAAACCTAGCGAACGGCGAAGTCGATTCCTACCAAATAGAGTTTTCGGGAAACACTCTTGTTGCCGCCTTCACCCACACTCTCGCCGATCTTCAGTATTTTAATTATACAGTTGGATCGTCAGGCTTTGGACCTAGCTTTCCTTTGTATAGCTTTGGCTCAGGATATTCCTACGATGCAGATGACGGCTTAATTTCACTACATGATCTCTCTGTTTCGACCTTTACACCCAATCACGCTTTGGTTAAACCCGTTTCAGATTTTTCAAATATGGCTATTGAAATTGAAGCGCATATTGATGGCCGGGATCAATTGATCATCAAGGGGAACACCATCCAGTGGCATCATTTAGATGCAGCAGCTGTCGGTCGGCATCTGGGCGCCAATTCACCGACAATCATCTATGCAACAAAAAATGGGTCTACTACAACACAAATGGAGTGGCTGCCTGCTTGGCCTTCACCCCCCCCGGACGAGATTCGTTTTGATGCATATTCTTCGTTTTTTAATGAGTTAAGTCCCGTATTTCCTGAGGATGGAGTGGTATGGAGATTAACGAAGCTGTTCGGTCGAGGCGAAGTGAAGATCATTGAACAGCCCAGCAGCAGCAATGAGTTCTCCTTGATCGTGGAGTTCGACGACCCATTCCCCGGCTCAAAATTCTACGGAATTCGGTTGAGCCCCGTTTCAGATTCTCTCGACAGTTTTTTTGCTGACTTTGATACTATTGATGGGTTTTCCTATACTGACGACACGTTTTATAATACCCATCAACCACGTTACGCCTCAGGCGACTGGAGCGCTTCTGGTGGCCATTCCGGTAGAGGGGCGCTACATGTATCCCTGGGTGGCATAGATGCTCGAAATGTTCTAAATGGAATGTCGGGAGGCTGGTCAAACAGCTTCCATCTGGATGATGCTTTGGACGTCGAGGTCAGTCTCGATTACCGATTGATCATGACTCAGTTCGATGACGACGAGTGTGCTCAGGTATTGGCCAAAATCGACGACGGCCCTGTGGAAGTCCTGGAAGAACTTTGCGGCCGAGGAAAAGATACGGGCTGGCAGACGAAAACCTTCATGCAATCTCTGATGGCGGGTGACCATACCATCACCATCGGAGGGTACAACAACAAGAAGACAAATAAAAAAGAAGTCGCTGACATTTATTTTGATAACGTTGAGATCAGGTAACAAGGCTTTTTTTTGGGACTGTTGTATTTTTCAAAAAAATCCCGCCGACTATGTCAGTCGGCGGGGTGTCTTCCCGGGTTGGCACTCCACAATAATGATCCGATCATGGAGTTTTCAAAATCTGATTTTATCCAGGATACCATGACCATTCATGACCTGAGATTTCCATCATCACCGGGCATGTGTCATTGATCGTTGCTAAAGTGCAAAACCGTGATCGCCGAAAACGAGCCTCTCTGTGATCGGCGAAATTGAGCCACATGAATGGCACCCAGGCATGACGATCGGGTGGCCTGCCGGGAGATTTTATGATCTCCCGGCCGCTCCATCCTGTGTCGCCGCTCCATCCTGAGTGGAAACCTCTCGACTCCCCCTCTCCAAGGCTACCATTGTGGTGCTCTGCCTTTGACCGAGTCCCATGAACACCTGCCTATTAGGACGCCCTGACCCATCCTTCCGATATCCATAAAAAATCGATGGGGGAGTATAAATCCAAAATGTCGCTTTATGCTGCTGTCGATCTTATCGATAGCCCATCACACGCTCGGCTCTTTTTTTCATGACTCGACCATCATTTCGATTTGGGGTATGCTAAAGCCAATTCACGGCCGGTCTTCATCCCCATATCCGCCCGCCCCTGTCCACATCCGAACAAAGTCCCCGCAATGGTAGATTGAAACGATAGCCGCAAACCATTGATCAAGACTCATACTGGCGTTCACACCTTACCGGCTGAGGCCCCTTTTGATCAGTGGCGGCCCCCATATATATAGCCGACAGGGCCAGGACCACTCCGCTCCACGCCATGGTCGAGGTCTGGCGGTCAAAAAGATCACGTCCCAAACGAAGGCCAGGGAGGGCTGAAGCAATATCATCAACCCGGCAATGCCAGCCGGTATGCAGGGCAGGGAGTGCGTTATGATCAGCCATCCGACAGTTTGGCTCATCAAGCCCAAAGCAACCAGAGACATACCGATTTGAAGATCGGGGATTGCAAACGATTCACCGCTCCGAACAATTTCGACGCCCAGGTAAAGGGCCGTGTCTGCCGAAACAATCATCAGCTTGATCGTATCATTTTGATGCAAAAATATAGAGCTGCCCTCATATTGACTTTGAAAGCTTCATGCATAATTAGTTTGGTCAGACAGATTTTAATAGGGCTTTCCAACTCATCCCTCGCCTCCATTACATTCTGTATTTCCTGTTCCGACTCGCCTGCGGAATCTCCAACCTGTTTGAGCAACAGCGATTTATGTGAATCAAACACGACACCATCTCAACTGATCATTTATTTGCTCATTTGAGAAGAGATTGTTTTTCCTCAAAATCAGATTCGATATTGAGACAAGGTGGTACGGATTCCCCCCGAAGATTGTCAGTCGAAATTGACTTCATCATCAAACTTCGGCGGAGCGTATCCGGCGTATGCACTGCATGGCGGGCTGTTTGAATGACATGAGGTGACCCATGACTCAGGCGGAGACAGCAACAGCTGGGAGCGACGGCGAGCGGAAGCATGGTGTGCCCACAATCTCTCTGCCCAAAGGCGGTGGGGCCATTCGCGGCATGGGCGAGAAGTTTGCCGCCAATCCTGTTACGGGAACCGGATCGATGTCGGTGCCGATCGCTGCAAGCCCGGGACGATCCGGATTCGGGCCCCAGCTCTCGCTCTCATACGACTCCGGGGCGGGAAATGGCCCATTCGGCTTTGGTTGGCGCCTGCCGCTGCCTGCCGTCACCCGCAAGACGGACAAGGGCTTGCCCCGATACCAGGACGCGGAAGACTCGGACGTCTTCATTCTCTCCGGCGCCGAGGACCTGGTGCCCGTGTACCGGCAGGATCCCGACGGCACCTGGGTTCCCGGCTATCCAGGTTTTCAGCGAGACGCGGATGGATTCTGGGTGCGGGATCCATCCGGGCGCCTGGTCGTTCACGAAGACGAATTCGACGGTTACCGTGTTCGACGTTACCGGCCGCGCATCGAAGGACTCTTCGCCCGCATCGAGCGGTGGAGCAAGATCAATTCGCCCGGCGACGTCCATTGGCGTTCGATCTCAAACGACAACATCCTCACGCTCTACGGTCATGACGCGAATTCGCGCATTGCCGACCCACTCGATGCCGGCCGCGTCTTTTCATGGCTGATCTGCGAATCGCGCGATGACAAGGGCAACGGCATCCGCTATCTCTATAAAGAGGAGGACGGCGCCTACCAACCCCGACCGGGCCAGGCCGATCCCTTCAAGCAGACCCACCAGTTTAACCGCGGCCTGGCCTCCGACCGGCGCCGCACCGCCCAGCGTTACCTGAAGCGTGTGCTGTACGGCAACCGCAAGCCTTTGCTGGATGCCCAGGGGCTGCGTCCCCGGCACTTGAGTGATCTGTCCGAGCCACCCGCCGATACTGCCGACGAATGGCTCTTCGAGGTCCGCTTCGATTATGGAGAACTGGACGAGGTCAACCCCACGGGGCAACCGGAAAAGCCCTGGTTCTATCGCCCCGATGCCTTTTCCAGCTACCGATCGGGCTTCGAGGTACGCACCTGCCGCCGTTGTGAGCGGGTGCTGATGTTGCACCACATCCCGGATCAGCCCGGAGGCCGGGAACAAGAGGCGCAATCCGGTTATAAGGGCGTGGTGCGCAGCACCGGGTTCATCTATGACGACGAACTCGACCCCGGCATCGCTACCCAGCCCGTCTACAGCTTCCTGAAGCAGATAGTGCAGACGGGGTGGAAGCGGGAAAACGACTCCTACATACGCCGCAGCCTGCCGCCTGTGGAGTTTGAATATACCCGACCCGTCGTACAGGATGTGGTGGAAGTCGTGGATTCGCCGAGTATTGAGCATCTGCCCGTTGGGCTGGACGGCGCCGCGTTTCGATGGGTTGACCTGCATGGCGAGGGCATCCCCGGCATCCTCACCGAGCAGGCAGGCGCGTGGTTCTACAAGCGCAACCTCAGCCCGATCCCGGAGAAGATGCCTGAGGGCGGGGAATTCATCAGGGCGAATTTCGCCCCCCTCGAAACGGTCGACCTCAAGCCCAATGTCACCCTGAGCAGCGGGACGGATTTCATGGACCTGGCCGGCGATGGGCAACCGGACGTCGTCGTCATGGAGGGCCCCACACCCGGCCTTTACGAACACGACGAAGCCGAAGGCTGGCAGCCCTTCCGCCCGTTCACCTCACGCCTGAACCTCGACACGCGAGATTCGAACCTCAAATTCGTCGATCTGGACGGTGACGGCCACGCCGACATTATCCTCACCGAAGACGACGCCTTTGTCTGGCATGCCTCACTGGCCGAAGACGGCTTCGGCCCGGCCCGGCGAGTCGCGCAGGCGCTCGACGAGGAGAAAGGCCCACGCATCGTCTTCGCCGACGGCACGCAATCCATCTTTCTCGCCGACATGAGCGGCGACGGCCTCACCGACCTGGTGCGCATCCGCAACAGCGAGATCTGCTACTGGCCCAACCTCGGTTACTGCCGCTTCGGCGCCAGGGTTACGATGACTTTCGAAGACGAGACCGGTCATTCGGCCTGTTTCGACCACCCCGACCAGTTCGACCACAAGCGCATCCGCCTGGCCGACATCGACGGCTCCGGAACCACCGACATCATCTACCTGCACCCCGACGGCGTGCGCCTGTACTTCAACCAGTCGGGCAACGGCTGGAGCCAACCTCAAGTGCTGAAGGTGTTCCCGCGCATCGACGACCTGGTGGGCATCGTGCCGATCGACCTTCTCGGCAACGGCACCGCCTGCCTGGTCTGGTCATCGCCCCTGCCCGGCGACGCGCGGCAGCCGATGCGCTACGTCAATCTGATGGGCGGCGCAAAGCCGCATCTGCTCACCAAGGTCGTGAACAATCTGGGCGCGGAAACACACATCCAGTACGCCCCCTCGACCAAGTTCTACCTGCAGGACAAGCGCGACGGCAAACCCTGGATCACGCGACTGCCGTTCCCGGTGCACTGCGTCGAGAGAGTTACCGTCACGGACAGATGGCGGAAGACCCGTTTCTCCAGCACCTACGCCTATCACCACGGCTATTTCGACGGTATTGAGCGCGAGTTCCGCGGGTTTGGTCGCGTCGAGCAGGTGGATGTGGAGTCCTACGGCAAGTTCGAACAGGGCAATATTGACAGCCCGTACATCACCCCGGACAAGACCCTCCACCAACCGCCGGTCAAGACCATCACCTGGTTCCATACCGGGGCGTTTTCAGACCGTGAACATATCCTGTCCCAGTACCGGGGAGAATACTTCAAGAGCTCCGCAGAAATAGATCTACCCGAGCCGGACCTCGCGACTGAGGACCTGACAGCCGATGAGTGGCGAGAGGCCTTGCGCGCCTGCAAGGGCATGATGCTGCGCCGGGAGGTGTACGAACTGGACGTGGACGCCCTGGAACTGGACGAACACCGCCCGGTGAAGTTATTCTCCACTGCCTATCACAATTGCCATATCCGCCGTCTGCAGCCGAAAGCACTCAACCCGCATGCAGTGTTTCTGGTCGCCGAAAGCGAGGCCATCACCTACCACTATGAGCTGGATCTCAAGCAGGGCACTCCGCGTCCGGACCCGCGCATTGCCCACACGCTGAACCTGAAGTTCGACGAGTACGGCAATGTCCTGCAGTCGGCAGCCGTGGTTTATCCGCGCATAGGAGAGTTCGAGGACAATACGCTCAAGGCTGACGAAATTACTCTCATCCGAAACGCCCAGCAGGAACGCCATCTGGCCTATACTGAGACACGGTATACCAATGATGTCGATGGCCCCCTCGACCCTGATAACTACCGATTGCGCGTGCCGTGCGAAGTGTTGGCCTATGAAGTGACAGGCGTCAACCCGGAGGATGAGCGTGACGGGACAACTGGGGCCCCCCGCGACAACCGTTACTTCACCCTTGATGAACTTCGGCACTTCAGATTGAGCGATGTCTACCAACCCATGGCCCCGGGGATAGAACAGGTCGAAGCGTTGCTTTACCACCAGTTGGCGACCGGCGGGGCACAGAAGCGCCTGGTCGAGCACGTGCGGATGCTGTTTTTCAAGGATGACCCCGCTGATCCCGCAGCTCTCAAAGCCTTCCTTCCTTTCGGCCGTTTGGGCCGTTTGGGCCTGGCCTATGAAACCTACACCCTGGCGCTGACTACGGACTTACTCAACGCCGTTTTCACGGATTCCGCAGGAAACAAACTCGACAAACCCGTCAGAGGCGCGCTTTCCCCTCGGCAATTACTGAACGATGCACATATCGGCGGCTATCTCAGCGGTGCAGACCTTGACAAGCGTTTTGCGCCCATACCGCCGACCGAGCTTGTCGGCCAGTACTGGATCCGCTCCGGCATTGCCGGCTTTGCGCCGGATGCGGCGCAGCATTTCTACCTTCCCGAGCGCTACGAAGACCCTTTTGGCAACGTCACCACACTGGAATACGACGCGCGCGACCTGTTCGTGAAGTCGAGCACAGATCCGATGGGCAACAAGACCGAGGTCATCGATTTTGACTTTCGCGTCCTGGCGCCGCGCGAGATGAAGGATATCAACGGCAATCTCTCGGAAGTGTTTTTCGATGTGTTGGGCCTGCCCACGGCCATGGCGGTAAAGGGCAAAGGGAATGATGGTGACAACCTGACGGGACTGAACGACGAGCTAACCAATCCGGATCCGGCCAAGCTCACGGCATTCTTTGTCGACAAGAAGCCTTATGACGAAGATCAAGCACGAGACTGGCTCGGCAACGCCACTGCCCGCCACGTTTACTACTTCGGCGAGACTATCAAAGACGGCAAAATTACCTGGGGTACGCATCCCGCCTGCGCCTGCGGCATACTACGCGAACAACACGTCAGCCGGCTTGCGCCGGGTGCCCAAAGCCCTCTGCAAGTCGCCTTCGAATACTCCGACGGCATGGGAAGCATAGTGGTGAAAAAAATCCAGGCCGAACCCGATAAAGTCGGGCAACCCATGCGCTGGATCGCCAACGGCAAGACCATACTCAACAACAAGGGCAAGCCGGTCAAGCAGTACGAGCCCTATTTCAGTTCGTCCGGACATCGATTCGAAGAACCCCGAGAGGAGGGCGTCACGCCGGTCATCTACTACGATGCCGTCGGCCGCACGGTGAGAACCGAAATGCCCGATGGCAGCTTCAGCCGGGTCGAGTTCTCTCCCTGGCATGTCCGAACGGTCGACCAGAACGATACCGTAATCGAAAGCAAGTGGTACACAGACCGCAACCCACCCGATCCTGACCAGCCCCTGCCGCGCAACCCAATAACCGGCGAACTCTCGGTGACGCCGGATCAGCGGGCCGCCTGGCTCGCAGCGCAACACCGCGACACCCCCGCGCTCACCATCCTCGACAGCCTTGGCCGCGAGGTCATTTCCATCGCCCACAATCGTGTGAAAGACGCGACCGGTGCGCTGAAGGATGAAAAATTTCTCACCTTCACCAGGCTCGATGCGGAGGGCAAGCCGCTGTGGATCCGCGATGCCCGCAAGAATCTGGTGATGCAGTACATCACGCCCACCAAACCGACCCGAGCGGCCGACGAACCCGACCCGTCCAAAGCGGAGAACATACCGGCCGGGAGTGTCCCCTGCTACGACATTGCCGGAAATCTCCTTTTCCAGCACAGCATGGATGCCGGAGACCGCTGGATGCTGAACGACGCCGCCGGCAAGCCAATGCTGGCCTGGGACAATCGCGGTCACACCTTCCGCACCGATTACGACGAGCTCCACCGCCCGGTGGGGTCCTTCGTCAAGGGCGCCGATCCACTTGACCCGGACCGGATCATCCAGTTCGAGAAAGTGATCTACGGGGATACATCCGAAAACGGCTTGACCGATGATCAGAAGAAGCAGTTGAATCTGCGCGGCAAGCCGTATCGACATTACGACACCGCGGGTGTGGTCGTCAGCATGGGACCCAACCTGGTCACCGGCATGGATGAAGCCTTCGATTTCAAGGGCAACCTGCTGCGCGGCACGCGCCAACTGGTCAAAAATTACAAGGGCACGCTCGACTGGTCGGGGAATCCGGCGCTGGACCCCGAGATATTCACCAGCAGCACCCGCTACGATGCCCTCAACCGCCCGATCCAGATCGTCGCCCCGCACAGCAACCAGTCCGGCACCAAGCTCAACGTCATCCGCCCCGGCTACAACGCGGCCAACCTGCTGGAAGCGGTGGATGTCTGGCTGGAGCAAAACGCCGAACCCGGGGCCTTGCTGGATCCAGAGACCGCAAACCTGAAGGCCGTCACCAACATCGACTACAACGCCAAGGGCCAGCGCACGCGCATCGAATACAACGAGGCGAACCACCCCATCATTACGGAGTACACCTATGACACGGAGACATTTCGCCTGATCCGTCTGCTCACCACACGACCCAAACATTCCGAAGCCGATAAACGCACCCTGCAGGACCTGTCCTACACCTACGACCCGGTCGGCAACATCACCGACATCCACGACGCCGCCCAGCAGACGGTGTTCTTCGACAACGTCCTCGTAGCGCCGAGCAACACCTATGAATACGATGCCCTGTACCGTTTGATCCGCGCCGAGGGCCGGGAACACGCCGTGCAAAACAGCATGCAGCGCGATCATCGACGTTTCGAACCCGTCGTCGGCATCCCGTTCCCCAATAGCCCGGAAGCCCTGCAGCGTTACATCGAGGCCTACGAATACGATCCCGTGGGCAACATCCTGGGGTTGCGCCACACCGGCGGCGGAGCGGAACGCTGGGTCCGCTGGTATCAATACGCGCTCGACAGCAACCGATTGATTGCCACACGGTCGCCGGGCGAGGCCGGCAAGCAGCCGTTTTACGCGGACACGCCGGCCTATGGCGCCAAGTACACCTACGATTCCCACGGCAACATGATTTCCATGCCGCATTTGCCGGCGATGGAGTGGGACTTCAAGGATCAACTCCGCGCCACTCAGCGGCAGGTCGTTAATGGCGGCACGGGGGAGAAGACTTATTACGTCTATGACGCGGCCGGCCAACGGGTGCGCAAGATGACCGAGACGCAGAACGGCAAACCGAAGGACGAGCGCCTTTATCTCGGCGGCTTCGAGGTATACCGCAAATATAACGGTGCCGGTAACACGGTCACCCTGGAGCGGGAAACGCTGCATGCGATGGATGATAAACAGCGCATTGCCTTGGTCGAGATGCGCACGCTTCCTTTGGGTGTCTACCCAGAACCCCGGCAACTCGTACGTTACCAACTCGGCAACCACCTTGGCTCGGCGGCCTTGGAACTGGATGATCAGGCGCAGGTGATTTCTTATGAGGAGTATCACCCCTATGGAACCAGTTCTTATGAAGCCGCGCACAGCCAGACCGAGACACCGAAGCGGTATCGGTATACAGGCAAAGAGCGAGATGAAGAGACTGGATTCTCATATCACGGCGCAAGGTATTACGCGCCCTGGTTGGGGAGGTGGGCGAACTGTGATCCATCCGAGTTGTTCGACAGTTTAAATCTGTATCAAGCCATGCTGGATAACCCTGTTTGTTGTTTCGACGAGGATGGACGCCAGACTAAGATTCCGATTAAGGGGGTAACCGGCCCCATGTCGGAAGAGGCAATTATCAATGCGGCCGCCAAACAGGGCTGGAAGGTGTCGGGCTTCCGGGGTTACGATGAGAATAATGTGCCCATATTTGAGCATGGCGAGAAAATGACCGAGAAGGAGAAAGACGTCTCAGATGCCAAAGACCTATTCTCGTTTGCGCAGCAAGATCAGGATAAAGTGACGAGCCTTGAAGGCCCGAAAGATGCAGACCCCAATTATTACAGGGTAGAGCGTGACGGAAAATCCACCTTAGTTCACCGTTCGGTTTGGGATACCGTCTATTCAGCAAGCCCTAGCCTGCCAAGTGACGTCAAGGTCTATGCCTTCAGCGATCCAGAGAATGGTGCAGACGAGCAAGCGCTGGAGGCAGAGCGACGTTATGAGCAATCGCGGCAAGAATTCGAGTCCCGCGAAGATGTCAGGCTCATTCAGACCCTTATTGATAAAGCTTTAGAGAGCCTCTTTATGCCCACTCTGCTGTTGGGAGCGGCGGAGCCCAGCACTCCGGCAAATCAACCACCACCCTCGACAGAAACCGTACCGCAGCAACAGAATTTGTTTTCCCAGAGACAATTGTATCCGCTGCCCCAGGGTGCGGAGCCTTATCAAATGCTGCTGTTTCCAATGGAAGCCTACAGTAGAAAGGTTCACTACAGCCCTTACTCAAGTCGATTGAGCAGATATGGCTTGTCGTTAGATCATAATCCGCCCCTCATTGTCCATTATTACGAAGGTATCCCGGGAGGCATCAAAGGCTTTAATTTGTTGCCTCAAGAGCGAATACGCCATGCCAGGTCTCCGTATTCACAATTTGTCGTGCCTTCCTCCACATATTCGGCGCAAGGTGGACGATTAAAACCTTATGGGCAGAGACAAATACAATTGTTTACTTTACCGCGCGTTAGAACGACCACAGTGCGTCGGTGATACGATCTGATCAAACCGGGGAGTGAGGCATAAAAAATAGGCTAATGGGGGCCCATAAGACAATAAGAAAGTCTAAGAAGAATTGAGAGACTACCCTGAACCTATAAGCAAGGTTGAGTGATCTTCAAGGAAGAAAATCAAAATACAAGTTAATCCCGATAGCGAGTCGAACTCTTACCATCCATGCGATTTCTGCGTCAGACTCAGTCAGGCAAATGACACTTGATAATTTTTTACTGACCATCAAGCATAAGCATAGAGGATATAAACCGATGCAAGCAATCCATCCAATATTATCTTCAGGGCAGCAGGGCGCTGACGTCGCCAACCTCCATATGGCCCTCGAGAGGCTCGAATTCCTCGGTCCGGTCACGGAGGATGAACGCGCCGAGCAGCGGTACGGAGATGGAACCTTCGAAGCTGTAGATCGGCTGCAATGCCAGTTCGGTATCAGCACCCGGCAGTTCGGTGTTGTGGATGAACAAACCGCCGACCTCATCAACCACCGACTCTTCGAGATGGGGGTGTTCCGCCTCGTGGAGGGCCGGGTTGCTGATCGGGATGGCAGCGCAGTTGCAGGCAATCTGCTTTTCGCCTTCGACAGAGACAATATCGGCGGTGCTTATCTCGGCAAGGCGAACACCAACGCAGACGGCGCTTACCGCATCTTTTACGATCCATCGCTCTATGTCCGCCCAGGCGAAGGCGTGCTGAAGGTTAAAGACGTCATCGATCTGGTCGTCCAGGTTTACGACGCCGCCGGCGCAACCCTGGCCGAATCGCAGCCGCTGCACGATCCCGGGCAACGGGTTCGGATCGATTTGCGGTTGGGTGATCAGCCGGCAGGCGAAGTTTTCACAGTCGACGGTACGGTGATCAGCCGGTCACGGGTCGGTGTGAGCGGACTGCGGGTCGTAATCGTGGATAAGAATGTCGGGGAGGATGTGCATCTTAAAGAAACAGTGACCGACGAGCGAGGTGATTATCAGGTGACGTTCCCCATCACCGGCCTGAAGGACCGCTGCAAGCAGCGACCCGATTTGCAGGCGCGGGTGTTCTCCGGGGCAACGTTTCTCGGTGCTTCGGAAGTTCGCTATAACGCCTCGAATCGCGAGACGCTGAGCATTCTCCTGACGACGGAAGCGGATTCCGCGCTCCCCTCGGAGCACGAAACCCTGGTCGACGCGCTCACTTCTCACTGCCGCCGTAGCCTGGGAGACCTTCAGGAAACGGACGACCGGCCGGACATTACGTATCTCGCGAACAAGACCGGCTGGGACGCGCGCGCAGTGGCGCTCGCCGCTCTTGCAGACCAGTTCAGCGATAGGACCATGGATGAGAGTGGCCACCCCACGATCGAACCGGCCTTCTTCTACGCGCTCTTCCGCGCTGGATTGCCGGCTAACGAGGATGCGCTCTACCAAGCAGATGCCGGCACCGCGGAGGCCGTTTGGAAGCAGGCCATCGCGCAGGGCGTGATCCCCGCCTCGCTGGAGGGCAGCATCCCCCAGGTGCGCGATCATTTCCAGAGCCTCGCTGTGCAGCGCGCCCTGGATACCCCGGCGCCGGCCGGCGTATCCTCCCTGAAGGATATGCTGTCGGTCTCGCTGGGCGATGACCTGGAGCGGCAACAGCAATTCGCTGACCTCTACACCCAACACCGCACCGAACCGGACAAACTCTGGCCGGCAGTGCGCGACAAGCTTGGGAAGGCGGCGGAGAAGCGGTTGCGGCTCGACGGACAGCTCTCTTATCTGACGTTCAACAATGCGCCGCTGATCCGGAAGCTGCATGAAACTGCCGGTCGAGGTGGATTGACACAGCCATTAGACTTGGTGGATCATGGCTTCCACCATGCCGATAAGTGGAAGGAGATAATCGGCAATGGGGCGCTTCCCCCGGAAATAAGCGGCAAGGATGATGCGGAGAAACGCGCAAACTATGCCGAACTGATGGCAGCGCAAGTGCGGCTGAGCTTCCCCACGGCCGTCGTTGCGGAAACAATCAAGGGAATCGAGACACCTGCTGCTGACTTCAGCATTGCCGGCAGATTCTTGCGCGAGCATCACAGCAGGTTCGAGATCGGAATGCAACCGGTCGAACAGTATATTTCCCGGAACAACCTTCAGGTGGCAGAGGAAGTCACTCAAACAGTCAAGCAAGTACAACGGGTGCATCAAATTACACCTTCCGACAGCGCGATGACGGGATTGCTGAAGAAGGGCATCGATTCTGCGTATGCGGTGACCCTTTACGACCGGGATGAGTTCATCCGGACTTTCAAGGATGAGGTGGGAGGTGAGGAGAATGCCTTACTGACTTATGCCAAGGCGCAGCAAGTACACAATGCCGTTCTGAACATCGCGACATCGTACCTGATCGCCAGGACTGCGCCCCCAATTGGCGTACACAGCCCCCCGCAAATTATCGACCAGGCCCCCAAGGTTCCCGCAAACGCCGGTGATGTTATCGCTTATCCAGCCCTGGAAAGTCTTTTCGGCGAAATGGATTACTGCGCCTGCGAACACTGCCGGTCGATTCTCAGCCCGGCGGCTTACTTTGTAAATCTCCTTCAATTCATCGATCCAGATCCGGGAGCATGGAAAACTACTCTGGCTAAGTGGAAGTCCGAGCATGGCGGCGCCCCTTATCCGTTCCCGGACATGACCGCGTGGAACAAAGCCGGGAATCCGACAAATACCGAAATCACGCCTTTGCAAATCCTTATGTCGCGCCGTCCGGATATCGAGCATTTACCATTGACATGCGAGAACACGAACACGCCGTTGCCGTATATCGATCTGGTGAACGAGATATTGGAGTACTTCGTCTTTAACAAGCTCTCGCTTGAAAAATACGAAGGGCACAGCACCGACGGCGACGCCGCACCCGAAGAATTGCTGGCGAGTCCCCAGTTTGGCGACACCGAGGCCGGCGTGGAGGCATATGAAATCCTCGCAGCGGCGTACTTTCCGCCGCCGCTGCCGTTCCACCAGCCGCTGGAAAACCTGCGCCGCTATTTCGACAGATTCGATGCCTCCCTGCCCGAGGTCATGGAGGCCCTGCGAAAGAATGACAGGTTGGAACGGGCGAACGTGAACGAGTACGGTTGGCGCGACATCCTGATGGAAGAACTTCGGCTATCGCGGACAGAACACAAGATCCTGACGAACTATGATCTCGAACCCCCCATCAATGCCAAACTTACGCTTCACGAGCTCTATGGTTATGCTCCAGCAGCCTCGGAAGCCGAGGTACTGGCGGATCTGTCCAATGCGAAGGCTTTCACACGGCGGGCAGGCATCACCTATGAAGACATCATAGAGATCCTCAAGACCCGCTTTATCAACCCCAACTCCACGTTGATTCCCAAGCTGGAGCGGCTGAACGTTACGTTTGCCGCCCTGAAAACGTTGAAGGAAAGTCCGCTGACAGGCCAGGCGTGGTTGGACTTGCTCCCCAAACCTTTGCCGGATGCCGCGCAATATGGAGGCAATATCGAGGCGTGGGTCAGGAACGATGCGAACTATGCCAACGTCATGAGCCTCATCACCCTTGCAAACCCTTCTGGTGCAGAGGACATTTGCAGCTTCGATAAACTAGCGTTTCGCTATTCCGATCCCGACAAGCTTGATAAGCCAATTCGGGCTTTCGAGTTTTATCGGCTGATCCGCTTCGTTCGCCTATGGAAGAAACTCGGCTGGACGATCGAGCAGACCGATAAAGCAATCACCGCGCTCTACCCGGTAGACCAGACGCCAAACAATGCCGATGATACCGTGAACCTGCAACGGCTCGATGCCGGATTCCTGATACTGCTGCCGCGCCTCGGAGTCATCAAGCGTGTGCTGGACACCCTCAAGCTGAAGCCCCAAAAAGACCTGTTGCCCCTGCTGGCCTGCTTCGCGCCGATAGATACGCACGGGGCTGCGTCCCTTTACAGGCAGATGTTCCTGAGCCCGACCCTGCTGAAGCAAGATCCAGCCTTCGCCGACAACGGCTATGGCAACTTTCTCACCGACAACGCGCAGAAGCTCATGGCCCATGCGGAGGCTTTGCGTGCCGCGTTCCAGCTCACAGAGGAGGAATTCACACGGATCAATGCCGTCCTCGGTAACGATGCGAACACCTCTCTCGGATACACACCTACCGACGAGGAGATCACACAGTTGCTTGGACATGCGCCCAATGGCACGGAGAGGGACACGCTTACGCAGTATTTGCGGACACAAAACATCACTGCGATCTTTCGCCGGGGCCGGCTGGCGCGAAATCTCAAGCTCAGTGTCCGCGAGTTCCTGCTGCTGACGCAATTTAGCGGACTTGATCCATTCGCAGCGCCGGATGCGCCAAATCCACCCATCCTGCGCCTCATCGAATTGGTGGGCCGTCTTCGCGCCGCGTCGTTGAAGCCCGTACAGGCCCTGTATCTCATCTGGAACCAGGACATCAGTGGAAAGTCCGCACCGGACGACAGCGAGGTCCTGGGGTTCGCTCGTGCCCTGCGCGCTGACTTCGCCGCAATCGAAGGCGAGTTTGCCGTTGTAGACGACCCGGACGGGCAGATTGCCCGTGCCCGCATGGCACTCGTGTATGACAACGCGACCACCGACCTGTTCTTTGGCCTGCTGAACAACACGTTGAGCACCGATGTGCCCTACAGCCACGGCAAGCCTGCGCTCGAACAGTCTATCCTCGACGTCGCGCCTGGGCGCATCGCCTACGATGACTTCCGCAAGCAGCTCACCTTCGCCGGCATCATGACGACAGACATGCGCGACGCGCTGAAGGTGGGGGTGCCTCTGGCCTTCGAGCAGGCGGTGGACAAGCTCTACAACGCGAACCAGCAGATCATAGAGTCATTCTTTGCGCGTTACCCGGAACTCCAGCCTCTGCAGGAGGCCTTCAGCTTCTTTCGTGAGCTGAAAAGCAGTGTCAACTACACCCATGGTCAGACGACGCTGGAACAGCCGATTATCAATATCGCTCCAGGACGCATCGCCTATGATAGTACACGCCGGGAGCTTTCGTTCAAGGGTGTCCTGACCGCAACCACACGGGACAGGCTCAAAGCTGTTGCCGGAGCGACGAATCTGTTTCAGATGGCTGTTAATGACCTTTTCAGTGCTAACCAAGGCAGCGTGCAGGCATTCTTTGCCCGGCATGGGCAATTTATGAAGGCGCAACAAGACGCCTATGTAACGGCCAACGATATTCTGGAACAGCAACGTTCAGTCCTGCTCGACGCCTTCTTGCCTGAACTGAAGCGGCGCCGCAAGCGTCAGCAGGCATTGCAGAACATCAGCACGGCGACCCGGACGGATGTGGGTTTTGCCGGTGCATTGCTTGACAACAGGATCGAGGACAAGCCGGAGATTAAATACCTTTTCCATTCGGCGGATAGTGCGACTAAGCCTGCTTTGATGGATCTGATCGCGATCGAGACAGCGGGCCTTTCCGCGCAGTTTTTCTATCGCGATACAGCGACCGGCAAGGTGGACCACCCCAGGGATGCCGAGGCGATTCTGGACTATTCCTCCGCTGCGAACGATAAGGCAAAGTTTCCGGCCAATGGCGCCAATCCTATATCAGGGATCTGGAGCGGATACCTGGAGACACCGGAAAACGGCTTCTACAACTTCCATATAGAAACCGATGCAGATGCGATGGTGTCCTTGAGCCTCGAAGGCAGGATTATTGAGCTGCAGGAGAGCGGCAACGTACGCATCAATAAAGAAGCCGTCGAACTACGCTCCGGAACGCTTTATCCGATCATGCTCAAGGTGGAGAATGTGAAGGACACGCTCGCAGTGGGCTGGGAAACCAAAGGACGCGGCAGGGAGATCATCCCGGCGCGCTATCTCTATTCGGAGACACTGATCACCTGCCTGCGTGTCACCTATGTTCGTTTTTTGAAGGCTGTATCACTGGCCGATGCACTCAACCTGACCGCGAGCGAACTGGTGCACTTCGCCTCGCACGCCGATTACGCCATCGACAATCAGGGCTGGTTGAATAGCTTGCCGGTCCTTGAAAACCCGAACGAGGATACATCCACTGCGCTGTTTAAGGACTTTATGGCGCTGCTTGATTTTTCCCGTATCAAGAGCGAGCTTTCGCCTGATGACGAACGTCTTCTTAATGTTCTCAGAAACCCGGATGCGGTAATAGCAAGCCTTGCCGCTGCGACCGCCAAACCGGAGCTCCTGCTGCTATCCCTCACGCGCTGGGAGACAAATTCGCTCGACGCATTACTGGTTCACTTTGGAAAAGTGAAAGACGGCAAGGCGGACCGTAGTGCATTAAAACAGTTGGACACCTTTAGCAGGATATATACCGCCTATTGGGTTGTGAAGAAGTCAGGCATCCCGGCCTCCGCGTTGATCAAAGCTGCCAACAACGAGCCGGGCGCCACCACAGTAGGCGATTTACAAGCCGCGCTGCGCGCCCGCTATGAGAAGAGCGATTGGCTCAATGTGCTGAAACCCATCAATGATGAATTGCGCGGGCTGCAACGCGACGCCCTGGTTACCTACATCCTGCACCAGATGCGCGCCGCCCCTGATTCGTCCCATATCGATACGCCCGACAAGCTCTTCGAATATTTTCTGATGGACGTGCAGATGGCGCCATGCATGCAGACTTCACGCATCCGCCATGCTTTGTCTTCGATCCAGCTCTTTATTGAGCGTTGTCTGATGAATCTCGAACCACGGGTGGCGGCGTCTTCGATCCAAGCGAAGCAGTGGGAGTGGATGAAGCGCTATCGGGTCTGGGAAGCGAACCGCAAGGTCTTCCTCTGGCCTGAAAACTGGCTGGAGCCCGAGTTGCGCGACAACCAGTCGCCGTTCTTCAAGGAGACGATGAGTGAGCTGCTGCAAGGCGACATCACAGAGGACCGCGCCGCCGTCGCCCTGCTGAACTACCTGTCCAAACTCGAAGAGGTGGCGAAACTGGAGCCGTGCGGCATCCACTACGTCGAGAACGATCCTTCCAAACGAGAGGATGATGTCGCCCATATAGTGGCGCGCACCGCAGGCGCCAACCGAAAGTACTTCTACCGCCGCCTCGAACCCTCCGGCTGGACACCATGGGAGCAGATCAAGCTCGATATCGAGGACAACCCGGTGATACCGGTCGTCTGGAAAGGCCGGCTGTTTCTGTTCTGGGTCAGGATCCTGAAGGAGGCGAATATGGATCCCGGTACCTCAGAAGATAAAATTTATTCTACCGTGATGGACAAACCGTTATCAGACATTGCCGCTGCTATATACAGGGAGAAATCACAGTCGACTGACGACGCTACGCCGTTGGCCGAGCAGACGACCAGCCAGGCCAGGAAGTCTGCCGCCCAGGCAGCCGGGGAAAATACCAAGGTTGTCGTAAAGGCGGTGCTGTGTTGGAGCGAGTATTACAACGGCAAGTGGCAGCCGACCAAGACATCGGACGTCAATCGACCGGCCACGCTGGGTTTATTCGAGATATCCGCTTTTGATCGCTCGATGCTGGTGCTATCGGTTTCGGAAGAGTCTGACGCGTTGCGTATATCCATCTGGAACCAGGGACAATCGTCGTTTGTGCTTTACAACACACACAGTCTGCCGGTACCCCAGTGGATTGCACGTCCGACCATGCCTTCCAAACCAGTCGGCATGAACACTGTGAAAGATACCTTGGTCGTTTCATATTTCATTCAATGGCCTCCCGCGCCCGGCGTTCCTCCTCGCGAGCGTCAGGTGCTGAAGAATCTGCTTCATGATCACACCATCCAACCCCGCCACATGCTTCAGGACGTATGGAATGCGCCCTTCTTTTACGAAGACAGTCGCCACGTGTTCTATGTCACCACAACAGCAGAGCCGGTGACGATTTATACGCCCAACGGGTACTTCCCCATAACAATCCCGCCGAAACAGGATCTGGTCATCCCTCCGCTGGTGTTTGAGCCGAGAGTTCCGATCATTCCGGATCTGCTGGGTCCAATCGCCACCGGGAAGCATCCGGGGGTACTGGATACCACCCCGATCAAACGCTTTGTCAGCGAGGATGCCTATATCACGAAAGCCCTCAGCACGAGGGGGACGGTGCTTTTTGGCAATACCGAGATTGGCGCCACCGGCAACCGTGGCACTTTCCAACGACGATAGATCAGGGAGGCAGAGATATGATCATCTCAAAAATACGCGAATTCCACAAGGCCAAGGACATGATTTGGTTGGAATTGTTCACGGAGCGCCAGGATACCCGATTCACCTACACCTTCGAAAACTTCTTCCATCCGTTCGTCGGGGAACTGATCGAGAAGCTCAACAAGGAATCATTGTCTGGAATGCTCGATCCCAATTTCCATCAAGAGTTGGCGGACAAATTCGGCGAATTCTTTAAATCATACTACACGCCGCTGAATGAGCCGCCGAATGACCAGTTGGTGCAGTTTACGGACTTTCCGTTAAAGGAAATCGATGTGAGCGTCACCGGTCCTTACGCGAACTACAACTGGGAACTGTTGTTCCATATACCCCTCACGATTGCGGTGCATCTGAGCAAGAATCAGCGTTTCGCCGAGGCGCAGCGCTGGTTCCATTTCATCTTCGATCCCACTTGCAATGACACCTCAACGCCGCCGCTGCAGCGCTACTGGAAGTTTCTCGCCTTCCGCAAGCCAACAAATTGCCGCATGCAGATTGACCAACTGCTGGCGCTGCTCAGCAAACCCGACAACGAGTGTAACGACGAGGAGCGAAAGTGCAAGAGCGAGATTGAGAGCGGTTATGAGGCCATCATGAGCGACCCGTTCCAACCGCACAAGGTGGCGCGAACGCGGCAGGTGGCTTATCAATACTGCGTCGTCATGAAGTATCTGGATAACCTCATCGCGTGGGGCGACCATCTCTTCCGGCAGGATACGATGGAATCCATCAACGAGGCCACCCTGCGCTACGTGCTGGCCGCGAACATCCTCGGCGCGCGCCCGCAGCAGATACCGCAAAGCGGGAAGGTGCCCCCGATGACGTTCGCGAAGCTCAAATCGGGAGGTCGTCTGGACACGCTGGGAAACAAGTTAGTGGATCTGGAGGGCAAGTTCCCGCTCAATCATGGCCTGCCGCGGATGCAGGGAAAAGATCCGGACGCCGCCGCGCCGCTCTTCGGCATCGGGCGCGCGCTTTATTTCTGCATCCCACGCAACGACAAGCTGCTCGGCTACTGGGACACGGTGGCGGACCGGCTGTTCAAGATCCGCAACTGCATAAATATCGAGGGCGTGGTACGGCAGCTTGCGCTCTTCGACCCGCCTCTCGATCCGGGCATGCTGGTCAAGGCCGCGGCGGCCGGCATCGATATCGGCTCGATCGTCAGTGGACTGAACCGGCCGGTCAGCCCGGTGCGCTGTCTATTCCTGATCCAGAAGGCGCTCGAGCTTTGCAATGAAGTGCGCGGCCTGGGCTCCGCGCTGCTGTCGGCAATCGAGAAAGGCGACGGCGAGCGGTTGGCGCTGCTGCGGCAAAGCCACGAGATCAAGATCCAGCAGATGCAGCAAGAGGTGCGATTCTTACAGTGGAAACAGGCGCAGGAGGCGACTACTTCATTGCTCACGAGCCGGAAGACGGCTTTGGAACGACTCCACTTTTACCAGCGGCTACTCGGCCTCCCGGCAGATCAGAACGCTCCGGACACCCTCGTGCTGGACCGCTCGACCAAGCCCGACGATCCGCCGAAACTGACCGAGGCGAACTTCGATGAAGCCTATGCAGCGCTGGTGGGCCAGTACGACAAGTCTGTTGCAACTCAAGCGTTTCCCCAACTAAGTCTTACGGATCAAGGCAGAGCCCGGCTGCATCTGACGATCAATGAAGATGACGAGTTTGAACATTTGAAGAGAGCTCGAGATTCGGCCTTGCTTGCTTCTACTTTTAACGCGATCGCCGCGGGGCTCGTATCATCTCCAATCCCGGAGAAGACAGACGTCGACCTGCATTTTTGGGGTATTGGAGGTAAAGTTAGTATACCCGTAGGAAAAGCGCTTGTCGCCGCATCCAAGATTCCAGGTGACATCGCTGGCCTCATCGCAGCCTGGGAGCGTGAACAGGCCGGCATGGCATCCAAAACCGCGGCCTATGAACGCCGTGCTGACGAATGGCTGCTGCAACACAACCTCGCCGCACACGAACTGATGCAGATCGGGCGGCAGATTCTTACCTCGCTCATCGCCGAACAGATCACTCACCAGGAGTATCTGAACGTCAGGAAGCAAATCGAAAATTCCGAGGAAATCGATCGGTTTCTACACGAAAAGTTTACCAATGAGGAACTCTACAGTTGGATGCAGGGCGAGCTTTCCCGTCTTTACTACCAGTACTACCGCTTCGCTTTCGACACGGCGCGCACGGCTGAACAGACTATGAAACTGGAACTGATGCGCCCCGAGGTCGACGCCACCGACCACATCAAGTTCAACTACTGGGACGGCGGGCGCAAGGGGCTGCTCTCCGGCGAGGCGCTATACCTGGATATCAAGCGGATGGAGATGGCCTACCACGAGAACAACAAGCGCGAGTACGAGCTGACCAAGCACTTATCGTTGCGTCAGCTCGATCCACTGGCATTGCCGGCTCTGAAAGTCACCGGAACCTGCGAGGTGACCGTGCCCGAATGGTTGTTCGATCTCGACAATCCGGGTCACTACATGCGTCGTATCAAGAACGTGAGCCTGTCTATCCCTTCGGTCACGGGACCCTATACGAGCGTCAGTTGCACCTTGTCATTGCTCAGGAGTTCGTTACGCAAGTCACCGGTGCTGAAAGACGACGAGTACGCTCGCCAGGGCAGCGAAGACGATCGTTTTGTGGATTATTTCGGCACCGTCCAGTCGATCGTCACCAGCAGCGGCAACAACGACAGCGGCCTGTTCGAGGCCAATCTGCGCGACGAGAGATTCCTGCCTTTCGAGGGCGCCGGCGCCGTAAGTGCCTGGAAATTGGAATTACCAAAAGACTTCCGTCAATTCGACTACGACACGATCTCGGACGTCATCCTCCACATCCGGTACACAGCCCGACAGGGCGGCGCGCAAATACGGGACAAGGCAGTAGAGCACATCAGGAAAATCATGAGTGAAGCCGACTCTTCCCGACTCGCACTCCTGTTTAGTCTGAAGCATGATTTTCCCATCGAGTGGCATCATTTTGTTACCGGATCGGAGAACTTTAAAACAGAGGTGAAGCGGGACTGCTTCCCCTACTTTACCCGAGATAATGACATCACTATTGATGCGGTTCTTTTGTGCGCAATAAAGGGCGGGAAGCTTGAACCGCACACCCCCGCCGATCTCAATTTTGGAGACCTCACGGAGGCGTTGAATGACAAGGACAAGAAAGCGTTCGGACTCTCGCTCGCCCCTGATGGCGCGGTCCTCGTGCGAAAAAAAGAGGCGAATGTTTTCGTTGCGATCAAATACTCCGTTGGGTCAGCGTAATGGACTGAAGGCGCCGGGGTGTGATAGAAGCAGTTTCGTGCCCATGGGGTCGGGCCAAACAACCTGCCTGATATTTAAATAAAAAATGGTCGAAACTCACCGTATTTGATGCTTAAACCGTCATTTTCAAGGGTGAAATTGAAGGGGTTAATGGCGAATCATGAATGGGTGAGGATGTTCCCGGCATTGACGATTCACCGCTCCTTAAACGTACCATATTGCCCCCCAAAATGACCTTTTAAGGCGATATTCCGGACTGCTTTGAGGCGTTATTTACGGGATAACAATGATCTGGCTTGGCCCGACCCCATCGTTGCCAAAAAAATCTCTTTACAAAAGGAATCAAGTGATTTATTGAGATATTAAACAATAAAATCAAGTCATACCCACCTTCACCAGACGGCAAAGATCGATGCCTATCCCCAGCTTTTCCCGGCTGGATAGTTTTTGCCTGAAAACATACCCCTTCTCTGCTTGAAAAGGTATGGCGAAACCATGCACATCAAAGCGATACCTCTTAAATTTCCCAAATAGAGCCTCCTATGGGTCATTCGGTCCAGCAGGAGGCTTTTCTATTTCTTTCCATGATAACGCCAAACCCCAATGCCGTTGAATTAGCATAACGGCTTGTACACCGGGTAAAATTTCTTTTTGTTGATCTTGTGGTTGCGGAGGCAACTTCTCCCGGGTCTGTATGCTTCGATGCGCCGGCAGATGGTCTTCTGTCGGAAATGATTTTCGTTACCGCTTCAGAGGATCTGATAAACAGGAGCGCCAATGCATGTTTCATGGTTGAGGTGGAAATCGTTCCAGGTTTCAATCAGATCGGTTGAAACGCCAATCAACTCTTTCAGGAGGAACCTAATGAAACATTTACGAATTTCAGTTATGATAATTTTGGCTCTATCTTTAACAAATTTATGTTTCGCAGTGGCTATGGCAGCTCAGCCGCAGGTAGTTGCTGGATATCAACATACCGTCGGGTTGAAACCCGACGGTTCCGTTGTTGCAGTGGGGTCTAACTATTACGGTGAACCGGAGGTATCCGAATGGACGGACATTATACAGATAGCTGCTGGATCTCTTCATACCGTCGGGCTAAAATCCGATGGTTCCGTTGTTGCAGTAGGGTCTAACGTTTCCGGTCAACTGGAGGTATCCGAATGGACGGACATTATACAGGTAGCTGCTGGATCTTCACATACCGTCGGGCTGAAACCCGACGGTTCCGCTGTTGCAGTGGGAGATAACGATTACGGTCAACTGGAGGTATCCGAATGGACGGACATTATACAGGTAGCTGCTGGATCTTCACATACCGTCGGGTTGAAATCCGACGGTTCCGCTGTTGCAGTAGGGTCTAACTATTACGGTGAACCGGAGGTATCCGAATGGACAGACATTATACAGGTAGCTGCTGGATCTTCACATACCGTCGGGCTGAAATCCGATGGTTCCGTTATTGCAGTGGGAGATAACCTTTCCGGTCAACTGGAGGTATCCGAATGGACGGACATTATACAGGTAGCTGCTGGATATCAAAATACCGTCGGGCTGAAATCTGACGGATCCGTTGTTGCAGTGGGACTCAACGATTACGGTCAACTGGAGATATCCGAATGGACGGACATTTTACAGGTAGCTGCTGGATTTTCACATACCGTCGGGCTGAAATCCGACGGTTCCGTTGTTGCAGTGGGGGATAACCTTTCCGGTCAACTGGAGGTATCCAGATGGACGGACATTTTACAGGTAGCTGCTGGAAGTTTTCATACCCTCGGTCTGAAACCCGACGGTTCCGTTGTTGCAGTGGGGTATAATGGTGACGGTCAACTGGAGGTATCCGAATGGACGGACACTATACAGGTAGCTGCTGGATCTTCACATACCGTCGGGTTGAAATCCGACGGTTCCGTTGTTGCAGTGGGAGATAACGATTACGGTCAACTGGAGGTATCCGAATGGACGGACATTATACAGGTAGCTGCTGGATCTTCACATACCGTCGGGTTGAAATCCGACGGTTCCGCTGTTGCAGTAGGGTCTAACTATTACGGTGAACCGGAGGTATCCAAATGGACGGACATTATACAGATAGCTGCTGGATCTTTTCATACCGTCGGGTTGAAATCCGACGGTTCCGTTGTTGCAGTAGGGTTTAACGATTACGGTCAACTCGAGGTATCCGAATGGACGGACATTTTACAGGTAGCTGCTGGAAGTTTTCATACCCTCGGTCTGAAACCCGACGGTTCCGTTGTTGCAGTGGGGTCTAACTATTACGGTGAACCGGAGGTATCCGAATGGACGGACATTATACAGATAGCTGCTGCACATTATCATACCGTCGGGCTGAAATCCGACGGTTCCGTTGTTGCAGTGGGACTTAACGATTACGGTCAACTCGAGGTATCCGAATGGACGGACATTATACAGGTAGCTGCTGGAGGTTATTATACCGTCGGGCTCAAATCCGACGGTTCCGTTGTTGCAGCGGGGGATAACGGTTTAGGTCAATGCAGCTTATACGACTGGAATCTTGGCGGCGTTCTTCTACCGGAAATCGGGATCTCTTTGGATTCCTATAGGTTCGGTGAGGTCCATTGGGGGAAGACGAGTTCTACAGTGATTGCGATTTCCAATACTGGAAACGACACCCTCAATATCTCGGATGTCTTCTTGAACGATGAATACGGTGTGTTCTCTATTGATTCTGATATATCCCTACCGATTGACCTTGAACCCGATCAATCAATAGATGTAGTAATTAACTTCAAACCTGAAGCGCTTCAATCATACATCGGTTCCCTTATCATCGATAGCAATGACGCCGATGAAGCCTCGATCCAGGTCCCGCTGAGTGGGACAGGTGTGTTGTGTCGCTTCGGCGAGCGTCCGTGGAGCAAAAAAATTTCAAGGCATGGCCGGGTGCCCTGCTCGTTCCCTGGTGTGGGTTTCGGGAGTCAGGATTGTGAAGCAATGTTGGGCTTCAGAGGGAGGTCGGCCGCATGGTGGCGGCATAATTCCCGGACAGCCATTGATCTGGGTTTACGGCTGTTTCAGCGGCGTGTTCCTGCAGGGCCGTGCGATACGCGATGGAATTGACACTGTTCACGGGGTCGGGCCAAACAGCCTGCCTGATATTTAAAGAAAAAAATGGCCGAAAATCACCGTATTTGATGCTTAAACCGTCATTTTCAAGGGTGAAATTGAAGGGGGTGATGGCGAATCATGAATGGGTGCGGATGTTCCCGGCATTGACGATTCGCCGCTTCTTAACTGTACCATATTGCTCCCCAAAATGACCTTTTAAGGCGATATTCCGGACTGCTTTGAGGCGTTATTTACGAGATAACAATGATTTGGCTTGATTTGGCTTGACCCGACCCCATCGACGAAAGAAAAGGAAAAATCTATGTATAAGCTCTTTATTGCCATTTTATTTTTCTTCAGCTTGACAGGATTATCGATTGCTGAAGACACGAGCAGTTGGCATCCTGTTTACGAAGAGTCTAATGTACAAATCTACATGGATACTCAAAGCGCGAAATGCAAATCTGAAAGAGAAGCAAGGGTAAGGTTCAAACGGGTGTGGAGCACGTTAACATCATTGCCGAGCACGCCAGATTGGAAATTTAAAAGTTTCATTGTCTGGACGGAATATGACTGCGAAGAAGGGAAGATAATGACTGCGCCAGGATCCAAATTCTTTGACGAAGATGGAAAACAGCTGACGGACATTGTGCAGGTCCCCTCTTCTGGATGGAAAGTTGTTAAACCTGGAAGCATAGGCTATGCCTGGGCTGATGAAAATCAGTTTAGAAAAACGGTAGTATTTTGATCCCATTTTTGTTCCGTCTTTCTGGCTATTGACATGATCTCCTTCCTTTTCGATTGAACAGATTGACCGATATTCTTTTTATACCATTCGAACACTTTTTTCGTTGGAACTGTTTCAAGCGCCTTTTGGATGACATCATGACTTGTTTTTGAGACAACCGCTGCAAGGCTGAGTAGCATTGCAGTGAAACCGCTTTTTACTTGATCCTGTTCCAAATTTTTCAATTTGCCAAAAACCGATTCGATGATTTCGCTGCTTCCAAGCAGCCTCTCGCCCGGCTTTGCCTTCAGCGATTGTTCCTCTATGAAAGTGAGCAGTTCCTCACCGACTCTCTTTGCCCTGTCTGTATGCGGGCTAAAGATCGGATCCTCTTTTAAATCGATATGGCTGTCGTGATATATCCCGACAAACTTTATGTAGCCTTCCACCGTCTTGACAACCTCAATGAGATCCTGCCATTCTGTAAGATGATCACGATATTCGTTCAGCCACCCGAGCTTATCATCAGCCTGCCGAGGAGGGAATCGGTCGTCAGGCTCGGATTTCAGCATGTCCAGATAGCAAAGCTTCTCCTGCCCCCATTTCACAAGTTTATCCACATTCATATACCGCGCCTTGCTTCTCTGATTTGGCGGCGCCAAAGCGGATAGACAGGTCTGCTGAACTTTCTTGCCGGTTTGCGCTGCCAATTGAATAAACTCCGACCAATGCGGGTCATTTTTTAGTTCGCGCTTCAGTATGGCGGCACCTTTATGTTTGATATCATATATGTAGCATGTCTGTTCATGATCCCGGCAGAATCTTTCAATCCCCGATTTTATGTCGGTTCCATGATCACCGATTATTTCTCTGGGTGGACCGGTTTTCTCGATAGTTTGAGTAAGTTGCCGGTAAACAATTTCGCCATTGGAATGGGTTACCGGTAGCAAGGCAATTGGTTCGGCATCTTCATATGATAAATACAGCTCGTTCTCCGGTAACTTGCTTTGACGGACACCTAAAATAACCAAGCACTTCTCACTACCCGACTGGACTGTATGGTCGACAATCCAGATCCAATCATCGGCCCACTCCTGTTCACGATGGAGCTTATAGTACCCGAGACGAAGCAACCACAGGCGACCGCTGTACCACGATGGAACGGGCTGCCCCAGCTCTAAAAAAGATAACATGGAGCCGATAACGCGACTTGCTCCTCTCAGACTCGTACAGCCGGATAATACAAATGAAATAAATAGGGTGATATGAGCAACTGAATATTTATGAAACGCAACTCTCTGATTGAATTTTGCCTCAATCGCGTTATCCGTCATCGTTTTTTTTTTGCCGATATTCTTGCAGCTCCTCTTCCAGCTTTTTCACCCTTTTATTTAGCTCAGCTTTTCTCTTCTCCAGATACCGGAGCTTGTTCTGGAGCATCTTGACCTTGTATTTTGCTTCCTGACATTTGGACTTCCAGCTATCTCGACTGTTTTCAAAGAATTTAGCCAGCTTCCTTATAGGACTCTTGTAGCCACTATCATCAGGCTTTCCTTTCCCATCAAGCATGGATTGCACCTCCTAAAAATGAAGTCTAACATTATATCCATACTTTATATGAGAAAAAAAGTTCCGCTTTTTCTTCTTTAATGCTTTACAAGCACTATAAAATTTGAGAATTTCTCGGAATATTTCCAGAATGAAAATTATGGGCCATTCAATAGTGAATTTTCATCACCCCAGGCTTGTACCAAAAGGTAGCGACGCAGAAGATGTTGCATCGATTGTTCATGTGATTGATCTGATATTGGAAAGAAAAAGGAAGTTTTTCCCTGATATTCATAAGGTTATTATAGAGCACAAGTTAACCATAGACGGTGACAATATCAATCTGGATGTGATGTCAGCACCTGTGAAACCACAATGATACCGAATGGCTTTTGAGGCTATCGCTAAGCCGGTCTTCATTCCCCTGCTCCCCGCCATTGACCGTTGGTAGTCCCAACGTGTGACCGCCGAAATGGTGCCACATGGATATCATTGACAGCCAGGAGAAATACGAAAGGGATGACATAGGCAGAGGTAGCTGGGTAGAGAGGAAGGTCTGTTGGCACACCGCTTTTTTCAGGTGAAATGGAAATGGTACACTACTGTTTCTTCATTTGAGATGTGAATGGTACACTATCAATAGATACTATACATATCTCACAATATTCTTCCTCACCTGTTCACAACGGGACAAAGTCCCCGCAATGGTAGATTGAAACGACAGGTACAGAAAGTGTTTTCGAAACGAAATACACAATATCCTTTTATTTCATGGTGTTATTCCAAGCAAAAACAGATCGCCGTAGTGGGCACACCGTTTCATGCCGTATCTCCTGCTAAGATCCGAATAGTGTAACGCCTACATACCAATTTCGTGACGGAATAATGTAACGCTTTTCATACCCCGCCCCAAAATACCCCGCCCATAATATTTATCGACTTACCCCGCTACCCCGCCGCCACATACCCCGCCGTTTTCAAAAGATGTTTTCAATCCATGAAATTCGGATTGTAATTTCATGCCCAAATATTCGTCCATGGAGAAATTACAATGCCGAACAGTCGCCCCCGAAAGCGCCCCTGCAGTATTTGCCGCAAATGGTTTTTGCCGGATGTGCGCCAAAAAGGCCGGCAGGTGACCTGCAGCCCTGAGTGCCGAAAGGAAAGGCATCGCAGAAAATGCGCGGAATGGAATCGTAGACATTGTGCCAACAGCAAAAGCGATTATTTGAGTAAGAAGCTTGAACAAACTGCCAGTCCTCCAGAGCCTGATCAGGGTGGATATTTGTCCGGCAGCCGAATCAACCTTCAGCTTCCCCGTGATATTTTACAAGATGAACTCGGCGAAAGAAATCTGATCATTATCGATTATTTGATCGAGCAGATTCTGGCACGAGTGCGCCTCGATTCAGGTTTGCCGCCCGCCAAAAACGGTTGTCGAACGTTCGATCGACGCGGCGATCCTGAAAGTGTTCCGGAGGTGTTTTTAAGACGCATAAGGAATATAACAGCCTGTAATAAACCTAAATAGCGACAAAGTAATCCATTCGGATTTTCAAGACGCATTAGGCACATAACCCACTGTAGATAATAATGATACTGACAAAATAATCGAATCCGGTATTTAAGACGCAATCGACTTGGAGCGGGTCGTTGGCCTATCGTTGGACCGTCGGAAAAAGAGCCCGGCAAACGGAATTTTTTTCAACGTACAGGATGGAGGTGAATGATGAGGCGACGATTTTCAGCCCGGGAGTTGTTTGAATTACGAAACGGCATCCCCGTAGACGATCTGATTCAAGACCACCTGCGGATGGCGGCTAAAAGGCGGGAGGGCCAGCTTCGGTTTCTCTGCCCTGTTTGCAACGAATTCAATACGGCAACCCGGCAGGCAACCAATCTGGCGAGGTGTTTCCGGTGCGAGCGGAACTTCAATACCATCGACCTGGTGATGATCGTCAATGGAAGCGATTTTGTCGAGAGCGTTCGTTATCTGAAGCGACTGCTGAAAGAGATCCCGCGCCATGAGGATAGAAGCGGCGCATTGAAGCAGATGCTGCAGCAGATCGGCACCCCTTGAGTATGCAAAAGGAGAAGATGACAGCCGATCGGTTGAGTGAACTGGAGGCCATTATTGATCGTAACCGGCGCAGTTTCTATGTCATCGGCAAAGCGCTGTACGAGATTCGAGAAAACCGCCTGTACCGGCTTCTTGGTTTCAAGACCTTTGAGGCATATGTCAAGGATCGCTGGTCCATGGGAAAATCCCACGCCCACCGTTTCATCGAGGCCTATCGTGTCATTGAGAATCTTTCCCCAATCGGGGACATTTTGCCCGAAAACGAATCCCAGGTCCGGCCGTTGGTACCGCTGACACCGCTTGAACAGCGCAACATCTGGCGCCAATTTTTAGCATCCGGAATGGCGCTCACGGCCAAAAATATCTGCAGGCTCGTTTCCGATGCCGGCAGAACCGCAGATCCCGCCAACCGGACGTCCATTATCAGCGATGATTACCGCCAGGCGGTCATGGCGATGCTGGAGCAGGTCAGGCTGGCGCAAAATGACCAGTGGCAAAGCACCTCGAGGCAGGCCGCTTTACTCTGGAACCGGGTGATCCGGGACAAGATTCTATACAAAATATCCAAAAGCGAGAAGCCGTAATATGGATCGGTTACCCCTGGATGATCAGTTTTTAATCCTGCTGCACAAAAAGATCATGAACAAACGCGGGTCCGCCAGACGCCGGGCCAAAAAATACTACATGGACCAATACCGGAAGACCGGCATCATCCCCGAACCGCTTTTACTGGCAGGCAAGGGGATTATGGAGGGGCGCAGATGCAGCGGGCGAAGACGTTCCATCGATGAGCGGATGAAACACCGGTTTATCGAAATGGTCAAAGCCTCGAGCGACCCTTCAAGCCAGGGGTTTATTTTTATCACCCAAAAGGCCCGAACGATCAAAAATTACCATCGGTGGCTTGAAGAGGAATTTGGCCGGCCCATCTCGCTTTCGGCACTGAGGCGGCTGGTCAAGGCAGAAGGCCTCCAGCGGTATCTGGATCAACCGGATTTTGGTGAAGAAAAACCGCCAAAACACTGCTTCAAATCTGAATCCGTATTCGATCTGATACAGGTTGACGGAAGTGCTTTTCGATATCTCAAGGTACGGGATCAGAACGGCATGTGGCGAAAACCCCAGGTGATCGAATTTTACGATACCCGGTCACGCTACCTGTTTGTTTTGGATATCTATTTTTCCGAAACAAGCCTGAATGCGGTCGATCTATTTGAGCAATTTCTGTTGAGCACCCCGTTTCCCCGAAAGAAAATCCGTCTCCGCCCGGACAATGCCGGTGGATTTTTAAATTTGAAGCGCGTGATCACTGCACTGAATACAGAATACTCTCAGCCTGACGGTTTCTATCTGGAACCGGATTTTGCAAGAGCCCGGACGCCCCGGGACAAGGCCCATCTGGAATCCTCCCATCGCAGCCTTCACAATTTCGAAATCCGGATCATCAAAGCCTTTGCGGACCGCATCGTAAAAACCGAGCCGGGGTATCTCTTCAGCAACCGGAAAAAAGAGAAAATCACGGTGACCTTTCTGGATATCGGCCTTCATGAACTCCGCCAAAAACGCATCATCGAGGCCTACCGGGAAGAGCACAACACGACGCGGCACTATTTTGCCCATGACGGAAAGACGGCATCCTGGGTTCCGGCCCAGAACATGGCGTCATTTTTGGACAAGGCCTCCACGCTTTCTTTTGCGCCGTCGCACGTCAAGGCGGTCATGAAATACGGGTTCAAGAAGATCAAGGTCACCGTATCGAAAAAAGGGACCATCACGTTAAACAATCAGAAATACTACGTGGCTGTGGGCTCCGAACATTTTAGCCGGCATAAGGGCACACCGGTATATGTCTCGGATCTGAAAGACAAACTTTTCATCTTTGAATACAAATCCGACGGCATGCTGATCGGCGAAGCCCTTCGGCAGAAGCCCTATGAAAAACCGCCGAAGTCATCGGAATTGACATTTGAAGCCAACGAGGTCGAGCAGATAGCCGCCTTTCTGGAGCAGCAGAACATGGTGGTGGAAAGAGCCGCACTGATCGAAAAACACCGCAAGGGACTGACGCTTGCCGTAGCTGAAGAGATTTTTAACCATAACAAAACCCGGTATGACGGCTATGCCGGAAAGCTGATGCAATCCCCGAAAAAAATCGGAACGGCCCTGTTCAACGCTTTTATGCTGGACTGTGAACGCCATCAGCGAAGGAATCATGTGGCGCCGTACGCCTCTTTATGGGACAGACAACATGAAACGAAAAGAGACGTTCATCAATGACAAACGCCGCGTTTCCTATCTGGCGGCGATCTACAATCGAATCTACCGCGGACAGAGCGTGCTCATCGAAGGCGATTATGGCGTCGGCAAGAGTCGATTTTTAAACCTGATCCAGCCTCAGAAACTCCGGGGGGTCCGGGTGGAGACGCTTTTCAATATCCACGAACTGCTGGCATCCATCCTTCAGGAATTGAATTATGACGTGAAAGCCACCTACCGGAGGACACCGCGTCATTTGAAACAGATCTGCAGCCTGTCCGGATTTTTTATTGTCATGGACGAGAGCAATGATCTGGATCGCCGGGCATGGCCCTATCTGAAACGCATTATCGATGCCGGGGTTCCCATCGTATTTGCCGGACTGCCCAAGGTCAGAACATATCTGTCGAGCGAACATCCGGATATCCTGAGCCGACTTAAAACGCTCGTTCTCTACCCGATCGTCGTGGAAGATTTTATTCTGGAGTACAAAGATTTTGAACCCGAAGCAATCGAGCAAATCTATGTCCATACCCGCGGGGACATGCGCAAATTCAAGGAGGTCTGCACCGATTGCCGGGACAAGGCAAAAGAACTGAATCACAGCCTTATCGACCTCAACCTTGCGCTTGAGTTCCTATCCGATCTGCCCCTCATTTAACATCCCAAAGCCCCGGCGGGAGTCGTATCAGGACTCCCGTCATCACCATCCTATCGGCACCTCTTCCTGAATCACCTTTGCGTCCAGTGGGCGTCTGTCATTTGTGAAACGTGATTCGCTATGCGGCTTTTGTTTCTGTAATTCTTTGAGAATATAGGGGAAAAAACAATAGCGTTACACTATTTTGTCAAGCGGGAGAAAATCCTTTTTCCTTCTATTTTGCTGATTTTAAATTAGATTCTTACTGAAAAAGGTTGGGTGGGGTGTTTGTAAAACGTTACAGTATTCGAATCTTATCATCTCCTGCGAAGGCTCGGTAATAAAGGTATTAGCGCGATTTGTCTGTTGATGGTGAACGGTGAAATGGTGGGCGATAAGGAGTGATGTTCACACATGCGCCGATGTTATTGTGTTTTTGGTTGGTGCGGGGAAAAATGTGGGAGCTATTTGATGTCAGGATGCTTCGTGTCTTCCGCATGAATAACAGAGATGCGTTGCGATGTAGGAAGGGGAGCCATCGCTGGCTCTCCCTATCCCGATGACCTCATAGGTCACGTTCCAGGTGTGTCTCAAATAAAAATGTTGCCAAGGTAGATGCAGCTCCAACAGCAAGTTTTGCATGTCTTGGACCAAGCCCTCTCGACTGCCCATCCTTGCCATGACCCGTTCCGTATAGGTTCCGGAGTTCTGACAGCCCCTGAGCTACGGTGCCGAGATTGTTAAGAAGGCGACGGATTATGTCCGCCCCCTTTGCAGCATACGGCACGCTCTCCGGGACTAAACCAAGAGCCTTCCGCGTGTTCTTGATCAGTTTGCTCAGATCCTCGTTCTCGGCGAACGCGATCTTTCGTTCGAGAAGGATGGTCTTGCAAGTCGTTTCCAACAGTTCTTTGGCTGTCCCGATCGCCAGACCAGGATCGCGCTCGATGGCATTCTGCATGCGGTCGACCTGCCGATGCAGCTCGGGCAAGTCGAATGCCGATACCGTATCGGCAACACCTTGCAGGGCTTGATTGCGCCCAACGGGAAGAAGGCGACCGTCACTGTATCGGTAGCCATCCCGCTCGACCCATTTTCGCAGGCTCGCAAAAGTGCTTTGCGCCCATTCGTTGTTGTCAGGGAATGAGTTTTCGTCTCTGCCCTCCAGTTTACTGAGGACATTCTCGAATACTTTCAGGACTTTTTTAACATCTGTCCATTTTTTCCAGTTAACCGTGTGGAAGTATTGCTCGACGAGGGTCCTTCGCTGTCCCGAGACCTGCGGGATATAATCAAGATCACAATGCACGTCTGTAGCATCAAACTCCATCTGTATCTCACGGAGCGTCTTCGAGACGAAGTACTCACGAAACTCATTCCGTGTCTTCTTGCTGATCAAATCCTGCGACATGGTAAAATCTCAACGAACAACGGCAGGCTTCACGGGGATAAACATTATTTGCCATAATCCCGCAACAGCTTTGTTTGTAAACATTTTTCTGCCTTTATTCAGGAAGCTATAAAGAAATGGTTTTATAGATTCAATACAAATCCGATCTATCTCATAGCCGCCATAGGCTTATAAAAGGTAAGCGATCAGAGGGTACTTGAAAATTATCAGGAAATCCAGGCCATGTCTGGATTCAGCTCTTTGAAGAAACACTGCACGGCATCGACGAGTACAGGAAAAAGTTTCCTGGACCTGAGTCTGCAGGTATGGCGAAGTGTCAGAATGCGCTCTACCCAGCGCTGCCCTTTTATACTCTCAGTCTCCTGGCTTCGCTTTCGCCGGATGACGGCATAGCGCAGCATTCTTTCGGCATGGTTATTGGTGGGATCAACGCCCTCCTCGTCAAGGACGACAAACAAGGATTCAATCTCCTTGTCAAGGCGGCGCGCCATTCGTCCGGCATCGTTTTTTTCATCACGATAAAGCCCGATCAACCGGCAGCGCCTTGCATAAAAGGCGTTTCATTCTCCCTGGGCAGGCGGCTTTTTCGCCATCTTGCACAATCGTTGAAGTTCACTCGTGCACCAGACCCCAAATTTGGCAATGCCGGGGTCCCTTCTTTCTCTCAATCCTTTGGCCCTGCGGATCAGATGTGCCAGGCAGGTCTGTCGCCCGGCGGCCCATTTCTGATAAACGCCATAGTCGTCGCTGATCAGGATGCCGTTCCATTTTTCAATCAGCGCCTCGAAGGCCTCTTTTGAGCGGTTTGGATGGATTTTAAAGAAGGCTTCATCATCGTTGGCCATGACCCAGAGCCACTCGGATACTATAGCTATGCTTGAGTTTTCTGCGGTCAGGGCAATTCAAAAAAATCACTTCAAACGAAGAATCCTTATCAAAGCATATTTTTCAGTATGTTCAATATATTATCGCCAATTCTTTCCTTTGGATCGTAAAAGATTTATTTCCCATGGAATTCAAAGCGGATTATCGGTTTTTCCACTCGGTGGACGTCTTATTAAGAAATGCTTTGATGCCGTTCTGGGCATCCTCTGATGTGTTGTTCATAACGATAGTATGCTTAGCATAGTGCAATGCCTGAACATCGGTCATATCTGCTTGAGCATAAAGCCCCTGCTTACCGATAGCTAAGGCAAAACTGCTGGCCTGAGATATTTCCTCTGCCAATTTCATTGCTTCACCATCCAATTCTTCCAAGGGTACCACCCGGTTGATTAAACCCAGTTCCTTTGCTTCGGTTGCAGAGAATTCACGACCCGTCAACAGCATTTCCATGGACGCTTTTCTGCCGATGGCGCGAGTAATTGCCACCATAGGAGTTGTACAGAACAAGCCTATCTTTACCCCTGGAGTTGAAAAACTGGCATTGTCCGCAGCTACGATCAGGTCACACCAGGCAGCCAATTGACATCCTGCGGCAGTTGCAATTCCCTGAACCTCACAGATGACCGGCTGGGGGATATCATGGAGCATCATCATCATCCGAGTACACTGATCAAAGATAAGTTTATATTCTTTGGTTCCCCGATCAACCAGTTGAGATAGATCATGACCCGCGCAGAAATGTTTCCCGTTGGCTTTCAAAACCAAAACCTTAACAGAATCGTCAATGGCAATTTTTTCCAGAACGTAGCTCATTTCCTGAATTTTCTGGAGAGAAAGAACATTAATGTTTTTAGGGGTGTTCAACGTCAAAATGCCGATTGCATTTGTCTGAGAGAAGGTAATTTCTTTGTAATCCATTTAGCATACTCCTCTATCTTGAATTATGATCGAGAACAGATCAAGGGCTCTATGGCTATTCAGATGATAAAAGGTCCAAAGGGAAGGGGCTTTTCCAATAATATTGACTGGTTGTTCAGAATTTTAAAACGCTATGACACACCATGCGTTATGGTCGATTAATTAGGGCAAAAGTTTTTTTGTTTTTTGCTCTTTCGAGATTGGACCAACGTTGCAGCGTTATTGTTTAACTTGCCGAAATAGATCATAAAGAACTTGAAGAGTCCATTCCTTCGATTTATAGTGAGCTTGCAAAATCACAATATGATATCAATAGGAAAGGGCTCATATGAAATATAACAGAATTGGCCCCGGATCTCAAGACAGCATTCATGTCAACAACAAAATTCATGACTTTTTGATCATTTCCGGATCGACACGTTGCTTCACCAATGTAGTGTTCGAAAACATCATGGGTACGGTGTTCGTTCTTTGATAGAAACAATATTTGCCCTGCCGTTTCTCGGCAAAAATTTTTTCCGGGGCGTTGTGACCAACGACCAAGCTGTCGTCGGCAAGGATGCCGCTTATGACCTGCTCAAAGGCTGCACATAGAATTGGCGCCGGTTGCTGTTGATGCTCGCGGTACGAATTCTCGGCATTTTCAACCGACTGACCGATAACGAGCGTGAGGATGTGCTCATCATTAACGACAGCACCATGAAATCGGATACAATTCAACGCTCCAAAAGGCGTTATATTGAGATATTTTGCGATAGCCATACCCCCACCATCAGCTGGGATCTTGAAAGAAGCCGACCCGAACGGTACCCCGGTTCCCTTGCTCTTGCCGGGCGTCACTGATGGACGGCATTTTTCACGACTTGGTATTCAGACATATGGCTTCCTCCCCATGCCGCTGCCGGAAAACCTGAACTTCACCCAGACAATCCACGCCCCCGATGAGCGTATTCCGATTGAGGCCGTCGAATTCGGGACAAATGCAATCTATCGTGTATTTCAACGCATGAGAGTGTAGTGGATTTGTCGTACGCCAACTTGATGATGTAGAGTCACCTGTTGAGATAGGAAGCAGCCTGATAGCAACCTCTCCCACCGCGAATCAAAATATGAACGGGGTAAGTACGCCCCGGCAGCGGATTCGGCCGACCGCACCTCTTCGATCGCATTGATTCGGCACGAGCGGATTTCCGCCTCGCCTTTGCAGCGCGCCGGTCCGATCTGGGTCCGGGCCCCGCAGGGACCCGAAAACTGATGAATACCGACACTATTCTGGATTCTGTTTTTATTCCAGGATACTGTATAAATACATGAGCCAAGAACCTTTTGATTTGATGCACGATAGCTACAAAATCCTGAGCCCATATCAATTGAAAAAAATCTCATATACTGTATGCTGGCGTTGAACTTATTCTGGCTGAGGACTATTGGCAACTGTCCTCGGTTCAGATATCTTGATCATACAAGCACTTTGAAAGGATTGGTAATATTGGCAAGATATCCAAGATTTTTACAAATACATTTTTAAAGGGATATCTTTGTGTTATGTCAACCTTGGTATCGTGAAAAAATTTAGCTGCATAACAATACAAATCTCAATCTACATTAAGCCAGCTTCGGTCGCGAACGCGACCATGGATAGTCTGAAACGGAATGGCCAAGCGAGGGAAGGTCCCTAATCGGCCAGTAGCGGAAGATTGAATTATATATGGTATGAGAAACCTGGCACTCTAACGCAGAACTAAATTTAATGCAGTGCAATAGACTGTAAATGACCATTATCAGACATTCCCGCGAGTTGCTTTGACTCTCCAAATTCCTCAAAAGTGGACATTGGAAAGAACAGCGTTTCCCAGCCCAGAATATGTAACTATAGGATGAAGTTCAGTAGTTGACAACCAATCTTCAAAATGATGTTTTTATAAAACACTATAAAATGGTCGGTGAAAGGGAGGCCGGTCTCAAATTTTATCCTCGGAATACACCCCTATCATTGACCTCTCCAAACGACGTTACTGTCACTATTTTGAGTTTAATACAGCTGATGCAGACCAGCCGGTTTGCCGTTTTTACTTAGGTTCACTATCACTGAATCAAGAAAAGCGACTGCGGAAAGCTCGGGCATAGATACTGCTACGGTTCAACGAAAGATGCTTATGAGGCAATCTTAAAATGAAATTTTTTGTTTGGAATTGGTGCTCTCACCATGCGTCCTGCTGAAAAAGACTCCAGTCCTCGATCTACTGGACCAGCAGGCGGCCAGTTCGAGACGAAAGTCGGAACGTATTATGCGCTTGCCTTGCTGGCGAACACTGAGCCGCTCGGACTGCCCGGCGCGGTCGTCGATCGGCTTGAGTTCCAGAGAGGTGGCCAGGGCCATCCGCTTGATGACGTCATCGTGCGGGGCGCGACGCCTCAGGGCGAGGATCGGTGTCTTGAGGTCCAGGTCAAACGATCGATGGCGTTTACGGAAAACGACGCCAATTTCCAGTCTGTCGTGGACGGGATCGTCAAGGCACGAAAGATCGAGCCGGATCGACGCTTCGCCGTCGCAATTGAGCGGACGACGGGCGTGATCGAGAATGGCGTGCAGGAAGCGCTGGAACTGGCACAGCAAACGATCGACGAGGCGTCGTTCTTAAGGCTTCTGGAGACACCTGGACGCAGCAACAAAGATATGCGGGCGTTCGTGGCCGCATTCAGAGCGCTCCTCGCGGCGAAGGACGAAACGGGGGACGACGTTCTCTATGACATCCTTCGGTCATTTTCAGTGCTGACTTTCGACTATGCACGTCCGAACTCTATGGCGGAGCATCATGACCGACTGCGTGCGCGGCATTTGGCATCTGAGAAAAGCGGCGCCGATCTCTATGACTCGTTATTCGGGCTCGTTCTTCGCGCCGACGCCATTGGCGGTGAACTGAACCGGGACGAATTGGTTCGAAAGCTGAACGACCTCGGCGTGAGCGTCGGCGCGGCGCCAGGGCTTGCCGTCGTGCGCCGCCATATCGAGGAACTGAGTCGCCATGCGCTCCAGGACATCGGTATGACGGTTAAGGGTTGCCAGCTCGCACGGGAAAAGCCCCGGCGCGAATTGGAGGGGCTGCTTCAGGCGGCGGAAACACAGGGCGGAGTTGTTGAAATATCGGGACCCAGTGGCGTCGGTAAATCCGGCTTGCTGAGAACCGCTATCGAGGCGCGCGAGGCGGTCTCGCGCATTTTGGTGTTGGCTCCGGACCGGACGCCATCTGGCGGCTGGCCAGCGATGCGCGCCGTTTTCGGCATCGATGCCACGGCTGACGAATTGCTGAGCGATCTCGCCTGCGACGGCGGAGGCTATCTCTGCATTGACGGCCTCGACCGTTTTCGCGACAGCGCGCAACGAAAAACGGTCATTGACCTCTTGCGGGCGGCGCTGCGTTGTCCGGGCGTGACGGTGCTGTTCACTGCGCGGCCCGGATGGGAGGATGAGGGCGCCCTCTGGATTGGCGAAGAGATGTTCGCGCACTTGTCTGCGCGCGGACGCATCATCGTGGAAGGGCTCGACGATGACGAAGCAGAGGCGCTCGCCAAGGCCGCCCCGCAGCTCGCGCCCCTGCTGAGGCCCGACCACCCGGCGAAACTGCTCGCCCGTAATTTGCTGAAATTGCGACTGTTGGTCAGCACGCGCCTCAATAAGAAGGAAGCGATCAGCGAAGCTGCGCTGGCGAGAGACTGGCAGGCATCCGGCGCGGCGGGGACGGGCGAGCGAACGAGAGGCGAGATACACTCCCGTAAGCGAGTGCTCAACGCTGTCGCCAACGGCCTCATCGACAATGCTGGACTTGTCGATGTCTCCGGTCAGGACGCGCAGGCTGTTGCAGAATTGATCGCGGACGAAGTGCTCGTCGAGATCCATCCGGATCGAGTCCGATTCCGGCATGATCTGTTTACAGACTGGGCGGTCGCCTGCGTTCTATTTGATGATCCTGGCGCGATTGACAGGCTTGGGCTGGGTGCCCCGCCGCCCTTCTGGATGACGCGCGGATTCGAGCTGGCGTGTCGAATGCTCGCCGAACGTAGCGAGGACGAGGCGTGGCCAAAACTGCTCAGGCATCTGGAGGCGGAAGGCGCCGCGCCCGGATGGGCGGGGCTGGCCCTGTTGGCGCTCGTCCGGTCCGAACGCGCGGACGCGTTGCTCGGGCGATACGACGCTTTTCTGCTCGAAGATGACGGTCGCCGTGCGGCGCAGTTGATCAGACGTTTTGTCGCGTCGCATACGCAGTCGGCAGCCCCCCTGTTCAATAAGGGTCTGCTGGGAGGGGTCGCTGCGCCGGAAGGGATGACCATTCCGAAAGGGCCGGAATGGATACACCTGATCTTGTGGTGTTTGCAGCGGTTTGGCCAGTTGGGAGCGACACCGTTGTCGGCTGCGATCGATCTTTTCCAGAAATGGCTTGTCTTTGCAGCGTTCGGCGAAAAGACAGTGACACCGATCTTGCTCGATCGCTACGCCGATATTCTGGTTGCGGCTATTGAACGGAGGGACCTTCCTTTGCCGCGATATGGTGAGCCTCTTCCGGAAATCAAATACGCTGTGACGGGCGATGCGCTTGATACGGCCCGACTCTACCTTGCGCTATGGGCGACGACCTCTCCTGGCGCAGCGGCACGTTATCTCAACGCTGTCAAGAACTCGAAGCGGCCGGAAGCAGCGATAAGCCAGATCCTCGAATTTCCTGGACGGTTGTTGGGCGCAGCACCTGCTGAATTCGCGGCCGCCTTTCTGCGCGCGCTCGAAGATGATGAGGAGGAAGACGAATTGCGTAGGAAGCCGGGGCGTCGCCGCTCCTATGCGATGTCTCGAGTTGACGGTCCTTTCGTGCTTGGCCGATGCGGCATCGGTGTGTTCACGGAAATCCTTGAAGCGGCGCCCGCGACGGGTGTTGCGTTCATCAAAACCTTGACCGAGAGCGTGTGTGCGCCGGAGGAGGGTTATCCGGAATTTTCGGTTCAGTTCCTGGGAACGACGCGCAGGATTGAGGCGCTGTTCAGTTATGGATGGTCACGCGGGCGCGCGCCGTCGGCCATGCTGACCAAGGCGTTAGCGGCGATGGAGCACTGGGCGCATAGGAGACTTGACGGGGGCGAGACGCTTGATGCTGTGATCGGAGACATCATCGCCGAGGGGCCGATCGTTGGCGCGCTTTGGCTTCTCATTGTCGATCTTGTCCTGTCTCATTCATCCCTAAAGGGAACGCCTCTCCGAGACGTTCTAGCGTCTCCGGAAACGTTGGCGATAGATGCCGGCCGCGCCAATCTTGACGCGGTCGATCGAATGGGTGGAGGAGTTCTGGGACGCGTCTGGCGGTCGGGACCGGCAGCCGATCAAGCTGTCGAGAAAGATTTGGCGGGTCGCGTGTCACGCAGCGTCGCACTGCATGACGTGATACCTCAGCTTGTCTTCAATCTGTCCAAGGAAGAACTAGGCGCACTGCAGGCACAGTTTGAAGCGGCGGTGAGCCGGCTTGGGCCGTGGACCGACGATGCGGTCGACTGGGCGTCGCCGCAATTCATGGCGTCCCATGCACTCCGCCTCGCCTCTCGGGACAATTATGAACTCGTCACGGAAAAGGACGCGGCAGGCGAGGAACGCAAGGGATGGATTTATAAATGGCCGCCCGGGCAGAAAAAATGGCTGGAAGAGGGGGCGGCAAAGGCGAATGCGGAGCACTTGACGTTCACCCGATCGTTAGCGGTCCGCTTTGCGATGGATGACGAAACCAAAGTCGTCAATGTTAGCGCCGCCGATGCGGAAGCGATTCTGGACGAGACTACCGCCGCTGCCCCAAACGAAAAGGAAGCGTCGCATGATCCGAACGATCCCTGGCTTGAGCGAGTCTCTGCGGCGGCGTTCCTCGCCCGAGTTGGGTCTCAGGAAGACGTAGTGCGGCGTCGGCAAGAGATTAAATCAATCTTCGAGCAAGCGCTGCAATTTCAGGGTCGGTCGAGAACCCTACCACGCGATGATGTCATGTACGACGCTCACTCGATGGCGATCGCCGGGCGTCTTTACCTTGCGGCAATTTCTGGAGATGAAGCGGAAACGGAAGATCTCCTACAGGCCGTGGCCACATATCCCTCGAGCGCTGCGCCGGCATTTCTTCGTCATGGAGGTGCCGTGGAGAAGATCGATCAAAAACTTTTGATCTCGCTTAGCCGAATCGCGCTTCTCGCCTGCATGATTCCACGGCGTGCGCATTATGGGGAGGACAAAGCAACTTACGACAAACGCCGCGCTGATTTGGAGTCGCGCCTTGCCTCTCGGATCGAAGCAGAGCGGCAATGGCGGAAAGGTGGCGCGGAGCCGGACTGGCCGACGCCTCCGCCACGGAGAACGCGGCGTCGAAAACGGACCCTGATAATAAGAGGAGCAGATGGCGCAGGAAAACGCGCCCCGCGCGAATCGGAGTGGCCGGACTATTATTACGATGAAAAGACCGGGACGACCTGGTTGCGGATTCTCACACGCCTTGGCCCAAGCGCCGGATCGACGTCGAAGGCGGTGATGCGCGCCAATCGTGACTGGCTTCTGGAGACGAACAGGTCGGGGGAGGACGGAGAAGACGACAGCGACATCGAGCGTGTCTGGACGCGCGGCTTGATGGACTATGCGGCGGCGCATGCCCGTCACTGGTCGGGTGAAATGTGCCAGGAACTAGTAGTCGACGTGCTCAAAGCCTTTTCAGATGAAGCTTTCATCGACGCTGCGGCGGCGTTTATCGTGCAGAGTGATCTTCATTTTATTGAAGGAGATGCGGCGGATCGAGCCTATCTGTTGTCAGTGCGTGAGGCTTTCTGGCCACGCCTCAAGGAGACATGGCATTGGCGCAGCCATTTGCGGTCGTCGAGAGGTGGCATGGAGATTAACCTAAAAGAGCTTGTCAGCGCATTTTACATGCGGTTGTACTACGGGTTCGGTGATGGACCGTCTTACACAAAGGGTTTATCCGACCCTGAGCTGACGCCGTTCATACCGCTGCTGTCGGAGATCGCCGGCGAGGCGCCATCATGCCCGACCATCGCCCACCTGTATCTGAATGTCCTCGAATGCCTGGATCCATCGACGGCTGAGGGGCCGCTCGCCGTTACGGCGGAACAATGGGCGAACAAAGCGAACAATCGTTTTTGGAACGAGCTCGGCGTTGGGCGCCGGGTTCTCACAGTCGGACAAAAAGCGGCGGTTTTTTCCGATATATCAGCGTGGAATGCTGTTTTTGAGGCGCTCATGGCGGCAGGCGTGACGGTTGAGACCGAGTTTTTAGAGCGCCTTCACGGGGAGGCGAACCAATGAGTTCGGGAGCTTCAAAGACTTCGCCGGAGGCGGCATACACTAGAGGATTCGATAAATCAAGACTGGCAGATGTATTTTTCAGAACGACAAAATTCAACCATTGTGATCAAAAACTTCAGTATTCAGACGCTGGCCTTTTTCAAGGATACCATGACAATACCTGAACACGCAATGAGCTGTCAGCGGCGTTCTTAAACTGCACCACCCCCCGGCGGTTTGAAAATGGTTGGTTGATTGATCGTAAGCGCTCAAGAGGCTTTGAAGATTATTGGGAGATCCAGGCCGGATCCGGAGTTAGCTCTTTGAAGAAACACTGGGCAGCATCGACGAGTATAGGGGACAGCTTTTCGGCTCTAAGTCTGCAGGTATGCCGCAGTGTCAGAATTTGTTCTACCCGATGCTATTCTTTTGTGCTCGATGTTCCCTCGCCTCGTTTTTGCCGAATGACGGCATAGCGAAGCATTCTTTCGGCATGGTTGTTGGTGGAGTCAACGTCCTTTTCGTCAAGAAAGACAAACGCGGATTTTCCTGTAAGGGCTGTCCGAAGATGGCGGCCTTTTTGAATTCCCGGAGTTCCTGTTGATGCGGTTTTCCGGCTCATCGAGCCTCCGGCTCAGGATTTCAACCTGCTGTTCCAGGAATTCAAATGCTCTCCGACAATAAAAAAAGGAGTACGGTGATGACAACACAGCCTTCAACCAATGCCGGCTCGGATCCTGTCGCGCTGCTGGTGGTCCACGGGATCGGCAGTCAGGAGCCCGGCGAGACCTTGAGGGGCTTGCTTGGTGGACTGCGCCTCGCCTTTGGCGATCGTCTTGCTATCCGGCAAGCAGCCGGCGATCACGCAATCCTGAGCGGAATCGGCCGCCCGGTTCACGTCTTCGAGGTTTACTGGGCGGATCTTCTAGGCGGCGAGATCGTCAAGAGATCCTTTGACTTTGATCGGATCTTCGAGGTGGTGTGGTTCCCCCTGCTCAACCACCGCAGCGGTCGTCTCTCCACGGAGATTTGTTCGCGATGGCGGGTTCTTTGGTGGACTGCCATGCTTGCCCCCCTGAGTTCTCTGCTCTGCGCTGGTTTCTGGGGCGCAAAGTTTTTGGCGTCGATCCCAACAGGGTTCCTGAAAGCGCTGCAGGAGTCGAAGGCAAGGCCGTCAGCCCGGACAAAAACGGTCGGATTCTTGGAGACTTTTCGCACAAAGCATAAGGATCCCGACCGGGGGCGCACTATCCTCGATGACCTCATGGACCAGGTAGTCGGTGACGTCTTCAACTACGTCCAGGGCGTCGCCAGGGCTTTCCCCGGGGAGAGCGAACGGAACCGGGAATTGATCCGCCACGTGGACGAGATCCATGTCCGGTTCCTGCGTACGGCCGAGCGCGCAGAAAAACAGGGCTGCCGGGAGATTCAAGTCCTGGCTCATAGCCTGGGGACCGTGATCGCATTCCTCGCCATGTGTCCAGATGTCCGCCCCGCCCGCTCGACTATCGGTCCCGCTCAACTGAGCCGCTTCTACACAATCGGAAGCCCTCTCGAGAAGATCCGTTTCTTCTGGACGCGGCTCGTCGAACATTCGCGTAACGGACCGGCCATCGCAGTTGTGGACAGGCTGATCGCGGCGGACAGCACTCACGGCGGGAAGTCGGCCATGAAGTGGGAAAACTTCTTCAGCCGTCTTGATCTCGTCTCCGGTCCACTTCAGAAACTCCCCGGCTGGCCGACCCCGACAAACCACCCGGCGCGGGGACTCGGGGGCCTGATCAGAGCCCACGTGGCGTACAACAGCAACCCGGTCTTTCTATCTCTTCTTGCCGAGGGACTCACCGGCAAACCATCGCAGATCCGTCTTTCCCTGTTCCGCCGCCTCGTACATTCTCTAATGGCGGCTCTCGAGAGCTTAATCCTACCGGCGGTTTTTCTCGCTCTTGCTTTGATGGGGCTGGCGTTCATGGGTGGCATTGCCTGGCTCACCGGCTGGGTCGTTTCGCAACCGCTCGAGTGGCTTGATCTCGGCGGATGGGCCCAAGGCGTACGGATCTACTTCGTTGCAGCGATTCTCTTCGTGATGATCGTCGTCGAGGTCTGGCTCGGCCGCGGGAGAGCTGAAGAACTCTACACTCGCTTTTGGGCACCGGATAAGACCGAATGACACCCCGGTTGTCGCACTCGGTTTCCGGCCGGCTCCTGCTGCGCGGATCGGCTGATCAGGGGGAACAAGACCCTGGATCCGGGAAGCCGGGCTCACCAAGGCCGAGGCCGCCACTGTGGCGCCGGCCGAATCGTATGGCATCAACCATCTTCACGGCGTCGATGCAGTGGGAAACCCAGCGGGGGTCGATAGGCGATTCGCCGCGAACCGCTTCCAATGCATCCCGCCAGGCGATTCGCTGTTGATCGTGGATGGCCTTTACGCGTTCGTACCGTTCTGCAATCCGTTCGGCCGCCGCTGTCCGGTGCCCGGTCAGGGCCTGGGTCAGCAGGGGCATTCCCACCACGGGGTCAACCCGGGCAGATTATGGAAGTGCCATCAGAAAATGCTCAGTTCAAAAATGGAGCGATCAGGTGTTTTCAGCGAGGAAACGATCTTGGCAAGAGGCGCTAAACATGGGGCGGCTCACATATTGACATCAACCCCTCTGCTGTTATCTGATAAGCTACTGCAGTGTGGTATTTTGTCAATCGCCTTTCGGAATTGATCAAACAGTCCGGGCCGCTGACCCGCCGCTGCGCTTAATCGGCCCTGAAACTCACCGCTGAATGGGCGCGGGCCGTATACTCCCGGCACAGTTATCCGGTCACCATCATGAACGTCGAAAGTTGAATTATCCATGTAGGATGTAAAAAATACAGATGCACTTCTATTGACTTTGAGGTCTTTATGCATGATGTTCATCCTCAGAGAATTTTTATTCCCTTTCTCCAATTCAGTTTTCGCATCTATCTCTTTTTATACGCTCTAATTATCGATCGCCTCCTCGAATCTCTCGAATATCTCATCATTCTACGATTGATGGACTAAGCTTGATCAATCAGCCTCCAAAGCTGAACATATCTTTCTCATTTTTACGAGATCATCAATGTTGGATCCACGCCATGATCTTGAGAGGAGAGCTTCAATGCAGTCGACGTATGTTCGAGTCGCGATTTCGGTTGTGTGCGCCGGCTTTTTGCTCGCACATGTCGTCTGGCATGCAGACAGGATCGGCGGGTGACTCACACTGTCGTTGCCAAACCGACGGCCGCCGTGCAGGGCCAGAAATCTGCCCGAGCCCGAGGAACTGGGCGCGTTATTCGGAGGTTGAAACATGAATGTAATTAAAGGGTATATCCAGGTTAAGGGTACCAAGACAGGGATTTCCGGGCTTGTCGTTCAAGTTTTTGATCTTTTTTCTGACATATCCGGCCGAGTTTCAATTGCGCCGCACGTGAATAAAGGTACCCTCGGCCAGCCCCTTGGCAGTACCGTGACGCGCAATGGTGAATTCGCCATTTCTTACGAGGATACGGCTTTCCGAATCAGAAACGCCGAACGCACTCGCCCCGACCTGTTGCTGCTGGTGCTTGCGCCCGAGGAGCCCGGCAAGGCTATTGCCGACAGGATTCTGTATCAGGCTGACGTGCGTCGCAGCGCGTCTCCGCAGGAATTCTTTTCCATTCAACTCGACGGCAAGGATCTGCAAAAACGGGAGATCGCACTGCCGGAGATAGAAGACCGCGCAGCGGGCGACCCGAAGGCGGTTACGCTGAAGACATCGACCGAGCTTAAGCGCCGGAGGGAAATACGCAAACAGATTTCTGAACTTGCCAAGGTCGAGGTGGCGGAAGCTCGTGCGATAGAGCAGAAAATAGAAACGCAGCTTCGCGACAGAGTGCTGCGGCACTTGACGCAGCTGCCGCCCAATTCACCAGCGCTTGAACGGTTTGTGCCGCCGGGCGGGGATGTGCGCACCGTCACCCGAAATAATCAACAGCGCGGCATTGCCCGAGTCATCAACAATGCACCCGGGCGGCAAACCTATCTCGTGCTTTCGGATGAGGAGTTTCAAGCGCTCCTCGGCGCGAACGGAGAACCAGACACCGAAAAAGTGGAAGCGAAGTTGCGTGGGCAGGATACGACCCCTTCCCGGCTGCGCGATGCCCCGCTGCTCAAGGATTGCCTGAATCGTCGGCGCAGCTCTCCATTCGACCCCCCCGAGCCCGATCCGCCTCCAGACCCACCGCCGACGGAGCCGCCCATCGTCGATCTCGACATCGATCGACAATTGTCACGGCTTTTCAACGATCTCAAGTCACCCGAATCTATTCAAGTGCAGGAAGGCGTGCGTCCGGATCAGAACAGTGTAGAGGTTAGCGTTGACAAATTGTCGTTGCGCAGAGGGCCGGCGGATGTGCCGGCATTTTACGACTTTCACAATCTTCAAATTGCTTTTGATCATGTCTGGGAAGACGCGCGCGCCGAAGGCGTGATCGAAGCGGCGAAGATACTTTATCGGCAAACACTGGAGGCAGGCGGCGACCCTGAAACGGCATTGACTACCGATTCGAATCCATTGCGCGCTTTGGCCCGCGAAGCAGCAGTGGCGGGACAGGCAAAGGGACAGAAATTGCTCACCGCCATGGCGCGAATGAACGACAGCGGCCTCGGTTTGCCCGACATCGACCCCGTTATTGTCGTTGATCCTCCGCCTCCCCAGCCGCCGCAGCCACCCCATCCTCCCGGTCGCCCGGACCTCGGCGGTTTTCCCGTGGAAGGCGTCTTCGAACAGGCAAGCGAAGGCTATCCGTTTACGGTGTTTGCAGCAGGGTCAGTAAATTTCGGGCTGCTTGTGACTTACCGCCAGCGATGGGATCCCGTATCATATCAAGTGGGCCGGCTTGCCAAGACCATCACCCTCGCACCAAAGGAGACAGTGAGCTTCACAACCCGGCAGGTGGTGAAGCTGTCGATGAGTCAAAAACAGATTAACTCTGCTCAACAAATGCGCAAGGATGATGCGGAAGATACGCAGCGCGACGAAGCCGAAATCGTTCAGCGCGCAGAGTCCAAGACCAATTTTTCCTTGTCCGCATCCGGAAGCTACGATCTTGGGCCCTTGGGCGAGGGCGATTCGACTTCTACCTTTACCAAGGATGCTGCCGGCAGCTCGCAGGAAACCAAAAAAGCGCATCGCCAGGCCACTCGCAGAGCCTCGCAGGAGTTTCGCGATGAACGCAAAATGGAAGTGGAGACCGCAAAAAGCTTCGAAACCGAAGACACCATAAAGCGCGAAATCAGCAATCCCAATGACGAGTTGCCGGTCACCTATCTCTTTTACGAGCTGCAACGCCGCTATATGGTTTCGGAGCAATTGTTCCGGGTGACGCCGGTCGTACTCGTCGGGCAGCATGTACCGCCGCCGGAGTACATCTCGGAAACCTGGGTGATGCGCCATGACTGGATCATCCGGCGGTTTCTTCTGGATGACAGTTTTATTCCCGCGCTGAATTACCTGGCGACCCAGGCGCAGGGTGACCGCATCATTCTCGCGGACTTGAAAGCTAATCTCGACATGATCCGAAACACCGTAAATGCGCTTAAGGACCAGATTATGCATGCACGCGCGCAAATGTCCGCGCGTTATGCAGCGCTCGAGGCGCAGATTGAAAAACAGGCGCGGATCGCGGAAGAAGAGGATTCGGAGGGATTTTTCGAGAAGGCGGGCGAAGCCCTCTTTTACGATTCAGATGAGTCAAAAGAGGCGACACGCATTCGCGAGGATGCGGCGCGCGATGCCTACGAGCGTGCAGTCCGCGAGGAAAAAGATCTGCGCTCGCAGCTCGAGCGCGAGGTAAGCGCGCTGCAGGTGGCAAGCGACACATACACCAAAGCGCTTGCGCAGAATACCAACCATCAAGTGCAGATCGACAGGCTGGTTCGCCATGTACGCGATTACATCCTTCATTACATGCGGTATCTGGAGCTATGAGCACTCTGATCAGCGATTTTTCCGCCATCACACGACCGAAGCCCCGCGGCTATTGCCTCGCCTCAAGAAATACACGCTTGAGGAGGTGGATGATTGGCCGGTTGGCATCACGCCCCAGCCCGGCAAAAAATGTTTTCGGGTTACGTTTACCATGGAGATCGATGAAAATCTGGATGAGGACGACAAAAAAGCAACGCTCGCGGAACTGGCTAAGATAGACGAGCCGCAAGGGTTCAAAGGCAACTACATTATTTATCCGCTCAAAGAAGGCAACGCGTTAACCGATTTCATGATGACGCCCTACATCGATGCAGAGCTTGGCTTGCGCGATCCGGACAGCACCGGCAACTTCACGCTGGACGAGTTTTCCCGCTATGTGCAGTGTCTGCGCGAAAAACTGGGCGACGCGTTTCACGAAGTCGAGCCTGAATTACGCAAGCAGTACGAGGCCATACTCGCCAATCCCTTGCGTGACGGGGAAGAAATCATTGTGCCTACCAACTCCCTTTACATCGAGGCACTGGTCGGCAGCCGGCCCTTGATCGAAGACTTCAAGCTGCTCCATCGTGGACTGGATGTGCTCAAGACCAAGGCCGAAGCGCGTAATCTGGAAATCGACAATCTTCGCAAGGCGAAACGGATTCAGAGTGACAAGCTCGGCGATCCGGACGTCGACAATGTAAAGAATGTTTACTACCGTGGCGAGATTCCGCCGCACGACGGCGACGAGTAGCATGCAGGCGCGGCGGATAGGCTTTCACGCCGCGCCTGCTTGACCTGAGTGGATCCTATGAAATGAGATGAATATCATTCGACCCTTGCAAACGGGATTTTTTGAGAAAAGGGGAATGCTCCCATGGTTATCACCGCCACCCAGGAGAAGTTCCTGCAGCTTTTCAGTGAATACATGGTGCGCCACGAGAGGGCCTATCGGCCGCTGGCAGACTTCATGAACCGGCTCAAGTTTGAGCAGGTGCGCGAGTGCCTGTCGTCCTACCTCGATGTTTTTAAACGCTATGATCTCCGGGACAAGTATTCACTGCGTATTTTCTACGAATTGTCGCTGCTTGCAGTCAAAGAAGATGTGTACTTCGCGTTGCGTTACGAAGTGCTGACCGCCGTCAAGGGCAATTTGTGGTTCGAACGGCACGCCGCGCTTGAAAACAAGCAAAGGAATCAATTGCTGTCGAAGGTCAAGCAAAAGAAGCGCGCCCTGTCGTGGACCCAAAAGGAGTTCATAAGGATTTTTGATGACGCCATGAAGCGGCACATCTACAAACCTGTGTCTGACTACATATTCAAGTTGATGAAAGGAACCCAGCTACAGGAGTGTCTCCTGGTCTATATCGAGGTATCGGCAAGATATCCCGACACCGATCACAATTCGCTCGCGGTTTTCTTTGGTTTGTCCTCTCTCGCCATTCATAAGAGCGATGCTTTCTTTGCGGCCAGGTTCGATAAGTGGATCAGTACGGCCGGCACACCGTGGGAGACAAGGTACAGTCAACTGACAGATCGTGAGCAGAAAATCCTGAAGTCGGATATTGCGGGAAAAACCAAGGGAATGAAAGTCTCGTCCGGTGCGAAGCCGGCCGACATCGGCGAAAAGCGCAAGACAGTGTCGCAAACCGCTGTTCAAAAGAAGTTCGTCAAGCTATTCAAGCAGTACATGACCGATCCCAAGCACGACCAAAGGATCATTTCAGAGTTCATATTCGGCATCAGGAAAAATGAATTTCAGAAACTACGCGAATGCATGATTGCCTATCTCGAGGCGTCGGCTGAATATGCCGACAATGATACCAATTCGTTACGAATCTTTTATGGCATCTCGGGACGCGTCATCGGATTGGGTGATGCCTACTACACGTTCAAATACGTCTATCTGACCAATGCTGTGGGGACAGTGTGGGCCAAGCGATATGCGGCACTCAGCAAGGATCAGAAAGCCGACCTGGGCCGGGAGATCGATAAAAAGAAAGGCGAAGCACGATTCATCGACGAATTCAAGTTCGCGTACTACCAGAAGAATCAGAAAGACCCCAACCTCAAGGCATTGCGCGCCTTCGAGCCTGTTGTCAATAAAGAGCAAAAGAAACTGTTGCGGGACGTGTCAGGACGCTGCGATCGGGCTTTTAATCTGCACAAGATCCAGGATTTATTGAAAGCTTTCGACGATCTCGCGGATTTGTTCAAAGCACAGAACGACCCTGCAACTTTTCTCGTCATGCTGAAGTGGTGTCGCGACGCGAGCGATATGACGCCGTGGGTAAGGGACGAGATCTACTGGTATGGCATCCAGGCGCTGTTTCAACTCGCCGTTAACACCCGCACGTTGACTTATCTCAAAGGGTTCAGTGAAGAAGAGCGCCAGTTCCTGATCCATATCGGCGCCAAACCGAACCCGTACTTCCATGACTTCGAAGAACGGCTCGAGTACATGGTACGAATGCAGCAAGGTCGTTCAATAATCACGGAAATTTCCAAAGCCCACTTGGCGCTGTTGCTGATCGCGGACCAATACCGCATCCATCTCGTGCCCATGGCCGAGGCCCAGCGCGTCCGCAGGCTTGTCGAAACATTGCGCACCGATAGTCCGCGTTCGATCGACGAGCTTCAGATCCCCATTAACAGCCCAATGGCCCCCAACACCAAACTGCGGATTGGACAAACCGTCGGTAACATTTTCATTATCTGGTGGGACGGTGATAAAGGGGTCGTTTATGTCGAAGTAAATGGGATAGGTCGCATCCTCTTTTCCATGGGGTCTTATATTCGACTGGGGCAGATCTACCAAAACGATGCGATTTACGGAGAAATTTGGCGCAACACTCGGCACTTAATGATGCTGATTCCCGCATTCTTCGAAGTGCTCGGCTATCTGCCTGATCTCGCCTCCGGCGGCTTCGGCGGTCTCGTCAAATCCGTCGTTGTCAATTATGTGGCCGGCGAGGTGAGCCAGCGCGTGTTCGGTGATTCAACGGCCGGACAAATCGTCACTACCCTGGCGACCGGGGCGGCGGTCGGCCATCTTACCAAAGGCAGAGGCATCGAGGATGTTGTCGATGACGAAGCTCGCCTCCTTTCACACTCAGGCGAAAGCGCGGCAGGAAAAAGTACGGCCGCGGTAAGGCAGGCGGAAGCGGATGTTGTGCGCGCGGCAGAGGATTTGGGCGCGCAACGCGGCGCAACACTCCTGAGCAGCGCCGACGATGTTGCTCAACAGGCAGCCCGCACCGAGTCCAAGGTCGGCACAAAACTAACCGGAAGCGCAGATCAGCCTCCCCCGCCCTCGCAAAAGCTGCTCCCGGGCAAGGTAAGTGGAAGCGCGGAACTCACCGCACTCGCCACCGGCCTGGACCCGGCGCAGGTGCAATCGATTGCTGATGTTTTGAACGTTCGCTTTACCGAGATGCGAGGGTTCAGCACTGCCTGGAATCACATCGCCACGCAAAATGCCCAACGAATTCGTGCCGTGCAGGAGTTGTTCGGGACTAATTTAACTAAACGCGAAATCGCCGCGGCGGCACGCGATACCTTCGACGACATACGGACACAGTTTTGGTTTTACGTCGGAATCTCGGACGATCTCGCCGCGCGAGAGATTCGCGATCAGTTGTCTCATGCAGGCTTTTTTATTCCGCGCGACGGAACGGCGCCTTTTGTGCGGCTTCAACCGCAACAAGTGAACCTCGTTCATCCCGACGGCTCGCCGGCAGCAGGCAGCAGCGTAAAGCCACCGCCGGGCGGCACGTACGAATTCAGGCTCGATGTTGATCACATAGCTGAGCTGGGCCAGCAGCCGGCGAAAGCCTTCAGCTCAGGTAATCTCCGCCTCACGCCCAGCCAGGAAAATCGAATCTTTCTGAATCAGACTTACATGCGCGATCCAAGCTTGCCGGACGCGCGCCTCACCGTAGGCCGAGGCACTAGCCGGGCCGGCAAAATGCTCGGTGATCCGGAGTACAAGGGGCGTTCACCCCATAAAGGACTCCTGCCGCCAGCGGGAGGCGACGCCATGAGCCGGGCGGCGGCAGCCGACGCGCGAGCTGCCATCGATGAAGCGTTACGCCGGCTGGAACAATCGCCCGCAGATGACGTATTCTGAGAATTACGTATTTTTTTCGTGGGAAGAATAAACGTTCTTTTTCGTCGAAAGGAACAGTACTTAAATGGACGGGCGGTTCTCGAGGAGGTCGCCATGGAAAAAAAATGGACATCTGCGGTTTCCGTACTCGTCATAACGGCCATGTTTCTCGGCTTGTCAGGCGTGGACGGCAAGGCGGCGGCTGAACGTGCCGACCTGGTGATCAAAAACGGAAAGATCGTGACGCTCGATCCCGCCATAAACCTTACCGAAGCCCTTGCCGTTAAGGGAAACAGGATCAAAGCCGTGGGTACGACCCAGGAGATGGAAGCGCTTATCGGTCCATCCACCAAGGTCATTGATTTGAAGGGTCGACCGGTCATACCCGGCTTTATCGAAGGGCACGGACACCTGCCGGCACTGGGAAGGGTTCAGATGATGCTTGATCTGACCATGGCCCGGAATTGGGACGACATCGTCGCCATGATCGCCGAAGCTGCGCAGCGAGTCGAACCCGGGGCATGGATTCAAGGATGGGGATGGCATCAGGAGAAGTGGGATAAACCACCCAGATCCGTCATCGACGGATTGCCGACCCACCATGATCTGAGCGGAATATCGCCGCATAATCCTGTTCGATTGACCCATGCAAGCGGCCATGCATCATTTGTCAACGGGAAGGCTCTGGAACTTGCCGGCATCGGGCCGGACACGCCGGATCCGCCAGGGGGTGAAATCGTTCGCGACCCCAACGGCCAACCCATCGGCATGCTGCGTGAATCGGCCCAGGACTTTGTCCGGGATGCTTTCGAGCGGTATCAAGCCCAGCGTTCCGCCGAAGACATCAGGGCTGAACAGACGAAACAGGTTCAGCTCGCGATGAAGAAGGCCGTGTCCCATGGAATCACCACATTCCATGATTGTGGCGTGTCGTTGGACACAATCGATTTATACAAAAAATTGGCTGATGAAGGTTTATTGCAGGTTCGGCTCTATGTGATGATCAAACCGGACAAAACCCCGTTCGAGAACCTTGCAGCGTATCGTCTGGTGGATTACGGAAACGGATTTCTGACGGTTCGATCCATAAAACTATTCATGGATGGTGCGCTTGGCGCTCACGGCGCCTGGCTTCTTGAACCCTACACAGACAAACCGGAAAGTACGGGACTTCCCACGGCATCCATCGACGGCATGACCAGGGCGGCAGCGTTTGGAATTGAACACGGATTCCAGATCAACACCCATGCCATCGGCGATCGCGCGAATCGCGAAGTTTTAGACCTGTATGAAAAAGTGTTTCGAGCCCATCCGGGCCAGAGAGGCCTTCGCTGGCGAATAGAGCATGCTCAGCATCTTCATCCCGATGATATCCCGCGATTTGCGGCTCTCGGGGTCATCGCGTCCATGCAGGCGGTTCATGCAACCTCCGACGGCCCGTGGGTCATCAAACGGATCGGAGAGCAGCGGGCCCGGGAAGGGGCATATGCCTGGCGCAAACTCTGGGATTCAAAGGCCGTTGTGAGCAACGGCACGGATGCGCCGGTCGAAGATATCGATCCCATCGCCAACTTCCATGCCGCCGTTACCCGCCGCCTGCCCGATGGTTCGTCCTTTTTTCCGGAACAACGCCTTACCCGCGAGGAGGCCTTGAAGTCCTACACCGTCAACAATGCCTATGCCGCCTTCGAGGAACACATCAAAGGGACCCTGACACCGGGAAAACTGGCGGATATGGTAGTGCTGTCGGAAGACATCCTGACCGTTCCGGAAGACAGGATTGCCGGCGCCCGGGTGCTTTGTACCATCATCGATGGGAAGATTGTCTACGAAAACGATGCTGCAATACGGCATGGGGGGAGTTGATAGAAGGGAAAAAGGGCCGTGATGCTGCCCGGTCGGGTGCAAAACGGCCGCTTGTTTTCAAATGCAGCGTCAATCAATGACGAAAAAAGGAGCGACATATGAGCTTTTCAGGCAAAGAAGCGCTGATCATTGGCGGCAGCAGTGGAATGGGTCTGGAGGCGGCTATGCTGTTGGTACATGCCGGCGCCTCGGTTACGATAGTCGGCCGCCGTCGGGAAAAACTGGCGGCAGCCCGTGAAGGCTTCGATTCCCCCGATAATGTGCATATCTTCCAGTGCGATCTCACGCAAAAGGATGACGTGACCAGATTGATTTCCCACGTGCGTGATAAAATGAAGAACGTGAAGTACCTCGTCAACGCTGCGGGTGTATTCTCCCCCAAGGCTTTTCTGCAGCACACAAACGAGGACTATGATGCCTACATGGATCTTAACAAGGCCGCTTTTTTCGTGACCCAGCAGGCAGCGAAGAACATGGCTGCAAACGGCGGCGGGGCCATCGTCAACATCGGTTCCATGTGGGCGCATCAGGCCATTAAAGCCACGCCCTCATCCGCCTACTCGATGGCCAAAGCCGGCCTGCATGCCATGACCCAGCATCTGGCCATGGAACTGGCGGAATACGGCATACGCGTCAACGCAGTGGCTCCCGCAGTGGTGGAGACCCCCATATACGGCGCCTTCATCAAACCCGATGAGATTCACGAGGCGCTAAAGGCCTTCAATGATTTTCACCCTATTGGCCGAATCGGAAAACCTCTTGATGTGGCATCGGTGATCGTGTTTCTGCTTTCGGACGATGCAGGTTGGGTAACGGGTGCGATCTGGAATGTGGACGGCGGGGTCATGGCTGGACGCAATCAGTAGGGGGACGGCGCGCCGCTTTCCCTCAAGGACATAAGGTCCTGGAAAACCGGTGGGCTGCAACCCAGCCCACCGGGATAGTATGAGCGCATATGACGCCCCGGCGCAAGTCACATAAACATCCGTCCAATGGGGTATCCCATCCGGACGCCGCCTGCCGGGTATCCCATCCGGACACCCCCTGCCGGATATCCCATCCGGACACCCCCTGCCGGATATCCCATCCGGACACCCCCTGCCGGGTATCCCATCCGGACGCCCCCTGCCGGGTATCCCATCCTAACGCCCCCTGCCAAGGATTCCATCCGGACGCCCCCTGCCGGGTATCCCATCCGGACGCCCCCTGCCGGGTATCCCATCCGGACGCCCCCTGCCGGGTATCCCATCCGGACGCCCCCTGCCGGGTATCCCATCCGGACACCGCCTGCCGGATATCCCATCCGGACGCCGCCTGCCGGGTATCCCATCCGGACGCCCCCTGCCGGGTATCCCATCCGGACGCCCCCTGCCGGGTATCCCATCCGGACGCCCCCTGCCGGGTATCCCATCCGGACGCCCCCTGCCGGGTATCCCATCCGGACGCCCCCTGCCGGGTATCCCATCCGGACGCCCCCTGCCGGGTATCCCATCCGGACACCCCCTGCCGGGTATCCCATCCGGACACCCCCTGCCGGGTATCCCATCCGGACGCCCCCTGCCGGGTATCCCATCCGGACACCCCCTGCCGGATATCCCATCCGGACACCCCCTGCCGGGTATCCCATCCGGACACCCCCTGCCGGGTATCCAAAAGGAAACCCGAAGCCCCCTGGCTGCTGAAATTTTTGTGATTGTTGTTCCATGGTTTCCTCCTTTTTCTGAAATGGAATTCGTTCTGCTTTGAACGCCGGGGTTATCTCCTCAGCGCAAAGCGGAAAACCAACGGTCAAGAAACATCTGTTTGGCCCGGCAAAATTCATCCGGCTTCTGGAAACTGCCGTGCCTCATATATGCTCGAACCGGACTTCCGCCGCCGCAAATGATCCAATAAGGGCAGGAATTACAATCCGGCAAACCCAAACGGCGCTGATCAACCGCATTCAGGAGAAATCGTGTCGCGTCGGATTGCCACGCTTGGCGGATGCTTCCGTTCAGCAGGTCACCCAGCAGGAATCGGCGATCATCCGAATAAGCGGTCAAAAAGATATCCCCATCAGGATTGATCCTCAGGGTCCCCTCGATCGGATCTCCGAGATCACCTTCCCCTGTCAGCAATCGGTGAAAAAAATAATTCAAATGTCCGCAGTCAATATCCATGTATCGATACGGACCCGTGTTCAGCAATGCGATTTGAATGAGCAGACGCATCCTGGATTCATCGTCAAGGGACAATTTGTCTTCATGAACCAGGCTGCGGCCGCGATCCTCAAGCGGTGAAACATACAGTCTGTAAAACCCGCGTTCAGAAATATGCCGCGCCAAGGGTATCAAATCGTCCACATTGGTATTGGTCGGCGTGAATGCGATAATCACCTGATCTCTGGAGTGAGACGCCTCAAGTTGATCCAGAGCGGCCAGCGCTTTGGCATAGGATCCGGCGCCTCGAATCGATTCATGGGTTTCGCGGCTCGCGCCATCCAGGCTGAGCGTTACCGTTGCTCCTAATTCTCTCAAATCTTTCACGGCGGCTGAGTCGAGCAGCAGACCGTTGGTCACCACCGCTGTCACCAGATTCAGCGACCTCGCATATCCGACCAGCGCCGGCCAATCAGGGTGCAACAGCGGTTCCCCGCCGCTGAAGGTTACAGACATACCACCGAAGGTTGCGAAGTCATGCAATGCCCGGCGCACCAGAGAAGAAGACAGGGTGTGGTTGCCGCCCGGACCGGCGTCGAGATAACAGTGTTTGCATCTAAGATTACACTGGTTGGTCAACTCGATGTACAGGTGATCCGGCGGCGCCGCCTGAATGGGCAGTGAACTTGTTTCCATGAATACCCCAAAAAGCCGTTTGAGTTGGTGTCGATCCACAGACAGCATCTCTTTCGTCACATCAGCGCGAGAGATGCGACTTGTAAAGGGACATGCGTTAATAGATGACGCCGGAACGTATCGCTTCCTCATAAAGGGCCCGGCGAAAATCCTGCCGTTTCAGATGGGGAGTGTCGGTAATCGGATTGGATGTCCGATATTCACTCCAGGGAACATCGTGAATATGGATGCCGAATTCCTGGGCGCGGTCGGCAAGAGGCGTGCCCGGAAATGGGGTCATGATTGAAACAAAAGCAATCGCTCCCTTGGCGCGGACCTGAGCCGCCAGCGCTTGGGTCTTCGCAACGGATTCCGGTCGATCAAAGGGAGAACCGATTTGAAATGTAAACATCGGCTGAATTCGCGCCCCCACTACGATATCGGTAGCCCGCAGTACGTCGCTGACGGAAATATGCTTGTTCATCGAATTTATCACTTCCTGATCGCCCGATTCCACGCCGATCTCCATACCGATGCAGCCGGCGTCTTTCAGCATCTCCACCAGTTCGTGGGTAATCAAATCAAGTCGACACACGCAATGAAAACGAATGTCTAATTTTAAATCAACAAGTTGGCGGCAGATCTGTTGAACCCTTTCCGAGCTCGCGGTAAACACGTTATCGATGAAATAGATCTCTCTCAGACCCCAGATTTCCCGCAACATCACGAGTTCGGCGATGACGTTTTCAGGGCTGCGCATCCGGTAATTTCCCTCGTATGTGCTGGAGATACAGAAAATGCATTTATAAGGGCAGCCGCGGCTTGTCATGATCGTGCCGGGGCGGCCGTACGTCGCCATCGGCATCAAATGCCGGGCGGGAAATGGAATGTCATCCAGACTTTCCTCATGTTTTCGATGGGGTGTCTTCAAGACACGGTCGCCGTCGCGGAAGGCGATGCCGTTGATGAGATTGAGGTCGGGCGCTTTGTTCGCCACATGATGAAATAATTGTACCACACTCTTCTCTCCCTCGAAGCGCACGACGACATCGACAGTCTTTTCGGCCAGGACATCCTCATATCGATACGTTGTGTGCGGTCCCCCCATCGCAACAAAGGCGCCGGGCGCCTTTGCCCTGACGACCCCGGCGGCTTTCAACCCGAGGGCATAATTCTGGGTGACGCAGGTGATTCCCACGAAAGGAGGGGAAGTCCTCTCAATTGTTCGGCTTAAAAAAGCCCAGGGATCGGCCTGCTTGCTCAGATCCGCGATTTCAACTGAAATGCCTTCTTTCAGTAAGCAGGCGGCCAGATAGCCCAGGCCCAGCGGCGGACACAACGCATTAAACGAAGATTGCGCCGCGGGCGACTGCATGGGTGGGGCAACCAGAAGCACGTCGGTCATGCGATTCTCCTTTCACGAAGCCGGCCCTTAGTCACGGATTACTTCGCCCTGGCACCGGCGGCACAGAGATTCTGAAAGAATGCCATGCTCCATCAATCTCCGGATTTGATTCATCCTTTTGCCGGTCCAGATGCCTTCGAGTCCTTCATCAAATACATTCCCAAGATTGACCGAATTATTATAATCAAGTGAACAGAACGTGCAGGAGCCGTCCCAGAGAACAGCTATTGTCCGGTGGGCGTTGAAAAAAGCGCACCGCCCTTCGGCAGACTCGATAACACGATAACCCTCGGGAAGCAGTATATTCCCGAAATTGCACGCCCGTTTAAAAACAACATAAAGATTCTTGCCGATCTCGAAATAAATATCGGGATCGTTTGTTACGCGGTCGAGAACCTGTCGAACGCGCAATGCCTCGTGGGTATCGGGTATATGAGAAATTACCTGATGCGCTTGCTCCTGTTGGCGCACGAACATTGACCAGAATGTCAGCTGGTCCTCGACCTGGTACGCCTCCTCCACAAGGGGCGCTGCCGACAGAGCAACCCCTCTGCTATTCAGCATCTGAATTTCTATCCGGGGAAGATCGCTCCCTCGACGGTATCTCTCCTGAATGAGATTCTGGATTCTGCTGATTACGGCCGAATATGCAAGGGGAGCGCCGGTCTTCGAAAAATGTGAACCGTCCGGCACATTGAGGCTGATGGTGATGCTGCTGATCCCGCCGGCAAGCAGCCTGTCGATCCGTTCAGGGGTGAGAAGGCTGGCGTTGGTCACGAGGCAGAAATCAAGCCCGATGCTATGTCCGTATTCAAGGATTTCAAAGAAGCGGGGATGCAGCAACGGTTCTCCCATGACATGCAGGAACACCAGGTTTTTGATCTCGGCGTGCATCGAAAATTGAGGATTACGGTATCGATAATCGGCAATTTCCTTAAACAACCATTGCACACGCTCGAAAGGCATCCTCCCCTGTTTTCTTGTCATTGATGAAGAGGGACACCAGCTGCAGGCATAGTTGCAACGGTTGGTCAATTCAACGAAGAACCACTGAATCGGCGGAATGGCCGCCAATCGATATCGCTCGTTCATCACGGCCAGATCATGGGAAGCAATGGACAAGCCGACTCTCATCGTTCCGAGGACTCCGCCGTTTTTTCCGAACACCTCGACGGTAAACATCGCCCACGCGGATAAGGATATGTCTTGAGACCGTCGGAATGCCCGCGCCAGCCGGCGGCGAGCTGACGCACGAAGCTGAACGGAATAGAAATCGAGCCGCCAGAGATCGATTTCCAAACCTTCGGCGTAACAATCAGAAATATCGAAGGTCCAAATTCCTGCCGGTTCCTGCCAGGGAAGATTCGAGTTGGCATAAATCCCGACCCTCAGACTGAACGGCTCTCCGGGCACAAGACCTTGAAACGCCAGGGGGAACCGGCATCGATTGTCCTTGAGCCGGCATTTTTGATCATTCAAGGGCATTTTTCAACTTTCGGCCCGCTCTCCGGGAGGCGGGACTTCCTCGTCCTCCGCGATATCGAGGACGCCATAGGAAAGGGCATGGAGCACAAATTCAACTGTTTGAAATTCAATATCTTCCGCATTATCCTCCGTGTACTCCCGACAAAGTTGCTCGACAATTTCCTTCACGGTGACTCCGTTTCCAAGCTTCATCCAGATGAAACTGGCCGTTTTGTTGAATTGCCATTGAATGCCGTGTCGAATGACATAAACCGAGCCGGTTCCACGATCCTGATACCAGATATCGGTAGCAGGCCGCGGTTTGCATATTCCGACGGCCTTTATAATGGCAGCCTGCAAATACGGGGGAAACGGCGCAAGCGATGCCGGAATGGGAAAATGCACGGGGGCTTCCGGAAAGACTGTATACCCCGTTGATTCATTCGCCTGTTGAGATGCTGATATTTCCATCGTTTCTCTCCTCTTGGCCAATAAGTTTCGGGTCAGGCGCTAAAAGGGCCGGTCCGGATTACCGCCGCTGATGGGCATCTCCACGGTCCGCCCCTCGGGCACTGATGCTTCCGTTCAGACTGACCGGCGGGCTCTGAGCATGGCGAAGTTTTCCTTGACCTGGTCAGCGGTTTTGCAGCCGGGAATTACCGTTGATACGGCAGGCGCCTCGAGGACAAACCGTATCGCAAGCTGGGCGAGGGTCTCGTTCTGACGGCAATACGGCTTTAGCTGTTCCACGATGTGTGCTGTCCCGGCAATTCTTTCAGTTCCCCAAAGACTACGGATGTCACTCGGAGGAAAGTGACTGTCGCGATGGTATTTCCCGGATAAAAATCCATTTGCGAGCGGCTCCCTGGCGATGATACCGATCTGTTTTCGCGTCGCTTCGCTGAAGATCATGGTTTCAGCCTCGGGCGCGAGCAGGTTGTAGGGGACCTGAACGACTTCGGGCCAGGCGGCCGCCAAAGCTTCGACGGCATCCTGGACAAGGTTGACCGAAACCCCCAGGCAGCGGATTTTGCCCTGTTGACGCAAGGCGTCCAAAGCTTCGATCACATCGCTTCGAAACAAAATCTCCGGCGGTGGATTGTGGAGTTGGTAAAGATCGACATACTCCGTTCTTAACCTTTGGAGACTCTGGTGGAGGGCGAATCGAATATAGGCTGGATGAAAATTCTGCAGGGGAGGGCTTCGATAAAAATCATAACCGACCTTGGTGGCGATGATGACTTCATGACGGTGGCGATGCAACGCCTGGCCCAACAGCTCTTCACTGTGGCCGAAACCGTATGAATCCGCAGTGTCAAAAAAGTTACAGCCTGCTTCGCACGCTTCCCGGATCGCGCGGAGGGAGTTCCGGTCATCCGTCGGGCCGTAGCCCAGCCCCCGATGACCGCCGCCGACGGCCCAGCTGCCGAAACCGATTTCGGAGACCCGAACGCCGGTTCGACCCAGGACGCGATGCCCCGGCGTATCGGAAACAGGTGCTGGTGTCGCTATGGGAGAAGACTGATCGTGTCCAGGTCTTTTTATCATGGCTGACCCCACCCGTAAAACGGCTATGTTAAATTTTATGGATTCAGTCTGTCTGGACCACAAAAATACTAAAAAATGGATCTGCTTGAATCGCGATGCAGGGTGATTGAATATTGAAGTTCAGCGAGTTGTGGATGGGGAGAAAGAAAAAAACCAAAGCAACAAGAGAGCATCGCGTGATGCAATTTTACTGGTAGATTTTCCCTTGTCTAAATATTCTGTGTGGTCTATTTTATTAGCAGTGAACACTGCTTGGTATAACTCAGGCTAATGCTTATTACATTGGGAAACATTTGTCAAGAAAAAAACAGCATCCGCCCTCGGCGTGATTCAACAGGATGATGGATCAGGACGCGTTGACGAAATGGACAACAACCACAAAAAGAGGGTTGCATGAATCGGCTTTCCAAGCGTGAGCTGAAATCCTTCGCGGCACAAATGCCCAAGATCGAGCTTCACGTTCATCTAGAAGGGGCTATTCCCATGGACACCCTGTTCGGACTGATTCGCAGCAGCCGGATGGATAGTTCAGTGAGGGATATGGCGGACCTGGAGAAAAAGATGACCTACCGGGATTTCGCGCACTTCATTGAAACCTGGATTTGGAAAAACCAGTTCATCCATCAAGAAAGCGATTTTGAAAAGATCGGTTACGATGTATTAAAAGACCTCCATCGCCAGAATGTCAGATACGTTGAAGCCTTTTATTCACCTGGTGATTTTTCTAAACAAGGACTGTCGGTTAAAGGAATTACCTCGAGCTTGATTCGCGCCGCGCGACGGGCGACGAAAGATTTTGGAATCCAGAGCCGCCTCATTATTGATCTGGTCAGGGATGATGGTCCGGACGTCGGCATGGAAAGACTCGATGAGGTGACGCCCTTCCTGGGAAACGGCGTTGTCGGCATCGGACTTGGCGGAAGTGAACCGGAGTATCCGGCGGGTGCCTGGGCTGGAATCTACAAAGAGGCAAAAAGAAGAGGTTTCAGGTTGACCGCTCACGCGGGTGAAGCCGCGGGACCTGAATCGGTCTGGGCGGCGCTGAATGACTTGAATGTGGAGCGGATTGGGCACGGCGTGAGAGCCGGCGAAGATCCACGGTTGATTTCCTATCTATCCGAGAAACAAATTCCATTGGAAATGTGCATCACGAGCAATTTGAAGACCGGGGTCGTTCCTGACCTCAAAGCGCATCCCATAGTGGATTATTTCAAACGAGACCTCTTGGTTACCGTCAACTCTGACGATCCGACCCTCTTTAACACCTCCATTACCCAAGAATATGTTACGCTGATCGACGGGTTGGACTTTACCCTGGATGACCTGAAAAAACTGTCTCTCAACGCGATTAAAGCGTCATTCATGGAAACAAGCGAAAAAGAAGGATTCAGATCACGTTTTGAGACAGAGTGGAAAAACTGTCTATCCAGCTACCGGTGAGCATCGAAAAAGCCTGGGAGCTGCTCGCCCAGGCAGTCGATGGCGTCATCGGTGGTGTCAGTAGGGGCACGGCGCGCCGTGCCCCTACGCGACGCCCCCCTGCAATGAAAGAATTCGGCTGCCCAGTGCCCGATTCCCTCCCGACGATTGTCCGATCGTTCAAATCCGCCGCCGCCAAACGCATCAGCGAATTGCACCGAACCCTTTCCGCAAAATCATGGCAACGCAATTATTTTTGTGCCCGCAAAATGTGTCGCGGCGGTTCTTGACGATGATATCGGTGTACTCCTTGAAGTTGGCGCCTTCGCGCATACTACGCTCAGCCCCGAAAACCAGAACAAAATGCGCTTTTTTTTATTCCGATCAGGTAGTTATGATCGTGTATGGATACTGTTTAGAAAAACCCTTTTATTTGCTGCAGAACGCTGCAAATCAGCCGCACAGATTTTGCATCGGCTGTATTTGCCTTGTCATGCATTCAGATGGCTTTAAACCACTCAGAATCAACCGTAATTTTTTCAACCATCTCTTTTTTTATTCCCAATCCCAATTCCTTGAGTTTGTCCGCAAGTTGATCACCATCAACCAAGTCTATTGGTGGCGCACCATCTCTTGTAGCTTCCTTGGTGGCATCACGGGTAAAAGTCCCAGTTGTAATAAATAATCCTTTATCGGCGCGACCAATCATAGCACCGCGAAAATCGCGAATTTCCGAAGCAGTTACTGTTCCTTTATATTTTTTACACTGAAAGATTACATGAAAACTCAGCAAGCCGCTTAATCGCATAATGCCTTTACCGTCAATACCACCATCGCCGGAACGACCAGTCACCTCAACTTGTATGAAACCAGATTCTCTCAAAATTCTTTTCGCTAATCGCTCGAAAGCATCTGGTGACATATCATTTATGAGAACATGATGGAGCATACTGCGCCAGGATTCAGCTTCGTCTGGGATTTCTATTTCTGAATCCTCTTCAGTAGAAGTTTCCTTTTCGGCAATTTCTTTCTGCCGTTTGTGTTCCTCTCGTACTGTTTTAACAACCTGTTGTGGGTCTACTGATTTTACATCACGCTTATCTGCAACTATGAGCCAGATTCCTCTATCGGAATTTTCCAGCAAACCGTATTTTTTTAAGTAGGTACGTGCCCATGCCAATCGATATTCGATTTCTGTTTGACTGCTTTTTTCCGGGTTGTGTGGTATGTTCAAGACATCTTCAGGCAGACCGGATAGTTCAGAAACTTTCTGGGATATTTCCTCAATTGAACCAGACCCTCCTAATTCGTGCAAAGCTTGAAGAAGCGGATTCATAAGTTCATGATATTTTGGCATCTGACTGTTTCTTTTCATAACAAACCTACTTCCGTTTTTAGCTTTTCAGTAAAACCGATCATCTGTTTGAGAATCAGCTCGTTTCCCCGCTTGCCATGCTTCTTCTATTGAAAATAGGCAACACCTCAAACAAATCCCATTTTATTAGCGCCGCCTCCAAATCCGAGCGCGATTTTAAAACTTTTCTTCTATCCGGTCAATGCGCACAAGTACCTATTGCCGTATAGGTATAAATACCTATCGGCCTGATCCAGCATAATAAGGTGATGAAAACAGATGGAGATCGGTTTTCCATTACGATCTTCGGAAAGCCGAGTACATTCGGCATCCCGAACGTCTTGACAAATGTAGCCTTGTGGCTACAATACCATTATAATCGAAACTCGCAAAATAGAAATTTTTGCCAAATAGATCGAACGGTTACATGACATCCATACTCATGAGCGGATCCTCGTGCGGATCGAAATATAGGAGTAAACCATGGCAAAAACCAAAACCGCCGGATGTGATGTCGCGAAACATATAGGTACCCGGGAAGAAATGGCGGCTTATCTTGAAGCCTGCCTCGAGGAGGCAAACGGCGACGCGGCATTCATTGCCAAGGCCCTGGGGGATATCGCGCGGGCAAAAGGTATGACCCAGGTCGCACGAAACGCCGGCCTGTCTCGGGAAAGCCTTTATAAAGCACTCTCGGGAGAAAGAACCCCGGGGTTTGACACAATACTCAAGGTTATCAGCGCCCTTGGATTGAAATTACACGTGGAAGCGATCCATCTACGTCAACGGCAGAAACAATATGCCCAATCCAAACCAGGATAACGAGAACTGGACAGTAAATACAGATCACACCAGAAAAGCTGAAATCATGAATCAGGCTACGGCCGATAAAGTACAACGACTGTTTCCAGACCAAAATCATAGACGATCCAGCAGATTTATGATCAGATCGATAAAGGCGATTTTAAAAAGGCCCATGAGACGATTGGCAAGTTGAAGAACCGTATTGGCGAAGACCCGGAGTTGATCAAGGCATCTGTGCTGATCAAGCGCAAGGAATTGATCGGCAAATGAAGCATATTGTGAAGCGGGCCGAGCCAAAAGATTTCAGCGATTGGAAATCACTTGCGAATGCTGATTGGGAGCCCACGTATGACGAACTCCGCGGGGCACCCAAAAATAATGCAAGTGTCCTCAACGTTCAAAACAGGATGTAAAAAAATGCAAATGCATTTCTATTGACTTTGGGATCTTTATGCACAATGTTAATTTTCAAATAACTTTTATTTCCTTTCTCCAATTCATCTTTCGCATCCATTTCTCTTTACACCGCCTACTATATTGCCTTCGGAATCCCTCAAATATCTCATAATTTCAGGATTAATGAACTGAGTCTGATCCATTGGCTTGAAAAACACTGTAGCCTCTAAACCAAACATGTCTTTCTCATCTTAGAAGAAAAGATTTTCCATAAAAATCAGACTGGATATTGTAACAAGGCAATAATGCCCCATGCCCCTGCGGGTTGCTGAGATTTCGTCGGCGACACAAAAGCATTGGTTCGTTCATTCCGCGACTGACTGATATCGTGCTGACTTTATAAGAATCCACTTATCAGTCTGCGTATAGGGAGGATAACCTATGAGCGAGATTACAATTACTCGGTTCGCTAACCGTTTGAATCCTGCAAAATATATCAATAATGAAGCCGGCAACTTGACCGTTGGACTCATTCAACGGGACTGGTTGAGTGCACAGTGGCAAATCGAGCCTGTTCCCGGCACTTCTTACGTTCGATTCAAGAATCTTTCGAAGCCGGATAATTATCTGCATATCGAGGGAGGTATTCCAGAGGCCGGGCCAATTGAACCTGGATGGCTCAGTTCTCAATGGCAGTCCATAGTCGTGCAGGGCACGGCTTTTGTAAGAATCCGCAACCGTTTACCCCAGGTTCGGTATGCGCATATCGAGTCAGGTCAGATTGATGCAGGTCATGTCGAACCCGGATGGCTCAGCGCCCAGTGGTTGTTGGAGCAGGTTCAAGGGACCTCCTTTGTCAGGATCAGGAGTCGTTGGAAACCCGACCACGGCCTGCATATCGAAAGCGGAGTCTTGAGCGCTGGTCCCGTGGCGCCGGGGATGTTGAGTGGGCAGTGGTCGATGGAAAAAGTCGCGGGAACATCCTTCTTTCGGTTCAAGAACCGATGGAAGCCTGATCAATATTTTCACATCGAAAGTGGTCGAACCGAAGCCGGTCCTGTTCAACAGGGATGGCTCAGCGCCCAATGGCTTCTCGAGCCGGTGCCGGGAACGGCCTTCGTATGGTTAAGGAATCGTTGGGAGCTTGACCGTTACCTCCATATCGAACGCGGTATTTTGGAGGCAGGGCCAATTGAGCCGGGATGGTTAAGCGCTCAATGGCTGACAGGTATGTCCATGCCCGTTGCGTCTCTCGGTGAACCTCTGACCGGCGTGTATTCCGTTCAGGGCGGCGACGCGCGTCTTTTTGAGCGCGGCATGATTGTCAACGGCGCAGGAGGCCGGGTCGTCGTATCGTTCGCCTTCCCGATGATAGGCCGGCCCAGTATCGTAACCGGTGATCCTGCCAAAACACGCCTGTTCGAGGACAGCGTAATCAATTTTCAGTCAGGCAAATGGCAACTTGAGCAAATCGTACCGCTGATTCAGAACGCACTCGCCGGACGTCTTGTGCTGGTGCCAACCGGTCAACCCGCTATTCCGGTTCCCTTGATTATCGGACCGGAGACCATCGATCAGTCGGGAGATTATGGTATCATGGTAACTGTTTCCACCCTCCAGGAAAGGCAACTTTACGATGTGGCGATCATCGCTGACGGCAATCAATGGCGTATCGCGCCCCATGCCGTCTATTATCGCCGAACCTGGACCGATTTCGGGATCGCGCATATCACCGATATACATGTCGCCCGCCGCATCGATCAGTTTCGGAAGCTTCTCTCACAGGCAGGTCGCGCAGAGGCTGCGCAGCGCATGTACAACTGGAACGATCGCTTCCGGGGATTCGTACGGTACGCCAACTATCTGCATGGGATCGGCGCATTGGATGTGATTCTCGCCACCGGCGACCTCTACGATTACATCTACGAGGACGATGATGACCCGATCGGTGGCGGGAACGCCGAGTTCTTTCGGAAGCTTATCCTGGGACAAGCACCCGGGCCGGACTTCCCCGATGTCGAGGAGCTACTTGTCCCGATCTTCATGGTGCCCGGCAACCACGACTATCGGAAACACCCTTACAAACTCATCTTCGATATCCACTTTGGCGGCACCGCGCTCGGCATGCATCTCGGCATAGATATCGAGCGAATCACGAACTTCTCCGGGTATCATCTCCTCCGACAGGATGCAATCGTGTTGGGCAACCGCCTCGATGGCCGCTCCAGCCCCTTCGAGTTGATCGGCGGAGGGGTGCCGAATGTTGGGGTGGACGGTGCCGAGCGGATGGTTGAGGTGGATCCGGAGATCAAGGCGTACAAAGCGTTCCTGGCAGACCGTGGATCCTACGTCGTGCGGTTGGGCGCCCATCGCATCGCGATGCTCGACAGTGCCCACGACGTCGGCATGATAACCGGTATCATGGATGGATTGCGGATAAGGTTTGGAAACGCAAGTGAGGACGAAAAGACATTCGTCGGCGGCTCCCCAAACTGTGAGGGAATTTCCTCTGAAGAACTCGCGATGGTTTCTGATGCTCTGGCGGAGACGCCGGACGGCGGCCTTTTTATCTTGGGCGTGCACGCGCCGTTGTTCAACCTCTGGAATAATGAATACCCTTATTTTTTGCGCCGGACGCAACGCCCGGCCCAGCGGGGCCAGGATCACGCGTTCCTTGCCCGAATCCGCCCTCTTCTCAAAAAGAACATCAAGATAATCGAGAAAGCGGTGGAAGCCAGTCACCCGCTCTGGTTCGCCGGAGAGCACGACCACAGTGCTCCCCGGTTCGTCAAGCGCGTGGACAGCCAGGACCTGCTCGACTACGGAGTCTCGCGGGGTAACGCCGAGGCCTTGATTCAGCTCCTGGCGGGAGTCGGATCACACCGTCCCGCTGATGTCGTGCTGGCCGGTCACACCCACCACCACAATGAATTCATCGTCAGAACGATGCAGACCGGCGAGCTCGCTTTCTACATGGATTACTACGCCCAGAATCCAGTGAACTATTACCCGACCCGATTTACAAGGGGTTGGGAAGATATTGTGGGGGCTAAAGTACCGGAAACCGACGTGACCTACGTCGAGATAGCCGAGGATGCGCCACCTGATGCTGCTCCCCAGCCGTTACCCTACGATACGATGTACAATTACCAACTTCAGGTGCCCCCCTATCCGAATCCGCTGTCATCCTCGCCCGATCCGCGTGCCTGGTGGTCCGAGCATCGCCCTTTGGTTCTGCAGACCGGCGCACTGGGACCACTCGAAAACTCGCAAATCAGCTTCACTGGGTTTCGGATTTTGTCTGTGAAAAACGATGTCATTGATAGGATTCACTTCATCTCGACCGCAAAGCTGGAAACAAACCAGTACCGGCTTGCATGGGAGGAGGCAATCCGACCGGATCCACCGTTTAAACCGGGGTTCAAGGAAGCCGCTCCGCGGCAGTAGCAGTTGACGTCGTTGAGCTTTTGATATCACCCACTCCGTCTCCATCCCGCCAACATGCTTCAATAAAATAGATATGATACCTCTCCTTAGGGAACCTTATCAACCTCAAACAAAGGAGAGGTATCATGACAAAACCCAAAACACTTCAGACCCCTTGGTATGACGAAGCCATCAAGGCCTTTCAATTGGCCGGCATGAGCGAAAGCACCCAGCAGACCTATGCCCGAGCTGTACGCAAGCTCATTGAATTTTACAACAAAGAGCCCCAAAAAATAACAGAGGACGAGTTAAAAAAATATTTCCTGCACCTCCGAAACGAGGCCAATTGGGCGCCGTCAACCATGAAAATCTGCTTCTGTGCCCTGAAGTTTTTCTTCATCAATGTGCTTCAGCGAAAATGGCCGCTGTTTGAATACCTCAAGGCACAAAAAGAAAACCGCCTTCCGAGCGTGCTCAGCCCTGACGAGGTTCGGAAGATCCTGAGCCGTGTCCGTACGTTCCACAACTACACATTCCTGGTCACCGTTTACACCTGCGGGCTTCGGCTCAAGGAGGCTCTTTACCTGCAAGTATCCGACATTGATGGAAAACGCATGATGATTCATATTCACCGAGGCAAAGGATCCAAAGACCGATACGTGCCCTTGCCCGAGGAAACCTACCACTTGCTCCGTCGATACTGGCTGGTCCATCGAAATCCCGTTCTGATCTTCCCGGCTCTGGGCAGGAGCGGAAAGAGCGCTTCCACGTCCGAAACCCCGATGTCCATTGACAGCGTTCAGGGCGCCTTTCGGGCTGCAAGAGAGCAGGCCGGCATTATTAAACGACACGTTTCCATTCATACCCTTCGCCACTCCTATGCAACCTATTTGCTGGAGCAGGGCGTGAACATTCGGGTCATCCAACGCTACCTGGGACATGCCAGGCTCGAAACCACTATGGTCTATCTGCATCTCACCCAAAAAGGACAGGAGGATGCCTATCAGATCATCAACCAGAGCATGAGGGGTTTCGAAAATGGTCGCCATTCAAAACATCTTTCGCGAGCATGCGCCGGCATATCTTGAAAAATACGGTGACCGGATGCCCCGGAACCACCGGAGCGTCATCGATGCCATCCTGTCATGCCGAACACCGGCATGCGGTATGACCGTATACGAATGCGCCGGATGTGGAAAACACCACCATATTTTTCGCTCCTGCGGCAACCGCCACTGCCCGGCATGCCAGAATCAAAAGGCACTGGACTGGATGGATCGCCAGTTGGACCGACAGGTGCCGGGGCCATATTTCATGATCACCTTCACCGTCCCGAAGGAGATTCGTCGCTTTTTCAGAAGCCGGCAGAGCATTGCCTATGACGCCCTTTTCAAGGCGTCTTCGGCGGCCATGAAAAAGTTGGTCAGGGATGGAAAGTTCATCGGCGGAGATGTCCCCGGCTTCTTCGGCGTGCTCCACACCTGGGGCCGAACCTTGAACTACCATCCACATATCCATTATGTGGTTGCCGGCGGGGCATGGTCAAAAGACGACAACGCATGGCATCCGTCCAGGCCGGACTTCTATGTTCCCAACAAAGCGCTGTCCCGGATCTGTCGGGCGAAATTCAGGGACCTGATGCGTGACGCCGGCATGAGCCGCCTTATCGACCCTGGTATTTTCCGGGAAGGCTGGAATGTGAACATCCAGCCGGTCGGGGCGGCCGAGCAGAGCATCCGCTATCTGTCGCACTATGTATTCAAGGTGGCGATCTCCGATCATCGGATCGTCGATGCAGCCGACGGCACGGTCACGTTTTCGTATAAAAAGCCGAAGAGCCGTCGCACCCGCTACATGGAGCTCGATGCCCAGGATTTTATGAGCCGGTTTTTGCAGCATTCCCTGCCGCCCGGATTCATGAAGGTGCGCTACTATGGGTTCATGCACTCCTGCAGCGGCGTTCCGCTTGAAAACGTCCGGGCATCCATCGAGATGATGCACGCCTTTGAGCTGGTGGTTCCGGAAACGCCCAGGGATACCCGTGAAAAGAGCGGGCCGACCTGCCCGGATTGCGGAGGCGAGCTGAAATATTGCTATTCGGTGCTGCCGCACCAGGTGCCGGAATATCGCGGACCCGGGTAGCTTCAGCGACCCGTAAAAATGGTTTTCAAAGAGCGAGCCTTGAACCGCAAAACCGAATCGTTGGCGCGGCCAGGCCGGCTGCGGCCTTTACTCGGAATATCAGCAAAATAGACGGCTATTCATAGCGACTTTAAACGGCATCATCACTGTCTTCGGCAAAGTTTTCGCGTCGAGGCAGTGATGACTCCTCCAAAACGCTTCGACATATCTGTAAGATCAGCAACCTGTTCAAAGCAATCCCCTTATAATTGGCTCCTTTAAAACCGGGCTTCATGAACTCAGGTTTGATTCTGACCGGGAAGGACGTTCGGCTTTTCATGGGTTATTTCTTGCTGCCCGGTCAGATCAAACCTTATGGGTTGCTGCCCTGGGCCGGCGTTTCCGAGGGCCGCAGTAAGCCCGGTGCGCCGATTACCGCTGTGATGAGCGGTTCGGACCGGGTCACGCTGTTTGCGACCGATCCCAATGGCGGCATCTACACCGCTTCGGGCAGCCCTCAGGGCGGTTGGGGACCCTGGGCCGGCGTTTCCGAGGGCCGCAGTAAGCCCGGTGCGCCGATTACCGCTGTGATGAGCGGTCCGGACCGGGTCACGCTGTTTGTGACCGATCCCAATGGCGGCATCTACACCGCTTCGGGCAGCCCTCAGGACGGTTGGGGACCCTGGGCCGGCGTTTCCGAGGGCCGCAGTACGCCCGGTGCGCCGATTGCCGCTGTGATGAGCGGTTCGGACCGGGTCACGCTGTTTGTGACCGATCCCAATGGCGGCATCTACACCGCTTCGGGCAGCCCTCAGGGCGGTTGGGGACCCTGGGCCGGCGTTTCCGAGGGCCGATGTAAGCCCGGTGCGCCGATTGCCGCTGTGATGAGCAATTCGGACCGGGTCACGCTGTTTGTGACCGATCCCAATGGCGGCATCTACACCGCTTCAGGCAGCCCTCAGAACGGTTGGGGACCCTGGGCCGGCGTTTCCGAGGGCCGCAGCACGCCCGGTGCGCCGATTGCCGCTGTGATGAGCGGTCCGGACCGGGTCACGCTGTTTGTGGCCGATACCAATGGCGGCATCTACACCGCTTCGGGCAGCCTTCAGGACGGTTGGGGACCCTGGGCCGGCGTTTCCGAGGGCCGCAGTACGCCCGGTGCGCCGATTGCCGCTGTGATGAGCGGTTCGGACCGGGTCACGCTGTTTGTGACCGATCCCAATGGCGGCATCTATACAATAAGCATTAAGCTCCGGAAATTGTGAAGCAGTCACGAGTGATGTGCTGCGGGATCGATGCAATAACAAAATAAATCTCTTTACAAAAAAAAGCCATTCATTTATTGAGGTAAATAAATAATACGATCAAGTCCTACCCACTTTCACCCGAAGGCAAAGATTGATGCCTACCCCAGCTTTCCCCCGGCTGGATAGTTTTTGCGTGAAAACATAACGCCTCTCTGCTTGAAAAGGTATGGCAAAACCATGCACGGAAAAGCGATACCTCTTAAATTTCCCCAATAGAGCCTCCATCGGACCATTCGGTCCAGCAGGAGGCTTTTCTATTTCTTTTCATGATAAAACCAAACCTATCGTGAGATAGGGACGGAAAGCCACGGATCTTAATGAGATAGCCGGGTTGCCTTGAAAAAAGGTAATTCGGCTTTTTTCTTCCCGAGTGTCTTAACCATTTCAATAAGGAGGGGTATATGAGGCATACAATTCTTATCTTTACCTTTATCGCGTTCTTGTCTTTTATGGGCGGGATAGCGAAAGCTCAGGAGCTGGATTGGGTAAAACAGGCCGGTGGCGTTGATGGGGATGGTGACTCCTGCATCGCTGTAGATAAATGGGGAAATAGTTACGTGACGGGTCATTTCGATGGTACCGCGACCTTTGGTGCGGGAGAAGCCAATGAAACCGAACTGACGAGCGCTGGTAATATTGATAGTGATATCTTTATCGCCAAGTATGACCGTAATGGCGGCATAGTGTGGGCAAGACAGGCCGGTGGTATTGATTGGGATAGAGGCTCCGGCATCGCTGTAGATCAATGGGGGAATAGTTATGTGACGGGTCATTTCATGGGTACGGCAACCTTTGGCGCGGGAGAAGGCAATGAAACCGAGCTGACGAGTACTGGTTATCAGGATATCTTCATCGCCAAGTATAATCGGAATGGCCGCTTGATCTGGGCAAAACAGGCCGGTGGTATTGATTGGGATAGTGACTCCGGCAACGCTGTAGCTGTGGATAAATGGGGGAATAGTTATGTGACGGGTGATTTTCAGGGCACAGCGACCTTTGGTGCGGGAGAAGCCAATGAAACCGTGCTGACGAGTACTGGTTATCGGGAGATCTTTATCGCCAAGTATGACCGCAATGGCGGCCTGGTGTGGGCAAAACAGGCCAGTGGTACTAATGGCTATAATTATAGCTCCGACATCGCTGTAGATAAATGGGGAAATAGTTATGTGACGGGTGATTTCATGGATACAGCAACCTTTGGTGCAGGGGAAGCCAATGAGACCGAGCTGACGACGAGTGATGGTGATATCTTTATCGCCAAGTATGACCGCAATGGCCGTTTGATCTGGGCAAAACAGGCCGGCGATATTGATTGGGATAGAGGCTCCGCCATCGCTGTGGATAAATGGGGAAATAGTTATATAACGGGTTTTTTCGCGGGTACGGCAACCTTTGGTACGGGAGAAGCCAATGAAATCGAGCTGATAAGCGCTGGTTACCAGGATATCTTTATCGCCAAGTATGACCGCAATGGCGGCCTGGTGTGGGCAAAACAGACCAGCGGTCCTGGCGGCTATGAGGATGGAGGCTCGGGCATCGCTGTAGATAAATGGGGAAATAGTTATGTGACGGGTGATTTTCAGGGCACAGCGACCTTTGGTGCGGGGGAAGCCAACGAAACCGCGCTGACGAGCGCGAACCCCAGTGGTAGTGACGGCGATGGTGCTGATATCTTTATTGCCAAGTATGACCGCAATGGCCGCCTGGTGTGGGCAACACAGGCCGGCGGCTTCAGCCTTGATACCGGCACCGACATCGCTTTAGATAGATGGGGAAATATTTATGTGACGGGTGGTTTCTGGAATGCAGCGGTCTTTGGCGCGGGGGAAGCCAACGAAACCGCGCTGACGAGCGCTGGTCAAGTCGATATCTTTATCGCCAAGTATAAAAACGGGAAAGAAGCACTACCCGTTTCTCAAAAAATCCCGTCCATCAGATTTAAATAATATATATCTCTCTGCGAATGGGTTCTATGCACCATAAATGAAGGAAAAGTGACATGATTTATGGGAAAGCCATTATACCAAATCTGTTTTGGCGAATCAGGTAATGCTCCCCCCTTTAAAAACGGCCTCCATGAACTCAGGTTTGATTCTGACCGGGGAGAGCGTCCGGTTTTTCATGGGCTATTGCCTCGGTTAGATCAAACCTTATTGGTTACCGAAACAATATATAAGTCAGCCATGTTATTCGTATTCGCTTGATATACTTGCGTTTTAACTATTACAGACCCCCTCAAAAAGTCACAGGCGCTGAAGTGACATTGCGAAGTCCGGTTCAACCACGGCGTCACTGAAAAGCAGTGGCTTCAGAGTCCTGGGGGGGTATCTGAGCGTATCCAACATGCAAATTAGAGTGAGGAGCATATGAAACCAAAAATCGTGAAGCCAGGTTGGGAAAAGGACTACTTCTTCGGCGACTTCTGGTACATTTTTGAACCGTCAGACGGGACGTTCCATCTCTTCATTCAGTGCATGGAAAAAGGCTCCCGCTGGGTGGGAAAGTACTCAGAGGTTTCTCGAGTGGCCTATGCCGTTACGCGAGACTTCGAGAAAATCAACTACATAGCGTATGATCTAATCGAGAGTAGGGGCGACCGCTACTCTTCAATCTGGAACAGCTGCATAGTATACCGCCATAGTAAAAAAGACTTCCTCACATTCTATACAGAGAGAACAACCTGGGACGTAGATAGTGATGACGGACAAAAATGGGATTACTGGGCGTGCCAGGAAATTAAGATTGCTAAGTCAACCGGATTGTTGGACTGGCATATTGAGACTGACCTAAAATCGATCAGTCCAGAGGCGCTGGAAAACGGGAAAAAGAAAAAGTATTTTCGAATCTGTCCTCACAAAGAGAGTTGCACCGTTCATGCATGGCGAGACCCTCATGTATTCCATGCTAAGGACAAGTACTATATGTTGGTCGCCGCCAAAAAGAAGAACGCTGCGGAAAGGCAAAATGCGACTATCGCTATGTTAGAGGCGGAGGACGACAAGCTAGAAAAATGGCGTCTCGCAAAATATCACGATGGCAACTCGGAACCGATTATGCTGTCGCCCACACCAGGAAAATTTGTCGGCGGGAACAGATTCCTGGGAGGAGATGAGCTTGAGGTGCCGCAAATCTATAACGATCTGAGTTCGAACGAAATTGTCGTGCTTGCATCGACCGCGCACCCGGAGGACTACCAACTTACATATTACCGAGGGTACAATCCATGGAATAATCTTCCGCCTAGCGCAAATGTTCGCATACGAGGTGGTTATTTGATCGCTTTGCGCTACAAAGATTTCGACAGCTTATTCAATAAGAAATACTCACCGAAGCACGAAATCATTGCAGGACCAACCAGCGGGCTCTATGCATGTCGCGTGATACCTGAGCTAGAGGGCCATATCGTCGGTTTTGATGTGAAAAACGGCGTACCACGCCTTCGCGGGGGTGCACAACTTGCAAATCTCGACTACTTGACAGAACAAGACCGCTCCCTACACATAATTCCGGCCTTAGACCGCGCAGCATCTTCCGCCACTTGAGGCGACGGATGTTCCCGCCGTTCACGCGGGCTACGGGAAACACCGCCAAAAACTTATGTAGCAGGGCGTGTCGCGTTACGAAATAGGGACCGGATCTGAGTATAGTCGGCATTCAATTCAACTGGTTACTGCTTTCCGATCAATCCAGTGACGTGCCGCTCGGAAGCCGGGGAGTGCGCCGCCTGAACATGTAGATGGCCCAACCCAGCGTGTCGCGCCCCCAACGCAGGTATGTTGCCTTATCCTTCTCCACCCGCTCAACCACCGTCGCCAGGTCCGGATCATCCGGATGGGTGCGGGCGTAATCGGCCGTTGCGTACCATTGGAGGCCTTCGTACCTGTCCCAGTCGTCGGTATTGCTCACAATGGCGTGGACGAGATCCAATCCTCGCCGCTCTCCGGCTTCCGCATTGGAGAAGTGGCTCCCGAAGTCCGCTTCCGCGATCCCGGATGCCTCCAGGTAGTCCCCGGACGGCTCCCGCCGCCAGTATGGCTCCCCCACGATTACCCAGCCGCCGGGTTTCACCATGCGGATCAGGGCTTCGAGGGTGTTGGCGTGCCCCCCGAAAACCCAGCTCGCACCGATACAGGATGCCAGATCGAGGCCTTCCGGCTCATCCGGCTTGAAATCCGCACCATTCATCTGAGTGAACGTGATGCCCGCGCCCGATGCCCGAATCTCAATTCTTCTCTCTGCTTCGGCGATAAAAAAAGGAGAAATATCGATCCCTGCACCACGAGCGCCATAGGCTTCGGCCAGGCGAATCAGGAACTCGCCCTTCCCGCACGCAATGTCAACCACCTGTGCGCCGGTCGGAAGGCGCAGGAGCGCCACGAGACGCGCCAGTTTCTCCTCGCTTACAGGATTGCACACCACGTGTTCGCGGTGAGTGATGTCGTAGAATTTCCACATGTCCATGATTCAGTCCTTAACAGACGCCCAGGCATGACACGCCGCCCGTGGACAAAACCCCGTCCAGGGCGGCTGGTCATTCAAAATCTACGGTGATAGGGCACTGCCCGCTATCGCTTGAACTGGTCGACCATGCGCAGGATATCATCGAGCGGATTACCGTCGCCGTCCAGGTCGAGCATGGAAGCAAGACCCCGGCCGCTGCCGCCACCCAGAAGTCCACCCAACAGGCCGCCCAGGCCACCGGACTGCGGCGCTGCCTGTTGCCCTGGACCGCCATGACTGCCCTGTTTGGCCATGTAACCGGCTACCAGCATCGCCAGCATGGGCAACATCTTCTTCAGCAGGGACGGCTCCAGACCCGTTTGCGAGGCCGCCTTCCCGGCGACCGCACGGCTCACATCCTTGGAGCCGAATATCTGGCCCAGGACATCGTTGCCGCTACTCAGATCGGTCGCCTGCGGGGCCAGCACCTGGTCGAGCAAACCGCTTCCACCCAGCTGCCCCAGCAGGCCGCCCAACCCTTCGAGTCCGGACGGCTGGGCCTGGGCCTGCTTCTTCATACCACCAAGAATCGCCGGGAGAAGCGCCGTTGATGCATTCTTCGCGTCGGTTTCGCTAACGCCCAGCTCCCGGGCAATGGATTGCATCCCGCCCATCCGGGCTATAATGTCATTGATTTCCATATACATTCTCCCTTTGTTGTGTGGCGGCATAATGGGCCTGGGGGTCAGTCCAGCAGCTCTGCCGGTACATTGCCGCCGTTTTCGGCGATGCGCGCAAGCACGGTCTTGTGCAGCCATATGTTCATCTTCGCCGAATCCCCCATCAAATCGGCCGGGCAACCCAGCTCCGCGGCCAGTTCCTTGCGCGCTGCGAAGCTGCTGTCGATATCGAGGAGCTTCAGCAGATCGACAATCGAGGTCCGCCAGTTCAACTTCTGCGGGTTCGCTGCCGCGCGCTGTTCCAGTTGCGCGACGACATCGACGACTGCGACCGAACCGGACGTCGGCGGTGCAGCCGGCGTTGCGTCCGCGGGTGCGGCGTCAGGAGTCTGGGCGGCAGCCGCGCTGCCGATGCCGAGTTTCGTGAGGATCTTGCTGAAAAATCCCATGATTCTCTCCTTTGCTGATTTGTGGGACGGCATGCTCCTGCCGGATTGCGGGGACACATGACCTCCCGTTTTGTGCATAGTACAATATTCGCGGGATCTTTGTCGAGCACAAGCGGATTTTATAGTTTTTCCGGGTTAGATCCAATATAGCTCATCGGTTGATCTCTTTCAATTTTGGCTGCCTGGCGTTGCCTTCACCGGCGGGATTCCAGCGCAGTGGAATTGCCGCCCGTGTGGAAGGCATGGTCGTGTACAGATCTATTTATTGGCTCGATTTGAAACTTGCAACACGATTAAGGCTAACGCCGGACTCAGCAGCTTGTATGGCCAATTTTCTATGTACCTCAGGAGGCACCCGGACCATAAATTTCCCGCTGAAATGTTTGCCTGCGATTGGCTGGGGACGGCGGCCGAATATTGCCTGACCACCCAACCGCCTTTGTTGTGTTGACGCGGCGTTCGATGTATAAAGATCAGTGCCGATTCGCGCAGGATTCATGAAAAGGAGGTAAAACACCATAAAGGAAAAGGACGCTGTCGCCTGCTGAACGACAGGCAACTCTCTTTTTACCCGCATTCTATAACCCATGGGAGGCTCATCATGGCATCAAAGATTTCCAAAGAAGTGCAGGAGTTTGTAAAGGGCAAGCTGGGTTGGGTGGCCACAGTGAATCCGGACGGCATGCCCAATGTCACCCCTAAAGGCACAGTTCAGGTGTTGGATGAACACACAATCATCTTTGCCGATCTTTTTTCCGTCAAAACCAGAGACAATCTCAGGAACAATCCCAACATCGCCGTGACGGTTGTGGACCTGAACAAATTCACCGGATATCAATTCAAGGGAAAGGCGGAGTTGATCGATACCGGTCCGCTTTACGACAAAGTGAAGGAAGATCTGAAGAAGGCGCCGACACCGCTGCCCGAACCCAGATACGTGGCAAAAATCACCGTCGAGGAGATCTATGACCAGTCTCCCGGCCCGAATGCAGGGAAAAAAATCGGATAGCACAAACAACAACTCAGTTCCCGCACCCCGCCAAACGATGTTCCGTGCCCCGTCAAACAGTGGCCGGCACCAATTATTCGCCCCGATGATGGGAAATCCGTGCAAACCCGCAAAGGGCGGACACACAGGTCCGCCCCTACGGGAATCCGGAAACCATCCGCGGTATGCGAGCATGTTGCGACAAACCCAAACTTGGGTTTGATTTTTGTAAAAACACAAAATCGTGCGAAGGCCTGACGCACCCCAAGAGTCGGCCGCGGGAAGGCAACCGTTTACCGCAGTATACCTGCCAGCGGGATGGCGTCGAGCAGGACCGCAATCCTTGCCGGAGAATACCCGGAATCACGGTAGGTCGAGCCGGATTTGGCAATATAATATCTGCATAAGGACCGCTGTTATAATCATTGAACCTCAACTTTCGACTTTCATGATGGTAACCGGAAAGCGGTGCCGGGAGGATACGGCCCGGGCCCCTTCAGCGGTGAGTTTTAGTGCCGCTTAAGCGCCGCGGAGGATCAGCGGCCCGGACTGTTTGAGCGCAGCGAGTTTCCGGGCCGCCCGGAGCAAGCTTTAGCGGCACTTGAACGAAACCGCGCAGGGCGCGGGCCGTATCCTCCCGGCACCGGCCTATGAAAGTCGAAAGTTGAGCATTGAACAACGTTCATCGAGGTATTCCCTGGAATTTCCGGCATCAGAGGCATTAGCGCTATAAATTTCTTGAGAAAACGGCACACCTATGCTTCTATTATTTCGGGCGGCGGATCCTGTATCGAGTTTCCGGCCCGCCCGGAGCAAGCTTCAATTGCAAGCGCTTGCCTGCCGCCGTGCGGCCGTGGCCGGCACCCTGGAAACGAAGCCGGGTCCCAGGATGATCTACACTTTTGCCGTCGACCAGATGAGAGAGGGATGGGGGAAAGACCATGCGCCAACGCCGATTTTTTCTCAGGGGCCTCTTTCGGACTCTCTTGTGGGCGATGACGGTGATTCTGTCAGGATGGGCGGCATTGCTGCTCTTCCACCCCCCGTTGCCCAGTCTTGAAGGACGATCGTTCACAACGGCCTTTTCAGACACATCCCACACCCGGATCGGCCGGACGCTTGCGTCCCTGGCGGCCGCCCACCCCGATCGCTCCGGCGTCGTTCCGGTGGCGGACGGACGGGACGCCTTCGCCGTGCGGAAGCTGCTGGTCGACAGCGCTGAAATCTCCATCGACGTTCAGGTCTATATCTGGCACGGGGATCTGTCGGGCACGCTGCTGCTCAATTCCTTGTATCGAGCCGCCCTGCGCGGCGTCCGGGTTCGAATGCTGTTAGACGATAACGGCACGGATCTGGATACGTTCCTTTCGGCCCTTGACCGCCATCCCCTGATCGAAGTTCGGCTTTTCAATCCCTTCGTACAACGCCGTTGGCCGTGGCTCAACTATCTCACCGATTTCCGGCGGGTGAATCGGCGCATGCACAACAAGGCTCTTGTCGTGGACAATCAGGTGGCCATTGTCGGAGGCCGCAATGTCGGCGACGAATATTTCGACGCCGATCAGTCGTTTTTTTTCATCGATCTCGACGTTCTGGCGGTGGGCGATGTGGTGCCGCGGATTTCCGACAACTTCGACCGCTATTGGGCCAGCGGCTCGGCCTACCCCATCGACCGGCTGGTATCGGCACCTCCGGAAGAAGCTCTCCAACGGCTCAGCCGCAGGACGCAAGCGATCATGCAGGCCCCGGAAGCCCGCGTCTACCGGAAAGCCGTTTCAGAAAACACCCTTGTGCAGGATCTTAAAAACGGACGACTCTCCTTCGAATGGGTTCCGGTTCACCTGATCAGCGACGATCCCGCCAAGGGGCTCGGCGCGGTGGAACCGGCGGACCATATCGGAACCAACATGCTCAAAAGGATCGGCACGGCAAAACAGGAGATCGAACTCGTCTCTCCCTATTTTGTTCCTACCAGAATCGGGACCTCGGCGCTCGGGGGGGCTGCCCGGAAAGGGCTCCGTGTCCATGTGCTGACCAACTCCCTTTCGGCAACGGATGTTCCCGCCGTTCACGCGGGCTACGGAAAACACCGCCAAAAACTTCTGCAGCAGGGCGTGTCGCTTTACGAAATGAAGAAAAGCGCGGGCGTGATCCGTTCCGCCCTTGAAGACAGGGGGCCGCTTGGCAGTTCAGCCGCAAGTCTGCATGCCAAGACCTTGTCTCTGGATGGGGAGCGGATCTTTGTCGGTTCATTCAATTTCGATCCGCGTTCGGCGCTTCTCAATACCGAGATGGGCTTTGTCATCGAAAGCCCCCGACTGGCCGGCGCCATATCCGACAGGTTCACGAAAAAGATTAACCCGTTCGCTTATCAAGTGCGGTTGGACCGCGACGGTAATCTGCAATGGGAGGAGGAAAGGGGGGGCGATAAGATCCTTCACACAACGGAGCCGGAGACCTCCTGGCGGCTGCGGGCGCTGGTTACGGTTCTTTCGTGGCTGCCCATCGAGCCGTTACTGTAGTATCGCGGTCACTATGGCCGTTGGTGGCTTCAATGGGTTCGGGTTGGGATTGCCCCATAAAAGAAGAGCCAGGGGTTTTCCGAATGAATGCCTTCATACGGTCATTCCCCTGGTCGATATCTTCATGGTCCTTCATGCGAAGGGCCATGAAAAAAGAAGATGGTGCAGTTGCCGCTCAATACGTCATGCGTTAGTTTGCGGTGTTGAAAAATTCTTCGCTCTTCTTGACGTTTTCATCGATGGCGGATTTGAACTCTTCCCGACCCGCTTTGCAGGTTCCAACCCAACCCTTGATGGCATTTCTGCCCTCTTCGGGAAGCCAGGTCGCCATATCGATCAGCGTATTGGTCGTTTTTTCCATCTGTTCCTGGAGCGTGACCATTGCGTTGAAGGTGTTATTGAAGGCGGCGTTGTTGAAATCGATCATCTGTTTAAACATGTTCATCTGTTCCATTTTTTTCTCTCCTGTGTTTTGTTGCGTTTTTCCTCGAATCATCTGCTTTCCGGCATCTGCCGAGGAATGTACTGCAAAATCAACGCATTTATTCCGGCCGCGATATCTAAAAAGTTTCAGTTCCTCTGAAATCTGTGCGAACGGCACTGAATACGCGATTCGGAAATAACTATGTCACCTTTATTGCTGCAATGCAACATATATTTTCATCGCGTAGATACGGTTTTTTGCTGAAAATTTTATCTATTTGAATTATATGTGTTATTAATTATATATTTTATCCTGAAAAATATCGGAGCCGATAAGCTCCGACAAAATAATAACTGCGATGCAACATATTGGTCTCTGAACAACCCGTTTTCGATTTTGGGGATGAACAGGGTTTCATCCCGTTGCAGGGTGATCAACCGATAACCGCAGCTTCAGGCAGACAATCCGAAACAGGCGCGTTATCATGGCCCCGATCCTGGTATCCATCTTATGGAGAAATCCATCTTCGGCGCATCGAACAAGCTCAGGTCTTTGAGATAGAATCAACCTCGCGGCCATTTCCGCAGCAATAACCGTCAAATGCGGACACTGCTGGAAGTGGGCTTGACGATCATGGCGGACACTTCGAGAGAGAACGCTACAGCAGGTTGCGCCATTAACGGCTTTAAACGCATCGTGACGTTGCCGGGCACTTTTGCGCATGCGTTGGCGGGGATGGTCTGGATGTAACCGTGACCGCCTGGCAGCGGATCGGTTCGAGCGATCCGCCGTCTCAGAAGATCAGCGTTTCGCCATCTTCAGGCACGAGCAGGCGGTGGACCATGCCGGTTTTGGCCGAGTAGTTCCGGAGTTGAGCGCGGGTAAGCGCCGCATGATTTACAGCGTCCATGTGACTCGCGATCAGCGTTGCCCTCGGGGCGGCTTTGAAAACCTTGTAGACATCCTCCTTGTTCATGATGACCGGCCCGAGTCCGGGAATTTGTGCGTCGCCACTGTTGAGAATGACCACATCTGGAGAGTGGTTTCGCAGGGTGTCTTCGACATATCGGTTCCAGACAGTGTCTCCGGCAAGGTAAAGGGTCTTCTCATCTCCGGATTTGAATATAACGCCGCAGACCTGGCCTAAGAGTTGGCCGACAACCGCCATTGCTTCATCGGAGCCGTGTTGGCCGGGAGTCTTGATCAGCGAGACGCCACGGAACGTCGAATCTTCCGAGAGGATGCGCACATCAGTGAATCCTGCGTCCTTGATCAGGCGTGCGTCATTCTCGTGCTGCGCGAAGACGGGCATGTCCTTGCGAATTGCCGCCATCGCCGCCTCGTCCCAGTGATCTCGATGCGTATGGGTGACGATGACGGCATTTACATCGACGACCTCGGATATGGGCAAGGACAGATCGACTTTCGGCCATTTGAGATGAGCATTGTATGTTCCGGGAATGCCCGGGTAGCTGTCTTTGTCCGCCAATACGGGATCGACCAGAAAACGGGTACCCCCAAAGTCGATCAGTAGGGTTGCACTACGAATCTGAGTAATTTTCATTGATCTGTCTCCCTCCGGCTATTTTGGGACGTTACCGCCCTTTGCCAGGCGAATCAGGAACTCGCCCTTCCCGCACGCAATGTCAACCACCTGTGCGCCGGTCGGGAGGCGCAGGAGCGCCACGAGACGCGCCAGTTTCTCCTCGCTCGCAGGGTTGCACACCACGTGTTCGCGGTGAGTGATGTCGTAGAATTTCCACATGTCCATGATTCAGTCCTTAAAAAGCCTCCCATTCCTTTTGGGATTCAGATCGAAGACTCAAAACCGACCTCTTGACGAAGCTCGTGGATGATATAGACACATCCCTCTTGCTTTCTCACGCGTTCAAGATCCCGCCTCAAAGCAGATTCATGAACTCTTCGACTGTTAACCCAGCTTGCCTGATTATTGCCCGTAGTGTACCTGTTGCCAATTCTTTGTGATTGGGTATTGTGAGCCGTCGATTTGGCGGAGCAGATTGCCTAAGTATCATGTGGCTTCCTGTTTGATGATCGATTCCATATCCGATTTTTGACAATGCAGACACCGCTGCTTTTCCGGATATTTTGGGTAGCTTGCTCACACCGCTACCTCGATTACCTCTTCGTATATTGACGGGGGTATCGGATCTCCATGCTTTTTCAAACTTTCCAAATATCCGATAATGGCATCTTTTATATTTGTAAGCGATTCTTCTCGCGTGGTGCCTTGGGAAATACAACCCGGCAAGGCAGGAACTTCAGCCACAAACATCCCATCTTCATCTTGTTCAATAATAATTCTAAACTTCATTTTTATCACCCTTTTAAATTTTCAATAGCTCCGAATAAAATATTCCGATCACCTGCCACATTGATTTTATTGTTTTTCCGGGTTAGATCCAATATAGCTCATCGGTTGATCACTTTCAATTTTGGCTGCCTGACATTGCCTTCACCGGCGGGATGCCAGCGCAGTGGAATTGCCGCCCGGGTGCACTGCGGAGATCTGTCCTCTACGCCTTCCCGGCGATAACGGCAAATTCGTCCGAATTTCGATCATACGGGGTTCCCGCGACGTCCGCATAAATCCCGTCAATGGAAAATCCCGCCTCGAGGAACTCGCTCTCCAGGTCCTCCAGGGCAAAATACTGCAGCCAGTTGTATACCGTTCTGGTGCGGGCCGGCTCAACAATCGTGTACTTTTCAAGCATGACCTTCTCTCTGTGATATTTGAAGATATTCAGAAAGCCGTAATACTTGTGCGGCGACCAGAATCCATCGAGCAGGTTCTGTTCGTATATGGCCGCTTCTTCTCTTTGTTGGAACGCCGACAGAGAATAGACGTCGAGAAGGACCGAGCCGCCCGGCTTTAAAAGCGTGTGGAATTTGTCGAGAATCACTCTCCGCTGTGCTGGGCCGAGGGCACAGAAATCGCACATGATCATCAACACCAGGTCGAATCGTTTTTCTGTTTCAAAGTCAAGGTAATTCTGGTTCACGTAGTTGATGTTCAACTGTTCGCGGGCGGCGACTTCCCTTGCATACCGGATGGACCTCCCCGAGAAATCAATGCCCGTCACATCCGCCCCGCGCTTCGCCAAACGCGTTGTGTACAATCCCGGACCGCAGCCAAAATCCACAATCGTGCGGTTCCTGTCGATATCGAATCGGGATGTGATCCATTTCACCGATCGATTGATGAACGCCGCCTTCCGTGATGAAACGTCGATTGTCTCATCGAGGTGCAACGAAAGCATCCGCGCCGAGGTATGCTCGTCAGTCCACAGATCGCTTGCCGTGTAGAATTCGAACGGTTCGGGACGTTCGTTGATTCTCTCCAGCGCTTCAAACATCGTCTCTTTCATCGTTCGTACGGCGCTGCGCCGGCCGTACAGGTTACGCAGCGCAGCGGAATTGCCGCCCGTGATGTGGAAGGCATGGTCGTGTACAGATCTATATTATTATTGTCTAAATATTATTGGCTCAATTTGAAACTTGCAATACGATTAAGGCTAACGCCGGACTCAGCAGCTTGTATGGCCAATTTTCTATGTACCTCAGGAGGCACCCGGACCATGAATTTCCCGCTGAAATGTTTGCCTGCGATTGGCTCCGGGACTGGCTCACCGGTTTGTCCCATGTCCGACAACACATCCGCTACAAGATTTCGTATGCCTTTCAGGGCCTTTTCCGGGGTATCGTCCAGCCAACTTATTAAACCGGCAACTATTTACAGAAACAGACCATGATTTTCTTGATCAAATATTTTAGGTTGTCAGCAATATTCTTAACAACTTCTTGTTCGGATCTTTAATTGCCGGATTAATAAGCTGGGAAATTCAGCACACAGTCCCACATACTCATTATCATCTTCAGACCCGGTAACCCGGTACGTATATTTATCATTTTTTGCGGCCACGGTTTACCGCCAATAGTACCACGAACATAACCGGCATCCTCCACCAGAGCAGCGACGATGATGGTTTCCAGATGCTTCCCGCTGGTGTCGGTTGGCTTCATTCACGCCCCCATCAATTACCCATCAATTAAGCTTTCGCCCAGGGGGGAACGGGACATACTTCATAAACTTTTTAGGTGCGCTTTCATCAAAAGGCTTTATGGCCCCATCTTCAATCGCTTCGCGGATGTACCTGGAAACAGATGCTTTATTCTTTTCCTCCATGCCAAAACGTTCCCTAAGAGAGGCGTTGGTCAAATAATCCCGCACCACCCACTTCAGGCAGGCATGAAGATAGCAGGCTCTTACCCGGTCCGCCTTATCCGATGTCCATAAGCGTTCTTGAGTCGCTCACAATAGCAACAAGGCAATCCAAGCGATAAAGAAAATCAACGGGACCCCAATCGGGGCAACATATCCGAAATCTGATTCAATTGCGGTTAATTCTCTTTGATCGTTCCACTTGCGTATCCAACGCCACTCCTTTATTATTTTATTTTGCGCGACTATCGCAAGCCCAATAGCCACTGCAGACACTATCACAAGACAAATGCCCAACCATGGCCCGTATGTTATGATCAGGTCCAGTTGATCCTGGCAGGCTACATTCCGAGATGCCCCTATCACAACGCTATAAGTAGCAGACAAAATGGTCTGAGACATGATCAGCCAAGATATCCGATGATTTAACAGGTTATCTTCATGCGTATACTTCTCTCGAAATTCGGCGTATCGATCTTGATTGCACATGCGTCCATTCCTCGCTTACTCATTGATGATCCTGTCAATTCGACCTGATATTATAGAGAGTGGGTTCGGGCAATTTTGCACGCCCTCAATATCATTCACACTGAATCCCGCTCCCGATTTCAAAACAAAAAAAGCCCCGCCATCAATACCGATGAGGGAGCTTTTCCGGAAAACAGGGACGGCATTCCCAATGCCCTGTCCTTTTCCCAGGGCCTTGAGCATTCGTTCCCGTGTCGGCTTCACCGGTCGTTTTTCATCCTTCGAAAATTCCTGCTCGTTATGGTTGGCTGTCGTTGGCCGGCGCTTCGATAACAATGATCTGCTTTTTGGCCGCCTCCGGCCGGATCCACGCGCGATCTTAAAATACTTTTTCCGATCAAGTCAATGCGTACAAGTGCCTATTGCCGCATAGGTATAAATACCTATCGGACAGATCCGACATAATAAGGTGATGAAGACAGAGAGCTGTCGGAATGCTGAAGGTCGGATAATTGGAAGGTAATAGCGGCTAACGCTGGTCGGTACCCCGGGTGGATGCAAACGCGCGATCAATGCAGTCCGTAATGAGCCGGCGACCCGGCATATCGCACAATTGCGAGCCGCCGATCACGCGGAAATTCGAGTCAACGGCTGTCGGGCGATATTGAGGAATCGCCTTTTCAGAACCGCCTCCCCGGGAGCCGTGGTGTTGGTCTATTTGGACCGGACTGCAAACCGATGTCCTGCCTGGTGAAGTGTCTCAATCCCCTCGAATCGGGGCAATGGTTCAGACTATGGCGGAAGCATGTTCGATTACAGCATCGAGCAGGTCTCAATCCCCTCGAATCGGGGCAATGGTTCAGACTGGAAGAGCTGCCAGTGTCCCTGCATGGCAGAATCCAGTCTCAATCCCCTCGAATCGGGGCAATGGTTCAGACGCCTCTCGGATATCCGCGCATATCTGGTTGGAGCAAGTCTCAATCCCCTCGAATCGGGGCAATGGTTCAGACTAAAGTAGCTGTGTCGTTCAGGGCCGCAAGCAGTCTCAAACACAAACTGAATGATGGTGACAATGGCTAAAAAACAAGTCTCAATCCCCTCGAATCGGGGCAATGGTTCAGACCATCTTATTTCTTTGAATTTGGGAGCATTAGACTTTTGTCTCAATCCCCTCGAATCGGGGCAATGGTTCAGACTTTCATGGAGGCCGAGCGTATTCTCGGCTTGATCCTGTCTCAATCCCCTCGAATCGGGGCAATGGTTCAGACCTATGAAATTTGCCCGTGCTGTGAAGGCACGGGACGAAAGTCTCAATCCCCTCGAATCGGGGCAATGGTTCAGACAGAATTTTCCGAAAACGGAAGGAAACTGTTAATGAAAGTCTCAATCCCCTCGAATCGGGGCAATGGTTCAGACCATAGGTTCCAGAAAGTCGAGGCTATCCTAATACTCTGTCTCAATCCCCTCGAATCGGGGCAATGGTTCAGACAGAGGTTATTTCGGTTGACGTTTCCAGCCTTCCACGTCTCAATCCCCTCGAATCGGGGCAATGGTTCAGACGTAAAAGATTTTTGTCTTCGATATGGGCTTAAGCAAAGGTCTCAATCCCCTCGAATCGGGGCAATGGTTCAGACCCACGTTTGATCAGACCCGGTAATGAGGCCAATACCGTCTCAATCCCCTCGAATCGGGGCAATGGTTCAGACAAAATTTAACAACCGCCCTTGTTTCTGCCGCAGTCATTTGTCTCAATCCCCTCGAATCGGGGCAATGGTTCAGACTCTGGGTGTTTTTTTAGCAAATTTTTCCTGGGGTTGCAACAGGGTTTCCGCACATCCCCCCAAAAAACGTGTTTGGGAAGATTTTCCCCACCTCCAAAACGGCACAAATTTCATGTAAGCCTCTTTGAATATTAACCATATTGTTCTCCGCACATCTCCGCACCGGCCAACACGACAAAAATCGTCTTAACCCACTGCATCTGTTTGATATTTTAGCAGCGACATCCTCCGGCCGGCAAAAATCGAAAATCATGTGCGGGGAAGGCGTCTCAAAACCCTTGCCCTGCGCTGTCGGCGTTCACCCTATCAAAACCGCCTCCCCGGGAGCCGTGATGTTGGTCTTTTTGGGCCGGGCTACAAGCCGATGTCCCGACGGCGCAAACAGGTTGCCGGGGACGAACGGGTCGTGCGCATCACCTGTGTCGGGCCATGACGTTCGACATGTTTTTTAAGCCAGAACGTCGTCTTTTTCGACACCACATCGATCTACTTCGAAGGGTGCGGCGGCGAAGCTCTCGGACAAAGGGGTTTCAGCAAGGGCCATCGGCCGGACCTGAAGCAGATGGTTGTGGGCGCGGTCATCGATGACAAGGGGCAGCCGATCTGCTGTGAGATGCGGCCCGGCAACACCACCGACGTCAAGACGCTGCTGCCGATTGTTTCCATCGCAGTGAACCCCGAGAGCACTTTTTCAACTATATGGCCGGCCAATTCAGCGAGCTGGAACGAAAGTCCTTTGAACCCATTGCCCTTTCCGTCGAAGGGGTCAAGGTCAGGTCGCTGCAGCGCTTTGTCAGCGATGCGCCATGGGATGACGACAAAATGATGATCCAGGGATATGCCCTTGTCGACAAACGACTTTTTCTTCCGAAGCGGTGGTGCGACTGAAGACGCTGGTATGGCTCAGCGGGCTGCGGTGGGCGATCGAGCAATGTTTCGAGGAAACCAGAACAGAGCTGGGCATGGACCACTATGAGGTGCGAAAATTTATGGGCCGGCATCACCACATGTTAACCTGCATGTTGGCGCATTTCTTCCTCTGGCACATGAAAATAAGGTTGGGAAAAAAAGCACCGTCCATTACGCTGTCGCAGATTGGAATCCTGCTCAACCTGTTGCTGCCAATGAAAAAGCACAGTTTTGAAACAATGATCGAACAAATCTTCTGGATTCAGACAAAAAACCATCGCGCCTATCTGTCACACCGGCGAAGGCGCATGCAAGAGACTGGCTGCTCGAGACAAGTGGCGTTGTAGGGATAACTTCCTGCCGACATTGCACTCTGTGTGCAATCTCTTGAGTCGCTCACAACCACAACAGGGCAATCCAAGCAAAAAAAAATAGACGGGACCCCAAGCGGGGCGCTATTTGTCAAGACAGATGCCGCATTTTTTGAAAAAGATTTGTCTAAATGAAGGCGGTCCCGACTGAATTCGAGGTAGCCTCCAGTCTTGGGAATGTCAAGGGTCGAGATGAACGCTCCGCTGCGCTTCGCGCCCTTGACATTCCCAAGCCCTCCGGCTGACGGCGTTGACAAGAGATGATTGAAAATCATCTCTGCTGTTTCAGTTGCTCTTTGAAACCGACTGATCATCAAGCGGCCTTATCCAGTGCCGTTGTCTTTTCTTTGGGACAGTTCAACCACACTTCCCGAACCGGTTCCCAGTTTCGGCTTTTACCGCTCCACCGATCCGGACGCCGTTGTTTCGCCAGTCGGTAGACCCTGTCGCGATTGACCAGGATTTTCAGGTCTTCTCCCTTGTGGCGTTGCCTCGGCGTAACATATCCAATGGCGCTGTGGCGGTGTTCGCCATTATACCATGCGACGAACAGACTGACCCACTGCCGTGCGGCATCGATGCTCTTAAACCCCTTCACCGGATATTCCGGACGGTATTTGAACGTTCGAAAAAGCGCCTCCGAATAGGGATTGTCATTACTGACCCGTGGACGACTGTAGGAGGGCGTCACGCCCAGCGCTTCCAGTTTGGCCTTCATGGTAAAGCCCTTTTGGGGACCACCGTTGTCCGCATGCAGCACTGGCGGGTCCAGCAGGCATCCTTCGGACAGCACGGCCTTATGCAACAAGACCGATGCATAGTCCGCACTCTCGGCGGGATGGATTTCCCAGGCAACCACCTTGCGGCTGTAGATGTCCAGAATCATGTACAGATAGAAATACATGCCCCGGATCGGTGACGGTAGCCAGGTAATGTCCCAACTCCACACCTGGTTGGGGCGTATGGCGCGATATCCCCTGGGCGGGTCAATATCCCGCGGCTTTGCGCTCCGGCCCCGGTGGTGTTGCTCATCAGCATCGTGCAGGATCCGGTAAAAGCTCGATTCCGAGGCAACGTACCGGCCCTTGTCGGCGAGTCGGGGAACGATTTGCCCAGGCGGCAGGTCGGCATATTCAGGCGCATGGCAGATATCCAAAACCCGTTGTCTCTCCTGGAGAGTCAGTTTGTTCGCCGGCTCCGGACGTTCGGCAATAGGGCGCCCGTCCGGCTTGACTTCGCCGCCCCGGGTCCAGCGCTGGTAGGTTCGGACATTGATCCCGAGCACTTCACAGGCCGGTGCCAGGCGCGCACCTTCCTGACGCGCATTATCGATCAGCGCAACGGTTTTGCGGCGATCAGAGGTGCTGATCATTCGTCCTCGGGGTCCCCCCAGATCGCCTGTGCTTTTTTTTGCAGCACCAACAGGGCCGCGGCTTCGGCAAGTGCTTTCTCCTTGCGCCGGAGTTCTCTTTCAAGATCCTTGATGCGCTTTCGATCGGTTTTCCGATCCGATTTCAGCTTGATGTTGGTCTGCCGATCCCAGTCATTGGCGGCTTCACAGGCCTGGCGCCATTGCTCCAGTTGCTGCGGATAAATGCCCTTCCGCCGGCAGTATTCAGCGGTCTCATGTTCATTCAGGGACGCACTTTCAAGGACGGCGGCAAACTTGTCCCGAGCGTTCCAGCTTTCAGGTCCGGCATCGCCGTCAGGCATCAGGATCCCTTTCGATCGAGCCTACTGGCGCCAGTTATACAGTGTTGCTTCACTGATGCCCTCTTCAAGAGCGATTTGTTTTACGGACCGATTATGTGGCGGCAGCATCTTTTTGAGGACGGCCTCTTTTCGTTCTGGTGAATATCGCATGCATGAACCTCCTGCGCCCCTTATTATAACGGGTTTCAGTTCATGCGACAACTATCCTGACACAGGGGGGGGGCAACAGATCCGGAAAAAGGTGCGTAAATTGCCAATAATTCGACCTGATATTATAGAGAGTGGGTTCGGGCAATTTTGCACGCCCTCAATATCATTCACACTGAATCCCGCTCCCGATTTCAAAACAAAAAAAGCCCCGCCATCAATACCGATGAGGGAGCTTTTCCGGAAAACAGGGACGGCATTCCCAATGCCCTGTCCTTTTCCCAGGGCCTTGAGCATTCGTTCCCGTGTCGGCTTCACCGGTCGTTTTTCATCCTTCGAAAATTCCTGCTCGTTATGGTTGGCTGTCGTTGGCCGGCGCTTCGATAACAATGATCTGTTTTTTAACCGCCTCCCGGATCCACGCGCGATCTTAAAACACTTTTTCCGATCAAGTCAATGCGCACAAGTGCCTATTCCGCATAGCAGCAGAGCACTCGTCCGCATACGACACGTGATCAACCGCCAATGATTTCATTCAAACCATCGATGATGAGAGCCAATTCTTAATCGGTATTCACCAGTCCCATAGTCAGCGGATAACCAGCCCTTTGCGACCGGCTGGTGATGTATATCACCTCTCAGTATTCCGGCCATTCTGCCAACTCCGATGAGAAGCCTTCCTCCGCCAGGGATTGTTCGAATTCCGGATCCAACTTAGCACACTCATGGGCGAGACGACTTTTCTCGATGCGCATCAATTTTTCAGCGACAGCCTCCTGGATAGCTTTGCTGCGGCTTGGAAAAACTTTCGATTTAACTATCATATCCAAACGGTTAAGTGTGTTATCGTCAATTGTAATTGCAATTTTTGATGCTGCCATTTCAATCACTCTCCGGTATGGCCACATATCATACCATGGTGTTTCGAAAGCCTGATTCACCTCAGGTTAACGTTGCCTTCACCGGCGGGAAGGCAGCTTGATCTGCCTTGGCCTTGCCTTTGTGATTCTGGATAGTTATCCTTGGATCTCCTTTCCAGGGCGTTTTATAAAGCAAACAGCGCCTGTTTAGCCATCGTTGGTCCGGCCATTAAGGGGCGGTTCGCGAACCGCCCCTACGGGTAAACGGAATGGATTATTGCCATGAAATACAACCCGGAAATCCACAATCGCCGTTCCATCCGTCTGAAGGGATACGATTATTCCCAGGCAGGCGCGTATTTTATGACCATTTGCACCCAGAACCGGGAATGCCTGTTATTTACATGGAATTATCGTAATCACCGACGATTGTAGGGGCGGTTCGCGAACCGCCCCCACGGTTGAACGCAAACCCATTTGTCGATTAATCGGCGCATTCAAAACGGTGTCAACCAAACGCATCAACGAATCGCGCCACACACCCGGCACAAAATTGTGGCAGCAATTATTGGGAACACATCGTCCGTGATAAATCGGAATTGAATCATATTCGCGATTACATCCGGAATAATCCTGCCCAATGGGAAATGGATAAATTACATCCCGATCAACCCGAATTTTGTGATGATCGCAGGGACGGTTCGCGAACCGCCCCTACGGGTAAACGCAAACCCATTGGTCGATTAATCGACGCATTCAAAACGGTGTCAACCAAACGCATCAACGAATCGCGTCACACACCCGACACAAAATTGTGGCAGCAATTATTGGGAACACATCGTCCGTGATAAATCGAAATTGAATCATATTCGGGATTACATCCGGAATAATCCTGCCCAATGGGAAATGGATAAATTACATCCCGATCAACCCGAATTTTGTGATGATCGCAGGGGCGGTTCGCGAACCGCCCCTGCGGGTAAACGGAATGGATTATTGCCATGAAATACAACCCGGAAATCCACAATCGCCGTTCCATCCGCCTCAAGGGATACAATTATTCCCAAGCAGGCGCGTATTTTATGACCATTTGCACCCAGAACCGGGAATGCCTGTTTGGGGATATCGTGAATGGCGAAATGCGGTTGAACGAGGCTGGAAAATTTATTATAGATTCATGGAAATGGTTGGCAGAACAATATGACCATGTTGCGTTGGATGCATTTGTAGTCATGCCGAATCATTTACATGGAATTATCGTAATCACCGACGATTGTAGGGGCGGTTCGCGAACCGCCCCTACGGGTAAACGCAAACCCATTGGTCGATTAATCGGCGCATTCAAAACGGTGTCAACCAAACGTATCAACGAATTGCGCCACACACCCGGCACAAAATTGTGGCAGCGCAATTATTGGGAACACATCATCCGTGATGAATCGGAATTGAATCATATTCGCGATTACATCCGGAATAATCCTGCCCAATGGGAAATGGATAAATTACATTCCGATCAACCCGAATTTGGCATTAATTGTAGGGGCGGTTCGCGAACCGCCCCTATGCAGGTTCGGGAACCAGCCACCGAATATGCAACGGAGACATGGATGGTATGAAGACCCGGCATATCTCCCAATCCGCACTGGAATCCTACCTCTGGGGCGTGGCCACCTTGCTGCGCGGCTACTTCGATGCCGGGGATTACAAGCAGCTCATCTTCCCGCTGCTGTTCTACAAACACCTTTGCGGTGTCTATGACGAGGCGCTGGAGGAATCCGGCGGCGATCAAGAATACGCCGCGCTCCCCGAACAGCATCGTTTCCAGATCCCGGAAGACGCACACTGGAAGGCCACCCACACCAAGGTCAAGAATGTGGCGAAGGCCATCCAGCACGCCATGCGTGCCATTGAGACGGCGAACCCCGACACGCTGTACGGAATCTTCGGTGATGCCCAGTGGACCAACAAGGACCACCTGCTGGACCGCATGCTGCGTAAACTGATCGAGCATTTCAGCTCGCAAACACTTTCGCTTCTAACTGCCCGCCCGGAAGATGAGCTGGGCGTGGGCTATGAGTTTCTGATCAAGAAGTTTCTGAAGACGAAATCTTCCAGGCGGTTGGCGATCCGGGAGGTGTGAGCCGATGCAGATAAATCCATGTGGTAGTGGCAAGACCTTTTTGAGTTCTCGTAATATTCTGATATAAGAATATTCAAAAGGCTAAATGTTTCACAAAACCGTAAACCATTCTGGATCCTTTCTTGATAGAGGTTAAAGAATTGCCTACCGAAAACAAGGACCTGAAAGCAGCTATAGAAAGCGACTATCCAATATTTTCTTGTCTCCAGATTCTCAAAAATTCCTCCGTTCAGTCGCAAACTCAATATTCAGACCTCCTTAAAGCCGTGCGGTCTTACATGGATAATGGTGAAGTAACGTTTTCCTGGCGCGGCATAGAGAAACGTCACAATGATTCAGCTGCACCACCTTTTTCACAACCCTTCCGCACGTCGGAAAGGCTCTTAAAGCGATTGTCGCCGGAGACGCTATCCTTACTTGGTCTGAATCTACCCGATGACGTCCCCCAGAAACCAACACAAAAGCCGATGGACGTGGGCGTCTTTCGTAAGTTCCTGTATTATCTTATTGAATGTTTACAGCAGGAGGCTGGCGCAGTAGCGTCGCATTTTGACGAATCGGAGGGAGAGCAGTTTATCTACCTTCCCCGGTATGGAGACTGGATGCCCTGTTCCGGCAAGCCGTTCATTGGTTTTGTTCCGCCTCAAGCAAGCCACGCCGGGTTTCTAAACCGTTTGGCATCCATGGCCCCTAACACGCCCTTGCTGCTTGGCTATCCCATAGAGACATGGTTGCTCCCGCAAGCCCACGAAGACTTTCCTCCGAGCGCGATAGTCAAACCCGTATTTCAGTTCAAGATGTCTTATGATGCCCGCCAAAGATGCTTTTTCAATCTTGATCCGATACTTGAAGTTAACCTGTCCTGGCTCAACAAGAGGCTGCGGAAAAAAGACCAGCAAATGGCCTTTCTGAGGAGCTGTGGATTCATAGATGTCAATGAAGATACGGCAAACCTTTTGGGTGGCTCGCAATCCCTTTGGCATGTGACATCAAACCTATCAGCTCTGCTCCCTGATCATATCTGCGAGCCGTTGCTGTCCCATTCCGTAATCAACAGTTCGCTAAAAGGTCTTAAGAGCGGGATATACAACCGTGCAGTGCTGATGATCGGAAAGCGCGGCCGGTACGTTCAAACCCTGCTCTCGGAGCTCACGCATATTGCAGAAAGGCCCGAGGAAGAACTAAGAAGCACAGCTCTGGGTGCCCTGTTCTTGAATAAGGGAGACCAGATCGCTCCAGAACCAGGGTCTGACCATTCTTCGATCCTGCTGGATACATTGCCCCTGAACCGTGAACAGCGCGAGGCGGCGGCATCCTTGCAGGAGGCGAATATTTCCGTTATCACTGGGCCGCCGGGTACAGGAAAAAGCCAAGTGGCGGCGGCCGCCATGGCAAACATGCGCTTGCGTGGGAAAAGCGTGCTGTTTGCCAGCAGAAACCACAAGGCCATTGATGCCGTTATGGGCCGCCTGCAGGTAGAGGACGGCAATCCTTATGTAATCCGGGCCAATGCCAAAAACGATCCAAATCTCAAAGTTACGTTTCGAACCATGATCCGTTTGCTGCTGGAGGGAAGCCATGACAATGAAGCCGAACGACAGTGTCACGCTCTGCTAAAACAAGCGGACGAGTTACTTCGACTTCGTGGAGAGCGTATTAGTCTCGCCCGGGAGATAGCAGAGCTGGAATGGAGCATGAGCAGACATGAGGAAGCTGTGTCATTCCATTCCCTCCACTTGCCTGACGAGCTTTGTCAAGCATTAACTGAACGACGCGGGAAGTTTCCCAGCGGCTGGACAGAAAAGACAGAATGGATTTCAAATACGTTTTTGCACGGCTCCTGTATGGAAAAGATCGGCGCATATGTACGGCTTTTCCTGCTGCGACTGAAAAAAAGTTTGTTTCTGAGGCTGCCGGGCATGCCCACATTATCGTGCACCTCCAGCGATGGGGGATTGCCGGCACTCGCGGATCTGCTTGCTGTTCTGAAGCATGCGGAGCTCTATTCCACGGCCCTGCGAGAGGCCCAGAAAATCGCAGAGAAACTCCGCCCCCTTCCGGCCGTGGATGTCCTTTCCAGCGAGATTGCTGACTTATCCGAAAGGATTCAGGAGATCACTCAGCGCGCACTGCCTTTGGATCTATCCGCGCGCGGCAATGGCCTGCCACCGGGTGAAGAGCGTGAGCGGCTGGCGAACCTAAGTGCAGCTCTGCGTTCCTTGTCTTCTGGGTTGATGGACCGCAACGTAGCAGAGACTCATCTGGATCAAGCGCAGCGCGACATCAAACTGCTCCTATCCCACTTCCCTTGCTGGGCGGTCACCAACCTGTCTGTCGGCTCTCGCCTCCCTTTGGTTGCGGGTATGTTCGACCTATCCATTTTGGACGAGGCCAGTCAGTGCGACATGGCTTCCGCCATTCCCGTCCTGTATCGCGCCCGCAGGGCCGGAGTCATCGGAGACCCCTATCAGTTAAGACATATCGCAAATTTCGGTACGGGTCAGGATGCGTTGATCAGGCAACGCGTTGGGCTTTCAGAATACGCCCTGGGTCGCTTTTCTTACGCCAACACTTCACTATATGATCTATTCGCTGAAGCTAATGGTGCAGCACCCGTGTTTCTCAGTGAAACTTATCGGAGTCATGCAGACATAGCCAATTATTCCAATGAATTATTTTACGACAACAGGCTCAGGATAGCGGTGGATCCGTTACACTTAAGCGTACCCCCTGACATGCGACCCGGCCTCCACTGGACCCCTGTGGATGCCGAAATTCTCAGTGCCGGCCCGAATGGCTGCCACTGTCCAAAGGAGTGCGACATGATAGTAAGGCAAATCGTCGAACTCCTGGCAAGCGGATTCCGGGGAACCATCGGCGTAGTCACACCTTTTCGGCAACAAGCGAATCGCATCAACGATGCCCTATATGCGCAGGACATTTCCCAGGAAACCATGCGGGAAACACGCCTGCATGTTGACACATCACACGGCTTTCAGGGCGATGAACGGGATGTCATGCTTTTCAGTCTTTGTGCCGGACCGAACATGCCGAAAGGCTCCCTCCATTTTTTGAAGGATCAGGGGAATCTTTTCAATGTCGCAGCCAGTCGGGCTCGTGCTGTCTTGCACGTAATAGGCAACCGAAGCTGGGCCCGCTCATGTGGCATTAAACATATCGAGCGCCTATCGGTGGAGCATACCCGCAATGATGCAAAAGAGGCCCAAGGGCCTTGGGCGCCGCACGACTCTCCATGGGAGAAAGTTCTTTACAACGCATTGGTGGGGCGGGGAATGACGCCTGCGGTGCAGTATCCCGTTGCCGGGCGTCGGCTTGACCTCGCCTTGGTGCGCACCGACGAGAAACCACTTAAACTTGATATTGAAGTGGATGGGGACCGATACCACCGCAACCCCGACGGGACCCGCAAACAGGATGATATTTGGCGCGACTATCAGCTCAAGAGCTTGGGTTGGCGAGTAAAACGATTCTGGGTATACCAGTTGAGGGAAAACCTCCAGGGATGTGTGGCTTCTATCTCTGAAATATGGAAAGGCACCGATGACACCCCGTAATGATGAACTCAATTTGGAGCAGGTAAAAGACCAGAAAAAGGGGCAGAGCAAAATGAATCCCCGAGCTTTATTTCCCTCCTTCTGGCTCATGGCTTCTGCCGTGGCGGTAACGCTTTTGTTGAATTTGTTTTGTGGAATCAAGATCATGAATCTGGAGTCCGAACGCAACCAACTCCGATTGGAAAAAGTCACTATAGATGAGCGGGCCAAGAGTCTGGAAGCGGATATCGCCTCCCACTCAAAACTTTTAGAGGAACTGCCGGAGCTGAAGTCACGCCAAACAGATCTAAATGCTAACATATCGGGTTTAGAGGGAAAAATTCATGATCTCACGAGCCGTGAGGCTGCATTGCTGCAAACTGTCACCACCCTTCAGAACGACCTTGAAGTGGCTGTGGCGGATCGAAAACAAGCCGAGGCAGCCACCAAGTCTGCCAGGGAAGAGGCAGGACGATTGAAATCAGAGATATCCGGGCTGAAATCCCAAGAGTCTACCCTGGCCATTAATGTCGCTAAGCTAAGACAGGATGTAACACGGCTGGGATCTCAGGTGGCGGAATTAACGGCGCGCACACAGTCGCTTAACACAGAAATTGCCAACATGGCGAAGACCAAAGAAGCACGTCTTTCAGACCTTGAAGCTTTGACCAAAGACAACAGCCGGCTCGTAGAGCTTGGATCTCATCTTGAAAACCTTGCAGCTGGTATGGAGGATTCCAGGAAAAAAAGCGAAGAAGCGGCGGGCGCGCTGAAGCTTACAGCCGATACAGCCCAACAGGCCGTGACGGAATTGGCGACCAACTCCCAATCTACCGGAAATGCCATTGAGGATCTGCACGGTTCTATCGAGAGGTTTGCCCGTCTTGTGGGAGAATTCAGCAAGGATCGAAATGATACGAGCACGGCTGTTGCGGATCTGGCTCGAGCGGGTACCGAGGCGAAAGCCCAGGCACAGCGCCTGACCACCCAGCTTGACAGCCCCATCAAGTCTCTTAACAGCAACACCGCAGTGTTGGGCAGGCACATTCAGGACTTCGGCGACAGGATGAACGACATTTCAAGGTTGGAGACTCAGGTTGTGGCTGCAGAGCAGGCATTGCAGGAGTTTACGGCAATGATGAACCGGCTCTCCCCAAACGTTTCAGATGTTGAGGGTACAAACCAGGAATTGAAAAACGCTGTTGCGGAACTCAAAACAACCTTGGCCGAGATCACGAGTGCATTGACAGACATCGGCAAACTGCGTGAAGAGGCGTCCTCAACTCTCCTTTTCAATGGGAACAAACTGAAAACTGAGCTGGAAAACATGGTCCGCGATGCCGGAATCCTGCAAAAAGAAATTCGCGTCCAACTTGAAGTCGCCCGTGAACAGTTGATTCAGTCACAATCTTCTGCCGCCAAGACCGAAAACACGCCCTGAAAACATAAGGAGACAAGATAGTGGATACTACCATTACCATTATTCCCACAATTGCGTGGTTTCTCGCCGCAGCGATAGGCACGTCCGTTCTGATAATTGTTTTTCTGCTGTACCTATTCAATCACCGCAGAATTTCCGTAATCACGGAACTGGGCGGGAGTGTGGCGGATCTCATGGCAAAAAAAACACTTCTCGAAGCGGATTATGAAGCGGTCCGCGACCATATCAGAGCGCAGAAAGAAGAATTGCTGCGTGTTGACGCCGAACGGGCAGAACATGAAAAACTGCGCCTTGAGCTGGATGAACTGACTCGGAAAGTGCAGGCTATGGATAGCCAGAATCAGTCACTCAGGGATGAGGTGGGACGACTGGAGCTGGAAAAACATCAACATGTGGGAAAGATTCGTCAGATTACCGAAGAGATTCAGGCTGCCATAGACCAACGGGACGCTGCATCAGAAGAACTCAAAATTTTGGGGGAGAAGATCAAAGCCCTGAATGAGGAGGTGCGACAAAAGGAAGAAACCAAAACGACCATGATGATGGAATTCTATAGATTAAAAAAAGATATTGATGAAATCCAGGCCCGCAAGCGAGACCTACGGGAGAAGCTCTCCGATTCCGAGGCTCGTTTTCAATCCTTAGCAAAGAAGGAACAGAACCTTCGAGATATCTGTGCGCGGAAGGAAATCCTTGGGGCCGAACTTTCCGAAATAGTAGAGCAGAAAAAAGCAGAGTTGGCTGAAGTGGAAAAGACGTTGCGAAACTTCGACCAGAAACGTGAACAAATGATCCAAGTTGAGGAGAGACGGGCCTATCTAGAACGAGAGGTTAGCCGTCTGGAAATTGAACGAAACCGTTTGATGGCGGAAAACGATGCCGGAGGCACGAAAAACCCCTCCAAATCCTTCAACGATCTCTTGGTGGCACCGGCCTGTCTCAATCCCGAAGAATTCCCCCCAAAACGTCTGCAGATGGACGAGGTTCTGGCCCTGCAAAAATTCAAGGATCATCTTGTGAGGGAAGCTCTGGTTTTCCCTGATCGCGTGGTAAACTCCTTCCATACATCGCTCAAATGTGCGGACATCAATCCCCTGACCGTTATGGCCGGCGTCTCCGGCACGGGCAAAACATTGCTGCCTATCAAGTATGCACAACTCATGGGCATGCATCTGCTGGTTATGGCTGTTCAGCCACGCTGGGATTCGCCCCAGGATATGTTTGGGTTCTATAATTATCTGGAAAAGCAATACAAGGCCACTGAAATGGCACAAGCATTGGTTCGTATGGATCAATACCATCCATTCATGGGAACCGGTGGGGTTAGCAAAGATCGAATGCTTATGGTCCTTATGGATGAAATGAACCTCGCTCGAACAGAATACTACTTCAGTGAATTCCTATCCAAGCTGGAATTGCGCCGCGACGTAAAAGATCCGACGGATCCATCCGATCGTAAGCGGGCTGAAATCGTACTGGACCTTGGTCCGAGCGGCACCGAGGCATCACGTCTCTGGGTCGGCGGTAACGTGCTCTTTGTTGGCACTATGAACGAGGATGAGACCACACAAAGTCTCTCGGACAAAGTTCTCGACCGCTCCAATGTGCTTCGCTTCGGAAAGCCTGCAAGCCAACTGACGCAAAAACAAGAGTCCCACGAAACTGAAAAGGCGGACGGATTTCTGACACATGACGTCTGGAATAGCTGGATTCATGGATTCGACGAACAATCTCCTTGGAGCCGAACAGTTGCGGGCTGGACGGAGGCAATAAATTCAGCCCTCCAAAAAATAGGCAGACCGTTTGGCTACCGCGTGGAAAAGGCCATCCGTTCCTATGTTGCTAATTATCCCAGGATCGGAAGAGGAGAAGTCTATAAATTGGCGTTTGCGGATCAGATTGAGCAGAAGATTCTACCCAAACTGAGAGGCCTTGATGTATCGGAACCCCATGCAGCTGAATGCTTGACGCAGATACAAGATATTATCGTTGAATTGGGGGATGGAGAACTCATTGATGCATTCAATGAGGCAAAAGAAAAGAGCAACACCAGCCTGTTCCTCTGGCACGGCGTGCCGCGGAGATAAAGATGGCTCAGATGCCGGCGCCCATTGAAGTATGTTTTCACCACTGGCCCTGGTCTGTGGATGTCGAGGAAGAATCTGTTCCCGCCACGAACGACGGTGTCGTATTGCCGTTTTTCGGTTCCCCAGTGCTCTCCGTGATGAGCGGTGCCCAAGTTTTGCTTGCTGTACGGCATGAAAAATTCGTTCCCTTAGGGCCGCCCTTTTTGGACGGGACTGAAGTGTATGAAACGCCTCATGGCATTCTTTCACACTCGGGTCATGGTCAAGGAGCGATGATGATATTCTCCAACGGAAGGCGCTATAATATTACAATCGAAGCCAAGGGAGCACAGCGCAGAACTACAGCCGACGGCAAGACGGAAAGCCTTCTGGCACGCATGGTTCTTGGATGGTCACAATTCTTTGATGATCTGCTGGATGACAAGACCAACCGACAGTCAAAAGGGGGCATGATTCCCTGGAACACTGTTCTGGAATTTCTCAAACAACAATCGAATGATATACAACAGCCTCGTCTTTCTTTGATCGTGCGTATTGCCGAGGAGATGAGCGCCGGCTTATCTGGAACGGTTCAGGGAATGCGGCGGATTCTCCTGCGGGAGCGCAACATGCAGCGAATCAACCGTATATGTGAGACGGACGTCCGTTGTTTACAGTGGTTTGTGCGCCAACCTGGCGCCAACATGGCGGAAAAGGGCGGCAGCAGGCAGGAATTGCTGGCCGTAGTGCGCAGGGAATCTTTTGACGTGCTGGAAAACCGCGTGCTCAAAGATTTTATACACCGTTGCGATGCAGAGTCTCTTCGTTATATTACAAACGAGGTGGAGATCAATGCGCAGTTCATGGATTCCAAGCGGGCGCGGGACGTGCGGCGTTTTCGAGAAATATGTGTAGATGCAGGCAAGCATCCGGATTTTGAGGGGGTACCCAAGGCCAGGGCTGGAGTCCGGCCTAATTATGTTCTCCAAAACGATCTACGCTACCGCAAGATTTGGGCGTGGTACTGCCGCCTGTTGCGCCGGGAAGAAGACGAAGACCGCTTCTGGGACTGGCAAGCCCGGACCTGGGCGGACATCGTCCGGCTGCTTATGAATCTTGCTATTGTCCATCTCGAACGCGAAGGGTTGAAGCCGCCACAGAACGGCATTCGGATCCGAAAGGTGATAGGCTCGTCCCTTCATGTGACTCGCGAACAAATACTCGGCAGTCGCACTCGGGGCGGGTCCGAGCCCGGTCCATTTGTCATTGAAAGGATCGCCAACGGGACACCACGTTCCATCGCTATCCTGGAAGTTGTGCACCCGGATGAGGCAAGCGAACATATTCTGACCCAAAGCCTGAGCCGGACCGGAGGACACCTCTATCTTGTGGTGCGGCCATTGGGCGAATCTCCCAACAGAAATCACGTACTCATCGTTTGGGGTATCAACACTGCTGGTACCAATCAGGAAATCTTTTGGGAAGGTATTTCTGAATCTGCAACGAGCGCGATGAGATTCCACAGAAATGTTCTGGCAGGGGCTCGCATCCCAAATTTGCCAATTCTGCAGGGGTTGGTAGCCGCCAGTTCTTTATATGCTGAGGAAACGAATGTTGTGCGTGAATTATCGGACGCACCTGTGGTGATTATGCCATCCGACCCTCGTCATTGGCACGAGGTCGTCGAATACCTCGCAATCCTTTTAGACGATAGGTTGGATAGACTGGTATGATCAACAAAACAATTTTCGGTTGTGCTGCATTCGGTTTGGCAGACCAGGTCCTTCAGGTCGAAGGTAGAGCAAGTGATGGATCCCTTTGTATTGCAAATGCGGTGTTGCCGACCCATCCCTCAGGTATAATCCACACAGGCGCTACTGCAGAGGAGAATCGTATCCACTCAGGACTGGCCTGGCCTCCAGAAGCAAGAGTTAATCACAACGCTCCCCTGCGCCGTGCGCCCATCCCGTGTGTCTGGCATGGGCTGGTGGAGGCTGGGGACCGTTCAGCCCGTTGGCAAGTGGGACGGGGTGTAAGCTTCACACTCAGTCGTATCCTTTCCGAACATGTAGCGAATCTTCTTAAAAAATCAGGATGCAGCGCACAGGATACAGCTGTGTTGGCCATACCGGACTCACTTGACGAATTCGGGCAGGAAATGTTGCTCCGTGACCTGAAAATCTGCGGGTTCGAGAATATTCAGTTTCTGTGGAGGCCAGTGGCCGCTGCACTCTCCTGGTTGTCCAAACTGAACCCCAAAAATGTGTTTACTGAAAACACGAGCGTTAAGGAACACATTATGGTGGTCTACCTTGGACCTGATGGTGTTGAGATGACCACATTCCGTTTACATCGGGAGGAACACGACAATACCCTATTCATCATCCCCGTGCGCGAACGCCCTGGCCATGTCTCCTCTGTTGCGGGTTTTGATTGGGCCGCCAATGCCCTTGAAAAGACCTATCCGGGAATAGATGATGGCGCGTTCTGGCAGGCGTTCACAAAATTCCCCCATGTTTGGGAGGCCCTTTCCGGGCGGTCGTTTTCTTCGAACGTGGATGTCTGGAGTTTAGAGGACCGATGGACATTTTGGGCTCCGGATGAAAGATTGGTCGAGTGCGCCGGAAGTGTACCCGCTGCTCCCAATAGCCGTTTGCGTGCGCTGTTGGAAAATTCGTGTAGACTTTTCTCGGTGGTTTCTGAGAAAGAGGAGACACCAGCAGCAGAAGCTCTTGCAAAACTATTCATAAGCGTGCTCGACTCCCGACCTCAAAGTCGCTTGCGTGGCATCATTGTCTCGGGTCCGCTTTGCCCCCCAAGACTGCCGATATGGATCCAATCGGCAGAGGACAAGCTGCAAGCCTTTGGCATTAAAGCCAATACCACATCTCCACAATTAGATACTATCTGGTTGGCCCACGAGGAAAACCCCGTGATTGATGGATGTGCCGAGTATGGGCGGCGCCTTGATAGAGGTTTGCCCACCTATCTTGATACGCTCCCCCAACTTTCTGTGCTTGCTGAGCAGCAGGGTGATCATATTTGGGTAGATCTGCTCAATGCTGAGACCTGCCAAGGCGGCAAGCCTTACAAACCGGCAGCCATCCGAGGGAAATTTGCGATCCAGGCTGGAGCGCAACATCTTCAAGTATTTCTCAAAAAGGGGGGAATACGAGGAAGGATTGATCTGGAAGCACCGGAATCACTTGAAGGGCAGGAAACCAGACTTCCACAAAGCAGTCGCTCCGAGATCATTGCCAAAGTGCGACAGGCTGGAACCTACGAGGAGGTGCTCAAATCATTCGCAAACAAAGAAATGGAGACGCTTGAATACGCCAGAAAGCTGGCTCGTGAGCTGTTCGGCAACCCTTTCCGACGCGCAGAGTTTGCATTTCCTTCAGTGCCGGAAGCGAACATGCCCGTGGATATATCCTTGGAGATTCGGCCTGCCAGCGGTCTGGCACAGATCACCCTTGTCCCGAGCTTTTCCGAAGATGCGGCATTCCTGCGCGGCCGCCAGATATTCCTGGATTATTCGACAATGGCGGAAGCCGACCCTCCGCCCCCGCCAACCCGGGGATGGCCGGACGTGATCACCCTCAAGGTCGATCCCACGGCATCGTTCCTGTTGCATTTTAAATATGAAATCAAGAAATATTTAAAGACGACACCACTCACTCCTGATTTCATGAGCATTGTGGACGGCGTCAAAAATGCTCTGACAAGATTTACCAACAACCCAACAGATGAAGGCTTTGAGCACCTGCGGCCGATTGATCAGGATGGAAAGGCAGGAAATCAAGAGGCATCTATGGTGATTGACAGGCTAGCGGACAAGGCAGAAAAAGATTTTGTGGACATCAGTCCAGCCAACAAGATGGGATTCGTCGTTAGGATGAGTTGGCTTTTTGCAAAGACCCCAAATAGGGTGGTACAGCAAATCCGAACATATATCTCGCAGAATCTTTACAACCAAAAGTGGAATTACGGGGTTGATGCCGGAGGCAGAGTTTTTACGGCGGAAGAAGACTTCCGGCTTCTTTATGAAAAAATTTATAAACGAATCAAGAGTAATCACAACAAACCTTTTCCGATTCAGTCATCGAGAGCGCTCTGGCGTTCTCTGAGCTTGCGGGATAAAAGCCCCCGAGCCATGGCACGCACTCAGGCCAAAACATTTACTGAAGAAGCTGTTAAAATATTGGAACAGGAATCTGACCTCGGGAACTTTGAAAGAAGTTTTTTTCAAGCCGCACGCCTTTTTCTTTTCCTATTGCGATTCCGCGTTGTGGACCACGATTTCCTTGATCCGAGCAATCCGATGGATAGTGATCTGTTTGAACGTGCGCTGAAATGTCTGAAGGCAGCAGAAAACCATTTTTCTCATAGTCAGGCTACCGGCGCTGTCAGGGCAAAAGAACTCGTAATCGGCATAGAAAAATTCATGCGTTACGAGGGCAGCAACGACATTCTTACCGCGTTGGATGAATTGGCTGGATAACTCCGGTGGGCAGATGAAATATGGTCAAAAACAAGTTATATGAATGTTTCCAAAAAGATAGATCCCCATCCCCAAGCCCTTTGAGGGGGAACACTATCGCTATGGTGGTCAAGGACATACGCCTTTCGTTCGGCTTCCGCGCCTTCCTGTCCATAGACCGCTTCATTGGTGCTGGTCAAGCCTTTTCGCCCTGAAAAACCCATGAAATGCCAGGGTCGGTCATACTGTTTTTCCACCAGAAAATACTCAGCGCTCACCAAGGCCTGTCCATGAGACCTACTTGTGAAAAGAACCTTGCCAGTTTCGAAATTGATAGCTACCCGCCGCCACACTTCCCACATTTTTTCCAGAGTCTCGTTCTGCCTGAGCAGCCGAACCGCACAGTACGAGCCACCCTTCGTTCGCTGTGTGGCGTGGGAGGGGGAGTCGTGAGGCTACTTCCTATCCTAATATGCAGGGAAATTATTGAACTTCATGTCGGATTGTGTGCTCAACCGAGCGGTGCCCGAGGACTATGTTTCCAACCATCATCATTTCCCCTTTTCGTCTTCTTCAGCTTTTTAGCGTTTTAACCGATCCGAGGGTCGGTTCCAAAATTTACAAGAAAACGACGTTTTCTTAGAAGAGATAATTGGTGTCACTCGAAATACTCCTTCTTGACGGCATTATAGGTTTTGGCAAACACATGATACGCTGATAAGATGGATATTTCGAATATTTTTTTGCTTTATGCTATAAAATCACACTTGTTTCAGGGTTAGACGCGCTTTTACTGTCCCAGGAAGCCGCGCACGTCCTCGATGCTGTATGCTGGTACCCGACGGTGCAAAACTGCATGGCAATTGGGACATACGGGCCGCAAGTCCTTCACCGGATCAACCCGGTGCACTCCGCCCGTTTCCGACAAAGGATGCAGGTGGTGAACATGGATGAACCCTTCAGCCACCGGACCATAAGCAGCAGTGAAGTTGAATCCACAGATGCAGCAGGTGGTACCATGAGCTGCGATGCAGCGCCGGCGAGCCTCCGGGTCACGCTCGTAAGCGCTGACCACTACTCGATACACCGCCCCCTCGACTATCGACTCAGTTGCGGCGGCGATCTCCTCCGGGAGAAGCACCCCGGTACTTTCGACCCATCCGAGCTGTTCCAATGCTTGAGCGACCTCGGGCCGCATAATCCAGTGCCATTCACCATGCCGTTTCTCGAACCAAACCAACGTGCCAAGGTACTCCGGCTCTGGGGAGTAATCCAATCGCTCGCCAACAAGCCTAGCCAACCGGCCGTACTGCAAGTTGGCGACCGAATAACTGCTGTAACCGACTAATTCCGCAAGTTGCGTGGCTGTAACCGTATGTTCTGGGGCATGATAGTGGAGGCGGAGAAGCTGATAATGGCAATCAGTAAGACCTGTAATGGATTGAAACGCAGCGACATATCTGTCAGCCGGAGGTGGTGCGAATGACGCTTCTGTAGGCATGTTTCGATTTCCTTCACATAGCACCTATGATTGATCGTAATTAAAATAAGTTCAAAAAAGTCGTTTAAGAGTTAGCCACCAGTAAACTGACCGCAAGTGGCGTCGGCACATCGATTTTGAAGCCCATCACGAAGCATGGCAACGGCCGGTTGGGGATGCCTCACGATCATCGGCCTGTAGCTGTTGAAACTTGTTATAGAGATAGGGGTCACTCCTCGATAAAGAAATCTGTGTCAACCTTCCTGACCTCGTAAACGGCTGCCGAACTGACCCCGACCCCGTGATCTATCATCAACTGGACAAGATCGGCTCCATCAATCAAGACAACTTTCGGATCAATTTGTCCGACATAGTCGAGTGCTTCCCTTGAAAAGCGACTGGTTGTGATGAAGACGCCTTTCTTTGCACGTTGGCCATGCAGCGCACCGACAAATTTCTGTATTTCGGGACGGCCGACAACCGCTTCCCATCTTTTCGCCTGGAGGTATATGGCATCGAGGCCGAGGCGATCTTCCTTGATGACGCCGTCTATGCCCTCATCTGCGGTTTTTCTTGTAGCTTTCCCCGCTTCTTTGACCGAACCGCCATAGCCCATGGCGACGAGCAAGTGTACCACCAACCGCTCAAAAAACTCGGGGCTATTCCCGTTGATGAGGTGAAGCAGTTCATTGGCAACCTCGTCGCGCAGTTGCTGATATGCCTGTTCCAGCGTTTCCTCCGGCGTTGTGGGGCTTGTTTCCTTGTCATTTGTCTGCGTCACTTTATCGGTGCGATTTTTGTTGCTCGCCTGCCGGAACTCCTGAAACTCAGGAAAACGCTCAAGGTACTTGATATCAATTCGATCCGGACTTTCCGCCAGAACTTTCCGTCCACGGTCGGATATGTGAAACATCCCCCTTTTGGGAGATTCCAGCACACCTGCCTGTGTGAGATAGGCCTTGGCCCATGCTACCCGGTTTGCAAAAGTGGTCTGCCTTCCACTTGGCAGTCTTTCGTCAAGATCTTCCTGTGAAAGCCCTAACCGGTTAGCCAACGCCTCTCGGGTTGCCTGCAGTGAATGCTCGTTGCCGTCAGCGGCGAATTTGAGTATGGGCAGCATCAATGATTGAAAATCCGGTACAGCCAATCGGCACCTCCAATGTTTATCGGATACTCGGATATTGAGGCGGCATTCGGGCATTTCCCCTTTCGTTCCATTCCAACTGAAACGCAGCCCGCTTCAGTGAAAAATAGGCAATACGCCAAACGAATCCCATTTTTTTACCGCCGTCTCCAAATCCGAGCGCGATCTTAAAACTTTTCTTCTCTCCGGTCAATGCGCACAAGTACCTATTGTCGCATAGGTATAAATACCTATCGGCCTGATCCAACATAACAAGGTGATGAAGAGATACGGAGATCGGAATGCGGAAGGTCGAATACGTGGAAGGTAATAGCGGCTGACGTGGGTCGGCACCCCGGGTGGATGCCGACGCGTTTTCGATGCAGGCCGTCATGACCCGGCGGCCCGGCATATTGCACAATTGCGGGCCGCCGATCACGGGGAAATTGGGCTCAACAGCTGCCGGGTGCTTTCGGGGCGTTCACCCTTTCAAAACCGCCTCCCCGGGCGCCGTGGCGTTGGTCTTTTTGGGCAGGGTTGCAAGCCGATGTCCCGACGGTGCGAACAGGTTACAAGAGCCGCCCGGATCAGCTTCGGGAGGGTCGGGGCGGGGATGGGTTTTCATCCGGGCACGGAGCGTTGCGAGCTCGCCGGCCATGCGTTCGCGGAATTCGTGAAACTCGCTTCCGGCAAACTCCCGGCGGCGGTCAATCTCCGTGATCGCCAGGCGCGTCTCCTTGATCTCCGCCATGACCAGGGCGATGTTCTCTCTCAGGTCCGACCTGGATGCGGCGTTCTCGACCTTCAGGTTCAGGCGCTTGATGCTGCCTTGGAGATGTCGCAGGCTCGCGGCCGTCCGGGCGGCCGACTGGAGCCAGCCGATGAGCGCCAGGACCACGGCCGTGACAACACCCCAGAGCTCGGGAATCTCGACTGTCGGCATGTCCTTAACCTCCTTTCCGGCCCCTCCCCTCCGGCCTGGGCGCCGAAGCGGAAGGGACATTGCAGTTCTCAGTTGATCTTCAGCACGATATCGCTTCCGGCCCGGCACCGGCGGTCGATGTTTACCGCCGTCTTTCCCGGGAACCGGCTCTCGATGACGACGGCCAGGTTCCGGCCGGGTTCGTAGGCGCTGTCCGTGAGGAGCGCGTTGAGCATGGGCGCGAAGTTGGGGGACTGCACCGCCGCGCCCGGGGCCCAGGCCTGGGTGAGGTCCCAGTGGGTTCGCATTGCCCGTTGCCCCGCCAGGATCGCGGCCCGCTGGCTCTGCCCGGTGGGCAACGCCGGGTTCGGGGTGATGCCGATGTGCGCGACAAGGGGGTCCTCCGTCTTGCCCGCGGTCCGGGCGACGGCCTTGAGATCCGTGCACCACGAATGGGTCTCGGCGCTGTTGAAGCTGATGTTGACGTGACCCAGAATCCGGCCCTCGCCGATGGGGCTGCATTCCACGAGGAAGGTCGCGGGCGCGGTAATCGGATCCTCGGTGAAGAGACTCCCGACCGGCTGCCCCCCGGTGTCGTTGACGGTGATCCAGATCCCGCCCCCGCCGTTGTCAACGGGGTCCACGCTGATCCTGAAGTGGGTCACCCCGTCCAGGACGAGCTGGGGGGCGAGCCCGTTCAGGTCGATGCCCCCCTCGGAGATCTTCCACATGCCGTTCTCCCATTCCCCCAAGGCGACGTAGTCGCTCCCGGTCCATTCGGTGACGGTCATCAGGTCCCGGACCAGGGCTTCCCCGCCGTCCGCCGTGAACTTGAGCCGGGCCGAGGCAACGGGCTTTTTGGGAAGCTGAACGTTTTCAAAAAAGACAACGGACCGGAGCAGGCCGGCCGCCTCGGTGCGGCCCAGGGTGATGAGCTGCCCCTCGGGATTGGCGGACGCCGCTTCGAACGCACCGCCGACGCCCTCGGCGTCGCAGTGTCCGGCCACGGCATAGAAGATCTCCCGGGGCGTGGTGTCCGGGGGTGGGGCCGCATAGGCCGCGTTGGCCGTGAAGGCGACCCGCGTGGCCTCCAGGAGCTCGTCCGGCGCATGGCCGTAGCTCCCCATGAAATCCACCATCTCCACGGTGCTTTCAGGGTCCGTCTGCAGGAGGTCGTACTCGCAGACCGCATCCTCCCGGAACATCAACAGGACGAATGCCTTGTCCTTGCTTTGCCAGGCAGCCGGGCCCACCGCCCTTCCGCCGAAGGTATCGCCGGTGTTGACGATGCCCTTGTATTCCATCTTCCATCTTTTCTCCGCCCCGGCCTGAATGAGATCCGCCAGCAGGGACGAACATTGCTTGAATGCCATATTCCGAAACCTCCGTTAATCCTGGGTCCAGCCTTCCGGCAGAGACGCTGTTTCGAGAGCGAGCTGAAAACAGATTCGACTCGACGCCCTGATCCCCCTTCAGCCTTCAGTCTCTTTCCGATCACTGTCACGAACGTCGATTTGAGTAAAAAAAAGCCCGGAAGCCCCATACGGGCCACCAGGCTTTTGCGGGTTGAAGGGTTTATCCGGCCTAGACGACGGTCGGGGCCAGGGCCGTCATGGCGGCGACGTCACCGCCGTGGTTCGCGAGGAAGTCGGCGATGGTCTCCGCCACGTCGGCAGGGTCCTGGGCCTCGAGGGTGGCGCGCACCGACTCGTCGGCCTTGTAGAAGATGAACAGCGCGTCCCGGGGGCTGCCCTCCTTGAGGTCCACCTTCCCGGTTTCATCCTTGGGCCTGCCGTTGTAGGCGACCGGGCCGATGCCCGTGGGGTTTTCAGCGGTCTTGATGCGGGCGTCGGCGGCCAGGGTCCAGTTGAGATCGTCGGCGCCGTTTTCCAGAAGAGACGCCGCAACGAGCGAGTCCTGTTCCCAGTCGAGCGGTAGAATGGCCATGATGTTGTCCTCCTTTCAGGTTTGGGGTTAATGTTTACCCGCTTCTTACCAGATAACGTCTTTTCGTGTGGGACGCTTGGGGACAAACCGGCACGGCAATCCAAAAAAAACGGCCGATGCGCTGAAATTCCCGCTGAGATCGCCCATTATGCCGCCCGACCTCCTGTCGCCAGGACGGCCCTTGCCACATCCTTCAGGATCCCGACCCATTCATCCTTGGTGATCTTGCCGTCTTCGAGGGCCCGGGTCATCGAATCCAGCAACGCCACGACGGCGCCAAGATAGACGATGTATTTCATCATGATCAATGCCTCCTTTTTCAGTTGTTGAGGTTGTATCCGGCCAGAAGCCACGCCTTGAGGGCGGGCCTGGGCACCAGCCACCAGGTCCCGACCCGGATCGCCTCCAGCTCTCCGGAATCGATGGCCCTGTATACGCGGCTCTTGCCGATGCCCATGATTCTGCGGATGTCCTTTGGTCCGTATTCCTCTTCCGGGAATTTTGCATCGAACCATGTGTCAAACCATTCCGGGGTGATATCCATGCCAGACTCCTTGGTATCGGGGTTATGCGGTTCGTTTTCTGGGGTTGAAACAGGGCAGAGCGGTTAGTTCGCCGTCTCGGACACGGCGTTTTCGCGGCGATCCTCGCCGTCCCATCGATCTTCCAGAAACAGTTTGAACGAGGTGTTCCGGGCCAACCGCTCCGGTTCGGTTTTCTCGGAACGCCTGCGAATGAACGCGTTGGTCTCGGACAGGAAGGCCTGTTTCAGCTCGGCTTGCTCTTTTGGGAACAGTCGCAAAAACGCGTCGGCCAGCTCCTCTTGACGAAAGAGGCGGCGTTGCGCTTGTTGCAGGCTTGCCGGCGGATGCCACCCCCACTCCCGGCGCGCCGCCTTCAGTGCGTTGATCTCCTGGATGATCTCCATGGGGGTCGGGCAGAAGCGGCTTTTCTTGAGCACTTGGGCGATAGCCTCCCGGACCTCGTCGTAGCTGTAATCATCCAAAGACAGCATGACCAATTTCAGGGCGTCGGGGCTGTAACGCCTGCCGTAAATCTCGGCCATACCCCGAACCAGCCTTACCATGTCTCCCGGATTTCCCGCTCGAGCGCTCTAAGCTCAGCTTCCCAAACCGGATCCGGACCGCCGCATACTTCCATGATTTCCCTGTTGATCTCTTTCAACCGCTCGTCGGTTTCGTCGGCGTGCCAGTCTTCTTTCGTGTAAACAGGTTTTGAAAAAAGGCGGTGGGGGGCTGCTGGTTTCTTCCCCCTGGTTTCTTTTACTGGTTTCTTATACTGGGTCAAAATTTTTGCCATGTTCCGGTCAAATTTTTTTACCTGTACAGGTAAAATTTTTTTCCCGGTCCCGACTGTTGACGGGGGAAAATCTTTTACCGGTACGGGCAAATTTTTTTCCCGGGTTACCGTTTGAATTTTGGGCCGGACGACAGCCTTCGGCACGGCTGCCTCGTTCTTCTTCGCAGAGGCCTTCTCACCCTTCCCCAGCGCTTCCAGATTAATCTCGAATCGTCGCGTGCACCGCTTCCCTGAAGAAATTTCGTCAATCGCCGCCTTTTCCAGCAGGGAACCAATCGCCTTCCGGGCCGTGGGCTTCGAGAGGCCCGTCTTCGCGGCGATGTATTTCACGGCATACTTTTTGTTCGGATCGCGCCATCCGAGATTCTTGCGGATCATGAGCGCCAGAACCTTGAGCTCGTTTCCGGAGTATCGGTCGAGGTTGTCCAGAATGCTGTTCGGGAATCTTGTCCAGTTTTCGGTGGGATGTTCGATTGACATTTTCTCTCTCCGTTTGTGTCAGAATAGGAACCGATCCATTTTGCCTTTCCGGCTGCCTGGGTTGCTACGCCGCTACAACCTATGACTTAAGCTATTGCCTTTAATTATGGTTAGTTAGAAAATTTCTACCGAGAAGAAAGTATCTTTTTGGAAAAACAAACACCGTGAGATATCAAAGTTGTCACATATTTTTAACAGCGGCGGAAATAACGCACCGATGGCCGAATATCGTACAACATCGCGATCTTTGCTATTCTTTTTGGCATACTTGTGCTGACTCAGGGTGTTTGTTATCCGGGCGCGATAATTTTTTTAAAATCGAATCGATACTTGATTCACATCACAGGGTTATATTTCTATCAGAAAGAAAATTATAAGTCAAGTAATTCGCTTGCCTGTAAGCTTAAAAGGCGTTTATAGAAAGATACTAACGAATAGAAATTTTCAGCAGGAGAACAAAAAAATGCCGGAGGGCCTTAAATGCGACGAGATTCGGAAAATCCTTGCGAAGTATCAGAAGGAGCGCGGCCAACTGGCGAAGCTAAGCCGAGCCGCCGGTGTCAGCGCCCCGGTCCTGGGGCGGATCGCCAGTGGGAAACAGAAGGCGCTGTCGGTGGAGTCATGGCTGCGGCTGCATCGGTATGACCCCGAGGTGTTTCCCCCGCCGCCGATGATAAACAGCGTCAATACCAAACACGGCAAGGGGTTCTCGGCTAAAGCGATGGAGATGTATCCGAGAATTGAGCGGATTATCGACCACGCCAACGAATCAGCCGAGGCCGATCTGCCGTGGGCGGTTTTTCTGGAGCTCTGCATCAACAGCCTGAAGAACGAAAAACTGAAAATCAAGAAGCGTACCTCTTGACCCGTGCCTTCCAGGCCGGCATCAAGAGGTATGGAATCGCGGTCACCGCACGGGTTCGGCACGATGATCGGAAATCCGGGGGAACCCGGGAACCAACCGCGATATACGGCCCCGTTGCGCCAAACCCAAACCCCGATGCCCGGATGATATGACATCACGGTCAATGTAGGGGCGGACCTGCGTGTCCGCCCTCATCCCGCACCCCACCAACCGATGTTCCATACCCCGCCAAATACGGCCCTGTTGCGGCAACCCCCTGCCACGACGGCCAGATCATATGCCATCACGGTCACCGTAGGGGCGGACCTGCGTGTCCGCCCTCATCCCGCACCCCACCTAACGATGTTCCATACCCCGCCAAATACGGCCCTGTTGCGACAACCCCCTGCCACGACGGCCAGATCATATGACATCACGGTCACCGTAGGGGCGGACCTGTGTGTCCGCCCTGATTCCGTACCGCAATGACGACATTTCTTTTTCCGGTTTCGCGCTATCGGCAATGTACCGCCTCATGTGATGGTACGGAAAAAGTCGATGTTTTGGGAAGAAGATGATGGGAGAGGAAAAGAAAGGAAGAAGATCGATCACGCATTTTCAGCCCGACGGGGTTGGTGCAGTTTAAGAACGCCGCTGACACGCGGCGACTGGGACAGAGCTTTCTCCCGGGATCCCATGCGGGAGCGACGACGGCCCGCAAATGGTTCCGAACTAAAGAGGCGAAAGCGATCGAGCCCTTTGCCGTCGCGGCGACACGAGCGCCCGGCAGCGGGATAAGCCCGCGATCAACCGCAGCCTTCGTTTCCAATCAGGATGTCACGGCCTCGCGGAACCGTGCGCAGCATATTGATCACCCTCGCTCAATATGAAGAGTGCTCAACGCCTTTCGGCATCGGAGATCGGTGCGGTTAAGCGGGCGTTCGAGGGGGAGATCGAACAACTGTGCTCAACGCCTTTCGGCATCGGAGATCGGTGCGGTGGTGGATCTGTTCGGCTTGGAGTATTCCGACGAGTGCTCAACGCCTTTCGGCATCGGAGATCGGTGCGGGAGTTGCTGAATGACGGCCCTCCTTTTGGACATCTGTGCTCAACGCCTTTCGGCATCGGAGATCGGTGCGGAGCTCGGAGCGTTTGCGCTGTGGCTATCAAAGCCCGTGCTCAACGCCTTTCGGCATCGGAGATCGGTGCGGAGCTCGGAGCGTTTGCGCTGTGGCTATCAAAGCCCGTGCTCAACGCCTTTCGGCATCGGAGATCGGTGCGGTCGCCGGCACCCGAGCCGATCCGTCGACCACACAAGTGCTCAACGCCTTTCGGCATCGGAGATCGGTGCGGGCGAAGGCTGCTGGGCCTTCGGAAAAGAAGTGCAAGTGCTCAACGCCTTTCGGCATCGGAGATCGGTGCGGAATCTCACCGCCCTGGAAAATATCGTGCAACGTCCGTGCTCAACGCCTTTCGGCATCGGAGATCGGTGCGGTTCGGGTCCCGTTCACATTGCCGGCGGGTTAGCAGTGCTCAACGCCTTTCGGCATCGGAGATCGGTGCGGACGGGATCCACCCGGGTGTAGTCGAGGGGCTCCGTGTGCTCAACGCCTTTCGGCATCGGAGATCGGTGCGGACAACAATGACAGTTGTTGATCCTGGTAGTGTCACAGTGCTCAACGCCTTTCGGCATCGGAGATCGGTGCGGTCGTTGCCATACTGCTTCATCTGTCTGATCAAAAGTGCTCAACGCCTTTCGGCATCGGAGATCGGTGCGGGCTCCGAAACAATCTTCTTTGCCCGGTCTTCGACCTGTGCTCAACGCCTTTCGGCATCGGAGATCGGTGCGGAGGATCCGCTGAAGCGCAACAACGTTTTGCTCCGGTGCTCAACGCCTTTCGGCATCGGAGATCGGTGCGGCCTGTGCTGTTGATGGCTCCTGTAACGGTCTACAAGTGCTCAACGCCTTTCGGCATCGGAGATCGGTGCGGTCAAGACGGCGGAACAGGAGAAACTATTTCAGGCGTGCTCAACGCCTTTCGGCATCGGAGATCGGTGCGGCCGCCTGGAGCTGATCATCAAGCTTCAACGACAACGGTGCTCAACGCCTTTCGGCATCGGAGATCGGTGCGGGTCCGCTTCAATTCGATTACATTCCCCTCATGGGGTGCTCAACACCTTTCGGCATCGGAGATCGGTGCGGCTGCCAAGCACAGCGCCGCTCTGGCCCCCAACTTGTGCTCAACGCCTTTCGGCATCGGAGATCGGTGCGGCGGAAGGCTCAGAAATGCGATGTGATCCTGCTCGATGTGCTCAACGCCTTTCGGCATCGGAGATCGGTGCGGTCCCATTCCTTCGATAAATCTTTTTCGGCTTGTAGTGCTCAACGCCTTTCGGCATCGGAGATCGGTGCGGACCTTTTTACCCTTGGCCATCTTGTCATAAGGCTTGTGCTCAACGCCTTTCGGCATCGGAGATCGGTGCGGCTGCGCCGGGGATATTATCGCTCTTGTCCCCCATGTGCTCAACGCCTTTCGGCATCGGAGATCGGTGCGGCCCTTGTTGTAAACAGGCATGATCACTCGCTTCAGGTGCTCAACGCCTTTCGGCATCGGAGATCGGTGCGGCAGAGCGCCTATGGCAAGCCTACGGTGGGGATCAGTGCTCAACGCCTTTCGGCATCGGAGATCGGTGCGGTCCATTTCCATCAGCATATTGATCTGCTTATCCAGGTGCTCAACGCCTTTCGGCATCGGAGATCGGTGCGGTTGAGATGGACGATATCCTCAGGCTTGAATGCCGGGTGCTCAACGCCTTTCGGCATCGGAGATCGGTGCGGACCGAGGACTTGACCGAGGACTTGACCGACCTACCAGTGCTCAACGCCTTTCGGCATCGGAGATCGGTGCGGTTCGGGTAGGTCTTGCTTTGAAGGGATTTGAAATGTGCTCAACGCCTTTCGGCATCGGAGATCGGTGCGGCTTTCACCTCATGGATCGACATTCGCAATTCATTAATGTGCTCAACGCCTTTCGGCATCGGAGATCGGTGCGGACCGGCGCGGTTACGATTCCACTGTTTACACTGAGTGCTCAACGCCTTTCGGCATCGGAGATCGGTGCGGGCCGAGCTTGTGCCGATATTCAATGGCCTGCCAACGTGCTCAACGCCTTTCGGCATCGGAGATCGGTGCGGGCCGAGCTTGTGCCGATATTCAATGGCCTGCCAACGTGCTCAACGCCTTTCGGCATCGGAGATCGGTGCGGTCCCTGTCAAATTCACGACTGTTCAGTCTAATGCTGTGCTCAACGCCTTTCGGCATCGGAGATCGGTGCGGCGGCCGAAGCGACTTTTCAAATGCCGCTTTCAATTCTTGTGCTCAACGCCTTTCGGCATCGGAGATCGGTGCGGTCGAGCCAATATCAGAAAGAACTGCACGATGGGAGTGCTCAACGCCTTTCGGCATCGGAGATCGGTGCGGATCATCTACGCCAATATCAACACGATCTATTTCGGGTGCTCAACGCCTTTCGGCATCGGAGATCGGTGCGGTCGCCGCCTTACAAATCCTGGTTGCCCTTTGGATGTGCTCAACGCCTTTCGGCATCGGAGATCGGTGCGGATAAGGCGTGCTAAGCGCCCTGGGCAAAAATCCATAGTGCTCAACGCCTTTCGGCATCGGAGATCGGTGCGGACTTCATGATTCTCGGCGCGGCTTGGTTAGGTCCCGTGCTCAACGCCTTTCGGCATCGGAGATCGGTGCGGACGAGTTCGGGCATGATGAAATCAGCGGTTCCACGTGCTCAACGCCTTTCGGCATCGGAGATCGGTGCGGTCGGGATCGAGATCCGGCTCTACGCCGGAGTTCGGGTGCTCAACGCCTTTCGGCATCGGAGATCGGTGCGGTCTCCGATTTGCGTGGGAAACTTATGATTGTCGGTGAGTGCTCAACGCCTTTCGGCATCGGAGATCGGTGCGGATCAATAATTTTAATCCTGCTAAAAGTAAAGCAATGTGCTCAACGCCTTTCGGCATCGGAGATCGGTGCGGGCACCTAACCTCATTGCCTGAAATATCGTTAAAAGGTGCTCAACGCCTTTCGGCATCGGAGATCGGTGCGGTTGAGTGAGTTGTACTACATTAAAGTTATAACAGGTGCTCAACGCCTTTCGGCATCGGAGATCGGTGCGGCGCGGCGGTATGGTAACCTTCTTTTTCAGGGTGAAGTGCTCAACGCCTTTCGGCATCGGAGATCGGTGCGGTGCGGCCCTGTCGGCCGCTTCCGCCGCATCCCATACGTGCTCAACGCCTTTCGGCATCGGAGATCGGTGCGGTCCAATGCTTTTTTCTTGCCGCAACCTTCCGCCGCGTGCTCAACGCCTTTCGGCATCGGAGATCGGTGCGGATCCGCTGGGACTGCCTGCTTTGCCCGGTAAGCCTGTGCTCAACGCCTTTCGGCATCGGAGATCGGTGCGGGCTGCTCAAACGCCTGTACGTTCATGACATAAGGCGGGTGCTCAACGCCTTTCGGCATCGGAGATCGGTGCGGGCCACGCGGCATAGTTTGCCATCCATAACAAGGCGTGCTCAACGCCTTTCGGCATCGGAGATCGGTGCGGTCGTCGCCGCAGGCTCCACCAACACACCCGGATACGTCAGTGCTCAACGCCTTTCGGCATCGGAGATCGGTGCGGATCAAGTGGGTCGATTTGGACGAGAGCCTGATCGAGTGCTCAACGCCTTTCGGCATCGGAGATCGGTGCGGAAGCCAAATAGATACATTTAATAACCTAAAGGAAGTGCTCAACGCCTTTCGGCATCGGAGATCGGTGCGGGCCCTGCATGCCGTATCCACCGACGCTTCGGTGTAGTGCTCAACGCCTTTCGGCATCGGAGATCGGTGCGGTGAAGGCACTGCCATTGCATGGCAGGCAAGGGATAGTGCTCAACGCCTTTCGGCATCGGAGATCGGTGCGGGACTGCCTTACGATCGCCCAGTACCTCGATCTTAAAGTGCTCAACGCCTTTCGGCATCGGAGATCGGTGCGGAACGCAAAGGGTGTTAGGATTGACACTATGGCCGAGTGCTCAACGCCTTTCGGCATCGGAGATCGGTGCGGCTGGTGACTGCCTGCTTCTCGCGCTCAATCTGTCTGTGCTCAACGCCTTTCGGCATCGGAGATCGGTGCGGTTGGTACAGGCCCAAGGCCGTCTTCGTAAAGATCGGTGCTCAACGCCTTTCGGCATCGGAGATCGGTGCGGCGCTTGATCTATCCAAGGGATATCAGTGGATCGAGGTGCTCAACGCCTTTCGGCATCGGAGATCGGTGCGGAAGTTGTGCAGCATATCAGGCGTGTTGCCGACAAGTGCTCAACGCCTTTCGGCATCGGAGATCGGTGCGGCCCTTTCTTTGTGGTTGTTGTTTGATATCCGTGAGGGTGCTCAACGCCTTTCGGCATCGGAGATCGGTGCGGGGCCCGGCCACCAGCTCCCCGGTCGGCCCCACGATGTGCTCAACGCCTTTCGGCATCGGAGATCGGTGCGGTCGCAAGTCTGGCTCGCGCAAGGGTCAGCTTCTTCCAGTGCTCAACGCCTTTCGGCATCGGAGATCGGTGCGGAATGACAGTTACGGACGTAACCGCCCCGTACGCCAAGTGCTCAACGCCTTTCGGCATCGGAGATCGGTGCGGTGACAGTTACGGACGTAACCGCCCCGTACGCCAAGTGCTCAACGCCTTTCGGCATCGGAGATCGGTGCGGCGTCGGGATGGCACGCCCGGGTCCAACGATCTCGAGTGCTCAACGCCTTTCGGCATCGGAGATCGGTGCGGGGATCCTCCGGTCGTCCGAGCCGGGGTCTGGTACGAGTGCTCAACGCCTTTCGGCATCGGAGATCGGTGCGGTATCCCTACCAAGTTTTCTTTGGGCATTCATATAAGTGCTCAACGCCTTTCGGCATCGGAGATCGGTGCGGAAGCCTTAATCACAAGCATCCGGATATATCGGACTTGTGCTCAACGCCTTTCGGCATCGGAGATCGGTGCGGTCTGACTGCAACCGAAACATTCCTGACAATATTCGGGTGCTCAACGCCTTTCGGCATCGGAGATCGGTGCGGATCAGCCGAGTTATGTCGCTTCCCGCTATGCCCGGTGCTCAACGCCTTTCGGCATCGGAGATCGGTGCGGGGTTAAGAATAAGCCGCCAAGAATCGTCCTTCACGGGTGCTCAACGCCTTTCGGCATCGGAGATCGGTGCGGCCAGGGGTAGCGCTCCTTCGCCGACTCATATTCCGGTGCTCAACGCCTTTCGGCATCGGAGATCGGTGCGGCCCGTTGGCATCATGCATCAGGAGCTTGTTTACAAGTGCTCAACGCCTTTCGGCATCGGAGATCGGTGCGGGATCGACGGCCTTCGTACCTAAATATGCAACGGCGGTGCTCAACGCCTTTCGGCATCGGAGATCGGTGCGGGTTAAGAACAAGCCGCCAAGAATCGTCCTTCACGGGTGCTCAACGCCTTTCGGCATCGGAGATCGGTGCGGACGGATACACACAGACGCCTCTCCCCGATAGCATGTGCTCAACGCCTTTCGGCATCGGAGATCGGTGCGGACATGACGAGCGCCATGAGCGGGATATTCAACGCGTGCTCAACGCCTTTCGGCATCGGAGATCGGTGCGGATGAAGTCCATAACCTGGACAGCTTTAACTAAGATGTGCTCAACGCCTTTCGGCATCGGAGATCGGTGCGGAACCTACACTCCCGACTTCATCCTGAAGAATGGGATGTGCTCAACGCCTTTCGGCATCGGAGATCGGTGCGGTCCGCTCCTCTAATAGATTGATATGAGAGACTTTGCGCGGGTCCGCTTCAAGTATGTTTATAAAATAGCACAGTTAGCCGTCAAGATTTCCATTCGATAAAAATATATAAGAATCTACATATTGTTTTTATTATGAATAATCGTTTTCAAGCACCTCGTAATGTCGGTACTCCTAACAAACGCAAAACCATCACGATTTTATCGTTCAGTATTTGGCATATGTCGAACGCATTTCGGTGGTGCTTGAATCAGAAAACCTCAAATGCAGGTGGTGATTTCTTCCATTTTTCCTTATCCCGACTGTCTATTACTCTCTGTGCACAGCCGGAACACAGGCGAACGAGCATGAGATCATCCTCTTCCGTCATGATTTTGCCGAGCTTCCATCTCAGCTCTTCAATCTGGGTTTTGTTGGCCCTGACTCTAAAGATGGAATATTGCAAATGTTCTCCCCTGCCCTTGAGGGTTTTGAATACCAACCGCCACCGCTTTGGGTCCCGGATATCGTAACATACCAGGTGCCAGTGCCTGTCTTTTCCCATGTCAGCGAAGCCTCAATTTTGCGAAACCGCCCGGGTTGCCGGACCACTCTTTCTCGAGCAGTCGAGCCTCAAGTTCTATGGTTCGCGCGTAGCTCAAAGGATAATCAAGAACCGGGTGCTTCCACTTCTCGTTTTTACGGTTCTCATAAACCTGAATTGCTTTTCGCCGTCCCTCAACCGTAAGCCAGACCTGGTTTGCTGTAAATGAAAAATCATCCTTCCGCCATTGCTTTCGATTGACCGACCCGATAAGGGGAATATCCCAAAGGATAACCCGAAAAAGTTCCATCAGATCCAATGCCAGAGGATATGCAGCGGATCTATGTGTGTGGAAAAAACCCAGGGACGGTTCAAGACCTACGGCCAGCAATCCCGCAACACAATCCTTATACAACAGGGCATATCCAAAGGACAAAAGTGCGTTGAACGGATCTTTTGGAGGTCTCCTGTTGCGTCCTTCAAAATAGAGAAAATCAGACTTGTCTATATTCAGGGCAAATGGAATTTGGCTGAAATACAATCGGCCAGCCATACCCTCATGCCCCCTAATAGTTTCAAGAATAGAGCAAACGTCTTTCGCATCGATATCGCCGTTCAGATCCTTCTCCAATATCGCCATGGCTTGAATCTCGGAACGGATGCCGGCCAAAGTGCGTTCAACCTCGGCTGGTCGGTTTTCGTCGCCTCGGCCCCGTGTGATACGAAGCAGGTAGCGGAGTTGGTTTTCCACTTTGGCCCTTGCCAGACGAAGAGCCAAGGTAGAATGAAGGATCGGGTCCTGGAAAGCCTGATATTGGCGATTCCGTCGCTGTACCCCTCCAGGTCCAATGGTTAAGCCGCCAACATACCGGCCACCATGAGATATCCAATGTACACCGATATCATTGGCCGCGCAAAAATGAATCGCCTGGGTGGAAATTTGGACGTTACCATGCAACACCATGGATGATATGTTCAGTCCAGGCAATCTTTTTTTCGTCCCATCGGGAAAATAAACCACGATCTGCTCGCCATCCTTTCGAATGGCGCAACCTTGTTCGGCCACATGTATGACCCTCCGTTCGTCATTGGGTGGAAACAGCCGGGCCAGTTTTGTTTTTTCTCCCCTCATGAACCGTTCTTCTTCAGGCAGACATACCGGCGCCAAAGAGCATGTGCGGCATTTATACTCCGGGACGCCGACATCTGGTCGTTGAAGGCTTTCCCGGAGCATGCGGGCCCTCGCGACGGCGGCGCTGACCTCGGCTTCAGCGTCCTCTCGAAAGATGGGGACTTTGATGGTCTTGTTATCGGCATGATATCGAATACGCGCTTCATCCAGGGCTTCACCAGTGTGCTCCGCCAGGAGAAGAGAATATGCCAGGACTTGAAGCCGGTCCGCAGGCCAAGCATCAACGCCTTTTTGTGAACGCCCTTTCTTGTGTTCATAAACGATCAATCGCCCTGCCTCCCTTCGGGTGCAATCGAGTTTCCCTCGAATACCCAGAACGCTGCTGGCCAACTCGAGGGTGTGGATATCCGGTCCTTTGTCCAGACTGTCGTGGAGGCGCCGCCCGGCAAAAACATTTGCATCGGCTTTTCGGATCTCTTCTACTTCTTCAAGATAGAACAGCCGCTCACAATAGGCGAGAGCATGAAGCGCCATGACCCTGATGAGCGGCTCATCCGTGGTTTTTTCCGATTGGTAGTGTGTCGGGAACATATCTTCAGGTTGCGAAACAGGATTGTCTTTTTCTTCGTCCATCTGGCTTCCTCGATCTTTACTGAAAGAATGAAATGCCGTGATAAATTGTCAAAGAACGGCTTAAATTAACGCAATGATGCGTTGAGAATCAATCCGGTGATTCTGGAAGATTTATCCATGCCTTCGCGGAAGGTGAACAGGTTGGGTTTTCCGCAGGGGCGAAAAGGTACGAGCGGGTTTTAGAAAGATCCGCCCGATCTATTGTCGTGGTGAGCCGATTGACATTTTCACGTATGTCCTCACCCTCTTCATCGATCTTTTCATACCACCAAACGGGTTCTTTTGCGGTGGCGGGTTCAAACCGGTCGATCAGGAAGCTGTTGTCGCCCAAAAATGGCAGCCCGTAATTGCGGCGCCGTTTTCCCGACAACCCCTCGACGATCCATCTCTCCAATTCATCATTTTCTGATATGCATATATACGCCCTGATATCGGAAAGGAACTCGCGTTTCACAGGTATAATATTGTATTTATTTCCTTTAGTGTTAATTGCATGCTCTTTTCCTGACGATCCTATGGGATAATTGTGCAGTTGCTGCATCAAGCAGTGACGTTGCGGAAAAGATTTTGCGCCTAACGCAATGCTGATGTGCGGCAAGTCCTGGAGAATCAGCGTCATGGTTGACTGCCCATCATCATGGCGCATTTCAACACCAGCAAGATTTAGCAGCAGCCCGTAGGCTGCCGACGGTGTCATAAACCCTGCTGTCGGTCGAAAACTGCCGCTGACAAAGGGTCTGAAGGCCGCAAATCTGGCCTGTAGATAAAAACAGCGCATGTCGAGACTCCTTTAATCAGTGAATACCTTATTCCCAAGGCTTTCCAAAAGGCGCTGCGGGTTCCTGTCAAGCGTCGCTCCCCGATCCTTCAGTTGGGTTATAAGTCCTTCTTCCATATCCTTGACAATTTTCCCACCAATGTAAAATTCGGATGCGGGATAATCCTCGTTAATGATTCCATCAATCACTTCAGGGAAGATATGCTTTCCGTCCTCTATTTTAAATCCATAATTATCATAACCGGCGATAAGCTGAGGTGACAGGCGGACCAGAATGCTTGCCGGGGACATTTCAAAATAACTTCTGGCATGGTTTCCGGCAACGCCATTCAATTGTCCGATAGCCTTGAGAAGGGCTTTGGACCAATCGGGTTTGCTGCTGCAATCGTCCTGGTTCAAGGCAAAAGGAAACTGGAAGGCGGTATAGACTGTTTCACGATGGAGTAGTTGGGAGCTTTCGGCATTTTTAGCGGATTTAATCTCTTTTGACGTTGCGTCCAGGGGGGATTGCGTAAAAATGCTGTTATGGCGATAGGGTTCCAAAGAAACGGCCATGTTCATGCGCAGAATGGAATCTCTCTTGTACGTGAAGAGCTTCGGGTCGCGGCCCCTCTCCTTCAGTTCCTTGGTAATTTTTTCCCGATCCTTTTTCCCGGCGGCGACAAGCCACCCCATAAAAAAATCATCGGCATATGCATTGTGGTCGGGATAATCCTTGAATTTCACGGCCAATTGTTCCTGGTCATGCAAACGCTCCCTGTTGCATGGAAGACCAAAGGCGGCCAGTGTTTCACGAATGGCGTTCCGCATAGCCTCCGGGGAAATGATGGCATACTCGAATCTCCCAATGCTGATTTTTTGGATCACTGAACGGTTTTCGGCGGATTCCCCTCTGTAGTTCGCGCTGGGAGCGGCATAGGTCAGGACGGTTCCGAAGATATTCATAACGATTATTCCTCCTTTTCCTTGGACGGTTCAGACAAATATGAAGTCGCGGATATTGCCAACATCGAAAGGGTCTTGATCTTTTGCCAGTTCTCCATCAGGTCCTTTGCAACGGACAGATATTCATTCTCGGGCAAATACTGGGGTACCGAACAGACTGTCCCCGTAAAATATTCGATAAAATCCTGTTCTCTTCGCCCCCGCATAGCCAGAAACACGTCTGTTGAAACCTTTGCAAGGGCTTCACGGTATTCCCTTGGATAAATCACATGGTCCTTTTCATCCTTATGATTCCTGAATGAATCATATTTCTTACCTGACTTTTCTTCCGTCTTTCTCCGAACATAGGTTTGAATCAGGCGATATACCCGAAGTGTCAACTGATCGTCGTGATCCTTTTCGGTCATCAATTTCGCTCCTTTTTTGTGCTCAAGCGTCTTTCGGATTGCTAAAAATTTATCCTTGACATCCTTTCCAAAAAAACGGACCTCCTTTGGGGTTTTTTCGCTGTATATGAAAAGCGGCATCGGTTCATTGTGAAACACCTTCTCCGCGTCCATGTGCCACAGTTGTCCAGTCAGCAGATTGGAAAGGTAGATTTTCTTGTAAAATGGGTTTTTGATGCGCTTACGCATGATTTCATAATCAGAAATGACTCCCATTTTCGGCAATACACGATCAGCCGAAAGTTGCCGGATACGCTTTCCCTGTCTTTGGACATGGTAAATTTCAATGTGGTGGAGACTGAGGGTATAGGCTCCTTTGTCATCGGCTTGTTTTCGAGCGAAGTGGTAAAGGTACTCCAATCCTCCTTCCTCAAAAACATCAATTCGAGCGGCCCGGGGCCGAAAGCCAGCGGGTTCGGATTCAAGGCGGCTGAGCATCTCTGCCGCCTCTTCCAGAAAAGCGTCAAGTTCACATGGCTCGGGTATCGCCAATACGTAGCCGCTTTCATTGTTGTGGGCAATGCGGAGCCTGTCATCGGACCTCTCGATCTTAAGCTCCCGGGGGACAAAAATAAGAGATACGATGGGCCAGAAATTCAGAAGGAAATTATCTTCAATAGCCCCTACAAAAGAGACTTTCTCGGGGTTGTCGGCCTCAGCTCCCAGAAAAAGGGAACTGGAAAGTTTTTCGGTCCTGATTTTTCCTTTTTTTCTGTTTTGAGATTCCTTTTGAAAAGCGGCCCAAAGTTTTTTACCCTCAGATGACGGCTTTCCGTCAAATCTTTCTTCATAAACAGTTCGAGTTTTTGGTATTCCTCTCAGTATATTCCATAACATGTCGCGCCACAGTTTAACCCAGATGCCATCGCCGTCCGGATAAAATACTTGTAAAAAATCACCTTTGGGCTGCAATTTATCATAGACAAACCGTTTTTCTTTCTTCCTTTTACCGTCCTTTTCAACTTCTATTTCTTTAATGCACTTGGGATCGCGATTGGACCATTTGCTGCCGGACAGAATTTCCACTTCTTCGACAGCAAAAAAATCGTCTACAATCAATTGCAACATGTCCTTGTTCAAACGAATCCAGGCAGCTGTTGCGGTCATCCCCACCTCCGGCAACGGTGTTTTTTTTCTTCGTTTCAGAGACTCGATCATCAACAAAAGACCGGCCAGTCCCGCCTTGTGCTGGGCGGTCGGCAGATCGAGAAGACTGTATTCCAAAACGACATTGTCGTCTTTGAGCGAAATACGGCTCATAGAATTTCCTCCAAAGGGTATTCCAAAAACCCAAATTCCGGGCTATAATATGTTGAAGGTGCAAGCATTGGAAAACGTTGCAATTTTGGGTGGTTATAGGCAAACCGTCGTGGAACGGGGACAAGCAGCCTGTCAATCGGCTTTTTATGAGTACGCAAATCAAAATAAGTTGAAAGATCATTATCCAGGATGGCATTGACGGTGAAATGACTTTCTTCTCTCAGGCTGTATTCGCGGCTCATCGCCCAAGTACCACTTTCCAGGAAAGCTGAATATTTTTCGACTTCAACATCGGATGGGCCGTGTTTTTCCAAAAGCGCTTCAAGCTTCCTCTGTGAGATTACACCACCTTCAATTTCCTGGAGGAATGCCCTGACCCCCACCAGGTCTCCCATGGTGTAGGGTGCTTCATCTTCGGGCGTGTAAACATAAACCTGCCCCATACGTTTTTCTTCCAACCGGGCATGACGGTTACAGCGTCCCATCCGTTGAATCATACTGGTGATGGGAGCGACTTCACTGATGAGTACATCGGCATCAAGATCCAGGCTCATTTCACAAACCTGGGTGGTGACCGCTAAAATGGGATTCCTTTCTTTTTGAAAAGCCTGGATGACCGTGTCGTGCATCTGTTTCCGGTCTTCGAGCTTGAAGCGACTGTGGTAGCAGACGGCCCCCAGTTTTTTTGCCAGCATCTGGCACCTTGAAACGGTATTCACCACCCAAAGAACTCGTTTACCCATGCCACAGGCAGATACGGCAATGCTTTCAGCCTCCTCCTGGCCTTCGATTCGATGGAGAGTGTATCGCGGCATCCCAGCAAGGCCCTCAAGATCATCAAACTGGCCAGATTCAGATGGAAAAAGGGTTAACCCACAATCCTGCAGTAGATCCTTTCGCCGGGCAGGCGGAAGACTTGCGGTCATACAAAGCGCCGGAACGTCAAAATTGTTCAAGAAACGCTTCAGCGCCGAGAAAAGGCTGCGGTCAAAACTGTGGACTTCGTCGAAGACCACCACGCTCTCGGACAAAAGCGGTAGAAGACAGATCGAGCGATAGGATTGTTGCATGAAGCCCAGGAACTGATCTACCGTAGCGCTGAATATTTTTCGATACCAATACCCTAGTGCGAACATACGGTCTTCCGTTGTATAGTCCCTGCCGAACCGGACATCCTCCGGTTGGCTGAACATGTTCTCAAGTTCATAATCGGAAGTCCCGTGAATCAGGGCAGCGTCTGATTCGGGGGCCCAGGATACGTAATCACGAAACCCTTCCGTCGCGGTCGCCCGAGTCGGGTATAGAAAAAGGACGCGTGCAGCAGGCTTCCGGTTCAACTGGGCTTTAACCCATCGCCATGCAGCAAGGGTCTTTCCGCTACCGCAAGGCGCAAGCAGCAATGACCGGCGAGGCAGGTTCTCGGCCGCATCCTGAAACCCGTTCCAGTCAAAATAGCCTTTTTTTGCCCTGATCTGTTCAATTCGAGGGGCAATGACCTTCAGCTGAATATCTTCGCATGATAGTTTCGCCCCAAAGGCGTCTTTCAGCCATGAATCAAGGTTTTTGCCTTCCCTTGCTACTGCCGAACCGGCACTGTCAGCAAGGATCAGCCCCGCACGAACAGCCATAACCATCCCGTTGAGAGAAGGATTTTTCTTTAGTTCCCTGGTGAACTTCATGAGTTCCTTCTTTTTTATGTCATCTCTCAATCTTACGGGATCGAAGGTCATCGAACCGTCAAAATCCCATACATCCGGAATTTCAAGTTCAATTTCCGCCACAGATGGATCAATCATCTTGCCGGTAAAGTTGAGAATCTCCATAATTGCATTGGGATAGACCCGGAAGATTTTTAAATCGGCGTCAAGGGGTTGTGCAAAATTCTCGAAACTCGTTCGAAGATGGTGACCCGCAACTGCTGCAAAAAGGATTCTTGCATCAAGCCCCGGGAACTGTTTCAGCCAACTGCCCACGGCAGGAAGATAAAGGAAAAGACCGCTCAGATGCTCATGACGAATGACCTGAATCCCTTTTTTTCGGGAAACCATTTCTTGAAAACCGTTGTTGGCCTTTCCAGTGTCGTGGAGTCCACATGCGGCAAGGCCGTGAAGGTAAAACGCTTTAAGGGCGGATTTTTCAAGACGGAAAAATCGAATCCAATCTTTGGAAAATTGTGTCGAAGTTCCAGGCCCGAAAAGGATTTGAAAGCTCCGGACCACCATCTGAGTATGTCCCATCAGAGTTTCTGCATGCTCTGGCTTGCCTGGATTTCTGACGCTTTTTGCCAGGATTTTATCTTCCATCCTCAGGTACTCCGGGGTTCAAAAAATCCACACCCCATCTTCCGGCGACCGCCCAACCCGTTTTCCTGCAATGTGATCGACTCCTCGGCCGTCAATTCAGACACAGTCATTTCATACCCCACAATCTGCTTACCATGAACCTGGAACGTTTTTCTTTTGCCAAAGGTAAAAACACCTCTAACACCTATTGAAGATAGTTGTCGGGCGATTTCCTCTTCGAACCGTTCTCCGTGATGCCCATTTCGGGTTGTGACAATATGCGAATAAAGCTCAACAGCTGGAATCAGAGCTTTTGAATGGAATATGCCTATTTTGAGATTATCGCCTGAAATTTCGAATGATTTCCCTGAAAGCGACATATATTTGACAATAAAGCTTACTGGTAATCGAAGAACGAGGATAGATACAGGGGAAATATCTAAATAACCATTACCTACATAGCGTCCTCTGATAAGCTTAACAGCGACGGAGTCATCATTATGGAAAAAAGGGAGGATGTTACTTATTGCGCCATGCAGCATTGCGCCATGGTCAACTCTGATTCGTTTTCCAATCACCTGAAAAGATAAGTCAATCTTGGGTTCATTTAGGTTCATCGTATACTCCAAAATAGGAACGCATTATTTCATTTATTCGCTCCATGTATGCCTTTCAATTTTGAACAGACAGAATAGCTTGACGGCTTGCTTCTCCTCTCTGGCAGGACAGCATTCACCGCGAATCACAAAAAAGGATCACATCCCCCCTACCCATACCGCTCACAAAACGCCTCCGTCACCGCCCACAGGTCCGGTGTCAGGAGGGTTTTTACCGTGTTGCGGATTTCGAGGGGAACGCCGCCGTAGAAGGCTTCGGCGACGGCGCCGGCGATGCAGGCCTGGGTGTCGCTGTCGCCGCCCAGGGAGACGGCGTTGCGGACGGCGTCTTCGTAGGTGCTGGAATCGAGGAAGGCGATGATGGCCTCGGGCACGCTGCCCTGGCAGGAAACGTCGAAGGTGTAGGCGGGTCGGATCTCGTCCACGGTGCGGTCGAGATCGTAGCCGAAGCGATCGGCAATGGACGCCCTGATGTCGGCTTTGCCGCGGCCCGTCCCGGCGAGGAAGACGGCCAGGGCCACGGCCTGGGCGCCCTTGATGCCCTCGGGGTGGTTGTGGGTGATCTCCGCGGTCAGCCGGGCCTGTTGCAGGACCGCCGCTTCGGTGGAGAAGGCGAACCCGACGGGGCTCACGCGCATGGCGGATCCGTTGCCCCAGCTGTTGTAGGGGCGCGGGTTTTCGGCGTGGAGCCACCGGAAAAAGGATCCGCCGTAGCCGGCATGGGGGTATTGCCGGCCGATCCTCCGGATGGACTCGATATAGGGGGTTCCTGAAAGAATCGCATCCGCCACCGCCACCGTGAGGACCGTGTCGTCCGTAAAGACGGCGCGCGGACTGAACAGGGGAAAGGTTTTTGTCTTGATGGGTCGGCCCTCGTAGACCGATCCGATGATGTCTCCCGCAATGGCGCCGATCATGGTTAGCACCTCCTTTGTCAAGACATGTCTTCAAAGGCGTTGGCCGGCCCGACCGGATCAATAAAAAAGCTCCGCCATCTCACTGGATAGGGAGCTTTATTGCCGCACGATTTTTTAAGGCCTCTGCGCCTTGTCCGTCATCAAGATACCTTTTTTGTCTTATTCAGGAGATGGTTAACACCGCTTTTCCCAATTGTCAATGGTAAAAGTTATTGGTTTTCCGGATTCACAAACCGCCCCGGTATCCGGTGATGACGAGAATGCCCTGTACACAAATAATTTTTAACCGCGGCATACACGGAAAACACGGAAGGAAGGCTTATCATACAAGCGGATACGAGCGGCGCGCCTATTTTTCACTCGCAACCGTAAGGTTCTACGCACAATTCTGCACACGTGTGTGTAGAACCTATCGCACATGTGTGTAGGCTATGATTTGCGCGAATGGGTTTGCCTACTTGGCCGATTCATCCGCCCATTTTATCTCCTGTGATATCTATAAAGCGTTTTGCCCAAGGGGATGCCGCTGTTACCCGGTCCGGAGAAATGAGCGCCAAAAGTTTAAAAGAATGTTCCCCTTTGCCGTATTTTGCTTTGGTTTTACAGTTTCTAGTTGCGGCGGAAAGTGCCTGGTAAATCTGCTCCTTTGCAACCGACTCGATCCTATTGTCTGCTGCCGGTAAGGCGTTTGCGTTGAAGCCCTGGCCAAAGAAACTCTGGAGGGAGTCTCTATCGGCCAGAAACCAAGCCTCCATGCATTGGACCATCAAATGACAATCCGCATCGTCGACATTTTCAGGTTTATCCCATTGATCGCCTTGACGATTTTTCAAATGATGCCATGGCTTCCAGTTTTCTGCGTCACCCTGTTGGCAATCAGCAGAAACGGATGCCTCGCTGTCCACCAGCAACAATGCATCCTCTCCGGTATTGATTGCCGTACAAAATGAGTCATAGGCGTTCTGCCTGCTCCCGCAGGCAACAATTCTCGGCATTTTTCCCTTCAATCCGGCCTTACTCAAAAAATCTGAAAAGCCCGCACGGCAGGCCGTTTTGAGCATATTGGAATCACCGCCTCCTTCAACATACAATTTCACCAGCGTGTCCCTCCTATTTCACCGCGTGTCCATAGCTGTCCCAGTCGATACTTATCCAACCATGGCCTGAGTTTTTCAGCATCCAATCTGGTTAATGTTGTGCCCTTGTCTGTCTTCTCAGCCACAATTACAGATTCAGGCTGATCGGTCATTGCATCGACCAAAACATCCGAGTGCGTAGTCACGATTAGCTGACAACGTTCCGCCGCTTCTTTCATCAAATCAGCAATGGTCGGCAGAACATCCGGGTGTAATCCGAGTTCCGGTTCCTCGATGCAGACCAAAGATGGCGGAGATGGGTGACAAAGGATTGCGAGTAAACAAAGATAACGAAGTGTGCCATCGGAAAGGCGAGTCGCCGGGACGGTAAATCGACCTTCCTGAAAAAACACTTGGACGGTGCCACCTTCTATATGAACGTCGTAATCATCAATACCATCATAAAGTGCTCGCAACGCTTTCAAGAGCCGATTTTTGACTGAAGGTTCGCGACGAAGGCGATTCAAAACCAAGCCAAGGTTACTGCCATCAAGTTCCAGCACATTATTTGGTAGATCTGCCTTTTGCGGCAAGCGAGGTACAGTGTAGCGCCCAAAACTCCATTCTCTATAAAGCTTAATGTTGCCAAACTGTTGAGCAAGATAGGTTATCTCTGGATACTGATCTGGATCGCGACGTTGCGAAAGAATAGATTTTTCCATATCGACATCTTCTTGCCGCAATGCACGGGTATCGCCTTTCACATTGAGTGTCGGCCGCCCTGAATTAAAGTGATAATAAAAATAAGGTTTAGAATGCTCCTTACCTACAGGTTTTTCGTTTTCAACTTTTTCATCGACGATCTCGAACCGTTGACCGACTGCGGTGAAAGACAAAACATAGCGCAGGTTTTGAGGCCCCAGCGGATTGTCAACTACAACATCTAACGATGCCGTAGGTGTGCCTTTAACGCCCTTCCAAAGCCAATCATGGACTCCGCCCCCTTCGCGAATCGGTTTTAATAATTGCTCGGGCGCACTCCTCAGCAGCTCTATTGATTCGAGTAGGTTCGACTTACCCGACCCGTTCGGACCAATGACGACATTTAACGAATTCAAGGAAACAGGTTCTGATTTGTCACCAAAACTCAAGAAATTATTTAGCTTGATCGCATGTATTAACATGACCATTTTCCTTATTGTTCAATAACGATCCGCACCCTGTCCGGGTTCTTGGTGAGCTGATCGATGTACGCCTCAAGGCGTTTCTTCATCTCCGCCGGAGTTGCCGGGCCGCCGGTAACCTGCAGAGCCTGTTGCAGCTCCAGGGCCTTGACGGTGACCTTTATCAGTACCGACGGCCCCCTCGGCGATTCTCAGGCTGGCCGCCGCCGCGAGTCCATCACCTTGTAGGCGCAGTATTCGCCGCACATGGTGCAGGCCCCGTGGGCATCGGCGGCCGTGGTTTCGCCGCGCCGCTTCCGGGCCAGGGGCGGGTCGATGGCCAGGGCGAACTGTTTTTCCCAGTCGAGGGCCCTTCTGGCCCTGGACATTGCCGCGTCCCATTCCCGGGCGCCCGGGATGTTCTTGACGATGTCGGCCGCATGCCCCGCCAGCCTGGCCGCCATCACCCCGGCGTGGACATCCGCTGCGGTGGGCAGGCAGAGGTGTTCGCTGGGGGTCACGTAACAGAGGAAGTCCGCCCCCGCACCCGCGGCGATTGCCCCGCCGATGGCGCAGGAGATGTGATCGTATCCGGGCGCGACATCCGTCACCAGGGGGCCCAGGACATAAAACGGCGCGCCGTGGCAGATCTGCTTCTGCAGCCGGATGTTGGCCTCGATCTGGTCGATGGGCATGTGGCCGGGGCCCTCGATCATCACCTGGATGCCGGCATCCCAGGCGCGCTGGGTGAGCTCCCCGAGAGTCAGCAGTTCCTGGACCTGGGCGCGGTCGGTGGCGTCCTCAATGCATCCGGGACGAAACCCGTCGCCCAGGGAGAGGGTCGCGTCATAAGGCCGCACCAGTTCCAGGAGGCGATCGAAATATTCGTACAGCGGGTTTTCCGCCCGGTTATGCGTCATCCATGCACAGGTGAACGAACCGCCCCGGGAGACGACGTCCATGATCCGGCCCTCCCGGTCCATGCAGTCGAGACTCGCCCGGGTCACGCCGCAGTGCACGGTAATGAAATCGACGCCGTCCTCGAGATGACGCTCGATGCCGGCGAAGATCTCGTCGACGGTCATCTCGACAATGGGTTTGCCCTGATTCACCACGGCATCGCACGCAGCCTGGTACAGCGGCACGGAGCCGATACAGAGGTCGGTTTCCGCGATAATGGCCCGCCGGATCTCGTCGATGGGGCCGCCGGTCGACAAATCCATGATGGCGTCGGCACCCGCGGCCGCGGCGGCCCGTGCCTTTGCCAGTTCCTGATCGATGTGGGTGTCGTCCCGGCTGGTGCCGATATTGGCGTTGACCCGGGTGCGAATCCCCTTGCCCACCGCCAGGGGCCGGCCGTTCCGACGGCGGTTGTTGTGGCAGACGATCGCCGTTCCCTCGGCCACCCGTTCACGCAGCGTTTCAGGGGAAATGCCGGCATCTTTCGCGGCGACGGCGACGATATCCGTGACCTGGCCCTCGCGGGCCCGTTCCATTTGTGTTTTTTCCATGAGTTCCTTCCGGAGAATTTTTTCGCGGGATACGGCACCGGAAGCAGCGGCAGGTCTTGCAATTGCTCGGTCCGTTCCCTACGCCGGTATCAACCGGATCAGGTTCAAAGGGTTATTTCACGGTCGTGAAATTCTCAGTCCGAAGACACCCCAGACCACTATGATCAACTTTTCGGGAATTTAACCCCTTACGCCTTCCGCGTCAAGCGATGATTCGACAACTCGCGACAACGTCAGGCGAAAACACGATGCCGTGGCGCAACCGGCGGCGATTTTTTTCGCTTGACTTTGTGGATTCTTCTCTTTATGCTGCGGCAATATCGATCAGGTGCTCATTATTGAGCCGAACAGGGAACCCCGTGGAATTCGGGGACGGGCCCGCCGCTGTGATCGGGGACGAAAGCCGCAATATGCCACTGGCCGAAAGGCCGGGAAGGTGCGGCCGGTAGGATGATCCGAGAGTCAGAAGACCTGCCTGAAACGAGATGCGCGAAACTCCGTGGACCAGAGTTTTGCCCGGATTCTGAGGACAAAAAAGGGACATCCCCGGATCGATCATTTTCGGTCCGGGGATTTTTTTTGCCGTCGGCGGTGCGCCGTGAAGCCTTTCACACAGGCCGCACAGGCCCGTTCATGTTCTCCGTCGACGTTCGCCGCCCATGTTTCCCGGCCGGAACTGTTCACCTTCACCCCTTCATCAAAGGAGATTGAAAAAACATGATCGGGAATCATCTGAAACGGCATCGGCACCTCATCCTGGGCATCCTCTGCCTTGCGTCCGCCGGGCATTGGCCCGGCATCGCAGCGGCGCAGGATCCGGCCGCAATCCTCGACACCATGACCGTCACGGCCGAGCGTTTTCCGGTGAGGGAGAAGGAGAGCCCCCGCTTCGTGACGGTGGTGTCGGCGGAAAAGCTCATCGAAACCGGGGCCAATACCTTGTCGGACGCCCTCCGGCGCGTCGGGGGGTTCCAATACAAGGCCTTCGCGCCTTTGGGCATCTCCCACGGCGGCATGAACAGCACCCTCTCCATCCGCGGCATCAAGGACGGCGAGCTGGTTCTCATCAACGGGTCACCCATCCAGGGGGCGGCCGGGCACGCCTATGACATCGACACCATTCCCCTGGACCAGATCGAGCGGGTCGAAATCCTCAAGGGCGCCGCCTCAACCCTCTACGGCGCCGACGCCATGAGCGGGGTGATCAACATCATCACCAAACAGACCGGCGACACCACATCGCTGGGGGGGACGGTGGAATTCGGCAACGAATCCTACCACAACCACGGCGCAGCCATCTCCCTTCCCAGGGTCAACCTGGGATTCAACTACCAGCATCTCGGGGACCAGCAGGAGATTTCCCGAAGTTTCTCGCAAAAATACCGATACGATCTGGACGACACCGACAAGTATGCCTGGACCGTCAATGCCCGCATGTTCGAGAACCTCCACTTCGACTATGTCGGCTCTTATTACCGGACCGGTTTCGAAAAGCGGTATGACGGCAACAAAAAGCCCTTTGAAGGCACCGACCAGGACTACTACAAGAACTTTGCCAACCTCCGCTTCGAGACCCCGACATTGAAGGTCAAGGCCTTCGGCAACTACGACGAGATGCAGCGGCGGGAGTACACCGCGCCCGGCGATCCGAAAGACAGGAACCGGAACTATAATTTCGGCGCGGCCGGCGACTACGGATTTTATCTTTCGGACTGGGAATTCAATCCCGGCGCCGAATGGATCTACCGCGGCGCCGATTACAGCAACCAGTACGGCAGTCAATACCGCAACGATTACGCCCTCTTTCTCCAGGTCAAAAAGACCTTCCTGGAGAGGCTTATCGCCGTCGTCGGCGTGCGGGAGCAGTTCATCGACGGTGCCGCCGGGGCCAGGGATTACGACAAGTTCCTGCCCAGCTTCGGCCTCACCTATACGGCCACCGACAGCCTGAATCTCTTCGCCAACGCCGGAAAAGCCTTTCGGGCGCCCGCCTTCAACGATCTTTACTATGACAGCGACTTCCTGAAGGGAAACCCGAACCTCCGTCCGGAAGAGGGCTGGACCTACGAGGCCGGCGTCAAATACGACGACAATTTTCTGCAGCTGCGCCTGTCCGCCTTTTACATGGCCTATGAAGACAAGATCGAACTCGACCGGTCCGGAGGGTATCCCCTCACCTATTTCAACGCCGGGGATTACGAGAGCACGGGCATCGAGTGGAATATCGGCGTCAATCCCTTTGTCCATCAGGCCGGATGGGCGCAGGATCTCTCCCTTTACACCGCCGGGTACTGGGCCGACCCCACGGCCGAGGACACCGACGGAAAGGATTACCGGACCGGCCCCAGGTTCCAGGCGAGCCTCGGCGTCGATTATCTGACCGAGCCCGTGACCCTGGACCTGAACTGTCAGCTTCTTACCAGCCGCGAGCGGGAACTGGACGACACCGTCGTACTCAATTTTTTCTCCAGGGTGAAGCTCTGGAAGGGCCATCTCACCTTCGCCGTGGACAACATCTTCGACGAGGCGGTCCAGGTCTCGGGGGATCTGTCCGAGGATGCGAGCAATCGGTACGTCTATTATGACATCGGACGGTTGGTGAAGGTGGGGTATGAAATTGTTTTCTGACGTCTGAAACGCGCCGCGATCGCGGTGCCGCATGCCGCCGGGAACGCCCCGGGAAGGCGTCGGCGCCGTTTTCCGCAAGTGCCGGCGCGCGTCCGGTGTTCCGGGTGCCGCAAGGTCCGGAGGGCAACTGGATGGCCTTGACAACGCCGGATGCGCGCCGCACGAACGGTTTTATTCTTCCCGCGACGGATCCCCGGCAACCGCATCGAGGCCGTCGGCTTGCCGGCAGAGGCGGTTCACGGCGCGTTTCGCGATGCGACCGGGAACCGTCGTCACCCTCGGGAAGTCCCCCAAAGGGCTCTTTTCCGTCAACAGCACGCAGCCGTAGGCCGCCTCCAGGAGGGAAAAGGTGAGGACCGCGTTGGGGGATCCCAGGCTCAGGATCCCGCCGTCCCGCATCAGGAGGAGTCGGTCGCCGTACATCGCCGCGAGATTCAGGTCGTGGGACACCATGACGATGGTGATGCCCCGCTCCTGCTTGAGCTGCTCCAGAAGATCCATGACCTGGATCTGATGGGCCAGGTCGAGAAAAGCGGTGGGTTCGTCCAGCAACAGGATGTCCGGCTCCTGGCAGAGGGCCTTGGCGATGAAGACCCGCTGGAGCTCGCCGCCGCTCAGGCAGTTGAGCTTGCGGTCGGCCAGGGGCCCGATGTCGGTGACGGCCATGATCCGCTCGGCGACGGCCATGTCCTCCCGGGTCTCGAATCCAAGGATGCCCTGGTGCGGGGCCCGTCCCATGAGGACCATCTCCCGCACCGAGAAGGGAAAATCCAGGGGGAGCTGCTGGGGAACCCATGCGATATGCCGCGCCAGGGCTTTTCGGGAATAGCTCTCGACGGGCCGTCCCAGCACCTTCAGGCTGCCGGCCGCCGGAATGATGCCGGCCAGGGCCTTCATCAGGGTCGTCTTGCCGGAGCCGTTGGGACCGATCAGGATGAAGAAATCCCCCCGGTCCACGGCAAAGGAGAGGTCTTTCAGGACCGGGGTCTCCCGGTATCCATGGCTGAAGTGCCGGACCTCGAGGGCGGGGCGCGTCATCCCGGGCGTCATATCCTGGACCGTTTCAGCAGGTAAATGAAGAGCGGCGCGCCGATCATGGCCGTGATCACCCCCGTGGGCATCTCCCCCTGGGCCGGCAGCACCCGGGCGAGGATGTCGCAGAGAATCATGTAAGCCCCGCCGCCCAGGATGCAGGCCGGCACGAGGACCCGGTGATCCGGCCCCAGCACCAGCCGAAGCAGGTGAGGCATGACCAGCCCCACGAACCCCAGAAGCCCGCAGTAGGAGACCGTGGCGCTCACCATGAACGACGTGGCGAGCAGCAGGACCAGGGAGGCCGCCCCGGTGTTCACCCCCATGGTCCGGGCCGCCTCCTTCCCCATCAGCAGCAGGTTCATGACATTGGCATATCGAAAGATCAGCAGAAAGCAGGGCAGGACGATCAGCGCGAGGAGTCCGGCCTGGGCCAGGTCCGGCAGGGAAAGGTCCCCCATGAGCCAGAAGAGAATGTTGTGGATCCGGGCGTCCTGGGAAATCGACAGAAGAAAGGTGATGACCGACGAGCAGAAGGCATTGATCATGACGCCGGAGAGGAGCAGGGCGTCCTTTTTGAGCCGGATCCCCCCCCTGCCCATGAGGACGACAAGGGCCAGCACCGCCATACTCCCGGAAAACGCCGTGAGACAGACCCCGGGAACCCGGGAAAACCCCAGGAGAATGCCGATGATGGCCCCCACGGCCGAACCGCCGGAGATCCCCAGGATATAGGGCTCGGCCAGGGGATTTCGCAGCAGGGCCTGAAAGACCAGACCGCCCAGTGAAAGGGTCGATCCCACGAGGGCGCCCAGGATCACCCGGGGCAGACGGATGCGCCAGATGATATTCGTCAGCATGTCCGGTTCCGGGCCGCGTCCCAGAAGGGCCTGAAAGGCGTCCACCGGGGTCAGCCGGCTCGACCCCACGGAAATCCCGAGAAAGGCGAATGCCGCCAGCAGCACCAACAGCGGAACCGAGACCCACACGATCCGTCGGAATATTGGCGATGTCGTCATCTCATTCCCTGTCGCCCAGGCCGGGGTGAATGATGTCGAATAATTGTTCGAGACCCTCGACCATTCGGGGACCGGGACGGTCCAGGACATCCGAGTCGAGAATATGGACCCGGCGGTTGCGGACGGCCGGCATATCCGGCCACGCCATCCATTCCCGCTTCACCTTTTCAAACAGCCCGCCCCGGGCCATCGACGTGATGATCAGGATGTCCGGCGCCGTCATCAGGACCTCTTCCCGGCTGAACCGCGGATAGGGAATATCCCCCGCGGCGAGATTCCTCCCGCCCGCGGCGATGATCAGTTCATGGATGAAGGTGGGGGTGCCCGCGGAGACGATGGGGTTGACCCCGATCTGGAAAAAGACCCCCGGCCGGGTTTCCGCCGTCGCGGCCAGCCGCCGGACCCTCGAAATCCGGCGCTGCATCTCCCCGACCATCGATGCCGCGGCTTCCGGCGCATTCAGCAGTTCGCCGACGGCGCGGATGGCCGTCATCACCGTATCGAGGCTCCTGGGGTCCACCGCGTAAACGGGGATGTTCAGGGCTTCGAGGCGCATGACCACGTCCACGGGGTTGCCGTCCTTGACGGCGATGCAGAGATCCGGCGCCAGGGCCGTGATTTTTTCGAGATCCAGCCGGACGTAGGACCCCACCTTGGGGATCTGTTCCGCCTCGGCGGGATAATCGCTGAACCGGGTGGCCCCCACGAGGCGATGCGCCTGTTTCAGCGCGAAGACGATCTCGGTGACGCTGGGCGCCAATGCCACGACGCGCCGGGGATCCGCCGGGACCCGAACCGATCGGCCCGCCTGGTCCCGGACCATCCGGTCTTCCGCATCCGGGCACGGGATCAACGGCCCCGGCATCATGAGCATGAGGGAAACCAGGGCAGCGGCGATCAGGACCCTCGGGCCGGGAGTCCGTATTCCGGGTCGATAGGGTTGTTCGGCGTTCATGGCACCAATCATTAGGGACTTTTCCAGTCCCGGTCAAGCCTTAAGCGGCATCGCATCCATCGCAGCAGGCAAAATATCCAGTCACATGGCCGACGCCGCATCATTCCGGCTGGGCCTCGGGGGTCGGCTCGGCGATGAGCTTCCCCGTAACCGAACCGTCGTATCCGGGCAGCGTATCGATCTCCCTGCGAAGCGCGGCGGACTGGAGGACGTCGAGAAGAATCCTGATGATGGGATGATCCGCGAGGTCGGCCGGGATGACCAGGTCGCATCGGGCCGCGGTGATCGGCACAAACCCCAGGCCGTGGACCTCGGCAACGGCCCTGAGTCCCAGGGCGGCGTCCGCGACGTTGCAGACGATGCGATAGGCCCCCTCCCGGTGGGATCCCACTTCATTCCGATAACCGCCGATGTCTTCCGGGCGAATGCCGGCACGCCGCAGATGATCGTCCAGCAGCACCCGGAGGGCGGCGCCGGCCTCGCGATTGACGAAGCGCACCATGGGCCGGGCCAGGTCGGCCACCGTGCGGATGCCCAGAGGATTGCCCCGAGCCACCATCAGCCCTTCCTCCAGGAGGGAAAACCCCAGGATGCGGCTTCGCCCGCGGCGCAGTGTTCTGGCGGCCAAAAGGACGTTGGATTCCGCCTTGCCGGTATTGTGCAGGTGGGTGCCCGCCACGTGCGCGACGCCTTCGGCCAGGCCTTCGATAGCGCGATGGCTCGATGCGAAACGGCAGTGCACGCGGGCGTCGGGAGACATGCGGGAGACATGCTGCCCGAGGATTTCAAATGCCGGATCGCACCCCATCAGAATAATGGTTCTCTCCAGGCGGTCGGCGGGAAGCAGTATCTCGGCCCGCTTTCTGTCCGGCGCCAGCAATCCGTCCGCCGATCGCAAGCCGAACGGCACGGATTCGGCGCCCTGAAGCGGAAAGCCCACCAGCCGATCGCGGACCCGCCCCAATGCCAGACGCGTCGACGGCGCCACGTCTTCGCCGATCAGGTGGATGTCATGACGCTCCCGGGGCGTCCGTTCGACGAACAGGTCCTCCACGCGGCATCCGAAAATGCGTGCCAGGCGCAACGCGACGGCCGTATTGGGCAGGTAACGCCCGGATTCGATGTCGTAAACCGCCTGACGCCGGATGCCGATTCTTTCCGCCAGCTCCTCCTGAGACCACCCCCTGGCCAGGCGATACTGTTTGACGCTGCATTGTATATCATGAGGTTGTCGGGGCACCGTGCCTCCCTGCCGTAATCCCGCCGTCGATTTTCGAAACCGTCTGTATTTAAAAATTCAAATTTCATAATGATGGCCGGATAGAGGTGCCGTATCCTCCCGGCACCGCCCTATGAAAGTCGAAAGTTGAGCTAAAAAAACATTGACGGACTCTATATCATATGTCAATAGATGCCGTCAAATGACGTTTAAAAACGTCATCTGCCGTCACCTCCGGTTTTATGCTCAACAATCCGAAATGATCTGTCGAAACAGATTGCGGCCTCAACTGTAACGAAGTTTTATGCCAAAGGAGAGATTGAAAATGGCATCGTTAAAATGTGTGTTGCGTCTCCTGGTCATGGTGATGATGGTGCCGGCCGGAATAATGGGGCTGGATGCGTTCGTTGGATCCGGAGCCGCCGCGGAAACCGATGTCCTGGTCTTTGCCGCGGCCTCCACCACCAACGCCCTCACTGAAATCGGCGAACAGTATACGGCAGCACATCCCGGCCGGCGCATCACCCCGTCGTTCGCCTCATCCTCCGCGCTGGCCAAGCAGATCGAAAGCGGGGCACCGGCGGATATCTTTCTTTCGGCCAACCGGAAATGGATGGACTACCTGGCGGAGAAGGACCTGATCGCGACAGAAAGCCGCTTCGATCTCCTGGGCAACCGGATCGTATTGATCGCGCCGATCAAGAGCACGATGCCGTCGATCACGGTGGTGCCCGGTTTTTCGCTCGCCGCCGCCCTGGGCGCGGACGGCCGCCTCTCCCTGGGGGACCCCGATCACGTGCCGGCCGGCATTTACGGCAAGAAGGCGCTTGAAAATCTGGGCGGCTGGGATGCGGTCAAGGATCGGCTGGCGCCCATGAAGGATGTGCGCGCGGCCCTGGTGCTGGTGGAACGCGGGGAGGCCCCCCTGGGGCTGGTCTATGCCACCGATGCCGCGATTTCGAAGAAAGTGCGCGTGGTGGGAACGTTTCCCGAGGACAGTCATCCGCCCATCGTCTATCCCGCGGCGGCGGTGTCCGGCGGCAAAACCGCCGCGTCCCGGCATTTTCTCGATTTTTTAAGATCCCCGGCCGCCCGGATGATTTTTGAAAAATACGGGTTTGTCGTGCGGTGATGGATCTGCTTCATTTGACGCCGGTTGAACTGGAAGCTCTCGAACTCAGCCTCTGGGTGTCGGGCTGGGCCGTGGCCGTCAGCCTTCCGGCGGGAATCCTGACGGCCTGGGTTCTGGCGCGCCGCCGCTTTCCCGGCAGAAACCTGCTGGACGGACTGGTGCATCTGCCCCTGGTGCTCCCGCCGGTGGTCATCGGATACCTGCTGCTGGTGATGCTGGGGCGGAACGGCATCATCGGCGGACCCCTGGACCGTTACCTGGGGGTCGTCCTGGCCTTCAACTGGAAAGGGGCCGCCCTGGCGGCGGCCGTCATGGCATTCCCGCTTCTGGTCCGCGCCGTGCGGCTCTCCCTGGAAGGCGTGGACCCCGGGCTGGAGGCGGCGGCCCGCACCCTAGGCGCCGGTCCGGTTCGGGTCTTCTTCACCGTCACCCTGCCGCTGATGGTGCCGGGCATCATCACCGGGGGCATCCTCGCGTTTGCCCGGAGTCTGGGAGAATTCGGCGCCACCATCACCTTCGTCTCCAACATCCGGGGACAGACCCAGACCCTGCCGCTGGCCCTCTACACCCTGACCCAGGTCCCGGACGGAGAAACGGGGGCTATGCGGCTCTGCCTCCTGTCGGTGCTCATCGCCATGGCTGCGCTGGTGTTCTCTGAAATATCGGCCCGGAAATTCGCCGCCCGCATGGCGGGATAACCGGCCGTGGACATCCGCATCAATCACCGGCAGGGCGGTTTCACGCTGGATGTTGCGTTCCGGGGCGCCCCCTCGGGCGTGACGGCGCTCTACGGCCCCTCCGGCGCGGGGAAGACCTCCGTCGTCAACATGGTGGCCGGTCTGCTGAAGCCCGACGCCGGCCGCATCGCCGTCAACGGTCTCTGCCTCTTCGATTCGGCGCGGCATATCGATCTGCCGCCGGAAAAACGCCGCATCGGCTATGTGTTCCAGGACGGCCGCCTCCTGCCCCACCTCTCGGTGCGATCCAATCTGACCTATGGGATGCACCGCACGCCGGCAAGGCGACGCTTCGTCAAATTCGATCCGGTGGTGGAACTTCTCGGCATCGGCCGCCTGCTCGACCGCCGGCCGTCAAAGCTTTCCGGCGGCGAGAAACAGCGGGTGGCCATCGGACGCGCCCTCCTGACCAGCCCGGCACTGCTGCTCATGGACGAACCCCTGGCAGCACTGGACCCGGCGCGCAAGGCCGAGGTGCTGCCCTTTGTCATGCGGTTGGGCCGCGAATTCGCCATTCCGATCCTCTACGTCAGCCATGCCCTGGACGAAATCCTCCATCTGGCCGTCCGCATGGTCCTGATTCAGGAAGGGCGCGTTCTGGCCGAGGACGATCCGGAAGTCCTGCTCTCCCGGTCGGATCTTCAATCCCATCTCGGCCGGAGCGAAACCGAATCGGTCATCTCCGCCGTGGTCGACGAGCCGGAGGACGCATTCGGCCTGACCCGCCTCCGCTTCGGTGGCCACACCCTCAAGGTGCAGCAATTTCAGGCCGCCAGGGGGGAATCGGTGCGCGTGCGTATCCCGGCCCGCCAGGTGGCCGTTGCGCTGTCGCCGCCGCGACGGACCAGTTTCCAGAACGTCTTCCCGGGGGAGATCCGGGAGATATGGGATCACGGCGCGCCTTTCGTGGACGTCCGTCTGGACATCGGGCGTCCCCTGTGGGCACGGATCACCCGCCAGTCCCTGTCGGAACTGAACCTGAAGCCCGGCCGGCCGGTGTTCGCCCTGATCAAGAGCGTAGCGGTTTCTCCGGGACCGTCGGACGCATCCCGCGAAAAAGAACCTTCCCTCGTGGTTGTCGACGCCTGATTGCGGCAGCAGCCCGGGCCCATGTCAATTGACGCCGCTTTCATTGGAAGCGGCATTTTTTCGGGATGCCTGCAGCGCCTGCATCCATCTGGCGGCGTTCCGGGCGGTTTTGCTTTTGGGGGCCGCCTTGTCCATGGCCCGGGCAAAGCAGGCCTCCGCGTCCGTGAGCCGCTTCAACTTCAAGGCAACCATGCCCTCCATGAGGTACATCCTGCCGTCGCCGTCATCAAGGGCCGCGCCCTTCCGGTATGCGACGATGCTGTCCTGGAGATCCCCCAGGTGGAAGCAGATGTCCCCTACGCGGGCCCAGCGTTTCACCGTCGGAGCCCTGTCAGCGGCCAGACGGGCGGCCTCCAGGGCCTGCTCCAGGTTCCGGGCCGCCAGCCAGGTGTCGGATATCAGGTCCAACGCCTTCGGGTCGGGGTCCTTTCCAAAGGCCTTCAGATATGCCCGGGCCGCCGCCCTGGGCACCCCCGCCAGCCGATAGAGATCCCCCAGGTTCCGCCACCCCTTCCGGTCCGGCGGAGAAAGGCGGTAGGCGACGGAGAGGGCCGCCGCCGCCCCGGCATGGTTGCCCATTGCGGCGCGTACCGCCCCGATATTCTCCCAGACCTCCGGCCGGCAGGGCAACAGCGCCGCGGCGGACGTGAAGCAGTCCTCGGCCCGGGCCGTCTGCCGCAGGCGATAACAGGCGGTTCCCATGCAGAAAGACAGGTGGTAATGCTGCCGATCCGGGTGGCGGGCGGCATAGGCCGAAAGCATCTCCAGGGCTGCCCGGTTCCGGCCCGCGGCCATGGATTTACGGGCCTTTTCCAGAACGCTGAAAAGCTCCCCATCCACGGCCGGCGGTTCGGGGCATGCCGGCGGGGGACCGGCCCAAAGGGGGCCTGCCGTGCAGCACGCCCCCATCAGCATCAGGATCATCCAAAACCGTTTCATCGGGTCCTCCATCAGGTCAATCGAGTTTGAATTGAATGGTGGTCTCCACCCATACGTCCACGGGCCGCCCGGACCGGATCCCCGGGTTGAAGCGCCATCGGGGGATCGCCTCCCGAACGGCGGCATCGAAAACATTCCTCGGAGATGACGAGAGGATGGTCAGGTCGTGGACCCGTCCTTCCCTGTCCACCAGGAATCGGATCTTCACCCACCCCTCGATGTTGCGGCGCCTTGCCCGGTAAGGGTAGTCGGGTCTGGGCTGCCCCATGACGGCGGGTATCGTGTCGACCTGGTCCATGGCATATCCCCGCATCGCATCGCCGGTCTCCCTTGGGGTGTCGGCCCCGGGGACCGCCGGGGAAGCATCGTTCGTGGAGCGGCCAGACACCGGCACGGCAACGGCGGCCTTCTTCGCAGGCCCGGCGGGCAGAGGCCTGGGAGCGGAAACCTTGACCGGCGCCGTTTCCAGGAGCACCGGCGGGGGCGCTTCCGCGGTTGCCAAGTCGGGCGGCTCCAATACCGAAGACTCGGCCGGCGCCGGAATCTCCGGCGGCGTCAAGAGAAGTTCCGGGGGTTCCGGAGGCTCCGGAGCGGGCTGCGTCTCCGGCCCGGGCGTGGACTTGCTGCGCAACGGAATCCGCAGATCGAGGGTTTCCGGGACAGGCCGGTCCGTGCGGACATCCTGGTCCAGAAGAAGCGGCGCCAGGGCGAAAATGATCAGGTTGAGCATCAGCGAAAAGCCGATCCCCACAAGAACCTCGCGCCCTCCCGTTCCCGGTTTGGACGTCACGGCGACGGCGCCACGGCGGACACGGCCGTGTTTTCCGCCCCGGCCAGCCGGCACTGATCCAGGACGGCCACCAGCCGACCCGTGCTGCACGCCCGATCCGCCTCGATCAGGACCCCGCCGCCGGGGTTCTCCATGAGAAACAGCGCGACGACGGCCCGCAGGTTCCGCAGCTCCACGGGACGGCCGTCGACGAAGACCTCCCCGGCCGTCGTCACGCCGATCATCAGGCCCACCGCGTCTCCGGGTGCGGCCGACGCCGCCTCGGGCCGCTGGACCGTGACGCCGCTCTCACGGACGAAACTGGCCGTAACCAGAAAAAAGATGAGGAGGATGAAGATCATATCGATGAGGGGCGCCATGTTGATGTCCACCTCGGTGCTCTCCGCCAATGCCCGTCCGGCCCCGAACCGTCCTCTCGATCTCAGCATCCCGTCCCCCCTTTTCCATTCTGTTTTCCATGCATGGGCAATCTGTCCCGCGGCGCCGTCAGCCATTGATCCACGGCCCGGTGAAACACCATGAGTTCGCCTTCGATCTCCCGCACCTTCTGGGTCAGGACCTGTCCGGCAAAGAGACCGGGAATGGCGATGAGCAATCCGGTCTGGGTCGTAATGAGAGCCTCCTGGATCCCGGACGCCAGGGCCTGGCTGTTCCCGGTCCCCTGGAATCCGATGACCTGAAAGGTCTCCACCATCCCGCTCACCGTGCCCAGGAGGCCCAGAAGCGGCGCCACCGCACCCAAAACCCGGATCGCCGGGAGATAGCGGTCCAGACGGGAAATCTGCCGCCGAACCGCGACCTCCCACAGGATCCGATCCGTCTCCGGATCTCCTGTGCGGTGTTCCAGAAAATAGGCCAGGACCGCCGTCCGGGATCCTTCCGGCCCCGCCTCGGGCGCTCTATCCCGGCCCGCCATCCGCGCCGGCGCATCGGCGATCCTGAGGGGATGACGGCGCACCCGGAACAGCCAGAGGCTCTTCATCACCACCATCTGCCACATCAGGAGTGAAACGACGATCAGGGGGATCATGACGGGACCGCCGGCCCGGGTATAGGCGGCCACGGCTTCCAGCCCGTTCACCGGCCGTTCCTTTGCCGTTTCAGGAGGGCCGCCGTCATCGCCATCGCCTTCTCCTCCATGTCGGCGGCGATGTTCTGGGCCTTGCGCCCCAGAAAAGCGGCCGCCAGCATGATGGGAATGGCTACGGCAAGGCCCAGTTCGGTGGTGATGAGGGCCTCGCTGATCCCGCCCGCCATGAGCCGGGGGTCTCCGGTGCCGTGGATGGTGATGACCTTGAAGGTGTTGATCATGCCCGTCACGGTCCCGAGCAGGCCCAGAAGCGGGGCCACGGCCGCCAGAACCTTCAGGGCCGGCAGGAACCGCTCCAGTCGGGGCGTCTCCCTCAGGATCGCCTCGCCCAGGCTGCTTTCAATGACCTCCCGGGGCTCGTTCTCCACGCCCAGGCCCGCCTTGATGACATTGGCGGTCGGGCGGCCCGCCTGCGTATCGGCTGCGGCCATGGCCCCCTCGACATCGCCCGCGGCCACCAGATCGGTGACGTCGCCCATCAGGACGTCGGTGTTCTGGCGGACCCGCCCCAGAAAATAGAGCCGCTCCACAACGAGCACGACCGCGGCAATGCCCACCAGGAGGATCGGCCAGACCAGAAAGCCGCCGCCCTGGATGTCCTCCCAGAGGCTTGTCCGGTGGGAAAGCTGTCCGAGGACCGAACCGCCCGAGATGTCCATGGGGACGGTATCGGTCTCTCCTTCCAGAAACCGCTTGAGCGCTCTTTCGGTACCGAAGCCGGGGGGCGCCGCGGCCATGAGCCTCCCGGAAACAGGGCTCGGGTGGAGATAACCGGCCGCCCCGTCCTGATCGAAAAGGGCCGAGAGATGCCCCAGCCGCAGAATCTCCGCCTGGACCGGCCGCCCCTCCCGGTCGAGAATCTCGCCGGTTCTTCGAAGCATCCGGCCCGATGCCGCCATGTCCTCGAAGGCCAGATCCACCAGAAGCCGAATATCCGACACCCCCAGGCGCTGCTCTTTTTGGAGCAGCGCCTTCAGTTTCGTCAACCGCTCGGGACGCTCCGCCGTGTAAGGCGATCGTTCGGCCAGCCCCAGAAAATTCCGCACGAATTCGATCACGACACCCGAAAGGGCCTTCATATCCGCGGCATGGCCCTCGAGGGCTTGCGCCGACGCCTCCCGCCGGTCCCGCATTTCCGCCAGATCCGCCTCTTCCCCGGCCAGTTCGGACCGCTCGGCCGCCAGACGGATCTTGAGATCACGAATCTTTTCGTTCCATTCGGCCCGTGCCGAGGCGATTTCAGATTCGACGCGGGCCTTCTCGCGCCTCGCCTCGGCCAGGTCCGCGTCCACCTCGCGGCCGACCCGGGAAAAATCGTCGGACCGGGCCGAAACCCCGGCCGGCAGAAGGAGCATCATCAGCCACAGCAGAATAACGCGCCTCATTTGACCGCGTCCTCCGCGGCATCCGTCGGACGCCCGATGGGCAGCGCCACCAGAGCGGCCAGACGGGAGCGGTCCGCCATCTCGATCGCCTGCCGTATCCGGGCGGCATGATCGTCGACAGGCTCCCAGCGCTTGGATCCAGGGTTCCACCGAAAGGCGCCGCGGCCCCCTTCGGCAAGAGCGAACAGCCCCAGGCGGCCCACGGAGAGCCGACGGACGGGGATGACGCGGCCGTCGACTTCGAGTTCGGCCGCATCCGCCTCGGTGAGATATCCGTATTCGATCTCGACGGAGAGCGCCTCCAGAAAGGCGCTTACCTTGGCCGGCAAGTCGGCGTCCGCGTCGTCGGCGAGCTGAGAAAGATGCCGGATCCGGGCATCCCGCGCTTCAGGATGAAGCGGCATGTCCCGGTCCACAAAGGTTTTGAGCCGCTGGATCCCCTCATCCAGAAACGGCCCCAGGTCGTCCCGCAGGGTAAGGGCGGCCTTCTCCGCCGCCGCCAGATCCCCCGTCTTCTGTTCCAGATCGGCCGTAAAGGCCGCCGTCTTGTTCCGCCGCCACCGGACCCGCGCCAACTCCCGCTCCAGGGCATCGGCTTCCGCCGTCAGTTTTTCCGCCTCGGCGGCCCATCGGTCCCTGAGCTGCTGGGCCGCGCGTCGAATGTCCACGGCGCTTTCCGCCGTTTCCAGCACCGCCCCGGCGGACGGCGGCGCCCCCGGTCCCGCGGCCGGTATCCGGGCGGCCCCGCCCAGGAGCACGACGGTGCACGCGGCAAGGATCGCACAGCAGCGCTCGGCCCGGATCCGCCCGGTGTCTCTTTTTCTCGTCCGTTTCATCATAAGCCCTCGGGTTTCAAACAAAAAAAGCCAAGAATAGCCTCTTCCCCGGAATCGGGTCGGGCCTTCTTGGCTTCTGCTTCGTAAATAAAGATTGGGTTCGCGGTCAAAACGCGATTTCATATCGCGCCGCCCCTGTTGATTAGAAAAAATCCCGGTTGTTGTCAATAGCCGATTCTCATGCAAATTCAACTTTCGACTCGATCGGTTTTTTTATTTCCCCTTGCCATGGCCCAAAACGGCCAAATGGTTCGCATCGTATCCATCCGCCGCGGACGGAATATGAACGAAAGGCTTCGGGGAATGGGAATCCAGGTGGACGACCTGGTCAGGGAGGAATGAAGGAATGGTCAAAAAGATGAAGGATATGGGTGCGGGAGACCGGAGGCGCGTCACTGGGTATGAACGCGGCCTCGATGCATACCGGAATAAACTGTTGCCCATGGGCCTCACCAAGGGCACCGACGGCAGCTTCGGCAATGAAAACAGCGAGAATTCCGCCCTGACCGCCGTCAGCAAGACCATCACCCCCCTGCTGAAACCCATCGGCGTCACCGACGGGAACTGGCCGGCCACCGTCGGCGTGTTTACCGGTATTTTCGACAAGGAGGCCGTGGGAAGACAGCCACCCTGCAGGATATCGCCGTCCATTTCAGGATGACGACGGACGCCGTCACGCCAATGGTGGACCTGTGGATTCGAAAGGGGAAGGTGAGAAAGCACGACAGCAACCCTGGATGTCAAAAAGGCTGCTGCAGGTGCGACCCATCATCCATTGTCACCTATGAATGGGTCGATTGATGCCGTACGTATCCTCCCGGCACCGGCATAAAGGCCCTACGTCACTTCCAACTGCTTTTTCAGCCCAACGGAAAACACATCGCAGCGCGCCTGACACTTTTCAGGCCTGCGGCCGTGCCTCCGGAACTCTTCAAAAAACTCGATCCATTTTTCGCCCGTTCGGGGACACGACTGAATGAATTCCATAAAATCGATCAGACTGTCCAACGTATCGGCGCTGAGGGCGTGTTCCATTTTGCAGGCTTCCTGGTCGGCGACTTTCGGATCGATCCTCAGGATCTCGGTCAAGAATTGATTCAACACACGATGCCTGCGCCGCATCTCCCTGCCGACATCCGCCCCATCCTCCGTCAGCTCCACATGCTCGTACTTTTCATAGGCTACCAGGCCTCGCTCATTCAATGTTTTGAGCATGCTGGATACGGTGGGCATCTTCACATCCATTCTCTTGGCGATATCCTTGACGCGGACCACCCGTTTTTCTTTGTCCAGGTCGAAGATAGCCTCCAGATAGTCCTCCATGACGGGCGTCAGGGGCTTGTTCCCGGCTTTTCCTTTATCGTGGGTTGTCATGCCGCCGCCCTTCTGTTAGGCAAATAAAATTTATATTGATGTATCTAGTAATTCATCCTCCCAAGGCTCGTCAAGCGATTTCAGCTCCTGCCGCAGTGCTATAGGATTTCAGATAATGATTTTGCAAGGCAGATGGAGGAAGGCGTACAGGTCATACGGCGACGAGCGATCACGCAGCCAAAATCCTTATCTGGAAGCCTATACGCCATGCCCAATCCGGCATGACATTCCGGCGCCAACGCGATTGAGGCCTCAACGTGCCGACGCCGGACCTTGGCACCGTCAGAATTCGACGGTCATCCGAACACCGGCGATCCAGCCGTCGATATCCGCCGTCTCTTCCGCGTCGTATTCATCCTTCATGTACTGCAAATCGGCCGTAACGGCGACATAATCGTTAAGCACGACCCGCCAGTAGATCTCGCCGACCTGGCTGCCGTCGATGCCGTTTTTGCCTTTCAGGTAAGCATACCCCAGGCCGATATTGTCCGCTTCCCGGTTGTACCATCTGCCGGTGATGTTCAAGCCTCCGGAGTAGAGGGCATCATAATCGACGGGAGCCTTGTCTTCCTGCCACCCCAGCCGGATCCAGGCGCCGAAGACATCGCCGAATTCCTGGTCGAAGGAGAAAGTGACGCCGAAGAGGCCTTCCGTATCACCTGCTTCGTCCGGGAAATCCTCGCTGGTGCCGCCGATAATCAGCCGGTAGTTGCCGTCGCCCATGGCGGTGGACAGTTTACAGGCGGCCTGACCCCCAAAATAATGGTAGCTGTTGCCGTCATCATTTTCGCCGATATTCATCCCGAGCACCGTGAAATCGAAATTCCCGAACTCCCATTCCACCGCGCCCCCGATATCGTAGGAAGGCAAAAAGCCGACGGATGAATTCACCAGGGCCTCGTTCATGAACTGGGTGTACTCGTCGTTGGCAAAGGCGTTCTCATCGATGTAGGCGGTGGCGTCGATGATGCCCCCCGTGACACCCAGGGAATGATTTTCACCAAAGACGAAGGTGTGCTTGTACCACAGGGTGAGCAGATAATCCCGGTTGCGCCCGTTGATGTCCTTGACGTCATCCTCCAGGTCCGCGGCCCATGGCGCCGGGGAGAAGCCCGTCACTTCGTTCAGGCCGTTTCCGGCCGCGAAACCGAAAACGGCCGAAATCTCATCGGTCTCCGTGAGCTTCAGGCTGAACTCCGGCTGGAAGAGGGCTGCGCCGCGACCGATGTCACCGTCAGCAGCAGCATCCGCCCATTGGTACTGGTAAACGCCGGCACCCACGCCGTTGATTGAAAACCGGTCCGTGATATCATACGCCCGACCGGGTGCGGCGAGCACCACCAGCAGCGACAGCGAAATAAGACCTTTGAGAAATTGATGCGTCTTTGTCTTCATCCAACACCTTTTCCTGTCAAAAATGGTTTCTTGAGAATGGTTTACCGACAATCGTCTTTAAATCCATTCACTTGGCGATATCCTTAAAACGGAACTCAACTATCGCGATTATTAGGGAAGGCTTTTTTTGTTAGATAAAGCTAATTTTTATTGGGACACCTAATAGACTTGTCTCCAGGAGCTGTCAAGCTTTTTTCAGAAGCTTTCATCAGGCTCCGCCGCAGTACCCCACCCTGCCGATACACAGGCCGATACGCGCCCCGGGAGCGGGTGGTCGTCCACCCTTGAGAGCGGTCACCGACTTCACTTTTCAGACGACGACCATGATGCCGGTTTTCAGGCCGCCCGATCTGTCCGCCCGTCAAATTATCAGATATATCCTGTTAATTTGCACTTGACTTTCCTTCTCTTTTCTTTACTATATGCCACATCATTGATCAGGTGCTCAGTTATAGCTGAAAAGGGAACCCCGTGGAATCCGGGGACGGGCCCGCCGCTGTGATCGGGGACGAAAGCCGCAGGATGCCACTGGCCGAAAGGCCGGGAAGGCGCGGCCGGTAGGGTGATCCGGGAGTCAGAAGACCTGCCTGATCGACATATGTGGGCAACAGCCGCGCGGACGGCATAACAGCCCGGAGGCGATGCATGCATCGCCGGCTTTCTGTGGATAAAAAAGGGATATCCCGGATCGATTGTTTTCGGTCCGGGATTTTTTTTTGGACCGCACCGCAACGCCGCACCCCATCTCCTCGGGGCATGGGGCTGCACTGAAGCTCACGGGAAAACCATCGTCACCCAACAGAAACGGAGACAACATGAATCGAAAAATGCTTGCCGCACTCACGACCTTTTTCCTGGTATCCCTCCTCTCCTCGGCCGCGACGGCGACCGGGCACGGCCGCGCCAAGGCCGACGACAAGGGACCGGCGATCCTGCTGGTGACCTTCGGCACCAGCGTACCCAGCGCCCAGGCGGCCTTCGCCAACATCGAGACGCAGGTCAAAAAGGCGTTTCCGGATGTCGAGGTCCGGTGGGCCTACACCTCCCATATCATCCGCCAGAAACTGGCCCGGGAAGGCAAGGTGCTCGATTCTCCTGAAATCGCCCTGGCAAAGCTGATGGACGACGGTTATGCCAAGGTGGCGATACAATCCCTTCACATGATTCCGGGACAGGAATTCCATGAGATCCACACCAACGCCATGATGTTCGAAAGGATGGTCGGGGGATTCGACAAGGTCATCGTGGCCCATCCCCTGCTCTCCGCCAATGACGCCATGGAGAACGTGGTGAAGACCCTGCCGGCCGCCATGATCCCCAGGGATCGGACCCCGGAAGACGCCGTGGTCCTGATGGGCCACGGCACCCATCACGCCGGCGACGCCATTTATTCCGCCATGATGTACAAATTCCAGAGCATCGACCCCAACATCTACGTCGGGACGGTGGAGGGACACCCCACCTTTGACGACGTCAAGGCCCAGCTCGTGAAAAAGGGCATCCGCAAGGCCTACCTGATTCCCTTCATGTCCGTGGCCGGGGATCACGCCCTCAACGACATGGCCGGCGAGGAAGCCGATTCCTGGAAGCAGATGCTGACCCAGGCCGGCATCGAATGCGTGCCGGTATTGAAGGGCATGGCGGAATACGACGCCCTGGCCGACCTGTGGATCGAAAACCTCAAGATTGCCGTGAAACATCTTCAGCCGTAACCGAAGGAGAAAATCATGCATTTTTACTGGCGCGTCCAACAGGACCTGAACTGTCTGGGAGAAACGATCGTCTTTCACGACCCCGGTTTTATCCGGGGATTCCGGCAATGGGTGCGTAAAAACGCCGTCGGCCTGGCGGCTGCCGAGGGTTTTTCCCTCGATGACCTGCTTCGGCCGCACCTGAATTGAGCGGCGGCCGGACCGCTTATTTCAAAAACGGGGCGGTCCGGCCGATGGGGCCGAAATCCCTTGCCATTTCCCGGTAGACCGGGCGTCCCACGAAAAAGGAATAGATCTCGTCGGCCTTGACTTCCGGGTCGACATCCGCAAACCGTTCCGGATAGAGGATCCTGCCGATGGCATAGGCGTCGACCAGGGCGGTATCGATGTTGGTGGTGTAGGAATTGAAGGGCAGCAGCACATGGACCCGCCGGTTCTGAAAGGCCTTCAGGGCCGCGTAGAACCCGGGATTTCCGCGGTAATCGTCGGCCACCAGGGCAAGCCCCCCGCCGTCGACGAAGACGACGTCCGGATCGAGGCCCAGCAGCACCTCCCTGTCCACGAAAACATGGCTCCCGATTCGGGCCGGCACCTCCTCCGCCAGGTTTCGCGCCGCCGTCCAGACGAAGGGGATATAGCTGATCTCGGTACTCTCGATGCCGTGGGCTCCGCGGTAACCGATGCCGCCGACATAAACCCCCGGCTTTCCCTCCTCGGGGATGCCGTCGACCCGCTGCCGGAGATCCTCTCTCATGGCCAGAACGGCGTCGACCACCGCCTTGGCCCGCTCTTCCCGCTTCAGAATCCTGCCCGCGATTCTCAGGGAATCGAGGACCGCCTCGTCAAAGGTGGCGAAGGCGCCATAGCTCAATACCACAACAGGAATGGCCAGGGCCTTCTCGACCGCGTCGGCCAGTTCGGCGTCCATGTAAGTGACGAAGATCACCTGGGGGGTCGACGCCATCAGGGCTTCCAGATCCGGCTTCTTGTTGATGGCCGAAGGGCCGCCCGGACCGCAGCGGGGCAACCGCGCCAGCTCCGGGTGGGCAATCCAGTACGGCCGTCCCGTGGGGTTCAGCTTCTCCATCTCCTCCACGGCCGTCACCTTGTCCTGGGCTTCGAGATAGACCATCAGGCGCAAGGCCCCCGGCCCGACAGCGACGATCCGGTCGGGACCCTGGGGCGCCGTCACGGTCCGACCGGCCATGTCCGTCACCGTCACGGTGTCGGCCGCGGCAGTCCCCCACACCGACACCAGGGCGATAAAAAGCCAGGCTGTCCATCTGAAAAGTTTCATACGACCTCCTTGGGGATTACAGCGGTATGACTACGGTTCTGCCGTCCAGCTGTCGGAGGGAGACCGCAACACCGTATACCTCACGGATGATATCGGCGGTCAGGTCCTCTTTTTCCACCATGGCGTGAACCCGGTGATCCTTGAGAAACAGGAAGGCATCGGCAAAGCGGACGGCCAGATTGAGATCATGAATGGAAACCACGACCGAAAGACCCTGGTTCAGGGCGATGGCGCGAATGAGGTCCATCACCTCCAATTGATTCCTGAGATCCAGGTTGCTCGTGGGTTCATCCAGAAGGAGCGCCCTGGGGGACTGGGCCAGCGCCCGGGCGATCATCACCTTCTGGGCCTCGCCGCCGCTCAGATCGGAGACCGGCCGGGTGGAGAGGCGGGTGAGACCCATATGTTCCAGGATATCCTCCACCCTGCGAAAATCGTCAGCCGAGACGGTGAGGCCCATGTGAGGCTTTCGCCCCAGAAGGACGGTTTCATAGACCGTCAGGCGATCGGTCCCGTGGCGCTGGGGGACGTAGCCCACGCGGCGCGCCGTCTCCCTGCGGGACAAGGTCGACAGGTTCTCTCCCTCGAGAAGGATGTCTCCGGACTGGGGGTGAAGAATCCGGTTGAGACATTTGAGGAGGGTCGATTTGCCGGCGCCGTTTTTGCCCAGCACCGCCAGTACCCGGCCGGGACCGAGCGAGAAGCCGACCTGGGCGAGCACCGGACGGCTGTTATAGGAAAACCGAATCCCGGAAACATCGAGAATCACGCCGTCTTCAGCCATGTCCCCGCCTCTACCGATATCCGCGGATGAGCAGATAGAGAAACATGGGCGCACCCAGGAAAGAGGTCACGACGCCCACTGGCATGGCGCCCGAACCGACCACCACCCGGCCCAGCGTATCGGCCGACAGCAGCAGGAGGGCCCCCAGCACGCCCGAAAAGGGGATCAACAGCGAGTGGTCGGCCCCCACGAGGCGACGGGCCATGTGGGGGGCTATCAAACCGACAAAGGCGATCACCCCGCAGAAGGCCGTGGCCAAAGCCGCCACGAGAGCGGCCGCCGCCATGCCCTGGAGTCGCATCCGGTCGACGTTCACCCCCAGGCCGCAGGCCGTCTCTTCTCCGGAGGCAAGGGCGTTCAGATCCCATCGCCGGATCATGAAAAAGAGGGTGACGACGGCAACGGCGACGGTCGCAATCCCGATGTCCCGCCAGTCGGACCGGGCCACGTCGCCGAAGGTCCAGAAGACCACAACGGCCAGCTCGGTCTCGGTGGCAAGGTACTGGATCAGCATCGTCGCCGATGTGAAGAGGGATGACAGGGCCACACCGGCCAGAATGACGGCCTCGGGGGCGAGCCGCTTGAGACGGGCCAGGAGGAGGATGATCCCCGTGGCGACCATTGCCCCGATGAACGCAAAGGCCGTTGCCGACATCATGCTGCTGCTGAAAACCACGATGGCCGACGCCGCCCCGAAAGCCGCGCCCTGACTGATGCCCAGCGTGGCGGGGGAACCCAGGGGATTCTTGAGAAGCGACTGAATGCCGAGACCCGAAACGGCAAGCCCCCAACCCATCACCATCGCCGCGAAAATCCGGGGGAGCCGGATATTCCAGATCACCACCGATTCCGCCGGCGAGAGTTCGCCGGTAAGCGCCCGGAAGATCCGATCCAGCGTCAGCTCGTAGGCACCCTGGGTGACGGCCCAAAACGCCAGGACCAGAATCCCTCCGCCCAAAACCGAGAGCAGCATCCGTTTCCGGCGGCCGGCAAGTCGATAGGCTCGGGTAGCCGTTCCAACCGCGCCATCCATACCCGATACACTCCCCATAATACCTCCCCTCACAAACAAAACCAGCCACGACGGCGCCTCCCCGATCTTCGGAGACGGAGCCTTCGTGGCTGGTTTGACGATCGATTTCTTTTATATTTCCGGTTTACATTTCCGGCGGATTTCCGGATCCCGCGGCTTCTGCCGCGGGTTCACCTTCGATTTCTTTAATCCGGATCCGCGAAGAAGTCAAGCCGTTTCGGACCTGAGCCTCTCCGGGCGACGCCTGGATTTCCGATCCACGACAAGGTCTTACAGGCATCCCCGGCAAATCTGCCGTCCATCCACGGTTTCCATCTTAGACGGCATGGTCGGCTCGCCGCAGCGGGCGCAAAGCGCAGAAGGTTCGATCCGGGCTTTTGCAGGCATGGGCGTCTCCGCCGGCGTCAGGTTGAAAAGGGCCTCGGTGGGGGCCTCCAGAAGATCCCGGGTCCGTTTCAGGTGGAGTTCCTCGAAACGCGTCCTCTCCGCTTCGCTCGCCTCCCCGGCCATCACCTTTCGGATCAGAGCGGTATGCTCCGCATCCGGCGAAAAGGCTTCGGGACGCAGGGCCACCCGCACCCCCTGTCCCGTCTTCCGGCTCAGGAGGGTCAGCACCATCTTGCCGTGGTCCTTGTAGATAAAATTGCCCTTGCCGAATGTGCAGCCGGTCAGGACCTGGACCGCATCGGCGGAGCAGGCGTCCGTTTCCACCACGGCCACGATCTCCTCGTCCTCGGACCGGCGCTCCGCCAGCCACGCCATGGCGGCCCTGGCGGCCCGATAACCGATGGACAGGCCCGGGCAGACATGGCCGTGGAAGGCCGCGCACCGCTTGAAATCCTCTCTGTTCATAATTTCCTGTGCATTCATGATCATATCTCCTGTTCCGGTTTCAATCTCCCGAAGCGCCGTGATGTTACCATCGGACGCCGTGATGATTTTCCATCTCAACTGTCGACTTTCATAGGCCGGCACCTCTATCCGGTATCCTGTCACCATCATGAAAGTCGACAGTTGAATTTCCATAAAAAAAGCCAGGAAGGCGCTTTTCCCATCTCCAGGATGAAAAGCAAAAGCCTTCTTGGCTTAAATTTATTTGCAACCTTCGTCTATTCGCGACACTTGGTCGCGACATCTGGAGTCGCCGCCTTCATGGCCGTGACGATGATGCCGATTGCGATCAGCGGTATGAAGGATATTTAACGCTATCAACTAATTGATGGTTTTTGAGAAGTCAATATTTTTTTCAGTCCCAGGATACGGTATATCGACCGGGCAACGGCGGCACCGGTCAAAAAGGCCTTGACGGATTCGCGCAATTGAGATAGTGCTCCCCTCAAACGAACCGGTCGAAATCGGTTCGCACCCTTGCGACACACTTCGCAACGCCGAGCCACGAAGGCGGCATCTTCATCGATGAAGCGCCTTCGCGGCTTTTTTTGTTTCACTCGACTGTCGACGATCATAGACCGGTGCCGTTATCCTGTCACCATCATGAAAGTCGACAGTCGCGGTTTCATAACAGCACCTCCACGAAGGACGGCAACAGAAGGTTCGGGCGTCATGTGCCCGAAGGGTTTTCGGAACTTCCTGAACGGAAAGGCCTGAATGCAAAGGATAGATGAACTTCATACGGAGGTGTTGAATGAAAAAGAACGGTGTGTGGGCACTGGCCGCTCTGGCGTGCCTGCTTGTGGGAACCCCGACCCTTGCGGCGGAAACGGTGACGCTGGATGCGATGGTCGTCAAGGAGAAAAAACTCGTCACCCCCACCCGGCAAACCCACGAAACGGTGTACACCGGCAGCGAGATCACCCGGGAAGGGATTGCAGCCCAGGGAGCCAAGGCCGCCGTCAGCGTATACGAGGCGATCAACATACTGCCGGGCATCAGCGTGGAGAGCGTCGATCCCTATGGACTGGGAGCCGAGCAGAAAAGCATCCGGGTACGGGGCGTGCGCGGATCTCTCGGCGCCATGACCGTCGCCGGCGTGCCCAACTACGGCGGTAATCCCATGGGGCCGCGGGACTATATCTACGATACGGAGAATTTTGAAGGGATCGCCGTTTACAAGGGCGCGGTGCCGGCGGATCTCGGCACCGGCGTCGGTGCCCGCGGCGGCGCCATCGAGCTTCGACCGCTCTGGCCCGAAACGGAAGCCGGGGCTTTGGTCGGCCAGGGCGTCGGCGCCGACAGCTACAGCCGGACCTTTGTCCGGTTGGACTCCGGGACGCTGCCTGCCGTGAACACCCGCCTGTCGGTTTCCGGATCCTACACCGACGCCGGAAAATGGAAGGGTCCCGGCGACCTCGGCCCCCGGAAAAACTTCAATTTCATGTTGAGCCAACCGATCTCGGACCGGGACGAGGTCCGGTTCCAGCTCAATTACAACAGTCTCGATCAGCACCTTTACAGACCCCTCGCCTATGCCGAGACGCTGGACCTGGACGCCAACCATGACAAAGACTACAATGCGAATCTCACCGGGATCGCAGCCCGGGACATCGACTACTATGATTACAACCGCGGCGACTATGTCAACCGGGACTTTCTGTCCGTCATCCCGTGGACATTTTCCGACCTGTTCAAGCTGACGATCAAGCCCTATTATTCCAAGGAGGACACCGAAATTCTGGGTGGAAGCACCGCCAGGGGCGGCATCGTCCAGAAGCGCATGCGGGACATCGAGCGGTACGGTTTCATTTCCCAGATCGACTCGCGGTTTTCCTGGGCCACGGCCAGCCTCGGCTACTGGTTTGAATCCTCGGACATGCGCATCACCCAGGAGAACTTCAATGCAGCGACGCTGGCGTTCAAGGGATACGGCATGGTCATGGAAAGCGAGGACGACGGCATCGGCCACAGTCCCTATATCAAGCTGGCCGGAAGCATCGGCGGATTCGACTGGCAGGCCGGCCTCAAATACTTTTACTATCGGGACCCTGCCGGCCAGGGGTACACCGCCGCCGCACCGGACTACGAACTGGTGAAAGCCCCGGACCTTTACCGGCAGGAGAAAAGCTACGATGAACTGGAGCCCACGCTGGGTGTCACGTATCTGTTTTCCGAGAACCTCGAATTTCATTCCAGCTATGGGCGCAACCACATTCGTCCCTACGCTTACGTGCCTCTGGTAACCGTCTACAACAACAATCGCGCCGCTTTCCAGGCCGCTGGGGTGACCCTGGACGACATGTTCAGCGGATACGACATGGAGATTACCGACACCGTCGAGCTGGGAGCCCGCTTCCGCACCGAACGGATGGAGTTCCTGCCGACCCTTTTCTACGCCAAACATAAAAATCTCCTGAGCACGATATTCGATCCGCGAATAGGGCCCAACGGCGTGAACTATCAGCAGAATGTCGGGGAAGCCACGGGTTGGGGCTTCGACGTGGAAATGAACTTCTTTTTCGGGGAGCATGTCATCTTCTTTTTAAACCCCTCCTATACCGACCTCACCTATGACGACGACCTGATCTTTGCGGAAGCGACCTTGGACACCGAAGGCAATCAGGTGGTGGATGTCCCCGAGTGGATGGTGAAAAGCGGCCTGATCCTCTCCTGGGGGGACTTCACGATCATTCCCATGCTGCGCTACATGGACGAACGCTACGGCAACCCCGAAAACACGGAGAAGATCGACGATTACTGGGTGGCGGATCTCAAGCTCGGCTACACCCGGAAAAACCTCTCTTTTGCCGACGCCCTGAACGTTTCCCTCGAAGTCATCAATCTCTTCGACGAGGCGTACGTCTCCCTGATCCAGGAGAACGACACCCTTCGGGGGGGCATCACCAGTTATTACGCAGGCGCACCCTTCACGGCGATGCTGACCGTCTCCCTGGATATGTAATTCAACTTTCAACTTTCATGATGGTGACCGGTTACAACCGGCCGATGGAAGTCGAACGTTGAGTATGTAATATGAATGTCGAACGTTGAGTATGTAACCTGTGAAAATGGGCCGACGACCTGAAATTCGTCGACCCGGGAGGACGCGATGAACACTGAAGCAAGAAATGACGCAATTCTGCAGCTCACCCCCGTCGGCGTGGTGAGAAGCCCCATCACAACCCCCATGCTCACGGCCGGAGAATCGGACCTGACGCTGAACGAGCGCATGGACCGGATCAGGGAATATCACCGCCGGGTCAAGGAGACCGTCTCCCGACTGGAGATCTTTCCCCAATGGATCGAGCTTCTGGACGGCATCGAGGGCTTTTCGCATATCCTCGTGCTCTACTGGCCCCACCTGATCGACCCGGCGAGGCGCAACCTGAAAACGGTCCACCCCATGGGGCGGAAGGACCTGCCGCGGCAAGGCATCTTCGCCACCTGCAGTCCGGCCCGTCCCAACCCCGTGCTGGTCTCGGCGGTGCCCCTGGCGGGCCGAAAGGATAACACGCTCGAGGTCAAGGGGCTCGAGGCGGTGGACGGGAGCCCCATCATTGACATCAAACCCTACTCCAAATCCTACCTCCGGGCGGAAAACCTCCGCGTGCCGGCATGGATGGACCGGATCCATCGGGAACTGGAAGATGACTGATCTGGAAGATGACTGATATCGACAAATCTTCAACGAAAACTTAGCGTTATCTCATAACGTCGGATGCAAACGGCAAAGGAGAATTGACTTGACATCCGGAGACGTTTTCGTTAAAGGCTTGGCTCAACTCACGGATTGAAATCCGTTTTTTCCTCGACAGATTCCGTTGTTCCATATCCTGACAACAAGCCACGAAGGCGACGATTTCCCAGGCGATGCCGCTTGAGGAAACCGGCCTTCGTGGCTTTTTATTTGGCAAATCTGTCTGTTATCTTTGAAACCCTATTATGGAAGGAGCTTCGGATGCCCCCATGCAGATCGATGCGAACCCTCATTGCGGCGGCCCTGTTGCTGCTCGCTGCCGCCCCGGCTTTCGCCCATTTCGGCGCCGTCATCCCGTCCGACGACATTGTCGCCCGTGACGACGCCAAAACACTGTCCATCGAGGTCAAGTTCATCCATCCCCTGGAGCAGCACTACATGGAGATGGCCAAGCCCAAGCAGTTCGGCGTGAAGCACGGCGGGCAGAAAAGCGATCTGACGGCCGCCTTGAAGGAAGTCAAGGGCGGCAGCCCGGACCAGACCGGGAAGTTCACCTTCTGGACCGCGGACTACGACATCCGCCGGCCGGGGGACTACACCTTCTTCGTCGAGCCGACCCCTTACTGGGAGCCGGCCGAGGATCTCTACATCGTCCATTACACCAAGGTCTGCGTCAACGCTCTCGGGTTGGAGGAGGGCTGGGACGTGCCGGTGGGACTGGAGACCGAGATCGTCCCCCTGACCCGGCCCTACGGCCTGTGGACCGGCAATCTCTTTACCGGGCAGGTGCTGCTCAAGGGCAAGCCGGTCCCCCACGCCGAGGTTGAGATCGAGTATCTCAACGCCTCCCCCGGGAACATCAGCGTGGTGCTCCCGCCGGCGGACCCGTATGTCACCCAGGTGGTCAAGGCCGATGCCGACGGCATCTTCAGTTACGCCATGCCCAAGGCCGGCTGGTGGGGATTTTCAGCCCTGAACGAAGCCGACTGGACCATCGATCACGAAGGCATGAAGAAGACCGTCGAGATCGGCGCGGTCTACTGGGTGCGCACCCGGGACATGAGATAAGCGGAGGCGCCCAATGAAAACCTCGAGAATCGCCGCGGTATTCATGCTGGTGTCGATCTTCTCCGCAGGGGTCGCCCTGGCCCACAAGGTCAACCTGTTCGCCTACGTCGAGGGGGGAAAAATCCACACCGAAAGCTATTTTCCCGACGGACGCATGGTGGAAGGCGGCACGGTGCGGGTCTTCGACAGCGCCGACACCCTTCTCCTGGAGGGAACCACCGACACCGGGGGGCTGTTCAGCTTCCCCATCCCCAAGGTCGACGACCTGACCATCGTCATCGACGCCGGCATGGGGCACAAGAACAGCTTTCAGCTGAAAAGGACCGAGGTGGAGGCCGGCAAATGAAGGGTTGCGGGTCGGCGCCTTTCCGGGTTAAGAAGCTCGTCATGATCGCGGCGGTGTGCGCCTGCCTGGCGTTCCCGCCGCCCGCCGCCCTTGGGGAGACGCCCGGGACCGATACGGCTTCCCCGGATCTCACGGCCCTCCTCACGGAGCAAAACGCCGCCCTCTCCCGCGAGTTGAGGGGTATCCGGCGGGAGATCGCCGCTTTGAGGGCCGATCTCGACAAGCCGGGTTTCCAGGAGGTGTTCGGCGGTATCGGCTACATCCTCGGCCTCTTCGGGGCCGCCGCCTTCGCGGCGAGCCGGCGCAGGGACCGAAAATCCATCAGCGATACGACACCGCACAGGGATTGACCATGCACATTTCCGACGGGGTACTCCCCATGTCCGTGACCGTCGGCGGCTATGCCGCAAGCGCGGCTCTGGCCGCCTGGAGCGCCCGCCGCACCCGGAGCGAGACGCTGCCCAAGGTGGCGGTGGTGACGGCGGCCTTTTTCGTGGCGTCGCTGATTCACATCCCTTTCGGCCCCACCAGCGTTCATCTCCTCATCCCCGGTCTCGCCGGAGCGCTCCTCGGGCCGTCGGCTTTTCTGGCCGTCGGCCTCGGCCTCCTCCTCCAGAGCATCCTTTTCCAGTTCGGCGGCCTGACCGCCCTTGGGGCCAATGCCCTCATGATGGGGGTGCCGGCCTTGATCTGCGGTGTTTTCTTCCAGAGGCTCAAAGGCCGCACCCGATCACGGCAATCCATTGTCGGCGGTATCGCAGGGGCTTTGGGAACCGCCATGGCCGCGCTCATTCTGGCGCTCCTGCTGGCCGCGGGCGGGGAGGATTTCTTCGGGGTGGCCAAAATCGCCCTGGCGGCCCATGTTCCGGTCATCCTCATCGAAGGGGCGGTGAGCGCATTCACCATCGGCTTCCTGGCCCGGGTGAAGCCCGAGATGCTGGAACCGGTCTTTGCCGGTGGGGCCGACGACACCCATGACACCGCCCCCCGGGATCCATCCGCCCATGGCTGAGGTGGTGCACATCGTCCTGCCCGCCTGGCAGTTCGCCGCAATCCTGGCGGGCCCGTTGATCCTGCTGGCGGCCGCGGCCGCCGGACTTCGGTTCCTGGTCCGCCGGCGCAGCGTGTCGGGTGAGGACAGGGACTGGTCGGTGCCGCCCCTTGCGGATGCCGCCGGCGCCACCCTGTTCCACCGCTGGGATGTCCGCTGTAAAATCACGGCCCTCCTCGCCTACAGCTTTCTGGTGGCGGCCCTCGAACACGTGACGCCGGCCCTGGCGGCCCTGGCCGTATCGCTCCTGGCCCTGGTTCTGGCCCGTTCGTCCCTTGTCCGCGCCCTGACGCGGCTTCTGGCCGTCACCGGCTTTCTCGTCATGTTTCTGGTGGTGATGCCGCTCTCCGCACCGGCGCTCCCCGGCGACACGGTTCTGGTTATCGACGGCGTAGATTGGCTCGGATTCAACCTGCGCGGCCTTTACAAAGCCCTGGCCATCGCCTGCAAGGGCGTGGCCGTCGCGCTCCTGATGGAGCCCCTCCTGACCACGGCGCCGCTTCCCGTCACCCTTCACGGCCTGACCCGGCTGGGCATACCGGACATGGTGGGACAGATGGTCCTCCTGAGCCACCGGTACCTCCACGTCTTCCGGCACGAGGCCGAGCGCATGGCCGCCGGCATGCGGGTGCGGGGGTTCCGGAAACGCACCGACATCGAGACCCTGCGGGCCGTGGCCAACTTCCTCGGGATGCTGTTCGTGAGGAGCTTCGAGCGGACCGAGCGGGTCTTCGACGCCATGCGGGCCCGGGGATATCGCGGCCGGTTCCCCGCACCGGAAGAACCGCGGATGCAGGCAAAGGACCTGTTGCTGGCCGGCGCCTGGCTGGCCCTCGGGATCACCCTGATCCTATGGGACCGATTTTTCCAGCACAGATGAAAGACAAGGAGCGGCGATGATGCACAATCCGACCCCGCCGGTGTTGCGACCGGACCCGAAGCAGACCCTCTTCAGCATCCGGAGGCTGACCTATCGATACGCCGACGGCACCCCCGCCCTCTCGGGCATCGACCTCGACATCGCCCCGGGGGACCGGATCGCCCTCGTGGGGCATAACGGATCGGGAAAGACGACCCTGGTCAGGCAGCTCTGCGGGTTGCTCTCCCCTTCCGCGGGGAGCGTCTCCTACAAGGGGAAGCTCCTGGCCGGGGCCCACCTCGATGCCGCCCGCCTGGAGATCGGCCTGCTCTTCCAGGACCCCGACGATCAGCTCTTCGGCCACACCCTCATGGACGACGCGGCCTTCGGCCCGCGGAACCAGGGCCTGGCGCGAGTGTCGGCGGAGGAGGCCGCCCGCGTCGCCCTCGAGCAGGTGGGGCTGGCGGGAATGGCCTACAAACCGCCCCACAACCTCAGCTTCGGTCAGAAAAAGCGGGCGGCCCTGGCCGGCCTCCTGGCCATGGGCCCCGAAACCCTGATCCTGGACGAGCCCACCACCAACCTCGATCCGCGCCAGGAGGAGATCTTCCTCAACCTGCTCCGGGATTTTCCGGGCACCCTCGTCTGCATCAGCCACGACCTGATCTTCCTCTACGAACTCTGCGACCGGGCCGTGGTCATCGACCGGGGCCGCATCCACCACGATTACACCCTGAAGGAACTCGTCTCCCACCGGGCATCCCTGCGGGAGCACGGCCTCGACTTCTCCTTCCGGCTGGCCCCGGAGACGGCCGACGAAAGCGGGAAGACACCGGGAGGCGTCCCCGCGGCGACGCCTCCCGGAAAGACCGCCCCGGCGCCGGCCCTGGTCTCCCTCCGGGACTTCCGATTCCGCTATCCCGACGGCACCCCCGCCCTCGCAGGGGTCGATCTCGACATCGCATCCGGCGAACGCGTGGCCCTCGTTGGAGAAAACGGGGCCGGCAAGACCACCCTCCTCTCCTGCCTCCTCGGCCTGCGCCGGGGAGAAGGCACGTTTCACTTCGCCGGAGAGCCCGTGACGAAACAGCGGCACCGAACCCTCTGGCGGCGGGTCGGCATGGTCTTCCAGGACTGTGCCGACCAGCTTTTCTGCCCGAGCGTGGGGGAGGAGGTTGCCTTCGGACTCCGGCGCCTCGGCTGCACCCCCGACGAGACGCGGCAGCGGGTCCGGGAAACCCTGGCGCGGGTTCGGCTGTCGGGATTCGAGGATCGGGTCCCGCTGCATCTTTCCGGAGGGGAGCGCAAGCGCCTGGCCCTGGCCTGCGTGCTGGCCATGTCGCCCGACCTGCTCATCCTCGATGAACCCACCGCCGGTCTCGACCCCGAGGGGGAGGAGCTCCTGCTCCAGATCATCGGCGATCTCGACACGACCCTGCTCCTGGTCAGCCACGACATGTTTTTCGTGGGCGAGTTGACCCGCCGCACCCTGGTCATGCACCAGGGGGTGATCGGCTGCGACGTGCCGACCCGGGAATTCATGCGGGACGAGGCCCTGGGCAGCCTCAACGGCCTCGCCTTCACCTACCGGCGGGACTGCAGCGGCGCCATCCGGGAGCTGCAGCACGAACACGAGCACAGCCACCCTCACCGGCACCGCCACGAACATCCCCACCGTCACGGCGGGATGGTGCACACCCATCCCCACGAGCACGTCCACGAACACCCCCACCGCTTCGTTCATCGGCACGACGGCGGCGACAAAGCCCACGACCACGCGCCCCTCCGATACCACGAGCACCCCCACCCGGGGCACGACAGCGAACCTCACGACCACGAGCATCCGTGAGCCTGAAGTCGCCGGATGGCAGCCTTCGGCTATTCTTCCAGAAACATGTCCTTGTAGGTCTTTCGCATCTCGCGCTTCAGGATCTTGCCCGTGGGCGTCTTGGGGAGCGCTTCCATGAAGACGATCTTTTTGGGAACCTTGAAGGGCGCCAGATGTTCACGGCAGCGTTGAATGATCTCTTCTTCGGTTATCGTCTTTCCCTTCCGGGGAACCACAACGGCGGTGACCGCCTCCACCCACTTGGCATGATCCACGCCGATGACCGCAACCTCCTCCACCCGCTGGTCCTGATAGATGATTTCCTCCACCTCCCGGGTGGACACGTTCTCGCCGCCGGTCTTGATCATATCCTTTTTGCGATCGACTACGGCAACATACCGATCCTCGTCCAGGATCCCGATGTCCCCGGAGTGGAACCACCCGCCCCGCATGACGTCCTCGGTCTTTTCCGGATCCTTGAAATACATGATCATGGCATGGGGTCCCCTGCCGCAGATCTCCCCCGGAACGCCCGGGACCTCGACGGCATTGCCGAGATCGTCCTCCAGGCGGGTCTCCATGTTCAAACCGCCCATGCCGGCCGATCCCAGTTTTGACAGGGCGTCTTCGGCTTTCAGGATGGTGTGGTAAGGGGCCAGCTCCGTCTGGCCGTAGTAGTTGCAGATACCGGCCCCGGGGAGGCGTTTCAGCATCTCCTTGAGGATCTCCACCGGCATGATGGAGGCGCCGTAGTAGCACTTTTTCAGGGAGGACAGATCGTATGTGTCGAAATCCGGATGGCGCATCATCCCGATCCAGACCGTGGGCGGGGCGAAGAACATGGTGGCCTTGTGGGAAGCGATGGTCTTCAGGATATCGCCGATATCCGGGGCCATGAGGACATTGGTCCCGCCGACCCAGAATATGGGATTCATGAAAACGTCCCGCTGGGCACAGTGATAGATGGGGAGCGCATTGACGTTGATGTCGTCCGCACCGTATCTCCCGTCGATGATGGCCCCCATGTACTCGGCCATGAGCGCCTGGTTGCTGATGATCACGCCCTTGGGGAGAGACTCCGTGCCGCTGGTGTAGGTCATCTGGCAGGGATCCTCGATCCGGAGGATCACCCTGGGCTCCTCCGCCGGACAGGCTTTGTACCAGGTCTCGAAATTCATGAACCGGTCGTCCGGCGGGGCCTGGCCGGCCATATCGTCGGACCAGATCAGATTCCGCACCGTCTTCATGCCGTCCAGAACATCCGAAACCAGGTGATGCAGGGCATCTTCGACAACGAACACCCGGCTTTCGGAGTGATCGATGCAATAGGCGATATCCTTGCCCTTGAGCAGGTAGTTGACGGCCAGGTAGATCGCGCCGATCTTGCAGCACCCCAGCCATGTCAGCACATGATGGATGGTGTTGTGGGCCAGGATGGCGACACGGTCGTACTTCTTCACGCCCAGGTCCGCGAGGCCGTTGGCCACCCGGTTGCTCGCCTCTTCGAGTTCCCTGTACGTCATGGATTTTTCGCCGAAGACGACGGCCGTCTTGTCCGGATAGTGATAGCAGCTCCTCCGGATCATATCCGCGATGACCCATCGGTTCACCCGGTTGTAGCGGTTCATGAGAAAATCGAGGTTCTCCCTGTTGAGCGTGCCGTACCTTGATTTGTCCTCTGCCGATAGTGATGGTGTCTGCATTATCATGTCCTCCGGTTCATTACATCATTTCCAGTACAACGGCCATCGAGACGCCGCCGCCCCCGCAAAGGGTGGCGAGTCCCAGGCTTTTGCCCTGCTGTTTCATGCCGTGGAGCAGCGTCACCATGATCCGGCAGCCGGTGGCGCCCACCGGGTGGCCCAGGCCGATGCCGGATCCGTTGACATTGGTGATCTCACGCTTGAGGCCCAGTTCCCGTTCGCACCCGATATATTGGGCGGCAAAGGCTTCGTTGAGTTCGACCCGTTCGAAATCCCCGATCGTCATACCGGTGTTTTTCAGGAGGTTCTTCACGGCGGGAACCGGAGAAAGTCCCATGACCGTCGGGTGACAGGCCCCCCGGGCCGATGCCCTGATCCTGGCGATGGGCGACAGGTTCAATTCCCCGGCCTTTTCAGCGGACATGATGATCATGGCCGCGGCACCGTCATTGAGGCCGCTGGCGTTCCCGGCCGTCACCTTTCCGATCTTCGGGACAAAGGCCGGCGGCAGTTTCTGCAGTTGTTCCAGGGTGATGCCGGGGCGGAAATGCTCGTCTTTGTCAAAGATCACCGGCTCTTTTTTTCGCCGGGGCACCGTCACCGGCACGATTTCCGCCTGGAAAGCCCCGTCCCGGGTGGCCCGCTCGGCATTGTTGTGGCTTCTCAACGCCACCTCATCCATCTCTTCACGGCTGATGTTCAGGTGCTGGGCCACCAGCTCAGCGGTCTGGCCCATGATATAGGGCTGCCCCAGGAACATGTCGGCAGGGGATTTATGGGTGTCGACCGGGCTGTCTTCGGAGAACGGGATGAGGCGCGAACCGCACTGGAGCGCATGAATCAGGGCGTCCTCAAAGGCCTGATCCTGAAGACGACACCCCCATCGGGCCCCGGGAACGACATACGGCACGCCGGACATGTGTTCGACGCCGCCGGCGAGGATAATGTCGGCCATGCCGGCCTGGATCATGGCCATGCCCGAAACGGCGGCCTCCATGCCTGAAATGCAGACCCGGTTGATGGTGACGGCGGGGACCGCATCGGGGATGCCCGCCAGGAGGGCGGCGACGCGGGTGACATTCAGGGTGTCGTGGTGCTCCATGCAACACCCGAATCGAACGTCGTCGATCAAGGCCGGATCGATGCCGGCCCGCTCCACCGCCGCTTTCATGACAATGCCGCCGAGCTGGGCGCCGTTCATATCCTTCAATGTTCCGCCGAAGGACCCGATGGCCGTTCGGCAGGCTGAAACGATGACAACATCCTTCATTTTTCCTGTCCTTTCTTATTTTCCGGCAAAAGCGTCATCGGGGATCTCCACTGCGATACCGTCCCCGCGGAGAATCACCGCCATCCTGCCAAGGCTGACGGGCAGCACCGTCCGAATGAAGAACCGTGCCCCGGCGATCTGTCCCTCATAGAAGCTTGCGTCCTTCGATTTTACCCCTTCCCGGCGCTTTTCCGCAGCCACGAGCGCCCGCCAGAGCAGCATCCAGGCCATCACCACGTCGCCGGTGACCTCCATAAAGCCATAGGCATGGGCGAAGGCCGTCGTCATCCGCTCCGATCCGGCCATCAGGCCGATGTGGCGGGCCGTCTCCGTCAGTTGGGTGCAAGCCGCCGCCGTCTCCCCGGCCAGTTCCGCAAGGTCGGGGTGATTGCCCGCGGCGTCGAGGGTTTTTCGGATTTCGGCCGTCAGATCCCCGAAGGCCCTCCCGTTGTTCAGGCCCAGCTTTCTCCCCAGAAGGTCCATGGCCTGGATGCCGTTGGTGCCCTCGTAGATATGGGTGATCTTGCAGTCCCTGAGATACTGTTCCTGGGGATACTCCCGGGTGTACCCGTATCCGCCGTAAATCTGGACGCCCTGGCTGCACACCTCGAAGGCCCTGTCCGTGACATAGCCTTTGGCGATGGGAATGAGCACATCGATCAGCCCCTGGTACCGGGCCTTTTCAGCCGCGTCATCACTGACCCGGATCATATCCTCGCACCACCCGATGTAGAAGAGGAGGCTCCGGCATCCCTCGGTGACGGCCTTCATGCCGAGCAGCATCCGCCGCACGTCCGGATGCTGAATGATGGGAACGCCCGGCGCATCCTTGCCCGGCGCCTGGAGGTCACGCCCCTGAACGCGCTCCCGGGCGTAGTTCAGGGCGTTCAGATACGAGGCCGAGGCGCACCCCAGGGCCTGCATGCCCACATCGAGGCGGGCCTCGTTCATCATCACGAACATGGCCCGCATGCCTTTGTTTTCCTGCCCCAGGAGCGTTCCCCGGCAACGCCCTTTGGCGCCCAGCGTCATGGAGCAGGTGGGGCTGCCGTGAATGCCCATTTTTTCCTCGATGCCGGTGCAGACGATGTCATTGGGCTCTCCGAGGCTGCCGTCGTCATGGACCCATATCCTGGGCACCAGGAACAGCGAGATCCCGGCAGTCCCGGCCGGAGCCCCCTCGATCCGCGCCAGGACCGGATGGATAATGTTTTCCGCGAGGTCGTGCTCTCCGCTGGAGATGAAAATCTTGTTGCCGGTGATGCTGTAGGTGCCGTCGTCGTTCCTCACGGCCGTGGTCGTCAGCGCGCCCACGTCAGAGCCGGCCTCGGGCTCCGTCAGCAGCATGGTCCCGCCCCACTCTCCGGAGTACATTTTTTTCAGATAAAGGGCCTTCTGCCGGTCCGTACCGAACTTTTCCACCAGCTTCCCGGCGCCGTGGGCCAGCAGGATGGTCAGAACAAAGGGGAAATTGGCACCGTGAAAATAGTTTTTCGCCGCCAGGGAGACGGTCGTCGGCATCCCCTGGCCGCCCCACCGGGGGTCGTCGGACATGGCGATCCACTCCCCTTCCCTGAAAAGGGCGTAGATCCGGTGAAAGGCCTCCGGAACCGCAACCCTGCCGTTTTCAAAGGTGCATCCCTCCTCATCCCCGGCTTTCAGGGCGGGCAACATCTCCTTGACGGCCAGGTTGCGGGCCTCGGATATGACCAGGTCCACTGTTTTTCGGTTGAAATCGGCAAACCGTTCATGCCTGCACAGGTTTTCGACCGCCAGTTGCTCGTGAAGTACGAAATCCACGTCCCTGCGGTCCGCGATAATCTGGGCCATAATGCCTCCAAATATAAATTCATCAAAGGTTCAGACTGAAGGGGCATCAACGCTCCATTCACCGCGGACGCACCCCTTCAGCCTTCAGTCTTCAGCCTTCAGCCTCTACTTCCTATAATCGTAGAAACCCTTGCCGCTCTTTCGCCCGAAGTGACCGGCCCTCACCATCTTCCTCAAGAGCGGCGCCGGACGGTATTTGTCCTCTCCCAACTCCCGGTGAAAGCCTTCCAGAACCAGGAGCAGCGTATCCAGGCCCACCATGTCGGCCAGGGCAAGGGGGCCTATGGGGTGGTTGGCGCCCAGCATCATCGAACGGTCGATGTCTTCGGCCGATGCGATCCCCTCGGCGAGGACAAAGACGGCTTCGTTGATCATGGGACAGAGAATGCGGTTGACGGCGAATCCGGGGGCCTCCTTGACCTCCACCGGCGTCTTTCCGATCTTCTCGACAAATTCCCTGCTGAGGCGAAGGGTCTCATCCGAGGTGACAAAGCCCCGGATCAGCTCCACCAGTTTCATCACCGGGACGGGATTGAAAAAATGCATACCGATCACCCTTTCGGGACGCTTGACGGCGGCGGCCATCTCCGTGATGGAAAGGCCGGAGGTGTTTGAGGCGAAAAGGGTATCCGGCCGGCACAGGGCATCGAGTGCTTTAAGAACCTCTTTTTTGATATCCATCCGCTCGATGACGGCCTCGATGACCAGGTCGGCATCCCCCGCGGCCGCTTTCAGGTCGGTGGTGCCGGTAATGCGCGCCATGATCTCGTCGGCGGCGGCCTTTTCCATCCTGCCTTTGGAAACGCTCCTGGCCAGATTGTTCCGGATGATCTCCATCCCGTTATCTACAAAACGATCCTCGATGTCGCGCATGGTCGTTTCAAGACCCGCCTGCGCCGATGCCTGAGCGATGCCCGCGCCCATAATTCCCGCACCGAGCACGCATACTTTTCCGATGGTCATTTTTTTCCTCCATTGATCGATTCAGGGTTCAGCCGCCACACAACACGCGGCTTCCGGTAAACAAAAAGAAACCGTTGCTTTTCAAGCCGCTCATAAAAGCAAAAGCTGTGCCTCCAGTCGGAGGAAATATTTTTATATTTTCAAATCAAACAGTTATAAAAATAGAGGGGAGAAAAGGAGAGCGGGAGCTGGTGGGTTGTTTGTTACCCATTCACAAAACAGATTTACCGTAACGTATTTAAAAGACGATCAAAAAGCGTCTGTGAGGCATAAATGACCCGATTGAGTAAAGAATAACTCACTCAACTTTCGACTTTCATGGGCCGGTGCCGGGAGGATACGGCCCGCGCCCCACGCGGTTTCGTTCAAGTGCCGCTGATATGATTGACAGTTGTCAAGAAAAAAAAGTTCACCGACCTTCCTTTTTCCGCGGGAAAAGGATTATTACAAGCGTCTCTCCAGGCCATTGGTAGAGGCGGGATCTTTGAAACGACGGCTGATCTCTCTGATATTCGCGGGTTGGTTACCGCATGACTTGGCTACGTCGTGGAGCTGCCTCTGTCTAAAATCGGAAGTTCGGCTATTCGCCTTATTCCATAGCGGCGGCGAGGATTCTCCTATCCGAGATCGCGCCTCTGTTAATGGCCTGGAAACTGCATTTTCTTTTTTGGTAATTGACCTCCAGATCTAAAGGATCAGCAATTTTCAGCTCAGTCAAGTCACCGGTTGAAGTTGTTTTGCGATTGCCCAAAGGAAGGCGCTCAGTTCACGAGCGATGGCAGTGACAACTACTTGTTTGGTTTTTCCTTTGGCCACCAGCCTTCTGTATCTGGCACATAAGCGAAGCTGGGCTTTCCATGCGATTTGTCGGACCGGCTCAGGCAGATTCTCCTGGCGTTTCAGCAATACTCGGCTGACCCGGGGCTGCAATCGATATGCCCATGCAGCTTCAATCAGCACTTTGCGGGCATGACCGTTGCCGGTTTTGGTGATGCCGCCTCTTTTGATGTGATTGCCGCTGGAGTGTTCCGAAGGCACAAGTCCGAGATAGGCCATCAGCTGCCCGGGATGTTGAAAACGATTGAGGTCGCCTATTTCCGAGAGCATGGTTACTGCCACAATCAGCGATACGCCCCTGGCGGCCTGCAAGGCATCCACAATTGGCGCCAATCGCCAATCGGATACCATTTGCCGGATCTGCTCGGTCAACCGTTCGATGCGGGCAAGGCTTTCATGCACGGCATCGATGTATTCCTGGAAAGCAATCTGCTGGGCAGGATGGGGCATGGCGATATCCGAAAGCCAGTTGAAATAGGCTTTGGACCATTTGGTCTTTCCGGAATAGCTCATTCCATGTCTCAGTAGAAAGGCATTGAGCCGTTGCTTTGCCTTACGGCCGGCGACGACCGCATCTTCACGGGCACGGCTCAAATCACGCATGGCCTCGTCCTGGGTGTCCGGAACATAAACGGCGGTCAGCTCGCCGGCACGATGGAGACGGGCCAGCGTTTTGGCATCCCGGGTGTCATTTTTGATCCGGTCACCAATTCTTTTAGGAATCATTGAAGGGGCTGCCACCATGCAGTTGAATCCTTTGCCGGTCAGGTGGTGGTAGATGCCGTACCCACACGGACCAGCTTCATAAACAAAGTACAGCTCACTTGCAGTGGAAACCATTTTACGACAAAATTTATCGAGGGCTTCCAGATCGTTGTTGATAGCGCCGAAGGGTCTGGCTGCATCCCGGGAACCCTCTTCAGCAATAGCAATGGTGATGGAATTTTTGTGGACATCCATGCCGATAAATTTTACAGTGTTCATGACCTGCCTCCTTGGTTGTGGCTCTGTGTTAACGGCTTGATACCTTATACATAACCCACGTTTGCAAGGAAGGCAGGTCTTTTTTTGGGTGACCGACAATTTGTTCCATCCGAGGGTATCAGCAGAGATTCATCATGGGCGAGAATGGGTCACCAAAACTCGTCGGAGCCCATGATGAATCTCTGCGGGTTGCGCAGATCCGGACGTTCCGGAAACTCGGATGGTAACTGTCAATCATTATGTCTAAAGCTTGCTCCGGGCGGCCCGGAAACTCGCTGCGCTCAAACAGTCCGGGCCGCTGATCCGCCGCGGCGCTTAAGCCGCACTAAAACTCACCGCTGAAGGGGCACGGACCGTATCCTCCCGGCACCTCTTTCCGGTTACCATCATGAAAGTCGACAGTTGAGTGAAGACTGAAAGGGCCTGAACGTTCCCTACGTCACAGATGCACCCCTTCAGTCTTCAGCCTTCAGCCTTCAGTCTCTATCTTCAGGAATTCCTGCGGATGCCGAGACGCTTGATTTTCAGGTAGAGCGTCTTTCGTCCGATACCGAGAAGCGCGGCGGCCTCGGTCCGGTTCCACCGACACCGCTCCAGGATGTCGGCGACATATTTTTTCTCGAAATCCATCACGGCATCCCCAAGCCGGCCCTGGGTATCCCGGGCATTGTCCGTGGCGCTCCGGGCGCTCGCCGATCCGTGTCGGTACGGATCTCCCGGAAAATCGAGTGAATTGAGACTGACATAGCGCTGGACCGTATTTTCGAGCTCCCGGACATTCCCCGGCCAGTCATAATTGTGCAGCATGTTGAGTTCAACAGAACTGAATTTCACGAGACCGGACGGATCGTACTTCTTGAGAAAAGCATCCGCCAGGAGCGGAATATCCTCCCTTCGCTCACAAAGCGGCGGCAGATAGATCGGAATAACATGGATCCGGTAAAAAAAATCCTCCCGTATCCGGCCCTGCCGACGCAGCTCCGCGAGGTTGCGGTTGGTGGCCGCGATGATCCGGACATCGGGTCTTCGGGACTCGAGGGCGCCAATGGGGATATACCCCCCGCCTTCCAGGACCCGGAGAAGTTTCACCTGCATGTCTTCGGAGATTTCCCCCAGTTCATCCAGGAACAGGGTGCCTCCGGCGGCATGATCGAAAAATCCCGGTTTGTCTCTATCGGCGCCGGTAAATCCCCCCTTTATGTAGCCGAAAAACTCGCTTTCCATCAGGTCCCGCGGAACGGCGCCGCAGTTGACCGGCACAAATCTTCGGGCGCCGCGCTCGCTCATGTCGTGAATGGCTCGGGCCACCAGTTCCTTGCCGGTCCCGGATTCGCCGTAGATGATGACGTTGGCGTCCGTTGCCCCGGCTCTCAGAATCATCTCGTATACGTGTCGCATGACCGGGCTTTTGCCGACGATATTTCCGAAATGACGACTTTCCTTGAGGGCTGAACGCAGGCGCTGATTTTCTTTCTGAAGAAATGCATCCTTCTCTTTGACGGCGAGTTCGGCCTGCTTCCGCTCGTGGATGTCGATGACGACCGTCTGCTGCCCCGTCACCCCGTCTTCCCTGTCAAGAACAGGGGAGCTGACGGCGTAGCACCACCGGCTGTCCCCGGGTCTCCGGAATTCATATGTTACCGTTTCGCCGGTAAAGACCCGTTTTTTCTCACACCACTCGCAGGGGGCATTCAAGCCGTATATCGTCTGATAACAGCATTCACCCGTCCCGTCCTTGCCGATAAAACGCTTCAGTGCCCGGTTCATGAAAGAGACCCGGTAATCCGACGAACAGATGTAGATGAACCCTTCAAACGCCTCCACAATGCCGATCAGCTTCGATTCGCTTTCCAGCAGACTGCGTCTTGCCTGTTTGAGAGAGCTGATATCGAGAATCGAGGCCACGCTGCATTCCGTACCGGCGATCATTTCCACCCGGGCAACGACGTGTTTCCGGCGCCCCTCCCGACCGGAAAGGATGAATTCGTACTCCATGGGGACATGCCCGGCCAATTTTCTTCGATTAAAATGGTAGGTCGTCATTCTGTCGAGATCTTCCGGATCGGCAATGATGGCGGACCATTTCATCCTGCCTTCAATCTCATCCCTGGAATACCCCGTGAGCTTCTGAAATCCGGTGTTGGCCAGGGATATGGTCATATCCTTCTCGATGATGATGGTTGCAGAGCCCGTATTTTCAAAGACGCTCCGATAACGGATCCTGCTCTCCGCCAATGCCCGTGAGAGGGTTTTCCGGTCGCCGACGTCCTCGACAAACGCCACGATATGCTTTGGCAACCCGTTCTTTTCCCGAACGATCCGAACATGGATCAGCGCGTCCATGACGCCGCCGTCTTTTTTGCAGAATCGGCTTTCGATATCCAGGAGGCGCTTCCGTGCCGACGTCGCGGAGAGGAGTTCTTCGCGTCGGGCGAGATCCACCGCAATAGGATGGATGCCGGAAGCGGCTTCCGCTACGGAATCGTATCCCAGCATCCGCGCCAGGGCCGGATTGGCGTCAATGAGGCGCCCCTCGGGAGTGGACCGCAGAATGCCGATGGGCGCATGTTCAAACAGGTCTCCGTCGCCTCCGTAATATTTTGTCATGGCATCTCATCCCCCGCGCGGCAGGTCCCGCGCACCGCATCGGTTTTTCATCATTTCAACTCGAATCGCCGGTATTACCGGATACCAGAGATTCGGTCGAAAAACAACGGGACGGGTCTTTCGGCCTCACCCCTCATCCAGGGGTGAGGCCGTTGTCGCCGCGCCGCAATGCAAATACCGGTTTGCCGTCAGGACGATGCGATGACCGGAAATTCGGCCGCGGCTCAGGCAATGACCATGATGACGTCTCCCGTGGCCACTTCGGAACCCTTCTGCACCCGAATTTCCTGAACCGTGCCGGAGACGGCGCTGGTCAGGTTGTTCTCCATCTTCATGGCCTCCATGACGGCCACCGTCCGACCCGGGGTGACGGTATCCCCCACGGCCACGTTGATGCGGAGGATCAGGCCGGGGATCGGGGCCGTCACGGTGCCGGCACCCGCCACGCAAACCCGCTTCGGCGCTGCCGCCGGGGGGGTCTTGGGAATCGCAGGGGCCTGCGGCGGAACGGAAGTCGGGGCCGTCCGCGAGGCCGCCGGCGCCTCGTCCTTCCCGATGAAAACCGTATAGGGACTGCCGTTGACGCTCACCTGGACATATCCGGCCGCCACCTCGCCGATCTCCACGGCAAACTGCTGCTCATTGATGCTCAACTGGTATCTCATGAAAAACTCCTCTCAATCCTTGCGATGAAGGGTTCGGTTGTAGGTGTCAAGCCGGTCCGTCATCATCCGGTTCAGGCCGTCGTGGGTCCAGGCATCCGAATGCCCGGGGGTCAGGGTCAGGGTCGGGGGAGGCGTCCGGCAGGCCAGGGAGTGCAGGTGAAGGGCCGCGGCGATGGCCGCCGCATCCGTTTCCGGAATACCCGGCGCCGTCTCCGGGGCCGCCGGTTCCGCCGCCTCCGGAGCCGGTTCGGAGGCCGCCGCTGCAGCCTCCCGCCGTGCCTTGCGACGATCCAGATACTGGAAAAAGACGCCGGAGAGGATCATCCCGATCATGAGGATGGAAAGAACGATGAAGATCCCGAAGAATCGGATGAAGAGCGTCCCCAGGGCATATCCCCAGAAGGAGTCCCGGGGGCCGCCCACAAGGGTGATCTTCCCGTTCGCGGTGCCGTCCGAATCCCGGGGACCGCCGTCCTGAACCGCCACCACCAGTTCCTGGACCCGATCCGGGTGGGAAATGTTTTCCGCCCGGCTGTCGGACCAGGGGGCCGGAAGACGGTCATTGAACACATAGAAGGCGGTCGACCGGGTGAAAAAATCGGAAATGACCGACACCCTGGCCTCGCCGCCCCTGGGCACCGCTTCCAGCACAATGGCGAACAAGGCCGACTTGAAATTTTTCACATCCACCTCGGGTCGAGCCGCCTTATTGAAATCGACGCCCGCCACGGATGCGAGCTTTCCGCCCGCGGCCTTGAACCGGAGGATCACGCTGGTGCTCTTGGCCCGCGGGATGAGCTTGGCGGCGATGACCGCCCCTTCCCGGGTAAAAGTGGGTACCGGCTTCTCGATATCGCCGGAGACGTTGATTTTGGCGGCGGGTTCGCCCGGCAGGAAGGCCAGAAAGGCCAGAAAGGCCGCAGCGGGCACAAGGCGGGACAACCAATGGAATGACTGGGATCGAATGGTTCTCATGGCGCTCCTCCTAATTGAACATGGCGATGAACATGCCGGCTGCGGCCGCCGATCCGATGACTCCGGCCAGGTTGGGGCCCATGGCGTGCATGATGAGCCAGTTGTCCGGATCGGCCTTCATCCCTTCGGAATGGGTGACCCGGGCCGACATGGGGACCGCCGAGACCCCGGCCGAACCGATCAGGGGGTTCATCTTCTCCTTGAGGAAGAGATTCATGATATGGACCGTCAGGATCCCGCCGACGGTGCAGATGGTGAAATCGACGAGTCCGAAGCCGAAGATGAGCAGCGGCTTCAGGCTCAGAAATTTTTCCGCTTCCATGGTGGCGCCCACGGAAACCCCCAGAAAGATGGTCACGATATTCATGAGGGCGTTCTGGGCCGTATCCGTCAGGCGCTTCACCACCCCGCACTCCCGCATGAAGTTGCCGAACATGAACATCCCCATCAGGGGCGCCACCGCCGGCACCAGCAGGATGATGAGGGCCGAGGCGATAAGGGGGAACAGGATCTTTTCCCTGGTGGAGACCGGCCGGAGCTGACGCATCCGGATTTTGCGCTGCTCGGGTGTCGTGAAGAGCCGCATGATGGGGGGCTGGATGAGCGGAACCATGGCCATGTAGGAATAGGCCGCAAGCGCGTTGGCCCCCAGGAGATGGGGTGCCAGCTTCGCCGTCAGGTAAATGGTGGTGGGGCCGTCCGCACCGCCGATGATGCCGACGGAGGCGGCCTCCTTCAGGGTAAAGCCGAAAAAGAGCACACCGATATAGGTGACGAAGACCCCGAGCTGGGCACCGGCGCCGATGATGAGGGTCTTGGGATTGGCGATGAGCGGTCCGAAATCCGTCATGGCCCCCAGCCCCAGAAAGATCACGCAGGGAATGATCTCCCATTCCACACCGTATTTGTAGAAGGCCCGGATCAACTCCGGCGTCCCGTGCTCCGTGAAGCCCATGAGGGGGACCAGTGGGAAGTTCACCAGAAAGATTCCGAAGCCGATGGGCACCAGCAGAAGGGGTTCGTAATTTTTGGCCACCGCCAGGTAAAGAAAGAAGAAGGCCACCGCCAGCATGATCACCTGTTTGAACATCAGGTTGGGCAGCCCCGTTTGAGTGGTCAGAATGCTGACAATGAGTTCAAGGACTTGATCCCATGACATCGCGTAATTTCCTTTCTAAAGGGGGATATTGCCGTGCTTTTTGGGGGGATTGACGTCCCGCTTGGTCCGAAGCGCTCTCAGGGCCTGGATGACGCGGGGTCGGGTGTCCGCCGGATCGATGACATCGTCGATGTAGCCGAGTTCCGCAGCCTTATAAGGATTGGCGAATTTCTCCCGGTACTCGGTCACCAGGCGTTTCCGCTCGGTGTCGGGGTCGGCGGCGCGCTTGATCTCGCCCCGGCTGATGATGTTGACCGCCCCTTCGGCCCCCATGACCGCAATCTCCGCCGTGGGATAGGCGATGACCATATCCCCGCGGATGTGACGGGAGTTCATGACGCAATAGGCGCCGCCGTAGGCCTTTCGGGTAATGAGGGTGATGCGGGGAACGGTGGCCTCGCAGAAGGCGTAGATCAGTTTGGCGCCGTGCTTGATGATGCCGCCGTGCTCCTGCTGGATGCCGGGAAGGAACCCGGGAACGTCCTCGTAGACGATAAGGGGAATGTTGAAGGCATCACAGAAACGGACGAACCGAGCCCCCTTCAGGGAGGCGCCGATATCGAGGCATCCGGCCATGACGGCGGGTTGATTGGCGACGATGCCCACGGCGAAGCCGTCGAGCCGTGCGAACCCGACGACGATGTTCCGGGCATAATGCTCATGAACCTCGAAGAAATAGCCGCTGTCCACGGTGGCGCGGATGATGTCCCGAATGTCATAGGGGGTGTTGGGATCGGGGGGAACCTTATCCCGAAGGGTCTCGTCCCGCCGCAGGGGGTCGTCTCCCGTTTCCACGCGAGGCGGCCCCTCCAGGTTGTTCTGGGGCAGGAAGGTCATGAGTTCGCGAATTCCGGCAAGACAGGATGCGTCATCGGGCATGGCGAAGTGGGCCACGCCGCTGACGGCATTGTGGGCCATGGCGCCGCCCAGATCTTCCTTGGTGACCGTTTCCCGGGTGACGGCCTTGATGACCTCCGGGCCGGTGATGAACATATGACCCGTCTTCTCCACCATGAAGATCCAGTCGGTCAGAGCGGGGGAGTAGACGGCGCCGCCGGCCGACGGACCCATGATAGCCGTAATCTGGGGAACGAGGCCGGAGGCCATGACGTTGCGCAGAAAAATGTCGGCATAGCCCGCCAGACTCATCACCCCTTCCTGAATGCGGGCGCCTCCCGAGTCGCAGAGGCCGATGACCGGCGCACCGACCTTCATGGCCGTCTCCATGACCTTACAGATCTTCTCGGCGTGGGAGAGGGATAGCGACCCGCCGAACACCGTGAAATCCTGGGCAAAGAGAAAGACCTGGCGCCCGTGGATCAGGCCGTGGCCCGTCACCACCCCGTCACCGGGGATCTTCTGGGTATCCATGCCGAAATCGGCGCATCGGTGGACCTTGAACCGGTCCACCTCCACAAAGCTGCCCGGATCCAGAAGCAGATCGATGCGCTCCCGGGCGCTCAGTTTACCGCTCTCATGTTGTTTGCGAACGCGATCTTCGCCGCCCCCGGCCAACGCGTCCCGTGTTTTCCGGGCCAGCGTCTCCCGGATTTTCTGATTCAGGGCCTTCTGCAACGCAACGTTGTCCATTACGCCTCCTTGTTGAAGGATCTGGTGGATGCCGCCCCGCGATCTAAACACGACAGGCAGTCCGTAACGGACTGCCTGTTTTTTTAACCGGTGCGTCGATGCCTGCCCGGAGCCCCGATGCATGGAAACTGCTGCAGGGTCGGAAAACAGTTCCGGATCGGCCCTTTCAGGCCGTGCCTCACCGTTTTGCATGGCATCCGGAAAGACTGCATGGGCGCATCTCATTATTGAGTTGTGGATGGGTTCAGGAGAAATCCCCCCGGTCAGGTTCGACGAGGGTAGATCTCTTTAAAGAATTCGGTGACGTTTTGCAATGGGAAAAATTGAGGACCCGGAATGGATTTGCGGATAGACGTGAAACGTGGATATCCGGAAGCGAATCCGACGTTTCGGGATTTCCCCCGGGACGCCGGATTCCCCGCCGTGATGGTTACTCCTCGAAGAGAATCTTGTGGTCGACCAGGTTCATTCCCCGGATGCGGCCCTTGACGATTTTCTGATCACCGAAAATCCCCACCAGCCGCCAGGCCCCCTCTCCTTCGGGCTCCACCAGATCGACGGATTCCATGATCAGGGTTTCCGCGTCGTTCTTGACCATATACGCATTGGCTTCACACATGGCGCAACACCTCCTTTATCTTTCCCGCCACCACAGCCTCCACCAGGTGCGGCAGCGGTTCTTTGACCATCCCCACGATCTCCACGTTCTCCTGGGACAGGGGCAGGAGAACCTTCAGAGCCGGGCTAGACATGACCGCCTCGGCCATTCGGGGCGTCACCTCGCCGAGCATGGCATTGGCCCAGGTGATCCCGACGGGGCCGACGATGACGTCGGCCTGGAAGGCGGACCGGCAGATGGCATTCTCACCCGACGCCCCCCGATTGGCCCCGGCCTTGAGCATACTCGCCGTGGCGATGGCATTGGTGCCCAGGGCGATCAGCTCCACCGACTCGCCATAGGCGTTTTTCAAGGATTTGATCAGGGTGGCGCCGATGCCGCCGCCCTGCCCGTCAATCACGCAGATCCGCTTTGTCAATTCCCAGTCCCTTTCCACACGGGTCATCCCTCAACTCGACTTTCGACTTTCATGGGCCGCTGATCCGCCGCGGCGCTTAAGCGGCACTAAAACTCACCGCTGAAGGGGCGCAGGCCGTATCCTTCCGGCACCTCTATCCGGTCATCGCATGAAAGCCAAACGTCGAACCCTTAAAAAAAAGCCACGAAGGCGTCTTCCATACCAGTGGAACGACCTTCGTGGCCAGTTTGATTTCGCATTACGGCCTTCGGCTTTCAATGCCGATGCCGCCAAAGGAAGGGCTTTCGCCCACCCGTTCGTATACCGTATTGCCGACTTCTGCCGGAATTTATCTTACAATAAACCTAAACTGAATCACCGCTTACGTCAAGAAAATTCCATCTCCGGGAATCCCGTTGCGAGCGGCGCCCGGCGCGACGGGAAGATGCCCGGCCGGTACAGGTTTCAGACCACCTGGATTCTCTCCTCCGGCCCAGTGATAATTTCCCCGATCTGGGCGGCATCGGCTATACCCCTTTTTTTCATGGCGTCGACGAGTTCATCGGCCTGACCGGCGCTGAGGCTGATCAGGAGCCCGCCCGAGGTCTGGGGATCGAACAGGAGATCCTGCCGGACACGCACCACCGTTTCCGAAAAGCTGACCATCGGCTCCCTGAATTCCCTGTTTTTGTAAGCACCCGCGGGAATCAGTCCCATGGCGGCGAATTCCAGCGCTTCCGGGATCACCGGCACCCGATCGGAAAAGATCCGCGCGCTCGCGCCCGACCCGCAGACCATTTCGGCCAGATGTCCGAGCAGGCCGAAACCGGTGACGTCGGTGCAGGCGGTTACATCGAAAGCGGACATGATTTCAGCGGCATCCCGGTTGAGCCGGACCATCAGTTGCGTAATTCTTTCCGTGAGGTCCGCGGACGCCATGCCCGCCTTGATGGCGGTGTTGACGATTCCGGTGCCGAGCGCTTTCGTCAGGACCAGCCGGTCTCCCGGCCGGAGTCCTTTCTTGGTGAGCACCCGAGACGGATGGATCACACCGGTGATTGACAGGCCGTATTTCAGTTCCTTGTCCTCGATGCTGTGGCCGCCGATCAGCACGACCCCGGCCTCGCTCAGCTTGTCGAGCCCTCCCTGGATGATCCGCCGCAGAATCGATATATCCATCTCCTTGACCGGAAAGGCCACCAGGTTCATGGCGGTCTTCGGTGTTCCGCCCATAGCATAGACATCGCTCAGTGCGTTGGCGGCCGCAATCTGGCCGAACCCGTAGGGGTCGTCCACGATGGGGGTAAAAAAATCCACGGTCTGGATCAGCGCCACATCATCCGAAATCTTGTAAACACCGGCGTCGTCGGCACGCTCCAGACCGACGATCACATTTTCATCGGTGGGAAACACTATTCCGCAAAGTGCCTTGTCCAGGTCCCCTGGAGGCAGTTTGGACGCTCAGCCGGCGCCGGTCACCGTCCTGGTCAGTCGCATCTTCTTATCATTATCCGCCATGGATATTCTCCTGATGGTTTAAGCCCATTGCTTTTGACAACGCCCGTGGAATGTTGTCGATCAGTTCCATAACCTGAGTCGCGGGATTCGGATCGGCATAGTGACCGGTCCAGCGATTGACTTCAGCGGCCAGCGCCCCGGCTTCCACCGGTTTCAGATCCGTGCCGCACAGGACGGTCAGCAGACCGGTCAGGGTATCCCCCGTACCGCCGATGGCCTCCATGGCATCAAAAGAGGGGGAATCCACGACTTCGACAATCTGCTTCCTTGCCGCAATATAGTCTGATTTGCCTTTTACCACAAGATGCGCTGCGGCATTGCCGTGCGTATAAGCCCGCTGGATCAAATCAGGCACATTACCATCCTGGTGCAGAATAAACCCTCGTGTGTAAAAGGGATGCGGCGCCATTTCATCCGCCAGAAACGCCAATTCACCGACATCCGGCGTGAAAAAATCATAGCAGGGTGCCTGCCCGCTCATCTTGGCGGCATACATGAATCCGGCGTCGGCAATCAGAATCGGCCGCGGTTTCATCGCATCAACCGCAAACAACACCTTGTTATGCCAATCCGCATCCGGCTGAAGATAATGAAAGGTCAATACCGCAAAATTAAATTCGGATAAATGCCGTTCCAGAAATTGATACAGCCGGCGGCTGCCGTGCCCTTCACCGGTATCCCCCACCAGGAAGGCGTACACTTCCGCACCCCCCAGCCATTCGGAAGCCTTCAGCGCGGCAGCCGCCAGTGCGGGGGTTCCGCGGTTTACGGGTATGTTTCGACCATTCATGCGCAGATGTCCGTCGACCAGGCGGATCTGTCCGTGGGTCAGCGGAAACTGCGGATCGGGAACCGTGCCGACGATGCCTAAAATTTTCGACATAACGCCTCATACGCGAGCTCAAGGGCATAGCCGCAGAGGGTATGCCCCAATTCTCGGGGCCTGGGCGCTTCCGCCAGGGTTTTCCCCACCATTTCCCGGGCCAGGAAGGGTACATCCGGGCATCCGCCGCCGGAAATATTGACGATTTTAAGATCCTTTTTGGATACGGTGATTTTCATGTTGGCCGCCCGCACCATCAGATAATCACCGAAATCTTTGGTATGAAACAGGCTTACGGGTTCAAGCAACGGGGCCGTGACCGGCATGATTGAAAGCGGCTCAATACCGACGCTGTTGAGTTCCCGCAGAATGTTCAACTCTTCCATCAGCGGAAATTCGATCACCAGATCGCAGCCGGTTTGAATGTCGGGCGGCGGCCCCATCACCCGAACCGACCAGCCCGTTTTTTTCAGAACATTTTCAGCCTGAATCACATCACTTGTATTTTCGAAAACCAGAATCCCGCGATCGACCGACGATTTCCGATCTTTTTTTATCCCTGCCGGTTTTTTCTTTTTAAAAAATCTGAGCACGCTCACCTTTTCCTGATCGTAATCCGATATCCTTCCCCTTCAGGGGATACGTCACTGATGTTGCAGCCTTGACTCTCAGCGGCTCGCGTCACATTTTCCCTGGAAGTATCCGTGTCCACCAGAACGATGATATCCGTCTCTTTTCCGTTTTTGATTTCATTCAAGGTCATAATGACCGGCTGAGGGCAGGAAAGTCCCCTCGCATCCACTGTCGCTGGCATCTGAGCCCTCCTTTTATGCGCTTTTCCTTCTCATGGTAAAACCAACAAACAGACAAACCCCAAAGCCCACAACCACTGCAGCAATGCCGTGAGGGCCTACGCCGCCGGGAGAACTTGCCAGCCCGAAATTGTGGGCGAACCCAGCGCCCACGATCATTCCCAGTACGAATACGGCGGCGTCCCCATCCCCTTCACCTGCGAGAAAAAGCTGTCGGCCGGGACATCCGCCGGCCAGAGCAAAAGCGAGTCCTGCCAGAGCCATGCCGGCAAAATTCCAGAAATGCTGGGTGTGCGCCACGGGCTGACCGGCAAAGCCGGGCGTAAACTGGTTGAGTGCGAGGTTGGTCAAAAACGCAAAAACCGCCAGGGCAATGAAACCGGAAAGCAGATGGGTTTGTCCGAACAGCACCACATCCCGAATGGCACCCATGGTGCAGAAACGGCTTCGCTGCGCCAGGAAACCAACGGCGATCCCCACGACCAAAGCAGACAACAGGGGGGCATGCATGGCGCCGGGTCCCTGGAGACTGTAAAACAAGACGCCGCTTTTGTCCTGGCCTTCGACCTGCGGGAATACGAGCATCAACACCAGAAACCCGACCATGATCAGCGGTAGGATCCAACCGACCGCGGTGTGCGTCGCCTGCGTGCGGCCCAAGGTGTATCCTGATTTGAGAAACAGGGTGCCGATCCAAATGCCGACGGTTAACCCCGTCAATCCCAGAATGGCGTTGCCGTCGCCGCCGGCCAACCGCAGGACGGCTCGCCAGGGGCATCCCAGAAACACCAGGGCGCCGATCATGGCGAAAACGCCCAGAACAAACCGGACAATGGGTGCCGAGCCTGCTCTGGGCCTGTATTCCCTGAAAATGTAGGCAGCGACCATCGCGCCGAGGACAAAACCGATGATCTCGGGACGAATGTACTGCACCACCGCCGCCCGATGAAGACCGAGCGCGCCGGCCATGTCGCGTTCAAAGCAGGCCACGCAAATCCCCATGTTGCCGGGATTGCCCAGTTTCTGCAGCACGGGCGCCAGGATTCCGATAACAGCCCCCACCCCGATCACGCCCCATTTCGTTGCGAAAATATTTTTCCCCCCCATCGATCCCTTCATCCTTTCTTTGCTGACCAAGAAACGCTATTCACCGAACGGACAGGATAACTCACCGGCGTGATACACATGCTTTTCGCCGCAAAAGGGGCAGGGGCCGTTGAGGGCCACCTTTGCATCCAGAACCCTGTTCCCGGACCCGTCGGTTATGACGCCCCTGTTATCCAATATTGTGAAATCCGCGCTTTCAAACACCTCGTTTCGCGTCGGACACACAAATATAAATTTCATATCCATGCTCATCCTCCGATATGGGTTCGGTACCGGCCCCTGACAGTTGAAAAACAATGGTTACCCTGTTCAACGACCCGGCGCCTGATCTCATAATGGCTATCGATATAATTCTTATATCATTGTTTTCCCAATGATTCTAATCGATTTATTCTATTCTTCAAGGCTGTTCGATAGAATTTTACGATGCGCATCAAAACGCTTATGGGGCGGGGAGAACCGCTCTCAGACAGGTGCTGATGTCGTTTTTCAGTGTAAAATCAGAAGAGGGGCGTTGAAACGGCTTGGAGAGTTCAAACTCGACATTCGACTTTCATAGGCCGGTGCTATCCGGTCTCACCATCATGAAAGTGGAAAATTGAATTCGAATTTATTGCGAGGGGGCTCAGGGGGGGATTTGAGCAGCCCCTTTCGCTCCGCCGTCGGCATGGCGGCATGACCTTACAGCGGGGAGTCCTCCGGGTCCGACGAATCGTCGGTGTCCGGCGATATAGACGGCGCGTTGTAGGCTTCCAGGCCCAGGGCACGGGCCCGCTTTTCCCATTGCTGCCGGGCCAGCGCCTGCATGTCCTCGACCCGGTCCATCTCGTCGACGATCTCCATGCCCAGGAGCGTTTCCACCACGTCCTCGAGGGTCACCAACCCGACGGTGGCCCCAAAAGCGTCGGCCACGAGAGCGATGTGGCGACGATGGTCGAGGAGATATTCCAGGAGGCCGGAGAGGGGCATATCGTCGGGGACGGTCGTGATCTCACGCTTCAGGCTTTCCAGGCGGACATCCCCCTGCCCCCGGAATTTTGAGAGCAGCATGTCGTCCTTCAGAACAAACCCGGTGATGTCGTCGCGATCCTTCCGGTAGATCGGCAGGCGCGAGAACGGGAGGGCGTCGTCGGCCGCCAGGGCCTCCGTGACCGTCATGTTCTCGCGAAGACCCTGCATCACCGTTCGCGGGGTCATGATATCCCGGGCCTTGAGGGAGCCGAACCGGAACAGGTTCCGGATGATCCGGGATTCGCGTTTGTCGAGCTGTCCGATCTGCTCCCCGATGCCGGCCATAGCGATGAACTCGTCGCGGCTGAACACATGCACCGCCTTCCGGCGGGCGATGAGACGGGTCAGCCCCTCCGATATCCAGATCAGGGGATAGAGAATCGAGATCAGTGCCCTCACGAAGAGCGCCGTGACCCCCGCCAGCCTCTGCCAGTAAACGGCACCGAGGGTCTTGGGAATGATCTCGGAGAGGAACAGGATCATCAATGTCATGACGGCGGAGAAAACACCGAACCATGCCGCGCCGAAGACGTCGGCGGCCTTGGCGCCGGCACCGATGGCGCCGACCGTGTGGGCGATGGTGTTCAACGTCAGAATGGCGGCCAGGGACTGATCGATTCTGTCCTGCTTCAACCGTCGGAGCAGGGCCGCAAGCCTTGGTCTGCGCGCTTTCTGTCCGAGGATGTAAGACGGCGTGATGCTGAGCAGGACCGCCTCCGCCACCGAACAGAGAAAGGAGAAGAACAGAGCGAGCAGCACATAGGTCACGAGAAGAACAGCGTCCATATGGGTATTTGAAGCACCGGCGACATCCCCGCTTCCCGGGCTTGCCGCCATGACCGCCCCGGCTCCGATCACCACGCCGGCAACACCCGCCGGCAGGAGGTATCCGCAATGCATTCGCTTCATTCCGCCGCCTTTCCGAGCTTCATGAGACTTGCGAAGACTTCCTGAACCCGCCTCCGGCGGTACTGCAGCCCCTGAACGCCTTGGAAAATCAGCAGAGTCGCCGTTTCCATCCTCCAAATCCACCTTGATCTCCTTTCCCTTGTTTACGACGTTGTCAACATCTTATCATAACGCAACTTCCGACTTTGATGGGCCGGTGTCATCCGGCCACCATCATGAACGTCGAAAATTAACTTTTCTATATACCATTGGAACGGATAGACCTGTAGTTTTTTTGATGCCGCACCCCAAAAGATTTTTGACGGTGCATGCCGTTTTCGGCGTCGAGCGATAACGGATGCCCTTATCGGCGGAATCCGCTACGGTGATCAAAATCAGGTTGAAGACGCCGTGTCAACATCAAAAACTCCCTTATTCCCACAATAATCCGGGGTGCGACGCCGGAAGATCCTCCGGACCGGTCTTCTTGCCGCCCCCTCTTGAAAAATCCGAAAAAGCCCTCATTATATCCCTTGTCCGATGATCAGCAATAACGTCCCGAGACACAAAAGGTAATTATGAAACAAAGCTTAAAGTCCACGCCTTCCGCCCCACCAGCCCCGGCCGAAAGGCCGACCCCTTTCTCCATACGCCGCAAGCCTCTCCCGGCATCCGGGGAACTGGAGGCCATCATCGTCAAGGGCGCGCGGGAACACAATCTCAAGAACATCGACGTGGAGCTGCCCAAGAAAAAGCTCATCGTCTTCACCGGGGTCTCGGGTTCGGGCAAGTCGAGCCTCGCCTTCGACACCATCTTTGCCGAGGGCCAGCGCCGATACGTGGAGTCCCTCTCCGCCTATGCCCGCCAGTTCATCGGCCAGATGGAGAAACCCCGCTACGACACCATCCGGGGGCTTTCACCCACCATCTCCATCGAGCAGAAATCGGCGAGCAAGAACCCCCGCTCCACCGTGGGCACCATCACCGAGATCTACGATTACCTCCGGGTCCTCTTCGCCCGGATCGGCGAACAGTACTGTTACCGGTGCGGCAGTCGCGTCGGCCGGGGGGATGCCCAGAGCATGGTGAACCAGATCATGGAGATCCCGCCCGGAGCCAAAATTCTGATCCTCGCGCCGGTGATCGACAACCGCAAGGGGGAGCACCGGAAGATTTTTCAGGATCTGGCCGCCGACGGGTTCGCCCGGGTCCGGGTCAACGGCGTGGTGCGGGATCTGGAGGACATCCAGGGCCTGGAGAAGCACAAGAAACACACCATCGAGGTGGTGGTGGACCGGCTCTCGGTCAAGGACGACGAGGCCTTCCGGAAGCGGCTGACCGATTCGGTGGAGACGGCGCTGCGCCTGGGCCGGGGGCGGCTCGTCGTCCATGTCCTGGGTCGGGAGGATCTCAGGATGAGCGAAGCCCGTTCCTGCTGCGGCATCGCCTATCCCGAGCTCGATCCGCCCCTCTTCTCGTTCAACTCCCCCCAGGGCATGTGCCCGGACTGCAACGGCATCGGCAGCGAGCTTTCCATGGACCCCGAAAAAATCGTTCCGGACAAGACCCTCTCCATCCGGCAGGGTGCCGTCATTCCCTGGCGCGGCTATTTCATGAAAAACGACAACGGCAGCCGGTCCTGGGGGCTCAACAAGCTCACCGCCATGTCGCGCCGGTGGGGCATCGATTTCGACACCCCGTGGGAGAAGCTTCCCAAACAGCAGCGGGATCTCATGCTCTACGGCTCGAAGGGGCGGGAAATGAAAGTCCGATGGGATTCCGAGAAGATCCAGGGCGACATCACCATGGCATGGGAGGGCGAGGTCAACGCGCTCATGCGCCGCTACCTCCAGACCCAGTCCGAGGGCCAGAAGCGGTGGTACGCCGGGTTCATGTCCGAGAATCCGTGCCGCACCTGCAAGGGCCGCAGGCTCAAGCCGGAGGTCCTGGGCGTCCGGGTCGGCGGACGGTCCATCATCGAGATCACGGAGATGACCGTTAGCGAGGCCCACGCCTTTCTGAGCAGCTTAGAGCTCACCGGCAACCGGAAGCTCATCGCCGAGGAACTCCTGAAGGAGATCGTCGGCCGACTGGGCTTTCTGCTCAACGTGGGGCTCGACTACCTCTCCCTCGACCGCAAGGGACCGACCCTCTCCGGCGGCGAATCCCAGCGCATCCGACTGGCATCCCAGGTGGGCTCGGAGTTGACGGGGGTTCTCTACATCCTCGACGAACCCTCCATCGGTCTCCACCAGCGGGACAACATCAAGCTCCTGGAGACCCTTCAGCACCTGCGGGACATCGGCAACACCCTCATCGTCATCGAGCACGACCAGGAAACGATGGAAGCCTCGGACTGGATCGTGGACATCGGGCCGGGGGCCGGACTCCTGGGGGGACGGATCGTCGCCCAGGGCGCGCCCGAAGAGATCCGGAACAACCCCGTCTCCCTGACCGGGCGATACCTGGCCGGCGTCGAGCGGATTCCCGTCCCCCAGAGGCGGCGCAGCCCCGGGGAGACCGGCAATCACTGGATCGTGGTCAAGGGCGCCGCCGAGAACAACCTGGCCGGCATCACGGCGAAGATCCCTCTGGGGCTTCTGGTGGCGGTCACCGGCGTCTCCGGCGCCGGCAAATCGACCCTCGTCAACCAGATCCTCTACCCGGCCCTGGCCAGGCACCTCCACCAGTCCGCCCTGGAGGTGGGAAAACATCGGTCCGTCGAGGGGCTCGACCATCTCAACAAGGTCATCAACATCGACCAGAAGGCCATCGGCCGGACTCCCCGGAGCAACCCGGCCACCTACACCAAGGTCTTCGACCCCATCCGGGACTTTTTCGCCCTCCTGCCCGAGTCCCGGGCGCGGGGGTACAAAAAGGGGCGCTTCTCCTTCAACGTCAAGGGCGGACGATGCGAGGCCTGCAGCGGCGACGGGTACATCAAGGTGGAGATGCACTTTCTGGCCGACGTCTACGTCCCCTGCGAAACCTGCCGGGGGAAACGCTTCAACGAGGCGACCCTCCAGGTAAAGTACAAGGGGCACACCATCGCGGACGTCCTCGACCTGTCGGTGCGCGAGGCCCGGGAGCTCTTCGCCGGACACCCCCGGATCGTCCACATCCTCGTCACCCTCATGGACGTGGGCCTGGGCTACGTCAAGCTGGGCCAGTCGGCCACGACGCTCTCGGGCGGCGAGGCCCAGCGCATCAAACTGGCCCGGGAGCTGGCCAGGCGGGACACGGGAAAAACCCTCTACATTCTGGACGAACCCACCACCGGCCTCCATTTCCAGGACATCCGGATGCTTCTTCAGGTTCTCCAGCGCCTCGTGGACGGCGGCAACACGGTGGTCGTCATCGAGCACAACCTGGACGTCATCAAAACGGCCGACTGGATCCTCGACCTGGGTCCCGAGGGCGGGAGCGCCGGCGGCCGGATCACGGCCCAGGGCCCACCGGAGAAAGTGGCCCGATCACACGGGAGTTACACCGGATATTTTCTGAGGGAAGTGCTGGACGGCCGTATGCCCGATGCCGGGGCGGCCGTATCGAGAACATCAACACCACAAAGGAGTGTCCCGTGAACACGAAACACCACGAGCCGACCGCCGTTCCCGAGATCATCATCGACCGGGAGCCCATCGAGCTCTACAAGATCCTCAAGATGGAAAACTGGGTCGCATCGGGCGGAGAGGCCAAGTTCGCCATTGCGGACGGGCAGGTTCTGGTCAATAATGCGGTGGAGACCCGGAAACGGAAAAAAATCTTTTCCGGAGACACGGTGGCATTTGCCGGCCGCCGGATTCAGATCCGCCTGAAACCGGCTTGACCTGATCAGGAAAGACCCATAATGGATCCCCAATTCCGGACCTACCTCATCGCCGTCACCCTGCTCACCCTCACGCCGGGGGTGGACACCCTGCTCATCATCCGCAACGCCGGCCGCGGCGGCTGGCGGGACGGCGCCGTCAGCAGCTTCGGCATCTGCACGGGCCTTTTCGTCCACGCCGCGGTGTCGGCCGTGGGCATCTCCGTCATCCTTCTCCAGTCGGCCCTGGCCTTCAGCGTCCTGAAGCTGGCGGGGGCCGGCTACCTGATCTGGCTGGGGGCGGCAAGCCTCCGGCACGCCTGGAAACCCGGCGATACGCCGTCACCGTCCTTCAGGGACGTCCCGCCACTTCGGTTCAGCCCCCGGCGCTCTTTCGTGGAAGGGTTTCTCTCCAACGTCCTCAACCCCAAGGCCGTGGTCTTTTACATGGCCTTCCTGCCCCAGTTCATCGATCCCTCGGGCTCGGCCCTGCGGCAGTCCCTTTTCCTGGCCGGGCTTCATTTCGTCGTCGCCATGGTCTGGCAGTGCTTCCTGGCCCTCATCGTCAACCGCGCCGGGACCTGGCTGAAACGCCGCGCCGTCCATCGGACCTTTGACGGATTGACCGGATCCGTCATGCTGTTCCTGGGCGTCCGGCTGGCCATGGCACGGTAGCCGTCCGGGCGGAGCCGTCATGACCCCGGCGATCAACATACTGAAAAAGCATAAGATCCCACACACGGTGCACGCCTATGTCCACGCCGCCGATACGGATGCCTACGGCCGGGAGGCCGCGAAAGCCCTGGGGGTGCCCCCGGAACGGATGTTCAAGACCCTGGTGGTCTCTCTTCAGGGCGGAAAGCACCCCCTTGCGACGGCCATGGTTCCCGTCTCCGGCCGGCTCGACCTCAAGGCCGTCGCCGCCGCGGCCGGCGCCAAGAAGGCCGCCATGGCCGATCCCGCAGCAGCGGAGCGGGCCACGGGGTATGTGGTGGGCGGCATCAGCCCCCTGGGTCAGAAAAAGCGGCTCCCGATATTCATCGACGCCTCCGCCGCAGCCTTCGAAACCATCTTTTTCAGCGCCGGAAAGCGCGGCCTCCAGATCGAGCTCGCGCCGGGGGATCTGATCCGCCTCTGCCGGGCGGAAACCGTCGACCTCAGGCGCTCCGATACGGCCGGTTGACACCGGCGTTACACGGCCCCACTCCTCTTTTCAGCCGCCATCGGGGATTGAAGCCAACGCTATGACGTACTATCCGTGCCCACATATCGCCGCCAGACCGCCGTCACCCGTTCCCGCAGCTCGATGAACCGGTCATCGGATACCCTGGCGGGTTTTTCCCGAAGGCTCAGCTTATGGCCCATGGACCGATAGGTCAGGTAGGCTTTTCTCAGGAAATAAGCCGTGATCTCATCGATGATTCGGGCGTCGGCCAGGGACCGGATGAGGCGGACGTTATCGGTCCATCTCAGGATCTCGGGCCGGCGGTGGGACTCCAGCAGCACCAGGTACTGGACCAGGAACTCGATGTCCACCATACCCCCCACCCCCTGCTTCAGATCGAACTGTCCGGGCTCGGGCGCCGGAAAGTCTCTTCGCATCCGTGCCCGCATGTCCCGGATCTCCGCCCGAAGGGCCTCCCGATTTCGCGGCTGGGCCAGGATCTCCCGACGGATCTCCTGGAATCGATCCATGAGCCGGGGGTCGCCGACGATGGGCCTGGCCCGGACCAGAGCCTGTTTCTCCCAGGTCCATGCCTCGTTCAACTGATACTCCCGGAAGCCCGACACCGAAGACACCAGGATGCCGGCGGCCCCGCTGGGCCTGAGCCGCATGTCCACCTCGTAAAGCCGACCGGCGGCCGTATGGGTGGAGAGCATGTGGAGGACCCGTTGCCCAAGACGGCTGTAAAAGGTGGTGGTGTCCACGGGCTGCCGGCCGTCGCTGAGTCCGCCGACGCCCGAATGGAGGAATACGAGATCGAGATCCGAATCATAACCCAGCTCGAGCCCGCCCAGCTTGCCGTAGGCGATGACTGCAAAGCCCCGCTCTCCGGGAAGGAGCGGCGGATCGCACGGGGGTGTCCCGTGCCGTTCGAACAGGTGAACCGCCGACATCTCCACGACCCGGCGCAGCACCGTCTCGGCGATGTCGGACAAATGATCGCTGACCCGCATCAGGGGGATGGCGTTGGTGATGTCGGCGGCGGCCACCTTGAGGGTGTTTATCTGGCGGAAGAGACGCAGAGCGTCCATATGGCCCTCGAGATCGTCGGGGTCGCTTTTGGCCTGGTTGCGCGCGAGGGATGCCTCCAGCTCGGAGCGCTCCGGAGGGAGGTAAAGGGTCCTGGCGTCCAGCAGCTCGTCCATGAGCACCGGCTGGCGTGCCAGAAGCCGCATGATCCAGGCGCTGGTGTCGGCCAGCCGAATAAGATGGTCCAGGGCATGGGGGTTCTCCAGGAGCAAGGCCACGTAGCTGGTCCGTCGACGGATGGCACGGATCAGATCGATAGTCCGCTCCAAGGCGATGCAGGAATCATCGGTCCGCCCGGCCCCGGCGATCACCAGGGGCATGAGGCGGGTGATCCGATCCCGTCCCTCCCTGCTGAGAACCTGATCGCCGAGCTCATCCCGGAAGGATTTGATGCACCTGAAAGCGGCTTCGGGATCGTCGTAACCCGCGGATTGGAGAATGGACCGTATGTCGGCGTCATCCCGGGGACGATCCCATATCTCGGCCAGAGGCTCCGCCGCCGCATCCTTCTCAGGCGCGCTCTCCTCCATCTTGAGAAGACTGTTGAAATGACCGTGGACCGCCGCCCTATAGGCGTCCAGGCAGTCATAAAACGAAGCCCATCCGTCGAAGCCCATGGCCGCGGCAAGGCGTGCCCGCCCCGGTTCATCCTTCGGCAGTACATGGGTCTGGGCGTCGTTGACGGCCTGAAGGCGATGCTCGACCCGGCGCAGAAAGATATAGGCTTCCTGAAGGGTCCTGCAGGTCTCGGGGGCAATGCAGCCTTCCTGCACCAGCAGGCTCAACACCGTGTAAATCCGCCGCTCCTGAAGGGCGGGAACGACGCCGCCCCGGATGAGCTGAAAGATCTGACCGAAAAATTCCACCTCCCGAATGCCGCCCGGTCCCAATTTGATGTTGTCGGCCATGCCCTTGCGCTTCACCTCGAGGGCGATCATCTGTTTCATCTCCCGCAGGGACTCGAATACCCCGAAATCAAGGTACCGGCGATAGATGAAGGGCCGGAGGGCGGCGGCAAGGCGGTCGCCGGCGGCAAAATCGCCGGCCAACGGACGGGCCTTGATCCAGGCATACCGTTCCCACTCCCGCCCCTGTTCCTGATAGTAGGTTTCCATGGCATCGAACCCCATGGCCAGGGGCCCGGATTCCCCGTAGGGACGGAGGTTCATGTCGACCCGGAAGACCATGCCGTCGGCGGTGTTCGCCCCCAGCACATGGATGAGACGGCGGGAGAGCCGGATGAAAAATTCCTCGTTGGTGACGATCCGGGGGCCGCCCCGGGTCTCGCCGGATTCGGGATAAGCGAAGATCAGATCGATGTCCGAAGAAAAGTTGAGTTCTCGGGCCCCCAGCTTTCCCATACCGAAAACCACCAGCTTCTGGGCGTGTCCCTCGCCGTCCATGGGTGTGCCGAGAGCGACGCAATGCCGGTCATAGAGGCATGACAGGGCGGCCGCGATGCAGCCCTCGGCCAGAGAGGACAGGTCCGCCATGGTTTCCCAGAGGTCGGCAAGCCCCGACAGGTCCCGAAAGGCGATCCGGGTCATCTCCCTTCGCCTGAAGAGCCGCAGAATCCGCGAGAGGCCCGCCTCGTCCTCGACATCTTCGAGCAGTATTGCGAGGCTTCGGGCGTAAGCCTCCCCATCGTAGCCCCGGAAGAGGTCGCCGCTCTCGAAAAGCGCCGCCGTCATTTCGGGGTTCCGGGTGCAGTTTTTGAGCATGAAGTCGCTGACGGCAAAGGCACGCCTCAGGAATTCGGCCAGTTCGGACGTTATGTATCCCTCGGCGTCGGCATAGGCCGGCGAAGCCCGGAATTCATCCCATCGCTTGTCGGCCTCGCGGGCCAGTTCCTGGGAGAGCACGATCGGATTTGACATTGTCTTTTCACCCCGTTTTTCCTTTGCGTCTTTGCGTCTTTGCGTGAGAATCCTTTTTGACAAGCGCCTTCCGGAGCGAAAAAATGTCTCACGCAAAGCACGCAAAGAACGCCAAGGTTTTTTATCCTTCAGTCTTCAGTCTTCAGTCTTCAGTCTTCAGCCTTCAGCCTTCTGACCTCTGCCTTCCCCCGCTATCCGGTTACCATTGCGAGAGCCGAAAGTTGAATGCATACAGAATCGATTTTCAAAATCGCCGAAGACGACGGACCCGGAATTCGAATCCATCGTGATGTTAAACGGTTAATCTATCATCGAATGCCGGGTCAAACAACGAAAAAGATATCGATTCCCCTTTTCCGGCCGGACATTCCATGGTACAGCATCTTCCTCAACTTTCGACTTTCATAGGCCGGTGCCGGGAGGATACGGCCCGCGCCCCACGCGGTTTCGTTCAAGTGCCGCTAAAGCTTGCTCCGGGGGGCCCGGCCGTATCCTCCCGGCACCGCTTTCCGGTTACCATCATGAAAGTCGAAAGTTGAGATCTTCATTATGCGAGCGCTGAACACGCTCTTGTGCACAGGGAACCCGTCAGGATGCCGGCCGTTCCCGACCGAACAGTCCCAAGGAGGTTTTATGGATGCTCAGAGGCTCATCCAGTGCGCGCGAGGGGATCGACAGGCAGACCTGCTCTTGAAGAACGGCCGAATGATCGATGTCCTCTCGGGCCGGATCGAAAACGTGGATATCGCGGTGATCGACGGCCGCATCGCCGGATTCGGCGATTACGCCGCCGACACCGTCGTCAACCTGAGCGGAAGCTTTGTCGCCCCGGGCTTTATCGACGCCCACCTCCACATCGAGAGCGCCATGGCCTCGGTTACCGAGTTCGCGCGGGCGGTGGTGCCCCTGGGCGTCACCACCGTCGTCGCCGACCCCCATGAAATCGCCAACGTCCTCGGCGTCGAAGGCATCCGCTACATGCTGGCGGCAGCCGAAAACCAGCCCCTGGGCGTCTACTACACCCTCCCCTCCTGCGTACCGGCGACGGCCATGGAGACGGCCGGGGCAGCCCTCGGCGTCCGGGAGCTCTCCCGGTTCATGGGTGAGGAGCGCATCCGTGCCCTGGCTGAAATGATGAACTTCCCGGGAGTCGTGGCGGGAGATCCCGCTGTTCTGGGAAAAATCGCCCTGGCCCGGCAACAGGGAAAACGCGTGGACGGCCACGCGCCGGGTTTGACCGGAAAGCCCCTCGCCGCCTATGTCGCCGCGGGCATCGAAAGCGACCACGAATGCACCACAGCCGCCGAGGCCCGCGAGAAGCTGGCCATGGGCATGCACATTATGATCCGGGAGGGAACCGGCGCACGAAACCTCGATGCCTTGTTTCCCGTCATCAACGAAAAGACCATGGACCGCATGATGTGGTGCACCGACGACCGACACCCCCATGATATTCTCGCGGAAGGTCATGTCGATCACATCATCCGAAGCGCCGTCGCACTGGGGCTCGATCCCGTCTCGGCCATCCGGATGGGCACCCTGCACCCCGCCCGCTATTTCGGCCTCCACGACGTCGGCGCACTCACCCCCGGCCGCCGGGCCGACATGGTGATCTTTCCGGATCTCCGCGCCCCCCGGGCCGAGGCCGTCTACGTCGGGGGGCGCCTGACCGCCGAGAAGGGCAACATGCGTCCGGAAATTCCCCGTCCGTTGTCCGCCGGGCTCCCTCCGTCCATGCACATCGCGCCGGACACCGTCGATTTCGCCCTTCCCGCCCAGGGCCGTCGCATCCGGGTCATCGATGTGATTCCCGACCAGTTGGTTACGGGGCAGTCCGTCCTGGACGCGACAATCCGGGACGGCATGGCCGTGGCCGACCCCTCGCGGGACATCCTCAAGATCGCCGTGGTCGAGCGATATACGGGAAAGGGCGGGACCGGTCTGGGATTCGTCCGGGGATTCGGCCTGCGCCGGGGCGCCCTGGCTTCGAGCGTGGCCCATGACAGTCACAACATCATCGTTGTCGGTACCGACGACAAGGCGATGAAAACCGCCCTCGAGGCCGTCGTTCGAATGGGCGGCGGCCTCTGTGCCGCCTTTGAACGGGATGTTCGCGCGGCCCTGCCCCTGCCCATCGCCGGGCTGATGTCCCCCGAGCCCATGACCGTCATCCGGGATCGGCTCGACGACCTGATCGCAGCGGCCGCGGCTATGGGCGGAACCCTCCGCGATCCCTTCATGACCCTCAGCTTTCTGGCCCTGCCGGTGATTCCCGAACTGAAGCTCACCGATATGGGACTGGTGGATGTGGGACGATTTGAGGTGGTGCCCTTGTTTGTGGAATAAAAAAAGGCTGAAGGCTGAAGGATAAAAAAACCTTTGCGTGCTTTGCGTGAGATATTTTTTCGCTCCGGAAGACGCTTGTCAAAAAAGATTCTCACGCAAAGCACGCAAAAATACCTGCCTTCAGTCTTCAGCCTTCAGCCTAAACCCCTTATTTGAGGTGAACCATATGTTAGTCGATGGAAAAGAGATGCGGCCTATATGGCTGGATGGGGATCACCGCACGGTGAAGGTCATCGATCAGCGCCTGCTGCCCCACGATGTCGTGATCATGGATCTCAGGACTCTGGACGAGATTATCTACGCCATCCAGGAGATGGTGGTGCGCGGCGCCCCCCTCATCGGCGCCACGGCGGCCTACGGCGTCTACCTGATCGTCCTCAACGCCCCGGATCCGTCGGTGCCGGAGGACTATCTCACGGCGGAAAGCGAACGGCTCAAGGCGGCGCGCCCCACGGCGGTGAACCTGGCATGGGCCGTGGACCGGATGGTTCCCGCCGTTCGCACGGCGAAAACGCCCGGGGAAAAACGCTCGGCGGCCCTTGCCGCGGCCGATGAGATCATTCAGCTCGAGGCAGACAACTGCCGTCGAATCGGCGAGCACGGGGTCGCCCTGATCCGGGAACTCCGGGACCGGAAAAACGGCGGCACCGTCAACCTCCTGACCCACTGCAACGCGGGGTGGCTCGCCTGCGTAGAGTACGGAACGGCCACAGCGCCGATGTACGTGGCCCGCGAGCAGGGGATCGACATCCATGTCTGGGTCGACGAAACCCGACCCCTCAACCAGGGCGCAAGGCTCACGGCCTGGGAGTTGGGCAAGGCCGGCATCCCCCACACGGTCATCACCGACAACGCCGGCGGTCACCTGATGCAGCACGGCCTCGTGGACATGGTCATCACCGGCACCGACCGGACCACCTACACCGGCGACGTGGCCAACAAGATCGGCACCTACCTCAAGGCCCTGGCCGCCAGGGATAACGATATCCCCTTTTACGTGGCCCTCCCCTCCACCACCTTCGACTGGACCCTTACCGACGGCATCCGGGAGATTCCCATCGAAGAGCGGGATCCGGACGAAGTCCGGTATATTCAGGGATCCGACGGCGGCGAGTTGCGAAACGTTCTGGTGCCGCCCAAAGACAGCCCGGCGGCCAACTACGCCTTCGACGTCACCCCCGCCCGGCTGGTGACCGGATTCATTACCGAACGCGGCATCTGCCGCGCCACGGCCGGGGACATCAGGCGGCTATTTCCCGAACGGTGAGACGAGGCGGATGCGCCGCCGCCTCATTTTCGGGTTGTCCTGACCCCTTTGGCTGCCCACGGGCCGTCATCACGCCAGGCCCAGCAGGAGTTTTTAAGCTTCTCCAGCATGCCGGCATAGACCTCGGGATCGATCGGCTTTCTGATCCTGGCACTCCAGGCGCCCTGGAAGACGGCCGGGGCCATGGCCGCCAGCAGCTCCTGGAGATGCGTACACCCCGTTTCCCGCCCCACCAGTTTCCTGACCCGGGAGGTGAACCCGGCGGCAATGCGCATGCCTTTGATGGGGGTAAGGCACTCCCGCACTTCCTGGCAGACCGCGTGGGGCGCCGTGGGCATCTCCACTGCCACGTCGACAATCACCAGTTCCGGGATCTGTAATTCCATGCGGATGATCATGTGATGAACGGTATACGGCGGACGCATCTCACCGGTGGGCAGGTATGAGTCGAGGTGACGCTCATCCTTCAGGGAACCCTCGACGATAATCGTGTCGGGCCCGCCCTCGTAGACGGCGGTATGGATGCTGCGGCTGTGGATCTTTTTCTGTCGCGTCTTGTCCAGGCTAATCACGAACCTTCAAACTCCTTTTCATTTCTCGGATTTTTGAAAAAATATTACTCAACTTTCGACTTTCACGATCGTGACTGGATAGAGACTGAAGGCCGAAGACTGAAGACTGAAGACTGAAGACTGAAGGAGGATAAGCACTCCCGTTTGTTACGGGGGCATTCCTCTGACCTTCAGCCTTAACTTTCGGCTTTCAATATGGTGACCGGAAAGAGGTGTCGGGAGGATACAGCCTATCTAAGTCGAAAGTCGATTTCGATTATAAAATCCAATGCTCATATTTCTGTTCTTTTCTCTCAATAACGGTTGTGCCGCGACAAGTCAACGATCTTCTTCCATGACCCCGGACAAGCGCCGGAAGGACATCATTCATCCATGTTCACAACCTTCGGCGGACAGGGAATAAACCGCAGGAGCCTTCTTTTCACGAATTTCCGGCGGATGCGGAACCCTGCCTTGAGGTGCAGCCCGACCGAAATTTCCCAGTCCTCGTACATCCCCGAAACCAGGGTATGGCAGCCCATCTCCCGAAGGCATTCCATCAGGGATCCCAGGAGATAGGACCCCACGCCCCTTCCCTGGTGATCCGGAAAGACGAAAATATAGACCAGGTAAGCGATGCCGGGATCCAGATGAAGGGTGTGCAGGAGATCCAGGGGATAGTCCCGGAAGGTGACCCAAGCAAAGGCGCAGATGCGCTCCGAACGCTCCAGCAACAGAAACCGATCGCCCCGCTCGAGGGCCCGGTCCAGAAAATCCGCACCCTTGACAAACCCCTGAAAGGCCGCCAGGACGAACATATCCCCCGAGCCGGCCCAGCGTCGGGAAAATGCGATATCCGGCTCGACGACGGTGATCGGGGCCGTCAGATCCCGGACCAGCTCGATCCAGGCGGCGGACCGTTCGGGCCTGCGATAGAGGCCCTCGATGATGTGACGCAGAGAAACCATCGCGCACTTTTTCGAAACCGTCTGAAGATCGACTGCTTACGAAAGCATCCGCCTTAATCCATAATCACTCAACTTTCGACTTTCATAGGCCGGTGCCGGGAGGATACAGCCCGCGCCCCACGCGGTTTCGTTCAAGTGCCGCTAAAGCTTGCTCCGGGCGGCCCGGAAACTCGCTTGCGCTCAAACAATCCGGGCCGCTGATCCGCCGCGGCGCTTAATCGGCACTAAAACTCACCGCTGAAGGGGCCCGGGCTGTATCCTCCCGGCACCTCTTTCCGGTTACCATCATGAAAATCGAAAATTGAATAATAAATTATATCGCCGGCTCTGCAAGGATGTCAACACGTCCGTTTATCCATAAAATCTCATTGCTTTTTGGCCGCTCCGGGTATAAATTCGTTTCAGGATTTTCCATGGACGGCCCCAGCCCATTTTCGAGAATCCAACATACAAACGCCGAAATCACCGGAACCCATCCCGTCCACCCCTGGAAATCCGCAACCAACGCCGGACGGCTTGCCGCCGTCACGCAAACGACCGAAGAAGGGAGGCGATATGGGCCGGCCCATGCACGGAAGACCCCACCCCCCGACAGTGGTGATTGAACCATCGCGGTGCAAGCCCGTCGGACGCCGGCGGGTCGAACTGGTGGAGCGTAAGGGCATCGGCCATCCGGACACCATTTGCGATGCGGTCCAGGAGGCGATTTCAGTCGCTCTCTGCCGCGCCTACCAGGAAGAATTCGGGCGGATCCTGCACCACAACATCGACAAGAGCCTTCTGGTGGCGGGATCCAGCACGCCGCGGCCGGGCGGAGGCCGGGTGACGGCCCCCATGCGGATGGTCATCGGGGACCGGGCCACAACGGTCTGCGGAAATCGACGAATCGATGTGGACGCCGTCGTTCGGGCCACGGTCGGGGAATGGTTCCGGAAGCACCTCCGGTTCGTCGATCCGACCGTTCATCTCGTGCTCCAGAACGAACTCAAACCTGGATCCGCTCAGCTCGGCGACATCTTCGATCGTGAGGTGATGGGCGCCAACGACACGTCGGCGGCTGTCGGCTACGCCCCCCTCAGCGAGACGGAAGCCCTCGTGCTGGCGGCGGAACGATTTCTCAACTCGGCGGATTTCAAAAAGCGCTATCCTGAAACCGGGGAGGACGTCAAGGTCATGGCCTGCCGGCGAGACCGCCATTTGACCCTGACGGTCGCCACGGCTTTTGTTGACCGGTTCATTCCCGACAATCGAACCTATTTTTCCCGAAAGGCCGAGATCAAAAGCGTCCTAGAGGCTCACCTGGCGGAGCGCCTGAAGACCATCGACACGGTGACGGTCGACCTCAACTGTCTCGACGACCCCGCCCGGGGGGATGCGGGCATGTATCTGACGGTCCTGGGCACCTCGGCCGAAGGCGCCGACGGCGGCCAGGTGGGACGCGGCAACAAGGTCAACGGTCTGATCCCGCTGAACCGGCCTGTCGGCACCGAAGCAGCGGCCGGGAAAAACCCCACCAGCCACGTGGGCAAAATCTACACGCTGTTCACCCACCGGCTGGCCGGCGAGATCCACGCCCGGGTACCGGGCGTAGAGGAGGTCTATGTCTGGCTTTGCAGCCAGATCGGCCGCCCCATCGATCAGCCGCTGATTGCCTCGGTGGCGCTCTCCCTCGCGGCCGGAACCACCGTGAAAGCGGTCTCCACCGACATCGAAGCCCTCGTCAGGCAGGAGCTCGACGACATTCACGCCTTTACGCAAGCCCTGGCCGAAGGGGCGTTTCCGGTCTGCTGAATTTCCGGTACGCCGACCCGGAAAGGCGGCGATCATCGGAGGCGGATTCCTCCCGTGAAGGAACGCAAAGTCCGAAATATTGGCTTGACAGCCACGACGATCTTTTTTATGTGAATAATTATTCACCTATTTTTCCCATGACAAAACGACGATTCGTCACCGAGATTCGCCAGGATCAGATCGTTGAAGCGGCGTTGGACATCGTTCGCACAGGGGGGACCCGTCGTCTCAGTGTCGCCGCGGTTGCGGCAAAGGTGGGCATCGTACCCTCGGCCGTGTATCGGCACTTCAGAAACAAAGGCGACATCGTCACGTCGGTGTTGCGGCTGATTCGATCGCGTCTGGACGCCCATTTCAAGGCGGTGGAGCGACTGGAGATCGATGCCGTCGACATGCTTCACCGGCTCTTCAACCGTCATATCGCGCTCATTGCCGGCAACAGCGCGATCCCCAGGATCGTCTTTTCCGAGGAGGTCCTCGGCGGTATGCCGGAAAAGCAGGAGGAACTCTACGACATTATCCGTGACGTGCTCGGGCGCGTGGAGTCGATCGTGAGCCACGGGCAAGCTGAAGGCACGATCCGCGGCGATATCTCCGCACGGGATATTGCCGTCGCCTTTTTCGGCATGATCCAGCCGGCCGCCGTCATCTGGCACATCAGCGGAGGAGAGTTTGATCTGATGCGGCATTCCCGAAGCGCCTGGCGACTCTTTTCCGATTCCCTTCAGATTCGTTGCGGACCGTGATTCGAAAACCAATCCAGGGAGGTAAGCATGAAAAAATTCATCATTTCGGCAATCCTCGTGGGTGTCGGCATCGCCATCGCCTTTCCCCTTTTCAGCATCACTTACTACACCATGGTGCGCACCTCCACGCCGGAATTCTGCGCCTCGTGTCACGAAATCAAGCCGGCGGTGACGGCATGGCGCTCCTCCACCCACACCAACAACGCCGCCGGAGTGGTTGTGGACTGTATGGACTGCCATCTCCCCGCCCCCCAGGACACCTTCAACTTCTTTTTTTCCAAGACCTATCACGGCATCAAGGATGTCGCGGCCCATTTTCTCCAGGACGAATACGACCGCGAAAAGGCCCGGGAAGCCGCCTATGCCGCCTTTGACAATGATCAGTGCCAGAAATGTCACCGCAATCTGCTGTACATGCCCACCCAGCGCGGGGCCATGCTGGCCCATCGGTCGGTGGTCCATGCCCGGCCCGGGTATGAAAAGAAATGTGTCGACTGCCATTATGATCTGGTCCACACCGAAAGGGGCGTGATCATGTTTCGCCAGAGCCGGATCATACCGTATCAGGCCAAGGGAATGCGGCAGCTTTGACCCGAGGCCGATATCGGATTTTCACCCTCTGCAACCACTTGAAAATCGTTCAGTTATAACCGTATCACGCTTGTTTTAACCGGCAACAGAAAGGAGCAGTCACCATGAGGCGATCATTGCTGTTTCTCACCACCGGTCTGCTGGTCGTCGGCCTGTTTTTCACCGGCGCGTCGGCCGAACAGCCCAATTTCCCCAAGGCCAAGGAGTACCGCATCGAACGCAGCGTTCCCCCCGAGGCTCAGGCATGCATCGAATGCCACCGGGCCACCACCCCGGGCGTCTTCGCCGACTGGGCCAAAAGCCGCCACGCCAACGCCAACATCACCTGTCTCGACTGTCACCTGGTGCAGCCCGGCGACCGGGACATCGCCCAGGATCACGAAAAATACTACGGGCGCTCCGACATGCCGTGGGGCGAGGCCAAGTACAAGATGCCCGTCGCCGCCATCGTGACGCCCAAAGACTGCTCCCGATGCCACCCCGACGAGGCCCTCCAGTACAGCAAGTCCAAGCACGCCAACACCATCGAGATCATGTGGAAGATCGATCCCTGGCTCAACAAGGGCATGAACTCCGACAACGAGCGCAAGACCGGCTGCTACAACTGTCACGGAACCGTGGTCACAATCGACGATGCCGGCAAGATCGATCCGGCCACATGGCCCAACGTCGGCGTGGGGCGGATCAACCCCGACGGCAGCAAGGGATCCTGCACCTCCTGCCACACCCGCCACCGCTTCTCCGTGGGCGAAGCCCGAATGCCCGAGGCCTGCGACCAGTGCCACCTGGGGCCGGATCATCCCCAGATCGAAATCTACGAGGAATCCAAACACGGCACCATCTACCACGCCTATAAAGACGAATATAACTTCGACGCCGCCGGCGGCACATGGACCCCCGGCCTCGACTATCGCGCGCCCACATGCGCGGCCTGCCACATGTCCGGCTCCGGCAAGGAACCCACCAGCCACGACGTGACCCAGCGGCTCTCCTGGGAAACCCAGGCCCCCCTGACGGTGCGCCCCCAGGATTTCGCGGCATTCCCCTCCGGGACCGACTGGCAGGCGGAGCGGCAGAAAATGAAAAATATCTGCAGCGCCTGCCACGGCGAATCCTGGATCGAGGATTTCTACAATGGGTTCGACAAGGCTGTGGAGGAGTACAACGAGGTTTACTACAAGCCGGCCAAGCAGAAGTTCGACGAGCTCAACGAAAAAGGGCTGCTCGACGCGACCCGGTTTTTCGACGAGCGGCTGGAGGTGGAGTTCTATGAACTCTGGCACCACGAAGGACGCCGGGCGCGCATGGGCACCATGATGATGGCCCCGGACTACGCCTGGTGGCACGGCTTCTACGAGGTCAAGCTGCGCTATAACATTTTCATGGAGGAGGCGAACCACCTCATCGAAACCGGCCAGAAGGCTCACGTCGCCAAGGATTTCCCCAACGCCGTCGGCGATACCCAGAAGCCCCCGGCTGTTTTTGGCAAGCCCTGAGGATCATGAATCATCGCCCGGTGCGCATGACGGTCGGCACCGGGCGCCGCTTTTCACCCCTCACCCCGCCGTTGTCCCGGCATTGACCGCCGGAGACGAAACCCGCACCGGAAGTTCTGGAGACGCCCCCCGGGCAAACCTTAGCCGAGGGCGTCTTCGACCTCCTCACAGAACCGGCTTCGGGCATTGGACTGCCCCCTTCGGTATTCGGCCGATGTAAGATAGAGAAAGCGTTCGGCCCGGGTCATGGCCACATACATGAGCCGCCGCTCCTCCTGGACCCCTTCGGGGGATTCGAGGGACTTCCAGTGGGGGAAGAGATTCTCCTCGCATCCCACGATGAAGACCACCCCGTATTCGAGGCCCTTGCTGGCATGGATCGTGGACAGCTTGACGCCGAGATCCCGCTCGTTCTCGTCCTCCTCCCGGTCCTCATTGACGAGAGAGGCCTCCTGGAGATAATCCACCAGGTGAGTGTGCTGACCCGCGGAATAGATGAGCTGTTTGATGTTCTCTTCCCGGGCGATATAATCCATGGCGTTGCCTTTGGTATATTCCTTCAGGTGCTCCAGATAGTCGAACCGTGAAAGCACCGCATGAACGGCCGTGGCCGGCGCCATGTCCCGGATCTCGTCCAGATGGCCCAGAAGCGTGCTCAGGGCCTTGTGGATCTTGGGGCTCATGACCCGTTCGGCCACCACCTTCCGGGCCGCATCCTGGAGGCTCATCTCTTCGGTACGGACCTGGTTGATCTTTTTGAGCATGCCCGGCCCGATGCCCCGCTTGGGGGTGTTGACGATCCGTTCGAAGGCGACGTCGTCCTTTGGGAAGACGGCGGCGGTGAGATAGCAGTTGATGTCGAGGATCTCCTTGCGCTCGAAGAACCCCTTGGCCCCCATCATCTGGTAGGGAATACGGGAGGCCCGGAAAATCTTCTCGAAGGAAAGGGAACAGAATTTGGTCCGGTAGAGCACCGCCATCTGGTGATAGGGAATCCCCGTCTTCCGGAGGGCCTGGACCTTGCGCCGGACCCAGGCGGCCTCCTGGCCTTCATCGTAAAAATCATGCAGCTCCACCAGCCCGCCCCGCTTTTTGGAGAAGCATTGTTTCTCCATACGCTGCTTGTTGTAGCCGATCAGATCGTTGGCCGCCTGGACGATTTCGTCGACGGACCGATAATTCTGCTCCAGCCGGAAAATCCGCGCGCCGGCGTAAGTCTCGGGGAACGAAAGGAAGTGGTTGACGTTGCTGCCCCTGAAGCCGTATATGGCCTGCCAGTCGTCCCCCACGCAGAAGAGGTTGCCGTTTTTGAGAAAGAGCCGGGTCAACTCCTCCTGGAGATCATTGGAATCCTGGTATTCATCCACCAGAATATATTGAAACAAGGCCTGATACTCCCGACGGATCTCATCATGGTCCCTGAGCAGGTTTCGGGTCAGGAGGAGGATGTTGTCGAAGTCGACGGCGTTGGCCTCCCGGAGGGCTTTTTCATAGGCGGTGTAGAGGGACCGGACCGGAAGGCGGAAGCTTCTGCGGCGGCTGTCGAAATAGCCGTCGGGATTTCCCGAGTTCTTGGCGTGGGAGATCCGGGAAAGCAGGGGCATGACGTGCTTCTTGTCGAAGCCGGCGCCCACGACGATCTCCTTGAACAGCTTCTGCTGCTGGTACCCGGAATAGATCTGCAGAGGGACGGTATAGCCCAGCACCTCGCAGTGCCGTTTCAAAATACGGAAACAGGCGGAGTGATAGGTTCGGACCCAGGGAAACCGGAAGCGGGACAGCCCGGTCAGATCCGCCAGGCGCCGTTTCATCTCGTCGGCGGCCTTGTTGGTGAAGGTGATGGCCAGAATCCGTTCGGGATCGTATCCTTTTTGAATCAGGTAGTCGATTTTGGCGGTCAGGGTCCGGGTCTTGCCCGAACCGGCGCCTGCCACGACCAGAGCCGGCCCCCCCGTGTGCTCCACAGCGGCCTTCTGCTGGGCTGAAAGTTCCATGGCATCCTTTCGGGTAATGTATGTCATCATTTGCCCGCCCTGCTGAACCACTGCCGGATGGCGGGCTGACGACGGGGTTGAGAGACGACAAAACCAGGTTTGAGCCGAAAACCTGGTTTTGTCCTTCAGTCGACAACGGCAGCCTCAACCTGAGGCCGATATCAGATGGCTCACCCGCCCCCTTTGCGACAGGTTGCCTGAGGCGGGGTAAAACCGCCGGCGCCCCTGGGGATTCCCTGGGGCCTCACGGTTCCGGCGGAGATGAGACGCCGCACATCCGTCCCGTGACATTCGGGGCATTCATTTACGGGCGCATCCCCCGAAAATTCGATCCGTTCGAATCGTGCGCAGCATTGGCAGCATTCGTACTCGTAAATGGGCATATCCAAATCTCCTTCAGATTTCCGACCGGGTCCGGACAACGGCAGACCCATTGGGCAAGGCCGGTTCAGGGGTCACCCGCGGCCGGCGCTGTCCGCCGTCGGCACGGACCCCGAAAGCTTGATGATAGGAAAAAATAGTCGACATATCGGTTCCCGTCAAGCGTTGTCGTTCCCATTTTCCAGATTTCGCATCTTTTGTGCAGTATCTCTTTCTATTCAACCCGTTAACAATTGACACTTTCGCCGTCTTTCTTTATAGTTCCGAAGTTCAAATCCGTGACAACGCAAGGATATTCCAATGATTTCAAGAAGGGAGAACGGGGTCCCGTTTTTCGAATTCCCCAATCTGGCCAGTCTTCCCGGCATCCGCCACGGCGTCTTCACCCGGAAGGGCGGCGCCAGCCTGGGGCCTTATGCCGCCCTGAACGTCGGGCAAAGCCTGGGAGACCGGCCGGAAGCCGTGGCGTCCAATCGGGAGCGTGTCTCCCGATGCCTGGGAAACCTTCGACTGGCTTTCATCCGGCAGGTTCACGGCACCGACGTGGTGGTGCTGAAAAACGGCGCACCGGAGGTTGCCGATCCCGACACCCTTCCTGCGGCCGACGCCATGGTGACCGACATTCCCCGAACGGGCCTGGTAATCCAGACGGCCGACTGCCAGGCCGTCATGCTGTACGATCCCAGGCAGCGGGTGGCGGCCAACGTCCATTCCGGCTGGCGGGGCAGCATTCGGAACATCATCGGCAAGACCGTCGGCGCCATGACATCCCGTTTCAGGTGCGATCCCCGGGATATCCGGGCGGGCATCGGTCCGTCTCTGGGTCCGTGCTGCGCGGAATTCATCCATTACCGAAACGAAATACCCAGGGAATTCTGGAAATACAAAGGAGAAAACCGCCATTTCGATTTCTGGTCAGCAAGCCGGGATCAGCTCTTGAACGCCGGTGTCCCGGAGGAACATATTTTCACAAGCCGCCTCTGCACCCGATGCCGGACCGATCTCTTCTTCTCCTACCGCGGCGAGCACGCCACCGGACGGCTGGCGATGGTGATCGGGCTCGGGTAATGCCGTTCCACAGGAAGGTCAACCGAAATCACCATGGCATCGAAAGAAAAATTTCCCACCCACGGCCTTTCCGGACGGATCATCCCGGCGCTTAAGAAAGCCTACGATCGCTTTGTGAAAATCCGGGGAAACCCCAAAGAGATCGCTTTGGGATTCGCCCTGGGCCTGTTCGTCGGCATGACGCCTTACATGGGGCTCCACATGGCGATCGCCGTGTTTCTGGCCGCCCTTTTCAAATGGAACAAAATCGCGGCCGCCACGGGCGCCTGGATCAGCAACCCGCTGACGGCGCCCTTCATCTATGCGGCCACCTTCTACGTGGGGAACAGGATTCTCAGCATCGACAACCCCTGCTGTCTTCCCGGCGCATTGAACCTGGACGTCATCCTCCAGTTGGTTAAAAACGCCCCGGCCATATTCTGGATCCTGACCGTCGGCGGGATCGTTCTGGGCGTTCCCGTCGCGCTTATAGGGTATTACATGGCCTTGTCGATGATCCTGAAATATCGGGAGGGCATCCGGGAAAAGCTCATCAAGGAGAAGGAAAAGATCACCCATCCCAGGCGACGCCCCTGACGGATCACGCCGGAATCTCTCCCCTCAGGCCAATGGCGTCGGCCACCTCGCGCATTCCCATGATGGTGTCGGTGATGAGTTCGCCCAGTTCGACACCCAGCATCCCGGCGCCCTTTTCAATGATGGTCCGGTCGACACCCGCGGCGAACCGCTTGTCCTTCCATTTTTTTTTGACGGATTTGACCGTCAGATCCATGACGCTCCGGCTGGGCCGGACCAGGGCGGATGTGGTCACAAGGCCGGTGAGCTCGTCGACGGCAAAGAGCGTCTTCTCCATCTCCGACTCGGGCTTCACGTCCGAACAGATTCCCCATCCATGGCTGACCACGGCCCGGACATACTCCTCGGGCCAGTTCTCGGCCCGAAGGATCTCCTCGGTTTTCGCGCAGTGGCGGTCGGGATACTTTTCGTAATCCAGATCGTGAACAAGCCCGACAATGCCCCATTTCTCCTCGTCCTCGCCCCGCTTGCGGGCCATGTAGCGCATGACGCCCTCCACGGCCAGGGCGTGCTTGATGAGGCTTTCCGTTTCATTGTATCGGGTCAGCAGCTGAAACGCCGCTTCTCGGGTGGGTCTCATATCCGTAATCTCCTTTTTTCGTTCACCCCCGCCCGCGGCAGACGGCGGGCGGCGTTCGGGTTATCGTTAAGGCATCCTCGGGACACCCGCCGCGTCAATCGGAGACCTCTCTTTTCTTTCGCTCCAGGGTGCGGACGAAAAAGACCACCGTTCCCAGGGCCATCACCCCCCCGGAGGAAGTGAAGACATAGCGCATCTCCACAAGATCCATCATGATGCCCGCCAACAGGCTGCCAAGCATCATGCCCAGGCTGTGGGCCACGGTGACCAGGGACATCATCGCGCCCATACCCCGGATCCGGGCACCCTTCTGAACGGTGACGGCCATGAGGGGCGCCATGCCCATGCTGCCCCCGATGCCGAAGACGACGCTGGCCGTCAACAGGTCCCAAAATCCCCACGACCACTGGAACAATACCATGGAATAGGCAACGATCCCTCCGCCGAGAAGAATCATGAGGCGCTTGTTCCACCGGTCTGCGATAATGCCCATGGGGGTCTGGAGAATGCCGCTGGTAAAGATCCCCAGCATGACCAGGATGCCGATGGACGAACTGGAGAGGGAAAATTCGGCGTCGGCAAAGACGGGCAAAAATCCCCATATGGCCCCGATGCAAGCGGTGTAGGCCATCCGGAACACGAAAATGGCCTCGACATAAGGGTCCTTCAGGAGTGTTCTGAAGGCCACGGGGGCTTCCCTGCGGACGATCACCTGTTCGGTGGCGGCCGGGGGCAGCATCAGGAGGCTCAGGAAAAAGCCGATGAAGGAGAGGACGCCCATGCTGACAAAGGCGGCGTCCAGGCTGAAATGGTCGTTCAGAAGGCCGCCCAGGAAGGGCCCCAGGCTCAAACCGATGAAGGTCGACATGTTGAAGAGCCCCATGGTGAAGCCTTCCCGGTTTTCAGGAGTGATATCTCCGACATAGGCCTGAGTCGCCGGCATGATCATGGCCGATGCGATGCCCTGAACGAAACGAATGGCGATCAGCAGCTCCACATTGGCCGCCGCAATGAAGGCAAAGGAAATCAGACCGTAACAGAAAAGGCCCGAGACGATAAGGGGTTTCCGGCCGCATCGGTCCGATCGCCGCCCGAAAAACGGCAGGAAAAAGGTCCGCGACAGGGAGAACGACGCAAACAGCAGGCCGATATAGATGCCCTTGGCGCCCAGATCATGTGCGTAGACGGGAAGAAGGGGAACCACGATGCCCACACCGGTAACCGCTGTGAAAATCGAAAAAAAAAGGATCCCGAAAATTTTTTTGTCCAATCGTTTCATGGTATATCGCCTTCACGGTTGACTCGGGCATCCATAACAGACCCGGCACCTTTCTTCAAAGGAATATTCGCAACCGCCCGAATGCTCGGGGTGGGGCAGCAGAATCCGTCTTGCCGGTCCCTTTCGCTGAAAACCTTACGGAATCTCCTCAAAAAATCTATTGACGTATGCCGCGGCAGGCATTATCACCGTTGGCGACTGTAACCCCATAAAAAGGAAAATCGTGGCTGCGGAATACTTTGTCCTGATTATCGGATATGTTTTCGGTTTTTACATGTCATGGAACATCGGCGCCAACGACGTGGCGAACTCCATGGCCTCCGCCGTGGGGGCCAAGGCCATCACCATACGGCAGGCGATTTTCATCGCCGGCATCCTGAACATCGTCGGCGCCGTCTTTATCGGCTCCCACGTCACCGACACCATCCGAAAGGGAATCGTCTCCACGGACATTCTCACCGATCCGCATATGGCCCTGATCGGTGCACTGGCGGCCCTCCTGGCATCGTCCCTGTGGGTCTCCTTTGCCACATGGAAATCCCTTCCGGTCTCCACCACCCACTCCATCGTCGGCGCCATGGTCGGCTTCGGCATCATGGCCGGCGGTTTTTCGGTCGTCAATTGGGGAAAACTGGGAAGCGTCGTCCTGAGCTGGGTGGTTTCTCCCATATTCAGCCTGATCATCGCCTACGTTATGTTCAAAATCATCGTCCGGCTGATTCTGGTCCGGAAGGCGGCCTTCATTCACGGCATGCGCCTCTCCCCCATTTTTATCGGATTGGCCGGCTTCGTGGTGGTGCTCTCGTTCCTGTTCAAGACCCCCCTGGGCAATACCCTCGCCCTCAGCGACGCGACGGCCGTTTTGACCGCCGCTTTTCTGGCCGCTGTCATGGGTTTTTCAGGGAAATGGCTTCTCGGCCGCATCCTCAGGAATGAAGCCGACGGCGACGTCGAGGAAATTTTTCGCAGAATCCAGATCGGGACGTCATGTTACGTGGCCCTGGCCCAGGGCGCCAACGACGTGGCCAACGCCATCGGTCCCCTGGCGGTCATCTATTTCCTCGTCAAGACCGGCGGCGTCGCCCCTACGATCCCTGTCCCCGTGTTTCTCCTGATGTTCGGCGGCGTCGGCATCGCCTGCGGCATCGGCATGGCCGGTCACCGCGTGATGGACACTCTGGGCAACAAGATCACCACCCTCACCAACACCCGCGGCTTTTCGGTCGACTTCGCGGCCGCCACCACGGTTCTTGCCGCCTCCAAACTGGGGCTGCCGGTCTCCACGACCCACGCGGCGGTGGGCGGCGTCCTGGGCGTCGGCCTGGCCCACGGCTTCGAGGCGGTCAACTTCACCATCGTATTCCAGATCATGCTCTACTGGGTCCTGACGGTTCCGGCGGCGGCCCTGACCAGTATGGTCATCTTCAAGATACTCGAGTTCATCATATAGCATATAGCGACAAGGAGCCCTGAAAGATGCGTATCCCATTCTTATCCATGTTCATGACTTCCCCCTTCGACAGCCTTCAGGAGCATGCCGAAAAGGTCAAGGAGTGCGCATGGGTGTTTCAGCACGCCATTGAATGCCATATGGTCCACAACTGCAAATCCTTTGACGGCCTCAGGGATGAAGTCAAGCGCATGGAGCAGGAGGCGGATGCCATAAAGCGGCGTATCCGGGGCCATATTCCCGTCGGCTCACTCATGGCCGTCCCCAAATTCCAGCTCTTCAGGTACCTGCGGGAGCAGGACAGCGTTCTCGACGCACTGGAAGACACCCTCGACTGGATATCCTACCGTGAAGAGCCGGGGATTCCCGAACAGTTCCAGAAGGAGTTCTTTCTCCTCATCGACTCGGTCATCGATCCGGTGGAGGAGTTGAGCCGAATGGTGGCCGAGGCCCGCAAGTACTTCAGGGGCTACTCGGACAAACAGCGGAAGGTGGTCAAGGAGATCATCCGGAACATCCGGAAGCAGGAGCACGAGGCCGACCGGGCCGAGGATATCGTCAAAAAAAAGGTCTTCACCGCCGAGACGGATCCGGTCACCGTTTTCCACATGATCCGACTGGCGGAAACCCTTGGGCACATCGCCGACCATGCGGAAAACGCCGGCGACATGATGCGGGCGATGATCGCCCGTTAACGTCTGTCCCCGGCGGTGCGTGGGCCGTCCAGGACCCGATCCGGTACGTCGTGTTTCGGGAGGATGGAAGTGCCGCCTACAGGGTTGTATCCCGGATGGTGAGACGCCGTTCGAACCATCGCGACAGTTGGATCAGGGGATAACAGACGCAGAAATACAGGATGCCGACAAGTCCGAAAACCATGAGCCCCTCGGGGACCCGCTGCACTGTCAGCCACCCTACCCGGGTAACGTCCATAAGTCCGATGACGGAGACGATGGAGGAGTTCTTGATGAGAAGGACGTATTGGCCGACCAGAGGGGGGAGGATGCTTCCCAGGGCCTGGGGAAGGATAACCAGCCGCATCTGTTGAAGCCAGTTGAAGCCCGAGGCCCTGGCGGCTTCCCACTGGCCCCTGGGGACGGATTCGATGCCGCCGGCAACGATCTCACAGATATGGGCACCGGCATAAAGGGTGAGGCTTGCCACTGCGGCGCCGAAGGCCTCCAACGGCAGTCCCCACTCGGGTAAAATAAAAAAAAAGATAAAAATTTGAATCAGATAAGGTGTCCCACGCACCACATCGACATAGATTGTAATGAGACCTCTGAGTACCTTGACGTCCCGGGTCCGGAGAATCCCCGTCACAAGCCCCATCAAGGTTCCGCCGATCAGGCTCAATCCCGAGATTTGGACAGTAACCCAGATCCCGTTCAAAAAGGACGGCAGGCTCACGATGAGCCGTTCGAAATAGAAGGTCCACATATCATCCCCTCTTTACAGGGCTTTCTGGGCCGCCAGACGATGCCGCCACCAACCCGAAAAAGATTTCAGTATGTAATAGAGCAGAAGGTAGCAGGCCGCCGTCGTGAAAAATCCCTCCGCCGGCATGAAACGCTCCGAGGCCATGATCTGCCCCGCCCGCGTCAGTTCGAATACCGATATCAATGACAGCAGTGCACTGTCTTTGACCAGAACGACGGCCTGACCCAGAAGCGGGGGAATCGTCTCTCCGATGGCCTGAGGCAGGATGATATACCGCATTCGCTGAAATAAATTGAGACCGCATGCGATGCTCGCATCCACCTGTCCCGGGTGAACGGAGAGAATGCCCGCCCGGATGATCTCCGCGATGTACGCTCCGCTGTTGAGGGAGAGGACCATGATACCGATATGCTGTTCGGTGAGCCGGAGGCCCAGGCTGGGCAGCCCGAAATAGAAAAAATAGAGCTGGACCAGAAGGGGGGTCGACCGGACGACATCAATATAGGCCGCGGCCGGCGCCGACAGGAGCCGAACCCTGGAGAGGCGGCAGATGCAGGCCGGAACGCCTATCATGAACGCCCCCGACATGGCCATGGCCGAGATCCACAGGGTCGCCCGCAATCCCTGCAAAAACAGGGGCAAATAGTCGGTGATGACTCGAAAATTGAAGGTCGATAGCATGGCGCCTTGTATCATACCTGTGAAAGCAGGGGGCGGCACTGAAACGCACCGCTGAATGGGGGCGGGCCGTATCCTCCCGGCACCGCTGTCCGGTTACCATCATGAAAGTCGAAAGTTGAATTGAAAAATTGAAACTCCGAGGTGCTATCTCTATATCGCCCTGCTCCGGGAATTGTCAAGGATACCGATAATTCGGGTTGAAATCCCCCGATGGAAGGCATAATAATCCGGGGAGCATGATGTGTCCCGCGCCGCGTGAACCCTTCCGAGAAAGGAGAACCCTCATGGCCCTCGATGCGACCGCCGTTGGAAAGCCGCTGGGACCGTATGTCAAGGAATACGGTTGGAAAGACGTCGTCCTGTATGCCCTGGGCGTCGGGGCGGGATTTTCCGAGTTGGAATACTGTTATGAAAAAAACCTGAAGGTGATCCCAACCTTCGCCGTCGCGGCCGTCTTTGATGTCTTCTTTGACGCCGCGGCGGCATCGGGGGCCAATCTGGCGGGGATTCTCCATGGGGAGCAGGAACTCGTTTTTCACCGCCCCATCCCCGTCTCAGGGACCCTGACCACCGAAGCCCGGATCACCGGGTACTACGACAAAGGTGCGGAAACGGGAGCGCTGATAACGGCTGAGAGTCGGACGCGCCTTTCAGGAGCGCCGCTCTTCACGAGCGTCTTCACGCTCTTCTCGCGCCTCGACGGCGGGTTCGGCGGACCGGCGGCCCCAAAGCAGCATCCCGTCTTTCCCGACAGGTCGCCGGATGGGGTGATCGACGATCGTCCCGATCCGAATCAACCCTTGTTATACCGGCTCTCGGGGGATCTCTTCGCACTCCACGCGGACCCTGAATTCGCCCGTGACTCGGGGTTTGAAAGACCGATCATGCACGGACTCTGCACCCTCGGATACGCCTGCCGGGCACTCCTGAAGCACCTCACGCCGGGCGAGCCCGAAAGGGTCCGCCGGATCGCCTGCCGCTTCGCCAGGCCCCTCTATCCCGGAACGCCTATCCGCACCCTGGTCTGGAAGACCGGTCCGGGCACGGTCCTATGGGAAACCGTTCCTGCCGACGGCGGCGAGGCGGTCATCACCAGCGGGATCTTCGAGTATGCCGCTTGACGCCGGCGTCCGCGTTCATCTCAGGTAAACCGCGACGACAGCCCCGCCGCGTCACGGGGCGGGGCTGTCGTTCACATCGGGGTCCCTTTCATCCAGGCCCGGCATTCAACCGGATTGCGTATCGCTGAAGCCTGCGGGGGCGCCGTCATGAAGATCGAAGGCTGCGCTAAAAGGTGTAGGTGAATCCCGTAGTCAGGAGAAACGCGGCGGCATCATCGAAGGTGCCGTCGATGTCCTCGTTCGTGACGGTGCGCCCTTCCTTGTAGTCGTAAAGAAAGCCGACGCCGATCTCCATGTTGGGGTTGAGGGTGAACCGTGCCCCCAGGGAATAGAGCCACGCATCGGAATCCGGCAGCTCGAATCCCAGGGTGTCGTCAGGTGCCGGATTCTCGTCATAGGCAAATCCGGCCATGAGGGCCACGACGTTCGTCATCTGGTAGGTCAGACCGATCCTGAAGGCGTCGGTATCGTCCCAGTCCTTGGGGATGGGCTGATCGAAGGCGGCCAATACCGGATTCATCAGCGGCGTATCATAATTGAAGTCCAGGGTTTCGTACTCTGACCAGAAGGTCCGGTCCCACTGGAGTTCGACGGTGAGTTTATCAAAGGTGTAGGCGCCTGCGATGGTCAAAACAGCCGGAGCGGGCACCGTCACCTCGGCGTCCGTTTTTACGGTCGTCTGAAACAGGTTCGTACCGAGGACGGCGTCCCCCTCGAAGTCCAGATCCACGTTGGACCGGTAGGTCACCGCTATGTTGGAGTTGGAATTCGGCCTCACCGAGAGCGCCAGATTGTAGCCCCATTCGGTGGTGTCGCCCTCCAGGTCTCTTGTCGCCGTGAGGCCCGTGGGCGTAACGACCCCGCTGCTCTTGACCGATGCGTCATTGTAAAGGAAGCGGACCCCGCCGGCGATGGAGATGTAGTCATTGAACCGATAGGCCGCCGTCGGGTTGAACTCGATGACCTTCAACTCGAATTCCTCGGCAAAGGTTTTCGGAAACGGGTCTTCCCAGCATTTGGCGAGGCCGTAAGGCTCCGTGATGGAAAATCCGAACCGGAACCCGTTGTAGTCCGGCGACACGATGAACAGGGTGGGGAGCAAAAAGTTCTCCTTGTCCGAGTCGCCGTCAAAACGCGACGATCGTGCGTCCCGATATTCGATGGCCGTCAGGTGGAGATAGGTGAGGTCGATTTCGCCCTGCCAGGCGTCTGCGGCCCAGGCCATGTTCGCCGGATTGTAGTAGGTACTGTCGGCCTTGACGGCGGCCGCCGTATGGGCCCCCGCCTTGGCCGTGGCATCGGCGGATTGTTCGGGTATGCGGTAGGCCGAGGCAAACGCGGTGCCCTCAAGGAACAGCGACAACAGAATGACTGCGAATAGTCTCTTCTTCATCTGATTCTCCCCCTTCTCTTTCTCCGATGGTTTTCTTCCCCATGGTAACCGGTCGTGTCCTGAGAGCAGCGTCTCGTCGCCCTTGCCGCCGTCCCTTTTTTGGCAGAGAGATGACCGATCGTACAGATGCCGAAACCTATAAAGCGAGCGTTCGTTTTTTACCACGGCCAAAAATTGTTTTGCAAGAAAATTCTCTGTACTTTCATATTTTTATTGATTGCCGAACAGGGCTTGCGAATCGTCCCGAAGTCCGGCGCCGTGGCATCAGACAACGCGATGGAAGGCTTTTTCCAGGAACCGCGCCGGCCACTGGATCCAGGTAGGCCGGCCGTGAGGGCAGTGAGAGGGGTTTTCGCAGGCATCCAGCTGGGTGAGGAGATGCCGAATCTCGGGATTCGAGAGCTTGCGGTTGGCCCGAATGGCGCCGTGGCATGCCATCACCATCAGGCTTTCCTCCACAATCCGGTCCATCCCGGTCGCGACGCCCACCTCCGCCGTCTTTTCCAGAATTTCGACGATCATGGGCGTGACCGGTCGCCCTGACAGGAATGGCGGAAGGGATTTCACGGCGAAGGTGTTTCCGCCGAAGGGTTCGATCTCCATGCCCACCGCATCGAAGGACGGAACCAGACTTCGCAGGATATCGGCCTCCCGGTAATTGAGGTCGACGGTTTCGGGAATCAACAGGCGTTGGGAGATCCGGCGAATGTCGGCCGCCCGCAGAGTGAGCTGTTCATAGTAGATCCGCTCATGGGCGGCATGCTGATCGATGAGGATCAGGTCGCTTCCCGTCTCACAGATGATATAGGTATCCCTGAACTGGCCGATGACGGCGAGATCGGCGAAAAAACGCTTCTCCCACACGGGCGCCTGCACCGGCGGCGAGATGTTCCGGAGGGGTTGTTCCACCTTCTCGCCGCCGTCCGGGGAGGCCGCTGAAACGGGGTAGCCGGCAACATCTTCCGCCGTTCGCGGCGGCCCGGACATCTCAAGCGACGCCGCTCGGACATCCGCCGGAGCGCCAAACCCGGATGCGCCCCCTGTCTGAAAAAACGGAGGGGCTTCACGAGGCGCGGCGGCTTCGGGAGAAGACATCTTCCCGGATCGCCCCGCCGATGCCAGGGCACTGGAGACGGCCGTCTCGACAAGGCGGTGAATCTGTTGTGGATCCGAAAAGCGGACCTCGCTTTTGGCGGGGTGGACGTTGACGTCCACCCGGTCCGGCGGCACGGAGACGAACAGGACCGCCACGGGAAATCGTCCCTTCATGATCCGACCGCGATATCCCGAAAACAGGGCGTTCTGGATCACCCGGTCCCGGATGCAGCGGCCGTTGACGTAGAGATAGATGCCGCGGGAGGTCGATCGGGTGACGCCGGAGGATGCGATCCAGCCGGTCACGGAGACCTCGTCCGCCGAACGATCCACACGGAGAAGGTCCCCGTCGATGGTGCGGCCGATAACGTCCGCCGCCCGCTCGGCGGAATCCGCGGCGACCGGCCAGGATTTCACCTCTCGCCCGTCGTGCCGGAGGGTGACGGCGACCTGCGGCCACCCCACGGCTATGTTGGAAACCACCTCGCTGATATGGCTCATTTCCGTGGCCACGGTCTTCAGGAACTTTCGCCGGGCGGGGGTGTTGAAAAACAGATCCCGCACGGCGACGAGGGTGCCGACGGGAGCCCCGATCTCCGTAACCTTCCCAAGGGTTCCACCCGACATCTCGATCCGCACGCCGGTGTCCCGGCTCCGATGACGGGTTTCCATGGCGAGGCGGGACACGGAGGCGATGCTGGGCAGAGCCTCTCCCCGAAAGCCCAGGGTGCCGATGGCGAAAAGGTCCCCATCATCGTATATTTTGCTGGTCGCATAGCGCTCGATGGAAAGCAGCGCGTCGTCGGGGGTCATACCGGTGCCGTTGTCCGCCACCTGAATGAGCGCGCGGCCGCCCTTCTCCACCGATACGACGATGCGGGTGCCGCCGGCATCCAGAGCGTTTTCCATGAGTTCCTTGACCACGGAGGCCGGGCGCTCCACCACTTCACCCGCGGCGATCTTGTTGGAGAGGGTCTCCGGAAGAACCTTGATCGTCGTCACGTCTTATAAATCCGATAATTTCTTTTCCCGTATAAAGCGGTCCAGAAATTCCGCGTCCAGCGGCGACAGGTCAAACCGGGCACAGGCTTCCCGGATCAGCAGGCCGATGTCTTTATCCGGATTGAATTTTCGTTCCGCTGCGATCCACTTCACCGCTTTTCGCAGATCCTCTCCCTGGGGCTGAATGCTCATGATGATTCTCCTTGCGGCCGCGTTCGGACCACTTAAGGCAACACCGGTTTTTTGAGATGAACCGTCGTTGCCTGCTCAAAGGCATACCCGACCTTGAGAAGGGTCTCCTCGTCGAAATGATTGCCCATGAGCTGCAGGCCGATGGGCAACCCTTCGGCGGAAAACCCGCACGGAACCGACATCCCCGGAATGCCGGCCAGGTTCGCCGAGAGGGTGAAGATATCCGAAAGGTACATGGTGAGCGGATCGTCCACCTTCTCCCCGATGGGAAACGCCGGCGTCGGGGCGACCGGCGAAAGGATGACGTCGCAGACATCGAAGGCCTTCCTGAAATCCGTCACGATCAGGGTCCGCACCTGGGATGCTTTTCCATAATATGCATCGTAATATCCGGCCGACAACGCATAGGTCCCCAGAATGATTCGCCGTTGAACCTCGGGCCCGAACCCTCGGGATCGGGTGCCCCGGTACATCTCCAGCAAATCCCCGGGCTCCCGGTCCCGAAAACCGTATTTCACCCCGTCGTATCGAGCCAGGTTGGAAGATGCCTCGGACGGCGCGATGAGATAGTAGGCCGCCACGGCATATTCGGCGTGGGGCAGGGAGATCTCGACGCATCGAGCCCCCATGCCCTCCAGAACCTCGACGGCGCTCCGGACGGCCGACGAGACCTCGGGCGACAGCCCCTCCGCGGAATGATACTCCCTGGGCAGGCCGATCCTGATGCCCGCGATATCGGATCGAAGGGCCGCGGTATAGTCGGGCACCGGCCGGGGTACCGAGGTGGAATCCCGCCGGTCGTGTCCCGCAATGGCCGACAGGACCAGCGCACAGTCGGTCACGTCCTTCGTCAGGGGGCCGATCTGGTCGAGGGATGAGGCAAAGGCCACCAGCCCGTAACGGGATACCCGGCCGTAAGTCGGTTTCAACCCTACCACGCCGCAATGAGACGCCGGCTGGCGGATCGAGCCCCCCGTGTCCGATCCCAAAGCCCCCAGGCACATGTCCGCAGCCACCGCCGCCGCCGAGCCGCCGCTGGAGCCGCCGGGAATTCGCGAGAGATCCCAAGGATTTCGGGTGATGCCCATGGCGGAGTTTTCGGTGGAGGAGCCCATGGCGAACTCGTCCATATTCACCTTCCCGATGATGACGGCGTTTTCGGCGTTCAGCGCCTCGATCACGGCTGCATCATAGGGGGGAACGAAATTTTCAAGAATTCTGGAGGCGCAGGTCGTTCGAAGCCCCCGGGTGCAGATCAGGTCCTTGACGGCCAGGGGAATGCCGGTGAGCGGCCCGATCCGGCCCTCGGCGACAGTGCGGTCCGCCGCCGCGGCCCGGGACAGGGCCGTCTCCTTCGCCACCGTTATATAGGCCCCCACCCGGGGATCGATCTCCCGGATGCGGTCCAGAACCGAGCCGGTCAATTCGACGGCGGAGATCTCCTTTCGCCGCAAAAGGTCGTGGGCTTCATGAATCGTCAGTTCATACAGCTTCATCCATAGCCTCCCTATCCCACAATCCTGGGGACGACAAAACAGCCGTCCTCTTTTTCCGGCGCATTGGCCAGGGCCGCGTCACGGTCCAGACTCCCCGTCTCCTCGTCTTCCCGAAAGGCGTTGTTCAGGGAGATGGCGTGGGACGTGGGCGCGACCCCTTCGGTGTCCACCCCGTTCAGGGAATCCATGTAAGACAGGATCGTGCCGATCTGATCCGAGAATTTTTCCACGGCATCGTCGTCCATGTCGAGACGGGCGAGCTTCGCCACATGCAGGACCTCTTCCTTGGTGATTTTCATGACTGCTCCATATCGATTGGCATCCGCCGGAACCGCATTACCCCACGCCCTTCAACACGGCTCGGAGTCGGTTGTTCATTGTTTCAGGATAAAGGCGTCCCGGAAATTGTCCGAGTTTTTGAGTCGGGTCAGGACGCCCCGGGCCGAAACGGGGTTACTGAACTGCCCGACCCTGACCCGATAGCGCACACCGATTCCCGGAATGTTTTCCGCAGTGCGGTAAACGCCGGCATATCCCTGTTTCTTGAGCATGGCCACCGTCCGATCCGCATCCGATGCCAGAACGAAGGAGGCCACTTGAACGGCAAAGCGGCCGCCCTCCTCCGGCTGCGGCATGGAAGAAACCGGAGCGGATGATTTGGGCGGCGGCGGATTTCCGGCGGGTTCGGCTTTGGCCGGTGAGACCACCTTGCTTTCGGGCCTGGCCGAAGCCCTGTACTTGGTCGACAGGGGACGCTTGATCATCGGAGGACCCGCCGGGGCGATATCCTTGGACGTCTCAGGCCGCTCGGTCCCCGCCGGTGCCCGGGACGGATTTTTCAGATCCTCGTAAAAGTCGAGGTCCATGTCGTAAAGGGCTTTGGCCTCGGCCTTCAGGCGCTCCTTCTCTTTCTGGATCTCGGCGGCGCGAAGCTCGGCCAGCTCCTTTTCAATCTGTTCCGGATCGAAATCGACCGGCGTTGCGTAGCGGCCCACGACGATCCCCAGAACGAACATCCACACGGCGACAAAGAGCATGAAGCCCCATCGGAACACCGGGCCCTTGAGCCCCTTTTCCTTGGGCGGCTTATACTCCCGGGCCGTTTTCCGGGTCAGGGGCCGGGATTTCAATCCTTTTTTCATGACGCCCGTTGCCTCACATCTTCTCCGGCGAGGATACGCCCAACAACGTCAGGCCGTTTCGAATGATCTTCCGGACCGCCATGACGAGCCGCAGGCGGGCGCAGGTCACATCGGGGTCGTCCGTGAGCACGCGATGCCGGTTGTAATAGGCATGAAACGCCGCGGCGAATTCCATCAGGAAGTAAGTGATCCGATGGGGCTCCATCAGGCGGCAGCCGGCCTCGATCACCTCGGGGTATCGATCCATGAGCTTGATCAGGCCGATCTCCTCCGGCGCGGTCAAAACGGCGGCCTTTCCGGTGTCCCGGGAAATCGCTTCGATGCCCGATTCGGCCCCTTTGGCAAGAATGCTCGATATCCTGGCGTGAACGTACTGGACGTAATAAACGGGGTTTTCGTTGCTTTTCTTTTTGGCCAACTCCAGATCAAAATCAAGTTTGCTCTCGTAATGCCGGGTCAGAAAGATGAATCGGGCGGCATCCGCTCCCACCTCGTCGACAACGTCCTTCAGGGTCACGAATTGGCCCGCGCGACTCGACATGGCCACGGGTGTTCCGCCCCGAAGCAGGTTGACGAGTTGAACGAGAATGACGTCAAACTGCTCGCGGCGCATGCCCGATGCTTCGATGGCCGCCGTCATTCTGGGGATGTAGCCGTGGTGGTCCGCCCCCCACACATCGATGACCCGAGACATTCCCCGGTCGTACTTGTCCCGGTGGTAGGCGATATCCGAGGCGAAATAGGTGGTCAGGCCGTTGGCCCGGACCACGACCCGATCCTTTTCATCGCCGTAATCGGTGGTCTTGAACCAGAGAGCCCCTTCCTTTTCATAAATGAGCCCCCGCTCCCGGAAGTCCCGGATCGTCCGGTCGACCCGTCCCGAATCATAAAGGGTCTGCTCGCTGTACCATTGATCGAACCGGACGCCGAAGGTCTCCAGATCCCGACGGATGCCGTCCAGGATGGCATCGGCGGCAAACCGGGCGCAATAGTCGACGGCGGTCGTCTCGTCGCCGTCCAGGAGGCTCTCGCCCTTGTCCGCATGAATCTGCCGCGCCAGATCGACAATGTAATCTCCCTGGTAGTACTCGTCGGGAAAGTCGACGGTTCGGCCGGCAAGCGCCTTGTAGCGAAGGAATACGGAGCGTCCGAGGGTCTGGATCTGTCGTCCCGAATCGTTGATGTAATATTCCCGCTGCACATCGTATCCGCAGAAGGAGAGAATGTTGGCCACGCTGTCGCCCACCGCGGCACCACGGCCGTGGCCGACATGAAGCGGTCCCGTCGGGTTGGCACTGACGAATTCGACCTGCACCTTCCGTCCACGGCCGAGATCGACGGCGCCATAACGGCCGTCAGCGGCGTGGACCGCATCCAACACCGGATGCCAGGCCTCCGGTCGGACAAAAAAATTGATGAACCCCGGACCTGCTATCTCGGTCCCGGAAAGAAGACCCTCGGGGTCCGAAAGATGGGCGACAATGGCTTCGGCAATCTTGCGGGGCGCCATTTTCTGGGTTGCGGCCATCACCATGGCCATGTTGGTGGAAAAATCCCCGTGAGCCGGGATCTTGGGCGATTCGGCCTCGACCGGCGGAAATTCGGCCGACGGCAGGATCCCCGCTTCATGGGCCTTCGCCGCCGACCGAAGGATCAGGCCGGTTATTTTTTCTTTCATCATGATGTGACTGTACTCAACTTTCCACGAGTTCTGATTCCCAGGCCTCCGGATCAGGCGTTCGGTAGCGCCCCTTACCCGTCGCCGCATGACGTCACGCGCTTTCCCGGGATTACAATCCGAAGAACCATCGGTTATTGATAACATGCAAACCAGATTCATAAATAGTTTTGACGCCCAAGTCAAGAAACTGTCTGATTCAGAGCGGTTTTATCACAAAACTCAAGGGCGGACACACAGGTCCGCCCCTACGTGTCCGCCCTGATCTTCCGGTGACAAAATTGAAAAACGGTATTTGAACGCGGTCAGATGGCCTCGTTGCCCTTTTCTCCGGTGCGAACCCGAATCGCCTTTTCAACCGACAATACGAATATCTTTCCGTCTCCAAGTTTTCCGGTGTAGGCGGCTTCCTGAATCTTTTCCACCACCCTGTCGACCCAAGCGGATTCCACAACGATCTCGATCTTTATTTTCGGTATAAAATCGACCACATATTCAGCTCCCCGGTAGATCTCCTTGTGCCCCTTCTGGCGGCCGTAACCCTTGACTTCCGAGATCGTCATCCCCTGAATGCCGATCTCGTTCAGCGCCTCCTTGACGTCGTCCAGTTTAAAGGGTTTGATGATCGCCTCGATCTTTTTCATGGTCGTTCCTCCTTCAGTTATATTTAAAACTCAATTTCAAAACCACGTTCACCGTGGATAGCCCCGTCAAGCCCCTTGACCTCGTCATCCTCCTCGACCCGAAGCCCACCGGTGACAACCCGGGTCACCAGCACCACAATGAAGGTGGCCAAAGCCGAAAACAGGGCCGTGGCAATAACGGAGACGAACTGGATCCATATCTGACGGGGGTTCCCGTAGAGAAGCCCGGCCGCCCCGCCCGTAATGGCCGGATTCGCGAAGATGCCCGTAGCCAAGGCGCCCCATATGCCGCACATGCCGTGGACGCCGAAAGCATCCAGGGAGTCGTCGTATCCGAGCTTGCGCTTGAGGACGGCGACGCTGTAGAAGCCGAACGCGCCGGCCACCAGACCGATTACCAGGGCGGCCTTCATGTCGACGAAACCGGCGGCGGGGGTGATGGAGACGAGGCCGGCCACCACGCCCGATGCAATGCCCAGAACCGTCGGGCGTTTGTTCACATACCATTCCGCGGCCATCCAGGCAATGGCCCCCATGGCCGCTGAGGTGTTGGTCACCAGGAAGGCTGATGCGGCCACGCCGTCGGCGGCCAGCGCGCTGCCGGCGTTGAAACCGAACCAGCCGAACCATAGCATGGCGGCCCCCAGGGCCGTCAAGGTAATGCTCGAGGGGAACATGGCATCCTTGCCGTAGCCGATCCGTTTGCCTACCATGGCGGATAAGACCAGCCCCGCGACACCGGCGTTGATGTGGACCACGTTGCCCCCCGCGAAGTCCAAAGCGCCCATGGCGTGCATCCATCCGCCGCCCCACACCCAATGACAAACCGGACTGTAGACAAAGGTGAGCCACAGAACGACGAAAACGATCCACGAAGAAAACTTCATACGATCGACGATGGAGCCCAGCACCAGAGCTACGGTGATGGCCGCGAAGGTCATCTGAAACACGACGAAAACGGTGGTGGGAATCGTTCCGGTGAGGCTTCCCACGGTAATGCCGTCAAGGAAAAGGTAGTCCAGACCGCCGATGAACTCCCCGACGTCCGGCCCGAAGGCCAGGGTGTATCCCCATAGAACCCAGACGATGCTGCTCAGGCAGTAGGCGATGAACGTCATGGCAAGCGTGTTCAACAGATTCTTGTACCGCGACATGCCGCCGTAAAACAACGCCAGACCGGCCGGTGTCATCATCATGACCAGGGCCGACGAAACGATGATCCAGGCTGTATCGCCGCTGTTCATAACATCCTGGGCGAAGGCCGACGAAAAGGGCAACACCGTCAGGACAGCCGTCAGTAAGATAAGTTTACATTTCATGCGCCATTTTTCTCCCGATTTCATTTTTCTCTCCCGTTATTAAAGTATGATTATCCATGAGGCGATGATGCTTGAACGAATGATGATGAAAATCTCCGCTTCTCATGCCCCCCGAAACCCTATGGTTCCCCGTTGTACGAAATGGGCGGCGGCCGGCATGCATCGGACGACGACGTTTCGTATGCCGATGCCGACAGGACGGACGCGATTTGGGATCGGACCCGCGCCGTCGCTTCGGCGGATGCTATCTTGCGGCCGTCGAAGTCCCTGACGTAAAAGACGTCGACGACATGATCCCCCCGGGTGGCAATCCGGGCGCTCAGGATGTCAAGGCCGCACCGAAACAAGGCCTGGGTCAGCCGATAGAGCAGCCCCGGTCCATCGCGGGTATGGACCTCGATGATGGTAAAGACGCCGGAGTCGGCATTGTCGATATGGATGCTGTCGGGCGGCGCCGCAGGCAGGGCCGCCCGCGGGGGGGACGCCCGATCCTCCAGGATTCGACCGATATCCAGATTTCCCCGAATGACGGCCAAAAGCTCCCGGGCGGCCCGAACCCAGCGCTCATCCTCGAAAAGCGGATCAGGGGGCGGCGTGACCGTAAAAACCGCAAGGACGACGTTGTTTCGCCACGTATGAATCCGGGCGTCGAGAACATCGATTCGATTCAGGGCAAGCACGCCGGCGATGTTGGAAAAAAAACCGGGAAGATCGCGGCCCAGGACCACCACCCTCCGGGTGTCGGGTACGGCCCTTCGATCGATTTTCCAGACAAAGGGTTTTTCCCCCAGCGTCCGGAAAAGCGCGACGTGTTCCCGAATCTCGAATGCGGGCGTGGCGAGGAGATACCGGGACGACATGACGCTGAAAAGAGATGCTGCATCCGATCGGTCCCGGGAGGAGGCCAAGACCGCCATGACGTCCCGAATCTTTTCCCGGGACGTATCGAAGGCGTTTACGGAAACCGATTCCCCGTCCAAAAGCCGGCGGGCCGCCTTGAGGAAGAGACTTCGGAGCAACGCCGCCGTCCAGGCGTTCCAGGCGGTTGGGCCCGTGGCCTTGAGGTCGGCAACGCTGAGAAGATAGAGCATATTCAGTCGGGGGATGTCGCCGATCAACCGGGCCAGGAAACGGGGCGTCTCTTCGCTGTCGATATCCCGCCGCATCGCGGTATGCGGGAGGCGTTGATGGTTACGGACCAGAAAAGCCACCGTATCGATCATCTCCCGGGAATATCCCAGGCGCGCCAGAGCGGAACGGGCGACGGCTTCACCGGCCTCGGCATGATGCCGATCCGGACACCCCTTGCCCATGTCGTGAAACAGCGCCGCCCAGACCAGGGGACGCCGGTCGTCTATCTCCTCCTCCAGAAGGGTGCGGCAGAGGTCCGTATCCACGGACGCCTCCAGGCTTTCACGCGTCCCCGCATCGGCGGCACCGAGCCGGGCCACGGCGACAACCGTTTCCAACAGGTGGCGATCCAGGGGATAGACGTGGCATGTGTCGTATTCAACGCGGTTCACGACGGTTTCCATCTCTGGAATCAACTGGGAGAGCATGCCGGTGGCGTGAAGCGCTCCAAGGACATCATGACCGCCGGAAACGGGCTGAATCAGCACCTTCTCCAGGGCCCGGCGCACACGGTGGGAACGAATGCGCTCTCCATCCATGAGGTGCCGGAATTCCCGGACCAGCCGCCGGGTCTCGCGGCCGAGGGGCAGGCCCAGCCGAACGCTCTCTTCGAAAACGCGAAGGAGGTTCTCCGGTTGGTTCATGATCGTTTTGACGGAACCGAAGACGAGTCCCCGTCGCCGGATTTCAATCCCGGCAACACCGACCTTGACGGCCTTTTGCCCGAGGCCGAAACGTTTCCCGGCCGATTCCGTTTCCTGGACGAACCCGAGGCAGGTCTGATGGATAAACCCCATGTTTCCGTGGAGTTCCCCCAGAAACCGCTCAACGGCATGCTGCCTCGGATCCCGTCGGTAGCCGAACCGCTCGGCCAGCTCGACCTGGTGATCCGGATGGAGTCGATCGTATTTGCGCCGGACGAGGATGTGAAGCCCGCTCCGCACCCGTAGGACAAATGCCAATGAGCGCTCCAGGTCCTGATATTCCTCATGGGAAAGGTGACCGTGATATTCCAGATCCCGGGGATGTTTCAGGCCGAACCGCACATGGGAGAGCCACAGCAGGGCATGATAATCCCGAAGCCCGCCCCGGCCTTCCTTGAGGTTCGGCGCGGACAGGCAGGCGGGATTTCCGAAAACCCGGTGCCGATCCCGGAGCCTCGCGGTGAGCCAGTCGACGATCTTGCGACCGCGACGAAAAAGGATTTTTTCCCGGAGTCGATCCGCCATTTCCGTATAAAGCGGCGACATCCCGCAGACGAAGCGAGCGTCCAAAAGCGACATGAGCACTTCAAAATCCCTGGCGGCCAGGCTCATGCAATCCTTGAGGGACCGCACGGCATGACCGATATCCAGGCCGATATCCCACAGGGGATAGATGATTTCACGGATGAGGGCTTCGGCCTTTTTGGGGAGTTCTTTTTTAAAAAGGAAGAGGATGTCCACATCGGAATGGACGCACTGTTCCCGGCGACCATACCCCCCCAGAGCGATGATGGCATAAGGGTTTTTGTCGATGCCCATGCGGGGACCGATCATGCTGTTTTCGAAGCTTTCCCTGAAATAATCATCGAGAAGCCGGGAATACGCCGCCGTAAAATCATCGGCATCCCCCGTAAAGAACCGGGAGACCATTTCCCGCCGCTTTTCCTGAAGCGTTCTCGAGGCGTCGACATATCGGTTTTCTGAAGTTGACTCCGGCATGGCTTTCCTTCGATTGTGATGGACGTTCATCCCGCCGCTTTGGTCGCCGCCGGTACAACGGATCGAAACGGCGACGGATTTTTTATTGAATCGAACTTCGCATGATGATAAGCAATCCATGTGCCACCATTGCAGAATAAGAAAAAACATGTTGAAATCAAAAACAATACAACATCTGAATATCGAATGCTGGAAGCGATTGGGGAACATACAAGTTACAAATTTGTTTGTTTGATGGAAAATAAATTACAGTTTCGTCTATCCCCCGAGCTGTCGGCACAGGGGGAAAAAGCAGTGCCGGACCGTGCCGAACAATTTTTTTTCATTGACTTTTTCCCGTATTTTAACAAATGAACAACTACACCGCCGATTTGAGGGGAGCCATGCAGGACCGGTTGAGGGCGTCGACCGGGGGAGGTGAACATCCATCGGATTCACAAGGAGAAACAGACGATGTACAGAGTCATGATACGGGACAACATGTCCCCTGTAGCAAAAGACATTCTGGAGGCGACCGGCAGAATCGAGGTGGTGGTGGACAACGACAAGACCACCTCGAATCCCGAAGCCCTCGCCAAGGTCATCGGTGAATTCGACGGTCTCGCCGTTCGGAGCGGTACCCGGGTCACGGCGCACGTGATTGAAAACGCCGGCAGGCTCAAGGTCGTCGGACGCGCCGGTATCGGTGTGGACAACATCGATCAGGCGGCCGCGACGAAAAAAGGCATCGTGGTCATGAACGCCCCCGGCGGCAATACGGTGACGACGGCCGAACACGCCCTGTCCATGATGTTTGCCCTGGCCCGGAATATTCCTCAGGCCACCGCATCCCTGCGGGAGGGGAAATGGGAAAAGAAACGCCTCATCGGCGTGGAGATCACCGGCAAGGTCCTGGGGATCGTGGGATTGGGGCATATCGGCCGGGTCGTTGCGGAGCGCGCCCTGGGGCTCAAGATGAAGGTCATCGCCGCGGATCCCTTCGTAAGCCCGGAAGCGGCGGTCAAGATGGGCGTTCACCTGGTCGACCTCGACCAACTCCTGGCGCAATCCGATTTTATCACGCTTCACGTCCCCCGCCTCAAAGAAACGGAAAACCTCATCAATGCCGATACGCTGGCCCGGATGAAGCCGGGGGCGCGGCTCATCAACTGTTCCCGGGGGGAGGTGGTGAACCTGGACGACCTTTATGCCGCCGTGTCCGGGGGACATATCGCCGGCGCGGCCCTGGACGTCTTCCCCAAGGAGCCGCCGGACCCGAGCCTGCCGATTCTCAGCCACCCCAACATCATCTTCACCCCCCATCTCGGCGCCAGCACGGGGGAGGCCCAGGTGAACGTGGCCCGGATGATCGCCCAACAGATGGCCGCCTATCTTCTTGACGGGGTCATTACCAACGCCGTCAATTTCCCGTCGGTCTCCATGGAGGAGATGGCCCGGCTTCGCCCTCACCTCAACCTGGCCGAAAAGATGGGGGCGCTCATCGGGCAGCTCGTCGGAGCGGTCCACGACGTCACCGTCACCTACAGCGGAGAAATCTCCAGGCTGTCGACCCGGCCGGTGACCCACGCGCTTCTCAAGGGACTTCTGGGGGCCTACACCGACACCCCCATCAACTACGTCAACGCCCGGGCCATCGCCCTGGACAAGGGAATACGGGTCAGGGAGACCACGGACCAGTCGCAGGAAGACTTTTCCAGCCTCATCAAACTGAAGGTCGACGGCGCGCAGGATGCCCCCAACGAAATATGGGGAACCATTTACGAGAATAAATATCCGCGGCTTATCCGCATGGGCGACGTCTACCTCGACGCCATTCCCGACGGATCGATGATCGTCATTCAGAACATCGACGAACCGGGCGTCATCGGCCATGTGGGGACCACGCTGGGTCGTCACAACGTCAATATCGGCCGCTTTCAACTGGGGCGACGGGACGATCGGGCCGTGTGCCTGGTCAACATCGACTCTCCCGCCGACGAAGAGACGCTCGCGGAGATCAAATCTCTGCCGGTCATTCTCTCGGTCAAACAGGTGCACCTCGGCTGACGACTTCACGGATACGGACAGCGCATTCCCGCGCCGACGGAAAGGAGCGGAGATACGGCATGATGAACAAGCGGATCAAAAACCTGATCCTGACGGGTATCGTCGGATACGCCGTTTACTATGTGCTCACCCACCATTTCATCTACATCGACAACAGCTTCGCCGTTCTTCCCAAATCGGAGATCACGCTGAACCACACCCTTTTCAGCCCCGGAAATCGAAAAGAGATCCTTTACAAGGGGATCGACAGCATCCTCGAAAACGAAGACCTGCGTGAGGCGGGCATCGGAGATCTCATGGTGGAAAAAAACCTGATCACGTCGGATGAACTGCGGAACGCGGAAGAAGCCCTGGATTACGGTGGGTAACCGCCCCCACGAAAACCGATAGACGACATCGTCACCGGAGCGAGAATGGTTGTTCAACGAAAGCGGCGGCGACTGCTTGTCGGTTCTGGTCTCATGCTGATAGGCCTGGTCGGCGTCATTTTCGTCGGCATCGCCGCGCTGTTGCCGGCTTACCTCGGCTCGGAGGCGTTTTACCGTGCCGCGTCCGGGGACGGTCTGCCTGAATTCCGCTGGGACGTCCGCCGTATCGGGGCGACCGGTGCGGACATCGCAAAGATCCGCATCGGACCCGTCGGCGCACCGGCATTGATCGCGGAGTCCTTTCGTCTGGACTACGCCCCGACAGCGCCGGTCCGGCGTCACATCCAACGGGTCGCGATCACGGGCCTGGAGATATGGTGCGGCATCGGCGAAGACGGTTTTTTCATTCGCGGCATCGACCTCGGCGGCCTGATGAAACGGTTTTCGTCCACGGATTCATCCGCCGACGGGTCCCTGCGACCGGCCTTCCTCCCGGAGACGATCGAGATCCGGCATTCCCGGATTCGATTCACATGGAAAAATCAGGTGTTCGCCATTCCCGTGGATCTCCGCATGACCACTCCTCCGGAACCAGCCGACCGATTTAAGGCCCGCATCGACGCCGCCCTTTTCGACCGTGATATCACGGTGGAAGGAGCGGTGGACGTCACCTCCGGGCACGCCCGGTGGCACATCTCGGCCCCCGACCTTTCGATAGCGTCTCTGATACGGGCCGCAGGCTTGCCCTTCGAAACCACCGCCTCCGGCAGTCTGACCGTCGCGGCGGATGCCGACTTTCAGATAACCCCTTTTGCCCTGCAGAAGGCCGCGGTACACTTCGAATCCGACCGCTCCCGGATCCGAACCGGCCCCTTGACGGTCCAGGACCCTGACGGTCCTCACCCCATATCCCTCGACCTCGCCGCGACCGACATCCACACATGGGAGATCCGGCTTGCAGACCTCTCCCTGGTGTCCCCCCTGCCGGCGCTCCTGTCCCGGCTCGCCGCACGGATCACCCTCACGGACGACGGCGTCGAGGGGCGGGGGAACGCGGTTTTCCGCATTCCTCCGTCCGAAGCCCATGGGAACGACGGTACCGAAAAAAGCGGCGACATCCCCCTTCCCATCGTCTTTACTTTCGGCCTGTCGCCTTCGGGCACATGGCGTTTGACGCTCACGACCCCGGATCCTGTAAACCCTTCCGCCTCGGCGAGCGTCAAATGGGGTAAGGGCATCGTCCATGGCGCCATTCCCCGCGTCGCCGTATCCGGGGAGGGGAAATTCAACGGCGGCATCCTACGGTGCGTCGCTGAAACCGGTCCGATACGGGTGGCCGCGCCGGGGGTCGATGCGGGCATGGCATCCCTGGCCCTCGACGGGGAGATTCGCTTCGAGAATTTTGAAAACGCCCGAGTCGCAGCGGCACTCCGGGCAGTCGAGACCCGTGTCTCGACGGGAACGGGATCCGAACGCACGACGGCGCGCATCCCGTCTTCAAACGTCTCCGGAAAGGGGCGATTCTCCCGGACGACAGGCCTCAGCTTCGAGGGAAGCGCCGAGATTAGCGACGGCGTCGTAGAGGTTCCGGATCAGCGCGTGAGGATCGCCGGCATCCAGGCGGCCCTTCCCCTGGCATGGCCCTGGACCGAAGCTGAACAGCGGGGTACCTGCACCATGGCCGCCCTTCGGTGGCAAGGTCAAAACATGGGGGCCCTGAAAGGCGGCCTCCGTCGCGGGCCCCGGGGATTAGGGTTCGAAGGCCGTTTCTTCAGTCGCACATTACCGGGATTGGTCCTGAAAATAACCGGCGATGCCCCGTTCCTTTCCCCCGGGATGCCCTTCGCCCTGTCCTGGTCGACGCGATACCGCCCGTCCGTGCCCCTGGATCTGGGTCGGTTCGGATCGGCCGCCGAAGGGGCGGTGATCGAGGGTATTCTGACGGTAAAGGGCCGCATGGACGCAGGCGGCGAAGGGCCCCCGGCGGGTGAGATGCAAGTCGCTCTCTCCGGCGGTCGCATAACGCACAGGGAAAAGGGGATTCGAATGGAGAATATGCGCCTCGACCTCTGTTTTCCGGAGTTTCCCGTTGTAAGGAGCGCTTCGGATCAGCGTCTTGCCGTCGAACGGATGACCTTGGGTGAAATCCAGCTCGAAAACGTCGATATCCGCTTTCAGATCGAGCCGGAAACGGTCGTCCTCGTCGAAAGGGGACGTTTTGGATGGTGCGGCGGGAATGTGGACGCCCGTTCGTTCAGGATATCCCCCGGCACGACGGATGCCGATCTTGTCCTGTACTGCGACAGGCTCAATCTCGCCCGCCTGCTCGATCAACTCGGGGTGGCCCGGGCCGAGGGCAACGGCGCCGTCAACGGACGGCTTCCCATACGGCTTCGGAAGGGACGCCTGGTGTTCGACGACGGCTTTCTCTACTCCACCCCGGGAGACGGCGGCGTGATTCACGTCTCCGCCGCCGAGGTCCTCACGGCGGGCATCCCCAGAGACACCCCCCAGTTCGCCCAGGTCGATCTGGCGATGGAGGCCTTGAAATCCTATGAATACGACTGGGTCAGACTGAGGCTCGCCACCGAGGGGGAATACCTTCGCCTGGCGCTGCAATTCGACGGCCGCCCGACATCCCCCCTCCCGTTTGTCTACAACGAGACCTTCGGCGGATTCGTCCGGGTGGAAGCCGGCCATCCCGGATCGCGGTTCGAGGGGATACGGCTGGACGTAAACCTGGGGCTGCCCCTGGATAAAATCCTCCGCTACAAGGGGCTGATGGAGATGGTCCGGTAGCGGGACCGACCGGGCGGGAAAGCCCCATCAACCATTCGTCGGAAAGGAAGCACGCAGATGATCGAAAAAATACTGCTGGTGATGATGCACCTGTCGTTTCTGTTCATGCAGAGCTGCCAGACGTATCATCAGGTCGACGTCAAGCCCGTCGAGGTGAAGCCCATCCACATCACCATCGACGTCAACGTCAAGGTGGACCGTGCCTTGGATGATATCATCGACGACGTCTACAAATATCGGAAAAGCGAAACATCCGAAACGCCGATCTCGTCTCCGGACACCGAAAAAGACTAACCCCATCCCGTCAGGAGGTCAACATGCCGTCAAGAATCGCTATCGCGTTGCTTACCTTTCTCCTCGGCAGTGTCGTCGTCATGGGCATCGCCGGGGCCCAGGAAGATATTACGTCTCGAATGGAAGCCCGTTTGCCGGTGATCGATGCCCTCAAGGCGAAAGGGATCATCGGCGAAAACAATAATGGGTATCTGGCGTTCATAGGCCCCAGGACCCGAACCGATGTCGTCAATGCCGAAAACGCGGATCGCGCAGCGCTTTTCGAGAGGATCGCAACACAGCAGGGCACCACGCCGGATCTGGTCGGTCGTCGCTTTGCCCTGAAGTTCCGGAATCTGACGCGAGCCGGGGAATGGTATCAGGACGACGCCGGAAACTGGCGAAAAAAATAGCGCCGACCCGTGCCAAAAAAATCCCGCGCCGACCAGCGGCGCGGGATTTCCGGCGTCTCATCCGAAACAAACGGATGCAGCGCCATACACGTCCGTGTTGCGGCCTATTGCGGCCTATTTGTCCTTGACCTCCTCGAAGTCGGCATCGACAACGTCGTCATCCGATCCGCCGCCGGATCCAGCTCCCCCCTGGGCACCCTCACCAGGCTTGGAACCGCCGGTCTTCTCGGATGCCTGCTGATACATGGCCTCGGCCAGCTTGTGAGAGGCCTGCATCAGGTCGTCGCTCAGGCGCTTGATCTCATCGGCGTCGTCGCCTTTCATGACCTCTTTGAGGCTGCCGATCTTGCTCTCGACATCGCTTTTGATGGCGTCGTCCACCTTGCCGCCCAAATCCTTGATCGATTTTTCCGTCTGGTAGATCAAGGCGTCGGCATGGTTTCGGGCCTCCACCAGGGTCTTCTTTTTCTTGTCCTCGTCGGCATGCAACTCGGCCTCCTTCACCAGCTTCTGAATCTCTTCCTCGCTGAGGCCGCTGGAGGCGGTGATCTTGATCGCCTGCTCCTTGCCGGTGCCCAAATCCTTGGCGGAGACGTTCACAATGCCGTTGGCATCGATGTCGAAGGTGACCTCGATCTGGGGCACCCCTCTGGGCGCGGGCGGAATGTCCGCCAGGTCGAATCGGCCCAGGGTCTTGTTGTTGGCGGCCATTTCCCGCTCGCCCTGGAGCACGTGGATGGAGACCGCCGGCTGATTGTCGGTGGCCGTCGAAAAGACCTGGCTTTTCTTGGTGGGTATGGTCGTGTTCTTCTCGATCAACTTGGTCATCACGCCGCCCAGGGTCTCGATACCCAGGGAAAGGGGGGTCACATCGAGCAGGAGAACGTCTTTTACGTCGCCTTTCAGCACTCCCCCCTGGATAGCGGCGCCGATGGCCACGACCTCGTCGGGATTCACGCCTTTGTGGGGATCCTTGCCGAAAATCTTTTTGACGCGCTCCTGAACCGCCGGCATACGCGTCATGCCGCCCACCAGGATGACCTCGTCGATGTCTGCATTGGAAAGGCCGGCATCCTTCATTGCGATTTTGCAAGGCATCTCGAGATTGTCCAGCAGATCCGCCACCAGACCCTCCAACTTGGTCCGGGTGATCCGGATGTTCAGGTGCTTGGGGCCACTGGCATCGGCGGTGATGAACGGCAGGTTGACATCGGTCTCCATGGAGGTCGACAGCTCCATCTTGGCTTTTTCGGCAGCCTCTTTGAGCCGCTGAAGCGCCATCTTGTCTTTCCTCAGGTCGATGCCCTGGTCTTTTTTGAATTCATCGGCCAGATAATCGATCAGGCGGAGATCGAAATCCTCGCCGCCAAGGTGGGTGTCGCCGTTGGTCGCCTTGACTTCGAAGACGCCGTCGCCGATTTCGAGCACCGAGATATCGAAGGTGCCGCCGCCAAGGTCGAACACCGCGATCTTTTCCTCGGCCTTCTTGTCGAGCCCATAGGCCAGCGAGGCCGCGGTAGGCTCGTTGATGATCCTGAGAACATTGAGCCCGGCGATCTTTCCGGCATCCTTGGTCGCCTGGCGCTGGCTGTCGTTGAAATAGGCCGGCACGGTAATCACCGCATCCGTCACCGTCTCTCCAAGATACTCCTCGGCGGTCTTTTTGATGTTGCCCAGAATAAATGAGGACACCTCTGCGGGGCTGTACTGCTTGCCCCGAATGTTGACCCGGAGGTCTCCGTTGGGGGCTTTCTCAATGGTATACGGCAGAACTTTGATGTCGTTCTGAACCTCACGGGAGTCAAATTTTCGCCCGATGAGCCGTTTGACGCCGAAAACCGTGTTCTCGGGATTGGTGATCGCCTGTCGCTTGGCGATCTGGCCCACTAACCGCTCTCCCGACTCCGCGATCGCCACTACGGACGGCGTGGTCCTGCCGCCTTCGGGATTGGTGATCACTTTCGCTTCTCCGCCCTCCATGACCGCCACACAAGAGTTTGTCGTTCCCAGATCAATGCCTATTACTTTACCCATTTCCTCTCCTCCTTAGGATGTCTATTCAAATGCTGGTCTCGCATTGGTTTACGCTTCATTGTTCAGATCGTCGGGCGCATCATCGGCCGATACGGGCGGCTCCGCCCCGGCGGGCGTCGACGGCGCCTTGGAAACCACCACCATTGCCGGACGTATCAGACGGTCGTGGAGAAGATAACCCTTCTGATATTCCCGCACTACGGTGTTGTCCGCATGTTCATCGCTCAATTCCTGCCCCACCGCCTCGTGGAAATTGGGGTCGAAAGGCTTTTCCAACGCGTCGATCGGTTTGACGTGGTACCGATCCAGGACCTTCAGAATTTCGTTGAGGGTCATGGAGACCCCCTCGACAATGCAGCTTTGGATATCTTCCGGCGGGCTTTCCTGGGATGACGACGACTGAATGGCCCGTTCAAGATTGTCGATCACGGGAAGCAGGTCCCTGATCAAAGCCTCGTTGGCGAACTTTCGGAAGTCCTGCATCTCACGGGCGGTTCGCTTTTTGTAGTTCTCAAACTCCGCATAGAGCCTCAGGAAGCGATCTTCATGCGCCTTGCCGGCCTCTTCCGCCGACGCCAGCGCCGTCTTCAACGCCGCCACCGCATCTTCCGCTTCAGATTCCACCTCCGCGCCGTCGTCCGTTTCGGAGGGCGCCGCACTTACCTCTTCAAGATCCTCTTCGATCGGTTTTTCTTCCATTTTCTCTTCTGTCATGGGCCAATACACTCTCCCGGTTAGCCTTTCCAATAAGGTCAAAAACGATAGGGTTGAATATAAAATTGGAACCAAGATACGATTTTTGTTTCAAAAAAAAATTAATAAGCGCCTAAAAAATAAGGTTAAATCCGTAAAGATTGTGTAGAAAATAAGACGGAAAAAATCGATGTCAAGACGATATGTTGCCCCGCTGAATATCTTAATTTTACAGACTATTGTTTTGAAAACCATAAAACGGGACCGCCGAAATCGGGATGGGGGAAACCACGGAGAGGGTCGGCGGATCCGTCTTCATCAACGGGGGGAGCGCCTGTCCTTCCCATCCTCACTCAGGACGTTCAAGGGTTCGGCATAGCCCGTCAGTTCGACATACCCTTCACCTGAAAGCGGGTTGCCGGACCGGCTCCCGGTAAACGAGACGCTCCCCTCCCAATAGATCACTCCGGCGGCGCCGCCCGTCGCCATCTCCTGGTCCGGGATATTTGCGCCGCCCTTCAGGTGGAGGTTCAACGGGTTGATATCGATCCGCCATTTCGAAGGATATACGGCGCCGGAGTGGGGGCTTTTCCAGACCGCATCGGGCGTCACCCTGAATTCATCCCGGCCCAGATGCCGGCTTCGGCCGTCCCGGTCCACAAAGGTGCCGCTCGATGCGGGGTGGAAGGATCCGTCCGGGCTTCTCAGAAGATAGATCATCACATCGGCGCCGTCCGAGAGATGGATGCTGAACCAATCCCATCCCGCCAACCCGGGCTCCAGGGGCGCAGTGGAGAATTCGTGATCCATCCAGGCGAGCCCCGTCACCGGGAACGTCACGTCCTTCAGGGAAACGGTCCCTTCGGTCATCAGGCGGGTGATGGAATAGTAGCAACTGGCCCTTTCGGGGGTTGAGCCTTTGCGGCTGTAACCGTCGTCGCCGTGAGGGACCGGAGGCTTTGCCGGACGCAGCAGAAGACGAATGCCAAATTCAGGAGCGTCGGCGAAAAGCCTGTGGCCGTCGGGACCGATCGCCATGGACCAGTTTTTCAACATCACCGACGTCCGGCCGGATGCGGTCTCTGCCCGGGCCATTCCGAGGGTTGCCCGGGCCGCCGATTTGGCGTGATAAAATCGCTCGCCCGACAGGTCCGAAACCGCGGCATGGCCCAGAATAACGTTTTGTGCCCGCCAACCCGACGCAGGCACCCGAAGACCGTTCTCCCTCCCCGGCGGCACGAGACGGGAGCGAAAGAAGGTGAGTTGAAATCCCAGCCGCCGCCCCTCCTCGGTCTTCAGGTTTCCGGTGTAGTACCACCACTCCACCTTATAGTCGTCATGCGGGCCGTGGTCTCGGGGAAAGACAAGCCCGCAAGGCCCCGTGACCTGGCTGTAGTCCGAAGCCCAGATCGGCGGCACCAGCCCCGTGCCCAGGACCACAAGGATGCCCACGGACTTCAACCATCGCATCAGACGTCTCAACCATTGGATGCCGTCATGTGTCATATATTCCTATCCTCGGTTCAAAGGCGCCGCCGCATCGACTGTTTCGCGTCGCGCGAATGGGCGTTTCGGCTGCCGTGCCCGACGGAATTCAACCATCCCGCAGCACCGCCGCCGGCGGTTCCCGGAACACCCGCCGTACCGCCGGGAGGGCGGCCGCCATGGTCGTCACAAAAATCAGGGGCAAGGAAAGCAGAAGCGTCGCCCAGTCCACCTGGTAGATGAATGTCCACCCGAAGGACTGTCGATTGATCACGAAGACCAGCAGCAGCGACAGCACGGCTCCGCAGAGAAGGCCGCCCACCTCTCCGGCAGCCACCATGAGAGCGGCTTCCCAGGCGATCATGCTTCGAATCTGGCCTCGGCTGCCGCCCATGGCGAAGAGGGTATTGAGCTGGCGGGACCGCTCCAGTACCAGCACCGTAAGCGTGGTGGCAATGCCCAGTGCAGCCACCGCCAGGGCGATAAACAACAGAACCGTCGTCACGGAAAATGTCTCGTCGAACACCTGAAGAATGTTTCGCCGCAGCTCCGCTCCCGCGACCATGTCGACCCGATCGCCGCAACGCGCAAGAATCTCCGCTTTCAGGCGATCGACCCGAGCGCCGATATCCGAACCGGGTTCCTTGAAAAAGAAACGGACACCGCTCCACTCGGGAAAACCGGCATGTCTCCCGGCCTCGGTCCGGAGGGCCTCATACCGGTCAAGGGAGAAGAACACCACCCCTCCCTTGGACCGATAGTCCCGAATCACGCCCACGATGGGAACCGTCACCGGATGGCCGTCGATATGATCCCGGAAAAGATCGCCCACGCCCAGTCCCGTGCGATTCGCGAAAACCTCGGACACGACGACGCCCCGACCGGCCGCAAGCGCCCGACGCGCGGCATCGCCCTCGCCGTCGATCCAGATGTAGCCGCCATGACGAAAAAAGGTCGAAAAATCGATGGCCTCGAACTGATACGGAACGCGGCCGTAGGTCAGGTAGAATCGGCGGAAATGGACCCGATCCGCGGGGATATCGATCGACGAGATGGCTTTTGCGATCTCCGGCGCAAAGGGGGTTCGGTGATGATTGACCTCGCCGAGTCTGGGGGTTACGAAGAGATCCCCGCTCACGGTCTGTTGGACCCAAAGGCTCACGGTTGCCCGGAAGCTGTGAATCATGACGACCAGAGCCGAAAAAAGGGCGACCGCCGTGATGAGGGCACCCACGGAAACCGCCGTCCGTATCCCGCTGTCCCGGAGATAGCGCCCCGCCAGGTAAGCCGATACGCCGGCCGTGCGCCGGAGCAGCGGGGAGAGGTGAACACCGATCCGCTCCAGGAAAAAAGGAGACATGAAGGAAAATCCCGCAAACAACATAAAGGTCGCGGCATATCCCGACAACGGTATGCCGGATACCGCGGGCATCCAGGATAGGGGCCAGACCGATCCCATGAAAAGCGCGCCTGCGATCATCAGACGTCGAGCCGTCCGTCGGTGGGCGGCATGGGGTGCCCCCGGCGACATCGCCTCACGGGGTGACACCTGCATGGCCTGACGGGCCGGCGCCAGGGCCGCCAGCACCGAAACCGCCAGCGTGACGCCGAAAGAGAGCAGCACCTCCCAGACGTCCAGGCTCAATCGGTCGACCGTCACATGGACGAACAGGGTGGAGATGGTCCTGCCGATCCCCTCCGCCATGAGATTGACCATAACGACACCTGCAGGAAAAGCCGCCAGCCATCCGGCAATGCCGAAGAAGGCGCCCTCCATCAGAAACAGAAGAAGGACCGTCCGACGTGAGGCGCCCACAGCCCTCAGGACGGCGATTTCCCGCCGACGGGACGCCGCATGGAGGGCTACGAGGCTATAGACGAGGAACATTCCCACGAACAGGGAAACAAAGCTGAGCACCGACAGGTTGAGCCGATAGGCGCGGATCATGCCCAGGCCGGTCTCCCTGGTCTGGGTCGGCCGGGAGAGCACAAGGCCGTCCGGCAGGATGCCCTGAAGGGTCTGAGGAGCGTCGGCCGGCGCATGCGGCCGAAGACGGATATCGATCTGATCCACCACCCCGTATCCGCCGGTGAATTCCTGGAACGTCGCGATATCCGTTAAAACGACACGACCGCCGTCGACCTGGGAGATCCCCTCCCCGTCCAGAACGCCGAGGATACGGAAGGTCTGCCTCCCCCCGACGCCCTGGAGCGTGACCATATCCCCGGTCGTCTTTTGAAGCACATCCAGGAGCCGTCGTCCCCCCACCAGGGTGTAGGGTTGGGTCATGAGCGCCATGGGTGCGCGCTCCTCCGGAGAATCGGCCTTCTGCGAATCGCCGTCCACGGCCCACCCCCTGAAGGGGCGGTCGAGAATGGGATCGAGACCGACAAGGAGAAACGGGGTCTCCGACCCCGACGCCGAGCGCACATAGGTTCTGGATAAAGGCGAAGCGCTATCGACCAACGGATGGCGCAACAGCATCCCCACCGCCTCCTCGGGCACACGCCCGCCGGGCCGGACAACCGTCCAATCGGCTTTTCCGGCGATCCGGTCCACGCTCAGGCCGAAGGCATCGACGGCGGCGTTGATGGAGAGCCGGACGCTGGTGAACACTGCGGCGCCAAGGGCGATTCCCAACACCACAGCCAGGGTGCGCCGCCGGTGAAGCCTGAAGTTGCGGAGGCTGAACCACCTGAAAAGGCGCAGCAAAAAAATCAGTCGTGTCATTGGATTCTTCCGTCCCTGAGGCGGATGCGCCGGGTGGCGACCTTGTCGGCCTGGCTGCCGTGGGTGGCAATGACAACGGTTTTTTTCGATGATCGGCTCAGCTCCGCCAGGAGTTCGATGACGACGGCACCGTTCCGGGTGTCGAGATTGCCGGTGGGTTCGTCGGCCAGGATCACGGCAGGGTCGTTGATGAGCGCCCTGGCGATGGCCGTCCGCTGCATCTCCCCGCCCGAAAGCTGACCGGGAAGGTGGGTGAGGCGAGCGCCCAGGCCAAGCCATTCCAGGAGCTCGACGGCCCGGCTTTGCACGGCTGTGTCCGGACGGCCGGCCAAAAGCGCCGGGAGACAAACGTTTTCCAGGACGTTCAGGGTCGGCATCAGATTGAAGGACTGGAACACCATGCCCACCACACGGCGACGATAATCGTCCAGGGTAGGCCCCGAGGCCCGGATCAGGTCGCGGCCCGCTACGGTGAGTTGTCCCCCGGTGGGACGGTCAAGACCCGCCAGAAGCGACAGAAGCGTGCTCTTTCCGGAACCGCTCACCCCTTTGAGCAGCACCAGTTCCCCTTCCGGGATATCCAGATCGACGGCGTCGATACCGATAATCCGGGCTCCGCCCAAGGTGTAGGTTCGGGTCAGCTTCTCGGCATGAATCACGGCGGCCGCGGCAGATGATTTCATAATTTTCCGCTTTCAGCATCAGGTTGCATATGACGGTAAATCTAAATCATCCAACGGAAAAATCAAAGCCCAAGACTTCAATCCGCCTTTGCGCCTTTGCGTGCTTTGCGTGAGAATCCTTTTTGACAAACGTCCCCCGGAGCGAAAAAATATCTCACGAAAAGCACGCAGAGAAGGCCAAGGTTTTTTATTCTTCAGCCTCCCTATCCGGTCTCCGCAATGAAAGCCGGAAGTTGCATCGGGACGAAAAACGCGACGCCCGATTGGGCGTTGAAACATTTTGAAAACTGTATTAGATTTGGATATGGGCAGACGTCAAGTGATCATTGGAATGGTCATTTCGATGATCGGCTTGCCGGCCCGTAGAGAGAGGGGATAGCCATGAAAAAGACCATCATCGTTCTGACCACGGTTTTCTTCATGGCCGCGACGCCGACGATTGCCGGCGCCGGCCGGGGGTATCACCGTTATCACGGACACGGCGGGTATTATCACGGAGATAGCGACGACGTCTGGGTGGCTCTGGGCATCGGTCTTCTGACCGGAGTCGTCCTTTCGGCCATTTTCACCCCGCCCCCGCCCCGAACCGTCGTCTACTCGAATACGGCGCCGGCGTATGGTTACCCTGCGCCCTACCCTGTTTCAGGCACCGTATCCGTCACCGTAAAGGCACTGAATGTCCGGAGCGGGCCGGGGCTTCATCTGGGTGTCATCGGACGCGTCCGACAAGGCGAAGTCCTCACGGTCCTTGGTGGTTCCCCCGGCTGGCTGAACGTCAGAACCCCATACGGCGCTGTGGGATGGGTCATGTCCCGATACACCGCCGCGCCCGTCGGCTGACGAGACTGAAGGCTGAAGGCTGAAGGCTGAAGGCTGAAGGGGAAAAAGTGCGCCGTTCATCACACGCGCACCCCTTCAGCCTTTAGTCTTCAGCCTTTAACCTTTGGAGACCGAAGACCGAAAATCGAAGGCTGAAGGGGAAAAAGTGCGCCGTTCATCACACGCGCACCCCTTCAGCCTTTAGTCTTCAGCCTTTAACCTTTGGAGACCGAAGACCGAAAATCGAAGGCTGAAGGGGAAAAAATGCACCGTTCGTCACACGCGCACCTCTTCAGCCTTCAGTCTTCAGCCTTTATCCTTTGGAGACCGAAGACCGAAAATCGAAGGCTGAAAGGGAAAAAATGCACCGTTCGTCACACCCGCACCCCTTCAGCCTTTAGTCTTCAGCCTTTAACCTTTGGAGACCGAAGACCGAAAATCGAAGGCTGAAAGGGAAAAAATGCACCGTTCGTCACACGCGCACCCCTTCAGCCTTTAGTCTTCAGCCTTTAACCTTTGGAGACCGAAGACCGAAAATCGAAGGCTGAAAGGGAAAAAATGCACCGTTCGTCACACGCGCACCCCTTCAGCCTTTAGTCTTCAGCCTTCAGCCTTTGGAAAAGCCGTAGGCTTTTCGGTCATCGTCATGAAAGTCAAAAATTAACATTCCTATTTGTAAACCTTGATCGTGTAGTCGCCCGTACCGCCGGTCCGATTGTAATGCCGGATCTGTACGAGATACCTTCCGGGAATAAGATCGGCACCGATCCTCGGGTTGTAACCCTTGCCGGAATCGTCGTCCTCGGCGATGAGGTTGGTCCGATTGTCCGGACCGTAAAGCTTCATGACCAGGTCGGTCTCCCCCTCGGTCTCGATGGTGTAGCGGCCGGGGGATTTGACCATGAAAGTGAAGAGATCCTCCTCGCCCGGCAGACCGATGGATGCCGGCGTTCCCTCGAATTCCAGCACGTCCAGTTCCACCGCATCGGGTTGGGACCCCCTTCCGGGATACATTTTTTCACCGGCAACGAAGGCCTTTTCCATTGCCGACAGCGTCTTGTTCTCCTTGGTCTGAAAGCCGTCAAGGGTCCATTCCCTGGGAAAGGCATAGAGCATGACGGCATCGGGATCGAACACCGTGCCGTTGATCTGGTCGTGGGCATATTTATTGAGGACATTGTGGCGGATGGTGGCAATATCCCAGTAATTGGGCGGGCCCGAGAGGTCGCGGATCACGGCCTCTTCATTCCATTTGATGCCCTCTTCGGGGTTCTGGTGTTCATGGGCCAGTCCGATGGCGTGGCCAAATTCGTGCAGTACGACGGCCTCGTCCAGCCATCCGTAATTCATGGTCGGCCGGCTGACGTGAATACCCTTGGCGTCCGTGCCCAGATAGCTCCACGCGCCGTCGTCGGCGAAGGCGATCCGGATATCGGCGTCCGGCGCAGTGCCGAAGTCGAAATTGAGGTTGGCAAATCGGGACCACTGGGGCGCGAATGTCTTGACGACGTCGTGCTGTTGGGCGGTGCCCCCCAGAAACGAAACGCGCAGGGTCGATCCGTTGGGCCACAGCTTACCGATGGGGGATATGGCCCGGGTACGCGTGGTTCCCTCGATATTTCGGAAGAGGATCGCGCGGTGCAGGTCCCTGGCGAGAATTCTATCAAAACATATTTTTTTGATATCTGACATGACAGGCCTCCTTTAGGTGACCGTGTTGAAAAGGCTTTCTCCCGAACGGGTTGGGATGACGGCAGACAATTTCAGGAACACATCAAGCGGGAGCGGTAACGATCTGACCGTAAAAAGGGATGATCAATCCGATACCGGCCGATACCGGCCGATACCGAATTGCGGTGGAACGTGAAAGGTGCGCTGATTTCATATGGGGTTGCATATTTCTGCCGTACCCCAAACTGGTAAGAACCCCGAAATTGATTGTCAACCGGAAAAGCGGGAGGGCGAATCATGGAATGTCCATACCCCTGTCACGGCGTCATGATGGAAGACGCCCCCCGATAAATATGAGGATTGTCTTTCGAGAAAAAACGTTTTAAAAGACATTTCCATTGAAAATCCGTCGCAAAAGGATTAAGGATTTTTTTCGGCAACGCTTCTTGGCGCAAACAGGAGACCTTTTACAGGAAGAGGGCTATGAAATACTGGCGGATTCCCCTTGATACCGACACGGTGGACATCACCCGGGGCATTGTTCACATTCTGGAGGACCGGTGCAAGGGATGCGGCTATTGCATCGCGTTCTGTCCGAGAGAGGTCCTTGAATTTTCCAAGACCTTCAACGCCAAGGGATATCACCCGCCCAGGGTCAAGAACGACGACTGCCTGAATTGTCACTACTGTGAACTGCTCTGCCCCGAATTCGCCATCTTTTCGTCGGCAGCACCGCCGCCTTCACAGCCGGTCCCAGGTCCGACCGAATGACCGGCGCACGCCCCGAAAGCAGGTCCCGGAACCGACAGATCGGGACGAACCACGACACCCAAACCGGAACTTCATTATAGACGAGGCCGTCCATGACATCCAGAGTCCTCACCGGAGAACATTTCATTAACGGAGACATCGCCTGCGCCGAAGGCGCCATTGCCGCGGGGTGCACTTTTTTCGGGGGCTATCCCATCACCCCGGCAACCGAGGTCGCGGAACATATTTCCATTCGGCTCCCCAGGGTAGGCGGCACCTTCATCCAGATGGAGGACGAGATTGCGGCCATGACCTCGGTGCTCGGCGGCGCCTGGACCGGCGCCAAATCCATGACCGCGACATCCGGTCCCGGCTTCAGCCTCATGATGGAGACCATTGGACTCGCCGTCGTGACCGAAACGCCCTGCGTGGTCGTGAACGTCCAGCGGGCCGGGCCCTCCACGGGCCTGCCCACCCAGGGCGCCCAGGCCGACATGATGCAGGCCCGGTGGGGATCCCACGGCGACTACGAGATCATCGCCGTCGCCCCCGCATCTCCCCAGGAGATGTTCGATCTGACCATCACCGCCTTCAACCTGAGCGAAGCCTACCGAACGCCGGTCTTCATCATGTCCGACGAGATCGTCGGACATATGAGCGAACGGGTCGTCATTCCCGAGGCCGGTAAGATCCGAACGGTGTCCCGGCCCAGACCCGCCGGCCGGAAGGACCGCTTCCGTCTCTACCGACCCGGACCCAACGGCGTCGCCCCCATGCCCGCCATCGGCGACGGCTACAAAATCCATGTTACGGGCCTGACCCACGATGAAAAGGGGTATCCGGTGATGTCCGTGGAGACCCAGAAGGAAATGATCGAACGGATCACGGGCAAGATCCGGAACAACATCGACGACATTGTCATGACCGAATCCTACCGGCTGTCGGACGCCGATATCGCCGTCGTCTCCTACGGCGTGTCCGCCCGCACCAGCTTCACCGCCGTGGACGAAGCACGGAAACGGGGCATCCGGGCCGGCATGCTTCGGCTCGTGACGGTGTGGCCGTTCCCCGAAAAACAGATCCGGGCTCTGGCCCAGAAAGTCAAGGGGATCATCACCGTCGAGATCAACATGGGCCAAATCAGCCGAGAGGTCGAGCGGTGCGCCGCCGGACGGGTGCCGACCATCGGCGTGGGCCATCACGGGGGCGCCATCATTCCCCCCGAAGCCGTCATCGACGCCATGGAGAAGGAGGTCATGCGATGATCCGAAGCGCCGACCCCGCCGTCGCCCCGACGGTCCATCCCCTGGAGGATCTCGTCCGCATGGACCGGATCCCCCACATCTGGTGCCCCGGCTGCGGCACCGGCTCGGTCTTTACCGCCTGCCTCACGGCCATCAAGCAGACGGGGATCCCTTACGATCAGTTCGCCATGGTGTCGGGCATCGGCTGTTCGGGCCGCGGCGCGGGGTACATCAACATCGACTCGTTCCACACCACCCACGGTCGGGCCATCCCCTTTGCCACCGGCATCAAGATGGCCAACCCGAAACTGAATGTCATCGTCTTCTCGGGCGACGGCGATCTTTTCGCCATCGGCGGCAATCACTTCATACACGCCGCCCGGCGGAACATGGACATCACGGTGGTGTGCGTGAACAATCTGACTTACGGCATGACCGGCGGACAGGTTGCCGCCACCACCCCCCACAATGCCAGATCCTCCACCACCGTGATGGGCAATCCCGAAACGCCGTTCAATCTGCCGCTTCTGGCCTACGCCGCCGGCGCCACCTATATCGCCCGATGGTCGATGCTCCACGCACGGGATCTGGCCGACGCCATCGCGGCCGCCCTTCGGCGGCGAGGATTCTCCTTTATCGAGGCGCTGTCGCCCTGCCCCGTCAACTACGGCCGACGCAACCGGGAAAAAGCCATCGACACGCTCAGGCACTATCAGGAAAAAGCCATCATCAAAAACGGCGCTCATCCCGCCGAACTGGACATGAGCGACGCACGGGGGCCGATTCTCGGGAATTTTCTGGACATCGAGAAACCCACCCACGATGAGATCTATAAAAGGATGTACCGGCCGGAGGAGGGGTAAAGCCATGGCGCGAAAAGACATCAAACGGCAGGAAGTTATCGTTACCGGATTCGGTGGGCAGGGCATCGTCCTGGCCGGCCGGATCCTCGGCATGGCCGCGGCCCTGGGGGACCACCGGGAAAGTACGCTGGTCCAGTCCTACGGCCCGGAATCCCGGGGCGGCGCCTGCTGCGCCCAGGTGATCATTTCCGACGCAGTCATCCAGTACCCCTATATCGAGGCGCCCGACATCCTCATCTGCATGTCCCAATCGGCCTACGAAAAATACCGCACCGCCCTCAAGCCCTCGGGCCGCCTCCTGACGGACAAGGATCTGGTCGCCCCGGGCGGCGACCGACCGGAAGTCTTTTCCATCCCCGCCACCCGTATGGCCGAGGAGCTGGGGCGAAAGATGATGGCCAATATCATCATGATGGGATTCGCCACGGCCGTCACCGGCGTGGTCTCTTTGGATGCCATGAAGACCGCCGTCACCGCTTCGGTCCCCAAGGGGACGGAAGAGATGAATTTGGCCGCCTTCGTCAAGGGGTTCGACTACGGCGCGTCAACCCTGAAAGGACGGGAGAAGAAAAAATCCGGCACCGCCGGCAGGATAGGAGCCGTTCGATGAAGCGCCCCAAAGACCGTCTGCACAAAGTTGTCATCATCGGCGCCAACCCCTCGGGGATCGCGGCCGCCAACAAGCTGGGAGAACTGGGCGTTCCGGTGACCCTGGTGGACCGGGACGCGAACCTCGACCGCAAGCTCGCCAACGACGCCTGGCGGCTCAACTCGGGGGTCCCTCTCAACCACGCGCACCGGCCCGGCCTCATCCGTATTTTGAGAAACCCGGCTATCCAGTGTCTCCTACCCGCCGATGTCACCGGCATTCGACATACCCCCCAGGGGTTCCGGGTCGGCATCTTCCGTCACCAGACCTTCACGAACCCCGACGCCTGCGTTCTCTGCGGTCGCTGCGCCGAAGCCTGTCCGGTGTCGACGGAGGACGGCCGCAAAGCGATCGTCTTCGACGGACGCCTGAGTCTCCCGGGCCGGCCGGTCATCGATAAGCGTCGGACACCCCTTTGCCGGGAAAACTGTCCTCTCGGCGTCAACGCCCAAGGGTACGTCGCTCTGGCCGGGGCCGGCAAATACGCCGAGGCGCTTGCCCTGATCCGGGAACGGAACATTCTCCCCGGCATCTGCGGCCGCATCTGCAACCACCCTTGCGAGGACGACTGCCGCCGGGGAACCCTGGACGATCCGGTCGCCATCCGCGACATCAAGCGTTTCCTCTCCGACTATGGCGCAGCCCACCCCGAAGAGACACCGGCCCCTCGTCCTGCTGAACGACGCCCCGAACATTTTGCGGTCATCGGGGGCGGTCCGGCGGGAATCGCGGCGGCGGCGGAATTCGCCCGAGCCGGATGCGCCGCGACCGTCTTCGAGCGCGAAGCGTCGGCCGGCGGTCTTCTCCGCTACGGCATCGGTCCTCACCGGCTTCCGCGGCACATCCTGGACGCCGAGCTTGCCGTCGTCCGCGACATGGGCGTCACGTTCGCCGCCGGCCATCCCGTGGACCTGACCGATATCCAGTCCATGACGGCATCCTACAGTGGTGTCGTGGTGGCCGTCGGATCCTGGAAGGACCGGCGACTGGGCATCCCGGGCGAGGACCTTGACGGCATATCGGGATGCCTCGAATTTCTCAACCGCTGCCACCGCGGAGAGATGGAACCCCTCCGGCAACGGGCCGTGGTCATCGGCGACGGTAACGCGGCCTTTGACCTGGCCCGGACCCTCGTCCGCACGGGCGCATCGGTCACCCTCATCTCCTGGTTCGGAAAGGACGAGATTCCCGCCGATCCCGAAGAAATCCAGGGCGCCGTTCAGGAAGGCGTCGTCATCCGGGATCGGTGCCAGGTTGTCGCATTTCTCGGCAAGGCGGGTCGTCTCGACCGCCTCAGCGTCAAACCCACGCGGCCGGGAAAACCCGACGCCGGCGGGGTGGCCTGGCCGGTCATCGTTCCCGGTGCCTCGGCGTTCGAGATGGCCGCGGACCGGGCTTTCGTCGCCATCGGGCAGATCGGGGCCTTTGAACCGGGATCATCCCTGGGCGGTCTGGAGATCACCGACCGGGGGTTGATTCGGACGGACAACGGCCCCCGGACCTCGCTTTCCGGCGTCTATGCCGCCGGAGACGCCGTTTCAGGCCCATCCACCGTCGTCAAGGCCATGGCCTCAGGTCGTCTGGCGGCGATCACGGCCCTCTCGGACATCTGCGGCGTTCCCGTGCCTTCGCCCACCTGTGCGCGGCCTTCGGACCGGGATTTCCGGGACATCCCCTCGAACATTCCCGTCCACTGCCGCGTTCCCATGTCCGAGGTCCAGCCTGCCGCCCGAATCGGCGGTTTCACCGAGGTGGCCCTGGGGCTCTCCGAGGTTCAGGTGCGTGAAGAGGCGGATCGCTGCCTTCAGTGCGGCGTCTGCGCCGAGTGCCTGGAATGTGTCAGGGCCTGCGGCGCCGTGGGGGCCATCTGCCACACAGACACCGGGGAGACCTTTGCGGAACACGCCGGTGCCGTGATCATCGCCGACCCGGACATGGCCCCGGCCGTCAAGGGCGACGACATCATCCGGGCTTACGGCCCCAGGTCCGCGAAGCCCGACGTCTACGCCATGCTGATGCGCGGATATGCGGCAGCCGCCCAGGCCCTCCTGCTGTTGGGCGACGCCTCCTGGGTGCGGAAAGGCAACGGGTTTTCGTTCACTCAGCCCGACCCCGGCCTCTCGCCCGATATCCGGATCGGCGTTTTCATTTGCCGGTGCAACGACTCTCTCGGGTGGATGGACGAGATGGACCGGTACATCGAATCACTGGCCGCGGTCCCGGACGTCGTGCACACCGGAACCCTGGCGTCGGCCTGCGTGCCCGAGGGGATTGCCGCCGTCATCAAGACCGTCCGGGACAAAGGCATCACGCGAATCGTTCTGGGATCGTGCGTCTGCTGCCCCCTCAATTTCGTCTGCAGCGCCTGCACGGATCAGCGGAGCCGCTTGAAGCACGCGCTGTTCACGGCGACGGGCATCAGCCGGTCCATGGTCATGGTCCGAAACATTCGGGGAGAAGCGCTGAGCCTGCTCCAGAAGGATCCGGACGAGGCCCTGAAGCGTCTCCGGGGCCTTATCGATCGGTCGGTGAAGCGCTCCCGCAAACTCACCGCCTTTCCGACCCCGAGCCGGCTCTACAACTTCGCCACGGCCGTCATCGGCCGGTCGGAGGCCGCCATGACCAGCGCCGTGACCCTTGCCGATATCGGCATGGACGTTTTCACCTTCGGATCGGAGGCGGCATCCGCGGGCGATCTGCCGGACCACCCCAACATCCACGCCTTCACCGGCGCTCGGGTGACGCGGCTGAGCGGCAATCTGGGTGATTTTCAGCTGACGGTGGAAACCGAAGACGGTCACGTTCAGCAGATGCAGGTGGGCGCCGTGATTCTGGGGGAAAAATCCCGGCGGCACATCCGGCACATCCACCAGGAAGGCCTCCCGTTGCGGGTCACGGCCGTGGACATGCAGTCTGCCGGTGTCACGGGCGTCCCCTTTTTCTACCCGGGCATGACCGCCGTTTCGGGGCTTTTCCTGGCCGACCCGCCCGGCATCCGCATCTCCGCCCGCCGGAAGGGTGCCGCCGCCGCCATGCTGACCGCCGCGGCCATGCCGAACAGCGCCCGGCAGAACAAAGGGTTTACCGTTACCGTGAACGAGGCCGCCTGCCGCGGCTGCGGGCGCTGCGTCGATGCCTGCGCCTACCAGGCCGTGACCCTGAAGCGGAACGATATCGGCCGCTACGCCGTGGTCGACGAGGCCTTTTGCAAAGGGTGCGGCAACTGCATCTCCGTTTGCCCCACCAATGCGGCGGACAGTCCCTTTCGAAGCCAGAAATTCTTCGAGCAGACCCTCGCGGAAATCCTGCTGCCGTAAACCGTAATTTCAACCATGGTGCCGTGAATCGATGAGCGACTATAAAATCATACTCTATCTGTGCAATTGGGCGCCCCACACCGCCTACCATAACCTTCAGGACAACGGCTACCAGATCCCGCCGGAAATCAAAATGGTTCGGGTCTCCTGCACCGGAAGAATCACCAAGGCCCTGCTCCTCAAAGCCTTTGAAATGGGCGCCGACGGCGTGGCTCTAGTGGGGTGTGGCCCGGGGACGTGCCGGTATGGCACCGGCACCCTAAACGCCGTGAACAACACCGAGGACACGGAGCGCATTCTGGAGCTCGCGGGGATCGGCGGCCGTCGGCTCCGTTTCGCCACTTTCCTGCCCGACGACACCGAGCCGCTAAGGCGCTTTCTTGCGGAATTCACGGCGGACATCAAGACCATGGGCAAGAGCCCCGTGGTGCCGATGGGAAAGGTCCCTGCCGAGACGACCGAGGACCCGACGTCATTGGCCGATATCCTGAAAAAGCACGACGCATACGCCTGCCAGGACTGCGGCAAATGCACCTCGGCCTGCCCCCTGGCCCTGAGCGGCAAGCCTTACTCCCCAAGGGCCCTGGTGGGCGCCATCGCCGCGGCGCCGCCCCTTTCGGAAGCGGTCATCCGGGACGTCTGGGCCTGCCTCACCTGCGGCCTCTGCCACGAACGCTGCCCTTCCGACGTCGATTTTCCCGAATTCATCCGGGATGTCCGCTCCTGGATCCACGCCCGACAGGGAGACGAAAACCAGGCCCACGGCGGGTTCTTTCAGTCCCTCATGCGGACCATGACCTCGCCGGAAATCTCGCCCGGACGGTGGAAAGACCGTCCAGCCGACCTCATTGCGGACCCCGAAGGAAAGACCCTCTTCTTCGGCGGTTGCGCCCCTTATTTCGACATTTTTTTCCGGAACCACGCCGGCCTCGACACCTCCCGGACTCTTTTCGACGCCGTCCGGCTTCTCAACTTTTTCGACGTTCACCCGAGACTCCTGGAAACCGAACGGTGCTGCGGCCACGATCTTCTCTGGTCCGGAGACCGGCAAAACTTTCTGAAACTGGCCCGGTTGAACACGGAGATGATGAACGACCTCGGCATCGAGACGCTCATCACCGCATGCCCCGAATGTTACCGCACCTTGTCACTGGACTACCCGCGCCACGGCGTCAAGCCGGCCTTCACGGTGATGCATCTCTACGAATTTCTGGAGCGGGAGATCGACAAGGGCGCCGTCACCTTCGCTCCCCTGGAGCACCGGATCACCTATCAGGATGCCTGCCGCCTGAACCGCCTGTCCGGCGTGGGTGCCTTGCCGCGCAAACTCATCCACCGCCTTATGCCGACCCGGTTTACGGAGATGAAGGACAGCGGCGCCGCATCCATCTGCTGCGGAAACTGCGCCTGGACCGGATGCGACGCCTACAGCAAGGCGTTTCAGGTCCGACGCATCCGGCAGGCCGCGGCCACCGGCAGCGACCTCATGGTCACCTCCTGTCCCAAGTGCCAGATTCATCTCCGGTGCGCCATGGAAGACCCTTTTCTGGGCCGGGAGCTCATGATGGAAACCGCCGATCTGACCAGCGTCATCGCCCGGACGATCCGCTGGGAATAGACAACCCCGTAACGAGGAATGGAATGGGAACGACGATGTTCGCAAGACAACCAATGGATATGAACACAGACGCCCGAATCGGGGTGTATGTCTGCCGATGCGGGCTCAACATCGGTCAGACGGTCGACTGCGGCCGGGTGGCCGACAGCGCGAAGACCCTTCCCGGCGTCGCCGTGGCCAAGGCGGTCACATACGCCTGCTCGGAGCCGGGTCAGATGGAAATCAAGACCGACATCGCCGAGCTGAATCTCGATCGGATCGTGGTGGCCTCCTGCTCGCCCCGCCTCCACGAGCCCACCTTCCGTCACATGCTGCAGGAGGCCGGGCTCAACCCCTATCTTCTGGAGATGGCCAATCTGAGGGAGCAGTGTTCCTGGGTGCACATGAACGATCCGGGGGCCGCCACGCTGAAATCCGTGGATCTCGTCAAGATGGCCGTTGCCCGGGTTCGACTCCTGACCCCTCTGACCGAAACGGTCCTGCCGTTGACCCGGAGGACCCTTGTCATCGGCGGCGGCATCGCCGGCATCCAGGCGGCCCTCGATTTGGCGGACAATGATTACGAGGTGGCCCTGGTGGAAAAAAACAGCTCCATCGGCGGCACCATGGCCCAGTTGGACAAGACCTTCCCCACCATGGACTGCTCCATCTGAATCCTCGGCCCCAAGATGGCGGATGTCGGTCGACATCCCAGGATCACGCTTCACACCTTGAGTGAAGTGACCGAGGTCAAAGGCTACGTAGGAAATTTCGAGGTGAAGGTCCTCAAGAAGGCCCGGTATGTCGACGAAACGGCATGTACGGCCTGCGGCGACTGCGCCCGCGCATGCCCGGTGGTTTTCCCAGACGAGTTCAACGTGGGGCTCTCGTCCCGAAAGGCCGTCTACATCCCGTTTCCACAGGCGGTGCCGTCGGCCTATGCCGTCAACATGAACGAGTGCATGGGAAGGGGCTGCTCCAAATGCCTCGACGCCTGCGAGAAACGCTGCATCGATTTCCACATGTCCGACGAGGAGATCACCGAACGCGTCGGGTCCATTGTGGTGGCCACTGGGCTTTCACCCTACGATCCCCGGGAGATGGACGAGTATGGCTACACCCGATTTCCGAACGTGGTGACGAGCCTCGAGTTCGAACGGCTGGTGAACGCCGGCGGTCCCACCAGGGGGGAACTGGTCCGGCCGGGGGATCGGCAGCGGCCCGCCGCCGTCGGGTTCATCCAGTGCGTCGGCTCCCGCTCCAAGCGGAAAGGCGGGGAGTACTGCTCCAACATCTGCTGCATGAACACCGTCAAGAGCACCCTCGTCCTGAAGGAACACTATCCGGACATGGAGATCAAGGTCTTCTACATCGACATTCGGGCTTTCGGCAAAGGGTTCGAGGATCTCTACAATCGGAGTCGCCGCCTGGGGGTCCAGTATCTGCGGGGGCTCCCCGGGTCGGTGGAAGCACTGCCCGACGGTTCCCTGCGGGTGGCCGTCGAGAACACCGCCACCGGCGGGATCGAATTTCACGATCTGTCGATGCTCGTCCTGGCCCTGGGCATTCAGCCGGCACCGGGCACCGGGAAACTCCAGGAGATGCTGGGCCTCCAGCTCACCGCCGACGGCTTTTTCCTGGAGGCCCATCCCAAGCTCCAGCCGGTGGATGCGGCCACCCGGGGCGTCTTCTACGCCGGATGCGCCGAGGGTCCCAAGGACATCAAGGACAGCGTGACCCAGGGATCCGCCGCCGCGGCCCGAGCCATCCGCCTCATGCACAGGGGCCAGATCACCTCGGAGCCCATCACCTCCGAGATCATCACCGAGCAGTGCCGGGCCTGCGGGAAGTGCGCCGAGGTCTGCCCCTACAACGCCATCACCGTGGACGTCAAGCGGAAGATTCCCGCCGTCGTCAACGCGGCCGCCTGCGCCGGGTGCGGCACCTGCGCCGCCGAGTGCCGGTTTGGAGCCATCGTCATGAACCACTTCACCGACGCCCAGATCATCGCCCAGATCGACGCGCTCCTCGCTGAAAACGCGGCGGACAAGATCCTGACCTTCGCCTGCAACTGGTGCTCCTACGCCGGTGCCGACTATGCGGGGGTCTCGCGCCTCCAGTATCCCGCCAATGTCCGGCTCATCCGTACCATGTGCAGCGGCCGGGTCGATGAGTCCTTCATCTGGCATGCCTTTAAAAAAGGCGCCCCCGTGGTCCTGGTGAGCGGCTGCCACATTGGAGACTGTCACTACATCGACGCCAACCACTGGACGGTCAAGCGGGTGGAGAAGGTCCGGAAGAAAATGGAGAAGCTGGGCATCCGCACCGAACGCCTCCAACTGGAATGGATCAGCGCCGCCGAAGGCGTGCGCTTCGCCCGGGTGATGGCCGAGATGGAAAGGCTCCGGAAAGGGGTATCGCGGGAGGAGATCGCCGAGACGGCGGCGATCATCCGGAAGCGGAACCAGGAGCGGCGGTCAGGCGCTCCTTCTGGACCAGAAACGGCGACATCGCCGCGATAAGGACGATAAGGAATGGATCAGGGAGGCCCCTCGGGGTTCCTCCCTGTCCCGCTCCCCCAACATGCCGGCTTCCCCGCCCGCTCCCTCGCACGCCCCTGTTCGCCCGCCCCCGGAGCACCCCTTCAGCCTTCGGTCCGATTCCCTGATGCAACGCCGCAAGGTGTGAGTCGACCGCCCGGCAGCACCGGTTCCCGAAAATCGGACGCTGAATCTTGACTTGAATCAATTGCAGCGGAATATTGTGATGTTATCCTGAATCATACCCGATTGACGATGGGAATACCCGAACGCGGACAGAGAAGGGATCACTACCCGGGGGGAACAGATGAAATCCATCGATATCCTGGTTGCCGAACATGGATTGATTCGCCGGGGACTGGGCATCCTCGGCAAGGCCCGAAATAAACTGGAGAGGAATGAACGTCCGGAAAGGGCGTTTTTTGAAATAAGCATCGATTTTTCCAGAAATTTCGCGGACCGGTTTCATCATTTCAAGGAAGAGAACGTCATGTTCGGCATGCTGGCCATGAAGGAGGAATGCGATCTGGACGACGAAATGATCGCCCTCCGGTACCAGCATGAGCGAAACCGTCATTTTATCCGACAGATCGAAGCGGTTCTCGATCTCTATGCCGACGGCGACCCCATCGCTGCGACGACGCTGCTCGAAAATCTGGCCGCGTACATCTCTCTGCTCAGGCGTCATATCCACAGGGAAGACCATCTCTTTTTCAAAATGGCGGAGAAGGTCCTGTCGAAACGTGAGGATGCCGTGCTTCTGGAGCATTTCAAGCATGAAGAGGAGCGGATGGGGGGAAGCGCTTTTTTTGAAAAAAACCGGGATCTGGTATACCGGATGAACGCCATGATGGCGGAATAGACCGCTCTTTCAGGGTGCCCCCCTGAAGACCGGACCGGGTGGGAAGGAATGTTCGTGGGCCTGAAAAAACTGAATTGCTGGGAAGTCATGCAATGCGGAAAAGAGCCGGGCGGCAGAAACGCCGATACCCTCGGCGTGTGCAAGGCCGCGACAGACGTCTCTTTTGACGGCATCAACGGGGGAAAATGCGCCGGCCGGTTCTGCTGGGCCGTAGCCGGAACGCTCTGTGGGGAAAACAGACAGGGTTCTTTTGCGGAAAAACGCGACTCATGCCTCAATTGCCGCTTTTACCAACGGGTCCTGGCAGAGGAGAGTGTCGCCAATCTGCGCAACAAATTCCTGCGGTTCATCCTTCCGGGCGGACAACGTCCGCTGATTCCTGAAATGACCTTTCGGCACATTCCAAAAGGGGAACGATTCATCACCCAGGGCGACGTCGGCGATCAGGCCTTCGTCATCCAGCGGGGCTCATGCATCGTCGTGGTCGAGAAAACGGGCGAACTGCACCCCATCGATCACCGGGGGGAGGGCGACATCGTCGGAATGATGTCCCTGCTGACAGGCGAACGCCGGCATGCCCACGTCGAGGCTGAAACCGACATGGATGTGCGGGTGATCGACCAAAAGAATTTCGATGCGATCTCAAGCCATGACCCCGACATGATGATGTTTCTGACGGAACTGGTAGCCGACCGATTCGATTCCCGGAGGCCAACGGCCGACCGCACGATCGGGAAGTATATCGCCGCCGATATCATCGGCCGGGGCGGCTACGGCATCGTCTACAAAGGGAAACACGCCGCACTGAACATGCCGGTGGTCATCAAGATGATGCGGCACCATCTTGCCATGGATGAGGCTTTCAGTGCGATCTTTCACAACGAGGCCCAGATCATCGCGGGACTGAAGCATGAAAATATCGTTCGGGTATATGACATCGAGGAGCGGTATCGGACCCTCTTTATCATCATGGAATACCTGGAAGGCGAGTCCCTGAAGCACTTCCTGGAACGACACCGGGCCCTGCCGCCGGCGATTGCAACGAATTTTCTCATGCAGATCTGCTCCGGCCTGGACTACGCGCATCAGAAGGGGATTATTCACCGGGACATCAACACGTCCAATGTCATCATCCAGCCCAATGACCGGATCAAGATTCTGGACTTCGGACTCGCCTGCCCCATCGGCACCGAAGATTTCAGCTCTGCCGGCACGCTCCTTTACATGGCGCCGGAACAGATCGAAAGCCATGCACTTGACCAGCGCACCGATATCTATGCACTGGGGATCACGGCATATGAAATGGTGACCGGCATACGGCCCTTTCCGGAAGACGACCTCCGGGAGTTGAAAAACATGCGTCTGAACCGGGAAATCCCCGACCCCGCGGAACGGGTGCCGGATCTTCCCGGACCGCTCCGTGAATTCATCATCAAGGCCTGCCGCCGGGATCCGGAACAGCGGTATCGAACCGCGGCGGAAGCGATAGCCGCGCTGTCCCCGTCGGCGGAGGCCGCCGTCCGAAACCGACCGGCGGTCCGACCTGAAAACGCAGACAGCATCCGCCTCACCATGAACTATCACCCCCGAAACAGGTCCGACCTCAACGACCTGTTGAAGGAATTCCAGGAAAAAGCCCGAGGATTGGGTATTCAACTGAAAGTCGAGCGCCGGGAATGAGAACAGAGAATGCGACATCGAAACGGTTTCAATCCGAAGAGATCGTGCCGGCATCATCCGTCCGTCGCGTGGTGGCCTTTACCCATATCGGCAATGTCAGAACCCAAAACGAAGACCGGTACCTGATCCATGAGATCGATGACGATTCATGTCTCCTGGCGGTCGCCGACGGTCTGGGGGGAGAGACCGCCGGCGATGTCGCCGCGGAAACAGCGATCTCCGCGTTGAAGCAGATCCGGCCTCCTGCGGAAAACCCGCGGGAACAGCTCGTCACGGCCGTATCCGCGGCCAATAAGGCCATCATGAGGCGGGTCCTGGACAACATGGCGCTGGTGGGAATGGGAACCACGGTCACCGCCGTTCTCGTCAACAAGAGGGAAGCCCACTGGGTCCATGTAGGGGACAGCCGCCTGTATGTCCTGCGCAACGGCGACCTGACGCAGATAACCCGGGACCACACCCTGGTTCAATTTCTCCTGGATGAAGGCGAGATCACGCCGGAGGAGGCCTTGTCTCATCATTCGAAGCACGTCCTCGAACAATGCGTGGGCTGCCGGTACTGTATCCCCGAATCCGGACAATTAACGCTGCGGAACGGGGATGTCCTGGTGTTGACAACCGACGGGCTGCACGACCACATCGATCCTGAAGCCCTCAAATCCATTCTGGCTTCCCGAGATCCCCTGAGGACCCAGGCGAAAAACCTGATTGAACACACACTCTCCGCCGGGGGAAAGGACAATATCACCATCGTACTCGCAACAATTCATGAGGATTAACGATGCCTGTGTACCCTATTTAAAGATGAAAAGCGTAACATGAAATCTTTTTGGCGGCGGAAGGCAGAACATCCCAATGACGGCATGACAACATGCCGGCCTGAAGCCGAATTTTTGCGGTGAGTCGGTAATGAAGGCGGGCCCCGACGGGTATGTGTATAGCGCCGCGAGGCGGCCTGAAGCGGCCGCCTCGCGAGGTAAACCATTGTGGATCCGACAGGTCGGCCGCAGCCGACCCCGATATATCAGATGCGTCCCCCCAGTCCTCCCGGCGGGTCGTTGCGTTTGAATGTCCAGGACGGACTGCTTTCACAAGGAGAATCGTATTCCTTGTCCGACGCGTTAATATAGGCCTGACGTTCGCTTTCTCCTTCAAAAACACGATCGCGGCATTCGCCTTCGCATTTGCCGCTGGTATCTCTCGATGGCATTCTTTCCATGATTTCCTCCTCTCTATCCAGCTTGTGAACATCGTCTCGCCGCTGCCCGAAGGTGGAAAATCCGGTGTCCCACGGCGACGCAAGCCGTATTTTCGAGACCGCGTATTCACGGTCGTCGTTGAGAGCTTCCGATGTTATGAATGGCAAGGCCGCCGGTCATCTCAGAGGACTGATCGAACAGGACTACTCTTGGTGAACTGAATGAACCCGAGAGCGTGGACAGATATCGACAGCCAGCTGTATACAACCGGCCGTTGCCTCTCTTATAGTGAAAACAGTAATCGTCCAATCGGGTCTTGTCAAGGATCCGGCCTCACGCAGGGGCCTCGAACCACGGCCGCCGCCCTTTAGACGGCATCAGGTCCCCCAGGGGCAGAATCCGGACCCGCCGGCCCGTTGCGGCAAAAAGGGCGTTGGCCACCGCCGGCGCAATGGGCGGGACCCCGGGCTCTCCGACTCCCGTCGGGGGTGCCTGGGACGGAACGATATGCACCTCCACCACGGGCATCCGGTCAAACCGGAGAATCCGGTAGGTGTCGAAGTTGGACTGGCGGACCCGTCCGCCATCGAGCGTGACGGCCTCTTCCCATGCCGCCGACAGCCCGAACCCGATGCCGCCCTCCATCTGGGCCCGGATGATATCCGGGTTGACGGCCGTGCCGCAGTCCACGACGCAAACGACCCGATCAACGTGAAAATCCCCGTTCCCGGCGACAGAAACCTCGGCGACGTGAGCCACGACAGTGCCGAAGGAGCGATGGAGGGCGATGCCCCGCCCCTTCCCCGGTGGGAGGGGAGAGCCCCAGCCGGCCTTTCGGGCTGCCAGATCCAGAACGGCGAGACGGCGTTCCTGACCGGAAAGAAGCGACCGGCGGAACGCCACGGGATCCTGTCCGGCCGCCGCCGCCAGCTCGTCGATGAAGACCTCCACGGCAAAGGCGGTGTGGCTGTGACCCACCGATCGCCACCAGAGGACCGGCACGCCGACCGCCGGAGAGTGCAGTTCCACGGCCAGATTGGGAACGGCATAGGCCATGTCCACAATGCCTTCGACCGACGCCGCGTCGATGCCGTCGGTCGTCATGGCGTCCTCAAAGGGGGTTCCCGTCGCAATGGACTGTCCGACGAGGCGGTGATGCCAGGCCACCGGATGCCCCTCGCCGTCGAGGCCCGCCCGCACCCGGTGAACGAACATCGGCCGATAATAGCCTCCCCGAAGATCGTCCTCCCGGGTCCAGACAAGCTGAACCGGTGACCGGCCCTCCAGAGCCTTGGCCACCTCGACGGCGTCCACAATGTAGTCCGACGCGGGATTGGCCCGACGACCGAAGCTGCCGCCGGAAAAGACGGTGTGGATCCTGACCTGCCGGGGCTCCAGGCCGGCGGCTGCGGCGGCGTTGGCCTGGTCCACCGTCTGGAATTGGTCCCCGGCCCATATCTCGCAGTCGTTTTCGGAGAGCCGCACCACGCAGTTCAAGGGCTCCATGGGCGCGTGGGCGAGGTAGGGAAATGCAAATATCGCCTCCAGGGTCTGTGCGGCACCGGCCAAGGCGCCCTCGACATCCCCCTCCTTCCGAGCCGTCTTTCCGGGGGTTTCGAGAAGCGCCAGGTATTCCGCGGCCAGTTCGGAAGTGCCCCGCGTCTCTCCCCTGCTTTCGTCCCATACGATCTCCAATGCATCGCGTCCCTCGAGGGCGGCCCAGGTGTTTTCAGCGACCACCGCCACCCCCGAAGAAATCCTGACAACGCCGGTCACGCCGGGCACGGCCAGGGCCTTCCGGGCGTCAACGGACGACACCCGCCCCCCGAAGACCGGTGAGCGGGCCACCACCGCCCTCAGCATTCCCGGCAGCCGGATGTCCATGGCGAAACGGGCCGACCCCTGGACCTTGGAGACGATATCAAGGCGCACATCCTGCCGACCGATCAACGTGAAGGCGTCAGGATCCTTGAGCCGGACCTCGACAGGGGGCTTCATGCCGGCGGCCCTGCGGACCAGGGCACCAAAGGTTGCCTGACGTCCGCTTTTCGGATGGGATACAATACCCTTCTTCACCTCGATCTCTTCCGCCGGAACCCGCCATACGGCGGCCGCAGCCGCGACGAACATCGCCCTGGCCGAGGCTCCCGCCCGGCGATACTGTTCATAGGAATTGGCGATGCTGGTGCTGCCGCCGGTGGCCTGAACAGGTCCGAAAAGCAGATTGTTGTAGACCGATTCGTCGGCAGGGGCGGACTCGACCCTCACCTGCCGCCAGTCGGCATCCAACTCTTCCGCCAGCAGGGTTGCCAGCCCGGTGTAGATGCCCTGGCCGGTCTCCAGATGCTTGGCGACGATCGTCACCCGGCCCGACGTACTGATGCGGACAAAGGGGTTGAAGACGAAGGATTCCCCCTCGATATCGCCGTCCGTGGGGTTCTTCTTCAGGATGGGGAGCGCGGGACGGTGATCCGGGGGGCTTTCCGGAACGGACGCCCGGGCAGCGAGCCTGATCGCCGATCGGATGCGCGGATAGGTGGCGCATCGGCACAGGTTTTTTCTCATGGTCTTCGCGATGGCCCCGTCATTCGGACTGGGCGTCCGGCGCAGCAGGGATACGGCCTGGAGAATCTGACCCGGCTGGCACCAGCCGCACTGGGGCACCTGGGCCTCGACCCAGGCTTGCTTGACCGGATGGTCCCAGGGGATGCCCTCGATGGTGACAATCTCTTTTCCCGCTGCCGCCTCGGCCTTGACGGTGCAGGACGGTCGGATCTCTCCGGCCAGAAGAACGGCGCACCCCCAGCAGTGACCTTTGCCGCATCCGAATTTCGTTCCGGTCAATCCCAGGACATCCCTCAAAACCCAGAGAAGCGGCATATCCGGGGCTACGTCCACCGTAAATCTCCCTCCGTTCACCAGGAAAGTCGTATTCATCGCTGATTCTCCTCACATCTGAAAAGGGCTTTTCGGGGTAAAGGGGATCACCGCTCGTCGAATTGGCGCGGGTCTTCCTCGCATATAGCGGTCGGGCGGGAATGCTGGAAAAGACGGCATCAGGGCAGGATTGCGCCCCCGTCGAAAACTCCGGACCTACGGAATAAAATTTAACAATGCCAAAGACGCTTGTCAAATCCGGGACCGCCGTCGTCTCAGGCGACGGCGAAGCAGAATCTCGTAAATGAGAACATTGACGGACACGACGCCGATCCCGATGATGAACTGGTGCCCTCGGGTGAGACCCTCGGGGTAAATGATCGGCGTGAGGTAGGTTTCGATGAAGCCGCCCGGGTATCCGACCTCGCCGCCCATGGATCTCAGGCGGTTTTCAAGGGGCGTCAGGGGGCAGATCCACCCAAGGAACTCGATCAGTGCGCCCCACCCGACCGCCGGGAGATGCAACCACATCAGTCGGGGCCATCTCAGGACCAGGATACCGCCGGCGACAACGAAAAGGATAAAGGCGAAATGCAGGACGACGACGGCGTCGGCAAGAAGGCTCGCGATCATTCCCTCCCCTCGCGGCATCGTCACGCGACGACGACGACCTCCCGCTCCAGGCTGATGCCGAATCGCTCCGCCACCGACGCCCGGATGCCCTCGGAAAGGTCGTATATCTCCCGGCCGCCGGCCCCCCCGGAATTGACCAGTACAAGAGCGTGATCACCATGGACCGCGGCGTTGCCGAAGGTCCGTCCCCGCCAGCCGCACTGCTCGATCAGCCATCCGGCGGGCAGCTTGAAGGCACCGTCGCTCTGGGAATAGAACGGCATGTCGGGAAAGCGGTCCCGCATTTCTTCGATCACCGTGCCTGAAACCACCGGGTTCTTGAAGAAACTGCCGGCATTGGGGATGACGGCGGGGTCCGGCAGTTTGCGCTTCCGGATGTCGATGACGGCCTGACGGATATTGGCCGGGGTGACGTCCCCCATGCACGCCGCCGCCTCCCGAAGGCCGGGATAGTGAAGCACGCAGTCCGGACGCCGGCTGAGCCGAAACACCACCGCGGTGATGATGAATCGGTCGTGCCATTCGCCTTTGAAACGGCTGAAGCGATATCCGAAGTCGCAGTCGTTGGGGGAAAAGGTCACCTGCTGCCGGTCGTCCAGGGAGACGGCTTCGACGGCCGCCACCGCATCCCCGGCCTCGATCCCGTAGGCCCCGATGTTCTGGATCACGCTGGCGCCCACATGGCCCGGGATGCCGGACAGGTTTTCGAGCCCCCCCCATCCGTGCCCCACCACGAAGGCCACCAGATCATCCCAGGTTTCGCCGGCAGCGGCCGAAACCAGAACATCGTCCGCGTCTTCCCCCACCACGGAGATGCCTTTCATGGCCGGATGAAGAATCAGACCCTCAAAATTATTCAGGAACAGGAGGTTGCTGCCGCCGCCCAGCACCAGACGCCGCCGGCCCTTCAACAGGCCGTCTGCAAGGAACCCCAGGATTTCGTCCACGGCGTCGAAGCGGATATAGGCCTCCGCCGAGGCTTCGACCTGAAACGTCGTAAAGGGTTTGAGCGAAATGTTTCTTTGAATTTCCATGATAGTGGATTCACGATGCTCGGCGGTTTCAGCCGTCGGGTCTTAATTCCTTTTTGTCGGCATTCCAAACACCGGTCGAGAGTTTGGAGGGAATATTGTGTGCCATGGGAGCATGTCCGACAGGAACGAAAACATCATGACACTCTTTAAAAAAGATTTTTCCCTCATGACCGAAGCGCCTTTCTTTTTTGGAATATCTGGTGCATAACGCAGGGTATCCGAAGCGACCGGCAACAAGTGAAACCCGAGACGCGTGTTCCGGTGACGCGGCCGATGCTGAACAGCTGTCATATTAAGTGGGGGGAACGAGGATTGCAAGAATAAATATGACCCCGACTTCCGGCTTCCGTCATGCTGACCGGAAAGCAGTACCGGCAGGGCAGCCGAGCCGCTTCAGCGGGGCCTCAACTTTCGGCTTTCGTGACGGCAACCGGTTTGAGACTGAAGACTGAAAGACGCGTACAATGGCTTACCCCGATCGTCTTCCGCAAATCTTTTTTGGACAAAAGTGATCGCCGGCAGACAATTGAAACACCCCACCCGGGATTGAAAACATGCTGCAACCTGTTAAAAAAGGGGAAGATTACCTGCTGCCGGAACTGGCCGAGCATGTTTCCAGGCAGTTCCCGGCAGCCCTTTACACCAGCTTTCTGCTCTCCGCATTGATGGTCCTGGTGCTCTGGGACCTCTTTCCCGCACGAATCCTGCTTTCCTGGCTGACGACAGTGTATACCGTTTCCCTGCTGCGGCTCATGCTGTACCACCGGCACCGACGCCGTCCGGAGCGTCGGCTCTCCCCCGAACAATGGCTGCGCCGCTACGCCTCCGGTGCGATACTTTCCGGCGTTGTCTGGGGGGCCGCACCGCTTCTTTTTTACTCCGGCAAATCGCCGCAGACGAATGTCTTCATCGCGTTCGTCCTTGGCGGCCTGATTGCCGGAGCATCCAGTTCGATGGCCCCGTTGAAGGCAACCTTCCGAATATTTATCTCTCTGATTTGTCTCCCATTATCAACCCTGTTCATTATCCGCGGCGACAGTCTGCATCTGGCCATGGGGTCGATGCTGCTCATTTATGGTGCGGCATACCTTGTAATTTCCGCCAACACGGCGCGAATGATCCTTGAGTCTCTGACGCTGCGGAATGAGAATATCCTCGAAATCGAAGAGCACAGAAAAGCCGAAACACAACTCCGGTTGACCCAGAAGGATCTTGAAAAGACCGTGGCCAGGCGAACCGCTGAGCTGAGGACCGCCAATGAAGAACTGTCACGGGAAATTGACGAACGGTTGCAGGCCGAATCGCGATTGCGCATCAGCGAGGAGCGCTACCGCAACCTGGTCGAGTCCTCGAGTGACTGGATATGGGAAATGGACCGGGATGGCAGATACACCTACTCGAGTCCCAGCGTGCTATCCATTTTGGGGTATGCCCATCAGGAAGTGTTGGGGTGCAGGTTCTATAGCTTCATGCCGCCGGAGGATGCGAAACGAGCGAAAGACATCTTCAACGCAAACAAGTCCGGTGGGAAGCCCTTCGAACGGCTGATCAGCGCCTATCTCAACAAGGATGGGGCGGAGCGTATCATAGAGACCAACGGTGAACCGGTCTTTGATGATGCGGATACGCTCGTCGGGTACCGCGGCATAAATCGCGACATCACCCTCCGGGTCAAGCATGAAGAAGAAAAACGAAAAGTTGAGCACATGAAGTCGCTGGGCTTGCTGGCCGGCGGGATCGCCCATGACTTCAACAATCTGCTGATGACGGTCTTTGGCAACATCGAACTGGCCAGGATGGAGATCAAAGCCGATTCGAATGCCGAGCGGCGGCTGGCGAACTCGCTGACGGCAATGGAACAGGCCCGGAAACTGACCGGTCAACTGCTGACCTTTTCCAGGGGCGGCAGCCCGATTCTGGAAGCCACATCGATTCGCAATCTGATATTGGACTCGTGCCGCTTCGCGCTGAGCGGCACGGCCGTCAGATGCGAATACGACGTTCCCGAAGACCTTTGGATGGCAGACGTGGACTCGAATCAGATCTGGCAGGTACTCAACAACATTCTCACCAATGCCCGGGAGGCCATGCCGGACGGCGGTACGCTGTGGATAAGTGCGGAGAATGTCACGTTGACTGAGATGGACACCACAGCACCGGTACTGGGGAACTTTGTCAAGGTCTCGGTCCGGGACCAGGGCGTCGGCGTCTCGAAAAAGGATATACCCCGCGTGTTCGATCCGTACTTTTCCACCAAGATCCGCGGTGCCCAACAAGGAACCGGTATTGGACTGGCCGTATGCCATTCGATAATCGAAAAGCATGGGGGAAGCATCCTGTTCGAATCCGAGCCCGGTATAGGAACCACGGTAAGCTTTTTCCTGCACGCGCTGAGCGCGGGGCCCAACGACGCACCGCCCGGGGGATCAACCGGAAATGGGAACCCGGAAGATCAGTGTGCTGCTGCTTGAGGATGATGGTGCGTTAATCAAGACCGGAACTCGGATGCTCGAACACCTGGGGCATGACGTCACCGCTGTGAAGGACGGCGCCGAAGTCCTCGATCGCTATTCCCGCTCGCTGCGAACCCCCAGTTCGTTCGATCTCGTGATTCTCGATTTGACCGTTCGTGGGGGAATGGGAGGACGAGAAACCCTGAAGTGACTCAAAAATATGGACCCGGACGTTATTGCGGTGGTGACCAGCGGATACGCCGAAGACCCCGTGATTGCCGAATTTGGAAAACACGGTTTCCAGGCGGCATTGATCAAGCCGTTCAACCTCAAGACACTCGAACACATGATTGCCCGGTTGATGCCAAAGATAGGCGAAAATCGACACTGTCGCGACATATGAGACGGCCCGCTGCCGGAGGACGCCGCCGCGATACGCTCCTGCATGCCGGCCATCCCGCATTGATCCGGACCGCTATTCAGAAAAGTTCGGACCGGGGCGGTCATACGCGGCGACAGGTCAATTCGCAGTATTGCTCGTTGACCTCGGTGCCCCATTGAACGCCCCGATGCTGTCGGACCACTCTGAAACCGACATCTTCGTACAGGTGTTTTGCGGCATCGAGCCCCTCGAAGGTCCAGAGGTATGCCTTTGGATATCGCCTGCGTCGACAGAAATCGACCGCCCGGTTGATCAGCTGCCGGCCGACGCCCCTTCCTCTCAATGGATCGGACAGGATAAACCAGCGCAGGTGGGCCCCCTCACTCGAAGCGTGGATGCCGTCGATGACGATCGAGCCCTCCACGCGGCCGTCGACAACGGCGAGCCATATGCCGTCACGGGCTGCATCGTATCGGCTGAGAAAGGCGGAGATTTCCGTGGCGACCTTGGCTTCGAAAAAAAGGCCGAACCCCCAGTTCGCGTGGTAGTAAACACCGTGAAGTTCGGATATCCGGCCGATGGCGCCGGGCACGTATCCGTTCTCTATCGAATAATCGAGTTCATTGTTCATCACTGTTGTCCTGCCTGTGGGCGCTCATCCGCCGCATCAATCCTCTCCCAAGACAGCTGCAACCGGGCCGCCCGGAGCAAGCTTCAGCGACACTTGAACGAAACCGTGCGGGGCGCGGGGCGTATTCTCCCGGCGCCGGCCCATCAAAGTCGGAAGTTGCGTAAAGATTCCGTACTAGCCGACATCTCCCATGCAGAGGTACTTGATCTCCACATACTCGTCAATACCGTAGTGTGATCCCTCCCGGCCGATGCCCGACTCCTTGATGCCGCCAAAGGGGGCCGCGGCGGTGGAGATAATGCCGGTATTGATGCCGACCATACCGTATTCGAGACTTTCGGCGACGCGCCAGACACGGCCCAGATCACGGCTGTAAAAATAGGCGGCCAGGCCGTAGGGGGTGTCGTTGGCAAGATCTACAGCCGCCGTCTCGGTCCTGAACCGAAAGACCGGCGCCACGGGACCGAAGGTTTCCTCCGCGGCAATCCGCATGGCGGGAACGGCGTTTCCTAAGATCGTCGGCTCGAAAAAGGTGCCTCCCAAAGCGTGACGTTTTCCGCCGAGAAGGAGTGTCGCGCCCTTGTCGAGGGCATCCCGGATGAGCCGCTCGGACTTTTCCACGGCCTTCATGTCGATAAGGGGACCCTGCTCGGCCCCCTCGGTGAAGCCGTCGGCAACCTTGAGGGATTTTACGGCAGCGGTGAATTTCCCGACAAAGGCGTCGTATACGGCATCCTGAACCAGGATCCGGTTGGCGCAGACGCAGGTCTGGCCGGAGTTGCGGTATTTGCAGCTGACGGCCCCTTCCACCGCCCGGTCCAGGTCGGCATCGTCAAAAACGATGAAGGGAGCGTTGCCGCCCAGCTCCAGGGAGATCTTTTTGACGGTCCCCGCGCAGGCGCGCATGAGCAGCTTGCCGGTTTCGGTGGAGCCGGTGAAGCTGAGTTTGCGCACCCGGGGGTCGTCGGTCAGGGCCTTGCCGATGACGGCGGAATCTCCGGTGACGACATTGAAAACCCCGGGGGGAATCCCGGCCTGGTCGGCCAGCTCGGCCAGGGCCAGAGCCGACAAGGGGGTCTGGCCCGCGGGCTTGACGACCATGGTGCAGCCGGCCGCCAGGGCCGGGGCGGCCTTGCGGGTGATCATGGCCGAGGGAAAGTTCCACGGGGTGATGGCGGCACACACCCCCACCGGTGCCTTGATCACCACGATCCGGGTGTCGGCTCGGTGGGCGGGAATCGTGTCGCCGTATATGCGCTTTCCCTCCTCCGCGAACCATTCCACAAAGGATGCGGCATAGGCGATCTCACCCCGGGATTCGCCCAGGGGTTTGCCCTGCTCGGCGGTCATGAGGGCTGCCAGGTCCTCCTGGTTCGCCATGATGAGGTCGTACCAGCGGCGCAGGACAGCCGCCCGGTCGCCGGCGGTTCTGCCCCGCCACCCGGACCATGCCGCCTGGGCCGCGCCAACGGCTGCCCGGACTTCTTCGGTCCCCATGTCGGGGACCTCGGCCAGGACGGCGCCGTCGGCCGGGTTGGTCACGGGAAAAGTCGCCTCGGCGGCGGCGCTTTGCCATTCGCCATTGATATAGCACTGCTGACGGAGCAACCGGGTTTCGGTGAGTTTAACCATGGCGTTTTCTCCTTTCGGTAAAAAAAAGCCGGGCTCCCCCGTCACTCTCTGGGAAAACCCGGCTCGTCATGTCAATTGCATGGGAGGGGCACAGGTGCCCGCACCATCACGGGGAATCAGGCTTTGGTCACCTCGACAAAAAACTCCTGGTAAGCGACGGCGCCGCCGGCCGGGTCCCAGAGATCCAGGCCGCCCTGCATGAACTTGTTGTCCGCAAGCCCCTTGCCGAAGGCACGGGTCTCGACGGGAAGCTGATGGCCGAACCCATGGACCACGAAGACCGCCTCGGGATGTATCACGTCGGTCACCTTGACCTTGATCTGCTCCGAATAGCCGTTGCGGCTGACCCTGGCCCGCCCGCCGTCGGTGAGGCCCAGCTTCTTCGCGGCCTCGGTGTTGATCCAGAGCTCGTTTTCGGGCATCTGTTCGGCGAGCATGGTATTGTTGGCGGTATGTCCCTGGGTATGCAGCGCACATCGGCCGAAAGTCAGGCGGAACTGCCCTTCGGGGGGACGCTGGAGCGAGACATAGGGCTTCAGGGACGGCAGCCCCTGCTTCTCCAACATCTCACAGACGATCTCGAACTTGCCGCTGGGCGTCTTGAATTTGGGCGGCGGATAGCTGGGCTGATCCGCGAGAGCCACAAAACCCTTTTCCTTGAAGTCCTCCAGGCTGACGCCGGTGCCTTCCAGCTGGAATTTGCGAATGTCGTCGATCGACTCGTAGGCCAGCTCGGGGAGGTTCATCCGCCTGGCCAGGCCCGCGATGATCTCCCAGTCGGCTTTGGTGTCGTAGCGGGGCTCCAGCACACGGTCTCGAACGAAGAACTGGGGTTTGACCCCGTTCTTGGCGGCCACGATGCTCTCCCGCTCCAGATAGGGCGAAAGCGGCAGCACCACATCGGAATACCAGGCGGTGTCCGACCACGAAAAGGTTACCGAAACCATGAAGTCGAGATGATCGAACATCTGCTTGAGCCGATCCGGATCGGGAAATCCCATGAGGGGATCATGGCGGTAAGCAATATAAGCCTTCACCGGATAGGGATCTTCGGTCTCCATGGCCTTGAAGAGCAGGTGGGGCAGGCCCGGTCCCGCTTCCAGGTGGGGGTAGCGCCAGCCGGCGCCGTCGGCCCGCTTATCTTCGGGCTTGGGATAGAGATCCATGAAAGATTTGAGCCCCTTGCGGCCCACGTCCCCGGGCTTGCTGACGATCGGAAGCCCTCCCTTGGCGCCGATGGATCCCAAAAGGGCGTTGATGATGTAGATGGTGCGGCTCACGTAGAAGGAGGTGGTATAGCGGGCCGTCATCCAGCCGGGGTGCCAGAGCACGGCCGGCGCAGCGGCGGCGAGCTCCCGGACGAACTGGCGGAGGGCCTCCGGCGTCACGTCCGTCTCTGTTTCCGCCCATTCGGGCGTGTAGGGTTTGACGAACGTCTTCAGTACGTTGAGGTCCTTGATATATTTGTCGGCATAATCCTTGTCATAGAGCTCCCTGGCCAGAAGCTCGTGGATGACGGCCAGGTTGAAGGCGTAGTCGGTGCCGGGACGAACCATGAAGAAACGATCCGCCTTGGCGGCCGATACGTTTCCCCGGATGTCGATGACCGTCAGCTTGCACCCGGATTCCATGGCGTCCATGAGATTGTTGACCTCCTGGACGTTGATGGATTCAAATATGTTTCGGAGCTGCAGCACCACGTGTCGGGCGTTCTTCAGGTCGTAAGCCACCCCCTTCCGCCCCATGCCGGTAACGGAGATGCAGGCGTGCTGGACATTCCGCGCGCATGAGGTGTCGTGATTACAGTAGTTGGGCGTGCCCAGTCCCTTGAGAAAGGCCCGGTGAAAGTCGCGAAACGGACCGCCGCGGTCGGAAAAGGCGATGGCTCTGGCGCCGTGCTGCTCCTTGATCTCCATCAGCTTCCCGGCCACATGATCCAGGGCTTCATCCCACGTGACGGTCCGCCATTTTCCCTCGCCTCGGGCACCCTCCCGGATCATCGGCGCCTGGGGCCGCTCCCGATCCTTGATAAGGGCGATGCCCGCGGCCCCCCGGGGGCAGACCGCCCCCTTCATGGCCGGCACGTGGAGATTCCCCTGGAGGAAACGGACCTCACCGTTTTCCACCTCCGCCTGGATGGGACACCGAACCGTACACATGCCGCAAACACTGTAGACCTTTTCTGTCGCCATATTTCTCTCCTTGACGCATCGCTCCGGACGTTTTTCCGCAAGCAGAACGCTATACCGTTTTGTGCCACATTTTTATTTCGATGTGCCACATTTTTATTTCGCTTGCCGCTCCGGACGCCTTCCCGCAAGCGGCAGATCTATCGATATCCTCTCACATAATTGTGCTGATCATGCTATATTTTTATATCATGCCTGGCGCCACACAATTTATTTTATTGAAATTAAGGAAACTTATCACAGGTTTCTTTTTCCTGTCAACATGGAGATTGAGGAAGGGATTCATGTTCGGGATCGGTGGGAAGGACACTCTATTTCGGCGCATCGCCGCGGATCTATCGGTCGAACCGCCAAGGGCCGGACACCATCGACGGTGAGCGTGACGGCCCGCCACTCCCGCACCGCCTTGCCGGAGAGAACATAGGGACGGTTCACCTCGAGGATTGCGCAGAAGCGATCGTAGGCTTCCGGGAAAAAGACGGTCTCGAAAACGCCGGTCTCGTCCTCGAAGGAGAGAAACTCCATGGGGTCCCCGCGGCGGGTCCGGACCGTCTTCCCGGTAATCAGCCATCCGGCGACGCTGACCCGCCGTCCCGCATGACGGTCGAGGCAATCGGCCTTCACGGTTCCCACGACAGCCGGATTCCCCTCGAAAAGGGCCATGGGATGACGGTCGCACAGGAAACCGAGAACCGCGAACTCCCGGCGGAGGCGGACGATTTCGGCGTCCGGATTCAAGACCGGTATGGTCGCCTCGTCTTCGAAAAGGCTAAGCGATCGCTCCTGCTGCTCCCAGCGGGCGAGAGCCCACATCAGGGCGGCCCGGTTCGCCCCCGGCAGGAGACCGTCCAGGGCGCCACACCGGACCAGTGCCCGGGCTTCGGCCGCGTCGGGCCGCACCCGCGACAGAAAATCCGACAAATTCGCAAAGGGGCGTCGGACGACCGTGCGCCGACAGGTCTCCGCCGTAAGCCCCTTGACCGCGGCAAGCCCCACCCGGAGGGCGTCAGGCCCGGCCGCCGCCCAACGGACGCCGCTGGTTCGGACGTCGGGGGGCAGGATTTTGAGCCCCATGCGCCGGGCTTCGGAGACGTAGGCGAAGGTGCTGTAAAATCCCCCCTGGTTGCTGATGACCGCGGCCATGAAAGCCGACGGGAAATGGGTCTTGAGGTAGGCCGCCTGGAACGAGACCCGGGCATAGGAAGCCGAATGGGGCTTGCAGAAGGAGTAGCCGCTGAAACTCATGATCATCTCCCAGACGCGTTCGATCGCGTCGGTCGGCACGCCCCGCTTCAAGGCCCCCGCGAAAAATCGCTCCCGAAAATCGCCAAGGTGGTATTCCCGATCTTTCTTCGAAAGGATTTTCCGGAGCCGATCGGCATCGGCGTGGGAAAAGCCGGCCAGGGCCACGGCGGTTTTCGAGACGTCTTCCTGATAGACCATGATGCCGTAGGTGTCGCCCAGCACGTCGGCGAGGAGGGGGTGGATGGGCGTCCATACCTCCCCGTGAAGCCGCCGGATGTACTCCCGGATGCAACCGCCCGCCGCCGGACGGATGATGCTGCTGTGGATGACGAGATGTTCGAAATCCCCTCGCCCGGTCTTTTGCTGGAGAAGCCGCATGGCCGGGCTCTCGATGTAGAAACAGCCCATGGTGCGGCCCGCCGCCACTATCGCACGGGTCGCGGGGTCGTCCTCGGGGACCCAGTTCCGCTCGTCAAAGACTGCACCGGCGGCACGGACTTCGACCACGGCGTCCCGGATCACGGCGAGGCTGCGGTTGCCCAGAAGGTCGATCTTCACGAGGCCCGCATCCTCGGCCCCGTCCTTGTCCCACTGGATGACGGGAATCCCCTTGGGCGCCGTCTCGATGGGGACGTAGCGGTCGATGGGCCCGGGTGTAATGACCGTGCCGCCGGGGTGGACCGAAAGGTAGCGGGGCAGGCCGATGATGCGTTCGGCGAGGCTGATGATCTCCGGCCAGGGGGACGCGAGGTCGAGATCCCGGGATTCGGGCCGGGACCGGATATGATCCAGAAGCGATCCGTCTCCCGTGTTGTAGCGGGGAACGCGGCGGATCACTCGACGGATCTCCCCTTCGGGCAGGCCGAAGACCCTGGCCGTCTCCCGAACCGCCATCCGGGGCTGAAACAGCACGTGGTTGGCCACCAGGGCCGCCCGGCCGGAAAATTTCCCGAGAACGGACGCGAGCACGGCATCGCGTTCGTCCCAGGCGAAATCGATGTCGATGTCCGGCGGGTCGCTCCGTCCCGGGTTCAGAAACCGCTCGAAATAAAGGCGGTGTTTGATGGGACAGACGTTGGTAATCCCCAGGCAGTAGGCCGTCAGGGAGGCGGCCCCCGATCCCCGGCCGCAGATCCGGGGGCTTTGGGCCACGATGTCCCGCACCACGAGAAAATAAGCGGAAAACCGCTTGTCGGCGATCACCCGGAGTTCGTACGCCAACCGTGTGGTCACGGCCTCGGGCAGGTCTTGGCCGTAGCGCTGCCGGGCCCCCTGAAAGGCTGCGACCCGGAGCTCGGCATCGGCACCCCGGCCCGTCCCGTTCTCCCAGGGGGGCATGATCGTACCGAAACCGGGCCGGGTGAAGACCAACCGCTCGGCCAGATCGTGCGTCGCCCGGATCGTTTCCGGGCACGTCTGAAAGCGCCGGGCATACACCGCCGGCGTTGCCAGCCAGGCCGCCTTCGGGGCGCAGTCTTCGGAAGGGACGCCCGAGAGGGTCGTGTTGCCCGCGATAGCCCGGAGCAGACGGTGGACGGCGGCATCCGCCGGATCGAGAAGAAAGCTCCCGGGCACGGCGACCAAGGGAACCGCCATATCCCGGGCGGCCCTGGCGAGGGGGTGGACGGCAGCCACGGGATACCGGGGCACGGCGGCAGCCACGGTGAGCCCGGCATCCCGCCATTTCCGGATCAGTCCGGGGTTGCCCGTAAGCACCGTGAGTCCCGCCCCGAGCTCGGCCACGGCAGTGCCGAGATCGAAGACGGCCGCCCGGTGCCGCCGGGTGAGTATCCGGCACAGGTTGGCGTAGCCCGCCGGTGTCTCCACCAGACAGACCGCCCGGCGCCGGGATCCCGGCTCGGTAACCTCGGCCCCCACAATGGGTTGAATTCCCTCCCGATCGCAGGCCGCCAGAAACGGCCAGAGCCCGTACAGATTGTCCGTGTCGGTCATGGCGAGGCGCCGGTATCCCAGCGTCCGGGCCCTTCGGCAGAGGGCCGCCGGGGTCGCGGTGCCCCACATGAGGGAAAAGCCGGATCGGACGACGAGCGGCACCAGGGCAGGTGTTTTGGCCGGCGTAGCTGTTTCGGATAGACGCATGGGCTTGTGTTCCGGTTCGTGAAACATTAAACAGGCAGGGTCCGCCCCATTCGGACCGCGTCCCGACCGAAGCGGCGCCGGATCGCATCCAGGGCCGCTCCCAGACGCGCCTGCCGAAGGCTGCCCCCGTCGTCAAACAGGCTCATCTGCCCCGAGGGGAAGACCAGGCGATCGCAGACCAGGCTCATATGACGGATCCGGACCCGACGGACACGGGCGAGCCCAAAGGCCCCTCGGGCCAAAGCGTAGAGGGCCGGATCGTCGGCCGTCCCCACGGCGGACGCTTGCCGTCGGGCGCACCGCACCCCGTCGGCATAGTCGAGAATCACCCCGATCCGCCGGGCCGTCATGCGACGCTCCCGCAGCGCGGTACCCGCCGTTTCCACCAGTCCGTAAAGCGCCGCATCCAGAATCCGATCGTCGTTGGTGTCGCCCCCGAAGGCGTGTGCCGCCGCGACCCGGGGCGGCCGCTGGTTCATGTGCGCCACCGGCGAGGGATCGACGCCCCGGACAAGGTCGTGGAAAATCCGCCCCCGACGCCCGAAGGCCACCTGCATCTGGTCGGCATCGAGGGCCTGGGCGTCGGCCACGCGATCAAAATTGAAGTCCCGAAACCGGACCAGGTCCGACGGGGTGATGCCCGGCAGAAGGCCCAACGGCAGGGGGGCCAGAAAATCGGCCTCTTCACCGCCCCCGACGATGGCCTCGCCCGCGGGCTTGACCGTCCGCGTAGCCGCCTTGGCCGTCAGCTTGTTGGATGCCACGGCCCAGATGGGATCGAGATCGAGGCGTCTTCTGATCTCCCGCTGCATGCGCCAGGCCATGTCCACCGGCGGCCCGAGATATCGTCCCGACGCGGTGACGTCCACGAAGAGGTGGCCGTCGTTTCCGCCCGACTCGATGAGGGGAGAGAACGGGCGTGCCAGTCGGCACACCGCCGTCATGGCCTGCTCGTATCTTGACGGCCGGGGCGGAAGGACGACCGCACGCCGACAGATCCGCACGGCCCGGGCCAGGGACATCCCTTTGCGGACCCCCGCCCGGAAAGCCTCGTCACTCATGTCGTACACGGCGGCGCGTGTGTCGCCGGGAGCCACGATCACCGGTCGTCCCCGGAGTTGGGCGTCGATGAGGCGCTCCACCGACACCGCGAAATCAGCCACGTTCAGGTGGATGACGGCCCGGTCCACGGCAGTTCCTCCGATAACCCGCACGGCGAAAAGCGGCCGGGCGGCGGTTTGCAGGAAAGCCCTCGGGCAACGAGAAGCGCCGCCAGGGCCTCTGCATTCCGCGGGGCCTGACCCCGGACGTGGTTGTTGAAAAAAACAAATCCCCGGGCGGCCCGGTCAACCATGGCGGGAATCCGCGCTTCGGTCCACTCCCGCAGCTCGGCCTCGCTGTAGTCGTAATCGAACTGCCGTTGCATGACGCCCGAACGCCATCCGGCAGCGTTCCGACCATGGAGCCGGAGATAGAAGAACGCGGGGGGGATGATCCTGCCGACAGGCGCCGGGGGCACCGGCGGATAGAGACCGGGCAGGCGGGGTGCGTCCACGGCGACCAGAGCGATCCGGCGGGCCGCCAGGGAAGCCGCCACCTTTTCCGCGGCGGCTTCCGCGGCCCACGATGCGTGGCGGAACTCCACGGCCAGCGGCAGGCCGTCCAAGGCCTCCAGGAGATTTGCCAGGTAGCGCCGACGGTCAGGGGTGCGGTGAAAGAAGGGCGGCAGCTGGACCAGCACCGCCCCCAACTGTCCGGACTGGACCAGGGGGGCAATCCCCTCCCGGAAGCGCCGGGCGTTTTCGGGCCATTCCCCGGGCGACACCTCGTGGGTCAGGGTCCGGTTCAACTTGACCGCAAAAAGAAACGACGGGGGCACCTGGCCCCGCATTCGGTCGAGGGCGTCGGCTTTTGGCATCTGGTACCAGGTGAAGTTGAGTTCGACGGCCGCAAACCGACCGGCGTAGAAGGCGAGCATCTCGCGCTGCTTCATTCCCGGAGGGTAAAAGCCCGCCCCCGTCCACTCGGGATAGGAATAGCCGCTGGTCCCCACGAAAATCTCACAGGCTCGCCCGCTCATGACACGCTCCCGTCAAACCGGCCGGTGGGGAATGCCTTTCGGGCCGCGCACCACGCCCACAACCTTCCCCTGGATCAGGATTTCGTCGAATGCGTACCGAGTCGGTTGGTAGGCGGCGTTTTCAGGGCGCAGCTCGATGTGATCGCCGCGCCGGAAAAACCGCTTCACCGTGGCCTCGTCGCCGTGAATCAGGGCCACGACGATCTCACCGTTTTCGGCGAACTGCCGGGGCTCGCATACCGCGATGTCGCCATCAAAGATGCCGGCACCCCGCATGGAATCCCCCCGGATCCGGAGGGAAAAAAGGTCCCGCCCCCGGTAGATTTCAGCGTCGACGACCACCGTCCCCGCCCACTCCTGCTGGGCGTACATGGGCAGCCCCGCCGTTATTCGGCCGATGACGGCGACCTCGCGGAAACGATGGAGACCCGCGGTCTCGTCGGCACGGTTCAGGATGTGGAGGACACGGCTGTAGCGCCCTTCCCGCCGGAGATACCCTTTGGTTTCAAGAGCCTTGATCAGCCGCCCCACGGCCGCGTGGCTGATCCCCAGGTCCCCGGCCGCTTTTCTCAGGCTCGGCGTGCGCCCGGTCGACCGGATCTCCCGATGGAGATATGCCAGAACCCTGCGCTGTGTTTCCGTCAGATCGGTGGACGATATCGGCTTCATTCCAAACCTTCTCAGCATTACAACGTGTTCGACTTTCGGGAACCGAACTGTCGAAAAGCAGCAGTATGCACCCCCATCGAACAGGCATTGGATTCGAACACGGGGAATCGTCAGTTCTTTCCGGTATAGATAACGCGAAATTAATCCTGACGGATAAGAATGTCAACATGAATGTATATATTATGTAAATATATTTTTACTTCAACTTTCGACTTTCATGATGGTAACCGGATAGAGGTGCCGGCCTATGAAAGTCGAAAGTTGAGTTTTTACAATATATCCGACTTCTCCCCCAACGATGGAATGGGTTGCCTCTCCGGCGGTTGAAGCGATTTTTTTTGACTTCGACAAATTTATGCATATACTCCAAACTTATCGACAGGGTTTTATCGTAATGCCTTTCTGCAGTGATATTTCCCGCGGTTGTCTCTTCCGCCCATCCCCGTCAGGATCCTTCCTGAATCTTCTTTTGCCTGCGACACCTGTCAAATGGTACGGCATCGTAAGAATACGCTGAAAATCGAAACGTTGTTTAAAAGCGACGGTGAGCGGCTGCAACATCCGGCTCCGTCTGAAGGAGGCAACGTCATGATACTGAAAAAAGGAGACACCGGCGATGCGGTCGAGGCCGTTCAGGCGAGACTGGGCATCAAAACGGACGGCATCTTCGGCCCCAGAACCGAAGCGGCGGTGAAACAATTTCAGAGAAGCCGGCAGCTCGAGGATGACGGCATCGTCGGTCCTTTGACCGCTGCGGCATTAGGCCTCAATCTGGAGGAATTCCTGACGACCGATATCCAGGACAGCATCCGGACCACGGCGGACGGCCTGTTGATCCATACATCCTATCTCGATAAAGACGAATACCTGAGCGGCCCGACAGACAAGTTCTATGTGTTTTTGCACCACACCGCGGGCGGTCACGATCCATACGCCACGATTCGCTCATGGAACAATGACGATCGCGGTCGCATCGCAACACAATTCGTCGTCGGCAACAGAAGCGTCAGGGGCGATACGACCCACGACGGCGAGGTCGTCGAATGCTTTCCGGATGAGGGGTGGGCATACCATCTCGGAAAAAACAACAGTTCCCTTCTTCATCCGCACTCCATCGGCATTGAGATCTGCAATTATGGATGGGTCGACCCGCGGGGAGGAAAATTTTACACCTACGTCAACAGCGTACTGCCCGACGATCAGGTGATCGATCTGGGTTTTGAATTCCGTGGATTTCGATACTTCCATAAATATTCCGAAGCTCAGATCGGCGCGGTGCACCAGTTGCTCAAGGAAATCCGCCGGCGCCATGATCAGGTCAATCTCCATGCGGGGCTTGTCGAGTGGATAGAGACCCAAAGCCCGGCCGAAGCCTTCGATTTCAAACCGGAGGCGTGTAACGGAAAGATCCGCGGTCTCTTGACCCACGCCAACACGAGGAAGGACAAGACCGACTGCAGTCCCCAACCCCTGCTGATCGACATGCTGAGGAATTTGTAATGACGACGCGCTGTCCGATGAAAAACAAGACGCGGGTTTCAAAAGTGCTCCCCGGGGTTTTCCTGCTGTTCTTTGTCGCGGTCGGCTGCGGAAACCTTCAATCCGGAAAAGCGGCCGCCCCCGGCCGTTCTCCTGACCCGACGGCGGAAACGGTGCATCTGACTTACACCGTGGTCGATGTCGCACCCGACGATATTCTCAACGTCCGGGCCAGGCCTGATGTGAACGCGGCCGTGGTCGGCCATATCCCATTTTACGGGGTGGATATTCACATTCGGGAAACAACCCGGAAAGCGAAAACATCGGCCTGGATGCCGATTCGCTACAAAGACCTGAACGGATGGGTCAACAGGCGCTATCTGGCCCGGCAGGTGGGGGCCATGGATGAGGCGGTTTCAGCGCGAGCCGGAGAAATAATGTGGGCGCTCAAGCAAAAAGATATGGCGCGTCTTTCCAGGCTCGTTCACCCGGAAAAAGGGGTTCGGTTCTCACCGTACACCTATGTCAGGGATGAAGATCTGGTCTTCCAGGCAGACGACATAAAGGATTTGATGTCAAACCCGTCGGTCTACCGCTGGGGGCGCTTCGACGGCTCAGGCCTTCCCATCACAAAGACATTTGGCGATTATTTCAAAAGATTCGTATATGATGCCGACTTCATCCGTCCCCAGGCCGTCGGCGCCGACACGGTCATCGGGAGAGGAAACACCATCAACAATATTCCGGAATTCTATCCCGAAGCGATTTTCATCGAGTATCATTTCGAGGGGATGGATCCCAAGCTTGGCGGAATGGACTGGCGAAGCCTTCGTCTGGTGCTGGAGACGCACCAGGGGAATTGGTACCTCGTCGGGATCGTCCATGACGAATGGACCATCTGAGAATCGCCGGGGCCGCCCGGACCGATGCCCCATCGGTTGCCTGAAAAAATAAAAAACTCGACTTTCTACCTTCACAGGCCGGTGCCGGGAGGATACAGTCCGAACGTTGAGGCTGAAGGGGTGCGTCCGCCTCAGGCGATGCCTTTGTCTCCTTCAGCCGCTGTCCGGTCACCATCATGAACGTCGAAAGTCAAGTAAAAAAAAACAGAGATGATCAAGGACGTCCTCGACACCATGGCGGACCTCCCCCTTCGGGCATGACCATGATCTGCGTCACCCGCGAGATGAGCGTTGCCCGGTGCCCCGGCATACCGTCGGCGGCTGCGATATTCGATCCTTGCGGCGGTGCCGTAATATCGGATCGGTATAGCCGCCCCATGAAGGAGAATAACAATGAACGATCAGATCGTATCCACACTGAAGCAAAAACTTCGCGGACGACTCGTCAGTCCCGGTGATGCGGACTACGATGTCGTCCGGTCTCTTTACAACGGCATGATCGACAAGCGACCACGCCTGATTGCGCGCTGCCTCGATGTCGCCGACATCATCGCCGCGGTGCGCTTCGGCCGCGACCAGGGCCTGCCCATCGCTGTTCGCGGCGGCGGCCACAACGGTCCCGGCCTTGGCAGTTGCGACGGCGGACTGATGGTTGATCTCTCCATGATGAGAAGCGTGCGCGTGGATCCGGCGAGCCGAACCGTTCGCGTCGATCCCGGCTGCACGTCAGGGGATGTCGATCATGCCACCCACGCCTTTGGAATGGCTGTCCCGTTCGGCATCGTATCGACCACCGGCGTCGCCGGTCTCACCCTCGGCGGCGGCACGGGGTACCTCACGCGCAAGTACGGGCTTACGATCGATAATCTGATCGAGGCGGATATTGTCCTGGCCGACGGCAGTCTTGTCAAGGCCGACAAGAAGGAGCACCCCGATCTCTTCTGGGCGCTGCGCGGCGGCGGCGGCAATTTCGGCGTGGTGACAAGCTTCCTGTTCCAGGCACATCCGGTGGAGACGGTTTATGCCGGTCCGATCTTCTGGGAGACGGCTCACGCCAAGGCGGTGATGCAGGCCTATCGCGACTTCCTGCCGACCGCGCCCGAGGAGTTGTATGCATTCGTCGGCCTCAAGACGGTGCTCTCCATGGACCCGTTTCCAGAAGATTACCGGGGCAAACGCGCCTGTGCCGTGATCTCCTGCTACAACGGACCCCAGGCGGAAGGTGAAATGATCCTGGCGAAACTCCTCAAGACCTTGCCGCCGCCCATCTTCAACTGGATGCAAACGATGCCGTTTCCGGCGATGCAAGCGTTCTTCGATCCGTTTCTGCCAAAGGGGCTGCAATGGTATTGGAAGGGCGACTTTGTCAAGAGCCTGCCGGATGAAGCGATCGATACGCACATCGCACAGGCCGCGGAGGCGCCCAGCGAATTGTCGCTCATGCACCTCTACCCCATCGACGGCGCGGTCCACCGCGTGCCGAAAGCGGCGACGGCCTGGAGCATGCGCGACGCCACATGGTCCATGGTGATCGCCGGAATCGACGGCGATCCGGGACAGGCCGATGCCCTGAAGAGATGGGGACGCACCTACTGGGCGGCGATTCACCCGTTCAACCTGGAAGGGGCCTACGTCAACTTCATGATGGAGGACGAGGTCCAGGGGCGAGTCCAGGCGGCCTATGGCGAGAATTACCAGCGCCTCGCTTCTGTGAAAGCGAAATACGATCCGGAAAACATCTTCCGGATCAACCAGAACATCCCCCCGGCTCGATATTGACGTCAAAGCGACGTTCGAGGTGCCGGCCGCGCATCGCCCCGGAGGTGAGGGAATGCCGGGTTGCACGACATCACAATTCAACTTTCGACTTTCATGATGGTAACCGGCACCGGCCTATGAAAGTCGAAAGTTGAGATCACAATGCTTCCGGCTTGTCTGCGGGCAGGAAAATGCAGACAAGCCGGAACCGACATGATAATAGAGATGCCGTCGACATCTAAAACAGGACTATCCATGAAAGGAGAGACCACAACATGACCGTCGAGGTGAGATATCTTGTCATGCGAGATGGGAAAGAGGTGGGGATGTATCTGACGAAAAAGGAGGCCGACGAGCATGACAGGATGCTCGACATTGCGCTGGCACTGGCCGGTTTCATTGAAAAGGTTGAAAACATCAAGATCGATGAAGACACGCTGGAGGAGCTGACCATCCATCTGTCCCGGAACCGGGAGGATGTCATGCGGATCCTGAAGGGGCTCAAGCCGCGCATCGAGAAGGCTTCCGAAAAAACGGAGAAACTCATCGATATCAAGGAAAAGGGCAAAAAAGCCGTCGGCGCCAAGTAGGATGCGCCGTATTTCCGTTCGGTGTCCCATCGACACGCCGGCCAACGGCAACATGACGAATCGCTGCAACCGGAACAACAGGGGTTTGATATCATGAACTCAACTTTTGACTTTCATAGGCCGGTGCCGGGAGGCTGCGGCAAAAGCACGGTGGCGGCCCTTCATCGCCTTTCCTCGGGATATTCGCATCGACGAGCTGTCGGGAGGGCTGTACGGCGACACGGGACGGTATCCGGATTGGCGTCCGGCCTTATCGCTTTCCGTCTTGCAAGTCTCGGGGATCGGCCAGTCTTCCCATGAACAGAATGCTTCCGGTCGCGTGTTCGCGAATGAGAAAGATGAAGGGGTGATCCGCACGAAAGACCGGATATTCCCGGACGGACGTCAATGCCATTTCAACGGCTGTCGCGGCGGCGGCCTCCGTACCCGCCTCGTTCACATCCATAACGGCTTTGTGCTTGATCTGTGAGATCCACAACGCCCCCTTCGCCCCTCCCATGCCCCGAAAGTCGGCCTTTCCCGCGGGGTCAAACCCATCTTTCATGCCCAGTGTCTTGAGGGGAGGCACCAGATCATGCCCGGTTTCCATTCTGAATTTCGGCAGGAAGAGTTCCATTTCCTGTACGGACGCCGCATCCAGCTCCGAAAGCCATTGCATCAGCGTCTCCGTGGTGAGCCGCTTCTCCAGTTCCCCCAGGCCGTCCACGTCCCGCGGCAACAGGACCACCATGGACAGTGCCTCCCCTTTATAAGGCAGGGCAACGGCCTGAACGTCCGTCTTCGTCAAGCATCTGTAACGGTCTTTCCGATACATGAGACGCGCAGTGACCTGTTCCCTCGACGACAGCCTGAAGGGGGCTTCATGTGTCTGTTCATCCGCGAAGCGCCGCTCCCAGACACCCTTGAAATAGACGGCGTTCAGAAGCACACACACCGATTGGGGGTCGAGGGTTTCCATAATCCTTTCGATGTTGCCTTCCGTCTGCCGCCGGACCCACCCGTTGATCCGGTCGATCCCTCCGGTGAAAATTTCGGCGTTGTAGTTTTCCTTCAGCAGTGCCTTGAACGCCCTGTCCACATCCCCGCCGGTCAAACACAATGCGTTGGCGATGTTCATTCTCTGACCGGTTTTGCGCGCACCGGCCGTAAGTTTCCGGTTCAGACGATTGAATGCGGTATGCAGGTCGGGCGGATCGAGTTGGAAGTCCAAGGCGGCTTTCATCTCAACGGCCGTATTTTCGCGGGCCCCGGCATAGGTCATGGCCAACGCCGATGAAACGCCGTAGGGTGAAAACAACAGATTGCCGTTCGCAGCGCCGAGTTCACGATACAGCTTGACCGCAAAAGCGCTGTTTCCCTCGACAAGGGTGTCGACCGCCGAACATTCGGTGCGGGATGCAGTTGCCGGGTTCCCATATAGAACAATCGCAACGGCCAGAAGGACGGCGGTACATGTCGGATATATTCGGTTCATAAGGTTCCTTTCTCAACTTTCGACGTTCATGACGATGACCGGAAAGCGGTGCCGGGAGGATACGGCCCGGGCCCCTTCAGCGGTGAGTTTTAGTGCCGCTTAAGCGCCGCGGAGGATCAGCGGCCCGGACTGTTTGAGCGCCAGCGAGTTTCCGGGCCGCCCGGAGCAAGCTTTAGCGGCACTTGAACGAAACCGCGTGGGACGGGGGCCGTATCCTCCCGGCACCGGCCTATGAAAGTCGAAAGTTGAATTCCTTTCATATCCTGATTCCTGAAACGAGTCAGTCCAGATCCAACGCCGCTTTGCATTGATTGCATTTCATGGCGCCGCGAAAAACCGTATTGCCGCATTCCGGACATCTATAGCGGGCCGCTTCGTCCCGAACCCATTTTTCAGTTCCGAATTCCCGTCGATACGGAACAGACCGCAAAATGACTTTTTTCCCAACGGCCATGGGAAAATCATCAATATGCCGGCAGGGAAAATCATCGCACTCGTGACACCCTGTGTACCCTTTTCCCCGGGCACAGTCTCTGATCTCGCATTGTCGGCAGTGCATGAAACGATCATCCGACAAACACCCGCCACAATGCATATCTTCCGTAGAAAGCGTTTCGCTGTTGGGGAGCGTACCTTTTCCCGGCTGCCCGCCCTTGTATAGATTGACCAATCGCTCCTTCAGTTTGGTGTTGTTGTCGCGCGACGCGATGTAAATGGCGCAGACACCGCAGTATAGACCGCAAGGAGAAATCAAATCGGGATTTATCTCCATTTTTAACCCTTCCTGATATAGTGACTCAACGTTCGACTTTCATGGGCCGCTATCCGGTCACCATCATGAAAGTTGAAGTAGTGAATTCTCATGTGGAACAAACCGGTCGGCTGTTGCCCATGGTGGTTATCCCTTGGCTTTTTGGCGTCGCAGCGGTTAGACGATCTTGAGGAGTTCCACCTCGAAGATCAGGGTTTCATGGGGGCCGATGGCGTTCCCGGCACCGCCGGGGCCATAGGCCAGGTCGGACGGAATGAAAAGCTCGTATTTGGCCCCCTCGCTCATGAGCTGAAGGGCTTCCTGCCATCCCCGGATGACGCCGTTCACCGGGAAAGTGGCCGGTTTGCCGCGTTTGACCGAGCTGTCGAAAATATTGCCGTCGATAGTCCTGCCCTCGTAGTGGGTCTCCACCGTATCGGATGCCGAAGGGGTCTTCCCGCTGCCCTCCCGGATGACGCGGTACTGAAGGCCGCTTTCGGTCTCGACGACGCCCGCCCTTTCCCGGTTTTCCGTCAGAAAAACCCGCCCCTTCTCCAGGTTGGCCTCGGCCCTGCCGGATGTCTCGGTCTGCCGTCGCTCCTGAAAAGCGTTCTTGAACCCCTCCATGATCTGCTGCATTTCAGCGACGCGGATCCGGCTCGGCTCCCCGGCTGCGGCGCCTCTGAAGCCGTCGACAAAGCTGTCGACCTCGATGTCGATGCTCTGCCGCTTGAAATCTCCGGCGATGCTTCGTCCCAGAATATAGCTCACTTTTGTCATGTCCACTTTCATGTCGTCTTCCTTTCAGCGTCACTGAATGACCATTGTGATGAATCGATTTTTTTTCAACAAGCGAACACCCGCCACCCCATGTTCAACCCCTCTGACGATGGGGTTGTCCGGGCAATGCAGCGGCAACGATTTCGATGGGATGACGGACGGGCTTTCCGCTCATATCCTCCATCTGCATCCGGCAGGTGGGACAGTCGGTCGCCCCGAAATCCGCACCCGACCGATCGAGCCGGTGAATCATCTCCGCGCCGATCCGCCGGCTCAGATCGATATTGGCGGCGCTCATGCCCCAGATACCGGCCATGCCGCAGCAGCGGCTGTCCAGATCGATCGTCTCGAGGCCGGGAATCCGTGAAAGCAGCTTGAGAGCGCTTTTCGGGGACGGCTGGACGTTGAGGTGACACGGCAGGTGGTAGGCGACTTTGACACCAAGGGGCGCGAGGTTCAATCGACCGGGGAAACGCTCGATCAGCCGGCTGATGTGCATCGTTTTTTCACGGACGATGCGCATCTCGGCCGTGTCGCAAAGATATCCCCATTCCTGCATCAAGGAAAGGCCGCAGGAAGAGCAGGTGACCACTACGGCATCCGCCGCAACCGCCAATCGCCCCCATCGGGCGAGGTTCCTCCGGATCCTTTTCGCCGCCGTCCGCGTCATGCCCTTGGCCAGCATGGGCAGACCGCAGCAGTGCTGCGGCGGCAGGCTGACGGTCATGTCCATGGCGGTCAGCACCTTTACGGCGGCCTCACCAATCTCGGGCCGGATGTACGTCGCGTAGCATCCCGCGAAATAGAGCACCCGGAACCGGCCCCCGCCGGATTCGCCGGGAACCCTTTCGAAAAGGTCGCGGGCAGGAAAATGCGGTGGTCTTCGCCGGGCGGAAATACCGGCGAACCGTTCAGCCGCCCTTCGGGCCATACGGGTATCCGCAAGCCCTTTCACCGCGTCGGGAAGCTTTCGGGCGAACCGCCCCGCGAATTCCGCGGCCGTCAGGAGCCGGTATTCGAGGGTCGGGCCGAACCGCCTTACATACCGGGCCCGGGCCTCGACGGCCATCCTGGGAATGTCGACCCCGGAGGGGCATTCGTGAAAACAGCTTCCGCAGTGGACACACCGGCTCATCACCCTCTGGAAAGCCCGTTCAAAGAGAGACCGCTCCGGAAGCGCCCCGCTGATAAGCCCCCTCAAGGCATTGGCTTTTGCCTTGGGGGACGCCTCCTCGTCCCGGGTGAGTTTGTACACGGGGCACATGCGGGTGGCCGCCGTCACCGTGGTGCATTTGCTGCAGCCGTGGCATTTTTCGATCTCCCGGACAAAACCCTCGGGCCATCGGAGGCGGTTGCGACCGGGTTCCCCGGCACGGTAGTCCGGGCCGTAGCGGAGGGGACCCGTCATCTGATTCGGATCGTCCAGGGTCTTGATCTCCGGGTTGAGGATCCCCGCCGGGTCCAGAAGACGTTTGACCGCGATGAAAAGGGGCCAGATATCCGGGTAGCACCGTCTTATGTAAGCACTCCGAAGACGACCGTCGCCGTGCTCGCCGGAAACCGAGCCGCCCAGGCGATGAACGAGTTCGAAGACGTCGTCCGCCAGGGGCTTTAACAGCGCCGCATCCCCGGCCTTCCTGAGGTCGAGGAGGGGACGGGTGTGAAGCAGTCCCTTGGCGATGTGTCCGTAGGTTACAAAGGGAATCCGCCGACGGTTCAGGATCTCGTAAATGCCTTTGAAATACGGCACCAGTCGGTCCGTGGGCACTGCGGCATCCTCGATCAGGGCCAGAATCTTCTTCTCCCCCTTGAGCCGGTAGAGGATGGGAACCGCAGCCTTCCGCACCGCCCAGAACCGGGCCTTCTCCCCGGCCGAAACCGCGAGATGCGCCTCCCGGGCCAGACCCGCCGTTTCGACACATTCCCTGGCCGCTTCCGCCAATCCCGCGCACGTCGCGGCGGAAAAATCGTCGAACTCGACCATGAGGACGTTGTCTGCACCGATGGGGATCCTGTCCCGAAGGGTGGGATCGGTTTTCCCGGCAAGGGAAAGGAGCGACTTGTCCATGATTTCAATGCCCGACGGTCCCATGGGGAGTATGCGCTGCACCGCCGTCGCCGCGGCGACGATGTCGTCGAAAAAAGCGACGACCAGGCTCTCGTGGGGCGGTTTTTCCAAAAGCCTGAATTTCAGGCGGACGGTGATGCCGAGGGTGCCCTCGGCGCCGGAGATCAGACGGGTCATGCGGAGCCGGTCGCCGGCGACGAGTCCCCTGAGGTTGTAACCGGCGACATTGCATCGGACGGGGGGATAAGCGCCCTCGATGATCCCTCTGTTTTCCATATAGAGGCGATAAAGCGCCCTGAGATTCGGGGGCAGGGCTTCGGCGTCCCGGGTTTCAAGCTCCGAAAGCATGAGGGTGCGGCCGTCGCCCGTCACGACCTCGGCGTCCAGGAGGTAGTCGGCGACGTTCCCGTACTTGACGCTGTGGGCGCCACTGGCGTTGGTGGCGGCCATCCCGCCGAATGTGGCATACTCGCCGCTGGAGGGATCCGGGGGGAAGAAAAGCCCTTTTCCCGCGAGTGCCGCCTCCAACTCGCCCAGGCGATAGCCGGGTTCGCATTCGAAGGTACGACCCGCGGTGTCGAGCCGGATCAGACGGTTCATGCGGCGGGTGAAATCAACCACGATACCGCCGCCCAACGCCCCGCCGCAGAGCCCGCTCCCGGCCCCTCGGGGGTGGACCGACAGGCCCCGGGAACGGGCGAAGACCACGGTTTTGGCAACATCGCCGGCATGTCTGGGGTAGACCACGGCGGCGGGCGTCTTCCGGAAAATACTGCCGTCCGTCGAAAGCAGATACCGTCCCAGGTCATCGGTGCGGACATCCCCCGCAATGCTTCGGGCCAGGGCTGAAAACCGGTTTTCCGTCATGGATATACCTTCATCGAGCCGTTTTCACGGACAGCATCATTCCATGTCCCGGATCAGGTCGACGGCGGCTCTGAGGCCCAGGAGGTAGCTGTTGACGCCAAAGCCGGAGATCTGCCCCCGGACCACCGGCGCAATCACCGACACGTGCCGGAACGCCTCCCTGGCGTGGACATGGGACATGTGGACCTCCACGACGGGCGCCGCAAGCAGGCCAAGAGCATCCATGATGCCATAGCTGTAATGCGTCCAGGCCCCGGCGTTGATAACGACGGCGTCGGTCTTGGCCGCATGGGCCTGGTGGATTTTCTCGACCATCTCCCCCTCATGATTGGTCTGAAAACACTCCACCGCGACGTTCAGCTCCGAACCCAGCGCCTTCAAGCGACGGTCGATCTGGGCCAGAGTGACCGTCCCGTAGTGTCGGGAGTCCCGTTGGCCGAACATGTCGAGATTGATGCCGTGAAGGACGAGTATCGTTTTCATGTCGTCTTCTCCATCCGAGGTATGCGCCATTCCCCTGTCGATTATCGAATGAGGGGACCATACATCCCGTCAAAACCATGCTAATCCGTCTGATAGGCTTCAAGCAGACGCTTCGCCACCGCTTCAGGTGTCTGACCGGACGTATCGATTCCCCGAAACCGGGCATAGCCGGCCTCCCGCTCCCGCATCAGGCCGACAATCCGCTCAATGGGGTCTCCACCTTTCAGCAGAGGGCGCTCGGCCCCGGCGTCTCCGGAAATGCGCGCCACAATCTCCTCGGGCGTAGCCTTCAGGCAAAAAATCCGCCCGGTTTCGCCAAGGGCCGCGGCATTGTCGGGATCCAGCATCAGACGGCCGCCTGTGGAGATGACCAGACCGCTTTTCCGGCCCAACTCCCGGGCCGTTTCAGCCTCCATTTCGCGAAACGCCGCTTCCCCCTTCTCATTGAAAATCTCGGCAATGGTTCGCCCGGTCCGGACCTGGATCAGTTCGTCCGTATCCACGAAACGGTACCCCAATGCTTTTGCCAGTAATTTTCCCACAGTGCTCTTGCCGGTTCCCATGAATCCGGTGAGAATGATATTGGCTTTTGTCATCGTCCTCACCTCTTCAGGGACGAATCCCCCTGCCGCCCTGTCATATATTCGTTGAAACGCCAGATGTGCTTTCGGGCCAGATCGCCGGCCCGCTCCGCATCCCTTGATTTCACCGCCGCGAAAATATCCATGAGATCCTGATAGTTCTCCTCGAGTCGACGCTCGTCCGGGGGGAGAAAGGTATCGTAGTAAGGCTGGATGTTGTCGTGGACCATGTCGTGAATGAAAATGTAGATAGGGTTTCCGGTGATGCGGGCCAGGGTCTGGTGAAATTTCTTATCGACATTCAAAAACGCGCGCCACTGGGCAATGCCGCCCGCAACACATCTTTCCGCTTCGTCCAGGAGGCCCCGAAGCTTCTCGACATCGGTGTCCGCTGCCCTGGCGGCGGCCTTCGCCGTGACGATGCCTTCGATATCCTCGCGGAACTCGTGAAGGTGATCGAGGGAAATTTTCCGGAGTCGGAGCATAAGCCCGAGACTTTCAGTCAGGGTCTCGACCATGGCCGCCTTGACCATGGCGCCGCCGTTGACCCCGAGACGGACCTCGATCAGCCCTTTCTGTTCCAGCACCCGGAGCGCTTCTCGAAGGGTGCCCCGACTGACATGGAAAATCTCCCGCATCTCCCGTTCAGAAGGAAGTCTGTCCCCCGTCTGAAATTGCCCGCTCAGGATCGCTTCCTGGATCTGGTCGACCACATCCTGAAAAATCCGACTCTGCCGGGCGACGCGAAACGTGCTGTCCTTGCTGTTGACGCCGGGGGGTTTGGACATTTGTTGCAACCCTTTGTTGACGTGACACGCGCCGCGGCCGCGCCCATTGTGATATCTCTTCAACTGTCGACTTTCATGATGGAGATCGGAAAGATGCGGCCTATCAAAGTCCAAAGTCGAGATATCTCGATCCCCAAAAGGATGGATCATCGCATCGGCTCAGGCATTTATTTTTTATAATGATCCAACCATTACTTATCAAGGCCGGACGCTCCGGTCAACCGTCATGTATCCTACCGTGTTTCGGTACCGGGATATACCGACGCTCAGGGCCGGCTGAAACGGTCGGGGTTCAAAGGCCCGATGTCCAGCGGCGGCCGATCTTCGGTCGCCAGTGTCGAGACGATTTTTCCGGATATGGGGGCCTGGGTAATGCCCAGCATGCCGTGCCCGGTCGCGATAATGAGATTCTCCACGCGGGCCGTACGACCAATATACGGCAACCCGTCCGGGCTGCAGGGCCTGAATCCCTGCCATATCTCGACGAGATTCATGGAAGACGGGTCGATATCCGGAAAATAGGCGGTCATGCTGCGCACCACCGCCTTGATGCGCCGCTGCCGATAGACCGCATCAAACCCCGCAAACGTAAAAGTTCCCGCCACCCGGAAGGTCTCCTCCAAAGGCGTCAGCACCGTTTTGGCCTCTAAAAGTCCCACGGGGATCGTCGGACAGGTTTTCGTCCGGGTAAAGGTGACGCTGTATCCCTTGGCCGGCTGCATGGGGATTCGGATCCCGAGGCTCCCGAGCATCCGCGTCGACCATGATCCGCCGGCCATGACGACATTGCGGGCGACAATGTCTCCCCGGGTGGTTTCGACGGCGACGATCCGTTTCCCGACGGTCCGGAACCCCATTACCTCAGTCGATTCATGAATGCGCACCCCCATGCGTCGCGCCGATGCCGCCACCTGCAGGACGAAGTGCCGGGGATCGAGATGGGCGTCCATAGGGAAGAAGACGCCGCCGCCGGCCATGGTCCTGATGCCGCCCGTCATATCCCGGACAACATCCGCCCCAACGATGTCGAACGGGATGTCGAATGCCTGCAACAGAAGTGCCTCCTTCCGGATCTCGTCAAGACCGCGAGGGGTATTGAACACCGAAAGAAAACCCTGCTGCGCCAGCCGAAGGTCCAGGTCGGCCTCCCGGTTCAATTCCTCGAAGAGGGCAAGCCCGTTCAGGTTCAAGTCCCGGATCACCGGAATGGCGGCGTAAAAACGGGACGTGCGGGAGGACCGCTGAAACAGATGCATCCACCGGATCAGCTCCGGATCGAGACGGGGCTTGATGGAAAACGGACTTTCCGGATTGAACATCCATTTCAAGCCTTTCAGAATCTTGCCCGGCGAAGCGAGGGGAATGCTGTAGCTGGGTACAATCAGTCCACCATTTCCGGCGGAGCACCCCGAACAGACCGATCCCCGATCGACCACCACCACATCGATCCCTTTCCGCCGCAGATAATAGGCCGAGCATATGCCGATGGCTCCGCCCCCAATCACCAACACATCGGTTTCCTGTCGCCGTCTCATTTTTTCGGGTTCCATATCCTTTCTTCCGTTGAGTGCCGGAAAATCCAACCGGTCGAGGAGATCCGGAAGGATACCGGCACCGGTTACCGGGGGTCGTCGGCCGATACCTATAGTATCCGAAACCGTCATGGCAAGCATAACTTTGACGAAATTCTCAAAGGCAACATATCCTACTGAAACAAAAAAACATAAACCTGTCGAAAGCAACCCGGCCGCGCTTGATTTACCCCTTGATAATTTTTTTGAATGACGATAGATTATGATGCATGATGTATGAAATTATGGATCAGGCGACAAACCGGAAAACGACGCCCAAAGAGGATCATTTTCCGGTATATTGTTTTGGAGGCCGTCTAAAGCGCCGTTTTAGACCTTCTTTCGAAATGATCGGAAAACCGCCGGGCATTATCCGAAACAACTTGCCACCACAGAAAGGGATTTGACGCATGGAAGGTCGCATAAAATGGTACAATGAAAAAAAGAAGTACGGCTTCATCACCACCGAAGAGCACGGAGACATCTTTCTTTACCACAAGAACATAAAAGAATTCGGACACTTTGGATTTCAGGAGGATGATCTCGTAAGCTTTGACCTGAAAACCACCCCCCAAGGCAAACAAGCCATGAACGTTCGCCCCGTCAAGGCCTATTGATCCGATTTTTTAAAGGGGAAAATCACAACACCTTGCCGGCCTCCGACATCGCGGGCATTTCGCAGCCGCTTCATCATCATGAAAGGTTATCGAAAGATTATCCATATCGACATGGACGCCTTTTATGCCGCCGTGGAGCAGCGCGACCGGCCCGAACTTCGGGGCAAGCCGGTCATTGTCGGCGGCGATCCCCGTAAGCGGGGCGTTGTCGCCGCCTGCTCATACGAGGCCCGACGATTCGGCATCCATTCGGCCATGCCCGGAAAAATCGCTCTTGCCCGATGCCCTCATGCAGTCTTTCTCAGGCCCCGAATGGCGGTATATCGGCGGGTGTCGGCAGAAATTCGGGAAATCTTCCACGAATACACCGACCAGGTCGAGCCGCTATCCCTTGACGAAGCCTTTCTGGACGTGACCGTGAACAAAAAAGGAAATCCGTCCGCCACCTGTATCGCGGAATGTATCCGGCGGGATATCCGGACACGGACAGGACTGACGGCTTCCGCCGGCATCTCCTTCAACAAGTTTCTGGCCAAGGTCGCCTCGGACGAGAACAAACCCGACGGCATCACCGTGGTGCCGCCCCACGCGGCCGACAGCTTCATCGGACGTCTGCCCATCCGAAAGTTCCACGGCGTCGGCAAGGTCACGGAAGAAAAGATGCTCGCCATGGGAATCCGGACCGGTGCGGACCTGAGAAGAATCTCGAGGGTAGAGCTCGCCCGCCGATTCGGCAAAGCGGGCAATTACTTCTACGATATCGCCCACGGCCAGGATCACCGGCCGGTCAATGCCGATCGGATGCGGAAATCCATCAGCAGGGAGATCACCTTTTCAGAGGACATCGAGGGGCGGGATCGACTGACAGCGGTGTTGCGGGAATTGGCCGATCGTCTGGAAATCCTCGTCAGAAAACACGCCGTCCGGGGAATGACGTTGACGATCAAGGTGCGATTTTCGGATTTTCTATGCATCACGCGGAGCGTTACCCTGGACCGGCCCATCATCAGCGCGGAGACCATGACAATCCAGGCCGGTCTCCTGCTCGACGCCGCCGATGTCGGCGAAAAACGGGTCCGGCTTCTGGGGATGGGGATCTCCAATTTTGAAATCCGCGATCCATCGGGAATCCACCGTCAGCTGCATCTACCCTTTTCCGCGGCATACTGCGATACTCCCGCCGGATGCGGTCGCCCCCCGGTTGCCTGAAACGATCATAATCGTCCCCTCGGCGATGATTGTCCGCTGAGCACCGCGGATGCGTCGATCCTGGGGATGCGTTGAAAAAGGATCAACCGTTGACGGCCACCATGGGCGCGGCATACCGCGCATCGATCCACCCTTTCTCACCGTCGCCCAGTTCGATATAGAGCCACCCGTCGGACTCTTCAGCGACGGTCAGGATCTCTCCCCGTCGCACTTGTCGAAACACGGGATGGCCGGCCCCCGGGCCGGACCGTACATTGAGCAGCGCCGCCGTGACGGAGACCTGGGTGTATTCCACCTCCCCCGAAGCGATCTGGGGAACCGCAACCGCCGGGGGTGATACCACGACATAACCCGACGACACCGGTCGGTAATAAACATCGTCGTAGTAATAGTAGATCGACCCGCCGACATAAAAACCGAAACATCCCAAGGGAAGGGAAAGGAACAGTGACCCGATGGGTGGTCGCACCCTGACATATCCTGGTGAATACCCCCAATAGGGACGCCCCCGATAGTAGGGCCGTCGGTGGTAGTGATAGCACTTCAATCCCGGACGGCAGATGTGACGCCGGTAGGTGCGTTTCACATTATAGCCGTACTTGGGATGGCGACCGTATCGGGGGACGGCGATTCCCTTTCTGTAATGCGACCGCCCATCCCGGTAGCCGGAAAACCGTCTTTCATGCCGGACGACATTGCCTTTGGAAATGCGTCCTCTCCGGTGATTATTTCGATTGACGACGTCGCGGCGCGAACGATGGATATTCTTGGGACCACGATATTCACCGGCTCGGGGCGCTCGGGGGTGCGCCCTCCGGCTCCGGAATTCCCCGCCGCGGGGCGCTCGGGAATGGTCCCGGCGGCCGTCATAACCTCGGGAGGTCCTGCCCGGACCGCCGTCGTGGCGCTGGAATGCGTCGGCATATCCGGCAGTGCCTACCAGCGCGACCGATAGAAAACCGATCAGAAATAGGATAACCCCTCTGACGGATCGGGTGATGTTGCCGTGGATCATGATGCCTCTCCTTCGGTTTAGGACAACTAATTAGTTAGACGCACAGGAGCGTAAAAAGTTTACACGATACCGCCCCCGCAGGCAGTCGTCAGGGCGGACACGCAGGTCCGCCCCTACATCGATCGGGGCGGAATCAACATCGGCGGCATTCACACGAATTCAACGTTTCACGGTGTAGGGGCGAACCTGTGTGTTCGCTCTCCCTCCCAATGCGGGTTCGCCAATTGTTTTACGGGGGATGGGATCGGGGTCGACCACGCGGTTATCGCGGCCGGCACGCGCGGTATCGGGGGACACGCGCCGTCAGGGCGGACACGCAGGTCCGCCCCTACATCGATCGGGGCGGAATCAACATCGGCGGCATTCACACGAATTCAACGTTTCACGGTGTAGGGGCGAACCTGTGTGTTCGCTCTCCCTCCCAATGCGGGTTCGCCAATTGTTTCTCGGGGGATGGGATCGGGGTCGACCACGCGGTATCGCGGCCGGCATGCGCGGTATCGGGGGACACGCGCCGTCAGGGCGGACACGCAGGTCCGCCCCTCCATTGATTGCGATTATAGGATTTATGCCGTTTTCAAAACGATTTTCCCGCGCCCCTCTCGGGCGCCGTCATCGGCATATCGGTTGAGCGCAAATTCGATTTCATCGGCAAGACCGTTGATCAGACTGCCGGTGGAACGCTCCCGTCCGCGTCGAAAGCCGATATGGGCATCGGTCTCAAAGGTCTCGGCCAAGCACCGCATCTTCATGATCGTCGACGTCAGCTCTTCCTGAATGTTCATGATGCTCTCCTTTCCCAATCTGTTCATCTGGATGGTATTATTGGCGGATTTCCGGTTCGGTCGCGGTATGACCCTTTACCGACCGGAATATGGTCGCCATGTTCACTTTTATTAACATGCCGTGCCAAAAAAATGATGCCTAACGGTATTCCCGGCACGCCCAGATCACCCGGCCGATGATCCGGACGCCCGCTGCGGCGCCCCCCTCGAGACAGACCGGCATATAGCGAGGGTTGTCGCTGTGAAGAACAAGGGCGTTCGGTTGTTTTTCGATCCGCTTGACCATAATCGCTTCATCAACTCCTACGGCATAAATAACCCCCGCCGCCACTTCCGTCCGGGACCGGTCGACGAGAACCATGTCCCCGTCCTTCAACTCAGGCTCCATGCTGTTGCCGGACACATCCATCAGCACCATCCGACGGGGGTCGCCTTTTTTCGCCAGCCACGCCCTCTGAAAAGCAAAATACCGCTCGATGGTCGAGGCGGTTTCAAAAGAGCCGCCGCCTGCGGACAACCGGGCCGTTACCTTGGGAATGTTGAAAAATTCCCCATCGGGACCGTTTCTTGAGAATGTAGCGCCCTTGCCGCTCTCGAGCCATTCGGGGCTCAGGCCGTATTTCTGGGACAGCTTCAGAATCCATCTTTCGGGAACGACACCCTTCCGCTTCGCCTGGCTGACAGCCGCCCGATGAATGTTCAAGACCGATGCCAACTCGTTTTGGGAAGCAATGCCCGACGCCTCGAAGACTCTCTGAAGAAACGATTCGAAATGGGATGATGCCATGGTTTTCTTAAAAACAGTATCTGTTGAAACGAAGATTATATGCCCGTATGAGGATTCCATAAACAATTAATGTTAATTTCAGTTAACATTGTTCCCTGCGGAATGCAAGCACTTTTTCGATACGAAACAGGAGCGGCATCCCTCTCTTTGCCTGTAAGAAGACCGCATGAAGACAACAGCGTCCGGTCTGATCTGATGGTCATTATCAACGATGTCGGTCTGCCATAAGCCCGATGCCCGACCTTAAATTCCGATCCCCCGGGTTCACCCGAACCGAAGCAGCGGCAAAAACGCCGCAACGAGATTGGACCCCGCGCCCCTATCCGAAAACCCGGCTACAAGCTCGACATCCCCGGATCGGATCAGTGATCGTCGATCTCGACAGCTCCAGATCGGGAATCTTCCGGAAACGATATCTTTTCAATACGGACGGGCACGGCTTTCAGGAGGGGAAACCCGCTGATGGGGTCGTTGACGTCGCCGAAGGTGAGAATATTGGCCGGATGGTCTTCCCAGCCGTGGTAAACCTCCACCACCCCGCGACGCAGCTCCGCCCGATGGACGATACGGGCCGCGACCTCGATGGACCCCAGCCGGGAGGTGAGGCGGACCGTCTCCCCATCGGCAATTCCCAGTCCGGCCGCATCGTCGGGATGGATTTCGACCTCGGCCCGGGTGTGGACCAGGCGGAACTTGGCGATATTCTGGTGCCGGGAGTGGTAAAAGAGGGTCATCCGGGCCCCGGTTGTCAACAGGAAGGGGTATTCCTCGGAGCGCTCCCGGATGTGAAGGGGCTGGATGTATTCGGGAATCTCGGGAAAACCCAAAGCCTTGAGGTAACGGGAAGCGAACTCCACCTTGCCCGACGGCGTGGGCAGGGGCGTCGTCTCGTGTTTTCGGAACCGGACCGGCTGATAGACAATTCCCTCGGGATGGGCTTCCAGATCTTCAAGGGAGAGTTCCGACGGTGCCAGAAGATACCGGTTGACGTCGTCCTCGGTTTCCCAGGGGAAAGATTCTTCGCCGAAGCCAAGGCGGTGGGCCAGGTCGTGCCAAAGCCGATATTCGTTATGGATGCCCGGAATTTCAGCCACCTTTTGAGTCAGATAGACCCGGTGGTACTTGATGTTGCAATGGATCTCGGATCGCTCGAGGAAGGTTTCGGCGGGCAGAATGTAGTGGGCCAGCCGGGCGGTCCGCGTCAGAAAAAAGTCGTTGACCACGAGGAGATCGAGATTCCGGAGCGCGCGCTCGACCTTGAGGGTGTCGGGGTGGGTCACCACCGGATTGGCGGCGGTGATAAGGAGCCCCTTGAGGGGATACTCGCCCAGGCCGAGCATGTAGTCCATGGCGGTCATGGTGTGACCCTCGCCGGTGAAATCGTAAAGCACCGGAAACCGATCGGCGCCGATGGGCCTCGGCCCTGACAGGAGTTGCTCCCGCCGGGGCGAGAGATCCGACAGCGGCATCTTTTCAGGCCAGTAGAGGCCACAGTCGATGTCGAGCGCCCCACAGAGGCAGGAAAGGATGGTGATGGCCCGAATATTGTTGACGCCGTTTTCATGATGCTCCAGGCCCGTGCCCATATAGATGCTGACCTTCGGCAGACGCTCAACCAGCATATCGGCGATGGTCCGCACGACGTCGGCGTAGATGCCGCTTTCGGCTTCCACGACCGCCGGGGTGAACCGCTCGGCATAGGCGGCGATTTTTTCAAAACCCACCGTGAAGCGATCCACGAAATTTCGGTCGTATCCGCCGGATTTGATAAGAAGATGGATGAGGCCCCACGCCAATGCGCCGTCGGTGCCCGGGCGGGGCTGAGCGAAGATATCGGCCCAGCAGCCGATGGGGTTGAGGCGGGGATCGATCACCACCAGACGGGCGCCCTTGCTCCGGGCATCGGCGAACTCTTTCATAAAGGGCGGGTGGCACACGGGAGGATTGCTGCCCAACAGCAGGATGAGGCGGGCCGAGGCAAAGTGGGGATAAGGATTCCAGAACCCCGTAACCAGGCGATTGCCCAGGTAGCGACCGTTGAAACAGGACGAATCGTTGGAAAAATAATTGGGCGATCCAAAGCCGTGGATGAAGCGGCGGACATACCCTTCCTGCTGAAGAAAACCGACGCCCTCCCCTTTCCAGACCCCCACCGACCGGGCCCCGCACCGGGCTTTGAGGTCCGCCATGCGCGCCGCGATCTCATCCAACGCCTGTTCCCGGTCGATGGCGATGAAAGATCCGTCAGACATCCGTTTGAGGGGGCGATGGATCCGGTCGCGGTGATAGAAGTGCTCCAGAGCGGTCTTTCCGCGAGGACAGATCCGGCCGTCGTTCACCGGATTGCTTTTCCCCGGAAGAATATCGGTCATGATGCCGTCCCGAACGACAACATCGATGCTGCAGCGGGTATTGCACATCCGGCAGAGCGTCTTGACCGTGCCGTTGCTGATGACCGTTCGCGCCTTCATTCCGATGTCACGTCCTTCTTTTCCACGGCACGGATCAATAAGGTCGTTTCGGACTTGTCCCGGACCTGGCGGCGCTTGATTTCCGCCAGTTCGTTGAGATCGCCGAAATGGAGCGCCTGGGCCATGCACACCTGGACGCATTCGGGACTGCCGCCGCACAGATCGCACTTGGCCGCGACCCGAATCCGGGGCTCCATGTTGATGTTGCCGAAAGGGCAGGCAATGACGCAAACGCCGCATCCGACGCACACCTGCTCATTGACCACCACCGCCTGGGTTTCGGGATCCCGGGAAAGGGCCCCGACCGGACAGGCCTTGAGACATGCCGCGGACCGGCACTGAAGGCATGTCGACGTAAAGATCTTGCGCCGGTCCATGTCCACCGACACCCAGATGTTGGGGGTTTGTCCGTTGCATTTCCGGGCCTGATGAAAAATACAGACACGCTGGCAGCTCATGCATCCCAGACATCGGTTGACATCGACATAGACCACCTTCATCGGGCGGTGTCTCCCCTCGCAACCTGCCGACGGACATTTTCCCGTCGACGGGTGTTTTTCAGAAAAAAGTTGTATATACAGAACAAATAATTTTTAAGCCCATTGTGAACGACTGTCAAGGAGAAAATACCCCTCGACTTTTGACAGAAAAAATAATATGATGGTGTAATTTAAAAGTGTTAAAATCCTTCACATCACAGCGTTCCCCGGATCTTGGCCCGTATAGACAGGTTTCGCCCCGGACTTTCGCGATGGCGCCCGGAAACCGCTGCCGGCGGAAAACGACCGATTCCCGTCGCATCGCGGCTGAACACCGGAGCGTTTCGTCAAAAAGATACGACAAGGGGGGATTGCATCGACGGAAGGACAGCCATGACAACGACGAAAAAGGCACCCAAATACCAAAAAATCAAACAGTATGTGCTCCAGGGAATCGCATCGCACAATTTCATTGACGGCGTTCCTTCGGAAAACCAGCTGGCGGAAAAATTCGCCGTAAGCCGGATGACCGCCCGGCGAGCCCTGGACGATCTGGAAAGAGAGGGCTCCGTCGAAAGAATTCCCGGGAAAGGAACCTTTGTCCGTCGCTCCGGACACTACACCCAGGGGTTTTTCCGGGTGCGGCCCTTTCGGAAATGGGCCGAGGACCTGGGCGCCGACCTTCGAACCGAGGTGCTTGAGTCCCGGGTCGTCGACCCGCCCGAGGAGATCGCGGAAACCCTCCGCTATTCGGGCCAGATGATCCGGCTTTGCATCATCAATTATCTCAACGACATGCCCGTCCGGTATGCCGTCCGGTATCTCCGCGCCGACCAGTGCGCCGACATCTTGTGGGAAAACCTGGCCGAAAACTCCATTCACGACATTCTCATCAACAAATATCGCCTGCCGCTGACACGGATCAGCCAGTGCATGACCGCAGTCGGGTTGCCGGAAAACCTCTCCGACCTGTTCGGTGAAAAACCGGGATATCCGGTCTTTTATTTTCAGCGCACCGTCTATTCCTGCGAATCTCCCGTGACCTACGTAGAGTATTTCATGCGGGGCGACATGGCCTTCAAGGATACCTTCACCCCCATGCTCGAAGCGGGGGATTTCCATCCGGAGACGTCCTGACCCCCCGCCTCGGCTGTATAATCAGGCAGCGTCCGCTCTCCGAGGGCGGAGAGACCTTCCGGGAAACACCGCACGGCTGAGATTTCAAGTCCATCCATATCGAGAGCGGGAGGTTTGGAAGGCTTTTCCCGCTTCGACGCCCTCGACGACATCGGTCCCTCCCGTCTTTCAGAAAAAGATATTGACAAACCCGCCGCCGTCCATCTATGAATACGCAAGCTGTATATACAGCTGAGCAACCCAATCCAATCACTGACGATCGCGCCCAATCCGGCCCGGTCGCCGATCAACCTTCTCTGAAAGGGAACGGACGATGTCACTGGAAGCCCTGAGCAAGCTCGTCGAAGACGGGGAGAGCGAGGACGCCCGGGAAGCGGCGAAGCAGCTGCTGTCGGGGGGGCGTGATCCCCTCGAGATGATCGAATGCATGACCCGAACCATGGCCCGCGTCGGAGACCGGTTCGCACGGCTCGAAATCTTCCTGCCGGAGATCATGCTCGCCGGCGAGGCCCTGTCCGCCGTGGTTGATGAAATGGCGCCCCACCTCGAAAAGGCCGGGGGACGCCAGATCAAGGGCAAGGTGGTGTTGGGGGTGGTCAAGGGAGATCTCCATGAAATCGGCAAAAATATCGTCAAGCTCATCCTGGAGACCAACGGATTTCAGGTCAAGGACCTGGGCTACAATGTCGATGCGCTGACCTTCGTCAAAGAAGCGGAGGCCATGGGCGCGGACATCATCGGCGCCTCGTCTTTGATGACGACGACCATGCCCCGACAGAAGGAGATCATCGATATTCTGAAGGAGATGGGCCTCCGCGATCGCTACAAGGTGATTATCGGCGGCGCGCCGACCTCGCGGCTCTGGGCCGACAGGATCGGCGCAGACCTTTACTGCCCCGATGCGCGGTCCACCCCGGACCTCATCGCCGAACTGCTGAAATAATGCCCTCGGCCTGAAAGATGTCTGGCTGACGGCAGAGACGACCTCGGGAGCGGCGCCGTCAATCCCCGCGACCGCCGGCACCTGAAATCCGCGTTGCGCCGCACATATCCAAGGAGGACACAAGATGTCGACCGCCTATCGCATGTGGGAGATCCTGGACCGGGCCAAAACCGGGCCCTTCATGGAAGAGGAGGCGTTTCTCCCGAAACGCTTCACCCCCACCCTCAGGAGGCTGATCAAAAAATACGAAATCCGATACGATCCGGCGACCCCATGCCCCGCCGACGACGCCATGGCCGACCGCATATGGCAGGCAGGCTGGGAGCTTTTCCGTGAGGTGGGATACTACAATACCGACACCCATCGCATCATTCAGGTGTCGGACGAAGAGATCGGCGAGGCCCTCTACACCGCCCGGGATTGCTATTGGGTGGGGGCCGGCAGGGACGGTCGGCGCTTCGCCCATCGCAAGGTGGAGGATCGGACCCCGCCCTTTTGCATCATGAGCCCGGACATCACGGTGGATGAAAAATACCACGCCTCCATGTGCATGGCCTACCTGAAAGAGCCGCTTTTGGACGGGCTCTGCGGCCCCATCCTGGAAGAGACCTTCGGCCGCCTCATCGAATCCGCCGGGCCGACGGAGATCAGCGGCTGCATCCAACACATCTACAACCAGAAGATGGCAGCTCGGCTCCTGGGCCGTCCGGACATCTTCATGGTGGCCGTCGGCACCGCCGAGCACGACACCGGCCAGATCGCCGTCTCCAACGAGCAGTGGGGCGTTCAAAAAACCGATGCCCGGCTGGTGGGAGGGCTCACCGAGTTCAAGACCGCCGATACCCTTCTCAACCGATCCCTCCATTACGCCCAGTACGGCTGCTACACCGGCCATCTCACCGGCCCCATCTACGGCGGCTGGTGCATGGGTTCCGAAGGCACGGCCGTCACCATCGTGGCTTACAGCCTCATCGGGCTTGTGGTTCACGGCGCCATATTCAATCAGCATTTCCCGTTCCATCTCAATCTCGGCGCCAACACCACCCGGGAACTGCTATGGGCCATCGCCATGGCCGGACAGGCCCTGTCCCGAAACAGCAAGCTCATCTACACATCCAACGGATTCGCCAACGCCGGCCCCATGACCGAGATGCTTTTTCGGGAGACCGCCGTCCATGCCATGGTATCGACGGTCTGCGGATGGAACCTCTGGGAGATGGCCTCCGCCCGGAACAAATACCGGAACCGGGCCACGCCCCTGGAGGCCCGGTTGGGATGCGAGGCCGGACACGCCGTAGCCCACGGAGGACTCACCCGGGAGCAGGTGAACGAGATCGCCCTCAGGCTGCTCGCGACCTATGAGGACCAGGCGGCCGAAGCGCCCATGGGTGCTGAATACGCCGAGTGCTACGACGTCGACAGGGCCGTCCCGACCATGGAACATCTGGACATGTACCGGCGGGTCAAAGACGAAATCGCAGCCCTGGGCGTCCCATTCCCTTATTGAAGAAGGAGTGATCATGGCCAAACAGCTGCTCATCGACGCCACCCTGGGACGACGGACCGCCATACCGCCCTGGGTGCCGTATGCCGGCGTCAACTGCGCCCACCTCATCCGGGAAAAGGCGGACCGCTATTTCAGGAATCCCGATCTGATGGCCAAAGGCGTAGTGGAAGCGGCCCGGACCTACCGGGCCGACGGCATCCCCCTCCTCTTCGACCTCTCTCTGGAAGCCGAATCCGTGGGGTGCGGGGTGGAGTATTGGGAGGACAACGTTCCCTCGGTGCGGACCCACCCCTGCGACAAGCAGCCCCCTGAGGTGGTGGGCCTCGCCCTGCCCGAAAAAGACAGCGGCCGTTGGCCCGTGGTTTTCGAGGCGGCAAAAATCGCCAGGCCGCAACTCGATGCAATGGACTGCGCCATGCTGGGCCTCATGACCGGTCCCCTGACCCTGGCCTCCCACCTGGCCGGAGTCCGCATCTTCACCGCCGTCAAAAAGGATCCGGCTTTCGCCCATGCGGTCATTCGCTTCGCCGGAGAGATCGGCGCGCGTGCAGCGGCGTTCTATGTGGAGATGGGCTGCGACGTCATCGCCATCGTCGACCCGGTAGCCTCCCAGATCCGTCCCGAGACCTTTCGGGAGTTCGTCACGCCCAATTGCGCCGCCAGTGTCCGAACCATCCACGCAGGAGGGCGCGCCTCCTCCTTCTTCATCTGCGGCGACTGCACCAAGGTGGTGGAGGCGGTATGCGACGTCGGCACGCATGCCTTTGCCGTGGACGAACAGATGAATCTCAATTTCATCCGTGACATCGCCCGGAAACACGGAAAAGGTTTCGGCGGCAACCTCAAGCTCACCCTGGCATTGAGCCTCGGGCTCATTTCCCCCAGGGAGGATGCCCTTATCAGCCTGGCGGCAGGGGGGACCCACGGCTACACATTCGCTCCCGGCTGAGACATCCCCTTCGATACTCCGGCGGAGCATCTCATTCAGGCTGTTGAAGCCCGGACATTTTTCGACGAATATTATCCCAAGTATCCGGCGCCGTAATCCGGTCCCGCATCCAGGAGCGCCCTGCCATGACGGAAAAAATCCATATTGACGTCCTCACGCTGGACAGCGTCCAGTGCGCCGCCTGCGGCTACATGATGGAGTCCATCGCCGCTCTGCCCCCCCAAATCCAGACGCTGATCGAATATCGGGAGTGGTCCGTCAAAACCGCCGAAGGCGTCGCCCGCTTCACCGCCCTCAGGGGCAAGGTGCTGCCCACCATCTGTATCGAGGGCGATCTCGTCTTCCAGAGCATCATCCCTCAATACGAGGAGCTCATCGACGCTCTGGCCGCACGGGCCCCCGGCGAGGCTGTCCGGGATCGGCTTCTCTCCCTGCGGGATGCCGGATTCGATTTTGATCGGATCAAGGAGAATCTGGAGAAGGCCGGGGCCGGCCGCAACACCCGAACCGGGAAATGACATGGCGGCACTGCTGATCGAGGTGACGTTCAAACACCAGGCCTATCTTCCCAGTCGGCTCATGAGCGACGCCGTATCGGCCGTGCTGCCCCGCTACGGGGATCGGGTGGCCTATCGGCCGGTGGACCTTGGATCACCCGCCGGTCGGGATCGATTTCTGCGCCTCTCCGTCGACCTGTTCGGCGAAACGGCCGTATTCCGGGGTCTCAAGCTGGCACCCATTCCAGGCCTGTTCATGAACGGTCGGCTTGCCTTCGACATCATACCCCCTCAGGACGATCTGGAGGCGGCCATTGAAGACAGGCTGAATACCGGGATCTGAAAGCCGACGCAGCATCCGCCCCCTCGATCTTCGGTTTTCAATCTATCCACCTGAATCAAGGAGCTCTCCGTCATGAACACCGTCATCGATGTTTTCCTGATCACCGGTTTTCTGGGCAGCGGCAAGACGACGTTTCTGAACCATTTCATAGATGCGTTCCCGCCGGAGCGAAAACTCACGATCCTCATGAACGAATTCGGGGAGATCGGCATCGACGGCATCCTCGTCGAAGGGGACGATCTGGACATCCTGGAAATCAATCGAGGCTCGATTTTCTGCGCCTGCGTCAAGACCGACTTCATCAAGGGGCTCGTCAGGATCCTTGAGGATATCCAGCCCGACATTCTGGTCATCGAGGCCACCGGAACGGCGGATCCCGGAGACATGAAACGGGATCTCAGGCTGCCGATTTTCCGAAACCGGTTTCACTTCCGGGACCAGATCTGCATCATCGACGCCGCGAGCTTTCCGGCCGTATACGAGACCTTCGCTTCGGTGGAAAAGCAGATGACCGCCGCCACCTGCTTCGTCGTCAACAAGATCGATCTGGCCAAAACACTGGAGATTGAACGCATCCGGGAGATCATCCACAGGCATCATCCGGATCCGACCGTCTTCGAAACCGTCTTCGGAAGGATCCCCGTCGGGCGGTTCACGACATGTCGAAATGAAGCGGATGCGAAGACATCCTTCGCCAAAACGATCCGCCGCGAGGCAGACGTCGAGGCGGCCATAGCAGCGCTGCTGAAAGACCCGTTCCGGGTCACTCTCCCGCCGGATGCGCTCTCTTCCACCGTCTGGACCCTGAAGGAAGCGACGACGGAAGCCTTCCACGCCCTGGTTCGACAACTGCCGTCCCGACTCTTGAGGGCCAAAGGATTCGTTCGCCTGAACGGAGAGATCCGCCTCTTCAACTGGGTTATGGGCCGGCCGGAGATTATAGCGGCCGACACCCGGGAAATCCCGGATCACATCCTGGGCCGCCTGGTCTTCATCGGATCGGCCGACGTTCTCCGTGAGTTGTCGACGCTCGGCCGACATCACCCCCTCGTTCTGGAACCGGCCTGATCCGGAGTTTCGCGACGTCCCTGCGGGCGCGCGGTCCATGTTCTGAAAAACATCTTGACAAGAATGGGTATTCTGGCCAAGATAAAAGCTGTTTCGTTCGGGGGCGGGCGGATAATCCCCGATCAACGGCCGGGATTTACATGGACGGCATCCGCGGATCGGCGCATCTTGTGACATCGGGAAGCCCGGCACATCAGGCGCTCGGAGATCCTACAGGTGCTTAACCACTGGCAGTCGACAAACGGGCAGAGATGACAACGGCACCCCTCCACCTACGAAACAAAGACCGGCGAAGAATCATCCGATCCCCCCTGTTCGATGTTTTCCAGTTCGCCGTTCTGATGATCGTCGTTGTCTGGTTTTTTACCGAGAGCACGGGGAATCTTGGGTACAACTGGCAATGGTACCAAATTCCCCAATATATCGTCACCCGAAGCGACAGCGGTCTACAGGCGGGGCCATTGCTCCAGGGACTCGTGGTCACCTTCCACATCTCGGCCGTCAGTCTGGTGCTGGCCTTTGCCATCGGGTTGGCGACGGCCCTGTTCCGTCTCTCGAATGCCTTCGTGGCCCAGATTCTGGCGCGGTTCTATCTGGAAACGAGCCGCAACACCCCTCTCTTGATTCAGCTTTTCTTCATCTATTTTGTCGCGGGACCGGTTCTGGGTTTGGGACGATTCCCGTCCGCGGTTCTGGCGCTCAGCCTCTTCGAAGGCGCCTACGCCTCTGAAATCTTCAGAGCGGGGATCGTCTCCATTCCCCGCGGTCAGTGGGAGGCAGGATACAGCCTGGGTCTCAGTAGGTTTCAGATATACCGAACCATCGTTCTTCCCCAGGCCGTCCGACGGACGCTGCCCCCCTTGACCAGCCAGGCCATTTCGTTGATCAAAGACTCGGCGCTGGTCAGCACCATCGCCATTTACGATCTGACCATGCAAGCCCAGGCCATTATCTCCGAAACATTTCTCACCTTTGAACTCTGGTTCACCGTGGCCGCCATGTATCTGGCAGTGACGGTGACCCTTTCCGTCATCGTCAACATCATGGAGAAGCGCTTCAAGGTGATCACCTGATCTCCGGAAAGGACAGGCGTGGAACGGCAGTTCGTGAATACCACGGCGTCACGGGGCGCATTGATTTTCAGCAACCCCACCCCGTACGGATCGACAGCCGGAAGGCGATGTCGCGGCCGGCGGGACGATACCATCCCCCACGGGAGGATGCATTGAAAGGAGAACACATGAAAAAAACGACGATTTTTCTGCAAGCGGCACTATTGCTCGTTCTGGCGGCCGGCATGGCCGGCTCCGCCGCAGCCGGTAAACTCCAGCAGGAACTGGTTCAGGAAAGCACACTGGAGCAGGTTCTGAAACGAGGCGTCCTTCGGGTCGGCATGGATACCTTCGAACCTTGGGCCATGAAGGATAAGAACGGCAACTTCATCGGATTCGAGATCGATGTCGCCAAACGGCTGGCCGAGGACATGGGTGTAAAAGTGGAATTCGTACCCACGAAATGGTCGGGTATCATCCCCGCCCTCCTGACCGGAAAATTCGACGTGATCATCGGCGGGATGGGCATTCGTCCCCAGCGCGCGCTCAAAGTCAACTTCTCCATTCCTTACGATTACTCGGGCATGGCGATCGTCGCCCACAAGGAAAAGGCAGCCGGCTTCAAGTCTCTGGAGGACTTCAACAAGCCCGAGGTCCAGATCGCTTGCAAGCTGGGCACCACCGCCGTAATGGCCGCGAAGAAATTCATCCCCAAAGCGACCCTGCGCCTGTTCGACGACGAGGCCCAGGCCTATCAGGAGCTGCGGAACGGGAACGTCCATGCAGTGGTCGGGTCCGCGCCCCGACCCGCCTATGAAACACTGGCATATTCGGACACCCTGTTTCTGCCGATCCAGGGGACCTTCACCAAGGAGCCCATCGGTTTTGCCCTGCGCAAGGGCGATTTCGACACCCTCACCTTCTTCAACAGCTGGATCACTCATGTCACCGATGAGGGGTGGTTGGCCGAAAAACACCATTACTGGTTCGATACCCGGGACTGGGCGAACCTGATTCAATGAGCCGCATCGTCTCCGGCCTCCCGACGATGGAGGCCGGCGGCGGCGATCCGTACCAGGGATGGGGCGATTCGACCGCATTCCCTTACTTCAAAGACGCGGCTGTTCGTCTGAAACCGCCTGAAACGGAAACGATTCCCCTGTGCACAAAAAACCATCCAAGATCTCTCTTCTCGACATCACAGTCATTCTCATCATCGCGACCCTTGCGGGGTACATCGTCTGGCGACTGACCATGCAGCTCAACTACAAATGGAATTGGGGCATCATCCCCACCTATCTCGTCCGGCGCGATACCGACGGCCATTGGGTCGCCAATATCCTCCTGGAAGGGCTCTGGACGACGCTTCGCCTCAGCATCTGGGCCACCCTGCTTGCGGCGATTCTCGGATGGTTCATGGGTATCATGCGGACAACCCGAAGGCTTTTCAACCGCCTGATCGCCCGCACCTACGTGGAGCTGATCCGCAATATGCCGCCGCTGGTTCTGATCTTTATCTTCTACTTTTTCGTCAGCGATCAAATCATGCCGATTTTGGGGGTTGACGCGTTCATCCGGTCCCGCTCCCCGCAAACCCAGAAATGGCTGGCAGTCTTTTTGGCCGAACCCAATCGCTTCACCGCCTTTGTTTCCGGCGTCGTCACCATCGCGGTATTTCAGGGGGCCTATATCACCGAAATCGTCAGATCCGGTATCCAGGGCATCGAGAGGGGTCAGTGGGAGGCCGCCGAGGCCTTGGGATTTTCCTGGGTCCAGAAGATGCGCCACGTCATTCTGCCTCAGGCCGTCAAACAGGTGCTGCCGCCCCTGGCCAACGAATTCATCAACACCATCAAGTATTCATCCATCGCATCGGTCATCTCCATCCAGGAACTCACGTTCCAGGGGCTGCAAATTATGGCCGCCACCCATGTCACCATCGAGGTCTGGCTTACCATCACCGCCATGTATCTCGTCATCTGCCTGATGCTGTCCATGGCCGTCCATCGCTTGGAGCGGCATCTCGCTCGAAAGGGCGCCTGAGGCCTCATCGGAATGGAATTCGGCAACGGTACCCCGTAAAACGACAAAAGGGCACCCCCCGCTTCGGGGAATGCCCTTCTAAAATCGAAAAATCAGTCAGCCCGCAGGTTACACGGTCTTGACGTTCACCGCGGCGGGACCTTTCTGGCCCTGCTCGATGTCAAAGGTGACGCGGTCGCCTTCATTGAGGGATTTGAAACCGGTGGCATTGATTCCCGAGTGATGTACAAATACATCCGGTCCGTTTTCCTGCTCGATGAAACCATAACCCTTGCTGCTGTTAAACCATTTTACGATACCATTCGCCATCGTGACTTGCTCCTTAAACTAAAAAAAAATTGATGTTCCTCATGTTCCTAACCTCGGGATGCCACTTTGACAAATGGGTCTTCCTTCAGTAATGAAACTGGCCGCACCATTATCCCGGCCATTTTTGAGTTAAACTATATTAGTGCCTGCTCGAAATAAAGTCAAGCAAATAATCGACAGTCATCAATATTCAATCCCCTTCTGGGCCGAAACACCTTCGGCGAAAGGGTGTTTGACCGGATGCATCTCCGTCACCATATCCGCCGCGGCCAGGAGTTTTTCAGGCGCATCCCGTCCGGTGATCAGAACATGCACGTTTTCGGGCCGTTGTTGAAGAAACGCGATGACTGTGTCTTCATCGAGCATACCGTACTTGAACAAATAGGTCATTTCATCCAGGATCACCAGCCGATATTTGCCGGAAGCGATTCTTTCCTTGGCCGTCTCCCAGGCCGACAAAGCCAGGGCGGTGTCTTTTTTAAGGTCGTCGGATTTCCAGGTGAACCCCCGGCCCATCACGTTGAAATCGATCAGGTCGGCCAGGCGAGCGGCCGTTTCGATCTCACCACAGGCCCAACTGCCCTTGATAAACTGAATTATGGACACCTTGAACCCATGCCCGACAGCCCTGAAGGCAAGCCCCAGGGCTGCGGTGGTCTTTCCTTTTCCATTGCCGGTGTTGATCATCAACAGATTTTTTTTCATGCCGTTCCTGTTTTTCAGGGGCGTCATCCGATGGAACCCCATATCCGGTCGCAAGCGGCCGTTGTCATCGTCGCCGATGGGGCGCCGTCCCGCTTCATGCGCTTTGCGATGAGACCGCCATGCGTTGCCTATCGGTTTTCAAACATCTCCCGGGCATGGTCGAGGGTGGCCTGGGTCATTTCCACGCCGCCCAGCATACGAGCGAGTTCCCGGATCCGCTCCGCTTCGTTCAGAGGCTGGATGACCGTTCGCGTTCGGCCTTCGTGGACGTTCTTGGCAATGGCGAAATGGTGATCGCCAAACTTGGCAATCTGGGGGAGATGGGTGATACAGAGGACCTGATGATGCCCGGCCAGGGCAGCGAGCTTTCGGCCCACGATCTCGGCTACGCCGCCGCCGACGCCGGCGTCTACCTCGTCAAAAATAAGCGTCTCCACAGACGCCGTTGCGGCGAGGATCGCCTTGAGCGCCAGGACAACCCGCGACAGTTCACCCCCCGACGCAATGGACGAGAGCGGCTTCAGCGCCTCTCCCACGTTGGGCGCCATCATAAAAACCGCGCGGTCGATACCGGTCTCCCCCACGGCCCCTTCCTCCCAGACCAGCTCGGGATGGGTCGCCTCAGTTGTCGGAATGCGGCTCATCTCAACCTGGAATCGGGTGCCGGCCATCCTGAGCCGCTCAAGTTCCGCCTCGACCTTCCCTGCCAGATCACGACCGATATCGGCCCGCCTCCGGGAAAGTTCCCGTGCCGTCGTCAACAATACCTGTCGATCCCGGACCAATCTTTCCTCCGCTGCCGCGATCTCATCGCTCAAGCCGTCTATTCCTGCAAGCGCCCTGTCGATTTCGGTCAGACGCTCCGTCACTGAAGCGAGGGAGCCGCCATACTTGCGCATGAGAAGGCGGAGACGGTTGAGACGGTCGTCCACGGCTTCAAGCCGCCCCTCATCCACATTGATCGCGCTCAGGTAGCCTCTCAACCCTTCCACGATATCCTCGATACGGAAGGTTGCATCGGCAAGCCCTTCCGCCCGCGGTATCAGCTCCGGATCGATCCGCGCAACCTTCTCGAGCTGTTTCCTGATTTCGATCAGGCGTTCCACAACGGCGCCCTGACCGCTGTAGAGCGCTTCGATGCCGGAGTTCACCGTCTCAAAAAGCATCTCTTTGTTCTTTAACAGCAGCAGTTCCCGTTCCAGCCGCACATCCTCGTCGGCCTGGATATCGGCCGACAGAATCTCCTGCCGTTGGAAGGTCAGAAGATCGATCTCTTCGGTCCGTCGTGCCTGTTTTGCCTTGAGCGCCGCCACCTTCCGGATGAGGGGCTGGATCCGGCCAAACCGTTCTGCCACGACCTTCCGGAGAGACATGAGGCCGCCGAACCGATCGAGGATAAGGAGGTGTTGCGTGGCATCGAGCAGACCCTGATGAGCGTGTTGACCTGAAATGCTCGCCAGGTTCTCCGATATGGCGGTAAGCAACCGGATGGTAGCGAGACGATGGTTGATGTAGATCCGATGCCGGTTGTTTTGAGCGATAATGCGGCGAATCAATAGGCCTTCAGCGGGATCGAGATCGTTCGCCGCCATGACATTCGCCGTTGAGCTGCTTTCGTCGACGTCAAAAAACGCTTCAATTTCAGCTGATTCCTCTCCGGTCCGGATAAAGGCCGTGGCGGCCCGGCTACCCAATATGAGATTCATAGCATTGATGATGATCGACTTTCCGGCGCCGGTTTCACCACTCATGATGGTCAAACCGGCATCGAAGCGGATCCGTAAGTCATCAATAATCGCGAAATTTTTGATGGAAAGTTCCCGAAGCATGGCTGAAGCGCAATAACAATCTTGAAATACTGGTCAATGAGGTTCTTTTTGTGGGTATCTCACACCCGAAGGGTTTTGTAAAGGGGATCCAGGGCACCATCGGCGCTCCCGAACATTCCGTATCCTGCAGTCGCTGCCGCAAAAAGCGCTTGAAGTTGTCAGCCGCCCGGTGTAGTGTTTTTGTGCTATATCCAATATATTCAACTTTCGACCTTCATGATGGGGCGCGGGTGTATCCTCCCGGCACCGGCCTGTGAAAGTCGAAAGTTGAACAATATAGTGATATCCATCATGTCGAGAAAGGAGATTATATGACAACCGAAGCCCAACCCACCCTAGCGGAATTCATCGACAATTGGGAAGAAACTTCCGAAGGGAACCGAAAGGCCTTTCTGAGGCTCAAAGCCCACCTGGCCGCAAAAGACGGCGCCGTACTGACCTTCATTCCCCGAAAGGGCGTTACCTATTCCCTGAGGGGCACGCACCCGCGGCAGACCGACAAATCCCTCTTCGTGATGGTCGACGTCATCGAAGACGCCCCCCGGTGGATCTCTGTCTGCTTTTACGGCGAAATGATCACCGATCCCGATGAGTTGGGAGATTTCGTGCCCGAAGGGCTTTTGGGGGAAGACGCCATTTGCTTCGATATCGAGGAGTGGGACGATGCGCAAATCGGGTACATCGAATCCCGGATCGATGAAGCCTTTGACGCTGCATCCAATGGATGACGGATTCCACCCGCGTCCGGACGCCTGAAATGCCCGCGATATCCATCCCTGTCTCCACATTTGGCTTTGACATCGGAACCGGTAATAATATAACTTGCCGTAATGGTATCAAAGCGGCCCGGACACAGCGACGATAAAGATCCGCATGTGATCCGCGACCACCCATACATGATTTCCCTCAAGAACCTGCGTACACGAGCACAGCCGCGAAGAACGCAAAAAAAGGAAACGGATACCCCGGAAAATAAGGGACACCGATCAAACAGCCCAACCTTATCGGTCCCATGACACCGACACGGATAGACACGGGCGGCAATGGCGATATCCCCGGAGGAAACGTCATGAACAGAAGAATTTTGATAGCGGATAACGATCCGAAATCCGTCGACCGGTATATGGATATTCTGGCCGGGGCCCGAACCGCCGTCAATCCGAAAGATCCGGCAACCGAACGCTTTCAGCTGCTCTTTTTCCCAGACGGAGACGCCCTCCTCCAGAATTTCAGGAGCGGTTTCGAACGTGGCGAAGCTACCCCGCTCTGCATCATCGACGTAGCCGACAACAATTTGAACCCACTTCGGATTTTTGATAAGCTCGCGGTGATCGACCCTCGGGTCGCGGTCATTGTCACCGCCGAAGACCCTTTGATCGACGCACTGGAAGCCAACTATGCCATTCCCGACAATCTCTATTGCGTCAGGAAACCCTTCGACGGCTATCTGTTTTTCATTCTCGTCACCACCCTGATCCGGGGATGGAACAGCACCAGCCGCCTGAACGACCGGATCCAGAGCCTGGACGCCGCGCTGGAAGGCGCCAACATCGGCCTTTGGTACTGGAACCTGGAGACCCGCACCCAGACCATCAACAGCCGATGGGCCGAGATGCTGGGGTATACCCATAACGAAATCGATCGTGATATCAAGGCGTGGGAACAGATGGTTCACACCGAAGACCTGCCCTATGTCCGAAAACGGATAGAGGCCCATTTCGCATGGGACGCGCCTTTGTACGAAGCGGAATTCAGGATGCGGACCCGGAACGGGGATTGGAAGTGGATCCTGGCCCGGGGGCAGGTCGTCGAATGGGATGCCGACGGCCGGGTCCTCAAGGTGGCCGGAACCCACATGGACATCAGCGAGCGCAAACTCTTCGAAAGGGATCTCAAACGTCAGCGGGCGCTCCTCTATTCCCTCATCGATTCGATCCCCGATCTGATTTTCTACAAGGACCTGAAAGGGGTCTATCTGGGGTGTAATCCGGCTTTCGGAAAATTTGTCGGCTTCCATCGGCAGGATGTGGTGGAAAAAACCGATTATGATCTGTTTTCCAAGGAGATGGCCGACTTCTTCAGGGAGCAGGATCGGCTGATGCTCGCCTCCGGTCAACCCCGCAGCAACGAGGAATGGGTGGACTACCCCGATGGCCGCCGGGTGCTCCTGGAAACCCTCAGAACGCCCTATTTCGGACCCTACGGCGAAATTCTGGGTCTCGTCGGCATCAGTCGCGACGTGACGGACCGGAAGCAGATGCAGGAAGAACTGAAAAGAGCCAAGGAGAGCGCCGAAAAAGCCAATCAGACCAAAAGCGAATTTCTGGCGGGGATGAGCCATGAAATCCGGACCCCCATGAGCGGGGTTATCGGTATGACGGAGCTTCTGATGGAGACAAACCTCGATCCCGAGCAGGCAAAGGGGCTGGAACTGATCCACAACAGCGCCCACTCCCTGCTTTCCATCATCAATGATATTCTTGACATCTCCAAGATCGAGGCCGGAAAAATCGAGCTCGAGACCATCGACTTCGACCTGAGGGGCATCCTCAGGGATATGAACGGTCTCATGGCCGTCAAGGCCGCTGAAAAATCTCTTTCCTACCGATGCGTCATCGATCCGGACGTGCCGTCCCTGCTGAGAGGCGATCCCGGTCGACTCCGGCAGGTCCTCATCAACCTCATCGGCAATGCCGTCAAATTCACTTCGGACGGCGGCATCACCCTCGAGGTTTCATGCAAAACGGAAAACGACATTCAAGCGAGGATCGGCTTCGTGGTGGCCGACACCGGCATCGGCATTCCCGAAGGTCAAGCCGAGCGATTGTTCGAGAAATTTACCCAACTGGATATGTCGACCACCCGTAAGTATGGCGGCACGGGACTGGGGCTCGCCATTTCGAAGCAACTCTGCGAAATGATGGGCGGTGAAATTCACGTAGAGAGCGAGGCGGGAAAGGGGAGTCGATTTCACCTGACCGTTCTGCTGGAAAAGCAACGCCCCGCCGGGGCATCCGCCCCGCCCCCTCGCCGGGAGCACACCCCTTCCGTAGCTGAATCCGTCGAGAATTTTCCCCAACTGACGGCGCCGCCGGAAAAACGGACAGCGGCGGACGGCGCCCCCATCTTGCTCGTTGAAGACAACGAAACGATCCAGTTGGTCAGCCTGGGGCTTCTCAAAAACCTGGGATACACGGCGGACCTGGCGAAAAACGGCAGAGAAGCCATCGATGCCCTCAAGAAAAAAAATTACCGACTGGTTCTCATGGACGTGGAGATGCCGGTCATGGATGGATACGCGGCCACCAGGACCATTCGTGGAAAAGGGTCACCTGTATTGAACCCGGAGATTCCCATTATCGCCATGACGGCCCATGCCATGCAGCGGGACCTGGACCGCTGCATGGACGCCGGGATGGACGGCTATCTGACCAAGCCGGTCAAAAAGCAGAATCTGGCCGCGATTCTCAAGAAGTACGTGGACGAAATTCCGGAGACGACATCGGTGGTCGTCGTCGAGACGCCTGTTTCAGACGAGGACATCTTTGACGAGGCCGGCATTCGGGAGCGGCTTGACGACTGTGATGACCTGATCCAGGTCGTCATGCGAAGCTTCATCGCCAGCTTTCCGGAACGAATCGCCGAGTTGACCGCCGCCTATCAAAGTCGGGACGGTGAAAAAATTCGTGCGGTGGGCCACAATATCAAAGGATCATCCGGAACCGCCGGGGCGACGGCGATCATGAAAACGGCCATGGCGGTGGAAGACGCCGGCAAAAATGGAAATATGAAAATGATCTCCGGATGTATCGATCAGCTGCAGGCCGACTTTACCCGATTGAAAAAGATTCTGGTCGACAAGCGTATTTTATAAGATCTTTCCTTAATCAACTGAATGCGAGGGTGGCGGAGGCAAACCATGAACAGGTCCAAACCGGCGGCCAAATCCGTCGACATGAAAATCGTTCAAGAGATCTTCGGCAACAACCAGGAATTATTGGGCCGATTTTTCAGGGACTTCATGCGGAACTCTCCCCAGATTCTGTCGGATATCAAGATTGCCGTCGAGGCTCGGGATGCCGACGGCATCCGACGCCATGCGCACAAACTGAAAGGCAGCCTCAGGTATCTCGCCGCCGAAGAAGCCATCGCATGCGCATCGGCACTGGAGGAGATCGGCAGGACGGGGAACCTGGCGGCCGCCCAACGCGCCTTCGAGAACCTGGTCGCGGCCTATGAAGATGTCCGGCGCTTCATTTCCGAAGCCCAGGCGGTGTCGACATCCACGTGAGCGCCCACCGTCACCTTCCCGGCCCGGGCCACCCTCACGCTTCCGGAATCGGATCTGATATCGGACGGCCTGTCGAAACCTACTTGAATCGTCCCCGGATGGATCGTTTTTCCTCCCCGGAAAGGGACTCCCAATCCTTCAGCTGCCGTTTGATCCGCTGCCGTTCCTGCGGAGAAAGCTCCCGCCACTGTTTGAATCGTTTCTGATAGAGCCTCTGAGATTCCGGCGGCATCCGGTTCAGCCGATCCATCTTTCTCCGCATCTTCTGCTGCTCTTCCGGTGACAGAGATCGCCATTGGCGGAGTTTCTTCTGAAGGCCAGCCTTTTCCTCAGGTGAGAGTCTTTCGTATCGTTCCCGGCTTTTTCCACCCCGCTTTGCCAGCAGAGTGGATTCGTGAAGACTGACCTCGGTGGGATCGGTCACGGCCAACACTGTTCCCCCCGGATCGAACTGAAAAACGACGCAGATCAGAAATGCGGCCGTCCATTTAGCCGTATCACACCACATGTCGTCGCCTCGTTTCATTCGACCGCCGGTCGTCGCCCATAATGGAGTGGCTTGCCGGCTCAACGGTGCCGGTCTCCGGGGCCGCCGTCATCTGTACGAGCTTCTCGAGATCCTCGAATTCCTCCAGTAGATCCAGGTTCCGGATCACTTCCAGGTCCTCCATGAGGATCCGTTCTTCCTTGCCGGACCCGACCGCCATCTGGAACGGAAGCGGTGCGCTTCGCCATGCCCAGATCCCCCCGATAACGATGATTATCAGGCAGACCGCCGCAGCCCGGGCCCATCCCAAAGCCAACCCGGAAAACATCGCTCCCCTGCCACGGCGCCCGAGCTTCTCCGCTTCCAGGGTGCGCATGATGTTCCCCGACAACCGTGCAGCCTCTCCTGTCGTCAGGACCGAAACCGAATGGGTCTTTGATACCCGACCGATAAGATTCAAAAGCGTATCCCGTTCACCCCGGCACTCGGGACAAACCGACAGGTGTCGCTCCAGGCCGTATTTCTCCTTCGGTTTCAACTCACCGTAGACATCCAGCCACAGCCGTTTTTGATATGCATTGCAAGGCTTCATCTTTCGATTCTTTCATCCTCCCCCCATTCCCTCAACGCCGCTCTGAGGGCGCGGGTCGCCCTGAACAGGTGGGTTTTGACCGTTCCTTGGGCCGCCCCCGTCATACGGGCGATCTCCGACAGCGTCAACCCGTGAAACACCTTGAGTTGAAAGACCGTTCGTTGCTTTTCCGGAAGCGCCGTGAGCGCCTTTTCCAGATCTTGTGAAAGAACGCTCCCGAAAACGGCAGCTTGGGGATCGTCGGCCTCGTCCGTCGTCGCCAATTCCTCGATAGCGGGTTCATCAGACGGCTTCCCGCCAAACCGAAGCCCCCTCCCCGGGAAGAGACGCTCCCACCGAATGCGCTTTCTTCGGCGATCCAGGCATGTGTTGACAAGGATTCGATAAAACCATGTGTAGAAGGAAGATTTACCCTTGAAAGCGCCGATGCCCCCCAGGACTTTCACAAACGCCTCCTGGGTGCAGTCCAGGGCGGCTTCCCGATCTCCGTCGCACAGGGTGCAGGCGATGGCAAAGGCCTTGGACTGATAGCGCAGGATCAACAGCTCCGCCGCCGGCCGATCACCCCGGCGAATCCGCCGCACCAACACTTCGTCCATCGGGACCTGGCAATCCTCCTCATTGTCGGCGCACCGTGTTTCGGCGTTCGCGGGTTTGGTGGATGCACACATCACGAAAGGGCGTCCGATGCCCTCAGGCGCCCCCGAACGCCCGGCGCAGCGCCGCTGTCGCCCTGTCGGTAACGGAAATTCGGTTCGGGGGTATCATGATCGTCCTTTCATTCGATTTCAAACATTTAGACGCATGGGAGAACAAAAGGTTTACTCAGACAATCATTGTTCTCCGGAATCTTCAAATATTCAACTTTCGACTTTCATGATAATGACCGGAAAGAGGTGCCGGGAGGATACGGCCTATGAAAGTCGAAAGTTGAGTTCAAATACATTTCGGGAAGGCGCATGGGCACCTCGAATATTCGAATAAATCGTAAATGGTTGGCCGGAGCCGGCGAGAACGTGCCTTCTTTTTTATCCGCTTGATGACCTGTTGTCAAAAAAAAGATTCTCTGGTAGGAAGACGCAGCTTCCGGAATAAAACGGCAACGACCTGAACCCGACCCGAGTGGAAAAGAAAATGGATTCCCGAACGCTGCGCGCCAACACGCTCCTGATGCTGACGGCCATGATCTGGGGATTTGCATTCGTCGCCCAGCGCATCGGCATGGCCCATGTCGGCCCCTTCACCTTCAACGGCATCCGTTTCGCTCTGGGAGGGCTGTCCCTCATTCCGGTGATGATCGCCGCGGGACGGCCACATCGGGACATCGCTCACCCGTCCTTTCGGTCCGGATCAACAATGCTGATGACCGGCGGCGTTCTGGCCGGAGTCGCTCTGTTTGCCGGTGCGTCCCTTCAGCAGGTGGGCCTCTTGTATACCACCGCCGGCAAGGCGGGGTTCATCACCGGTCTTTACGTGGTTCTCGTTCCCATCGTCGGTCTCGTCTGGAAACAATCCACCGACGTCGGCACATGGTTGGGGGCGTTTCTGGCGGCGGTGGGTCTTTATTTTCTGAGTGTTACCGAGCAGTTCACCATCTCTTTCGGGGACTTCTTAGAGCTTCTTGGCGCTGTGGTGTGGGCCGGCCATGTGCTGCTGATCGGATGGTTTTCCCCAAAAATCAGCGCGATACGCCTGTCATTCATCCAGTTCATGGTCTGTTCGGGGCTGAGTCTCGCAACGGCGGCCGCCACCGAGACGGTGACCCTGCAAGGTCTTGCGGAAGCGATGCCGGCCATCCTGTACGGCGGGATCGGCTCCGTTGGGATCGCCTATACCTTGCAGGTGGTGGCACAGAAACACGCCAAGGCGTCCCACGCCGCCATCATCCTGTGCATGGAATCACCCTTTGCCGCGTTGGGCGGTTGGCTCCTTCTCGATGAGATGATGAGCGGAAGGACGCTGTTCGGCTGCGGCCTCATGCTGTTCGGTATGCTGGTTTCCCAAATCTACCCCCAAATCCTATCCCGGTCGCGCCGGCGCCGGCCCGGAAAAGCCTGAAGCGCTTTCTAACGGCCGCCGCCTTCGAGGACACGGGTCACCTCGGGGATGATGTCAAAAAGATCCCCAATGATGTAGTAGTCGCATTTGCCGATAATGGCGGCATCAGGGTCCGTGTTGACGGCGATGATCATCTCCGAGGACTTCATCCCAGCAAAATGCTGGACCGACCCGGAGATGCCGCAGGCGATGTAAACCTTTGGGTTGACCTTGGTCCCGGTCTGGCCCACCTGGTAGGTATAGGGCACCCACCCCTCGTCCACGGCGACCCGTGAGGCGCCGACGGCGGCCCCCATGGCCCGGGCGCAGTCATGGAGCACCTTGAAGTTCTCACCGCTTTTCATCCCCCGGCCCCCTGAGATGATGACGTCGGCCTCGGCCAGGTCGACGGTGCCGGCTTTGCCGGGCCGCGTGGCCAGGACCGTGAGTCCCGAGGCCGGGGATTCAGGCGCGGCGAAGGGGTGGATCCCGGCCGTCCGGAGCAAGGGAACAGGAGGGACGGCGTTGGCCCGGACGCCGTAGATGTAATGACCGCCCGTCAGTTGGATGTCGGCCATGGCCTTCCCGGAATACTGTGTGGTTCGCGCCACGTTCCGGTCCAGGTCAACGGTCAGGCAATCCATGACCAACGGCGCATCGAGCTGGGCCGCGATGCGCGGCAACAGGTCTCGACCCTGGGGGCTCGTCAGCCCCAGAAGCGTCCCGATCCCGAAGCGGTCCATGGCGTGAACGACGGCATCGGCCCATTCATCGGGGTGCCACGCGCCTTGCGGGGTGGAAATGTCGACAATGTCGGTGACGCCGGATCCCGAAAGCGCATCCCGGTACGCCGGAGTGTCGGCATTCACCACCAGGGCGAACAGTTGGTGTTCGTCGCCGTGGGCCATGGTGATCATCCCGTAGTTGGCGGGCTTGATCTCGTCATCCTTGATTTCAATGAGCAGTCCGATCTTTTTCATGGCGTCATTCCATCTTCATGAGGTTGCGTTGATCGCGCCGGGAACAGGCGTCTGACGGCACGTTGGCACCAGTCCGCTACAGGACCCTGGCCGCTTCTCTGAGGATGCGAACCAGCTCCCGGGCCGCAGCCGCTGGGTTTCCGGTGATCTCTTTGGGGGCGCGGCGCTCCACCACCGGCGCAAGCGAAAGGACTTTCGTGCTTCCGCCGGGCGATGCCGCGGCAAGCTGCTCCAAGCCGATTTTCCTGATCTCCCGCTTGCGGGCCTTGAGAATATCCGGCAAGGTGGGATACCGGGGGGTGTTCAGGCCCCGTCCGACAGCGACGATGCATGGGGTCGTCAGGCGCAGAACGTCCCGGGAGCCCGCCTCCTTCTCGCACTCCACCACAACACCGTCCTCCACCAGGGTGATCTTCACTGCATTGACGGCCGCCGGCGCCCCGAAATGGCGGGCCAGACGGAACATGGTCTGCATGCCCTCGGCGTCGATGGATTCCTTCCCCGTCAGGATCAGGTGGGGTGATCCATCGCCTTTGATGGCCGCTGCGAGCGCCCGGGCCGCCAGCATGCTGTCGACGGGTCCGTCGGTACAGACGAGAATGCTGCGATCGGCCCCCATGGCCATGGCCGATCTCAGGGTGTTTTCGGCGGCAGGCCCGGCCACGCAGACGGCGATCACCTCGGATCCCGGAAGCCGGCTTCTCAGTTTGGCCGCCTCGGTGACGGCGTGCTCGTCGTAGGGGTTCATCAGGAAGGTGATGTTCTCCTCGATCCGGTTCCGGTCCCGAATGGTGATGGTGGCCGCCGAGTCCGGCACATGTTTGACGCAGACATAGATTTTCATGAATCCCATCCCGTTGGTTCAATTGTTTTCCCGTCCCGCGGCGATTCGCGGCAAAACCGCCGGAAACCGTGAGACGATCTGGTCAACAACGGTTTTGCATGCAAAAATGGCCTGTAAAAACAGGCCATTTTTAAATTCATTCAGCGCGCTTTGTCAAGGGTGTCCCCACGGGATCACCCGTTGACGGAGAAGCTGGAGTCGTAATTGATCTCACGCTTTCGGGAGAAAAAGCCCACATCCAGGACCCGGCCGGTGTAGCGCATCTTGAACTGGAAGGGCGTTTTGTCGTGGTCGAGCCCTTGCTTCTCACAGGCATCGATGAGCTCCGCCATCATGGCGCCGACCACCGGCGCGTTCTTGTACTGGTTGCCGCTGGTGCCGACGGCCATGTAGAAGCCGCCCAAATCCGACTTGTCATAGATGGGAATCCAGTCGTCGGAAACGTCGTAGAGATCGCATACGCCCCTGGGCTGATTCGGAACCGGAAGGGTCGGGATCCTTCTTGCCAGACGGTAGCACTGGGCCTTCCACTGCGCTTCGGTCAGCTGGTTGTCCCGGCCGGGGCCGCCCTTGCCGGCATAGAACGCGTCGGGATCGACCCATTCCTTAGGGTCACACTCGGGGTCCTCGCTCCCGATGAGAAACATGTTGCCCACCTCGGGACGGTAATAGCACCCGATGTCGCCGTCGGACATGTGGTAGCCGTCGTTCAGGTAGTCGTAGCCTTCGGGGGAGGGGCAATGCATGACCTCGTGCCGGAGAGCCCTGGTCTTGATGTTGCATCCTTCCCAGACGCCTTCGGCCATCTGGTTGATCTTGAAGGAATGGGGGCCGCCCACGTTGACCACGACGGGAGCGTCGAACTGGGTGCCGTCCTTCAGGGTGATGCCCGTCACCCGGCCGTCCCGGCTCCGGATGTCCACCACCTCTGCGTTGAACATGAACTCGGCCCCGTACTTCTCGGCCGCCCGCATGATGTTGTGGGCGGAGAGGGCCGGATCGTTCACATAACCGCCCTCGGGGCAGAAAATGGCGCCTTCGAGCATTCCGGTCGGCTCATCGAAAAAGGAGGGGTCCTCCGGACGCTTCACCGGCCAGAATTCATGAAGATCGACCACCGGCACCATCTTCAGGACTTCTTCGTTGGTCAGCTCCTTGTATTCCACGCCCACGGCGTCGTAGTGCTTCTTGACCTTCCGCCAGTCATGACCCTGGGATTTGATGAGAAGGGAGCCGGTTTTCATGAACCTGGCCAACCCCTTTTCATCCGCTGCGTTCTCCAGATAATTCTCCCAGTCGTTCCAGTACTTGAATCCCTCGTAGGCAAAGGCCACGCCGTCCTCGGTGGAGTAATGGGCGCGGACGATGGCGCAGGAGCCGGCCGTGGAGCCTTCACCCGCGTCGGGCTGCTTGTCCACGTTCAGTGTCTTGTATCCCTTTTTGGCCAATTCATAAGCGATGGGGGTGCCGATCACACCTGCCCCGATAATGATGGCATCATAAGTTTTAGGCATATTGTCTACTCCTTCTGCAGATCACTTGAATTAAAGAGCGTCTGTCGGTCCGGATACGCCCGAAGGCGCGCGCCCGGCCGCAGCACTATCCGGCCAGGGTCCCCAGCCAGTGGTTAAAACGATTCTCACCCGCGGGTCGGATCCCGAATTCCTGTCCGGCCTCCATGATGGCGTGGACCATGGCGTGGCCGTATCCCCGGGAGCAGGTGAAAATGATGCCGCCGTTGCCGTCGGCGTTCTTCTCCAGGGTCACGATCTGGCAGGGAACGTGGGAGAAGGGGCCCTGCAGCAGAAACGGCGCCGATTTTCCAGGATCGAGGAAATCGAGGGCCGAGAGCTTCTCCGTGATGAAGAAGGCGTTGGGCCCGAAGAGCGCCAGAAAGACCGTCGCCTCGGAGACGTCGGTGTATGCCGGGTCCTCCGGCATGGGCCCGGGAATGCCGGTGAGCTGCCATATCGCCGCCTGGGTGCGGTTCATCCGGTTGATCAGTACACCGTTTTCCAGCGCGCACTGCCCGGGCGTCTCCGGCACCGGAATGTCGTAGGGGCGAAAGTCGGCCAGGTTGGCGCTCTGGAGATCAAGCCGAACCTTGTGACTCAAGTCGACCAGGTAGGGTCCGCTGCCCTCGTCGTCATAGGCCAGAGCTACTTTCCAGTGGTCCCGGATTTCGGTCTGGATCGGCACCTCAGGAAATTGAACGGGGGATTTTCTTTGAATGTCCGCCATAATCGTTACCTCACATTTTCATCCGTTTGCCATCGGGGTCATAGAACGGCATGGGCACGACCTTGGCATACAGGCGCTTGCCGTTGCATTCGTCTTCGAAAATTTCGAGCCGCGAGCCGATGTCCGACAGCTGCGATTCGACCAGGGCCATGCCCACAGCCTCGTTCAGCGAGAAACTCTTCCTCGCCGTGCAGACGTAACCCCGGACCCGTGTGTCCACGATGATGGATCCGTCCTTGGGCGCCCGCTCCGGGTTCTCCATCTTGAAGCCGACCAGGGTCAAACGGCCGGTGTCGCCTTCAGCCTGTCGGAGCGCCACGGCACCCACCGTCCTGGCATCGGTCTTTTGGCGATCCCAGAGAAAGCCCAGGCCCACATCCAGAAGATTGGTCCGCTGTTCGGACTCCGCCCCCAGGATGATGTGGCATTTTTCCATCCGGAGCACGTTCTGGGCCTCGACGCCGAAGTGGGCGATATTGAACGCTTTCCCGGCCTCCCAGAGAATGTCCCACAGGGCCTGCATATAAGACGACCCCACGTGGAGCTCGTATGAGAGTTCGCCCACGAATCCGAGGCGCATGGCCCGGACCGGAATCGCTCCGGCCACGGTGAACTCCCGATAGCCGCTGAAGGGGAAGGCCTCGTTGGAGACGTCGGCATCGGTGACCTTCTCCAGCACCTTCCGGGCGTTGGGGCCCGAAAGGTTGATGACGCCCATGGCATCCGTGAGGTTGACCAGGTTGTAGGACCACCCGTCGTACCGGGTGTGGTAGCGGAACCACTCGACCGTGGCACCGGCGCGGGCGGTGGAGGTGGTGAAATAATAGTCGTTTTCACCCTGTTTGACAACCACGCCGTCGTCGATGACGCACCCGTCGTCATTGCACATGGCGGAGTACTTGACGCGTCCCGCCTTGACCTTGCTCATGTCCGAGACATATACCCGCTGCAGTGCCTTGAGGGCGTCGGGCCCGTGGATCCGGAACTTGCCGAGGGTCGAGCCGTCCAGCATGCCCACGTTGTTCCGAACGTTCAGAATTTCCTCCCGGCAGGAGAAGTCATCCGAAAAGTACCGCGCTCGGCGCCACACGCCGATACGGCGGAATACACCGCCGGCCGCCTTCTGGGACTCCGCCACCGGCGTCCGTTTGTGCATGTCGTGGTTGGCGCCGGCATAGGTGGCCAGGAATGTCGGGACCAGGGGCACCCGGACCGTGGTCGGCTGCGGCGGCCTGGTCGGGGAGGCACCGTATTTGGCCACGAAAAGCGGCAGGTTGTGGCCGGGGATGCCGCCCTGTCCGGGGCCGGTGCCGGCCGAGGTGAACCGCTTGATGAGCTCGGGCACGTCAAAGCCCATGGCCATGGCCTGCTTGATGTTCTTGACGGTGGTGTCCTCATCGAAGCAAATGTAAGTCTTCCGGCCCTTTACCGGTGCCGTAACCAGCTTGGTCCCTCGTTCGGGGCCGGGCAGTTCCGCCAGACGGACCTTGGCATCCTCGATCTCGGACGCTGCGTCGACCCCGGTATCGGCGGCTGCCAGAAGTCCGGCCAGATGCCCCGAAGCCTCGATGGCCAAGGCATCGCCCAGGCCCGTCATCCGACCGGCCACATGCATTTTCGCCGGCAGAGTGGTGGGCAGGAAATATCCGGTATGCTGATCATAACGCGTCCTGGCCTGAGCCAGGGTCGCCGGACCCGTAACCGGGGTCAGACCCGCCGAAGCCACCAGCACGTCACAATCGAAATCCCGGGTGACAGTGCCGTTGACGGTGGCCAGAGAAACCTTGTTGACCGTCTTGCATCCGTGGGCCTTGACGGCCACCCATCCCGGGAACACGGGGATTTTTCGTTCCTTCAGGGCCAGCATCAATTCGGGATTCTGTCCGTCTTCCCGAATGTCGGCAATACAGTTGATCTTGAGCCCCAGGTCAAAAAGGTCGACGGCCGCCTCCAGTCCCAGGTCATGGCCGACGCTGAAGACCGCCTGGGTGCCCGGCAGCAGACCGTAGGTCCGGGCCAGACGATGGGCACAGGCCACCTGCATCACGCCGGGGCGTTCGTTGTTGTCAAACAGGAGCGGTCGTTCGATGCAGCCGGTCGCCACGACAATGCCGGCGGCACGGATCTCGATGTATCGCTCGTCGAAGCCGTCCTTCTCATTGCCCACCTGGAAGGCCGTGACCAGGTTGTTGTTGTAGGTCCCGATGACGGAAGCATGGGCGAACACGCGGATGTTGGCGGTCTTCTCCACTGCGGCCGCGAGCTCGCGGGCGCGCTCATACAGGGGTTTTTCACCGTTGTAGAGGGCTGCCCGGTACTCAAAGCAGCCGCCGAGCCATGGTCGGGCTTCGAGGAGGACGACCCGGAGTCCCTTTCCCGCCGCCGCCAGGGCGGCCGTCATGCCGGCGGCGCCGCCGCCGAGCACACAGACATCCGCCGTGGTGAAAACATCGGTGTAAGATCCCTTCATCTCGAAGTCGGGGGAAATCTTTCCGAGCCCGGCCGCCTGCCGCACCTGCTTCATGGCGATGGGCCACACCCACGCCGGCTTGTGCAGGGTCTTGTAATAGAATCCCGCGGGCATCGTCCAGTCAAGCTTGTCCATGAAGGCCATCCAGTCCCGTTCGGCGGAGCCAACGACATTCTGCTCGGCGACCGTCATCCCCTCCTTGAGGGGCAGGTTCTCGGTCCGCTGGTTGGGAATGCCGTCCACCGCCATCATGGTGTTGCTGCATTCCCCGTCAAGACTGTAGAGCCCCCTGGGGCGATGGTATTTCAAGCTTCTGGCGAATACCCGGACGCCGTTCGCATACAGGGCCGTCGCCACCGTATCGCCTTTAACCCCCTGAATGGTTCGGCCCTTGTAACTCAGGGTCAACTTCTCCGAAGGGTTGATCCGCAGTGTCGGCAGTGTGTTAAGCCTGTTCATTCTTTTGCCTCCGGTGCTTCCACTTCAAGGTTGGTGACAGTGTTGCGATAGGTGGTGAACCAGGAACCGCAGCCATCCCGATGGAACCACCATTCCTTCTGAACGCCCGCAACGCATTTGTTCATATGGACGTAGTCGCACCAGCTGCGCGGGGTGAGCCCATCCTCGGCGGGCCGGGGGCCCTTGTCCTCGCCGCCGTACCGGAACTCGTAGCCGTTACGCTTTCCGCAAATGGGGCACGTGAGTGTCAATGACATTGCCAAATCTCCTTATAAAATGCTGTGGCGGGGTCCGCCCCAGTCGTTTTTTGAATGATCAGCCCTTAATTGTCCGGAGTATAGCTCACCAGCGCGGCGGTTTCGCCCATCAACTGGTGCTTTTCGTACCGGCGCAGGTTGAAGGGTTCGAGGATGTCGGGACAGTTGCCGGTGGCCATGAAGGCCGCCAAATGCCTGCCCGCGGCCGAACAGGACTTGAAGCCGAAGTAGCCCCAGCCGCAGTTCATGTAGAATCCGTCGATGGGATCGTTGCCGTCCATGATCGGCGCCATGTCGGGGGTCATATCGGCCAGACCGCCCCAGTGGCGCATGAATTTGACCCCTCGGAGGCAGGGCAGAAATTCCGAGAGGGCCTGGGCCTGGTGCTTGATGTAATAGGCGGTGGTCAGGGTCGTATAGTTGGGCCACGGGTCCATGTGGGCGCCGGTGGCGATCTCGCCCTTCAGGGTCTGGTTGGCGTAGGCGTGATAGGCGCCCGAGGAGACGACATGGTTCAGAATCGGCTTGAGAGGCTGGGTGACCATTGCCTGGATCGTCAGAACACTGATGGGCAGCTTGATACCGAGCATCTTGTTGATGATGCCGGCCGAATACCCGCCTGCGGACACCAGAACCCGGGGGGAATGGATCTTGCCCCGGCTGGTCTCCACCCCGGTGATCCTGCCGTTTTCGGTGTTGATGGCCGTGGCCTCGGTCTGCTGATGGATCTCGGCGCCAAGCTTGACGGCACCCTTGGCCAGGCCCCAGACGACGGCGTCGTGACGGACGATGCCCCCCGGGGGGTGGAACATGGCGCCGTGGATCGGATAGGTGATGTCGGGCGAGATGTTGAGGGCCGGCACCATCTCCTTGACCTGTTTTGCGTCGAGAAGGTGACTCTCGACGCCGTGGAACTGGGCCGTGGCGATGTTCATACGGGCCGCATTCATGGCGGCTTCGCTGTGCATCAGATTCAGGTTGCCGCAGTTGTTGAACATGAGGTTGAAATCAAGATCCCGGGTCAGCACCGGCCAGAGATCCAATGCCTCCTTGTAGAGCGGAACGTTGATCTGAGTCCGTTGATTGGCCCGAACAATGGCCGTGTTGCGGCCGGCGCCCCCGAACCCGATGAAATTCTTTTCGATGACGGCCACGTTTTTCATGCCGTGTTCCTTGGCCAGAAAATAGGCCGTCGCCAGGCCGTGAAGTCCGCCGCCGATGATCACCGCGTCATAGCTGGATTTCAGGCGGGTCTTGTTCCCCCACAGGGGTTTGTACTTGCCAAACATTAGGTTCCCCCTTGATGAATTGATAAAAACGTTAAAAAATCATTCTGTTCGGACATCCTGCCGCGAGGGCGCTGAAAAGAAAAATATTTTTCACTCAACTTTCGACTTAGATAGGCTGGTGCCGGGAGGATACGGCCCGCGCCCCACGCGGTTTCGTTCAAGTGCCGCTAAAGTTTGCTCCGGGCGGCCCGGAAACTCGCTGCGCTCAAACAGTCCGGGCCGCTGATCCTCCGCGGCGCTTAAGCGGCACTAAAACTCACCGCTGAAGGGGCCCGGGCCGTATCTCCCGGCACCGCTTTCCGGTTACCATCATGAAAGTCGAAAGTTGAATTTTTCATCTATGGAACCGTCCCGAACCGTTCCCGAAAAAAAGGAAGCCCTCCTCTTCCCGTAGAACCTCAGGCGACAGGGCCTTTGAGTAAGCCATGTATCCTAAATGCAATAAATCATGTCAAGCAAAAAAATTATAATGAAACAGAAACAAACACGAACAACCGCATTTTAGTATTAAGATATTGACATGACATTATTTAAACACTAAAGTATCTGGCGATTCAAAATGAAAAATTTGTTTCATTTCATATTTATACTGTTGAGGACATGATCATGAACACCCACTTGTCACATCCCGTCATCAAGGATATCACCGAACACATGAGCGCCCTCACCCCAAAAGGCCGCATCCTGGGCGACTATATCATACAGAATCCTCGAAAAGCGGTGTTCATGACCACCAAGGAGCTTGCAGAGGCCTGCGGGGTCAGCGAAGCGACAGTGGTACGATTTGTTGGAAAACTGGGGTACGCCGGCTACGGGGATTTTCTTCAAGCCCTCAGGGACTTTGTCGACACCGGCCTCAGCCTGCCGGATCGGGTCGATCTTCCGGGCATAAAAGGCGCCGGGACGAACTGTTTACACCGGGTTCTGGTGGAGGAGATCAATAACCTGCAGCACCTTTATGAATCGACCGACGTGGAAGCCATCGCCCTGTTTGTGGAAAAATTGGCCTCGAGCCATTCGGTTTACGTAATAGGGTCACGGCTCTCTTACACCTTTGCCTATTATCTGGGGTGGTCCCTGACCAAAGTCCGGAAAGGGGTCCATATTCTCAAAGGAAGCGACAGCACCGCCATCGACTGCCTCTCCAACGCTCCGGACGGCGCGCTTGTGATCATCATCGCCACCTCCCGCTACCCCAACGAACTTATCAAGCTGGCCCGGGTCTCCCGGCGGTTTCATCAGACACTTCTGGTTATCACCGACAGCAAACTCTGCCCCTTGATTCAATTCGCCGACAGAACACTTATCGCCCCGTCCCGGTCGATTCCCCTGATCGGTTATTCAGCGGCCATCTCCAGTATTATCAACTGCCTCATCCTCGAATTGGCCGGCCGGAACGATGTCGCCATGAAGCACCACCAGGAACGCCTCGAACAGGCCTACCTCGAGAACGACATCCTGTTCAATCCCCACTCCCATGACCCCAGACCATAATCCTTCCCCCGGTTCGCCGGACAGACACCCCCGGCGAACCGGGGGAAGCAATTCCCCAAACGAACGATCAATCGGATGCAACAGGCACCCACACCTCGACCGAGTGTTCATTATGGTCGTCAACCAGAGGGATGGACTTGTCGGGTTGGTCGACCCCGTCCACGCGGACGCGTATATCTCCGTCTGCGGCGGGTGTCTGCAGGACGTCGATGTGGTAGACCGTTTCCCGATGGCGGTAGTGCATCTTGAAACCCTTCCAGTCCGCTGGGAGGCACGGCACAATACGCAGTTTATCCACTTCGAGTGTGAGCCCCAGGAGGGATTCCACAATCAGCCGGTACATCCAGGCGGCCGAGCCCGTGTACCATGTCCAGCCGCCGCGGCCAGTGTGCGGCGGCACGGCATAGACATCGGCGGCAACGACGTAGGGTTCCACCTTGTAGACGGCCGTCTCCTCGGCTGTCCTGGCATGGTTCACCGGGTTGATCATGGTAAAGAGCTCCCATGCGCGGCGGTTGTCTCCCAGGCGGGCGAAGGCCATGGCCGCCCAGATAGCCGCATGGGTGTACTGACCGCCGTTTTCTCGAACTCCCGGGACGTAACCTTTAATATAGCCGGGATTCATCTCCGACGTGTCAAAGGGCGGATCCAGAAGTTGGACCAGTCCATGCTCGCGGCGAACGAGGCGCTCATCCACTGCTGCCATGGCCATGCGTGATCGCTCATGATCCCCCGCACCCGATAGAACGGACCAGCTTTGTGCAATCGAATCAATCCGGCATTCGGGGTTGGTCGAAGACCCAAGCAATGAACCGTCGTCGAACCAGGCTCGGCGGTACCACTCGCCATCCCAGCCATGCTTCTCGATATTGCGACGCAGCCCGGCCGCCTCTCCCTCACAACGCTCGGCAAAAGCCGCGTCGCCATGCGTCCGGGCAACCTCGGTGAAGCGGCAGAGCACTTCATACAGGAAAAATCCCAGCCACACACTTTCGCCTTTGCCCTGCTCGCCTACCAGGTTCATACCGTCGTTCCAGTCACCGGAGCCCATGAGCGGCAGGCCGTGCGCACCGAATTTGAGGCCGTTCAGGATGGCCCGGACACAGTGTTCATAAAGGCTCGCCGACGCTTCAGAGCGTCCGGGAAGATCGTAATAGGATTCTTCATCCGCATTGACCGGGCGGCCATGAAGGAAGTGAACGGGCTCGTCCAATACTCCGGTGTCCCCGGTGGCGACGACATAGCGGCACGTTGCCAGCGGCAGCCAGAGGTAATCGTCAGAGCAATGCGTTCGCGCACCCCGCCCTTTTGGGGGATGCCACCAATGCTGCACATCTCCTTCCACGAATTGACGGGATGCGCACAGGAGCAGGTGTTCGCGCACGAGATGCGGCCTGGCGTAGATGAGCGCCATCACGTCCTGCAACTGGTCGCGGAAACCGAAGGCGCCCCCCGACTGGTAGGTTGCATTTCGCGCCCAGAGGCGGCACGCCAGAGTCTGGTACAGAAGCCAGCCGTTGGTCAGAACGTTCAAGGACAAATCGGGTGTTTCCACATTGATCGCGCCGAGAGTGTGGGTCCAGTGCTGCCAGACCGTTTCGAGGGCACTGCGGGCAGCGGTCGAACCGCGAAAGCGATGGACCAGGTTTCCGGCATCAACGGCGTCTCGCCCCGCACCGAGCTTGAAGACGATTTCATGTTCCTGGCCGGCGGCCAGATCGAAGCTGACCTGCATCACGGCGCAGGGATCGAGTGATGCCCCCACCTTCCCGGAAAGGCGCGCACGCATCATGGCGGCGGGAGCACCGAGAGACCCGTTGCGCCCCAGGAATTCCGTCCGATCGCCGCTCACGGTGCGGGTCGTATCGTCCACGTCGAAGAACGCAGCTCGGTCGGGAAACTCGGTGTTGTATGGGTTTCGTGCAAAGAGGGCGCCGCTCGCCGGGTCGATTTCGGTGATGACGTGCATGGCCGATTTCGGCCGCAGGTCGCCAAGCACCCATTCCACATATCCGGTAGCGGAGATCCGGCGGGGCCTTTCCGACTCGTTTCGCACCCTCAGCACCGTGAATTTGATCGGTGCGTCCAGAGCAACATATACCCACATCTCCGAGCGGATGCCGCGCTCGGTATGTTCGAAGACGCTGTAGCCGAATCCATGCCGGGTCACGTAAGGCGTCGCCCCCCGACAGGGCAGCGGCGCAGGGGACCAGTAGTGGCCGCGCTCCTCATCCCGAAGGTAAAATGCCTCTCCTCTCGAATCGCTCACGGGATCGTTTCCCCAGGGGGTGAGGCGGAACTCGTGGGCATTCTCGCTCCAAGTGGCGGCAAGACCGCTCTCCGAGACCACGCTTCCGAAATGAGGGTTGGCCAGCACATTCACCCAGGGTGCCGGCGTCAACTGCCCTGCTGCCGTGGTCATCACATACTCGCGCCCATCCGGGGTGAATCCGCCCAGCCCGTTGAAGAACGTCAGATCGTGGCGCGGCTTGGGTACGACCGACAGGGGCTCGGAGCGGTGGGTTCGGGTCGGGGTAAGCAAAGGCACGGACGCTTCCACCAGAATGCGGCCGTTGATCTGATCCGCCAGCGACCCCCGGCTGTCGGCGATGATGGCGCGGGCGACCGCCTGGAACAGGATGCGGTCCTCCTCCCCTATCTGGTCCGCGGATCTCACGAAAATGCCTCCGGGTCGATCGGCAACGCCCGCTTCGAAGCTTGCGGCAATGAGCGCCATGATCTGGTCGTGAAGGAGCTGCCGGTAACCAGCGTGATCCTCGTTCCAGATCACCAGGTCCACCGCCAGACCTTTGAGACGCCAATATCCGTGAGCCTGAACGAGTTGGCGCACCAGGTCGATATTGGCCGGATCTTCAATCTTCAGCAGTACAATCGGCAAATCGCCTGAGATGGCGTATCCCCAGAGACCGGACTGCCCCCGGCGGTTCTTGATGAGGACGCGGGGGTCGGCGCGAAGCGCTGCATCGGCGTAGAGAATGGCGCCGGCAAGGCGCCCGTAGAGCTGCGCATCGGTTTCCGAGGCATTGAACTGGCGGAGCAGCACCTGGCCATGGGTCCATGCCAGGTCAAAGACGCGACCCGCCAGCCGCCGATCCTGGTATTTTTTCACCAGGTTCAAGGCGGCATCACGGGTTTCACCGATGCCGGAGACCATGTTGATCGTTGTCGATGCGTCAGGATCCAGGGTTATCCGGGTGCGGATGGCGACAATCGGATCGATCACGGAACCCTCGCTTCCTGAGAGCGCCCCCGTGAAAAAAGCACCCCCTCCGCCCATCGCCTGGGGATCAGAGGCGGTGTTTCCGCGGCCGATGAACTGCATGCGATCGGTTTCGTACGAGACTTCTCCGATCTCCGCCCCATGCACGGCCATGAGGTGGAACATCCAGGGCACCTGATCCTCCTGGGAACGGGGCCGGCGAGTGCAGAGAATCGCCCGTTGTCGCCGGATGATCTCGGTCTGCACAAAGAGATTGCTGAAGGCCGGATGCTGGGCATCCGCGGCCGGGGCAGCCAGAACCACTTCCGCGTAACTGGTCACGTCGATCGCCCGGCGTGTCCGCGCACGGTTGGTAATGCGGACGCGCCGCAGCTCGATGTCATCCTCGGGCGAGACAGCGATTTCGGTATGGGTATCATAGTCGTGGTTGCTGCAACGGAATTCGGCTCGCCCTTCCGAGAAGATCGCCTCAAAAGACTTCGATCGTTTGAGCGTCGGCTGATAAGCGATTGACCAGAACTCGCGGCTGGCCGCATCGGAGATGTAACAGAAGGTGCCCCAGTTGTCGCAGGTGCGGTCTTCGCGCCAACGGGTGACGGAGAGATCCTTCCAGCGACTGTAACCACCGCCGGCATTGGTGATCATGACGTGGTATCTGCCGTTCGACAGCAATTGCACTTCCGGATTCTGCGTGTCGGGACTGCTGAAGACACGTATCGGCTTCTCCTCGGCGCCGGAGCGCCAGGGGTGTTCCGAAAACTCGGATGTGTGCGCATAGATCGCTGTCGCCTTGGGGACTCGCTCCTGAAGCAGGAGCAGGGTCGCCTGGAACATGGGTTCCGACGAGAATCGTTTCTGCATCGGACGGTCTAAGAGAAAATGGGTCAACGCCAGGAAGCTCATTCCCTGGTGATGGGACATGAAGGATCGGATTACGGCCTTCGACTGGCCTCGGGGCAGACGCGACGGCGTGTAATCGATCGCCTCATAGAGGCCATACCGGGTTTCAAAGCCTTCGGCAGCCAGCCGCTCGAGATTCCGACACGCCGCCCCGGGCGCCACCATCAGCGCCAGGGCTGAGGCATAGGGCGCAATCACCAGGTCCTCGGCGAGCCCTCGTTTAAGCCCGAGGCCGGGCACACCGAAGGCGCGGTACTGGTAGTTGAGGTGCACATCGACGGCATTGTAGCCGCATTCCGAAATGCCCCACGGGACGGCGCGCATTTCCCCGTAGTCGATCTGCCTGGCGACAGCCGCCTTGCAGGTCTGGTCGAGCAGGGTGTGTTCGTAGGTCGGCATCACCAGAAGCGGCATCAGGTATTCGAACATCGAACCACTCCACGAAAGGAGGATCGGTTCTCCTCCGGCGATGGTGAGCAGACGCCCCAGGGCGAACCAGCTCTCCTGTGGGAGCTGTCCCTGTGCGATCGCCACGAAAGTGGAAAACCGCGCTTCCGAAGCCAGAAGATCGTAGTAACTGGCGTCCAATCGAGAGTCACCGACATTGTAGCCGATCGCCAGCAGATGACGCGTCTCATCATACAGAAAGTCATATTCCATCCGGGCGAGTGCGTCGCATTGCAGGGCAAGCTTTTTGACAGCCGCAATTCTGGCTTCGGCGCGCCGGCCGGCTGCCGTGATGAGGGGTTGAAGTTCGTCAAGCCGGGCGCTTTCCGCCGGCGTGGCGGCAGCGTCTTGCCGGTCTCTGACTGCAGGGAGGCGTTTTGCATCGAGCGCCGCCAGTTCGCGAAGTGTGGGGATCTCGTCGAAATCGGGAAAATCTCCGAGGCGGGTCCGGGCAGACAGGCGTTCTGTCCATGGCGCGAGAAACATGAGTTCATCTGCGGCGTCCCGGCATTGTGCGACAAACGCACCGGCCCAGCACCGCAATGGGCATTCAGGGTCCGCATCGAGCGCCTCGATGCCGGCGACCAGCCCCTCTGCGGACGCTGTCAACCGATCCAGGCACAGCCGCGAAGCCGAGAGTGTGGGGGGATGGGATCGGATCGCGGACGCCAGATCCTGCTCAAGTTGAGCGAGCCGAGCGCGTATGTCCGGAGCGGCTTCCGCCGCCGCGTCCATGACAATCCCGAACGTGTCGCTCAAGCCTTCAAAGAATTGCGTTTTCAGGATTTTTTCATCGAGGAGCGCCAGGAGGGCCTGCCGCAGTGTCAGGAGATGACCTCCAAGATTGCCGCTGTCCACCGACGAAATGTAGAGCGGCAACAGCGGCTTCAGGGATTGCGTGTCGTACCAGTTGTAAAAATGACCCCGGTATCGCGCCAGGGCATCCATGGTGCGGAGGGTGTTTGCAGTGCGTTCAATGAGCCGGCCGGCGGAGATGTAGCCAAAATCGGCCGCAGATACATTCGCCAGCAGCGCAAGGCCTATGTTGGTGGGCGAGGTGCGATGGGCGGTCACCGCAGTGGGATGCTCCTGATGGTTGTCCGGCGGCAGCCAGTGATCTTCCGGGCCGATGAAGGTTTCGAAGAATGCCCAGGTTTTCCGGGAGAGCTTCCGCAGAAAGCGGATCTGCTCCGTCGTCAGCTTCTCTCTGCGGTGAACGAGCGGGCGGCTGATCCACCAGGCGATGGCGGGGGAGACAAACCAGAGGCCCAGTAAGGGCCCGGCCGAGACCAGTGCGGTCGGCCGCCACAGCGAGAGAGACATCGCCGCGACAGCGGCGATGACCGGGGCGATCCACATCGTTCGAAAAGAGCCGGCGAGGTCCGTGCGGCTCTCGCGATTCGAGTCGTGCGACGGAATCCATTGGAGAAGTCGTCTGCGCGTGATCAGCATCCGCCAGACCGTTCGCATCACCGCATCCAGGCTGAAAAACGCTTCGTATGGCAGGCATGCGATCGTGAATGCAGCTTGCGCCAAATGCCGGCGGGCCGAGCGTGCGGATGCAACGAGGTGCTGCGCCAGGGTCACATCGACCGGCTTCTGAAACAGACTCAGAGCAGAGGCCATCACGGAAGGAAGCAAGATGATGCCGATCACCGCCGCGGTCCAGAACCAGGGCGATGGCAGCGCGGTCCAGCCCAGCAGCAACAGAAGCATAAACGCCGCAGCCGTCAGGCTGCGCCGCAGGTTGTCCAAAATCTTCCAGCGGGACAGCATCGAAATCGGATTTTTCCGCCGGCGCGCATCGGGGCCGGGAATACCCGGCAACAGCCAGCGCGCAATCTGCCAATCGCCGCGAATCCAACGATGCCGACGGCTTACATCTTCGCTGTAGCGGGATGGGTATTCCTCGTATACCTGCACGTCGGTCAACAGGCCGGAACGGGCGTAACAGCCTTCCAGAAGATCGTGGCTGAGGATCCGGTTGTCGGGAAAACGCCCCCCCATCGCCCGCTCAAAAGCATCCACCTCATAGACACCCTTGCCGATAAAGGAGCCTTCGCCGAACAGGTCCTGATAAACATCGGAAACAGCGCGGGTATAGGGGTCGATACCGAACTCACTGGCGCACAGGCGGGCATACCGGGTTCGGTTCGCGCCGGACAGGCTCACCGCCACCCGCGGCTGAAGAATGCCGTAGCCCGCAACGACACGCTGCCGATTTTCGTCATAGCGCGCACGATTGAGCGGATGCGCCATGGCACCCACAAACCGCCACGCCGAATCGCGCGCCATTTGCGTATCGGTATCCAGGGTAATCACGTACGTCACATCCGACAGGACCGACGTGTCACCGACGACGAGCGCGAAGCGGTCACGGGATCCGCCTCGCAGAAGTCCATTCAAATCCGCGAGTTTGCCGCGCTTGCGTTCGTAACCCATCCAGATCCGGTCCTGCGGATTCCAACGACGCGGGCGATGAAACAGGAAGAAGGGTTCGTTTTCCGAACTCCGGTAGTTTTTGTTCAGCGCTTCGATTCTCTCCCGGGCCAGTCGCAGCAGGCGTTCGTCCTCCGGCAGCGTTTCTTCGGCGGCGTCGCGAAAATCCGTGAGCAGACCAAAGTGGAGGTGGTCATCCCGATTTGCCAGGAAGCGGACTTCCAGGCCCTCGATCAGGTCCTCGATGTTCTGCGCGCTTGTAAGCATCGTCGGCACCACGACCAGGGTTCGCAACGCCTGCGGGATTCCTTTGGAGAAATCCATGCGTGGCAGCGGGCGCGGCGTCGCCAGCAGCGTCGCCAGCCAGTTGACCAGGGCTACCGACAGATGGCCGGCGCACAGAAGCGTCAGCAGACCGACCAGGCCGAGGGCCCAGCCATGCAGCCCGTCGGCATGGGCTTTCGCCGTTAAACCCGCACCGAAAACCGCCGTCATCATCAGGATAGTGCCGCCATACAGCAGCAAAGGAGAATGACGGCTGAGTCTGCATAAACCCCGGATAAGCGATACATGCGCCTCCACCATCCGTTCGAGCTGCCCGAATCCCTTGTCGATCAGGTAGAACCCGACGTGGGCTTCGCGGTCGTCGCCGCCGTTTCGAGCCGCTCCCTCCTGCGCGAGCTGGATCGCTTTTCGGGCCACCTCGCTTTCGGAGAACGGACTGTGCTTCGCAATTTTCTCCACGACATGGCGGTAGTGATCCCGGGTGGCAAAATCCATTTTGCTGTAAACATCGCCGGGATCTTCACCCAGGATCTGCTCGACCCTGCTCATCGTCTCGACGAAATCGCACCAGTCCCTGGCAGCCAGGAAACGGAGGCTGCCGATACTGTTGCTCATCGAGACCTGATCCGCAGCCTGTTGTTGATTCTCAGCACCCACCAGCTGCTCGATGGTCAAGCCGGATTCAGACAACCGCTGCTCAATCCAGGTGAGGGGCAACAACAGTGCAGGCCCCTGGCTCTGCAGACGGCGCGAGAACTCCGCAACAAACGCGCTCGCCATAGGGGGATTCGACCGTGCCATATCGGCGACCGCAAGAATCAGATTCTTCGGATCCTTCCCGGCGATCTCCGTCATCTGGTCGGCCCAATAGTTGGCGCGGTTTCGATCGATTCTGTCCACGGCGATCCGGGCCGCAACCCGCCGAAGGTTCTCGATCAAAGCCAGACGCAGCATGATGGGAATGGCCCAGAGTTCTCCCAATTTCAAAGTGGTCATCGACTGATAGGCGGCTACGAAACTGCTGAGGTTTTCCGGATCGACCCGACCGTCGTTGTGCGAGATCGTCTCCAGGGCGATGTCATACACCCGCGGGAGTCCCGCCGATGGACCGTTTTTCAAACGCGGCAGCTCACGGCTGTAGGCCTTCGGCAAATGCCGTTTCGCCGTTCGAATCTGTTCCTCAATCAGATAGAAATTGTCGAGCAGCCATTCCCCGGCCGGTGCGATCAGGCGTTTCGCCTTGACCGCCTCCGTCAGCAGATCGCAGGCGCCGATCAGAACGACTTCATTCTCGCCCAGCCGCGATAGAAGCCGATCCGGTGCGTGCCCGTGACTCAGCTCGTGCGTACCGGCCAAGGTCTTGCCATGCTGCTTCATCTGGTCGCTGCTGAACAGCTCCGCCCGCAACGGCGGCTCACAAGCCACGCACTTTTGCGTCAGATCTTTTCTGCGGAGATACTCTATTAAATGAAACAAGGTTCCCCTGACAGTCGCGCTGTTCACCTTCATTCCTGATGTTTCCTTACCTGCCGATACGGAGCCCGGAAAGCGAACCAAGGACTCCAAAGATATTCAACAACCAAAGGATCACGGCAATCACCACGACGACATTCAAGATGTTCTTGATGTTATGATCCATCGGTATAAGATATTGTCTTTCCTTTATGCTGAAATCTCTGGGTGTGTTTCCCCCGGGAAAGACGGTTGGATGCACACCTTTTTCCCGTCGTTCCCGTGAAAAATCCGGGAACGACGGGAAATAGACTTCCTTTTACACAGTGTGTGCGCGTAAATTTTCGCATTGAAGGATCAGACTGCAATGCGTCCTCTTGTATCAGTCGGCCTTGACGACAAGATCGTTTTTCACCGATTTGACACTCTTGACACTGCCGACGATTTCCATCGCCCTGTCGATACTTTGCTGAGACTCAACAACCCCGCTCAGATTGACCGCGCCGTTTGTCGTGGTCACGCTGATCTGGGACACTTTAAGCAACGGATCACTCAGAATATCCATCTTGATCTTGGCTGTAATTGCGGCATCATCCATGTATTCCCCTGCGCTTTCTGCTTTTTCGCTTACCACTTCCCCTGCTTCTTCAGCTTGTTCGCCGATTTTTTCAGCCGCTTGATCCACTTTTTCCCCGGCCTTTTCGGCGGTCCCCTCTTGTTGGCAACCGGACAGTACGAGAGCAAAGGACAATAAAAGAACGATGAAAAATCCCCTGTGTAATAAACTCATTTTCGATCTCCTTCCGCGATGATCGCTCAATTACTCAACTTTCGACTTTCATAGGCCGGTGCCGGGAGGATACGGCCCGCGCCCTGCGCGGTTTCGTTCAAGTGCCGCTAAAGCTTGCTCCGGGCGGCCCGGAAACTCGCTGCGCTCAAACAGTCCGGGCCGCTGATCCTCCGCGGCGCTTAAGCGGCACTAAAACTCACCGCTGAAGGGGCCCGGGCCGTATCCTCCCGGCACCGCTTTCCGGTTACCATCATGAAAGTCGAAAGTTGAGTCAATTAATTAAAAAATGCTGTTTTTTAAAACAAAAACTTCGGGTTAATGCAATTAGACATTGGCATATCGATCTCATTGACATGAATGATCAGAATCGAACGCCTCGCAGTTCTTGACAGTGTTGTATCCCCCTACTTTAAAACGCCCCAGTCCTGCAGCGCCTTTGCCGCCTCACGGGGTTTGAGGCCGCAGGTTATTTGAATCTGTCCGAGGAGTTGATCTCGCCGTCCGGCAAGGATGACAGCATCATTGTCAGTGAGCTTACCCAGTTTTTCTCTGACGTTGCCTCTGAGTTGCGTCCAGTTCCCTGCGACTTTATCCCATTTCATGACTTGCTCCTTTTCTTTTTCTACCCCCTTATTTCACGATCAGATCGTTCTTTACGGCCTGGACGCCCTTAACACTTTTTGCGATTTGACTCGCCCTGTCGGCAGCCTCTTGAGAATTGACAAAGCCGCTCAATTGAACGGTCCCCTTGTAGGTTTCGACACTGACCTGGAAGGACTTGAGAAAATCGTCAGTCGCGAGCAGCGATTTGACTTTGGTCGTAATGACCGAATCATCAACGAGCTCACCTGTGCTGGACTGTTTGGGCGTCGATGCACAGGCCAAGAATGTGGCGATGAACATGACAAGCACAACATAACCGACAAACCTGTTCCATTTTTTCATAACCTCTACTCCTTTCTGCGAACACCCTGCCTTTTCCGGCAAGCGTCCAGATGGTTACATCCTTCTTCGTCCCTGAATGACCTGGACCAGCACCACGATGATGGCGATGACCAGGAGGGCATGAATGATGCCGCCCATGGTGTAGCCGGTCACCAATCCCAGCCCCCACAGAACTAAAAGAATCACAAATACTGTCCAGAGCATGTTCGACTCCTTTCTGAATGCATTATCCGGACGCATTCTTGTATGGGTATAGAAACAACGGAAAGGCCCTCGACGAGAATCAGGTCAGATAGCGTGTCAGGGCCTTCATGGCCGTCACAATATCATCGATCGCCTTGTGGATTCCTTCGCTGAAGGAACCGGCGTCTGCGCGTTCGCCCTTTTCGATGCTTTCCTGTAGCACAAGCCTTTGTTTTTTTAATTCATCGGCATGGATTTCGATCTGGGTTCGCAGGGTTTCATCCATATCTTCGATGAGCCCGGAGTTCAGCTGGTCGAGCAATTCATCGGCCTCGGATAAAATGCCTTCGATTTTTTCAGGTCTGTGGTTCGTTTCCATGGCATTTCCTTTCTGAAATGATTCGGCCCATGCCGGGATATCCCTCCTCCGGAAGCCGATGCTCAGGCGCGGTCTTGGTCTTTCCCCCGGGCGCCAAGAACGGCTTCCATGCCTTCCGATTGCTGGATGGTATAGATATGGATCCCATGCGGTTTTTTTAAAAGACTCCTTGTCCCAAGTAAAACCCCGAACATTTCGGACTTCAAATGACGATCCAGATCTTTTCGCGTTCGCCACTCCTCTAAAAGGTTCAGAAGGTTTCTGTCATCGATGTAACAGAAGAGCGCATAGCTCAGACAGCCCACCTCCTTTTCCATTGCCCCGACCATCGAAAGAAGCGTCTGCACCAGTTCTTTCTGCTTTTCCTGAAGTACGTCCATGGTAATTTTAACAACGATCATTGCGGCCACCTTTCGGCACTATCTGAACTTTTGACGATTCGACGATTTCGAACACTTTGGGATAGTCTGCTTCAGCCGAATCAAAGCTTGTCTATGATTCGCAGTGCGCCGGGGGCGCGACACTTGAACGAAATCGCGTGGGCCGCGGGCCGTATCCTCCCGGCACCGGCCTATGAAAGGCGAAAGTTGAGTAAGATTTTTTTCTATTCAGATATATATCCAATCTTCATGCCATGATTCGAACATTTGATTTTTATTGAATAACAGTTTGATTTATAAATAACTTGTTTGGAAAACGGTGACAGGAAAGGGGATCATCAGACGCATGAACAGGGGGATATTTGACCAATGGCCATATACGACCATTATTAAAAAACGACGTCTGTGGGACGAAGGAGCATCGCAGAACACAAATGGGATATGAAATTATAATCAGGGTTTGCGGATATGGAGTTTGCGCATGCGGGCGCGCAGTGTGCTGCGGTTCAGACCAAGGATTTCAGCCGCACTGTTTTTGCCGCTCACTTTCCACTGGACCTGTTCCAGCACCTGAACAATATACTCCCGTTCAACCTCCGCCAGGGTTTTTCCGGACCGGATGAAATCCTTCCGGGGCGTTTTCAGCTCATCCGCCAGATGGAGTTTGGGTCCGGAGGAGTTGATCACCGCCCGTTCGAGGATATTTTCCAGTTCACGGACGTTCCCAGGCCAGTGATACGCCCGCAACGCGTTCATGACACTCACCGGGATCAGCTTGATGGATTTGCCCATTCTTTTTGATATCCTATCAACATAGAAATCGACCAGCAGGGGAATGTCATCCGGGCGGTTTCGAAGCGGCGGCATAGTGATCGGAAAGATATTCAGCCGGTACCAGAGATCCTCCCGGAATCTTCCCATGCGGACTTCCTCTTCCAGATTGCGATTAGTGGCGGCGATGATACGAACATCGGCTTTTATCGTTTCAGAGCTGCCCAGACGCTCGAACTCACCCGTCTGCACCACCTGGAGCAGCTTGGGCTGCAGGTCCAACGGCAGTTCGCCGATCTCATCCAGAAACAGGGTAGCGCCGTCGGCGATCTCAAACCGCCCCAACCGTCTGCAAAGCGCACCGGTGAACGCACCTCTCTCATGCCCGAAGAGTTCGCTTTCAATCAGGTTTGAGGGCAGTGCGGCACAATTCATTTTGACCAGTGCACGATCCTTGCGCAGGCTCAGGCTGTGAATCGCTCTCGCCACCAGCTCTTTGCCGGTTCCGGTTTCGCCGAGAATCAGCACATTGGTATCCGTGCCGGCGATCTGCTCAATCTTGTAGAAAACGTACTTGATCTCATTGCTTTGACCGACAATATTCTCATGGTTAAATTCCAGCTTGATTTCTTCCTGAAGATACGTTCTCTCAGCTTCAAGTTGCTCTTTTAATTTTTCTATCTGCTGAAGAGCAGTTTCGGCACGATTTTTGCTTTTTTCCGCCACTTCCCTTGCTGCATTGAGTTCGGCCGTCCGATTTTCAACAATCTTTTCAAGATTCCGTTTGTAGCCTTCACGCTCCGTCACATCCTCGATGGCCAGAAGAATCAGCTGGACTTGCTTGCCCTTTCTATAAATCCGGCTCGCATTCAAATGCATGATCTTGGGGCCAATGGTTTCAAAGTTGTGTTCCACCTCAAAATCATGGAATCTGGTATTCTGAGGAATAATATCTTCAAGTAATTCCCGAAGCTTGGGGATGTTCCACTGCCGGTTGCCAATGTCGTATATCAAGACCCCCTCGGTCTGCTCGGGGCTTACGCTGAAGGTCTGATAAAAAGAATGGTTGGCTTTTAAAACTTTCAGATCAGAATCAAGCACCACGATGGGTTCACGGATCGACCCCATGATGCGATCAAAAATTTCCATAAAAGCCTTTTTCATGTGGTTATCTCACTCGATCCGCATGACCTGTTTGCCTTGATTCTATCAAAGAGTTGTTGGGCATCCATTATAATACATTTTTAGTTTAATATGGCTGTGATTGAAATTCAAGGGGCATAAGAATCAGGTCCGGAGCGCACCCACCAGGGGCGGTCACGGCGGCGGCACAGGGATATTGGGAGGATACCGTTAAAACCGGCTGCTGCGGAAAACAGGGCGGGATGAAACGCTCTTTTCAGGGAACGTCCGACAACGGAAGCCCCTTCAGACTCGTGAATAACCGATGCTGCCTTTTTGAAATTCTTCAATCACTTCACGGGTCAGAGAGGGGCCTTTTTTGAGATCATTTGACTGAAAAAGAACCATATGCCGCCTATTCCTTGTCTGCGTTATTTCCCATCTCGGGTTTCATATGGTCCATCATGTGCCCCTTCCTCATGTCATGCATCTTCATCATATGCGCTTGCATCTCCTTTCTCTGGGAGACCATTTCCTTGATGACGGCTGCCATGGCTGCCACTTTTTGATCCCCCTCCGCTGCATCCATGTCTGCTACTTTTGCGTCAAGCCGCGCATCCATTTCCTTCATCCTTGACATCATCTCGTCGCATTCTTTCATCTGCATCTCTGACATCTTCGGCATCCCCTGTTTATGTTCGAGAGGCGTCCGGACCTGCGCCGGATCGGCAGGAGGTTGCGCTTTTTCCTGTTGAGCGGATAAACCGAGCGGCACCATCAAAACAGCCAGCACGAGCATGAACGACATCAGTATTTTCATGGCCATCTCCTTCTTTGCCATAAAATCAGTTGCAGCATATTTCCCCTTTTGGAAAGACAGCGGGTATCTGGGTGTTTTCATTTTCTCATCTCCTTTTTGGGTTGTGGGTTGTTGCTGAGCCATTATTGTCAGGGACCCTGACCGATCTGTTGTACTGCTTGCAGTTGAGCGTTTTTCCAGCCGCGCAATCGAGAATGAAGCCTTCTGACCCCGGCAGGCTGTCCATGCATGGTTTGCAGCCATTCTGACTATGCCTCATACTCCCCCGGTTCACGGCTTAAGAAGGGTCGAACTCCCGACTGTTTTTGACGGATTCCCGCATGAGATTGAAGTGCACGCTGGAATCGGCCCATTCCACACGTTTGATCCATTGGGGCGACAAAAGAACTGTCTTCCCCGGCAGCCAGTCGGCGGTATCCACAACCAGAAAATGAATCCTCCACGTTTCGTCGTCAACCATAAAATCTTCCACATGACCGATTTCGCCGTCAACTGCATGAATATTCTGGTTTGCCGAAGGCGACAGGCGTTTTATGGGCTCAGCCTTTCGAGGCTGGAGATAACGCCGCACAGTTCCTCATCGTTTGTCCGCTTCCATTGCTTCCATTGCTTCCAATACATGCGCAAGCCGGCGCTCAAATCGTGCCAGGTCGTAAGGGGATCCGATGGTGCGTTCGGCCAGATCGGCGATCCATTGCACCTGGTTACGGAGCACCCGTCGCCGGCCTGGTCCGGCTGTCATACCGGCGATGGTTTGAAGGGCGTCTATCATTCGCGACATGATGGCGACGTTACCCGCGGCATTCTGACGGATCTGGTCGAAGGCTTTGGCCAGCAGGCTCTCGAAGCTCGGGCCTCGGGCAATCACGCGCAGTTCTCCCTGGTCCAGGCCGTGGGAGGGCCCAATCCGGCGGGCCGCGAGCCGTACCAGGATGGCCGTCAGATAGTCCACACACATCACCGCGGTCGTGGTGTCGTTGATGCCGGGCGACAGCGCTTTCATGGCGATATCCACGATCTGCCGGATCCCGTACGCAGCATCCGCTTCCACCATGCGCTGACGGCTGACGACATAGGCCGCGTTCAACCCGGCCGTTGTCTCGTCGTCCGGATCGCCCGGGGCAAGCAGCGAAACCAGCGGCGCGCCCTCGACGACAAACTCCCCGATGCCGCGTTCCATCCGCAGGATCGTCCCGCGTTCCCGGGCCGCATCCAGGAGGGCGTCCGCGTCGACACTCTCGATGTAACCGGTATGCCGGGCCGGGACGACAGACCAGGGCTGATTCGCAAGGGACGTTGCGAGGTCGCCGTCCACGTTTTCGTCCTCGTCTTCAGCCAACTCTCCGGGAAACAGGTGATCCACGGCCGAGAGGGTCTCCTGTGCGGCCCTGGCAATGATGTTCGACGCCTGGATGGACATCGAGATGTGGTGAATGAAGTAGATCAGAAAGGCGATCCCGACGAAGGCAAGGATCAAGCCGGCCAGCACCGCCAGCGAAGGGACGAACCCCCCTTCGCCCCCCCCGCGAATCGTTCGAAGCACCACCAGACAGTATGCGAAGATGCCGACGAACACGCCGAGCACCACCTGGTTGACGCGATCACGCATGAAATTGCGAATGACCCGCGACGAATACTCACTGGACGTCAGAGAGATGGCAACGAGGGTGATGGAGAACACCACCCCGGCCACCGTGATCATCGAGCCGGCGACGCTCGTGAGCAGGCCGCGGGCACCGGCAGCGCCGGCGCCGAAGAGCAGCGGCCAACGCTCGACAGCACGCAGATCGACGGTCGCGTCCACAGTAATCAGAACGGTGGCGAGCACCACGGCGCTCAGCACGATCGCTGCCGGTACGAACCAGAAGCTCGACCTGAGTTCCTGCCACCAATGGTTCAGTTTCATTATCATTCCTGGTTGCCTTCCCGCTATGGTTCTGGTTCTTCCGTCTGTTTCATAGAGAATCCTCATATTCACGTCCCGATCCGGGGAGGATGGGAATCGTCTTCAGGCATGTAGCCTTTTCTCAAATCGGACAGAAAGCCCGCCATTTTTTCCGGAGAAACCGGGGTTAACTCCGCAAAGGGCCGATCCGTGATCTCTTTCCGGAAACGGTCGGCGAAGGGTTTGCGCGGCGCGGCGCGGAACAGGATTCCGGTAGGGATCCTTTCTCCCGTTTCCATGGTTTTTTCCAAGGCCGTTTTTCGGTCGGTCGGGTCATAATCGTCACCCAGTATGTATACCCTTTCCCGATACCAGCTCAACGGATGCGTCCCCCAGGTGATGCACGGCTGGATGACCTCTACAACGGACAAGCCGGGATGACTGACGGCTTCCATCAAAAGCGATTTCAAATGATCGCCGTCCCCTGCAAAGCCCCGGGCCACAAGCGTACAGTCATGGACGATGGCGATGGCCGGCATGTTCAGGGGCGCGATTTCCACGCCGCTGATCTGAAGGCTTCGTTTCTCTCCGAGCCTCGTGGTCGGGGAAGCCTGGCCTTTGGTAAGGGCATAAAACCCGTTGTTATGGACCACTACCGTGATATCGGGATTGCGACGCAGCGCATGGAGGAAATGGTTGCCGCCTTCTCCGTAACAGTCTCCTTCCCCGGTGACGACGATGGTTGTCAGGCGTGGATTGGCTACATGGATGCCCAGGGCCGCCGGAAGGGCTCTTCCGTGCAATCCATTAAAAAAATTACATTTGAGATAGTGAGGCAATTTGGCGGCCTGTCCGATGCCGGAGACGAGGCAACATTCGTGGGGCTGTTTTCCCAATGCTGCCAAAGCCGTCTTGAGGGCGTTCAGGATTCCGAAATTCGGGCATCCGGGGCACCACTGGGAAGGGACATCGTTCTTGTAGTCGTCGATTTTCACCATTGCAGCACCTCCTGAATGTAGAGTCCGGTCAACGGCAGGCCGTCATAGCGATGGACCTGGCCTGCGAACGTAATTCCGTATTCGGAGCGCAGCAACGTCGCAAGTTGGCCGGTGGCGTTGTTTTCAACGGTCCAGTAAGCCTTGCCTTCGGGAAACCGGTATGCCGGCAGGGGCCATATTTCCCTGAAATGGATCAAGCCCGTCCGGATTCCATTTTTGTTGAGCCGTTCAAGGGCTTCCAACAGGGCCGGGCGCGAGGAGCCCCAGCCCACCAGAATCCGCTCTGCGCCCTCGACATCGACCTCCTCGGGCGGTTGGATGGCGGCTTTCAGTGCCCGATGCTTCGCGAGGCGTTTTTCCACCATCTCCGGAACGGTTCCAGCAAGGTCTTCGGTGATGTGGCCCCGGGAATCGTGTTCATCGCTGTCCGCCGTCACCAGATGCAGGCTCTGGCCGGGGTACAGACGCGGAGATATACCGGTTTGCGTCACCCGATAGCGATGGTAATCGTCGATGACGGACGGGTCGGCCAGATGGAATTCGGGAGCATATTGCTCCAGACGGATGTCCGCCACGGAAAAGAGAGAATCCAGAAGGAACTGATCGGTAAGAACGATGACCGGTATCTGATAGCGGTCGGCCAGATTGAAGGCGCGTACGGTTTGCCTGAAGATGTCTTTTGCATCGGCGGGCGCCAGCACCGCTTTGGAAAATTCGCCATGTCCGGCATGAACGGCGAACAGGAGATCGCCCTGGGCGGTGCGGGTCGGAAGCCCGGTGGCAGGCCCCGGTCGCTGGCCCAGGACAATCACCAGGGGTGTTTCGATCATCCCGGCCAGACTGACGGCTTCCACCATCAGCGCGAAGCCGCCCCCGGAGGTGGCCGTCATGGCCCGGGCTCCGGCGAAACTGGCGCCGATGGCCATGTTGACGGCCGATATCTCGTCTTCCGCCTGCTCGGTGAACACTTCGAATTCCTTCTCGTTTTCGGCCAGAAAGGTGATGGTATCGGTCGCAGGCGACATGGGATACGCCGCCATGAACCGGCACCCGGCCAGAGCGGCCGCCATGGCGAGGGCTTCTGTTCCCGAGACGAGCAGGTACCGGGTGTCCCGTTCCGGAAGCTGCCAGGGACAGATGCCCTGACAGCCTTCACGGGCGAGGAGATAGCCCTTCTCGGCCGCAACACGATTGGCCGCCACGACGGGATCCCCTTTTTTAGCGAATTTCCGGGCGAGAACCGCATGGAGAATGCCGGGATTCATGCCGATCGCTGCCGCAAGTGCGCCGATGGCCAGGGTGTTGACGTATATCTTGTTGCCCAGTTCCTTCCGGGCGATATCCGAAAATGGAATGGAAATCATCCGGTCCCGAATCTTTTTCTCCGCGATGAGAATGCCGTCCGGTTGAATCAGAGGCCCGTATTTCACGGCCGCGTCGTCATTCAACGCCAGAAGGATATCCGCTCTCATGGCCGGTGCGTTGGCCGGTTTTTCGCTGATCCGGATGCAATAACTGTTCTGGCCTCCCCGGATTCTGGATTCGAATTCCTGCCAGGCGAATACGGCATAGCCATGACCCGCGATGGTTTCCCCAAGCACTTCTCCGACGGTCTGCACGCCTTCACCGGCCGCACCGGCGATGACCACATTCAGATCCTCCATCATGTGATGCCTCCCATGATTAGCGTTTATTCCAGTTTGCATTCAAGTTTTTCCCCCTGTCGGTCGGATTGCGACCAACCGCCTCTCTGGCCAGCGGAGCCTTGACCATGGCCCCGTCTTTGGGCAAGGCCTCCCATTGACACCCGGTCTTAATTCAAACCCGCTTCGGGCTGTGCCGGTTTCAAGACGCAACGCTATCCCCTCTCAGCGACCGAAACTGAAAAGATGGGCATCGCCTTCGCCTTTCTTGATTTCCGGTGGTTCCGGTTTCATGCTGTCAACCGGACGCAAATTCAATGAGCGCCGCAAAAGCGGAGAAGCCGGCACCGAATGCCAGCAGCATCCCTTTTTGGCCGGGCTGCGGCCGACCGCTGTCCAGAATCTCCCGCAAGACAAACAGAACGGAGGGTGACGACATGTTGCCGTAGTTCTTGAAAATGCGGTATGAAAAGCGCAGGACATCGTCGGCAAGTCCCAGTGTTTTGGCGACTTGGGCCAGCACCGCCGTGCCTCCTGGATGAACCGCCCACCAGGCAATGTCATTCCGGGTGAGTCCGTGCCGGTCCAGAAGCCCGGAGGCGACCTCCGTCACAGTGCGCGCGCCGATAACCGGCACCCGCCTGCTCAGATGGTTCCGCAGGCGGCCGCCTGCCGTCCGGTAATGCAGATCTTCGCGGTACCGGGGGAAAAGACCCGCCGCAAAGTCCACCATTTTCGCCAGTCCGTCCTGAGAGTTCTCCCGCGACAGATCGAGAACGACGGCGGCGGCGCCGTCACCGAAAATGGAATTGCTCACCACCAGTTCCGGCTCATGGCCGGGGAAAATGGTGGCTGAACAGATTTCCACGGCAAGGCTGAGAACCGGACCTTCCCCGCTTCGAATCAGCATGCCGGCAGCGGCTTCGAGATTCGGAATCGCCGCACCGCAACCCATCCCCATCAAGTCCAGGAAACGAATCGTTGTCTTGAGCCCCAGATCTTCAGCGATATATGAGCAGAGTCCGGGGCAGAGGTAGCCGGTGCAGGTGTTGAAAACCAATCCGGATATCTCGGCGGGTCCCACGCCGGCCTCCGCCAATGCGCGGCGAGCGGCGGCAACGGCTGTGCTGCGACCAAACTTGAGAAAGCGCGCCAACAAACGGTCGGGATCGGTCTCAAGGACATCCGCCTTCGCATCCATTCCCAGATAACGGCCTTTGATTTTGCCGTCCAGGAGAATGCGGCGATACAGATCCCGTTCGGCCGGTTTCAGGGAGAAATGCGTGAAGAAGTATTCGTACGCATCCTCTTGCGTTGCATAAAATGGCGGGGTGGCGGTGCCCAGCCCTCTGAGGATGATGGTTTTCACGACTTTTCTCCTTGTTTGAATCGGACGATGGCGGCAATCCGAAACCAGTGGGCCGGCTCCACGGAAACCGAGACGTCGTCGAGTTGCCGCAACAAGGTTCTCAGTTCATCGATTTTGAAGCCGCGCCGGATCGAGAGCAGAGCGTCATGCCGGACCCCTTCCGGCGCGTCGGTGGCGGCCAGCAGCAGTCTTGCCGCCAGAGACGCCAGGCGCGAGCGGCGGAGATCGTTGATGAGCATGCTGCTTCGCACGAAACCGCGGAGCCTGTGCAGCAGCATCAGGATCTGAGCATTACTGAAATGATGGAAGCACATGGAGGTCAGGGCATAATCATACGGTTCGACGGGTTGATGGGTAAAGGCATCCTCCTGAAGCAGTTTCACCGGCGGATTTCCCGCCCGGACGAGCTGTCCGCGTGCAATGTCAATTGCGTGGCCGGCCAATTCCAGGCAGGTGAAGTGTATGGGGATGCCGCAGGAGCGCGCCCAGCGGATCACCGCCAGCGGGATGTCGCAGCTTCCCGAGCCGATATCGAGGATGCGCAGGGGGGCGCAGGCATGGCGCTCAGCAGTTTCAGCGGCCAGAAAACGCCGAACCAACCGGATGCCGCCGAAGCTGTAATTGACCAACTCCATGAACCGGTAGCTGGCGGCGGCCAGCGACGGATCGCAGTCCGGCCGGTCCAGAAGCTCCATCGCCGTGGCGCGTGAGTCAAACACCCCAGAGCCCTCCCTTTGCCATGGCATCGTCCATGATCGCATACCTTCTCAACATCTCGGTGCGGTACTCGGGCGAGATCGAAACGGCCTGGCCGGCAATCCGCTCGCAATAGCCGCAAGCCTTACAATCCATGGCGGTGCAGTCACGGCCGCGAAAACCGTCCAGGAAATTCTTCGGAATCTGCTGCGCATCCACCCGGATCGGACATTCCGGCAGCGGCGAGAGCCAGCCTTGCAGGCGCGCCAGGTCAAGCAGCGGTTTCAATCTCAGCGGATTCACCTGCCGAGGCTTGCAGAAATGGCGCAGGGTCCAGTGCGATTCCTTGTGAACCGGATTTTTAAACCCATACGACAGCAGCAGTTCGGCCAGATTGCCATTGAACCGACGCTCGCTGTATGCTTTGACGCGCCGCAGCAGTTCCACAGACGGAATCCCCCGTTCCAGAAGCTTGAAGGACGTGTATCCCATCGCTTCATACACGGCAAGGTCCTCCGGCCGAATCCAGGCCGACTTGATGAATTGCGACGGATCCGTCAGCCGCTGCCGGGAACAGCGCATAAAGCAGTAATCGATGAAGAGTGTGTCTGTCTCGTCAGATGCATGTGCAAAACCGTTCTGATGATAGGTTTGCATCGGACAATTCATCAGGCAGACGTGATTTGCGATCAGTTCCAGATCGCATCGGACGGCCTGGCGGATAGCCGCAAGGCGGGAGAAGTTCCGGTTGATCGAGAAGCTCTCCAGAACGATGGCATCCGCCCCGAGATCCTCCCAGAAGCGGGCGCGCCGGGGCGTGTCCACCTGGGCGTAAATCCCGACCCTTACCTTGAACTCGGGGAAACGGCGTTTGACCAGTTCCAGAAGAAACGGGGTGGATACGGTGACTCGGCGCACGCCCAGGCCGCCCAGTCTGGTCAGCAGGGCGGTCACCCGTTTCTGCCAGGGGCGTGTCCATTCGCGGTTGCCGAAACAGGCGCCGTTTAAAAGGTAATTGAAGGCAATGCCATGATGGTCCAGCAGGCGAATGTAACGCCTCAGATCTGCTTCCGTGAGCGGTGTCGCCATGTATCGGGGACGGCCACTGCTGACACCGTCATAAGGGAACTTGCCGTAAACTTCATCGACCGGGTACGCAGCAAGCGCAGGAACCAGTTCCGGATCGTAGTTCGCCGCCAGTGAGAATCGGGTTGGCCCGGGTGCCGCCCGGACGGCGCTTGTCGGCTCATTTGGCATAGGGTTTATTCTCCGCACCGGCAAAACGGCATCACGGTTTAAGAAATGCAAGCAGATCGGCGTTAAGCGGGTCTTTGTGCGTGTACGCAAGACCGTGGGGCGCACCTGCGTAGATCTTCAGGGTCGCGTTCCTGACGAGCTTCGCTGAGGCCAGGGCCGAGGCGCCGATCGGGACGATCTGGTCGTCGGCGTAGGCGTCCATTTCGTTGCCGTTCCAGGGCTGGCTCGACCGGCCGTGTCCGCGACGGTCATGGGCAATGCATCGATAGCCGTTGGAGGCCAGAAACATCATCTGAGCCTCCCAGCTGTCCGCACAGAGAGGCCACCCGTGGCTGAACACCACGGACTGTCCCGCGCCCCAGTCCTTGTAGTAGATCTGCGTACCGTCTTTCGTCGTAATCGTGCGCATAGATTGCATCCTTACGCTGTGATATCAAATTGTTGTGTATTGTTGCCCCCATCTCTTTCAAACCTGGCGTTTTTTTCCAGTTTCTTGAATGCTTTTTCCGGTAAGAGACCGTGTTAACGCCAAAAGTCCAGAGCGATGTCGGAGAGTGCGTTGACCACGGGTCGGGCAAGCCGGCCGGTGACACCCGAGCGACGAGTGCTTGCACCCAGGAGAAACCCCACCCCTATGCCTATCCCGAATGCGATGAGAATTGACTTGCCCGGATTTTCCTTACCAAAACTTTTGGCCTTCTCATAGGTTTCGCTTACCTTCTCGGTCGTTTTATCATACGCATCACCTACCGCCTGCTCCGCTTGCACGTAAACCTCGCCGCTTCTTTCCAGGATGTTTTGAGCTGCGACATTGACGCTGCCGGGTCCTTCTGCCGTTTGCTGTTTGGGGGTCTCGTCTTTGTTCTTTTCGGTATTCATGGCAACCTCCTGAGGAAGTGTAAACATTACGGGTTGATGTTAACAACGGGCTGTGTATCCATTCCTTGGCTGACGATTGAACCCCGTCCTGTCTGCGGTTGAGGACCGCCGCCGCCTGCCGCTTCCGTCGAGGCTGCATTCCTGATCCAGCCGGCGGCAGCCTTGGTGGCAATACCCAGCAGGGTTACCTTGATCAGGCCGGGGCCTGCGGCTCCGGCAACCAGGCCGCCGAGTGAGTTTTGAACCTCCCCGGCAATGGCACCCATGATCCGCTCCATGGGCGTGGTGCGTCTCTTCAATACCCTTGAGGCAAGATACCCAAGGCCGGCGGCAGCCCCCATCGCCCAGTATGGAGAGCCCTTCACATATTCCCGCCAATCCAGGCTCTCCTTGATCCGCTCGCCGATTTGATCGACTTTCTGGGAAATCTCATCCTTTTCTTTTGCGATGTCCTGACGTATCTCTTCGGAACTGCGTTCGATAAACGCTTCCTTTCCGTTGCCGGGATGCTCTCTTTCAGCCATTCCTTATCCTCCTTTTCGGTGTTTGCATTGGCTTCTATGGGTTACGGATCGACTTCTTCAATTGCCTGTAACCCATGAAGGCAATGACGGCTCCGATTAAAGCAAGCGCCGCTCCAGTGACAAGCGCCGCCATGACGGGGGCCATATAAGCGGAAAGCCCGATAATCAATGCGGTGCAAAGAGACAAGAATCCGGCAAAACCGATAGCCGCTCCTGTCACGGCGGTGAAAAATCCGCTGCGGACAGCCGCCGCCTTTTCGCGAATTCCCTGGATCACGAGCTCGATCTCGTCGTGAACCACAGCAGCCGAGTTGTTGGCAAGCTGTCCCAACAGTTCACTGAGGGAGTCGCGCTGTGTTGTCGTGTCCTTGTTTGCCACGTTGCTGCTCATTGAGAAAAATCCCTCCTTATCTGCGGCGTAACATGGCTCCGATCATCAGGCCGATACCTCCTGCGATCAAGAGGCTGCGACCCGGTTTCTGCCTGACGTATTCCCGGACCCTGGCATCTGCCTGCTCATAGTCGAATTGCCGAACATACTCGGCGGATTGGTCCAGCCAACCGGATATCTGATTTCCGTAAGGAGCCATGCCGGATTGTGCGTCCGGATCCGCCGCTTTTTCGCCGATAGCCTCGGCAGCCTTATGCAGCTTATCGGCAATAACGGTTTTGACATTTCCGAAGCCGGTTGACTTGCCTGAGCCTTGGAACGATGCCGCCGTTTCTTCAGTGTCATCAACTTCCGTATTGTTTTTTTCCATAGGTCACCTCGTAAAAGTTAAAGAGCGATGATCGCCGGCGATGACAAAGCCGTCCAGTCTTTTCTGTTGCCTGAAACCAATGCCCGATTTCGGGTCAGCGCCGGCAATCCGGAGCCTCTGCCGTTTCATGGCAGCGCGCTTTGCCTTTATCCCCCCCTGCGCGGATCCATGTCCGAAGACCGTGACAGATGGTAGCTCGAAGGCTGTTTAACCCTTCAGAAGATCCTCAAGCCTTTCGTTTACCGCAGGCCAGTTCACGATGTTCCAGAACGCTTCTACGAACTTGCCTCTGTCGTTCTTGTAGTCAAGGTAATAGGCGTGTTCCCACACATCCAAAACCATCAAAATCCTGAACATGGGGTAGACGTTCGTGTTGTGCTTTTCGACCTGCATGATGATGGGCCTGTTCGTCTTTCTGCAGAACGTGAGCGCAGCCCAGCCCGAGCCCTCGGCGCTTGCCGCAGCCTGTGAAAACAGTTTTTTGAACCGGTCGAGAGATCCGAATTCCTCGTCGATTGCTTTCGCGATGGCTCCTGGCGGCCTCCCGCCCCCGCCTTTGTCCTGCGGGGCGAGGTTTTCCCAGAAGAGCGAATGGAGCAGGTGCCCCCCGATGTGGAACGAGAGTTCCTTGAACGTCGCCTTTGTATCGAAATCGGCATTGTCAGTCCGGGCCTTGTCCATTTTTTGGAGAATGGTGTTCGCCCCATTCACGTAAGCTGCATGGTGCTTGTCGTGATGCAGTCTCAACAGGTCTTCCGATATGACCGGTGAAAGCGCGTTGTAGTCGTATGCAAGCTTCGGTAGAACATACAATTTGGGTGTGTCCATTTTTTCTTCTCCTTTTTGGGTTGTATGCGGCCGGCAGCACCGGTCCGCCGATTTCCATCTGATCATTTCAGACTCTTTTTGTCTGGATCCTGGATGATCTTTCCGTTGAAGGAACGGCATCCGATTGCCCGGACTCCTTCAGAATTTGAATGATTGCCAAAATCTGAGATCCCAATAGTTGGGGATCAGAAAGGACACCTCTGGTACAACGATCGCGGCGATAAGCGGCGCCGGAGTTTGAAAACCTAACGAACCGTCTCAAAATATTGAGCAACCTGTGCTGCATGCACGGCTTTTCATCTTCAACAGCGGGAATCAGCGAAAAGGAGACTCGAATGGCCAAACTGATCCTTACGGCCACCGAGCGATACGACATACCCGTCGTCCGGGTGGATGCTTCTTGTTCAGTACGCTATAACAATACAATTTATATGCCAGGTTTCCAATACACGGGGGCATGCAACATATAGAATCGATATTATATGAAAATAAATGAACAAAAGCATTTTCGGCGTCGCCCCTGGCATCTGCGCAAAAAGGTCATATTTAATCAGTGGTCATATATGCCTTTTTATTCCGACGATCCGGTATCGTTGGGAGGCGTTGGCATATCCCGACATGATGATGAAACCGAAGTTTCATCGTCATTGTGTGGCCCTGAGAATGCGGGAGGCAGGGCGTCCTGAATTTTGGGAAAAACGATAGGTGACAACCTTTTGGAGATCTTATGAACGTAGAAATCGACAAGAAGCGTAATGTCTTCCATGCGATCGCGAAGCGACGGAATGGTAATCTGAAAAATATGGAGTGAGCGATAACGCCGTCAGAAAGTGGATGAGGGCCTACAGCGAACCCAAAGGGTGAATCGAATTTGACCGCGTCGGTTTATCCCAGCGCAACCTGATGCATTCGTCTCTTTTCCGTCGGTTTCGGTTTTGGAATTCCGGCCTGTTCAAGCATACGCTTGAACTTTTCCCAATTGCAGCTTTTCCTCTGGCTTCGGCGATTCAACCATTTATGGGTGCATTTTATGCTTTGAGTGAAGAAGGACCACACAGCGCACGAGTTGACCCGCACATAAAAATAATTTGAATAAGTTAAGATCTTCCCGGACACTTTACCGAAAGAAAAACGTTTTTAGCACGGTATAGGGGCGGCATAGCCGGGGGGACCATCAAAATCCTCCCGGCTATGCCGCTCTGGGTCCATTCGGGTCCGTCCTGATCGGCTTTATAGTAATGCGCCGGTTTGGTCATCAGTTGCTTCCGGAAAAAATCTCCGGTTGTATGCAGACACACTTTGGACCAGTCCGACCCGATCCAGGCCTTTCCCGGTCAAGCGCCGCCCGCCCCCTGCAGGGCGGCGACCAACCGGAAGAGAAGTGTGAATCCGAGATAAGCGATGGCAGCCACGCCGGCAAGCATCAGGCCGAGGATAATGAATACCGCAGCCTTGAGCCGCGTTTCCGGGCTGCTCCCAGGCGGCGCGGCCGCGAGCTGCTTTTCCATGAGGGCCATGTTCTTCTCGTTGGCCTTCCAGACGATATCGAACAGATCGCCGAGAAAAGGAACTAAACCGATCAGCGACTCCACCAGCACGTTCATGACCATGCGGAGGAGAGTCGCAGTGGAGGCCCCGAGCCGGGCCGACTCAACGATGATATAGCTTGAGGCAATGCTGCCCGCAATGTCGCCGAAACCCGGTATAAGCCCAATGATGCCGTCGAGGCCGATGCGAAAGCCGCCCGGCAGCGGGAAGGCGCTGTCCAGAAGCCTGCTGAGCGATCGGAGCCGCTGCATACGGGAGTGCACCGAAGAGTGCGGCAGTTCCTTTTGCTTGTTGGGATTCATTGCATTCTCCTCTGATGTGAAGCGGTCACCTGTCAGCTACTTGAGATAAAGCTGACAGCTTTTTCGTGGTCAGGTTTCTATGTCTTTCAGGGTATTCAGTGCCTTTTGCATATCGACCCGCTGCTTGAAGATGTTCTTACCATATCTTCTCAGGGCGTCGGATCCACGAAGACGTGAATTGCCGCCAGTACAAGAACCAACACAGTCGCGACGACGGGAACCGACACTCGCGGTTTCAGGTTCAACACACGGTCAAGAGTCAACATGCCCCGATCGCCCCAGCGATTCACCGTGCGAGCAAGCCAGCCCGACGCCTCGGCGAAAACGTAGGACCCGGCCATCAGGCCGAGAAGCACGGCGATGGCATCGAAGTTGCCTTGTCCCAAGGCTGCAGCGCCGGTACCCGGACAGTAGGCTGCCAGACCAAAACCGATGCCGAAGAGAATCCCGCCCAGCGTATTGGCTCCGTAGCGGGTGGGCTTGATGTGGAGCTTGACCAGCCCGGCAGTGTGCAGCGCGTAGATACCGATCATGCCCACGACCACGGCCGACATCATCACCTTCACGACCGTGAAATCCTCAAACAAGAGCATGCCGATCAGGACCTCGTACTTCGCGACGCCGCCTTTTTGCAACAAAAAACCGAAGATCATGCCGAAAAGGAACCCAAGTCCAAGCTGGGCTGCCCGGTTTTCCGGCGGACCGTCCGGCTGGGGATCTTCGTTCCTGGTCGGGTTCTTGGTTTCATCTTGTGCCATGATTTCACCACTTTTTTTCAGGCGTAGAACAGAAGCATCGCGGTGGCAACTCCGCCGACGAAGGAGCCCAGCGGCGCTATCCACGAGCCGACGGAGAGTTGCATCGCGCCGCTGATGCCGTGTCCGCTGGTGCAACCGCCTGCCATCCGCGCACCAAAGGCCATCAGGGCGCCGCCGAGAAAGCCAACAGCCATCCTCAACCAGACACTTTCGCCGAACCGCTCCGCCCACATCGGCGGCAGCCATCGGCCGGTGATTTCGCCACCGCTCCATGCCGCCAGGAACGCACCTGCGATCACACCGATCACCAGCGCCACTTGCCAGTCAATCTTGGAAGCTTTCTTGTCTGCGTAGAAGTGCAAGGAATCGGTATGCCGCGGGGCGATCAGCCGGCCGATCAGTCCGGCAACGTTGGCAAAAGCGGTCGACGCGCCGAGCGGCTTGGCACTGAAGTAAAACGTGAACATGCTGAGCACGCCGATCAACACCCCCACCAGGTACGGCGACCAGGCAGGGCCCGTCGCGCCCGGGTCAACTGCCTCGGTTTGGGCGAGGGCAAGCATCGGCGTCGCGACGATCAGCCCGATCACGTGAAGCACGTTGCGACTTGACATTCTTCAACTCCTTCATGGTTCGGTTAACATGTCACGTCAGTCTCCAATAATCACCTGACACGCCACGTGGGAGCACGCGGACATCGATCCGAGGCAAACCTCGACGCGTTCCATGCCCTGGCGTCTCAGGAACGCCGCCGCGATCGTAGCCCGCTCGCCGGTCTCGCAAAACGTGGTGATCGGTCGGCGTCTCGGGATCTGTTCGAGCTTCGAGGGCAAATCGCCCAAGTAGACTTGAACCGCCGTGCGAAGATGGCCGGACTCGAATTCCTCCTTGCTGCGCGCATCCAGCAGCGTGAAGCCATCGCCATCGTCTATCCGCTGTTCCAGATCCGTGATGTGAATGGCCTCGATCCTGTCGTAGCCCCGTCCGCTCGTCTCCCAGGCATGAAGCCCTCCGGCCAGGAAACCGTCGACCTGGTCGTAGCCAATCCTAGTCAAGCCGCGCACCGCATCCTCGATCTGGCTGTAGTCTTCGACAATCAAGCCGAGCGGCTGGTCGTAAGCGAGAAACATGCCGGCAAAGGCGGGCAGCATGTCCAGCGGAAGGGAAAAGCTCTTCGGCACGTGAGCGCCCGCATAGGCCTCGGTACTGCGAATATCGACCACAAGCATCCCGCCATCCGCAGCCCGGGCGAATTCATCCGAAGATAAAGGTTTAGGAATCGGCAATTGGTCCAGCCGCGGAGCACCCTCCAGGTTATATTTTTCCATCTGCCGGAAGTAAGGAGGCTGGAAGTGTTCTTCATTGACCTTGAAGCGGATGAACTCTTCACGATCCGTCTTCTGCAACACAGGGTTGTGCTTTCGCTCGTAGCCAAGTGTCGAAAAGTTGCGTTCCGCGATGCCGGAACCACACACCGAGCCCGCCCCGTGAGCAGGCCACAGGAGCACATGTTCGCCCAACGGCAAGATCTTCTGAAAAATGCTGTCGTAAAGCATGCCCGAGACTTCTTCAGCACGATCGGGGTAGAAATCGGTCCGGCCCACATCACCGATGAACAGGGCGTCGCCGGTGAATATACCCAGCGGGTCATCGCTGAACGTTAAGTCGCTGTAGACGATCGAGATGCTCTCCATCGTATGGCCGGGTGTGTGGAGGATCGAGAGCTTGACGTTGCCCAGTTGGAACTCATCACCCTCGTTCACCGGGTTGCCGTATTGGAAGTCGAGCTGACTGCCATGGTAGATTTCAGCTCCGGTGCGCCGGGCCAACTCGAGCGAGCCGATGACGTAGTCCTCGTTGCGATGCGTCTCGAAGATGTGGGTGATCTTCGCCCCGCTGCGGTGGGCGATTTCCAGATACTCGTTGACATCACGGCGGGGATCGATGACCGATGCCTGGCCGCCGTCTCCAAAAATGTACGACAAGTGCGCCACTCCGGGCGTGTAAAGCGTTTTCATGAACATTGCCACTGCAGTCTCCTTTGTTTTCGAGTCACCTTCTGTGCGACATTCCTTCCACAAAGTGATCGTCAGCAGACTTCGCCGGTGCTCGGCGGCTCTGCCAACTTCGCCCTGCTTGCTGACGCCCTCAGGCGCACGAGACGGCGTAGCTTCCGTCCGACCCGATAGCCGACCGACGCGCCTTTGCATACCTTGTGCATCAAACCCAGCAAGCGCTTTTCCAGCTCTCGGTCCTCTGGCAGAGCGTCCTGCTTTCGCTCATGGCCGGTTAATGCTGATATGCCGGCTAAACCAAACCTGACGCTTCGTGGGTCATAACTGCGAACCGAAAAGCGTTGCAGCATGCTCCCAGGATTTTTCGGCAAGCGGCCGGTCCTTCCACTCCTGGAATGTAACCTGTCGCGAATGCGCCAAATCTTCCTGAAAAATCCCGATATGACGTCTGGCAAAATCGACATCGTAAAAGTTAACATTAGCCTCGTCATTCAGGCTAAATGAACGGGGATCGAAATTCGTCGAGCCCAACGTTGTCCAGAGCCCGTCTACGATCATCACCTTGCAGTGGTACATGGTCGGCTGATATTCATGTATTTCAACGCCGGCCTCGAGTAAGGCACCCCAGCGCGCGCGGGATGCACGCCTTACCGTCTCACTGTCTGTGTGGTTGCCGACTGTAATGATCTGGACGGTTACGCCGCGCTTTGCGGCATCGGTTAGCGCTTTGATCGCCGGTGCATCGGGAATGAAGTACGGAGTGGAGAGGTAAATAGAGCGGCTGGCGGCAGTGATTGCGAGCAGGTACATCAGCCGCATGCTTTCGCTTCCCCCCGACGGAGAGCTGCTGAACACGTGCGCTTTGACGGCGCCGACCGGCTGCAAAGGAGGGAAATACTCGGGTCCGTGGAGTACTTGGGTTTGATTTTTGTAGGCAGAAAACCACCCCAAATTGGCCCGCCGCCACCACCCGCCCCTAATAATTACAAGCTATTGTGCCTACCCGGCCTTCTCTCAATCTCAAAAACGCGTAGGCACACGAATTATCAATTTTCTATTGACTCAAAGGGAATAAAATGCCATAAACGTAAACATGTATCTGCGGTCTACGAAGCGAAAGAACAAAGACGGCTCCGTGGTCGAATATTTCCAGCTGGCGCATAACGAGCGCCACCCGGATACCCGCAAGCCGGTTGCCAGAATCATCCACAACTTCGGCCGTGCCGACCAGCTCGACCGGCAGGAGCTGATCCGGCTGTGCAGATCCATCGCCCGGGTATGCGGGATAACCGTCGTCGATCCTCTTGATGATGAAGTTCTGAGCGCCACACCGCCGGGCGAAGCGGGCTTCTTCGAAGACCTGAAGATCCGGAAAACCCGAGCCTTTGGTTGCCCGATGGTCATCGAGGCCCTCTGGGAGCGGCTCGGACTGAAAAAGACACTGGAAGGCGTCGTCAACGCCAAAGGCCTGCGGGTTCCCTATGAAAGAGCCCTGATGGCCATGACCGCCAACCGGCTGTGCGATCCCGAGTCCAAGCTTGGCGTATGGGACCGCTGGCTCTCCAGGGTCTATCTCCCTTCCTGCGACGGTCTCCAACTCAAACACATGTACGAGGCGATGGACCTGCTGTACGAACATGCTGACAAGATCGAGGAGGCCATCTTCTTTCATATCGCCGATCTCTTCAATCTGGAGGTCGACCTGATCTTCTATGATACGACCACCGCGTCTTTTCATGTGGACCAGGAGGACGACCCCGACCGGTACGCCAATGCCACCCTGCGCAAGTTCGGCCACTCCAAGGAGGGCACGTGGAGCCCCCAGGTGGTGGTCGCCCTGGCGGTGACCCGCGAGGGCATCCCCGTGCGCAGCTGGGTGCTGCCGGGCAACACCTCCGACGTGGCGACCGTCGAGAAGGTTCGGGCGGACCTGAGGGGCTGGAACCTGGGCCGTGCCATGTTTGTCGCCGACTCGGGCATGAACTCCGAGGACAACCGCAGGGAACTGGCCAGGGCCTGCGGCAAGTACCTCCTGGCCTGCCGCATGTCCAACGTGGCCGAGATCCGCAAAAAAGTCCTGAGCAAGCGCGGCCGCTACACCGTTTTCAAGGACAACCTCCATGCAAAGGAGGTTGTCGTCGGCGACGGCGAGCGCCGCAGGCGCTATATCCTCTGCTACAACCCCAGGGAGGCCGAACGGCAGCGCAAGCACCGGGAGATGACCGTCGCCGTCCTGGAGAAGGAGCTCGAGTCCCACAAGGATGCATCGGCAACCGCCCAATGGGCCATCGAGCTGCTGGCCTCCCGCCGCTTCAAGCGCTACCTGAAGGTCACCAAGACCAACAAGGTCCGCATCGACCGGGGCAAAATACGGGAAGCGGAAACCTATGACGGCAAGTGGGTCCTCGAGACCAACGACGACACCATCAGCCTGGAGGACGCCGCCTGCGGCTATAAAGGCCTGATGGTCATCGAACGCTGTTTCCGCTCCCTGAAGCGGACCCAGATCAGGATGATGCCCATGTACCACTGGGCATCCCGGCGCATCGAGGCCCACGTCAAAATCTGTGTCCTGGCGCTCCTGATCGAGCGTGTCGCCGAGCTGGCATGCGACAGGCCCTGGCACCAGATCCAAGGCGCGCTGGATGAGCTCCAGATCACAGAATTTTTCAATTTAAATTTCCGTGTGCTCATGCGCAACGAGCTGCCCGCCAAAACCATCAACATTCTTAAATTGTTAAAGATCACCCCTCCAAAGCAGGTCATCGAGCTGGAAAAACTGACCTGAAAACAGCCCGATTTCGTAGACACACGCTGAATCTCGTTCATTCGCGCGGATGCCCGTGCGTCAAGCCTTCGCGCGATTTTGTGTTCTTACAAAAATCAAACCCAAGGAGTACATCACCGCTGACTTTGATCCAGTTGTCCATAAAGACCGCTTGCATCTGCGCCACCACGGGACCTTGGACACGATAGTGCGAATCGCGCCAATGCTCAGGATCTTGGGCATGGCCAGTCCATTGATCTGCGATACCAACACCGCCCGTAAAACCGGTCTGTCCGTCGACAACCAACAGCTTACGGTGTGTGCGATTGTTTAATCGGCCTAACTGATACCAGTGCGGTTCACGATATTTCCACACCTGCACACCGGCCTGCTCCATCAATACGAGTTGAGATGCGTCCATCTTGTCACTGCCGACCCAATCGAGCAGGACATGAACCTTGACGCCGACACGAGCACGTTCGGCAAGGGCGTTCGTAAATTCGCTGCCGATCGACCCGGACCAATAGATGAAGGTTTCGAACGTGATGGTTGTTTTGGCGCTGCGGATTGCTTGCAGCATCGCGGGGAAGATCTCGTCACCGTTCAAAAACGCCTCAACTCGATTGCCATCCAGAATGCCCGTGCCAAGCAATGTCCCCATCGTGCGAGAAAATTGCGAATCTCCCGCCCCGTAAAGACGAGGGATCGGGTGTTCAATAACCTTTTCGCGGCCCGATGGGTCGCATCCCGGTGCAAGCAAAACAAGCAGAGATATACACCAATACCACAGACGAATCGATCGGAAAGCAGCCATTTCAGACTCCTTTTTAAACTGCGACAAACGTAACCCGAAGTTCTGCGCGCAGCGAGCGATGCCTCGCCAGATATGCCCTCAGCGCATCTATGCTCCGCTCAGTGTGCTCTGTAAACAGGCTCCCAAGGGCCTTCTACCACCATCCCCAGGCAACTGGTACATAGTTCAAAGATCCGGCTGAATTGTTGTTCATGAAATTCGTCATGATCTTGCCAACGTTTCCACATGATATACTGATAGCTGCGGACAGGGTTCAGTGCATTTTCCATGCGAATGCTGCCTCCCCCGTATCTACCTGCAAGAGCCAAAAAGCCTGTTTGGGATCCTCCATCTCTTTCAGACCTGGCGTTTTTTTCCAGTTTCTTGAATGCTTTTTCCGGTAAGAGACCGTGTTAACGCCAAAAGTCCAGAGCGATGTCGGAGAGTGCGTTGACCACGGGTCGGGCAAGCCGGCCGGTGACACCCGAGCGACGAGTGCTTGCACCCAGGAGAAACCCCACCCCTATGCCTATCCCGAATGCGATGAGAATTGACTTGCCCGGATTTTCCTTACCAAAACTTTTGGCCTTCTCATAGGTTTCGCTTACCTTCTCGGTCGTTTTATCATACGCATCACCTACCGCCTGCTCCGCTTGCACGTAAACCTCGCCGCTTCTTTCCAGGATGTTTTGAGCTGCGACATTGACGCTGCCGGGTCCTTCTGCCGTTTGCTGTTTGGGGGTCTCGTCTTTGTTCTTTTCGGTATTCATGGCAACCTCCTGAGGAAGTGTAAACATTACGGGTTGATGTTAACAACGGGCTGTGTATCCATTCCTTGGCTGACGATTGAACCCCGTCCTGTCTGCGGTTGAGGACCGCCGCCGCCTGCCGCTTCCGTCGAGGCTGCATTCCTGATCCAGCCGGCGGCAGCCTTGGTGGCAATACCCAGCAAGGTTACCTTGATCAGGCCGGGGCCTGCGGCTCCGGCAACCAGGCCGCCGAGTGAGTTTTGAACCTCCCCGGCAATGGCACCCATGATCCGCTCCATGGGCGTGGTGCGTCTCTTCAATACCCTTGAGGCAAGATACCCAAGGCCGGCGGCAGCCCCCATCGCCCAGTATGGAGAGCCCTTCACATATTCCCGCCAATCCAGGCTCTCCTTGATCCGCTCGCCGATTTGATCGACTTTCTGGGAAATCTCATCCTTTTCTTTTGCGATGTCCTGACGTATCTCTTCGGAACTGCGTTCGATAAACGCTTCCTTTCCGTTGCCGGGATGCTCTCTTTCAGCCATTCCTTATCCTCCTTTGTTGTATGCGGCCGGCAGCACCGGTCCGCCGCTTTCCATCTGATCATCAGGCTCTTTGTTCCGGATTCAGGGGGACTTCTTCAACCGATACCGGGAAAAAGACCCGGAAGATGCTCCCCCGCTTCGGTTCACTCTCCACCGTGACAGCCCCGTGGTGTGCCTTTACAATTCCAAGAACCACGGATAAACCCAGACCGCGACCAATGAACTTGGTGGAGAAAAACGGATCGAAGATCTTCTCGCAATCCTTTTTAGCGATACCGCAGCCCTCATCCGAAACCTCCAGGCAGGCGTAGGGAAGGGATCGAGGCTGCCAGTCGAGGGGAAAACGCTTTGATGCGAGCATATTCGCCTGAGAAACGGTTTTGATGGTGAGGTAAATACCTTGTCCGTTCCCATCGGCGGATTCCCAGGCATTGGTGACCAGATTGGTCAGAATATGATGAATCTGGCCTGGGTTCGCACGAATGACCGGACCTAAAGAGGGAAGATCGGCTTTAAGGAGTGTACCTTTCGGCGCTGCGGCCTGAAGCAGCGCCAGGCTTCGGCGGCAGGTTTCGGAAAGGTCTATGGGTTCATGCCTGCCGGGCCTCTGCCCCAGATAGGTCAACATCAGACGGCTCATTTCAGTCGCTCTATGGGCGGCGTTCATCGCCTCGGTAAGGCCGGTAACCGCATCTGATCCCGGCGGCAGGTTCATGATGGTCAGCTCAATGTTTCCAGTCACCACCTGAAGCTGATTGTTGAAATGGTGGGCAACGGCCCCAGCCATGAGGCCAAGGCTTTCGGTCTTCTGGATCTGCCGTTTCCGGGCTTCGAGTTCCGCCGTTTCCACTTCAACCCGCTTGCTGTCGGTAATGTCGCTGATCAGGACGCGACACACGGGCGCGCCGTCGGTGTCTATCGCGGGAGCTGCTTCCAGCCGCACCCATAATGGTGATCCGTCCTTTTTCAGCATACGCAGTTCGCATGTCCGCGATTCATTGGCTTGCCATGAATTTGCCGGATCGATCTCAAAGAGATTTTTACGCTGCAGGTAGCAGATGTCCTGGTCGTCCTTGTAGATGAATCGGGTGATCGGCTGGTTGACCAGTGCGCCTCTGTCCACGCCCAAAAGGGTGGCGGCGGTGAGGTTGGCTTCCAGGATATGCATTTGCTCGTTGAGCGTGCAATAGCCAACCGGCGCCAGGTCGTAAAGGTCGAAATAGCGCGCCCGCGCTGCATCCAGTTCCGCCTGCGCCAGGCGCAGTTCCTCGTTCTGCATCTCCAGTTCGATCTGATGAACCCGCAGCTCGTGCAGCATCTGTCGTGTTTCTGAAGGCGACAGTGCTTCCAGGTCTTCAGTCATCCTGTCGGCTTTTTCCTCCGCCTGCCGACGCAACTTGTTCAACCGGTTTGAAATGATTTTTTTATCGCTCATTGTCTGGATCCTGGATGATCTTTCCGCTGAAGGAACGGCATCCGATTGCCCGGACTCCTTCAGAATTTGAATGATTGCCAAAATCTGAGATCCCAATAGTTGGGGATCAGAAAGGGCACCTCTGGTACAACGATCGCGGCGATAAGCGGCGCCGGAGTTTGAAAACCTAACGAACCATCTCAAAATATTGAGCAACCTGTGCTGCGTGCACGGGTTTTCATCTTCAACAGCGGGAATCAGCGAAAAGGAGACTCGAATGGCCAAACTGATCCTTACGGCCACCGAGCGATACGACATACCCGTCGTCCGCGTGGATGCTTCTTGTTCAGTCCGCTATAACAATACAATTTATATGCCAGGTTTCCAATACACGGGGGCATGCAACATATAGAATCGATATTATATGAAAATAAATGAACAAAAGCATTTTCGGCGTCGCCCCTGGCATCTGCGCAAAAAGGTTATATTTAACCAGTGGTCATATATGTCTTTTTATTCCGACGATCCGGTATCGTTGGGAGGCGTTGGCATATCCCGGCATGATGATGAAATTGGCGTCTCAACGCCAATGTGTGGTGCGGAGAATGCGGGAGACACTCGATTGACGGGATGGGAAATTATTTTTTCCGGATGTCGAGTTCGCGCATACGTGCTCGTAAAGCGCCGGGGTCGATCCCGAGGATTTCGGCCGCGCTGTTTTTTCCAGCGAGCTTCCAACGGGTACGCTCAAGTGTCTGGACAATATGGTCGCGCTCAACCGCTTCCAGGGTTTTTTGGCGGATGCCTGGCCCCGTGGGCGGGTTCTTGAGTTCATCCGCCAGACGCAGTTTTGTTCCCGACGAGTTGATCACGGCGCGTTCCAGGACATTTTCCAGCTCCCGGATATTTCCAGGCCAGTGATAATGCTGCAACGCACGCATTGCGCTCGCCGGAATCATTTCAATGGTCTTGCCCATTCTTTTGGAGATCTTTTGGACGTAGAAATCGACAAGAAGCGGGATGTCTTCCATGCGATCGCGAAGCGGCGGAATGGTAATCGGAAAAACATTTAACCGGTACCAGAGATCTTCCCGGAAACGGCCCTTTCGGACTTCCTCTTCCAGATCACGATTTGTGGCTGCAATAATCCGTACATCCACCTTGATGGTGCTGGAGCCGCCCAGCCGTTCAAACTCGCCGTCCTGGAGCACTCTGAGCAGCTTTGCCTGTAAATTCATCGGCAATTCGCCGATTTCGTCCAGAAAAAGGGTTGCGCCGCGGGCAACCTCAAATCGCCCGAGGCGTCTGGTATGAGAACCGGTGAAAGCGCCTTTTTCATGGCCGAACAATTCGCTTTCGATCAGGTTTGCGTGGAGCGCGGCGCAATTCACTTTCGCCAGAACCCGGTTTTTGCGCAGACTCAAGCCGTGAATGGCCCGGACAACCAGCTCCTTGCCGGTTCCCGTCTCGCCCAGAACCAATACGGTGGTTTCGCGGCCGGCGATTTGTTCGACCTGAGAGATAACGAATTTAATCCCGTCACTCTGACCGATAATGTTTTCATGGTTGTTTTCCAGTTTAATTTCTTCGATCAAATAGGCTTTTTCCGCTTCCAGCTGATCTTTCAGCTTCTGTATCTCTACAAGGGCGGCTTCAGCGTTCAGTCTTCCTTTTTCCGCTGCCTGCATGGCCGCGGCAAGCTCGGCCGTTCGCTCCTCGACCTGATGTTCGAGCGTGTCATGGGCGTTTTGCAGCGCCTCCTCCATCCTTCTGCGATCGGTGATGTCGTCCATCACAACGCGGCATACGGGTGAGCCGGCTTCATCCTGCGCCACGGTCGCCGCCAGATGCGCCCAGAAGGATGTCCCGTCGTTTCTCACCATCCGCAGTTCATACGCCTGCCGTTCAACGGTTTGCTCTATGCCGGCCTGCACCTGACCCTGCAAAATTGCTGAATGAACCTCAAAGAGTTGTTTGCCGTGCAGGTAGTGGATGTCCTGGTCCTCTTTGTGTATGAATCGGGTGATCGACTGCCCGACCAGCGTGCCCCGGGCTACATTCAGCAATGTGGCGGCGGTGAGGTTGGCCTCCAGTATCCGTCCCTTTTCAGAGAGGGTGCAATAGCCCACCGGTGCAAGGTCGTACAGGCTAAAATACCGCGCCCGGGAGGCGTCCAGTTCCGACTGGGCGTGGCGCAGCTCTTCGTTCTGCATCTCCAGTTCGATCTGGTGAACCCGCAGCTCGTTCAGGATCCGTCGGTTTTCTTCGGGCGACAGGGGCAGGAGGTCTTCCGATGCTTGAGCGGCATCTTGCCGGGCGCTGTCTTCGGCCCGTTTGCGAAGCGCGGCCGCGCTGTCGGGCAGTTTGCCCTTGCCGGTCATGGTGCATTTCCTTCATTTTTGGGTTCGGTGATGTCCGCCATCGCCAGCAGAATAAATCTGGGCCGGCCGGCCTCGCTGACCATGCGGGCGTTGATCCGGATGGTGCGCAGGCCGATCGCTTCAAACTCGTGCGACAGTATATAATTGTTGAACACCGAACCCCGGGCCAGAATCGTTTCCAGCAGGTTCCGCAATACCGGAATATCCCACAGGTGGTTGCCAAAATCGTATAGGAATCGACCAGTTGCGCTGTCCGGCGCTGCCCGGAAGATGCTGTGAAATGAGCGACTGGCCGCGATGATCCGCAGGTCGGCATCCAGCATCAACAGCGGTTCGTGCACCGTGGCGACAATGGCCTCGGTCACCCGGATGTGCGCCTCGTGCAGTGCTTCCTGAGCCTGCTTTGCCGAACTGATGTCCACGAAGGTGATCACCGCTCCTTCGATCACGTTATCGAGCGTTCGGTAGGGCAGGATGCGCATGGTGTGCCACACCCCGGCCCGGGTCTGCACTTCCACCTCTTTGGGCACGAGGGTGTCCAGCACCTCTTGCGTGTCCGCCGGCAGCGCGTCGTAGCCAGTCAAGTTGGAGACGATGTGGCCGACGGGCCGCCCGATGTCGCTGTGGATCAGGTTGATGATCCGGGTGGCGGTGGGGGTAAAGCGCAGGATGCGCAGGCTTTGATCCACAAAGACGGTGGCGATACCGGTGCCGCTCAGAAGGTTGTTCATGTCGTTGTTGGCCCGGGAGAGGTCCGCAACCTTGGTCTGCAGTTCGGCATTGACCGTGGAGAGCTCCTCGTTCATCGACACCAGCTCCTCCTTGGAGGTTTCCAGCTCCTCGTTGGTGGACTGCAATTCTTCGTTCACCGACTGCATTTCCTCATTGGAGGATTTGAGCTCTTCGTTGGTGGTTTTCAGCTCCTCACTGGCGGTCTGGAGGTACTCCTCCTTGGCCTGCAGCTCCTGCCGCAATGAATCGATGAGGGCATGCGCTTCGTCGCCTGCTTCGATACCGGCGACGGCCTCGGTCGCGGAAAGCACCGTCAAAGCGTCTTCGCCTCTCTCCAGGGGTAAGCCCTGCTCCAGTATGACCAGCATCAGTGGCGCCTCGGAGGCCCCCGCATGAACCGCCGGCATCCCGAGAGGCACGGTACGAACCGTCAGATTGGTTGCCGTGACGTCACCGTTGGTTTTGACGCGCAGGTTCGGGCAGCGCACGACCTCCTCACCGGCGACGACTTTGCGAATGGCCGTGACCAGCTCGCGGCGCAATCCTTCGCGCGCCATCTTCAGTATATTGTTGACGCCGGTCTCGCCAGGAGCCGGTTCTAGGTACAAACCGGTGCGGCCGTGGAGATATAGAATGTCGCCGTCGCCGTTGACGAGCGCGGCGACCGGGGCGACATGCCGCAACAGCGCCTTTTCGGTCAATTCGCGCAGCGACGGTTTCCCGGGATAGGCCGACTTGGGCGTTGCCGGCGGAAGCGGCGTTGCCGCCTCCGTCATGGGCGGCAGAAATCGATACGGTCCTGTAGGGTGGAAATCCTCCCTGCGCTGGTACAGCTTCGATATGCGGTCCAGGGTAGTAAACAGATGGCCGAACTCCCCCACGGTCTCAGAGGTGCCCAGGAAGAGAAATCCGCATGGGTTCAGCGCATAGTGAAATAGAGGAATGATTTTTTTTTGCAACTCAGCGCCCATATAGATCATCAGATTGCGACAACTGATCAGGTCTATCTTGGAAAACGGCGGGTCTCTGATCACGTTTTGTTCGGAAAAGACCAACATGTCGCGGATGTTTTTACGGATGCGGTAGAAATTGCCGTCGTGCTCCACCGAAAAAAAGCGTGCCAGCCGTTCCGGTGAGATGTCGGCGTCGATGCTGGCCGGGTAGAGGCCGGCGCGGGCCGTGACAATCGAATGGCTGTCAATATCGGTGGCAAATATCTGCACCTTGAAGCTTTGTTTCAGCTTTTCCTGAAGCTCTGCCAGCAGGATGGCAAGGGAATAGGCCTCCTCGCCGGTGGAGCAGCCTGCCGACCAGACGCGGATCGCGCAGTTTGAAGATTTCCCGGAAAAGAGCTTTGGGATGATCTGCTCCTGGACGGCCTTGAAGGCGGCCGGATCGCGAAAGAAGCTCGTGACCCCGATCAGCATGTCACGAAACAGGGCTTCCACCTCGTTCGGTGTCTGCTGCAAAAACTTCACGTACCCGTCCATGGTTTCGATCTGGTGGATGGACATGCGGCGCTCAATGCGTCGATTGACGGTGCTTGGCTTGTACTGGCTGAAGTCGTGGCCCGTATGGGCGCGGAGCAGGATAAATATCTTCTTCAGCGCGTTTTCGACTTTGGGCGGCAAGGCAATGGCAGGGCTGCGGGGTATTCCGAAAGCGTGGGCCGCATAGGCGATAAGCTGGGCGGGCATCTCGGCCGGCGGAAGCTCATAGTCCACCAGGCCTGTGGCAAGGGCGCTGCGCGGCATGCCGTCGTACGCGGTTGAAGCAGGATTCTGGGCCATAACCATTCCGCCCTCGCCCTTGATGGCCCGAACGCCGAGCATGCCGTCGCTGCCGGTTCCCGAAAGCACAATACCGATGGCTCGCTCGCGCTGATCCTGGGCCAGAGACCGAAAGAAAAAGTCGATGGGCATCCGCCGGCCTCGGGGAGCGGAAGGCTCCAGCAGTTGGAGAGCGCCGCCCAGAAAAGCCATGTCCCGGCCCGGCGGGATGATGTAGGTGCAGTTGGGGCGTACAGTCATCCCGTCCTCCACCTCGAAGACCTGCATGCGGGTGTAGCGCTGGACGAGGTTTGTGAGGATGCTTTTGTGGTCCGGGGCAAGGTGTTGCACCAGTATGAAAGCCATGCCTGGATCGGTGTCTGCAGGCATGCCGGAAAAAAAAGCCTCGAAGGCCGCCAGCCCCCCGGCTGAGGCCCCGATGCCGACGATGGGAAAATATGCGCTGGTGCTTTCGACCGTCTCCTGCGACTCGGCTGATGCTGCGACGCACTCCTGGGTCTCGATTGCCCCGGTATCACCCGGCGTGATGGCCGCCTCCGATCTATCTTTCTTCCTGTTTGTTATGGTGTCCGCCCCCCATCCTTCCCCGGAACATCTCTCCTGTTTTTTCAAACAGCAGCGCCGCCTGACGCATCGCCATGCCTTTCCCCTGCCGGGCTTCCTGGATTCCTTTTTCTGACAGGCCTGCATCCGTCCAGCCCGTGAACCGGTTTTTTTGTTCCAGATGCGCTCACCGTGTCTGAGGAGAACCAGCGTCATCATGACTGCACCGCCATTATGCGACATATACGGTTTTATATACCATTCTCTCTACAAAATAAAGTCGGTCGCCAGAAATTTGCTTGTATGATCCCGAACGATGCGGGTGATGATCTGCCTGTTCAACTCCGTCTGCTTGGCGGCAACCAGTGTTCGAATGGAAAAAACCCGCAAGGCGTCGGATACGGAAAGGGTTCCTTCAGCGGAATCCTTTCGTCCCGTGAAGGGAAACGTATCCGGTCCCCGCTGGCACTGGCTGTTGATATTGACCCGGCAGACCTGGTTTACCAGGGGGTCTATCAACCGTGCAATCTGGTCCGGATCGCTTCCGAAGATGCTGACCTGCTGGCCGTAGCTCGATTGGATCATATACGCGATGGGCTCATCGATCTTGTCGAAGGGCAGGATGGGAATCACCGGTCCGAACTGCTCTTCATAATAGACCCGCATGTTGGGGTGAACCGGATACAGTACGGCGGGAAAAAAGAAACTGCCGCAAACGCTCCCCCCAGCAGGATTGACGATCCGTGCGCCGTTCGCGACGGCGTCCGACACCAGTTCTCCCAGGTAATCCGTCTTGCCTTTTTCCGCGACCGGCGTCACGAAAACCCCTTCTATCCATGGCATCCCAAAGGACAGGGCGGTGACGGCCGCGGCAAAGCGTTCGAGAAACGCATCCGCGATGCCGGCTTCCACAAAGAGAATCTTCAGGGCCGTGCACCGCTGCCCGTTAAAGGAGAGGCAACCGAGAACGCATTCCTTTACGGCCAGATCAAGATCGGCGTCTTTCAGCACAATGGCCGGATTCTTGGCCTCCAACCCCAGGACGCAGCGAAGACGATTGGGGCTGGGGTGCAGTTTTTTCAAGGCATTCGCCGTTTTGCTCGAGCCGATCAGCGCCAGCACGTTGATCTTGCCGGATGCCATGAGCGGGGGTATCACTTTTCTCCCCTCACCATAGATGACGTTGATGACGCCTTTCGGGAAACCCTCGCGAAAGGCCGCCAGAAGCGGTGCATAGAGAAGCGCACCGTGCTTGGGCGGCTTCAGGATCACGGTGTTTCCCATGACAAGCGCCGGAATCAGCGTGGTAAATGTCTCGTTGAGCGGATAATTGAACGGTCCCATGCAGAGCACGACGCCCATGGGAGCGCGCCGAATCTGGCCGATGATCCCCTCCTCCATGGTGAACCGGGAAGAAATGCGATCCAGATCTTTCAGCGCGGAGAGGGTATCGTTAATGTATTGAACGGTCCGGTCGAATTCCTTTTCCGAATCCCGGAGCGATTTACCGACCTCCCACATCAGAAACCGCACGACCCGGTCTTTTTCTTCAATCATTCGGAAAACGAACCGCTCCATGTGATCAATCCGCTCGGACACGGAGAGGGTAGGCCACACCCCCCGCCCATGATCATAGGCGGCAACCGCCGCATCAAGAGCCTCAAGCGCTTCCGCTTCCGTCAGCAGCGGATATTCGCCAACGAATAAAGGCTTCGGGCCGGTGTCGTCCGCCACCTGGACGGGCGAAAGCACCTCCTGGCGCGGACCGTCCCAGATCCGAATCTCACCGTTTACGAGATAGCCGGTCTGAATGCAGGGAACCCCGTTTAAAAGGGTTTCGGGGATCTCGCCGGCCTGCGGAAATACGTTTTGGATTTTTTCACTTAACAAGATGGGTTGTTTCCTCCGAAATGAATGACCAGCCGGTTGTCTCCGGCGTCTCTTTTTGCTTCAAACCCGAGCTTTTTTCCCAGCGCAAGCATGTTCCTGTTCTCATTCAGCACGATGCCGTGTACCGTTTTGAAGCCGCGTTTTTCGGCGATGGACAGGCACTTTTTCAGCAGGTTCGAACCAATGCCCCTGCCTTGCCAGGCATCACCCACCAGAACGGCGAATTCACCCGTCTTTCCGTCCGGGTCTCCGATGATTCTGGCAACCCCCAGCATGCTGTCGGTTTCTGAATCTTCATCCATATCTTCATCCAGGGCAACGAGCGCAATCTCCCGATCATAATCGATCTGGGTGAACCGGGCCAGCATCTCGGGGTTCAATTCCTTTAACGAACCGAAAAAACGATGATAAATCGTAGTCGGGGAGAGTGTCTTGAACAACGCCGTAAAAAGTGGGGCGTCCTCGGGCTTGACGGGCCGGATAAATATTCGGCGCCCATCAACCCCGACCATATGGGACTCTTCCTCTTCCGGATAGGGGCCGATCACCAGATGCAGGGAGGAAGGCACCCCAATCGGTGAAACGAGTATCCGGGCATCGACCGCGACGGGATTGCCGTCCTTGATCAGGACGGGATTCATGTCCAGCTCGGCAATTTCGGGGAAATCGATCAGGAGCTGGGAGAGCCGGACAATCATTTCTTCGAGCCGCTCCATGTCGGCAGCGGGGCGGTTCCGGTATCCCTGCAGCAGAGCGTATGCCTTGGTTTCCTGCATGAGCCGCCGGGCAAGCAATCGGTTCATGGGGGGAAGCCCCAAAGCCCGATCTTTCAATACTTCGGTGAAAATGCCGCCCATCCCGAACAGAATCACCGGACCGAAACTGGGATCCCGTTTGCCCCCCATCAGAATTTCAAAATCCGGGTTTGAAAAATAAGGCTGAATCGTTACCCCCTCCATCCGGGCATCGGGTTTGTATTCCCGCGCCGATGATATGATCTGGTTGTAGGCTTCGCAAACATCCGCATCACAGCGCAAATCCAGCCGAACGCCGCCCGCATCGGTCTTATGAGGGATGTCCGGGGAATGAATTTTCATGACCAGCGGGTACCCCATTTCCCGGCCGATACTTGAAGCCAGTGCCCCGGTCTTCGCGATTTCCGTCCTGATCACGGGCAGGCCGTATGCCATGAGCAGTTCCCTGGAATCGGATTCCGGCATAAATTCCCCCACGGGCGCCTCGGAAAGCAGCTTTCGGGCTTTCTCCGGATTGAACACCAAATCTCTGGTCATTTTCGGTGGAATTTCCAAAATCATTTCTAAGTTTCTGGCATGTTCAACCATATACAGAAAAGCTCTCACCGCCCGTTCCGGCGTATCGTAGGTCGGGATCCCCGCTTCATTCAAAATTTCAACGGCCTTTCCAATGCTTTTTCCGCCCATCCAGCAGGCAACCACCGGATACCGGCGCGCTTTCATGACGGCGGCCAGGCGCTCGGCCAAAGAAATGGGGTCCGTAAGGGCCTGGGGCGCAAGGATAACAAGCATCCCGTCCAGGTTTTTCGAGTTGAAGCAGACCTCCAGGGCACGGCAGAATCGCTCCGCGGAGGCATCACCGAGAATGTCGATGGGGTTACCCCGGCTCCAGAAGGGCGGGAGGAACGCATCGAGGGCCTGCAGGGTCTCAGGATCAAGGGGCGCAAGCTTCTGACCGTACCGGGCGAACGTGTCCGCGGCCATAACGCCCGGCCCCCCGCCATTGGTGAGGATCGCCAGCCGGGAGCCGCTCGGCCGCGGTTGCTTCGCCATCAGCTCCGCGCAGTCGAACAGCTCTTCGATGGTGTCCACGCGCACGATGCCGGCGCGCTTGAAAGCAGCGTCATATACGGCATCTTCTCCGGCCATGGCGCCCGTATGGGATGCGGCGGCCTTTGAACCGTCGGGGCTCCTGCCGGATTTCAGAACGATGATGGGTTTGACCCGGGACACCGAGCGGGCGGCGCTCATGAATTTGCGGAAATTCGTCAGGCTTTCGATGTACAGTAGAATGCTTTTTGCCGAGGAATCATTTCCGAGATAATCGATTGTATCTCCAAAGTCGACGTCCAGCATGGAGCCGATGCTGACAAAATGGCTGAAGCCGATGCGCTCCTTGAGCGCCAGATCAAGAATCGCCGTGCAAATGGCGCCGCTCTGGGATACAAAGGCCAGATTTCCGGTCACGGGCATTTCGGACGCAAAACTGGCGTTGAGGTTCGCGCCGGTCCGGATGATGCCCAGGCAGTTCGGCCCTATGATACGAAGCCCCCCGGCGTAAGCTATCCGCTGAATCCTTTCTTCTATCTCCCGGCCCTGTTCACCGGTCTCTTTTCCCCCCGCCGAAATCACAACAGCACCGCCGACCTTTTTTTCGACGCATTCGCTCACGATATCGACAACGCTGTGAATCGGGGTGGCGATAATCGCAAGGTCCACACCTGTTTCCAAGGCGGAAACCGATCCGACGGATGTATGCCCGTGGATGGTTTTATATCTCGGGTTCACCGGCAGCAATGTGCCGGGAAACCCGCCGTCAATCAGGTTTCTCATCAGCGCATTACCAATACTTCCAGCTTTTTCACCGGCGCCCACCACTGCAACATGGCGCGGATTGAAGATGCGGTTCAGATTGTATTGTCCCATTCTTTTCCTCTGCTGATCTGTTCAGCTCTTGTTCCTTCCCTTGGTCAGCAGCCCGATGTAGCACAAAAACACAATCCCTCCAACCATCGGCGGCGACGGAAACATTCCGGTCTCCTCCGCCGTCATCTGCAGAGACCCGAGATCGACGACCTTTTCTCTGGTCGTATCGGCGATCCCTTGATACCCAAAGGCCACGATCCCGGCAGCAATCAGTATGATGGCAAGATTTGTGAATATTTTCATATTATTATGTGCCTTTATCTTAAATTGCGTGTCTATGAGCTTTGGTGGCTACAGGACTCTCCGGCCCCGAATGATATTGAGCAGCACTACGATAACGGCGATCACCAGCAAAACATGGATAAAGCCTCCCATCGTGTAACTGCTCACAAGACCCAGAAGCCACAGGATTAACAGTATTACGGCAATCGTCCACAACATTGGGTTCTCCTTTCGGTTGGTTTTGATGGGTCTCCGTCCGGCCCTGATGCGAGCCGGCCGACGGCGGTATCAGGGCCGCGGCAGGAAATCATTGCACCGGATCGGAAGCCCGTGAAGCCGGTATTCCAAGCCCCGGCCGGCTGTGTTGGAGAGAAGCGCCGAAAAAATCGATAGTTGGAAATCTATGCCTGAGAAGTCAAGGGAGATAAGTCTGTGATGTCCGGTTCCAATTTTTCGAGGATTCAAAAATAACGCTGCTATTGGCCCACAACTTTCTTGACATCACCGATCTTTTCCTGGATTTTGCCTTCTAAATTCTCGACCTTGCCTTCGGCCTCCAGATCAGGATTCCCGACTGCTTTTCCAACGGTCTCCTTAATTTTGCCTTTGGCCTGATGCATCTTGCCTTCCATGTTGTCTTTCGTGCTTGATTTCATGGTGTTCCTCCTGTTTGGTTTCGGTTTGAGTTGATTTTACGTGATTCTGATTGTTTATATTTCAATTTCTATGCCTGGATTGCCAATACCCGGCACAACGGCAGCTATCCTCTTGGCTTTTAAGGATAATTATTTAAATTGATTCAAAAAGAGCCCGGTGGGAATGCCATTGGCAGCGACATATAAAGGGTCAGGTTTAACCGATGGTCATATATGACTCTTTTGCATGCTTGTTGGTGTTATGGGTTGTAAATGATAGGTGACCATCGATTTTTTTGGGGGATGATAATTTGACGCGTCTGACTTGCGGCTGCGATGTGAATCGTTCAGATCTGGACAGGCCTGTCTCTCCGGGAGCTTACGGCAATACCGTATTCACCGTGAAAGCCCTCCCGAATGCGTATATCGGACTGGTGTCGATACCCCCGAAAACCATGCCCAGGGCGGTCAGCGACAGTTTCGCCGGCCGGCCGCCGGTCCCGGCATCTGCTGTCTTGTTTTTGGGCTTGCCCTGCTTCGTGCCTTGAGGCGCTTCTGTGGAAATGGACATGGGTTGCCTGTCGCCTTCAGTACATCTGGCCGATATGATCAGCCTGTTTTTTTCTTCATGTCCGGCAGCACAATGCCGCTTTTTCGCCTAGACTGCATACCAAAGGATTAAGAAATAATGGCAGGTGGTGCCGGTGAGAACAAATAGATGCCAGATCAGGTGGCCGTATGGCACTCGCGAATCGATCGCAAAAAATGCGACACCGGTGGTATACGACAAGCCGCCCGCAATCAATAAGAATAGCCCCTTTTCAGGCATCCCGGCAAACAAAGGCTTGACCGCAATCACGAGAAGCCACCCCATCAGCAGATAAAGGCAGGTGGAAAGAATGGGATGTGCGGTTTTATAGAATGCCTTCAGCACTACACCGGCTGCGGCAAGACCCCAAATAACCCCGAAGAGCGTCCAGCCGAATGCACCACGAAGGATGCCAAGGGTTAACGGCGTGTACGTGCCTGCAATAAGAATGAAGATCGCGGAATGCTCGATGATCCGGAAACAGCGCTTGGTCTTGCCTATCGGCCACGCGTGGTAGAGCGTGGAGGCAAGATAAAGAAGGATCATGGAAGCAGAGAAAACACTCGCGCCGAAAATAAATCCGGCATTCCCGTTCCGCACTGCATGCATGATGAGAAATGGCGTTCCGATGAGCGCACCGAGCAGCCCTATGCCGTGGCTGATGCTGTTGGCGATTTCTTCGCCTTGCGACTGTCCAATATTTTGGTTTAATAAGGATAATGTGATTGTCGTCGCTTTCTTCATCGTCTTTCCTTCCGTCGATCGGATCACCGCTGCCACAGGATTCGTGCGTTTTCCAACGGGACGGCTGCGTCATCGATCCGTCATATCCGGGCCCGACTTTTTCCCCGGGGCATACCCCGTCATTCCGACCATGAGTCGCACCACGCCGTAACTCAGCCAGCCCGCAAGACGCAGCCGGATGGGCTGCGTTCTCCAGTGATCCTGAAGTATCCGCCGCGATCCGGTATGGATAGCTTGATTCAGGCTATGCTTTAATGTTCCAGCGAAGTTTTCATCATCCACAACGACATTTGCCTCGAGTGACAGCAGAAGGCTGAATGGGTCGAGATTCGAGGACCCCACCGTAGTCCAATGCGCATCAATCACAGCGACCTTGGCGTGCATGAGGCTTTTGTGGTATTCGTAGATTTCAATCCCCGCGTCGAGAAAACTGCCGCGGAGGGCATGCGAGGCATAATGCAACAATGGATATTTCACCCTTCCCGGCAACAGCAGAATCACCCGGACACCTCAACCGGCGGCGTTCAGAAGTGCATGACGCAAATTCAATCCGGGAAAAAAGAAGGCATTTGCAAGAATGATTTCGAATTTCGCCTGTTCGATCGCCTGCAGATAAGCATCTTCAATATCGCGGCGATGGCGGATATTGTCCCGCACCAGAAAAGCTGAGCGCATTCGGCCCCTGGATCCGGTTGAAGGCGCCTGTCCGTCGCCCACCCGACCCCAGCCGCGACGAAAGCGGATCCAGGCCACTCGCGACCAGACTCGGCTGGCGGAATCAAAGATTTCTGCCACCAGCGGTCCTTCTACACTTACAGCGTAGTCATAACGAGGCGATGTCTGGCCCGGCTTAGCCATATCGTCGATAATATTGATGCCTCCGACAAATGCAATCTCCCGGTCCACGACCACAATTTTCCGGTGCAAACGCCGCAGCCTTCGGCGCCGCAGCGTCCAGGGCGATGTCTTGGGGCGGAACTTCAGCACCATTACACCGGCCGCTTCAAGGGAATCGGCCATGGCTTTCGGCAAACTGTTCGATCCGAATCCATCGATCAGAACGCGGGTTTTTACGCCGCGAAAGGCCGCCCGTCGGAGCGCTTCCGCAATGCGTCTTCCGGTATTGTCATTTTCGAAAATATAGCTTTCCAGATAAATTTCACGCACCGCCCGGTCGAACGCCGCTTCGATGGCCGGAAAATAAGCTTCGCCGTTTTGCAGCAGGGTAATCTGATTGCCTGGAATCATTTGCATTATAACAGGGTTGTCCTTTTTCCGGGTATCGATTTCGGCTGCGGTATCACCCGCCAGGGTATACTTTTATGTACCTTCCCCGCCGCTGCCATTGCCGGCATCATCCTCTGAAAGTCCAGATCAAATGCCGCTGTCATCATCCTCTTTTTCGGCAATGCTTCGGGAGGGCTCACCGGACGATGACGCCGCCACTCCAAGTGGAGATGCCGACAGCATCTTTCTGAGCTCATCTCCCTGCACGCTTTCCTCATGCGAAAGGAGACGGGCCAGGTCATCGAGGACCGTTCTCCGGGCCAAGAGGATCTTACGCACGCGTTGATGAGCTTCCTCAATAATCCGTGTGACCTCTTCGTCAATTTGAGTGGCCATCGCTTCACTGTAATTTTTGCCGGGAGAAAAACCTTCCGGGAGAAACATGGACTGCCGCGGACGCTCATAGTTCACCAGTCCCAGACGATCGCTCATGCCGTATTCCATGACCATGGACCGGGCAATGCCGGAGGCCCGCTGCAAGTCGTTCTGGGCACCGGTCGATATTTCATTGAACACCACCTCCTCCGCGACCCTGCCGCCTAAAAGAACGGCCAGGCGATCGATCAACTCCGAACGTGTCATTAAATAGCGGTCCTCCGTGGGTTGCTGCTGGGTATATCCGAGCGCTGCAATGCCACGGGGAATAATGGAGATCTTATGCACAGGGTCGGCATGCTCGACAGACTCAGCGACAATCGCGTGCCCGGACTCATGGAAGGCGACAATTTCTTTCTCCTGAGCATTCATCACCCGGTTTTTTTTCTGGAGACCCGCAATCACCCGGTCGATGGCCTCGTCGAAATCCGTCAGTTCCACGGTTTCTTTATCGTTCCGGGCAGCCAGCAGCGCGGCTTCATTGATGATGTTGGCCAGATCTGCACCCACAAATCCCGGGGTGCGGCCGGCGAGTTTACGAAGATCGACTTCGGGGCCCAACACCACATGCCTGGAATGAATTTTCAGGATGGCTTCTCGTCCATTGATGTCCGGCCGGTCTACCAGAACCTGCCGATCAAATCGTCCCGGCCGCAGTAAAGCAGGATCCAGAATTTCCGGCCGGTTGGTAGCGGCCATGATAATGACCCCCTTGTTCGTTTCGAACCCATCCATCTCCACAAGGAGTTGGTTAAGCGTCTGCTCCCGTTCGTCATGCCCGCCCATAACGTTCATCCCCCGAGCCTTGCCTAACGCATCCAGTTCATCGATAAAAATAATGCAGGGCGCTTTGGCCGCCGCCTGAGAAAACAAATCGCGAACGCGGGCTGCTCCTACGCCGACGAACATCTCCACAAACTCGGACCCGCTGATGCTGAAGAAAGGCACCATGGCCTCTCCGGCCACGGCCCTGGCCAGAAGGGTCTTGCCGGTTCCAGGCGGGCCGACCAGGAGCACTCCTTTGGGGATCCTTCCCCCCAGCTTCTGAGACTTTTCGGGAGTGCTTAAAAATTCAACCACTTCCTGGAGTTCTTCCCTGGCTTCGTCGATGCCGGCCACATCGGCGAAAGAAACCTTGGTGTCGTTCTCGGCAAAAATTTTAGCCTTACTCTTGCTGAAAGACATGACGCCCATTCCCGACCCCATCTTTTTCATGGCGTAACGCCAGATCAGGAAAAAAATGACAAGTGGAAAAATCCAGGAGAGCAGGCCGCTCAGAAATTTATTTTCGTACCGTCCGGAATAACTGACCTGTTGTGCATCCAGGTCCTTCACCAGGTCGGGATCATCCACCCGAATCGTCGTGAACGCCTGACCAGGAGATCCTGCCAGGGTTCCGTTGATATTGTCAGGGCCGATGGTCAATTTAACCACATTGCCTTCGGCGACGTGCTGTTTAAACCGGCTGTATGGAATCGTCTCCACTTTTCCGGAAAAGATGAGCGGCTGCAGATAGGAAAATAAAAGTATGGCGACCAGGAAATACCAGATGCTGAATCGCGCCTGGGGCGGCAGCCCGTCCTTTGTTTTCGGGGAGGCATTCAGACCCAGGACGGCGCGAAGCTTGTCTGTAAAATTTTCTGACGGTCTTTTTTTCTCATTGGGTGGCATGTTTTCCTCAGGTTTCTGTATTTCCGGCGCTTAAAGAATGTACAATTCACATATCTTTCGGTAATGATAGCCATATATTGAGAGGGTTATGGCCACCGGCATCAGCCTGGGTTTACGGAACAGGGTCCAGACCATCAGGCGCCAGTAATGAAAGCGTTCCTTCCCCAGAACGCCAAGCCGGAAGACGCATCGAAAGAATGAGAGGAACCGCTGAAGGTTCATCGGCTGGCCGATCTCAGGCGCCTTCAGTTCTCTCAGCAGGATCCTGACCCGCTGGTAGTAGTTTTTAGGAGAGTAGATCTGTTTCATGATCGATCGGTACCCATCCAAAAGCCTGTCTATACCCATTCGAGGAAGGATGTTGGTGGTTCCGTCAACATTGTCTCCGGAAAAGTTATTGACAATCCGGCTTTCCCGTTGAAGCCTGTCAAAAAGACGTGTTCCCGGAGGGGCCTGGAGCATCCCGACCATTGCGGTGACGATTCCGCTGTTCTGAATGAAATCGATCTGCCGCTGAAAAATAGAAGGCCTGTCGCTGTCAAAGCCCACAATAAAGCCGCCCATGACCTGCAACCCTGAACGGTGGATCATTTTGACGCTTTCAAGAAGGTCCCGGTTTTTATTCTGGGTTTTATGACATTCCGTAAGACTGACCTCGTCGGGCGACTCAATGCCGATAAAAACGGAATCAAATCCTGCCGTTACCATCATATCCAGGAGTTCAGGATCATCAGCGAGATTGATGGAGGCTTCCGTGAAAAAAACACATCCCTTTTTACCTTTGCGCCATTCGATCAGGGCGGGCAGCAAATGCGTTTTAAGGTAGACCTTGTTTCCAATAAAATTGTCGTCGACAAAAAATATACTGTCGCGCCAGCCGAAAGCGTAAATGCGATCCAGTTCTGCGATAACCTGCCGGGGGGTCTTCATGCGCGGCCGGTGACCGAACAAAGCCGTCACATTGCAGAATTCGCAGTTAAACGGGCATCCCCTGGAGAACTGAATGTTCATGGATGCATATCGCTTCATTTTTACCAGATCCCACGCAGGCGTCGGCGTGTCGCGCAAATCGCAGAAACCGGAAGCCCTGTAGACCTTTTTCATCTGCCCGTATTGCAGGTCGGACAGAAAATCGGGGAGCGTCAATTCCGCTTCGTCGAGAACAAGATGGTCCACCGCATCGAATTCATCCGGTGCAGCGGTAAAAAGCGGCCCACCGGCAACAATCTTTAAATTCGAAGCGCTGCAGCGGGCGATGATTTGTTTGGCCGATTTCCGCTGAACCGCCATGCCGCCAATAAAGGCCATGTCCGCCCACGAAAGATCTTTATCCGTGAGGCAGTCTACATTCATGTCCACAAGTCGCCTGGGCCATTCCTCCGGCAGCAGGGACGCGACGGTGAGCAGGCCAAGCGGCGGGAAGGCGGCTTTCTTTCCGATAAAATTTAACGCGTAGGTGAAAGACCAGAACGTGTCTGGAAATTTTGGGTAGATAAGCAGAACGTTCATATCAGCAGGCTCCTTTCCGTGACCATGTACATAATTAAAGTACATGATCAAACTTCATGCCAGAGTTGGAGCACTTGGATTTTTGTCGCACATCGTTCTGGATTATCACAACAAATCCGTGCCAAACGCGCGGACAGGGCAGGCATGACCCCACGCAGGATCAAGGCCATTTATGACCACAGGTCAAATATAGCCTCAAGTCAACTTCCGGGATCGGGTTTAAGCCATCGCCAATTCCCAAGGGATTCATTGACATGAACAAAAAAGCCCCGGAACTGGGATTCGAGATGGAACGGGAGGCCAAGCCGCAGCTGAGCGGCTCCGGGTCAGCCGCCGGCTATGGGCCCCATGAGGTAGATGTCGGCGTCTTCCGTCAACGGTTCATCCAGGCGCCGTTTCCGGCCATTGACAAAGGCCAGGACTACCAGAATCGGCGGGACCCCGATGTCAGCCGCCAACTGCCTGATGGTCTCCGGAGAAACGATTTCCACCGACATCCGGCGGGGAAGGCCGTCGACAATCCCCCGGATGGTTTCTGCAATATGAGTCGCGAACTTCACACTTGGGTTTAGGTTCCGTAAAAATACAAAATAGCGCGAAGGCCTGACGCACGGGCGTTTACACGAATGAACGAGATTCATCGTGTGTCTACAAAATCGGGGGGTTTTCAGGCCGGTTTTTCCAGCTCGAGGACTTGCTTCAGAGGAGTGATCTTAAACAATTTAAGAAGGTTGATGGTTGAGTCCGGCAATTCGTTGCGCATGCGCACACGGAAATTCAAATTGAAAAACTCCGTGATCTGGAGCTCGTCCAACGCCGCTTGCACAGTCGGTAGGCGGTCATGGCAAGGAGCGCTCTTTTATTGTCTTTTCTTTCTGCTGAAATCTCTGGGTGTGTTTCCCCCGGGAAAGACGGTTGGATGCGCACTTTTTCCCGTCGTTCCCGTGAAAAATCCGGGAACGACGGGAAATGGACTTCCTTTTACACAGTGTGTACGCGTAAATTCTCGCATTGAAGGATCAGACTGCAATGCGTCCTCTTGTATCAGTCGGCCTTGACGACAAGATTGTTTTCCACCGATCTGACACTCTTGACACTACCGACGATTTCCATCGCTCTGTCGATACTTTGCTGAGACTCAACGACCCCGCTCAGATTGACCACCCCGTTTGTCGTGGTCACGCTGATCTGAGACACTTTAAGCAACGGGTCACTCATAATATCCATCTTGATCTTGGCTGTAATTGCGGCATCATCCATGTATTCGGCAGCTTTTTCAGCTTTCTCGCTTACCGCCTCCCCTGCTTTTTGAGCTTGTTCGCTCACTTTTTCAGCCGCTTGGTCCACTTTTTCCCCTGCCTTTTCGGCGGTTCCCTCTTGTTGACAACCAGGCAGTACGAGAGCAAAGGACAACAAAAGAACGATGAAAAATCCCCTGTGCAATAAACTCATTTTCAATCTCCTTTCGCGACGATCGTTTAAGTAATTAAGTGAAACCGCCACCGCCTGCAAGGCGGCGGCATCAAAGCCGACTGAAGTCGGCCCAACGCAACCGATAGTGAAGTCGTCATCGCGGAATCGCGCTTCCGCATCCTGCAATTCCATATACCCTGCATCCACGTCATCGGTTACATTGTCCGATGTCGCTGCAACATATCCGCGAGCCTGCGGATGACGACCCCAAAATAATGTTAGACAGGTGCAGCTTTCAGGAAAAAGATTAATCGGTCTTTAAAACTTTCAGATCAGAATCAAGCACCACAACCGGTTCACGGATCGACCCCGGGATGCGATTAGAAATTTCCATAACAGCCTTTTTCATGCGAGGATTTCACTCAACCCTCATGACTGTTTGCCGTGATTCTATTAAAGAGTTGTCCGGCATCCATTATGATTACGTTTAATCTAATATGGCTGGGATTGAAATTCAAGTGGTATAAAAATCATATTCCGGGCGCATCCACCAGGAATGTTCACGGCGAGGGCCGAGGATACCTGGAGGATACCGTGAAAACCGGTTGTTGTTGAGGCATTCAGGCTCACTTTGCCGATGTGGATACGTTCAGGGATGCAGGCGCCGCTTACGTGACACCGCTGAAGCCTTGAATTGCACGAGCGATGGCCAACAGGAGAGATCCGGTATGATTTGAAGATGTGTTTGTGGTATGGTGATATATTCAACTTTCGACTTTCGTAGGCCGTATCTTTGTGGTCACCGCATGAAAATTGAAAGTTGAGTGATATATGTAGAAACCGGCGTGGGCATCGAAGGTTGAATATGACCTCAACGTCACAGGGAATGGAGATCAAGAGATTTGTTCGGTTCAACATCCGTTACGGAAAAGGGCAACATCGGCATCTATTACGGCTGGGTCATCGTTTTTGCGGCCTTCATCACATTGGGCATCAGCTTCGGTATCTGGTATTCCTATTCCGTGTTCATCCTCGCGGTTATCAGGGAATTCAACTGGAGCACGGCGGCGGCATCCAGCGTGTTTTCGATTTTTATCATCTCGCATTCCACCTTTGCCATGGCAGCGGGATATCTTCAGGACAGATTCGGACCCAGGGTGGTTGTTCCGGCGGGGTCTCTCCTGCTCGCCGTGTCCCTGATCGTTACATCCTGGTCTGAAAATTTATGGCATTTTCAGCTGACTTACGGGGTGTTTGCCGGAGCGGGCATCAGTCTGACGGCGTTTGTCTCCCATTCAGCCTTTCTGCCCAAATGGTTTGAACGCAAAAGAGGGTTGGCGCTGGGCATCGCCACGGCCGGGATCGGTCTGGGGATGCTCCTTATCGTTCCGTTCTCGGAAAAAATGATTTCCGCCTATGGCTGGCGATCCGCATATCGCATACTGGCCGCGATAGTCCTTTTCATTGTCGCTCCATTGAACCTGATATTGGGACGAAAATCCCCCGAAGCGATTTCGCAGCATCCGGACGGCGATATCCCCGGCAATCCCAGAGGCGCGAAACCCTCTTCATGGGTAATGGAGATCATCGATAAAAAATGGGCCGCAATCGACTGGGATCTGCTCAAGGCTTCCCGAACATTGACCTTCTGGTATCTGATCGGTGCATTCGGCTTTATTTCTTTTGCCTTCCAGGGGGTTTTGCTACATGCAGTGGCCGCCATGGTGGACGCGCAGCTCAACAAAAGCACGGCTGCCTATGTCTTTGGTCTGGCCGGCATCATGGGTTCCGTCGGCAAAATCCTATTTGGCTGCCTCTCGGACAAACTGGGACGGGAACGTGCCAAGTTCATTGCCGACGTCATCGCGATTCTGGGAATACTGGCACTGACGTTCATTTCATCGGCCCACAGCCCCATGACTTTCATATTCGCGATCTGTTTCGGCATCGGCTATGGGGCCGCGGCACCCTTGATTCCAGCGATCACCGCCGATATTTTCATCGGCAGACACTACGGCCTGATTTTCTCCTTCATCGCCATCGGGGGGGGAATCGGCGCGGCCGTCGGCACCTATACCGTTGGACTGTTGAGAGACACCAGCGGCGATTATACGGCTGGATTCATCGTCTGTTGTCTGTCTCTGGCAATTTCGTGCATACTGGTATTTCTGGCGGCCCCCGGGAAGGTCAGAAGAATGAAAAAAATCCGTTTTTCGAGTTGAACGGCTTTGTTTCCATGCCGTCGCGGCGTTTCGCCATCAATTTTTTCGACCGTCTCGCCCCCCCAACGGACGATCTGGCGGCGAAATGCGGGGACACCGCGATATCCGCCCGAAGGGTTGATCTTTTTGTGCCTGTTATTATAGATATGGAATTGGGTCCATAGTTGTGGTACGATATAATTTGAATTTGAACTTTCATAGGTCGTATCTATCCGGTTACCATCATGAAAGTCGAATCTGAATGTTGACGGGGTGTCGCAGGCAGACTTCCGGTTGAGCGTCGCATAATGGGGAGAGGGTGATGACGGAAATGCATCAGACCATGGAGTCCATCCTCCTGGTCGACGATCAGCCGGCCAACCTTCAGTTGCTCATGCATACACTGAAGCGGCTCGGCTGCAGGCTGCTGGTCGCCAAAAACGGGGAGACGGCCCTCGCCATCGCGAAAAAGGCGCGTCCGGACCTCATCCTGCTGGACATCATGATGCCGGGAATCGACGGCTTTGAAGTGTGCCGGCGGCTCAAATCGGATGCGGACACCCAGAAGATCCCGGTGATCTTTCTGTCCGCGCTGGACGATACCGGAGACAAGGTGCGCGGACTCCAACTGGGGGCGGTGGACTATGTTGCCAAGCCCTTCCAGCCCGAGGAAGTCATCGCCCGGGTGAACACCCATCTGACAATCCATCGGCTCAGCCGCGAGGTACAACGGCAACGGGACGAGCTGGAACATGAACTGCAGATCGTGTCCCAGATTCAACGCTACCTCCTGCCGGATCACCTGCCCCGAATCGACGGCCTGAAAATGGCGGTGCATTATGAAACCAGTCGATATGCCGGCGGTGATTATTACGATATCCTGGAACTTCCCAACGGCCTTCTGGCCGTTCTGATGGCCGACGCCGAAGGCCACAGTGCACCGGCAACCGTCATGATGGGCATGACCGCCGCGCTGTTTCGGGCCTGTTCGACGTTCCTGGATAAGCCGGACAGGATGCTCGCCTACCTCAACGAAAACATTTGCAAAATGAACATGGAGAGCCATGTCACGGCGATCTACGCCGTCTACGATCCTCGCACCCGGAATCTCAGGATTGCCCGCGCCGGTCATCCCCTCCCGATCCGTTATCGACTCTCCGAAAAAAAAGCGGCCGAAATTCCTTGTGAGGGCGTATTTCTCATGGGATTCGAACCCTATTCTCACGTTCCGGTCACCGAGACGACTCTTGAGCCCGGCGACCGGCTGTTGTTTTATACGGACGGCATTACCGATCGTGCAGGCGAAACGGAAGATCTTTACGGGACAGATCGTCTTATACGGCAATTCAGCGCAGCGGCCCTCAATGACCCGGCTGACATCCTTACCGCGATTGTCGATGATCTGAAACAGTTCGCCGGAAATCGTCCGGCCGACGACGATCAGGCAATGTTGGCGATCGTTGTCGAATAGAGACGCTGGGACGGCCAAGGCCGCATGGCGGAAAGGATATAGGTCGCGATCTTGAAGTCACCGCAGCAACCTGAAAGGACCCCTTCGATCGCACGGCATCAGGATAACGCAGTGCCTACCGAAACCCGGGATAATAAGCTGAAAAGGGATGACACCCTCATCGATCTGCTGGATCTGAAACAATTGGGTCCCATCCTGGAAGATTTCTGCAACGCCGCCGGGATCGCGGCAGCCGTTATAGACCTGAAGGGCAATATCCTGGCATCCGCGCGCTGGCAGCGCATCTGCACCCATTTCCACCGGATCGACGAACGAACACACAAGCGCTGTATCGAAAGCGACACCGAACTCGCCGCGAATCTCGAGGAAGGCAAGTCGTTTTCGATTTATCACTGCAAGAACGGCCTGACCGACGCCGCGGCGCCGATCATCATCGAAGGCAGACATGTGGCCAATATTTTTGTGGGACAGTTTTTCCTCGCCGAACCCGACAGGGCGTTTTTTCAACGGCAGGCTCGGGAATTCGGCTTCGATACGGCCGATTATCTGAGCGCCCTCGATGAAGTGCCCATCGTTTCCCAGGAAAAACTGCACGCGATTCTGGGATTCCTGACTGGCTTAGCCCATCTTGTGGCATCCATTTGTCTTGAGCGTAAAAAAGCCGAACAGGCTAAAATGGAATTGACGCGCTACAAGGCACACCTGGAAAACCTGGTGTCGGATCGAACCGAACAACTCAAACACTCCGAGGAGCGCAGCCGTCTCATTCTGCAATCCGTAGCCGAAGGTATTTTCGGAACGGACGTCGAAGGTCGATGCACTTTTGCCAATGAAGCCACGCTGAACATGCTCGGATACGAATCCGACGAACTCATCGGCAGCCCCATCCACGAGAAGTTCCACCACTCGAATGCGGACGGCTCGCCGCACCACAAGGAGGATTGTCCCATTTATCTGGCCTACAAACAGGGGATCACCAGCTTCCGCCGGGACGAGGTGTTCTGGTGCAAGGACGGCTCTTTTATCGATGTCTCCTACACCAGCGTGCCCAAGCGGCAGGACGATGCGACCATCGGCTCGGTCGTGGTATTCCGCGACATCACCGCGCGAAAGAAGGCCGAGGATGCCCTGCGCGAGAGCGAATACCACCTCAAAGCCATTCTGACGACGACCAATGAAGGTTTCTATTGGGTCAACAATGACGCGCGCACCGTGGCCCTCAACGACACCATGTGCAAGCTGCTGGGCAGGACCCGTGAGGATATCGTCGGCAGGACGGTATTCGAATTCCTGGACGAGGAAAACACGAAAATCATGAAGGAGCAACTCCGGCGCAGAGCCTCCGGTCAAACCGGGGTTTACGAAATCGCCCTCAGCCGCCCCGACGGTTCGAAAGTGCTCTGCCTGTTCCACGCAACCCCCCTTTACGATAAAAGCGGCGTCAAAACCGGCTCTTTTGCCATGGTCACGGATATCACCCAGCGCAAAAAGATGGAGGAGGAGCTTATCATCGCCCGAGACAAGGCTGAAGCGGCCACCCGGGCAAAAAGCGACTTTCTGGCCAACATGAGCCACGAGATCCGCACCCCCATGAATGCGGTGCTGGGAATGACGCACCTGGCCCTCAAAACAGACCTGACCCCGAAACAGAGAGACTATCTTGAGAAGATTCAACTTTCCGCCAACGCCCTTTTGGGCGTCATCAATGATATTCTGGACTTTTCCAAGATCGAGGCCGGCAAACTGAGCATGGAGTCCATCGGCTTCGATCTGGATGAAGTCCTCGAAAACCTGGGAACTTTGATGACGATCAAAACCCAGGAAAAGGAGGGGGTCGAAATCCTGTTCAGCACCGATCCCGAGGTGCCCCGCTCCCTGGTGGGAGACCCCCTGCGGTTGAGTCAGGTGTTGGTGAACCTGGCCAACAACGCCATTAAATTCACCGACCACGGTGAAATCGTGGTTTCCACGAAACTGGTCAGTCTGTCAAAAAAGACCGTCGTCATCCAATTTTCCGTGCGCGATACGGGAATCGGTCTGACCGAGGAACAAAAGACCCATCTGTTCACCGCCTTCAGCCAGGCGGACACATCCATCACCCGAAAATACGGCGGCACGGGTCTGGGGTTGACCATCTGTCAGCGTCTGGTGAAGATGATGGGCGGCAGGATCTGGGTTGAAAGCACTTTCGGGGTCGGCAGTACCTTCTCTTTTACCGCTGTTTTCGGCACCGGCCGGCAAGTCGCCGGGGTCTGCCGGGTTCCGCCGCCCGAACTGAGAGGCATCAAAACACTGGTGGTGGATGACAACCCGACATCCCGGGAGATATTCCAAAAGATGCTGGAGTCTTTCTCCTTTGACGTCACCCCGGCGGCATCCGGTGAAGAAGGCCTGAAGGAGATCGAAAAATCCATCGGCGGAAGCCCTTACGACATCGTGGTGATGGATTGGAAGATGCCGGGTATCGACGGCATCGAGGCTGCCAAACGCATCAAGCAGGATTCGAGGTTGGCCCGAATCCCCGCCATCATTCTCGTCAGCGCATATGCACGGGAAGACATCATGTGGCGCGCCGAAGCCGCCGGACTTGACGGTTTTCTGATCAAGCCCATCAGCCCGTCGGTAATGTTCGATACCATCATGAACGCTTTGGCCAGAGGTGAGGTCAAGGAATTCCGGCCGGATAACAAGGAGGCGAAAGCTGCCCATGCCATGAAGCAACTCGAGGGTTCCCGGGTCCTGATTGTTGAAGACAATGAGATCAATCAAATGGTCGCCATGGAAATTCTTGCCGGCGCGGGTGTCGTCGTGTCTCTGGCCGGCGACGGCCGGGAGGCCGTGGAGGCCGTGCAGACGAATCGTTTCGATGCCGTGCTGATGGATGTGCAAATGCCGGTGATGGATGGTTATACCGCAACACGGACCATTCGTGAAGATCCCCGGTTCAAGGATCTGCCCATCATTGCCATGACCGCGCACGCCATGGCGGGCGACCACGAAAAAAGCACCGAAGCCAGCATGAACGATCATATTACCAAACCCATCGATCCGGAACAACTTTACACCATCCTGGCACAATGGATTTCGGGCGCTCCTCCCGCGGCCGCAAAAAAACCGGAGTCGGAGACGGTTGCACCCCGTTCCACCCCAGAAGCCCGTGCCGAAGCCGTCCCGACACCCGCGGCGGAAGAACCGTTGCCGGAAACGCTGGATGGTTTTGATCTTACAAAGGGTTTGAGGCGGCTGCAGGGCAACGTGGCGCTTTATCGCAAACTGCTGATAAGCTTTGCCGTCAAATACGCCCAGAGGGCCGATGAGATCCGGCAAGCCCTGGATGCCGGGGATTATCACAAGGCTCATAGCATGATTCACGAAATCAAGGGGTTGGCTGGCAATCTGTCGGCAGTTCAATTGCAGGCCGCAGCCACGGAACTGGAGAAACTGGTCAAGCACGCCGACAAGCAGAATCCGCCCCGGCCGGATGCACTCGCGAACGCCTTTGCGGCCTTTGAAACCTTGATGGATCAGGCATTGCGGTCTACAGGACGCTTAAAGTCCCCGACAGACGAATCGAGTGCCGCACCATGCCGGGAACCGGCGGAACAACTGCCGGCAGATCTGGCAAAAACGGTCGCCGGACGCCTCCGTGAGGCTGCCGAAATGGGCGATGTTTCAGAAATAACCGCAATTGCGGAAGAGATAGCTTCCCAATCCGGAAACTTCACCGCCTATCTCGACAGAATCACTCAGCTTGCAGAGGCGTTCGATTTTGAAGGTATCCTTGAAATGGCCAATGATCTTGAAAGGATACAGGGGTAATGGGGCCATCGCCGACCGACGCCTCAAGGACTGTAACGCTGCTTTGCAAAGGATATCAATGATGAAACCAAGCCTTCTCGGGAACTCGAAAGCCGCTTTAAAAAAATCAATGGACTACCATCTCCGCTGCTCTCTGTGCAAGGAGCCCGTTTCAAAGGAAGGCCGGGACCTCTTTCTCGCCACGGCATTTTCCCTGCGGGATCGGATGGCGGAAAAAATTCTGCAGACGGAGCGCAGATATCGCGAGACGAAAACCAAAAGGGTCTATTACCTGTCCCTGGAATTTCTCATTGGACGATTGATGGGCAATACCCTCCACAACCTCGGCATGTTCGATAGCTACAAGGGACTCTTGACGGATGCGGGGTTCGATATCGAGGAAGTCCGGGAACAAGAAACCGATCCCGGTCTCGGGAACGGCGGACTCGGACGATTGGCGGCCTGTTTTCTGGATTCCATGGCAACCCTGGACATTGCCGGTTTCGGTTACGGGATCCACTATGAATACGGCTTGTTCAAACAGGAAATCGATAACGGCTACCAGAGGGAAAAGCCGGACAACTGGCTGGCGGAGCTCAACCCCTGGGAAATCAAGCGCACCGACGAGAAATGCATCATCCCGATTCACGGGCGGATAGAGCACTTCCAGGATCGCGCGGGCGAATACAACCCCATGTGGCTCGACTGGAAGGTCATCATGGGGATTCCCTTCGATATTCCCGTGGTCGGGTACGGGGGAAAAACGGTGAACTGGCTGCGGCTTTACGGCGCGGGCTCCTCTGCGGACTTCGATATCCAGATCTTCAACGAGGGAGATTACTTCCGGGCCGTGGAACAAAAGGTCTCCTCCGAAACCATCACTAAAATGCTCTATCCTCTCGACACCCTCAAATCCGGGAGAGAACTTCGCCTTGTTCAGGAATACTTTCTGGTGGCCTGCGCCTTGCGGGACATTATTCGCCGCTATCTCAGGGATCACGAAAATTTTGATCGCTTCCCCGAACGCGTGGCCATCCAGATGAACGACACCCATCCCTCCTTGGCGGTTGCGGAATTGATGCGCCTTTTCGTGGACGAATATGCCCTTCCCTGGGATCATGCCTGGGAGATCACCCGGGAAACCTTGGCCTACACAAACCACACAGTCCTGGCGGAAGCGCTGGAGAAATGGCCCGTCGGTCTCCTCGAGAAGGTCATTCCGCGCCATCTTCAGATCATTTATGAGATCAACCGGCGATTTCTCGACAAGGTGGCGCCGCTTTATCCCGGGGATATCGATCTTATCAGGCGAATATCCCTCATCGAAGAAGGTGAGACCAAACAGGTCAGGATGGCCCACCTGGCCCTGGTTGGATCCCATTCCGTGAACGGCGTCTCTGCGCTTCATACGGAGATACTGAAAAACGAAAATTTTTCAGATTTTTACGCGCTCCGGCCGGAGCAATTCGTCAATATCACGAACGGCATTACCCAGAGACGCTGGCTTCTGGAAGCCAATCCCCGGCTGGCAGGGCTCATCAGCGATACCATTGGAGACGCCTGGATTACCGATCTCCGACAGCTTCGGCGCCTGGAACCCATGGCCGATCAAAAGGCTTTCAAGGACGCCTTCCACGACATCAAGCGGGCGAACAAGGAAATTCTGGCAGGCATCATCTCGGACACCGTGTGGCTTTCCGTCGATCCCGACTCCCTGTTCGACGTACACGTCAAACGGATTCATGAGTACAAACGCCAGCTTCTGAAGATCATGCAGATCGTGCATGAATATCTCCAGATCATCAGGGACGAAAAAAAGCCTGTGATCGCCAAAACCCATATTTTTGCCGGCAAGGCCGCCCCCGGATACTGGATCGCCAAACAGATGATCAAGCTGATCCATAACGTCGGTCAGGTCATCAATCAGGACAAACGGATCGGAGATGCCCTGAAGGTGGTTTTTCTGCCGGATTACCGCGTCTCTCTTGCTGAAAAAATCATACCGGCCACGGATTTGAGCGAACAGATTTCCATGGCCGGCAGGGAGGCTTCCGGAACCGGCAACATGAAATTCATGCTGAACGGCGCCCTGACCGTCGGCACGCTGGACGGTGCCAACGTCGAGATGCTCGAGGAGGTGGGGGAAGAGAACATTTTTATTTTCGGATTGAAGGCGAAAGAGATCGCCGAGATGGTGAAACAAAAGCGCTATCGTCCCCTGGACTATTATCACCGTTTCCCGGAAATCCGCAGGGTCCTGGATGCCTTTCGGGACGACACGTTCTGCGCTGCCGAGCGGGGGCTCTTTCAGTGGATTTACCATAGAGTGATGAATAACGAAGATCCGTATTTTCATCTCCCGGATTTTATGCAATACATCGAGGCTCACGATAAGATAGAGGCGGAATTTCAGGCTCCGGCCACCTGGACCCAAAAAGCGATCCTCAACGTTGCCCGGTGCGGAAAATTTTCCAGCGACAGGGCCATTGCCGATTACAATCGCTTGATTTGGAATAAAAACGGCTTGAAAGAAAAGTAGATATCAGAAAGGTAATCATGCAACTGCACCATAAAAATACGGCGGATGTCCTCATCGTGCGACCTCTGGAAAAAAGAATTGACGCTTCCGCGGCAACGGAATTCAAGCAAAAACTGGGAGAATGGATCGACTCGGGGAATCGACGGATTGTTCTCAACCTCTCCGAAGTGGATTTTATCGACAGCAGCGGTCTTGGCGCCATCATCTCGGGCTTCAAGAGAATCGGGGGCGACGGCCGTCTGGTGATCTGCGCCGTGAAGGAAAGCGTCATGAGTCTTTTCCGCCTGACCCGCATGAATCGGGTGTTCGATATTTTCTCATCAGAGGATGAAGCCCTCAGGGCACTTTCCGGAAAGGCCTGAAACATGAAAACGGCGGGCATGATCAGGCTGATGATTGAAAGCAGGCTTGAAAATGTTGCCCTGATCGGTGGGAGCGTCCGCGGCATCGCCGATACGCTGCCCATCGACAAGGTCATCCGCTATCAACTTGAGCTGTGTGTCGTCGAAGCGGTGAACAACGTTATCAAGCACGCCTATCACGCCGAAGCCGGACATTCAGTCGAAGTGGATTTCCAGCTTCACCCGGACCACGTTACCTTCAAGATCCGCGACAACGGAGACAGCCTCAACCTGTCAAGGGTGGCACCTTTCTGCTTCGATCCGTTGAAAGTGGAAACCCTCCCCGAAAGGGGCATGGGGATCTTTATCCTGAAATCCTTGATGGACGAAGTCCGGTATGAAACGGTGAACGGGGAAAACATCCTGACCCTGATCAAATACCTGAAAAACCGTTCAGCCCCGCCCCCGGAGCACGGCGATTAGTTCGGCGAACACCGTCGCGCCGCCCTGAACCGCCTCAACAGCCATTATTTTTGCAGATGCGAGAACCTCGGGATCTTGTCGGATACATCCATCCCTTTTTTTCTGCCGGTGGCCTGAGAAACTGAGCACTGATGGATGAACTCGAAAAGGATCCCGGAATTATGCCCATGAAAAAATGGATAGGACTTTTGGCGCTGCTCACGGCGTTTCCCGCGCTCTCCACGAGCATGTATCTGCCGGCCATCCCGTCTCTGGTCCGAAACTGGCAGGAGCCCCTTTGGTTCATCAACCTGACCCTGGTGGGCTTTTTCGTGGTCTACAGTAGTTTTCTGTTGGTGTACGGTCCCTTTTCGGACCGGTTCGGACGACGACCACTGCTGAAAATCGGTATCGGATTCTATGTTGTCGCCAGTTTTCTATGCGCGCTTTCGCCCAATGCAATCAGCCTTATCGCTTTCCGTATGATTCAAGCGGCAGGCGGGGCTTCCGCATCGTCGCTCGCCCTCGCCGTGTCCAGGGATGTCTTCGACGCACGGGACCGGGAAAAGGTGCTGGCGTATCTGGGCGTGGTCGTTGCGCTGGCGCCCATGCTTTCGCCGGTGATCGGCGGATGGATCATCGCCAGGTTCTCATGGCAGTGGATTTTTGTGATCCTCGGCGGGATGGGGCTCATCGCTTTTCTCGGCGTGCACCGAATGCCGGAAACCCTCCGGCAGACTTCTCAAACACCTCGAACGAAGTTTTTGTCCAATTACGGACATCTGATCCGAAACCGGCGGTATATGGGGTTGACCCTCGTGGTATCTCTCGGTTCCATCCCGATATTCTCCTTCATTGCAGCTTCATCGGATATTTATATTACGCAGATTGGCCTGAGCGAGCAGGTTTACGGGTATTTCTTCGGTTTCAACGCCATGGCGTTGATGCTCGGAGCCTTTGTCTGCACCCGGTTGAACCGGCTGATATCCTCCCGCGATATCATTACAATGGGTTTTATCGGATTGATCATCGGAGGGACATGGCTCATACTGACCCCCCAGGACAGCCCGTGGGATCTGGCCCTGCCGATGTTTGTCATCTCCTTTGCATCCGGACTGAGCCGCCCCCCCAGCAACAACCTGGTTCTGGAACAGGTCAATCGCGGCGCAGGAGCGGCCGCGTCCTTTCTGATGTTTTCCCTCATGACCTCCGGTGCCGCCGCCATGTGGTTCGGCTCACTGAATTGGAACGACAAGATTCAGGTATTGGGGATAATGGCCGCCGCTTCCGGGGTCGCAGGCCTGGTTTGCTGGTTGGTGATGCGAAAAACTTCGGATTTGTGATGCCGGGGGCGTCTCGGACACGGGGCCGACCCAAGCCGCCAAAAAAAGCTCCCGTTTCAGGAATTCAACTTTCGACTTTCATGATGGTTCAGGAACTGCTCTTTAGCCCGCCGTTGCTCGGGGCCCCGTTTCAGGAATTCAACTTTCGACTTTCATGATGGTGACCGGAAAGATACGGCCTGTGAAAGTCGAAACTCGAGTCAGGAATATGGACATCAGGACGGCGTAAGGATAGATATCCTCATGTTCAGAACACTGTTTTACACGTTGACAGCATGGGTCTGGCTTTTTCCCGTTCCCGATTCCGCAATCGCCGAAGCAGCGAACGAAAAGGCGTTCACGGCGGCCCGGGCCGCGCTTGTCGAGGCCATCGCGGCCGATGTGGCCGCTACCGGAAAGGCCATCGGCGCCCAACGCCTGGATCCGGCGGTAATACGGGCCATGAAGACGGTAAGGCGACACCGGTTTGTCCCTCCGGAATCCGCTGACCGGGCCTACGACAACACGCCGCTCCCCATCGGGTACGGCCAGACAATTTCCCAACCTTACATCGTCGCCCTCATGAGCAATCTGGCGGCGCTGAACCCCGGCGATCGCGTCCTTGAAGTGGGCACCGGATCGGGCTACCAGGCCGCCGTGCTCGCGGAAATGGGGATGCAGGTCTACTCCATGGAGATCATCCGGCCTCTGGCCGGGACGGCGGCTGAAACGCTCCGGGCGGAGGGCTACGATCAGGTAAGCCTCAGGGTGGGCGACGGCTATTTCGGATGGGAAGAAAAGGGGCCGTTCGACGGCATCATCGTGACGGCGGCGGCCGACCACATTCCGCCGCCGCTCCTGTCTCAGCTGAAAAACGGCGGGAGAATGGTCATCCCCGTCGGCGGTCCCTTCTCGGTGCAGCAGTTGGTGCTGGTGGCCAAGGATGAAGACGGCGCCCTCACGACCCGCCAGATCCTGCCCGTCCGCTTCGTGCCCCTGACCCGCAGGCCATGAAAGGCATGCCGTCCACCTTGAGCGCCTCTGTTTTCCTGCTGTCGGGATCGGCGCTGGCTTACGAGGTCATGCTGGTGCGTCTCCTGGCCGTCACCCGATTCCACCACCTGGCGTTTATGGTCCTCAGTCTCGCGCTGCTCGGCTACGGGGTGAGCGGGGTCCTGCTCGCCCGGCAACGCGCCCGGCTCCTCGGATCTTTCCAGGCGTGGTTCTCCGGATTTGCAGCCATGTTCGCCACAGGCACGGTGTGCTGCTTCCAACTGTCCCAACGCATCCCGGTCTTTCCGGGAGAATGGGTCTGGTCGCCCTTCGAGGCGCTTCATCTCGCAGCCCTCTACCTCGTCCTGTCTCTGCCCTTTCTGGCCGCAGCCTGCGGGGTGGGTCTGGCCTATAGTGCAAGAGGGACGATCGCGGGCTCGGTTTATCGGGCCGATCTGCTGGGTGCGGCCGCGGGATGTCTTGGCGCCCTCCCGGCGTTGTGGCTGCCGGAGGCTGCGGGACTCTGGTTGCCGTGGAGCGGGGGATTCGCAGCATCGGCGCTCATGGTGATGCCGGATCGGAAGGGGTGGGCCGCCCTCCTGGTATCGGCGGCATTGTTGGGGCCGGCCGTAAACCCGGAGCATGCCGTCCGTTTGATCACGTCCCCGGACAAACCCCTATCCATCGCCCTCAGTGCCGAGGGTGTGGAGATTTTGACCGATATCTTCACCCCGATTGGAAGGATCACCGTAACCCGAAACCGTCTCGCTCCCTATCGATATGCCCCCGGCCTCAGTCTCGCCTTCCAGGGCAGCGTCGGGGCCCAGTGGGGCGCATTCGTCGACGGCGGCGAAGCCTTCATGCCGCTGCCGACCACGCCGGAGCGGACCGAGGCGCCGACCTATCTCGACTACCTCCCGGAAGCCCTGGCCTACCGACTTGTTTCCCAGCCCCGGGTGCTCGTGCTGGAGGCCCCGGCCATGGAACATCTCGCCAGGGCCTTCGCCGGAGAGGCACGGGCCGTGAATGTCGTTTTGTCCAATCCAGGATGGCGGACGCTCTTCGAAGAGACCCGAAAGAGCGGACCGGGCCGGTATCTCGCATTGCCGAACGTTCACCTGACGGTGGGCGCGCCGAGAGGCTTCCTGCGGTCTGCCCCCCGCCGCTACGATCTGATCGTCATCGGGGATCCCGCCCCTTCCGCCCTGACGCCCGACCATCTCCACACCGTGGAAGCGTTCGGCGAGGCCCTCACACGGCTGTCGTCCGGAGGGATTCTCTCCGTGAGCGGTCCCTCGGATCTGCCCCCAAGGGCATGCCTGCGGCTTTTGGCGACGGCAGCGGCGGCGCTGCACATGTCCGGCGTGACGCATCCCGAAGATCGTCTGGTGATGATCCGGAGCCTCAGGACCGTCCAGCTGATGATCACAAACGGCCCGCTGACACCGAAAGATATCGCTGAAATCCGGTCATTCTGCACCGACCGGCGTTTCGATCCGGTCTGGTTTCCGGGAATCGAGCCCGCCGAGGCCAATCGTTGGAACCGGATCGACGCCCCTCTCTTCCATGACGGCGCCCTGGGAATCCTCGGTTCCGCCTCGGAGCGATTTCCGGCCCGGTATAAATTCGACGTTTCTCCGGTTTTCGACAACCGGCCCTATTTCTCACACTTCATCAAACCCGCCACGCTGATGGAGATCCTTTCTCTCCGGGAAAGCGGTGCGTTGGGGATGCTCTCATTTGCCGAGCCGGTCCTCGCCGCGACCCTCCTGCAGGGGATCGTCATCTCCATTCTCTTCGTATGGCTCCCGCTGCGCCGTTTCAGGGCCACAGAAGATCGCAGGCGAGCGGGCGTCATGGTATTCATGCTGGGGATGGGGTTCATGCTTGCCGAATTCGCGGTGATGGAACAATTGCGTCTGTTTCTGAACGAACCCGTGTTGGCGACGGCGGTTACCCTGGCGGTGTTTCTGTCCATGGCAGGGCTGGGCGGCGGCATGACCTCCCGTCGGTCACGGGACGGCACGCTGCGATTCTCGGGCTTTGCGGCGCTGCTGACGGCGGGCATTCTTGTCGTATACATCACCGCACTCCCGCCCGTGCTGAAGGTTTTTATGGGTGCGCATCCGGCGGTTCGGACGGTCCTGGCCATGGTTCTCATCTCGCCCCTGGCGACGGCCATGGGGCTGCCGTTTCCCCTTGCGGTCTCCGCCCTGAAAACGGCTGACACCCGCGCGGTCCCCTGGGCATGGGGTCTCAACGGCTGCGGATCCATGATCGGCCCGGTGCTGGGCATGTCGATCGCCGTCTATGGCGGGGGAACATGGGTGTTCGGCGCCGCGATCCTCTGCTATGGTACGGCATTTGCGGCAGGTCTGACGCCGTCGATCTCCGGAACGGGCCGGAAGCAGGGAGAAACGATACAGCCGTGAATCAGCGATTCTGTCCTTCAGGAGCCTTATGGATCCGGTGAACAAATTCCTATCGGCCCGCGAACGACTTCACTCCGTTTTGATGATCTCGATCCGGCTTCGGGCCGTGAGCTCGTAAAGATCCGGACGCCGGTCGTGAAGGGGTCGGACGGTGGCCACATGCCGCTGTTGGGCAAGGGAGGAGAGAACCAGCTCCGATACCACCACCGCCTCGACGTTGGGATCCGCCTCGCCGCCGACGCCCTTCTCGGGAAACGAAAAATCGCTGGGCGTCAGGATGGCGGCCTGGCTGTAGCTCATGAGGGATCCAATGCCGGTGCGCATGTTGCCGACGCTTCCCGTCATGACCACGTAAATGAAGTTCTCCACGGCCCGGGCCTGGGCGCAGTGACGCACGCGGTAATAGGCCTTCTTCTCCTGGGTGTAGAACGGAACGAAGAGCACTTCCACGCCGGCCAGGGTCAGCAGGCGGGATACTTCGGGAAATTCGATATCGTAGCAGATCTGGATCGCAATCCTGGCCAGCGGCGTATTGAAGATTCGAATGTGATCGCCGGGCAGGATTTCCCCCGCCGAGCGTTCGGCGGGCGTGATGTGGAGCTTCTCCTGGGTGTAGACATTGCCCGTCGGGGTAAAGAGGTGGGCCGTATTGTAGATTCCGCCGTCCCGCATCACGGGATGGGAGCCGCCGATGATGTAGATGTTATACTTCCGTGCGACCCGCCGGAACATTTCGACATATCGATCGGTCAGGCCCGCCAGCTCCCGGACCATGACCCTCATGTCCGTGCCCTCCAGATAGCTGAAAAGCTGGTATGTCAGGTATTCTGGGAAAAGCAGAAAATGGCAGTGATACTCGTCGGCGGTGTTGACGAAAAACTCGACGCTGTTTTCCAGGTCGTCCCATCCATCGATCTGCCGGAAGCGGTATTGGGCGGCACAGACCCTGATCTGGCGAGCCTTGTGTCTTGCAGCGTAGGCCGAGGATATCCGCTTCTTGGCGATATCGAAATCGGGATTGATCAGCTCGAGATAGGTCGAATAGTTGAGGCTCGAAAAATCGACGGTGACGTCCAGCTGAACCTTTTTCACGCGGTAGCCGACCTTGAGATGTGCGTTGAGGGCCGGATCCCGGAGTTCTCCGCGGATCACCTTTTCGACATATTGCTCCGCCGTCATCCTGCCGGCGTGATCCTTGTATCCGGGAATCCGGCCGTAGCCGATCATCCGCCTCAGGTTGTACCGCTTTAAAAGACCGAGCCGGCGCTTGTAGAGCAGCATGGCGACGCCGCGACGCCGGTAATCGGGATGGACACCGATGTCCGCCCCGTAAAGGGTATCGCCGTCGGGGTTGTGGGTGCTGAAGGTGCCGGCCCCCGATATCTCATCCACGGTGTACCAGTAATCGTCGTCGATGTTCACGATGACGGATGTTGCATATCCCACGATCCGACCGTCGGCTACGGCCACGAACTGGCCGTCGGGAAATGCGTTGAGCTGCATCTCGTAATGTCGTTCGGTAAGGGTGTATTCCGGTGGGTAGTCGGCATAGATCTGCCGGCTGCATTCGATCAACTCGGGAATATCGCTGATCCGGCACCGGCGGGTCGTCACCTTCGATTTGGCTTTTTTCACAGGCAGACCTCTCTGACGAACCGATTCATTTGGCCGCTGGGGCCACAGAACCCTTACTATTCCAAAGCATCCAAGTCAATTGGGAATCGGATCGGCAAGGGATGGATCCGGAATTGAAAACTTTCCCAATCAACCTCGGGTCCCCTCCCGGGGAAAATAGTCATGCCCGGCAGGGGATTTATAGGCCTGCCGGGACGCCATATCCCGGGCGCGACGCATCAGAGAGACGGCCTCATCGGCCCGGCAGGCCGGGACCGTCGTGATCGTTTCAACGGCGCCGGATCCCCTCACGAGGAGGGCATTGACCAATCCCAGATCCGCCGCCTTCTCCTCCGGGATATCGGACACGATGAAAAAATCGATGTCGCCGTTCAGGAGGAGGTGGTAGCTGACGAGTTTGCCTTCGTAGGCCGCCATGAGCTTTTCGATGGCTCCGGCGCGGTTCTGGGGATTGGCGAGCAACCCCTGAACACCTTCCCTGGAAAATTTTCCGTAAGATACCCAAAGCATCGCCTTATCCTTTCATGCTTTCGATAAAGCCGGGCCTCCCGAATTTTTCGAGGCGGACCGGCAAGGGAGACCAGGCCGTCAAACTGAAAGATACCGGATCCGAGTTCCGGATTCAACACCTGGAACCCAAGTGCGATCAATGACGACGGTATGTATCGGTGTGGGCCGGATCAACGAGCGATCCGGCCTTCAAGGAAGCGTTGCGCCCTTCAGCGCTCCGATGGATCCTCGCGGATGGATTCAGACGAAGATCAGGAAATGGGCGTGGGTTTACACAGGTGTTCCTCTTCCATGGCCACCCGTCCGCAGCCGTCGCAAACATACTTCATGGCGGCCAGTTTGTCTTTGCAGATGTGGTTCGAGTCGACCTGGGGGGCCCCGCAGAAGCTGCACTTCTTCTTATCGTCACAGGGATTGCAGAGATGACCGGGCGCTTTGGCCACGGCACCGCATGTTTTACATGTATAGGCCATATCTTGAACTCCTTTCCGGCTGAAGATTTCGAGAAGTCGAAAAGAGACGGGCATATTCAGAAATATCGTTCCGAATGTCGAAAAGTCAAGGCGCTCCGCCCGGTCGTCCAAACCTGGAAGAAGACGGATGCAGCCCGTATTCAACGGAAAACGACACATCGTCCTGAAAGGATTTCCGCGTTTTCATGGCTTTTCCAACAGAAGATTGCTATGCTGATGCGGGAGTTGATCGTCACCACCCTCAGGCTCGCGAGGAGAATCTTCATGGCATCCGATACTGTTTTCGACCTGGTCATCCACAACGGCACCATCCTTACCGTCAATGACGATTTCGATATTGTCCGGCAGGGCACGCTCTGCATCCAAAACGGCCGCATCGCCGCTATCTCGGTCCATGAGCCCGGCGAACAGCCGCCGCCCGCAAAAGCAACCATCGACGCCGGGGGCGGCATCGTCATGCCCGGCCTTGTGAACACGCACACCCATCTGCCCATGTCAATGTTCCGGGGGCTCGCGGACGACCGCCCCCTCATGGAATGGCTGAAGGAGACTATTTTCCCTGCGGAAGCGGCACATGTTCATCCCGAAACGGTGTTCCGGGCCACGCAGCTGGCTTGTGCGGAAATGATCCTCTCAGGCACCACCACCTGCTGCGACGGTTATTTTCTTGAGAATTCCGTCGCCCGAGCCGTTCAACTGTCCGGTATGCGGGCGGTGCTGGGACAGGGCGTCATCGATTATCCGGCTCCCGGGGTGCCGGATCCGGCCCGGAACATCGCACACGCCGCCCGCTTTGTGGAGACCTGGCGAAATGCCGATCCGCTCATCACGCCGGCGGTGTTCTGCCATTCCCCTTACACCTGCTCCAGGGAGACGTTGACAAAGGCGAAAGCCCTTGCCCGATCCCAGGGAATTCTGTTTCAGATCCACGCCGCCGAAACCCGGACCGAACGGGATCTGTTCCTCAGGGAGCACGGCGTTACGCCCATCCGATACCTGGACGGGCTTGGTCTGCTGGATGCCGGAACCCTCTTGGTCCATGCCGTCTGGACCGATGAAACGGATATTCGGCGGATCTCCGCCGGAGGGGCTGTGATCTCCCACAATCCGGAGAGCAACATGAAGCTGGCCTCGGGCATCGCGCCGGTGGAGAAGTTCCTGGCCGCGGGAATTCCGGTGGGCCTGGGAACGGATGGATGTGCCAGCAACAACAACCTGGACCTCTTCCAGGAGATGGACACCGCGGCCAAGCTTCACAAGGTCAACACCCTCGACCCCACAGTGATGGACGCCCGAACGGTCATTCGCATGGCAACCGCGATGGGCGCCCGGGCCATCGGTCTGGGAGGTGTCGTCGGCACCCTTGAGATCGGAAGTCAGGCCGACGTCATCATTATCGACACCGGAAAACCCCACATGACGCCCCTCTATCACCCCGCTTCCCAAATCGTATACACCGCCAAGGCTTCGGATGTGAGGACGGTCGTCGTGGCCGGCAAGGTGATCATGGCCGACGGTCGCATCCTGACGCTGGACCTGGCTGAAATCCTGGCCGAGGTCCGAAAAATCGCCCGCCGCATAAACAAGCGGCAACCCTGAAGAGGGCTGCCGCAATGGTATCAGTTAACCGAATCCCGATCTCATCCGGCCGGCATTACAGCCGAACGGCCCCGGCCGGGGCCGTTCGGTGCGTCATCGCAGACCGCTTCGAAGATGCCTAAAACCCCGACGCTTGCAGAGGAGAGATTTTCCGGTCCGTCCACAATACCCGAATTGATCTCCTTCACCGCGGCGGAAACAAGGCTTGCGCCGACACCGCCTCCCACCACGTTTTCAGGATCGGCGCTGAACACGATTTCACCGAGTTCGGTCCGGTTGAAAGGGGATTCACCGGGCAGGTTGCAGCTGTCCCCCTCCAGTATCGGCAGCCAGAAGGTCAAGGTTGCCCGGATCTCCGTACCATAGACAACGGCGGTGGCGACCACCTCGTCCTCCAGCCACGCGGCATTTTCCTTGAGATAAACCAGAGAAAAACCGGCGAGGCCATCCTCGTCCGTACGAATCGTGGACGGCAGGGCGCCCGCGGCGCTGCTCGAGGGCGTCAGCTCACAATCGCCGTTGAGGTCTTCGTTCAGCGGATGCTTTTCGCTTTGATCGGCCGGACAGGGCGCGCAATAATCGCACATCAGGTTTCGATTGACGTCCTCATTTTCAAAAATATCCGTGTAGATGACAGGACAGTCCGGGCGCCCGCCCCGATAACCAGTGGCATACCGCGTCGACCACAGCTTCAGGGTAACGGTGGTGTTGGGCATGGGATTCCCGCCGGCATCGGACACCAGCACCGACATGGGCAGTCTGTAAGCGGTATTGCCCTTGATGGATTCTATCTCGGTGCTCTGGCCGATGGAAATCGATCCCGCCGTCCCGCCGATGACGATCCGGAGGCTGCTGCTCAAATTGCAGATATCCCCGGCGCCGTCAGCGTCGAGTATCGCAGCGGTCACTTTGACCCCTTCGGCGTAGGAGCTCAGGGTGCCGGAAAAGAAGGTCGACCGGGCAAATCCCTGACTGTCGGTATAAGCGATGGCCGGCGACAGACGTTCTCCGCCGCCCGTCGTGGTCAGCCCGTCAAGGAAGAACATTACGGGGACGTTGCCCACGGCCTGGTCAAAACGACTTCTGACTTTCGCCGTCAACTCCACGGAATTGGCGACGGTGCCGAGGCTCGGCGCCATAACCGTCGCACTGGCTTGAAGCGAAATCCGGCAGGCTTCACCGGAAGGCGATGAGAAGGCTACCTGGATCGTATCGGAGACCGACGGCCGGTTGAGATCGAACACCTGGATGGTGGCAATGCCGGCTTCCGCCGATGAGAGGACGGCGGTGACCGTCTTCTGAACGGGATCCACCGGGACGTCAATCAACTTCCGGCCGATGGCGGTGCTCCCGCGCCACTGACCAAAGCTGGTGACAAGCCTGACGGTGTTCTGCCGGGGCGCCCGGACCGTCACGACCAGGTCTCGCCCGGTCGGCCAGGAGGAAGGATCCTCCGCCGGGGAAGTGATGGTGAAAAAATCGGCGTTGTTATAGACGAGATAACTCTGCGTTTTGACGTCGCCGGAGGCTTCGATCCGCAGAACAGCTTCCTCGGTCGCCTGACGACCGGTAATCTCCAATACCAACCTGCCGTTCACGTCGGTCCTGAGACCCGAGGATGGAGACCAGGTGAGACTGCCCTCGGGTTCAACACTGACATTGACCTCGGCATCGTTGATGGGGAAGGCCTCGGCATCCTGAACCGTGATGAGAAGATTGGCCGTTTTGGTCCCTTCGATATCGAGGCTGGTATTGTCGTTGTCGAGCCAGATGGCTGTCCCCGTCACTTGAATGGGAACGGATTTAGAAGCGTTGCCGTTCGCCGTTGCGGTGACGGTAATAATTCGGTTGCTTCGATCGGGTCCGGACATCAGTCGGATCGATGCCCTGCCCAATGCGTCCGTCCGCACTTCGGACGGATCAAACGCGTCCGCAGGGGGTTCATCCGAGGCTGTCGGCGGCGCTTCATCTGTTTGATCCGCCACGATCATTCCGCCATCGGTGGAGAAAGAAACCACCGTATCAACGGCCGGGGAGTTGTTGCCGTTAACGAGGGTTGCCGTCACGACGCTGTATCCTTCATTATCGGATTCAATCGTATACCGACTCGCGCGCAAAGAGAGCGTGCCTGAAAATATTGGATTGGTTTCGGATGGATTGATTTCAGATGATTCGTCATCATTCATGCCGCCCGAGGAGCCGCAACCGATAATGCTGATCACCAGAAAACCTGTCACCAGAAACCAAAAGATCATTTTACTGCCGTTTCTCATCATGGAAATACCCTTCCTATCGACGGTTCGCTATGGTAAGCCGGGTTAGAACTGAACCAGCCGCTGTTCAAGCTGAATGATCCGGGGGGTGATGAAAATCAGAAGCTCCTCTTTCTGGTCGTCGGAGCCCTCGGCCTTGAAGAGCCATCCCAGGATGGGCACCCTGTTCAGATAGGGAACCCCTTCCATGTTCTGGCGGCTCGCCGTCTTGATGATGCCGCCGATGACCACGGTGTCTCCGTCGTTGACCAGGAGTTCGGTTCTGGCCTCCTTGGTCGTAAACGACTGCTCCCCGGCAATCACTTCCCCCAGATCGTTTTTGGTGATGCTGATGACCATGTTGATTCGGTTGTCCGGGGTCACGTGGGGCGTGACCTCGAGTTTCAGGTCGATGCTTTTGAACTCGGTCTTCGGATTTCCTTCATCATCCACGCTCTGATATGGATAGTCCACCCCCTGTTTGATCAGCGCCGTCTTGTTGTCGAGCGTCACGACCTTGGGTGCGGAAACGATCTTGGCTTCGCCCTGAGACTCCATGGCATGCAGCTTGGCGTTCAAAAGGAACGGCGTTCCGGCGATCCGCATGAAATTGAACCCGATGCTGCCGTAGTCGGAGGCGGCGATGGGAAAATCCACGGCCATGTTGTAGCCGTAGGTACCGCCCAGATCATTGTATCCTTTCTGGGGGCCGACACCGACCCGATCGTTGACGGTGTCGGTGACGGTGTCGGTGGCGCCGCCGATGTTGACGGCGCTGTCGTCAGGCTCCTGCGTCACGCCCGTACCGACCTGCTGGACGCCGATCCCCGCCTGCCAGGTGGTCCCGATCTCCTTCGTGAAATTGGTGCTGGCCTCGACGACACGGCCTTCGATAATGACCTGTGGCGTCACCCGATCGAGCTTGCTGATCAACTCCCTGGCCTTTTTGATCTTTTCGGCGGTATCCGTGATGATGATCATATTGGTCCGCTCATCCACGCTGACATTACCCCGATCCAGTGTCAGCATCTTCTCGATATGCGGCCGTATCTCCTTACCGGCGTTGGAATAGTTCACGGGCAAGTATTCGGTAAAAAGGGGTTCCAGCTGCTGTTGCTGATCCCGCGCCGCCAGTTCCGCGGCTCGCGACTCCCGCCGAAGTTGGGCCTCCTCGGCCAGGGTTGCCCGGGTAGCGATGCGGATGATGTTGCCCTCCACCGTCTTGCCCAGCTTGTTCATTTTCAATATGAGATCCAGTATCTGGTCCCAGGGCACGGGCTCGGCCAGGGTAAGCGTCACCTTGCCGGTGACGTCCTTGTCGATGGCGAAATTTCTGGCGCTGACCTCCCTCAGGATCCTGAATACATTTTTAATGTCCGTCTCGTAGAAATCGAGGGCGATCCTCTCGCCGGTATAAACGGGAAGATCATCAATGACGCCAAGATCCTCTTCAAGATCCAGATCGGGCACCGACGACGGCATAGGCTCCGGCAGCGGTGCCGCAGCCGTTTTGATCGGTTCCATCCCTTTTGGTTTATCCATTTTATCAGCAATTATCCCGGATGTCGGAGGAGGGAGCTGTTTTTTCTCAGCGGCCGCGATACCGGCCAGTGGCCTGGGCGGCACGACGGATGCATCGAAACGTATTTCCAGGGCGTTCCCCTCCTGCTCAATGGAATAGGGTACGGCTTCCCTGAGCTTGATATCAAAAAGAGCCGTATTTGGGTTTGACGCCTGTGTTTTCGGCGTAATTTCATCCACGGCGCTTTTGAAACGGTCCGTAATGAGAGGACGCTTTCGATGGTCCGGCAATCTGGTATTGAAGAGTTGCAGTGTCAACCGATTGTCTCCGGCCGCCTGGGTTTCATACTTCACGGGACGTGTCGTTTCCACCACGAGAACGGATTCTCCGGTCTCCGCGCCAATAAAGTCGATCCGGGTAATCCCGGCAAGTTTGACATCTGTCGTCTTTTGGACAGGTGCCGCAGCAACCGGATTCATCGTCAACTGATCCGCCCCGGCGCCCACCTGGATCAACAAACCGTTTTCAACCGGATCGGCTTTGTATTCGATCAAATGACGCTGATTTGTTTCAAGAATGATCCTGACCTTGTCCGTTTCACCGGCGTATCGTATCCGTTGGACCCACTCGGTGTCGACGGGAATAACCTTTTCCTGATCGTACGGGCTCTTGATATGAAAGAGATCAAACACGATCCGGGGTGGATCGTCGACGGTAAACGCCTTATAATCCGCGATCATGCCGTCGGCGCCGACAAACACCTTCAGGCCCTTTCCCTGTCGAGCGGCATAAACGGACTCCAGTTGGGTTGCCGAAGGGAAACGACGCGCTTTCACGCCTTCTATCCGGGAGTCGTCAATGGGAGGTACATCCATCGACATGCCGGTTTCGGCGACGACCGTACCGTGCCCAATGCACATCAACACCAGAAATGAGAGAAACAGCGATCCGATGGGCGTAATTTTCCGCGGGTTACATTTCATATTGGTCATCTCCGGAAGGCCTTTGAAATTTCAATTCTCTTTTGTGGATCCTCACGTTCCCCGACAAGTCCTTGTCTTCCTCTTCCACGACAACTCGATCTTTAAGGATATCCACCACCTTGCCGGAGTGAATCCCCATGCAGGTTCCATGGACGACGATATACCCCTTTCCCGTCGAATCCTCGATGAGGGCCTTGTTGCCGCTGTCGGCCCGAACAATGCCCACCAGTTTCAATTGATTGAGATCCATCTTTTCCAAGGGGGTCAACCGGCGCGTCGGAACGACCGGTTTTTTCCGGGTTGCAGGCGGTTTGGGCTTTTCGACCGGTTTGGGCTTGATCAACGGTTCAAAGGGATCGATCTTGTTTTCAGCGCTGTAGCCGGAGGGGTGCGCAAGGGTTTTCTTCGCCGTTTTGTCCACCAGATTCAGAATATCATGAAGCGACTGCTCATTCAGGGGATGATCATCCATACCGATACGCTCGATCACGGTCGCCGTGACATCGATTTTCTCCGGCGCCTCGTCAATCCCAGTTGGATCGGCTGCATTCCGGGCGGCATTGTCGCCTTTCATCAACGGACCATCGATCTTTCGAACCCGGGAATCCGTTTCGTCTTTCCGGGACCCCGGGGGGATCGACTTCCCCGTCGACGGTTTGACCACGGGCTTCTGATCGATCTTTTTATGCACGACTTTCGGTTCAGGCGGCGGCGCAGCGTTCTCTTCGCATCCGTTGCAGAAAAGGACGAAAAAACAGATGATCGGGGCGGCATACTTATACATGGCTCTCAATTATGGTTTGCGGGTTTCGGTAGCGGCTTGAGGGGTTTTATCTACAAATTTGTAGGTCAGGGAGGTGCAGGAGACGTCCAGCTGCTCCCAATCGTTTTCTCCTTTTTGCTTGCGGAGTTTGGTGGAACTCATCCTGATGTCCTTGATGTTGACGATACGAGAGAGTTTTGAGACTCTGTAAAAGAAATCCAGGACTTCATGATAGGAGCCCTTGAATTTCATGGAGACGGGAATCCGGGCATAAAATCCGACGGTGCTCTCTCTTTCGGGCCTGAATTGAAAAAATTCCAATCCGGCATCCTGACCCGCACGGGATATGTTCTTCAGCAAGGATGGAATCTCTTCGTTCTCGGGAAGCGCCTGCCGGGCTTTCTCGAAGTCCGCCTCGATCGCCTTTGCCTCGGCTCTGTATTTTTTTAACGATTTGGCCTTTTTTTGATATTGGCGCAATTCCCTGGAGAGGGATTCATATTCGTCCTCCAGGATGCCAATCTGCTCATGCTTGGGAATGTAGAGGAAATAGACGACCGGAGCGATGATGAAGACCAGCGTCGCCACGCAGATCAGAATCCGTTGGAATTTTGATAATCTGCCGATCTTTTCGAGATATGGGTCTAAAAATGCCGTTGATGGGGGGCTTATCCTGTTCATGACGGATCTTTCTTCGCCTCCGCTTTTTCGGGAATCCCTTTGCAGTAGACCTGAAAATTCCTCAGGTTGATATCTTCCTGATCTTTTCCCTGTTTGAAGTTTTCCAGGCTGAGATTGATTAACCGGATATCCGTGAATATATCGGCATTCTCAAGCCGTGTCATGAAGTCCGCCACTGTCTGGTTGTCAAGAGCGATGCCGTCGATCTTGATATCGATTTCCGGACTGTTGACCTCGACGACGGGAGCCTCTGCCTGATTTTTTTTGCTTTTTTGTCTGCCTCTTTTGGTATTTCGGGGTGTTGGCGGCAGGACTTCCTTTTCCATGGCCTCGAGACGACTGAACCACATCTTCTTTTCGACAACCGTATCCGTCATCGTATCCATAATGAGAAAAGCTGTTTTCCGGCTTTTTTCAAGATTGTCGATAATCTTGAGTTTGGTCTTCAATACGTCGATTTTCTTTTGGATAGCTTCAGATTCCATGGCAATTTTTTTGTACTTGACGATATCCTTTCGGGTATAGTCAATCTGGCTGTCCAGGGCCTCGATCTTCCCGCTCAATCGGCTGTTGTACCAGAAGAGGGGGATGAGAAGGAAAAGAATCAAAAGCAGGAAAACAGACATTTGCTTTCTAATATCTTCCTTCTGCCGTGCGTTTCGGAATGGGAGTAGATTAATCCGTATCATTTGTCGTCAATCTTTCTGATGGCCAATCCAAGGCTGATGGCGGCCTGCGGGGCAACCTGCTCAAGATAGGAAGGGTCGAAATCGCCGCTGATGGAAAATTTCTTGAAAGGTTGAATAATCTCAACCTCGGAAGAGGTTTCCGCGGCGAGAAGATCCCTGAACTTCTTTATTTTTGCGCCACCGCCGCTCAGAATGATCCTGGGGATCTGATCCCCGGGATAGGTGGAATAAAAAAAATCGAGCGCGCGACCGATTTCAGTACACCACGAGGTGACGACCGATGAAACGATCTCTATGATCTCCTTGTCGGGAATCTTGTCTGTCTCTTCATTGTGATACATCCCTTCCGCCTCCTCCAGGGTGCAGTCGGCGAGAGGAATGATTTTAGTACTGATCTGCCGGCATCCCATGGAAACGTCTCTCATGAAAACCGAGAAATTTTCCTTGAGGATATTGAGTGTTGTCTTGTTGGCCCCGATATCGATCAGCGCAACATTTTCCCCATTATCTTCATAGTTTATTTCATATATATTTTGGAGGGCGAAGGCATCGACATCGATGATACAGGGGTTGAGGCCGGCCATCTGAACCAGATTGACGTAATCGTTTATCATCTCCTTTTTGGCCGCCACCAGAAGAACATTCATCTGATTGGGATTTATGTCGTTTTCTCCGATAATCTGAAAATCGAGATTGACATCGTTGATGTCGAAAGGGATATACTGTTCGGCTTCGAATTGGATCATCTCCTGCAGCTGCGCTTCGTCCATGACCGGAACACTGATGTTCTTGACAATGGTGGAATACCCTCCAATGGAGACGGCAACGTTGTTTGCCTTGATTTTCTGAGAATTGAACAACTGACGGATGAGATAGGCGACAGCTTGCGGATTTTTGACGGCGCCCTCCTCGATCAGACCCGGTGCGATATCGATCATGCCGAATTTTCTGATCGTCCGTCCCTTTTTATTTTCTTCGACCTCTGCAACCTTGATGGTTCGGGAGCCGATATCGATGCCGATGATGTTCTTCTTTTTCCCAAATAACATAATCAAACTCTCTGTTGCCGTTTGGGTGAATCAATATCCGCCCGTTGCAGGAAGCATGTCGTCAAAGGAACAGCATCGGACACATTGTTACCCTATTCTAAAAGTTATTTCGTGATTCATTCAATGAAGCCCTCAAGGGGAATTCACGTTTCGGTCGATGCTGTTGAAACAAACAAATCCTTGTTGAAATATCAACGCATATCAATTAGGGTTGTTCTCCGGACGATGGCTCGGCAGTTGACAGACATCCGTCAACCCGGTCAACAACTGAACGGTAAACCCCAATATCCCCCGAAACGATATGCGCTTCAGGTCTGGGAGGAAATCGGTTCGGGAGATGCCCAGGGGACGGACGCCAATGAGCCGCGGTCATTCGGACGAATGATTTTCTCCGATAAAATTTTATAACAATTATTATAAGGCTATGTCAATAAAAAACACATTCCCGATCCAAAACAATTGCTCCGGATCCTATTTTCCGGCACCCTGGTCAACCATCATGGTGTTAAAACGCAATGAATCAACAGTTCAACATTCGACGTTCATGATGGTGACCGGAAAGATACGGCCTGTGAACACATTGATTCCAACGGACATGTGACAATTGATGGCGCCAAGGTCTTTTGAAGAAAAATCGAAACCGTTTCGTCTTGTAAAATACTTTACATTTACGAGTCTGATTGCCATCTTTCTGGGAACGGTGATTCTCTGCTTTCTGAACATACACTGGGCAAGGACGCTTCAGTTCAAGAAAAGCCAGGATTATGCCCGTCTACTCATTGAAAATCTTAACCATCAGATATACACGCAGTTCCAGGTGCCTGTATTTTACCTTTTCGGAAAAATCCAGCTCAGCGATAAAAAGCAGTTTCACCTGATGGACAAAGTCGTCAGAAACACCTTTCACAGCTTCAAGGTGGATCTCGTCAATCTTTATGACACCCAAAAGAACATCATATCCTACAGCTTTGATCCGGATCTGGTAGGGAAAAAAGATCTGGGGGGAGAGGGATACCTGAAGGCCCTGAACGGTCAATACACCTTCAAACTGGTTCAAGAAGGAAATTTCTGGGAAAAACTGTTGGGAATGCCCCAGAAGATCCAGGTGATTACCTTTGCGCCGTTACGGGAGGCCCGGCCTCTGACCCCCATATCCGGCGAAATTCTCGGCGTCGTCGAAATCGTTCAGGATCTTTCAGAGGACTATAAAACCATCTTCCGATTCCAGATCCGTATCATCATCTCCTGTGCCGTGGTGATGATGATTCTGCTCGTGATCCTGATTTTCGTCGTCAAAAAGGGGGAAGGGATCATCCAGCAGCGCACGCTCGAAAGAATACGGCTGAAGGAACAACTGAGTCGTGCGGAACGCCTGTCTTCCCTTGGTGAAATGGTTGCGGGAATTTCCCATGAAATCAGAAACCCTTTGGGCATCATTCGAAGTTCCGCCGAATTGCTGAAGAAGAAAATGGACAAAACCGCCCCCATGAACACCATCCCCGACGTTATCGTCGAAGAGGCCAATCGCCTCAACAGCATCATCACGGACTTCCTCAATTACGCAAAACCCCATCCCCCCAATTTCGCCCCCTGCAGGGTCGATGAGATTCTCGAGAAAAACATCACCTTTCTGGACCCGGAGCTCGAGGCTCAGGGCTATATCATTAAAAAGCGATACAATGGCGATATCCCGCCCATTCAGGCGGATTCAGGCATGATATATCAGGTTTTTCTGAACATCTTGATCAATTCCATGCAGGCCATGCCCGGCGGCGGTGAAATTCATGTCGATATCGAATCCGCCGGCGAAACGGTAAACATCATCTTTAAAGACAAGGGCAAGGGCATACCTCAGGAGATCCTGGAAAAAATCTGGGATCCCTTCTTTACCACCAAGGAGACCGGCACAGGGCTTGGACTCGGCATCGTGAAAAATATCATCGAAGCCCACAATGGGAGCATCCACATCGAAAACCGACCGATCTATGGGGCCCAGGTCACTATCCAGCTGCCGGTCAACAGGGCTATGTAACATGGAAACGATTCTGATCGTCGACGACGAAAAAAACTATACCCTCATTCTGAGCGCAATCCTGGAAGAAGAGGGCTTTGAAACCCTTACCGCCAACAGCGGCAACGACGCCGTCAACATATTGGAGAATGCGGACATCGACCTCGTGATCACGGACATGAAGATGCCTGGGATGGACGGCATTGAACTGCTCGAAAGCATCAAGGAGAAGGATCCGGATCTGCCGGTCATCATGATGACCGCTTACGGGACTGTTGAAAAAGCGGTCGAAGCCATGCAGAAGGGGGCCTATAATTACATTCTCAAGCCTTTTGAAAACGAGAACCTGATTATCTATGTCAACAAGGCCATTGAGATGTTCCGGATCGTCAAAGAAAACAGGCATTTGAGGAACAGCATCGAATCCCGCTATCGCTTTGGAAACATTATCGGCAAAAGCAAGTCGATGCAGGCCGTCTTCGCGACGATTGAAAAAATCGCGCCGGCCACGGCCACGGTTTTGATTGAAGGAGAGAACGGCACGGGAAAGGAATTGGTGGCGAAATCCATTCATTTCAACAGCCCGCGGCGAAACGAACCCTTCATTCCCGTCAATTGTTCCGCACTCTCTGAAAGCCTTCTGGAGAGCGAACTTTTCGGGCATGAAAAAGGCGCTTTTACCGGGGCCATGTCGATGAAGAAGGGAAGGTTCGAACTCGCGGACCGGGGAACGATCTTCCTGGACGAAATCGGCGAGCTCTCCCATAGCCTTCAGGTCAAACTGCTCCGGGTGCTTCAGGAGAAGTCCTTCGAAAGGGTCGGCGGCATCAAGCCCATCGTTGCGGATATCCGCATCATCGCCGCCACCAACAAACAGCTTAAACAAGAGGTCGCCAAGGGGAATTTTCGTGAGGACCTTTTTTACCGCCTGAACGTGCTTCACTTGACGCTCCCTCCCCTGAGGGAGCGGACCGAAGACATCCGCTTGCTGGTTCAACATTTTATCGACAAGTACGCCGACGAGAGAAATGTGGATATCCCGATCAAGGGAATCGACCAGGAGGTGGAGCGCCTTTTTTATGAATACCATTGGCCCGGCAATATCCGGGAGCTTGAAAACGTCATCGAAAGGGCGATGATCCTTTGTCCGGGAGACACGATCCGTGTATCCGATCTGCCCAGAAGCTTCCAGACCAATGCTTACAGCACCCTGAAAATCAACGATATTCCCACCAACGCAAATCTGGCCGAAACCCTGGCCGATATCGAGAAAGCCTTGATCAGCCGGGCGCTGATGCTCTCAAACAACGTCCAGGCGCATGCGGCAAAAATGCTCGGTATCGGAAAAAGCGGTCTGAATCAAAAGATCAAGAAGTACAACCTGGACGTCGGCACAAAAAAATAGCCCGATCCCGAAGACTTCCGGGAATCGGGCCACGGCTTTTTCATCGGAAATCAGCTGTTGGCCAGCTTTTCCTTTACCATGCCGACAAAGGTCGAATCGGGATATTCCGCTATAAATCGACTTAAAATCTCCGATCGCTTCTCCGTTTTTCCCATCCGGTCATAGATCAACCCAAGATTCAGATATGCATCCTCTTTCAGTACGGGATCGCTCCCCTGGATAATGGTTTCAAATTGTCGAGCTGCCGACGCATACGCCTTTTGGGCAAGATATGTCCGTCCCAATCCGCCGAGGATAAACGGTTTCAATCCCGGATAGGCGCCGATATCATCGAGCGCTCCCTGGTAAAGTGTGATGGCGGTGTCGAAATCACCGGCGTCGTAGGCCATGCCGGCATACACGATACGAGCCAACCGGCCGGCATCCTTTTGGGCGTATTCTTCGAACAACGGCTGAAACTGATTTTTTGCGACCTGATAGGCCTTTTCCGGCCCGTCGTCGGCAAGAATCCTGTCGTAATCCGCCATCCCTTTTTCCAGCAGAACGAACGCCTGGTTTTCGGCCCGATTGCCCATGTAATTGATGCCCGATATGAGCATGACAACAGCCAGGAGGAGTATCAGTCCGCTGACGGCGTAAACCTTGTATTTGATGATCGTCGCCAGGAGTTTTCCCGAAAAAGTGAGAAATTCATCGGGTTTTTTGAGCAGCTCCTTCCGATTCTTGGCCTTTTTTGCCATCCATCCTCCTCATTCGCATCCGTTCAAAAAAGAAATACGTATTCCCATCTCAATTTTCGACTTTCATGATGGTGACCGGCACCGGCCTATGAAAGTCGAAAGTCGAGTTCCCTTTTCAAGGGTGACAAAACGCCTCAGGCGGATCCGAGATCCCTTTTCCGGAAATATCCGTCGGAAAAAGGTCAACTGAAAATTCGCTCCCCATGGCGGCCTTTATTCTCTGCCAACCTTCATCGGAAATTTTGGCGCCGATGACCCGACAAACCTCGTAGCCGCACAGCGATCCCAGTTCACCGCTTTTCTCCAGAGGCAGCCCGTTGACCAGACCATACAGAAACCCTGATGCCCAGAGGTCGCCGGCTCCGGTGGTATCCACCGCCGGCGCGTCAAGCCTGGGAGCAATCTCCAGAATGTCGCCGTCATGAGCGATCAGACTGCCCCGTTCCCCCAGTTTCAAAACGGCAATATCACAGTTCTGGGCCAGGGATTTGACCGCGTCCTTTTCATCCGTGTAACCCGTAAACGCCTGAGCTTCATCTTCGTTGGCAATCAGAATATCGACATACTGTTTCACGATATCCGCCAAAAAAGCCTTCGATTCCCTGACGACGGTAAAGCTGGCCAGATCCAGGGATATTCGTGCGCCCACCTGTTTCGCTGTGTCCAGGGCCGACAGGATGAGCGCTTTGTTGAACAGCAGGTACCCTTCGACGTGGACGACCGCCGCGTCGTTGAAGCATGCCGTCGTGATATCCGAAGGAGCGGCCTCGGCCGATGCCCCCAGATAGGTCAGCATGGACCGTTGGGCATCCGGCGTGATGATGGAAAGTACCCTCCCGGTGAGAGCGGTCGATTTGAAAAGAAGGGGCTCAACATTGTTGTTTTTGAGGTCCGACTCAAAAAGACCGGCCAGATTTCCATTCCCGCTCTTTCCCACAAAGCGGGCCCGGCCTCCGAGTCGCCCGACGCCGATCACCGTATTGCAGGCCGATCCCCCGGAAACGAAAAAGGGCGCTTTCGATACCCGCATGAGGATGTCATCGATGACGCGGTTATCCACATAGGCCATGCCGCCTTTTACAGCTCCCGCCTTTTCGACAAAATCCTCCGCTTCATGCACCAGAATATCCACCAGCGCGGATCCAATACCCACAACCACACCGCAGTCCGAATTGGCTCGAAACATATTGTCCTTTTCTCTGAATGAAGGAAAGTCCGGCATATGTCACCAGACCAGATTCTTGTGGACCCATCCTTTGTCACCGTCCGCATGAACAATGCTTATCCATTCGCCCTCTTTCTTGAGCACTTTGAACGGCACGCCTTTTTCAACGGTGAAAACGATTTCGTATTGGGTGCCGGGGCCGGAGCGGATGTTGCAGCGATCCTTTACGACAATGACCGAAGGTTCGCCGGTAAGGAGACTTTTGTGAATCCATCCTTTGTCGTTTTCGAAATCCTCGAAATAATACCAGACATCCTGCTTTTTGAGGATTTCGACGGGATGATATTTTTCAAGCTTCCACAGGATTCCGTGTTCGTTGCCGGGGCCGGAGCGGACATTCGCCATGGAAACATTGACCGTCATCCGTTCGGCCAGGGCCGTACCGCTCATGAACATCAACAGAATGACAATTGTCGGCGTAAACCTCTTCATCATCATTTTTCCTCCTTCATGCACAAAACAAGGTCTTCCAAAACGCCTGATCTGAAGCCGAAAGGGCATCCATATCAGATCCCAGCCACATCAGACATGAAAAAATACGATTTCCGGCAATTTGACACAGGTCAGGCGGTTGCCGTACACGGCCCCCGTGTCGACGCCGATTTTGTTGGGCTGAACCAGTGGAATGCTGAACGGCGTGTGGCCGAAAACAACCCGCTTGCCGAAATCATAATCGGAAGCAATGAAAGCATCGCGTATCCAGAGCAAATCTTCGGACTTCTGCGATTCCAGAGGGACCCCTTCCCTCAACCCCGCATGGACGAAGATATAGTCCCCGGTCTGATAATAAAGACCGAGTGCCGAAAAAAATTGGAGATGATCCGGCGGGATGAGACTTTCGTCTGCGCAGGCCTTGTTTTTCATATAGCTGTCCAGCGTCGCCTTGCCGCCGTTTGTGAGAAACAGGTGGCGCTCGATCCCGGAAAGGTATTGAAGAAACATCTCTTCGTGGTTTCCCTTCAGAAAAACGGTGTCGGGCATCCGCTTTTTGAGCGAGATCAAATACGCCACCACCTCATAGGACGACGGCCCCCGATCGATGTAGTCGCCCAGGAAAATCAGCTGATCCCGCATTGGATCGGGGTCGATTTTCGCGAACAATTGCTCGAGCTTGTCAAGACAACCGTGAATATCGCCGACGGCATAAATATTTCCCATTGTGTCATGCCACCAGAAAAACGCGACGGGGTTCGTCAAGCCGGGTAATGCCGGCAGCCCGAGCGGCTTTCAGCGCGTCGATGAAATCGCTTCGGGACGGAAAGCGTCCAAGCCCTTCGACTTCGGCGGCCCGACCGCAGGGTCGGTACTGGGGCATGATATTGACATAGGTGTTCGGAGAGATACGATCGGCAATGAACCCCATGACCTTGTCGGTATCGGCAAGCCCTCCGGGAAGCACCAGATGGCGCACCAGAAGGCCGCGACGAGCGATACCGCCTTCGTCGATGACGAGATCCCCGACCTGACGGTGCATTTCAATCAGCGCTTTCCGGGCGACATCCGGATAATCGGGGGCACGGCACGCCCGTCGGGCAAGGTCGGGAGACCAGAATTTAAAATCGGGCATATAGATGTCGACAACACCGTCAAGCAGCTTCAGGGTCTCCACGCTGTCGTAACCGCTGCTGTTGTAAATCAGGGGCAGAGAGAGGCCGCCTTCGATCGCCGGCTTCAGTGCCGCCAGAATCTGGGGAACGACATGAGACGGCGTCACCAGGTTGATGTTATGACATCCGGCCTCCTGCAGGGACAGCATCATACGGGCAAGCGCTTCAGTCCCGGTCGGATCTCCCGCATTCCCGTGGCTGATGTCGAAATTCTGGCAGAAAAGGCAGAGTAGATTGCAATGGGTGAAAAAAATCGTTCCGGATCCGCCCGTTCCCGTCAGGGGCCTCTCTTCCCCAAAATGGGGTCCGCAGCTCGACACCCAGGCTCTGGGCCCGGTTTTACAGATGCCGGTATCTCCGGCAAGGCGGTCTACCCGGCAGGTTCTCGGGCAAAGGGTACAGCACGCCATTCGGCGTCGGGCCGTTTCGACTCGCTCGTCGAGATCCCCTCTCCTGAAGGTTTCAATATAAACAGGTACCGGTGATGTCATATCGGTTCAGATTGCCGTTTCCGATTGAATCCGGATTTCTCGTGCCCCCGGAGGCTCAGCGCGTCATTCCGGGAACTTCGTAGGTGGTGCAGGATCCGCTCGAGCATTGACGGGTCTGGGCCTTGACACCGGCAGACGCCCCGCCGGCGGCCATGGCGTAGTTGGTCGTGCTCATGACCCGCTCAAAATTCTGGGCCCGGCACTTTGGACAGGCCATGTCTACCGCTTCGTCGGTGCGGGTGACCAGGATTTCAAAATACTCGTTGCACTCCAAACATTTAAATTCATAAATCGGCATTCGTTTCTCCCTCGTTTCCTTCGTACATATATAAAATTCAACTTTCGACTTTCGACTTTCATGATGGTAACCGGAAAGCGGTGCCGGGAGGATACGGCCCGCGCCCCTTCAGCGGTGAGTTTTAGTGCCGCTTAAGCGCCGCGGCGGATCAGCGGCCCGGACTGTTTGAGCGCAGCGAGTTTCCGGGCCGCCCGGAGCAAGCTTTAGCGGCACTTGAACGAAACCGCGTGGGGCGCGGGCCGTATCCTCCCGGCACCGGCCTATGAAAGTCGAAAGTTGAGTATAAAACATTTGTTTAAAAACAATTTTGGCATCTTGTCAAGTCAACATGAATAAATGGATATGTCTGGGATCGAGATGCACTTCCGAAACCGCCTGGTATTCATTTTCCACAGCGTCAAACAGCGCCTCCAGAGTCTCCCGGAACTTGCTGGACAGAACATAGGCATCCAGGCGCGCGGCATGGGCGAGCCATTTCAAGAACCGCTCCCTTGCAGCATCGCTGATTCTTCGCGAGGGCAGACTGCCTTCCCAAAGCTCCCGGTAGAAAGGTATGAAGGTCGACAGGGGCATGGCGAGACGATCGCCGTCGTATCCGGTGGACCAGCGGGCCCACAGGGTCAGCAATAGCTGCTGCCAGGTCAGCATCCGGCGCGGAAACCGGAAGGCAACCCCCTCCATCAGCCCGAAAAGTTCATCCAGGGCGATCACCTGATCCAGCACTTTCCGGGTCGCCGTGATATCCGCCATGGTATGGAATTCCCGATAGAGAACCCCCGTTCGATAATTATCAAAAAAGAGCGGTCGACGTATGAGAAGCCCTCCAATAACCCCCAGCCAGGCCTCTCCCCAGAAGCTCAAGGGAAGCCCATGCTCTTCAGCCCAACTCTCCTTTCGCCACCGTTCGGCCCGCCATTTGAGATCGAGAGCCTTGCCGTAACCGACCCTGAAGATATCCTCCATAGGATATTGTCGGATCAGCATCGCGGCCCGGCCCGGGGAGGGGTCGTTCCGGTCCGTCAGCGCGGCAATTCCGATACTGACATATCCGCAAACCTTTTTAACGACGGACCGAAGCGCTTCGCGCTCTTCAACCGGCTGCCGATCGGCCGAAACAATTCGGTTGCAGAGCCCGGCGAACTCATTTCGAAGGCTTGCATGCCATTGCCAGTCGCCCAGAAATTCCAGACCGCGGGCAAAAAGACTGTCCGGGGCCATTATATTGAAAGGATAAAACGGTGCATCGCCCTCCCCCGAAAGAGATCTGACCGGATAACGCTTTTGCCGCCCCCTGAAAAAATTGTCCGTCGAAAGCGGTTGGTATATGCCGACAGCCTCTTCAAAGGGCTTGAACCCCTTTTCATCCATCCGGATATTGCGCAGACGATAGGCCTCCTCTTCATATTCCGCGGGAATCACAGCCTGGGATTCCACCAGGAGATTATAATAAAGGATGTGATCATCCGCAGCAAGTCGGAAGAGGAATTCATCCAGAAAGGCATCCCTCTCCTCGATGGCGTCGGGCTTTCTCTCCGGATCATATAGGGTTTTCCCAAACTTCACATACAACGTATCGTCATAGGTATGAAATCCCTCCCCGAAATCCGACGGATCCTGATCGTGTTCGCGGACGGCCAACTGAATGTTTCTGTAGAGATAGTATTCGAAATCCGCAGCGCGCTCTTCGGAAATCCATCTCACCAACCGATGGGGATCGGCCTTCATGAGGCGGTTGAGCCATCGGGTCCAATCGGGCATGGAAATCCGATCTTTTTCCCACATGCCCATATCCAGGATGAAGTCCCATTGCCGGTCGGACGCAAGGCCCAGCAACTCCAGAGCGTCTTCCACGCCGATATCGTGGATCAAGAAATAGAAATCCTCTTCACGGATGGAATGCACCAGGGCAGCAGGCTGAGGACTCTCCAAGATGGCGTTGCGGGCGTTCTCCGGGGGCATGGAAAGAATTTCGGTACGCCGCTGCGCCAGCTCGCGAAGGCGGGTTGCCGGGGTGATGATCTCTTTGATTTCATTCATGGATCACTTCATTTCGCATAGATCAATGGTACGCACGGAATCAAACTTGTCAATGCGGGCCGCGGGTATCAACGCTCCGCCCGATAAGGTGCAAATTTGAGCAGCAGCAACATTCCCGGGACGGCCATGACGGTGCAGAATATGAAAAATCCCTCCCATCCCAGGCGTGCGGCGAGAAATCCGGTGGGCGCCGCGGCCATGACCCTGGGAATTCCCATAAGACTGCTGAGCAGGGCGTACTGGGTGGCCGTAAATTTTTTATTGGTGATGCTCGCCATAAAAGCGGCATAGGCGGCCGTCCCCATACCACCGCTCAGGTTCTCGAAAACGATGACCCCCGACAGAGCCGGCAAACTGTAGCCGACCCGGGCAAGCGCCGCAAATCCCAAAATGGAAACCATTTGAAAAATGCCAAAGATCCAGAGAGAGCGGTTGATGCCCAAACGGAGCATAATGATGCCCCCCACGAGACTACCGCCGATGGTAGCCCAGAAACCGAAGAGTTTCACTACGGTGCCGATTTCCGTTTTGGTGAACCCCACATCCAGATAAAACGGCGTGGTCATTGCCAGAGCCATAGTGTCCCCTATTTTGTAAAAGAGGACAAAAGCCAGTATCCAGACGGCGTTCTCCCTGCTGAAATACTCGATCAAGGGATCCACTACGGCGGACCTGAGACTTTTGGGGGGGATATCGACAACCTCCGGCTCTCGAGCCAGCAAGGTGGTCAAAATGCCGGGGGCCATGCAGAGGGCCATGATGCAGTACACCATGGAGAACGACATGTAGTCGGCCATGATCAGCCCACCACCCGAGGCCAGCAGCATGCCGACCCGGTAGCCGTTGATATAAAGGGAGGAGCCCAGTCCCAGTTCGTTGTCCGACAGGTCCTCACGGCGATAGGCATCGACGACAATGTCCTGGGTGGCGCTGAAAAAGGTCACCCAGAATGCCGCGAAAGCCACCAGCCAGGGATGCGTCGCCGGTCGGGTCAGGCCCAATACCACCAGCGCCAGGGCCAAGGCTGCCTGGGCCACCAGAAGCCATCCCCGTCGGCGCCCCAGAAAAGGCAGACTGTAGCGGTCCAGGAAAGGCGCCCATAAAAATTTGACCGTGTAAGGAAGGCCGACCAGCGCCATCAGTCCGATCACGGACAGATCGACCCCCTCTTCCTTCATCCATGCCTGCAGTACGGTGATCGTCAACAGCAGGGGCATCCCGCAGGAAAATCCCATCAGAAAGGCCACCAGCATGCGGGGGCTGAAAACCATCTTGACTATCGGAGCGTTCAAATCGCTTTACCCGGTGCCCATCCCTGTCGGTTCGTTCCATCACGCACGGCGCGCAGTCGCCCAACAAAGAAACCGGGTGAAACTCCCCCCGGTTTCCCTGGCACGCTCTGAGATCGGCTGAATATTACTTTCCGGGGCACTCCTTTCGGACATCCGGATCGATGTTTTTGTTGCCGTACGCCTTGTTGAAATAATCACTGAATTCCCAGGAAAGCTTCAATGCGCGCTTGTGGTAATCAGCCTTGTCCGCCCAGGTGTGCTCCGGCGTCAAAATCTCCGCTGGAACGTCGGGACAGGAAAGGGGGACCTCCAGATGAAAAAGAGCGTCTTCGCGGTATTCCACGTCCTGGAGCTTTCCGTCAAGTGCGGCGTTCACCATGGCGCGGGTCATGGTGATGTCCATTCGTTGGCCTATGCCGTACGGGCCACCGCTCCATCCGGTGTTGATGAGGTAGACATTCGTGCGATGTTCCCGCATTTTCAAACCGAGCAGATCGGAGTAGATATGGGGAAGACACGGCATGAACGGCTGGCCGAAGAAGCGGGAGAAGGTGGATACCGGATCGACGATGCCGGTTTCGGTTCCAGCCAGTTTGCTCGTATATCCCATCAGGAACCAGAGCATGGCCTGAGCGGAATTCAGTCGGGACACCGGTGGAATGACGCCGTTGGCGTCGGCGGTAAGAAAAATGATATTGCTTGGGTGATTCCCGGTGGACGAAGGCTTGATGTTGCTCAGAAAACGAAGGGGATAGGAGGCCCGGCTATTGGGCGTCAGGCGGTCATCGCACAGATCGAAGCAGCCGTTCGGGTACATCATGGCGTTTTCCACGATGGCGCCGTGGTTGAGGTAGTCGTCCTCATGGAACACGGCCTGAAAGATTTCCGGTTCTTTTTCGGGATTGAGATCGATGAGCTTGGCGTAGCATCCGTTCTCGAAATTGGCGATTCCGTTCTCGCTCCACCCGTGCTCGTCATCCCCCAGAAGCGCACGGCCGGGAGCGGCCGAGAGGGTTGTTTTACCGGTCCCCGAAAGCCCCAGAAACAGACTCAGATCACCATGCGCATTTTCATTGGCAGAGCAGTGGATGGGCAGGATATTCTCCAGGGGCAGGTAATAGTTCATCACTGTGAAAATCAATTTTTTCACACTGCCGCCGTAAGCGGATCCATAAACCAGGCCCAATCGCTTCGAAAAGTCCATGATGATGGCCATATGGGAAACCCGGCCGTTCTTGAGTTTTCTCAACCGTCCCTCATAGCGGGAGCCGTCGATCTTGTCGTAGGGCAGAACCACGAGGGTAAACCCTTTTTCGGCGAAAATGCTGTTTTGAATATCGGCGGGAACCGCGCGGAACATGTTCAGCGTGAACAGCGCGGTAAGGGAGCGATCGGTGATCGTCTGTACGGGAAGGGCATAGGACGCGTCGGCGCCCACGACCCGGTCGGTGATGTAAAGCGTCTTTTTCCGTCCGAGAACGGTCAGGGCGTCCTTCCAGAGCATGTCGAAGGTCTCGGCGTCGATGGGCAGATTGTTGGGAGAATCCCAATCGATATTTCCGTCCGTGTCGGGACGACGAACAATCATGGTGTCCATGGGTGCACGACCCGTGGAATCGGCAGGGGTCCAGGTGGCCAGGCAGCCGTTCGCCGCGACAAAGGCTTCCCTTCGCGCAACGGCATCCCGTATGGCCGCTCTTCGGTCCGGATTTCGTCTTAAATCACCATGATTACGTAACATGTCGTCAAGCTGTTTTCTGTACGCCATCTCTCCCCGCCTTCACTGGTCAAATCGTTATCGTATCGTCATTTATTGACGGCTCCGTAAAAACCCGATGGTTGCTTCGCGCGCATCCACCGTCTGGACGCCACACCGTTAGACCACCCTGTTTTTCGGAACTCAGAAGCCTTGATCTCGAACCTTTTTCGGGACCGCATGGGCATCGATTTTTTACGAATACATCTTTTACCGGGTCGACGAAGTATCGGCCCGACAACCGACCCTTTCGGGAGCCGGCATATGGATATCGATCCATTTCAATATCTTGTCGAATTCTTCACGGACCTCCATCAAGGCTTTTCCCCGGTGACTGACACGGTTCTTTTCCTCTCGGGTCAGCCGGGCGAAGGTTTTGCCCATGGGCGGATAATAGAACACCGGGTCATATCCGAATCCATTGACGCCGTCAGGGGACCGGGCGATCTCCCCTTCGCAACGCCCCTCGTAAGTCAGCGCCGGTCCGGACGGCACCGCGATGGAAATAACGCATTCAAACGCCGCTTTTCGATTTGCCGCGCCCTCGAGTTCCGCCAGCAGCTTTTCGCATCGTTCCCTGTCGGTGATGCCCGCCCCTCCGTATCGGGCGGAATGGATACCCGGTCTGCCGTCCAGAGCCGCCACTACGAGGCCCGAATCATCCGCAAGGGCCGGAAAGCCCAATACCCTGGCAGTGAAACTCGCCTTTTTGTAGGCATTATCGTCGAAGGTTTCACCGTCTTCTTCGATTTCGGGGATCGGACCAAAATCATCCAAATTTTTGATTTCCACCGGGAAATCCCGCAAAATATCGCGAATTTCTGCTGTTTTGCCTTGATTCCGGGTGGCGATTACAAGTATCCTGCGAGGGTCCACTTTGTATCCTCGTATCGGGCTATGTTCACCGTTATCAGCAATCCAAGTATTGTATCAAACCGATTCTATAAATCATGAATTCAGCTTTGTAAAGTGTTTTCAACAACCTGTTCGGCTGAAAAAGATCTTTACACCTCAAGTATGCTGAGATAAGAATTACAAATTGCCGCTTTTTGCGGCTTTGCAAAAAAAATCAAGCCCATCGCGCGTGTTTGCCGAAAAATGCGCTGGGTGGTCATTCAGGTGAATGGCAAGGCAACACCAATCCATTAATTTTGAAGGAAAGTGAAGATGCACAGATTATTAACCGATGAACCCGGCCGGAAAATGCTTCTCCTGGGCAACGACGCCATCGCCAGAGGAGCCGTCGAAGCCGGACTGGCTTTTGCCAGCACCTATCCGGGCACGCCCTCTTCGGAAATTTCCGCCAATCTTTTCCAGATATCCCAGGAGACCGATCTCTATTTCGAATACAGCACCAACGAGAAGGTCGCTCTCGAGGTCGCGGCGGCAGCGGCCAACGCAAACGTCCGCGCCATGTGCATGATGAAGCACGTCGGCCTGAACGTCGCATCGGATGTGCTGATGACCCTCGCCTATATTGGTGTAAAGGCCGGCATGGTCATCGTGGTCGCTGACGATCCATTCATGTTTTCGAGCCAGAACGAACAGGACACCCGTTACTACGCCAAACTCTCCGGACTTCCAATGGTGGAACCCTCATCCGTCGAGGAGGCCAAGGAGATGGTCCCTTATGCATTCGACTTGTCGGAAACCCTGGGCGAACCCGTGATTTTCCGGACAACCACCCGGGTCAACCATTCCAACGGCGTCGTCACCCTGGGCCCTCTGAAACCCCGTGTCCCCAATGGGGACTTCACCAAGGATCCTCTTCGATATGTTTGCGTGCCGGCTGTCTCCAGAAAACTCCATGTACGCCTGCTGGATAGGTGGGAACAGGCACGCAAGATCGCCGACACATCAGCAATCAACACGATCGAAGGCGACGGATCCTGGGGCATCGTCTGCAACGGCGTCAGCTACAATTATGCCGTAGACGCCGTAGCAGCCCTGAACATCAAGAACAGGACCCGAATCCTGCGCCTGGGCTTCTCCCATCCAATGCCCGGAAACCTGGTCAAAGGCTTTCTCAAAGACTGCGAACGCGTCCTGGTCGTGGAGGAGGGAGAGCCTTACATGGAGGAGTCCATCAAAGCCCTGGCCCAGGAAGAGGG